>CAWKMQ010000019.1:0-173015 GCA_963850725.1 Vicinamibacterales bacterium
AGATGATGGGGAACGAAGCCGCAACGGCGGCATATCTTGTCGCGGCGTACCGAGCAGCCACACGAACCCTGCCAGCCCAGTATTTCGAGAGCCGGACCGAGGCTCCACCAGAGGAGGTTGGTGAACCAATAGACCCGCGGGCTGCCAATATCGGCGAACTGCGCGAAGAAGATCGGCTGTGTCACGCCGGTAAGGGGTTCAATTACCTGCTGCCGAAAATCGAGCATGAATTTCTTGGGATACCACCACACCAGCGGGTCCAGCAGAAAGAAGCTCACAATCGCCGCGGCGATCGGAATGAGTCCCCGCAGCACCCAGACAACCCATGCTCGAACCGGCTGGATCTGCAGGGGTCGAACCGGTGCCAGGAAATACGCGATGCCCACCGTGCCGAGAAATGAGCCCGTGTATTTCGATGCCACAGCCGCACCGACCGATGCGCCGGCCGCGATGAGCCAGGGCCACGTGGCTCGTTCGGCAACCCGGATCGGCACCACAGCGTCACCATGCAGAAGAAGACCATCGGCATGTCGGTGGTGGCGAAATGCGAATCGCGGAGATGGAGACACAGCGCAGGCGACGAAAAATGCCCACAAGTAGACCCGCCAGGCGGCCGCCGATACGCGCGGCAATCGCGTACGTGACGAGAATCGTCGCCGTGCCAAACGTCGCGGCAATCGCACGGCTCAACACCGTGTAGCTGACCTGATCGCGCGGGACGTCCAAATCGATCGGTTGGATGAGCGCTTCATACACTCCTCTGACGATGTTGATCAGGTACATCATCATCGGGCGAGTACATGAAAAACTTCGATCCCATCGCGGCCGCACGCACGTCGCGCCTAAGCGTGTCGGCCGGGCCGATCACGAAGTGCTCGTCCATGTGGAAGTGGTAGTCCGGAGCCCCCCACGCGAGGTTGTAAAAACGAAAGGCGGCCCCCACCGCAACAATCGCGGCCAGAATTAACAAGGAGCGTTGTCTCGTCACATCTGTATCAGGCAGTCGCGCCCGCGCGGTCGGCGGTCCGCCCGGGGCGTTTGTTGCGGATGCGGTGGGCGAGGTCTTGCAGCGACTTATCGAGGCGCGATTCCTGGCGATGCTGCACCAGGTTCTGGATCAGCCGCACGAGACGCCATGGACGTACGGCGTACTCGGTGCCGTAAAACACGAGGAACCCGATGATTCGGTAGGCGTTCAGCTTGCGGGGCTCAGGCCTTCGGTGAACGACACCGGCGCTGAGAAGTCCTTATAGGCACCCAGTCCGAGGAAGTACTCATCCGAGAGCTCTGGAATCTTTCCCGACTTCCGCAGGTCGTGATACAGCTCCGAACCGGGGTAGGGCGAGAAGATCGAGATGCTCATGTCGTGCACCCCGGCCAATCCCATCCTGAACAGGAAGCTGATCGTCTGGCGCAGCTCTTTGGTCGACTCGTTCGGGAAGCCCATGATGATGTTGAGCTTCACGTTCAGCTTGCTGTTGACGGCGCCCCGAACCGACTTCTCGAGCCGATCGAGCTTGACGACCTTCTTGATGCGCTTGAGCACCTCGGGTGAGCCGCTTTCCGGGGCATAGCTCATGTTGCGGCAGCCCGACTCGTAGAGCAGGCGGCTGACCTCGCCGTCGATGGCCTCGGATCGCGTGCCGCTCGGCAGCTGCCAGGTGAACTGCAACTTCTTGTCGAGGATCATCTGCGTGAACTCGATGATCCAGCTGCGCTTCACAATCGCGGTGAGATCGTAGAAATCGAAGTTGGTCGCACCGTACCGCTCCTGGTACAGCCGCATCTCGTCGAGCACTTTCGTTGGATTCCGCGCGATCCACCGCGTCGTCCACATCTCGGGGTTCGAGCAGAACGTGCATTCGTACGGACACCCGCGCGTCGCCAGCATCGGCATGCTGCGGCCGCGATCGACGCCGTAACCCAGCCCGTGATCCAGATAGTGGTCGAGGGGAACGAGATCCCACGCGGGCAGCGGAATGTCGTCGATATTCCGGATCCGGTTGCGCGGACCCGTGGATCGCGTGCCGCCGTCGCTCCTGATCACCAGTCCGGGGATGCCGTCAAAAGCTGGCGCCGCGCTCGATCGCATTGGCCAGATCGACGATGGTTTCCTCGCCCTCGCCGATCGCGCACGCATCGACTTCCGGCGTGGACTCCAGGGTGAAATCGGGCACAGCGGTGATGTGTTCGCCGCCGGCGACGATGGGGATGCTCGGAAACCGTTTCCGGGCCAGGCGAATGAGGCGTGCGACTTCGGGCCAGTCCTGCGAAAACATGCAGCTGACCCCGATGAGGTCGGTGTCGGGCTCGATCCGCTCGACGATCTCCTCGCTCCTCAGGCCAATCGCGGTGACCTTGTTGTCGAAGAGCGAGGTCACCTCGAACGGGTTCTCGCCCAGACCATCGATGATTCGTGGGGTATGACCGGCTTGCCTCAGACTTGCCGCCAGATAGGCTGGACCAATGGGCGGCGTCATGGGACCCGAATCAGACCAGGTCGGCACCAGCAACGGTGGCCGGACCAGCGTGATAACTGCCATGCGCTCAGTGATTATAGCCCATCAGGGGGCCTTTATACGGGGCCTCCAGGGCCGCCGGAACCGGGGGAACTGGAAGGGTCAAAACACCTGGCCTGCCGGCCGTCTCTGGTTCAGTGCTTCCACACGGGGCTGAAGGTGCTCAGAATTTCACGTGCCGCGCGATGGTTCGCTTCGGCGTTTGGGTGGGCATCGAACGAATTGACCCATAAGTGCCGGGGGTTCTCGTCGCGGGCGAATTCCCCGAACAGGTCGAGGCAGCGAATCGCCTGCTCCTGGCAAATCGCGCGCACGT
Source organism: Vicinamibacterales bacterium (assembly GCA_963850725.1). Classification (GTDB taxonomy): domain Bacteria; phylum Acidobacteriota; class Vicinamibacteria; order Vicinamibacterales; family JAMQPK01; genus JAMQPK01. The sequence continues at coordinate 2,836 of CAWKMQ010000019.1, forward strand.
GCTCGTGCAGGTAGTCAAACGGATAGTCACGGCCTCCGGGTTTCAGCACCCAGAGTGCCGGAAAGATGACGGTGCCCACGGGCACATGGGCTGCTTTCGCCTTGGTGACAAACGTCGTCAGCATCCCGAACGCCTCGCAGGCATCAGGCGAGTTGGGGTCCTTCAGATGACTCGCCATGTAGTGTGTGTATTCCTCGGAAAGGCCAAGGGCCTCCTGGAGTCTCACGGAGGCGGTGCTGATGAGGCGATACAACACGAACGACCGCTGCAATTCTCGTTCGGTATCGTCCCGCAGCGTGTGGGCGACGGGCCGATGCATCGTGCGCGTCTCGAAATCGTTTTCATAGAGCTGCAACAGCAGATAGTCCGGCTTGTATTCCAGCGCGCGGTCCAATGTGTAGAGGTGGTGGGGCAGATTGTGCCCGGCGGTGCCGAAGTTCAACACTTCGTACCCGGCTCCGAGACGCGTCTGGATCACGTTGGAAAACCTGTCGTGTTCTTCGATGCCGGCACCAAACGTGAAGGAATCGCCGATGATGATGATGCGATAGCGATTGGGCCGCTTCGGCCCGAAATTGCGGTCGCGATATCTCAGCCGGTTGCGCACAACTTTTGGATTCGGCTGCAAGGCGTCGTGATATATCCAGCGTGCACCAAGCTCGGTCACGCCGAGCAGCGCCACCAGGAGGACCGTCGAGAAGGCGAGGCGTATCAGTCGAGAGCGAATTCCCGCTGCCATACGTCCTCTGAAGGAATGGGCTGTTGTTCGGCTTTCTCGAGAATGAAGTTTTCCAGTACGAGCGCGTCCATGTTGGTGCGCATGAAACACCGATATGCGTCCTCGGGCGTGCAGACGAGCGGCTCACCGCGCACGTTGAACGACGTGTTGACGATCACCGGGCAGCCGGTGCGACGGCGAAATGCTTCGATGATGTCGTAGTACAGGGGATGAGTCTCTCGCCGCACGGTCTGGATTCGAGCCGAGTAGTCCACGTGCGTCACGGCGGGGATAAGCGAGCGCGGCTCGTTCACGCTTTGCAGGCCGGTCGCCTCGGCCCCCGTTCGCGGTAAACGCCTGGCGCCTTGAACGTCCGCCACGAGCAGCATGTACGGGCTTTCGTCATCGAGCTCGAACCAGTCGTGCACGTGCTCGCGCAGCACCGAGGGCGCAAACGGACGGAAGGATTCGCGGAACTTGATCTTCAGGTTCATCACCGACTGCATGTTGGGCGATCGGGCGTCGCCAATAATCGATCGGTTGCCGAGCGCACGCGGACCGAACTCCATTCGGCCTTGAAACAACCCGACAACTTTTTCCGAAGCGATCAACGCGGCTACTTCGTCTGCCAGCGCAGACGGCTCGACGCGGCGAGCGCGGTAGCCGTGCTCGTCGAGAAACTGCGCGATGTCGGCGTCGCTGTATTCCGGCCCGAGGCTGGCGCCGTTCATGCCATCGGCATACGCCGGTGGAGAGCCGGCTGAAGAAACCGCGGGCCGGCGCTGCCATGTCCCCAGACGCTCGGGGCTCGTACGCGGCTCGCCCAGATACCGATGCCAGAGAGCCAGCGCCACGCCGAGTGCGCCACCGGCGTCGCCGGCCGCCGGCTGGATCCAGATTTCGTCGAAGGGCCCTTCCCGCAGGATGCGTCCGTTGCCGACGCAGTTCAACGCGACGCCGCCGGCGAGACACAGGTCCCTCAACCCGGTCTCACGATGGGCAAAACGGGCCATCTTGAGCATGACCTCTTCGGTGATGTCCTGGACGGAACGCGCCAGATCGAGCTCGCGCTGGGTCAGAGGGGTCTCCGGCTGACGCGCTGGTCCGCCGATCAGTCTCTCGAACGCGCTGCCTGTCATGGTGAGCGCGTGCGGATAGGTGAAGTACTCCATGTTCATCCACAGGCTGCCATCGTCGCGGATGTCAATCAGGTGATCCCGGATGAGCTTGACGTAGGCCGGCTTCCCATACGGGGCAAGGCCCATCACTTTGTACTCGCCGGAATTCACCTTGAAACCGGTGAAGTAGGTGAACGCAGAGTAGAGCAGGCCCAGCGAATGCGGGAACCGCATCTCGTGCAGCATCTCGATCTCGTGGCCCCGGCCCGCCCCTATCGAGGATGTCGCCCACTCGCCGACGCCGTCGATGGTGACAACGGCCGCGTCTTCGAATGGCGACGGGTAGAAGGCCGACGCCGCATGCGATTCGTGGTGCTCGCCGAACAGAATCTCGCCCGCGTAGCCGTCGAGTCGCGAGCGGATGTCGTCATGGATCAGGAGCTTGTCGCTCAGCCACAGCGGCAGCGCGCGCCAGATACGACCGAATCCCGCGTGGCGCACAGGCGATGTAGGTTTCGAGCAGCCGCGAGAACTTGACGAGCGGCTTTTCGTAAAACCCGACGAGATCGAGCTGGCTCGCGCTGATACCGGCCGCGCTCAGGCAGTAATCGACCGCGTGTGTCGGAAACTCGGCGTCGTGCTTACTCTCGTGAAGCGCTCTTCCTGCGCCGCGGCGACGATACGGCCGTCTTCAACCAGACACGCCGCCGAATCATGATAGTAGGCGGAGATGCCCAGAATGCGTTTCGCCATTCAGAACAGCGGATAGAGAAACGGTCCAAGCGGACTCGACGACGAGAACACGAGCAGGAAGGCGAACAACAGGAACACCAGCGCGATCGGGATGAGCCAGTATTTCTGTTCCTCGCGCAGGAACCGCCAGAACTCCGCCAGGACTCGGGTGTGTCCCATCTCGCTCTGCGACTCAATACATTCGTTGATAGTGCATGCGGTTGCGATACCGCGAGGGATACGGCGTCCACCCCATCCACTGACTCCGGCGCCGGGTGAGCGGATCCTTGCCAACGATCCGCCACAACAACGACATGGGAACCAGCGCCACGAGGAAGAGCAGGGTAAGAACGATGCGGGCATTCACAGCGGCAAGCGCCTGCGAGAAACGCCACCACAGAACACTCGGCCGTTTGAGAACGAGAGGAAAGGTGAGCGCCAGGATGACGAGCATCAACCCGAGCGCTTCGACCGTCGCTGCGATGCCGCCGGACACATGGCGCCAGACCAGAATGGCCGCACCCACACACAGCGCGCCGCCGACGGAAAGACCGAACGACCGCGGGGTGCCTGGTTCTCGCCTCATCTGTCGATCACCTCACGTAAGGCGGGGACTCTACTGGACTTCAAGGATATTTACAAGCTAAATGGCCGGAGAAACAATTTTCGCGGCGAAAACAATATGACGCGCGCTAGAATCTGGGCCGCATGCGTTCTGTACCCCTGTTGGCGACGCAAGGACGAGGACGGCCCAAGAAGTACGGCCGGCCGGCTCGCGCGGTTACCGTCACCCTTCCTGAAGACATTCTCGCGACCTTGAGCGCAGCCGACACCGATCTCGGACGCGCGATTGTGAGGCTCGTCGAGCGCCGCGGCAAGGCGCTGGCTATCGCGCGCAAGCCAGCGGCGGAGATCGCCCCCTATGGCAATCGATCGATCATCATCGTCCCGGAAGCGCGCGCCCTCCGCCGCTTGCCGGGCGTGCAGCTCGTGCCCATTGGCAACGGTCGCTGCCTGATTGCGCTCGAGCCGCCGGTACCCGATTTCGCAACTGGAGCTCGATATCCGCGATCTTCTGGCACAGAAGGGGGTATCCGAGCCCGAACGGAAAACGCTCGATGCGGTCGCGGCCATTCTCCGGACTGCCCGCGTCTCTCGCGACGTCACACCCGAAGAACGAACCATCATCGTGCTCGAGACCCGCCGCCGTCGAAGCGCGTGACTCGCCGATCATCTACCGTGGCCGCGGCGGCCCCGGGTAGATTCTGACGTTCCGGAAGAGCCCGAAAATCGTTTCGCTGCGAGACCGCGTGCCGATCGACACCCGATGATTCGGCGGGGCATAGGCGCGTGCGAAGCCTCCCTGGAACCAGATACGGTTGCCCGAGAGCGACCCGTCGGCGTTCACTTCCCCGACCCAGACCTCGTAGCTCGTCTGCGTCCACGTGATCGTGAAATGGAAGACGGCACCCGATCGCCAGTTCATCGTCGGCTCGATGCGGCCCTCATGATCGCCAGGATCGCCACCACCCTCCCGACCGTTCCGCCAGATGAGCTTCATCCCGGTCCCGTCGCCGTCGCCGCGCTGTTCGAGGTGCATTTTCCAGGGGTGATTGCGGAACACGCTGAAGTCGCCCCATGTCGAGCCGTCGCCCATCGAGAGCCACTTCAAATCCTTGCTCAGGGGCGCGCCCACTTTCTTTCCAAAGTCGGTCACATCAAATTCCACCGTGCAGGCACTGCAGGTGGGGATGTCGTAGTCGATGCCATCGCTGGTGTTGGTCGCCTTCCAGCCCTGATTGGCGACGAACGTCCCGCCAATCCGCGCGCCAACGGTCTCGCCGCCGGTGAGCGGGTCGTAGACCTCCTGGCCTCGCACGTAGCCCTTGTTCAGGGTTACGAACGATCCGGTTGCCGACCACTCGCTCGTGAGGTCGCCCGACGAAGCGAGCACGCGCCAGTAGTATTTGAAACCCGGCTTCAGCGTGTCGCTGATCTGAAACGACGTCGTGTCGCCGCCCTGTTCGACGTCTTCTTTGAATCCGGTCCGGCTGCCTTCGGGAAAACTATCAAGCTCCGACCATTCGAAGCGGGTACTTGACGCCCTGCACGGCGCCCGTGGTTTCCGCGTTCGTCGCTTTCAGGATGACGGCCGACTCGGTCAATTGCGTACCGTTAACGGGCGACGAGAGCCCGGGCGCCGCGACTGACCGGGTCTGCTGAGTTGTGGTCGGGGGTGGAGCGGTGGGCTGTGTGGGTGTTTCTGCTTTGGAGCCGCATGCCGCAAAGGTTGTCAACGAGGCAAGCATGGCGCTTGCGGAAAGCAATCTCACACTCCTGCGCATCCTGTGAACTCTCTATGAGTCATGTCGTCACCGGCCGCTACGCACTTTAGCGGAGATCGTGTTTATTTACAATCAAAATGGCCGCGTGCAGATTTTCCACGCGAAAAATACCGCGTGGCCGTGCAGTGGTCCTAGAAGAGATTTCTGAGGAACGACCAGACGTAGGCAAACCACAGCTTCCAGACCACGACCTTCGACGTGCCCCATTGGCGCTCGTACTCGTGGCTGGGAATTTCGCGTCACGCGAAACCCCTGCTTCAGGGCCTTCATGAGCATTTCCTGCTCGATGGTCGTGAGATTCGACGTCAGCCCGAGGCGCTTGCCGACGTCGCTGCTAATCGCGCGGAAGCCGTTCTGGCTGTCGGTCAGGCGGACGTTCCAGCGGTAGTTGATGCCCAGCATGATCAGCTGAGACCCTACGTAGCGGATGAACTGGCCCAGCGTGCCGTGCAGTTCGTCGCTCCCGCCTTTGCCGCGTGACCCGACGACCATGTCGAACTGCCCGGCCTGAATCGGCGCCACCATCGCTGGGATGTCCTTCGGCTCGTGCGATCCGTCGGCGTCGATGAACACGACGATGTCGCCGGCGGCCTCGTCGAAGCGCCAGGCGGACGGCGTCGCCTTTGCCCTTGCCGCGGTCGAGCACGACCCGCGCGCCGCTCGGACGGCGATATCGCGCGTCCGGTCGCGCGAGTGTCCATCGATCGACGAGCAATTCGTCGGCGTACGGACGGACGGAATCGATAATGGTACCGATCAGGCCTTCCTCATCCCGGGTAGGAATAACAACGCTGATTTGCGGCGTGGACACTAGCGGTGTGCGGATCGTACGGCCCGAGTCGTCACTGGAATGGGTCAATATAGGGAATTACGCCTGTGTGGTCAACTGTTTATCGGCATTTCAATTGCCGGTCACGGCCATCGCTGATAACATAGCAGTGAGTGCTCAGCAAACAAATCGGTCTGGGAAAGGCGATCCTCGGAGCCAACCTGCGGTCGCCGGCCCTTCCGTACAAGGTCACGTTCGTCGCCACGTATCACTGCAATTTCCGCTGCGAGATGTGCAACATCTGGCAGAAGAAGAGCGTGAACGAGATGACGCCGGACGAGGTGGAGCAGTTCTTCAGCCGGTAGCCGCAATTCCGCTGGGTGCACCTGACCGGTGGCGAGCTCTTCATGCGGCGCGACCTCGACGATGTGGTCGCGGCCATTCAGCGCAGTTGCCGCTCGCTGTATCTCCTGAATTTCCCGACGACCGGCTGGTTCGGCGACAAGACCCTTCAACTGGTCGAGCGCACGCTCGAACGCGGCGTCGGGCGGCTGATGGTGACCATCAGCATGGACGGCCCGAAGGCGCTGCACGAGGAAATGCGCGGCCTGCCGGGCAGCTGGGACAAGGCGATCGAGACGTTTCGCCGTCTCCGCGGCATCAAGCGTTCGAATTTCCAGACCGTCATCGGCATGACGCTGATGGAGAAGAACGCGACGAAGGTCGACGAGACGATCGCCGCCATTCAGAGCGTGATTCCGGATTTCACACGCAAAGAGCTGCATCTGAACATCGGGCACGAGTCGGGGCATTACTTCGCGAACCTCGGTTATGGCGGCGTCGCACCGCATCATGCGAAGGTCATCGAGGCCGTTCAGCGCCATCGCGAAATCAACGGTGCGTCTGTGCATCCGGTGCACTTTCTCGAGGATCGGTACCAGGCGCTGATTCCAAACTACTACGAGACCGGCAAGTCGCCCCTGCCGTGCAGCGCGCTGTCGTCCTCGTGCTTCATCGACGCGTACTGGAACCTCTTTGCGTGCTCGATCTGGGATGCGAAGATCGGCAACCTTCGCGAAAGCCAGTTCGACCTGCAGGCGTTGTGGAACAGCGACCGCCGCCGGCAGCTCCGCCAGGACGTCGTCGAGGAACATTGCTCGCATTGCTGGACACCCTGCGAGGCCTATCCCACCATCCTCGGCAATCTGGGCAAAGCAGCCCTTTCGGCGACACCGCTCGTGAAGAAGTCCCCCGTCACAGTCAACTCCTGACAAGCGCGCCGGCTGGCGTGCGAATTGCTGTTGTACTCAGTTGTAATCAGATGTCGGGCCGAAGTGTATCGGCGTGCGACACGTGCGGGCGTTTAGCAGGAGGACTTATGAGGACAATCTTAGCGGCCACACTGGTCACGCTGTGCATCGGGGCGGGGAGCGTGGCTTCAGCGGCGGAAGTGACATTTGTGATGACCAACGGTGACCGTCATACAGGACAGTTGTTTTACGACACGGGGACAAACGTGGGCGTCGTCGCCAACGGACAGAAGCGGGCATATCCCGTCCGCGATATCGCGGTCATTCTCTATGCGGCGGGCGATCCGTCGCGGGACGAATTGCTGCAGCTCCCGACGTCGGGTAATCCACCGGAGTTGGAGCGCCACACCCTCGTGATGCGTAATGGCCGCATTCTGAAAGGGAAGGTCTATCACTGGGAGAGCGACACGGTGACGTTCGACACGACCGCCGGGCGCGCGAACTATCACGCCAATGACGTGGCCCGGCTGTACCTCAACGGTCCACCCGCGCGAAACGTGTTCAACAGCATCGTCAACCCGCCCGCGGCGAACAACAACCCGCCTGCGGCGACCTCCGGCCGCGGTCGCGGACGTGGAGGGTGGACGGGCGATCCGCAGGCCCGCGTGAGAGTCGAAGCCAATCGCGCCTGGACCGACACAGGGCTCGTCGTGAATGCCGGAGAACGCCTGGCCTTCAACGTGGTCGATGGCACCGTCACCTTCGGCGCCAACATGACCGCCGGTCCCGATGGGAACAAGGACTTTCCGCCCAACGCGAGATACCCGGTGCCCGAGATGGCGGTCGGCGGCTTGATTGCGCGTATCAGCAACGGACGGCCGTTCGCCATCGGATCGATCAGAAGTCCTATCGACATGTCCAGCCGGCGGCCGGTTGTATCTGGGCGTGAACGACGACGCACTGCAGGACAACAGCGACGGATTCAACGTCGAGATCTATCGCCGTTAGCTTTGTCGATAGCACGGTTCTGAGGTTCGAGATTCTGGAGTTCTGAGGTTCTGGGTTCTGGGTTCGGCTTCAGAGAACTCAGAACCTCAGAACCCAGAACGTCGAACCGTTCCAGCCCGCCTTCACGCGGTACAATACCGCGTCTTGTTGCGACGTTTGACACTCGGTGCGATGGCAGGCGGTCTCGCCTGGCTCGTACTGCATCCGCTCCTCGCGTTTCTCCCCGAACCTGCTCGCTTTCTCGTGGCCTGGGTCATCTTCACCGCAGGTCCCGGACTGGCGCTCGGTGCGCATCTCACGCGGGGCATCGACCCCTTGCAGCGCACCATCATCCAGATGGGCCTTGGAAGTGCCGCCGTTCCCGTACTCGTTGAGCTGATCAGGGCGCGTTGGGCTCATCCAGGTTTTTCCTTATCTCGCCTGTGCGCTGGGAGGTGCAGGTCTGTCAATGAGCCGAACGACGGCCAGACGCGCCGCGGACCTCGAGACACGATCTCGCCGCGTGCATCGCCATCGCGGCACTGGCATTCGCCCTGGGCGCGATCGTCTTTGCGAATCGTCTTGTCGAGACGCCTGAAGGTTTGACGGTTTACGGCGACTACGATTCGTACGACCTGAGTCACTACGCCGCCTGGGCCTCGGACGCGACGCACACGATTCCACCGAAAGCGTCGTTCTATTCCGGTCATGGACTGCACGCGGCCTACTATCCTCAGCTCGTCCTGACGATGGTGCACCGGTTCGCAGAGGTCGGGTTCCTGCCGATGTATTTCCGGTTTGCGTGGCCCACGTTTCTGGCGCTGGGCGCGCTGACCGCCTTCGTGCTCGTTCGCCGGCTCGCGTCGGCCGGGACCGCGTTGCTCGCCGTCGTGTTGCTGCTGGTCGGCAGCGACTTTTCCTACCTCGCCGCCTGGATGCTGCCGGAACAAACGGGGCAGTGGGACTACGTCCTGTGGCCGACGAATTTCCTGGCGCCGACGATGGAGGTGCTTCACTTCAACACGTGGACGCCGTCGCTGCCGCTCTTTTTTACGGCACTCTACGCGCTCGTGCGGTGCCTGGAGGCGCCAGCCAGTGGATGGACGGTGGCGGGCGCGTTTCTGATTGCGGTGCTGTTTCAATTCAAGCCGTTCGCGTACATCATCCTGATGGCCGGTGTGTGTGGCGCGATCGTCTTCGCTGGAAACGACTGGGCGGTCCGGCGCCGGCTCGCGTTTGTCGTCGGTTTGACCGGGTTCCTGACGATCCCCTTTGTCTACAACGTGCTGACGCTGCCGCCCGAAGATCGGCGATCGTCGCTGGTGCTCGCCTGGTTCGTGCTGCCGGAACGTATGTTGATCAAGCTGGACTTGGTGGGAGCCTTTTCCCGGTTTGCCGAAACGGCGATGCCGATCGGCGCCCTGCAACGTCCGATCTTTCTCGTCGCAGCCACGGCGATGTTCCTGGCGGTGGGACCGGGCGTGCGCTGGCTCGGCGCCCCACGCATCTGGCGGGCGCTCAGAGACGCAACGCAGCCGGACGGCTCAGCGTGGCGATTGCTGGCGTGGGTCGTCGTCGCAGGCGTCGCGATTCCGTTCGTGCTGGCCACCGATCCGTACAACGACACGTTGCAGTTCTATCAAACCGGTCTTTACGTGTGGTGGATTTTCGCGGCCGGCGCTCTATCGGCGTTCGCGCGATCCCATCGTGCGGCCGGTGCGGCGGCGATCGCGTTGACGCTGGTGGTGTCCACGCCTTCGTCCGTTCACTACCTGGCGCGCAAGTGGACCGACAACGAGCGTCCGGCACTCGCGGCGTTGACCCGCAACGAGTTGAGCATTGCCGACTATCTGAAGACCCAGGACGCCCACTCGACCGTCATTCTTCACGACCGGCCGACAGCGCCGTCCCTGATGACCGTGGCCGCCGATCGGCGCGTGGTCCTCGGGTGGGGAAGGGGACAGTACGCGGTGGGCAGCGCCGAGCGCGCCCGGGATGTGGATCGGTTCTTCGGATCCGCCAAGCGAAATCCGGAAGAAACGATCGACATCCTGCGCCGCTACCATGTCACGCATGTCGTGGTGCGACCGGACCGCGATCGCGTGCATCCCGACGTCCTGGCAAAGCTCACGCCTGTGATGTCGTTTCCCGATGTGACCCTTTATCGTGCGGCCCTTGAATGAGTGACACCACGACCCGCGCCGTTTTCATCACCGGCGGCTCCGGCTTCCTCGGCATCAACCTCATACGCTACCTGCTCGACCGCGGCCATGCGATCGTGTCGTTCGACATCGCGCCGTTCGACTACCCGGAGCGGAATCGCATTCGGGCCGTCACCGGAGACATCCGCGATGCCGCCGCACTCCGCGAGGCCATGCGGGGCTGCGACATCGTCGTCCATGGTGCGGCCGCGCTTCCCTCGTACACGCCAGACGCGATCATGTCCACCGACGTCACCGGAACGCGGAACGTGCTGCAGGCAGCGGCCGAGAACCAGAGTTCCGCGCGTCATCCACATTTCTTCGACGGCGGTCTATGGCACGAAGGCCTCCGGCGCGGCTGAAGACAGCGCCATCGAAGTGATTGGTCCGTACGCCGAGGCGAAGGTGCTGGCAGAGCAGGAGTGCGATGCCTTTCGTGCGCGAGGCCTGTGCGTGCCTGTGCTTCGGCCCAAAACGTTTGTCGGGCCCGAGCGGCTGGGGGTCTGGTCGATTCTCTACGATTGGGCGCACTCGGGCAGCGGGTTTCCCGTGATCGGCCGCGGCCAGAACAAGTACCAACTGCTCGACGTGCAGGATCTGTGTGACGCGATCTACGCGACGATGACGGGCGAACCGCTCGCGGGTCAACACGGTCTTCAACATCGGCGCCAAAGAGTACGGCAGCATGCGCGACGACTTTCAGGCGGTGCTCGACCACGCCGGCCACGGTCGCAAAGTGCGGCCGCTGCCGGCCGGCCCGATCATCGCGGTCCTCAAGATTCTCGAGAAGCTGAAACTGTCGCCCGTCTACGAATGGGTCTACGAAACGGCTGCGGTTGATTCGTGGGTGTCAATCGAGCGGGCCGAGCGCGTGCTGGGCTTCCAGCCCCGCTACTCGAACCGGCGAGGCGCTCATCAGGAACTACGACTGGTACGTGCGCCACCTTCAACAGTTCCAGACGACGACCGGCATCTCGCATCGCACGCCGTGGAAGCAGGGACTGATCGGGCTGGGAAAGAAGTTCTTCTAAGATCGAGTGTACATAGAACGAACCGGAGAGCCCGCAATGGGCCATCTCCGGTTCGCGTCTTCAGAAGGTCGATCCGCGAAACACTTAGCGGGGCGGACCAGGATAGATCTTGAAGTTGCTCCAGATTGCGTGCCCTCGAGCGTTTCGCTCCGCGGGCGGGTGCCGAGCGAGATGCGGTGATTCGGCGGCGCATACGCAGCCGCGAGAACGATCCTTGAAGTAGATCTTCATGCCGACGACCGTCCCGTTCGGCTGCATCTCACCGACCCATCACTCGATAGCTCGCCGGCGTCCAGGTGACGACGAAATGGAAGACGCCCGTATTGCCGCCAGTCGCATGATCCGTCAGCGGTCGATCTTCGTGTCGTGGTCCCCCGGTTCGCCGTCGCCGGCCTTGCCGTTGCGCCAGATGAGCTTCATGCCGGTTCCGTTGCCGTCACCGCGCTGCTCGAGGTGCATCTTCCAGGGGTGATTGCGGAACGCGCCGAAGTTGCCCAACGTCGGTGCCGTCGCCCATGGCGAGCCACTTGAGGTCCTTCTGGACCTGCCGCGCCTTCCCTCTTGCCAAATGCCGTCACGTCCCACTCGACCGTGCACGCGCTGCAGGTCGGAATGTCGTAGTCGATGCCGTCCTGGTTCGAGGTGGCCTGCCAGCCGCCCGCGACGAACTGGCCGCCGATCGCGTGCCAACGGTCTGACCGGTCGTGAGCAGGTCGAGCACTTCCTGTCCCCGCTGGAAGCTGCCTTTCGCGCTGAGGAAGGATCCTGCGCGACGACCAGGGCCGATGTCCTCGTCGAGTTCCGCACGCACCTGCCACAAATATTGCGTGTCGTACGCGAGCGGGAACGTCGGGGTCCAGCTTGTCGACGACCGCGGCCCGGAATCCTGCAGAACACCGCCGGACGCGTTGAGCAGTTGGAACCGGTACTGCGGCGAGACGCTGGCGCCCTGGGTTGACTGCGCGTCACCGGCATTCAGCGCCGGAGCCGTGAAACCTTCCAGTCGCACGTCGTTCAGCGGCGACACCAGCGATGGCGCGGTCACCTTAAGGGTGGTGCCGTCCGAAGAGCTTGTCGTCGGGGGCGCCGGAGGAGTCGGCGTGAGCGGCTGCGACTCCGAACAGCCGAACGCGAGTACGACGAGTGAAAGGCTGCACAGCGCGAACAAGAACCTCTGATGCATGAACACTCCTGATGATCTGGACAAAACAGATTGTGCTGCGGGTGCGACGCAGTGGTACACGTCGCGCTCAATAATAAACGCCAGTCGATCTTGTGTAAACCCTGAAACGCGATTCCTGTCGAGAATTCTGACGGCGGATCATGTTACGATGGGCGCCGTCACCGCACGGTACGGTGAACACCGCATGACATCACTTCATCAACACACACTGAGGACATCGATGCACAAACTGACGACCCGCGCAGCACTGATGGCGGCATTCTGCCTCGCAGGCAGTTCAATCGCGGCAGCTCAAACGCAGGCTCCCACCAAGTTCTACGTTGACGTCAACGGCGGCGCGCAAACCCAGTCGGAATCGATCGAAATGACCAACAGCTTTCCGCTGTACGGCGAGACGGCCATCATCAATACGGCTCAGGGCGTCGATGGCGGAGGTTTATTCGACATCAGCGCAGGGTATCGCATCAACGCGCAGTTCGGCGTCAGTCTCGGCGTCTCGATCTTCAGCGACGAAGGTGAATCGTCGGTCGCCGCGTCGATTCCAAGCCCCATTGCCATCAACAGACCGGCAAACGTCACGGCGACGGGTACCGGCCTCAAGCACAAAGAAGTCGGCACCAGCTTGCTGATCTCTTACTTCCGCCCCCTCACCGACAAGATCGAAGCCGTGCTGTCGATCGGCCCGGTGTTCTACAACGTGAGCCAGGACTTCACGACGTCATCGGTCCCGACAGGCACGCAAAGCCTGACTCTCGGCAGCACACGTGAACGGGCGCGAACCGCCGGTGTGAATATCGGCGCCAACATCAACTACTTCCTCCACCGCAACTACGGTGCGGGAGTCTTCCTCAGATACGCCGGAGCGAACGCTGATTTCGATTCGTTCGACGATCTGCAGAGTAGGCGGCGTCCAGCTCGGCATCGGCGGGCGGCTGCGCTTCTAACTGTCTTTCAACCCGGACCTGCTCGATGGCAGGTCCGGGTTCGCAAGCTCACCACTCCGGTTGCATTGCCGGCACGTAGCGATTGGCTTCGACGTAGCACTCGAGATCGCCCTTATCGGAGCACTCACTCCAGCCGGCACCGTTTGAACCGCCCGGACCTGCGTCGCTAAGAATCTTGATAATTTGCCCGTTCGGCATGCAGATCCGGCTGATCGAGAACATGTCGCCCTTCCACGTGATGATGTTCTCGCCGCCGGGCTTGATCAGCAGCCCGTACCCCTTGCCGCGCAGCAGCCACGCGACGCGTTTGGTGACATCGAACGCGTTCTCGAGCGTGCTGCGGCGATAGACCGCGTCTCGAACACAATCCACAATCGCCTTGCCAGGCGTCGATCCGCACGAATTCCAGTCACCCGTGGGACCGCCCGGTCGGATCGTCATCGCCACCGCCACCTCCAGGTGGTGGTGGCGTCGGCGGCAGCGGCACGTTGACCGAGAATGTCTTCACCGCAGACCACGGGCTCACCGCCCGGCTCTCGCCGCTATCCCTGGCCTGAACGCGCCAGTAGTAGGTCCGGCCGTTGAGGAACGAATAGTTCTGCGCGACGACCGTTTCCCCTCCGGCCTCATCCACGACGAACGTCGCGGCAATCGACGAGAACGCGGTGTTGTTGCTGACCTGCAGCATGTAGGTGATGCGCTCGGACGGTCCCGTCTTGTTGCCCGCGCGAACCCTGAACTCCGGTGTGAGCGTGGTGATCGAGCCGCTCGGCGATGACGGCCGTTGGCGCGGTCAGCGTGACCGGGGCCACGGCGGAAAAGCTCATGGGCTTTGAATACTCGCCGACGTTGGCGCCGTCTTCCGCGCGCACCCGCCACCAATAGGTGCGGCCGGCCGGCAGCGCGTCGGGCAGCTGGAACGTCGTCACGCCGCTGCCGGGCTCGACGCGGGTTCGCGTGAACACGATGTTCTTGAACTCGGCATCCGACGCCACTTCCAGCGTGTAGAACAGCGCGCGCGCACCCGACGTGTCGGCGTTCTGGAACATCAGCCGGACCGGCTGATCGCGCGGCAGAATCTGCCAATCCTGGCCCGGCTCGAGCAGGTTGGGCTGCGAAATCGTCACCCCGGCGATCGGACCGGCCACGGATGGACTCAGCGGATTGGCGCTTTTCTCCACCTGACAACCGGCACCGACAAACGCCGAAATTGCGAGACCGACGACCCAGCCAAGACTTGTTTGTGTTCACCATGGGTTCCCTGCGTACAAAAAAATAGCCCCGGCCCATTGCTGGGCTCTTTTACGGTTTATCGGAACAATAGTGCCGGTGATTTAGGTGCGGTCTGAGCCGGGAAACTCGGACCACCGAGCTGGAGGGTAGAAGGATGGTACGGAACGAACCTGCTGCTTGTCAAGGCTTTAGTGTGTCGGGCCGCGCGCCGCGACGTCCCTGGCTGTCTTCCCCAGCACGAGCAGGGCGCCAGGAAAATTGCCGACAATCTGCAGTCCGACAAAGAGCACCGACAAGACGAATGCCTCGGGCGCAGGGAGTCTGTACTCTTCCGAACAACCAGACGAATGCCGCCTGGGACGTGCCGAGGCCGTTGACCGTAATCGGCAGGAGCATGATGAGGAGGATCAACGGGACAAAGGCGAAATACACCTGCAGCGAATGCGGCAAACCCATCGCCACACCCAGGTAGTAGGCCTGGAGCACGCGCAGGACCTGGACGGCCACTGACGCCGCAAGCACGTGGATCAGCGCGCCACGGTGGTGCGCGTATCGCCGGATCGACGCCAGAATCTGTGCCGGCACGCGGCGGATCGATTCCCGCGGCAACCGCGCGAGCAGCGATTCCGCGACGGCTTCCGTCGGTTGCTGAACACGAGCAGGGCGGCCGCCGCGCACGACAGTCGCGGTCATGGCCAGGCCCACGATAATCGCGCGCTCGGATGCGAGATCGCGCGCGAGCGTCACGCTGACGAGCGCCATCAGCAGCAGCGACAGCACGCCGAGCATCCGGTCAACGAAGACCGACGCCATCGAATCGCCAATCGGGACGCCGTGCTTCGACAGCTGAATACGCCCGCACGGCATCACCGCCGACGCTGCCGGGCAGAAACGTCCCGACGAAACGTGCTGACGAAAAAGATGTCGGAGCATCGACGCCGAACGATGGCATCTGCTCGCGCTCGAGCGGACGGAGGAGGACGAACCATCGATACGCCATCAGCGCGCGATCGACCAGCACCAGGCCGAGCGACGACGAGGAGCGGCCCTGCGCTGATGCGGGTGAACGCCTGGCAGTACCGATCCGGGATTGGCGCGCGCAAAGAAGTAACAGACGAGCGCGGCCGCAAACGCCAGCCGCAGGAGCGCGGGCCCGCGTGATGGTGCACGGGGAACGGAGTTCCCGAGTTCACTGGACCGGCGGAATGGTTTCGAGATGTCGCGCCGGATCGTGCTTCACGCGGTACGCCCGGCGCAGGAACTTCACGTAGGGCACGACCTGCTTCATGGCGCCGACGTTCACCTGGCAGGGGCTCAGGCACGTCGGACAGGTCTTTGTCCTTGAGCTCTTCGCGATGCGCGAGGTTGGCCACCTTGAAGTACAGCGATTCGGCGCTCTCGTCGAGCACGTTGCCGAGCTTCTCGGAGTTCTCGCAGTAGAAGAGATTGCCTTCAGGGTTGAGCAGCAGGCCCTGGCTCTGGAACGGGCAGGGCATCGTCCGGTGATAGCCGTTGGCGATCATGTCGGCGTAGTGCAGGTACATGAACGACTGGCCGCTCAGCACCGACTCTTCCGATACGCGATCGAGGAAGAACTTGCGCATGAACTCCTTCTTCGCGCTCCCGGAACTGAATCTGCTCTTCGAGGCTCTTGTTGTTCAACATGTTCTCGGTGAAGCGCAGCATGTTGAACACGATGTCGAGCCGCCGGCTCTTCGCCCAGGCCAGCATGTTCTCGGCATCCTCGAGATTCATCGCGAAGATCGTGGCCGCCGAGGCCGAACTGGAAGTTCGAGTGCTTCTCGGCGAGCGCCTGCATCGCCTCGATCGTCTGGCAGCGCCTTGTCGAAGCCCGCCTTCACCTGCCGCACCTGGTTGTGGATGTCGCCGATGCCGTCGAGCGACACGCGGACGCTCAGCAGCAGGTTCTTCTCGGCGCAGAATTTCACGATGCGCGTCAGCATCGGGATGGCGCGATGCGGCGTGAGGCCCGTCGTGTTGACGCCGATCTTCCGCATGCGGGGCAACCGCCGATGGAACAGCTCCACCATTTCCGGCAGATCGTTGCGCGTCGTCGGCTCGCCGCCCGAGATGTTCAGGTTTTCGACGGCTCCCCAGAAATCGTGCGCCATGACGCCGTCGAGCTGCTCGAGCGTCATGTCCGACTTGCGATCGCCCATCTTCCAGTTGCCGCACATTTCGCAGCGGGCGTCGCAGACGAAGGTGCAGTTATAGATGAGCACGGTCGGGCGAATGGCCTTGAACCGCGAAACGACCAACGAGTTCACCAGGTCGCGCGGAACCCCCGCGGCGGTTCTGGCGAGGTATTGGAGGCGGAAGGTATCGGTCGACACGAACGCCAATCATGGTAACACAAGTGCTTACTGGTCCGTCAGGATGCCGACGATTCGCGGTTTGACGGATTGCCGCTGCGTTTCCTACAATCGCCACCGTGGAATGCGGATTCTGATGATTGCGCCCGAGCCGTTCTTCGAGCCTCGGGGCACCCCGTTCAGCGAATACCACCGCATCAGGGCACTCCTCGATCTCGGCCATACCGTCGATCTCGTCACGTATCCATTCGGCGCCGACGTGCAGTTGCCGGGTCTCCGCATCTTCCGTGCGGCGCGGCCGCCCTTCGTCTCACATGTGAAGATTGGCCCGTCGGCAGCCAAGTTGTTTCTCGATCTGACGCTGACCGCGACGGCGCTCAATCGCGCGCGTCTGGGGCGCTACGACGCCGTTCACTCGCACGAGGAAGGCGGCCGCGATTGGCGTGCGTCATCTCGGCCGCGCTCGGCGTGCCGCATCTGTACGACATGCACTCGAGCTTGCCGCAGCAGCTCGAGAACTTCGCCTTCAGCCGATCGGCGATGCTCCGCTGGATGTTTCAGCGGCTCGAACGGACGGCCATCAAACGATCGCGGGTGACGATCGTCATCTGCCCGCATCTCGAGGAAACGGCACGCCGGGTGGTGCCCGAGGCACGAACGGTGCTGATTGAAAACGCGCCCGGCTCCGGTGAGGCGCCGGTTCACGGAAGCGGCAAAGCCATTCGCGAAGCGGCTCGCGCTGGACGCCGGCTCGCCAGTGGTGCTGTACACCGGCACGTTCGAGGCGTACCAGGGACTGGATCTCTTGTTCCAGGCGGCGGCACTGGTGCATCGAGAGCGGCCCGACGTGCGCTTTGTTCTTGCCGGTGGAAAGCCCGAACAGGTGGCGCGCGCCAAGGCGCAGGCTGTGTCGATGGGGGCAGACGGGTGTGATCTTCACCGGCGAGCTGCCGGCGGATTCGATTCCGAGCTATCTCGACGCCGCCGATGTGCTCGTGTCGCCGCGCAGCACCGGCACGAACACACCGCTGAAGATTTACCAGTACCTGCGCTCGGGTCGCGCGATTGTCGCCACGCGTCTGTTGACGCACACGCAGGTGCTCTCCGACGAGGTGGCGATTCTGGCCGAGCCGACGCCCGACGGCTTCGCCCGCGGCATCCTTCGAGCCGTCAACGATCCGGCGCACGCAAAAAGCGTCGGCGACGCCGCAAAAACGCTCGCCGAGACCCGCTATACCTACGAGGCGTACCTCCAGCGGACCCGCGAAGCGTGCGCAGCGCTGGTGGCGTGATGGCGAAAATCGGGGTCGCAGGAGGGGTCTTCGACAGCGACCACTACAGCTATTCGGCATATGCCGACCCCGCGATGGCGGCAAGCTTCGACGCCAAGCGCTTCGGCGGGCCGATTGGCAGAATGCTCCTCGAGGATCAGGAGCGCGTGCTCATGGAATTCCTCGGCGACGTATCCGGCAAAACCATCCTCGACATGGCCACGGGCACCGGGCGCGCGGCCCTGGCGCTGGCGCAGCGAGGCGCCCGCGTCACCGGCGTCGATGCCTCGAGCGAGATGCTCGGCGTCGCGCGGACACGCGCGTCAGCGCTGGGACTGACCATCGACTTTCGCGAGGGCGACGCGCACGCGCTGACCTTCGCCGACCGGTCGTTCGACGGCGTTGTCTGCCTGCGCATGCTCATGCATGTTCCCGACTGGCGACGCGCGCTTGCGGAACTGTGCCGCGTGAGCCACCATCGGGTCGTGTTCGATTATCCGGCGCTCTGCAGCGTCGCCTCAATGCAGGCGGTCTGGCGCCGCCTCGCGCAGGCCATGGGAAGCACGGTCGAGGCCTATCGCGTGTTCGGCGCCGGCGATATCGCCCGCGAGCTCGACCGCCACGGGTTTCGCATCGTCGCAACGCACCGGCAGTTCGTGCTGCCGATCGCGTTTCACAAGGCGATCGGATCTCCCGGCTTCACACGCGGCCTCGAAGGGGGCCTCGCGAGCGTTGGAGTGTTGACGCTTGCCGGTTCGCCCGTCACCGTGGCAGCAGAGCGGTGCGCGTCCTAGTCACCGGCGCAACCGGGTTCACAGGGGGGCATCTTGCGCGAACGCTGGCCCGGCGCGGGTATCACGTTCGCGGTCTGGTGCGTCAGCGCACACAGGCGGGAGAGCTCGAAGCGGCGGGCATCGAACCGGCGATCGGCACGCTCGAGGATCGCGCCGCGCTCGCGCGGGCGGTCAAACGAATCGAGATCGTCTATCACGTCGCCGCCGTCTATCGGCAGGCAGGGCTTCCGGCGTCGGCCTATCGCGCGGTGAACGCCACGGCGGTCGGCGATGTCATCGAGGCGGCGGCCGAAGCGGGCGCCCGCCGCGTCGTGCACTGCAGCACTGTCGGCGTGCATGGCGACATCGAGCATCCCCCGGCCACCGAAGACGCACCTCTTCGGCCGGGCGACATTTACCAGGAGACGAAAGTCGAAGGGGAGCGCGTGGCGCGAGAGGCGGCCGCCCGTACCGGGCTGGCCGTGACGATTGCGCGTCCGTCGGGCATTTACGGCCCCGGCGATCGCCGCCTGCTCAAGCTCTTCCGGGGCGTGGCGCGGCGGCGTTTTGTCGTGCTCGGGTCCGGAGACATCTTCTATCATCTGACGTACATCGACGACCTCGTCGAGGGATTCCGGTTGTGCGGGGAAGTGCCAGCCGCGGCCAACCGGACGTACATTCTCGCGGGAGGCGAAGTCACGACACTCAACGAACTCATAGGGTTGATCGCTGCCGAGGCGCACGTTCGGCCGCCCGCCCTCAAGCTGCCGGTCTGGCCGTTCTGGTTTGCCGGGGCGGCGTGCGAAGCGGTGTGCGCGCCGCTGGGCCTCGAGCCGCCGATCTATCGCCGGAGAGTGGACTTCTTCACCAAGAGCCGCGCCTTCGACATCAGCCGTGCGCGCGCCGAAATCGGTTACGACCCGCGCGTCGGCCTTCGCGAAGGCATTCGCAGGACGCTCGCGTGGTACCGGGAACGCGGATGGCTGTGAAGCCCATTCCGCGCGTCCAGGACGAGCTCGCACATCCCGGCATGTCCGCCCGCGAGAAGTACGCCTCCCTCATCGTCGGTAAGCCCGGCCTGGGCTGCGCTCATCAAATACGAGCTCATCGTGATGCTGTCGCAACACGTGCCCGGCGCCCTCGGGCTCGTGCTGCGCAAGACGTTGTATCCGTGGCTGCTTGGCGCCTGCGGACGCAATGTCGTGTTCGGGCACAACGTCGTGTTGCGCCATCCGCACAAAATCAGCATCGCCGACAACGTCGTCATCGACGACAACTGCCTGATCGACGCCAAAGGTGAATCGAACACCGGCATCCGCATCGGCAGCGGTGCGTTCATCGGGCGCAACACGATTCTCTCGTGCAAGAACGGCAATATCGAGCTGGCCGACGGGGTCAACATCGGCTTCAACTGCGAAATTTTTTCGGCGAGCCGCGTGCACGTCGGCCGGAACGTGCTCATCGCCGCCTACAGCTACCTCGTCGGCGGCGATCACGACTTCAGCGATCCGTCGCGCCCGGTCCTGGATCAGCCGCGCACGTCGGCCGGCATCAGCGTGGGCGAAGGGGCCTGGCTGGGGGCCGGGGTCAAAGTCCTGGATGGCGTCATCATCGGCGCGCATGCCGTGATTGGCGCCGGCGCCGTCGTGCGCGATGCGGTTCCCGATCGAGCGACCGCGGTCGGCGTGCCCGCCCGGATCGTGGGAACGCGCGCATGATTCGCGTGCTCCAGGTCTGCGATCATCTCGGCTGGGAAGGCTCGCGCATGCACGGCGTGAAGCGTCTGTTCGCCTGGATGATTCCCCGGTTCGATCCCACCCGCTTCGACGTCTCGCTCGTCAGCCTGCGCAAGAAGGACCTGTCGGAGGAAACGCTCGACGCCCTCGGCATCGACATCACGTATCTGCACAAAGGCAAGTTCGATCCGTCGACGCTGCCGGCACTCCTGAAGATCATCGACCGGAAAAAGATCGACGTCCTTCACCTCCACGGCTACGGCGCGACGACGTTCGGACGACTGGCGGCGGCCATGCGCGGTATCCCCGCGATCCTGCACGAGCACGCGAACCTCACCGACACGCCCTGGTTTCAGAAGATCGCCGATCGCGCTGCTCGAGCGCTACACCGATATCGCCATCGCGGTCTCGAAGAGCACCGCCGAATTCGTCGTCCATGCACGGCTCGTCCAGCCGTCCAAGGTGAAAGTCGTGTACCTGGGCGCGCCTCATGATGAGTTCAGCCGCGCGCGCTCGGCCGACGAGATCGCGGCCGCCCGGCACGACCTTCAGATCCGCCCGGATGACTTCGCCGTCGGGACAGTGACGAGGCTGCACGAGTCCAAGGGGAACTCGTACCTGGTCGAGGCCGCGCACCTCGTCATCAAGCAGCAGCCACGCGCCCGTTTCTTCCTCGTCGGCGAGGGCCCTCTGCGGGAATCGCTCGAAGCGCAGGCGCGCCAGCTGGGCCTGGGCGATCGATTCGTGTTCGTCGGGTTCGCGCAAAGATGTGGCCGCCGTTCTCAGCGCGTTCGATTTGAGCGTGTTCCCGTCTCTCTGGGAGGGCACACCGTTGACCGCCTTCGAGGCGCTCGCCTCGGGGAAGCCGATTGTGGCGACCGACGCCGATGGCCTCGTCGACATTCTGACCGACGCCCGCGACGCGCGCATCGTGCCGAAGCGCGATGCGGCAGCCCTGGCCAGCGCCATTCTCGATCTGATGAACCGGCCCGACGAGCGTGCGCGCCTGGCGGCCGCGGCTCGCGTGACGGCCGAGCGTTACGACATCGCGGCGTTCGTGCGAAAAATGGAGCAGCTCTACGTGCTGCTCTGCGACGGCTCGCGGGCCAGGAAGGCCGGCGAGCCGGAGCGCGCCGCTCGGGCCGATTTGTCGTTTCTCGGCATGAAAACGATCGCGGTGGTCACATCGTCGCCGATGTTCGTCGAAGGCGGGCATCTGGTGATGGCGCGCGCGCTCGTTCAGGCGCTGCGCGAAGAAGGCCATGCCGCCGAGCTGGTCGTGACGCCGCAAAATCGCTTCGGCCGCCAGGGTGCGGCGTATCTGGCCGCCTGGCTGACCGACGTCGGGCTGGCGCATAACAACCGTCCGATCGATCAGGTGATCTCGCTCCGGTACCGAGCTACGCCGTACGGCATCCCAATCACGTCGTGTGGTTGAACCACACCATGCGCGAGTACTACGATCAGTGGGACGCGTTCAGCGCCCCGCTGCGAGTGGAAGGGGCGACATCAAGGAACTGACCAGGCGTCAGTTGATCCGCTGGACCGATCGGCGCCTGCTGACCAGACACGTGCGAAAGGTGTTTACGATCTCGCAGACCGTCAGCGGCACGCCTCACCCGGTTCGGAGGCATCAGGTCGGAACCGCTGTACCCGCCACCTCCGCAACGCGCCTATCGTTGTGAAGGCTACGATGACTATGTTTTTGCGATCTCGCGGCTTGCACCCTTGAAAAGGCTGTCGCTGCTCATCGAGGCGCTCGCGAATCCCGAAGCGGCCGGCATCAGGTGCGTCATCGCCGGCGAGGGTGAAGAGCATCAGGCGCTCGAACACGCGATCGCCACCAGAGGGCTTTCATCGCGCGTCAAGCTGATCGGGCGGATTGACGATCGCCAGATGCTGGAGCACCTCGCGCGATGCCGCGCGGTGTGCTTTCCTCCCTATGACGAGGACTACGGGTTCGTCACCGTCGAAGCGTTCGCATCGCGCAAGGCCGTGATCACCTGCACCGACAGCGGCGGCCCGGCGGAGCTGGTGAGTGATAGCGTGAACGGCCGGGTCTGCGCCCCTCGGCCCGAGACGCTCGCCGTCGCCCTGCGCGAGGTGATGGAAGACACGCCGGCAGCCGAGCGAATGGGGCAGGCCGGCTTCGAGAAGGTGTCAGGCATGACATGGCCCAAAGCCGTGCACCGGTTGATGACGCCGTGACGACCAGACCCGGCGTGATCGCCTCGGCGCTGCTGGGCATTCTGCTGCTGGCGTTTGCCCTTTCGGTGAATTTCCCGAAGGCCAACGGTGGTGCATTCAAAGGGGACGAATCGACCTACTACGTGCTTGGCCTCAGCCTCGCGCGCGACTTCGATTTCCAGTTCGAACGAAAGGATCTCGTCAGAGTCTGGGAGGAATACTCGGGCCCGCAGGGCATCTTCCTCAAACGCGGAAAGGACGTCGAGATTCGAGGCTCGAGCTCGTTCCCGTTCTTCCAATGGCAGAAGCGCGAGGATCCCGAGCGCGACACGCGCCTTTACATCTCGAAGTCGTACATCTATCCGCTGGTGGCGGCGCCGTTCGTGTACCTGTTCGGCACGAACGGGTTTCTGGTGTTTCACGCGCTGCTGCTCGCCTTCGATCTGCTGGTCATCTATCTGTTCATCCATGGGGCCACCCGGTCCAACTGGGTCGCCTTGCCCTTTGCGCTCGCGTTTCTCGGGACGTCGGTCGTTCCTGTCTACTTCGTCTGGCTCGTGCCCGAGCTGTTCAATTTCTCGCTCGTGCTCTACGCCGTCTTCTTCTGGGCGTACAAGGAGGTCGCGCGCGACCAGGCGCGCTCGCTCGTCTGGCCGGTCGAGCGTCCGACTACATCGCGGCCGTGCTCATCGGCGTGGCAACGTTTTCGAAGCCGCCGCACCTGCTCGTCCTCGGGCCGATGCTGTTGCTGGCCGCGAGCCGGCGTCAATGGAAGCACGCGATCGCCAGCCTCGTCATCTGCGCTGCCGTGACTGGCGCGCTGTTCGGCGCGAATGCGGCCATTACCGGCGAGTTCAACTATCAGGGGGGCGATCGGAAAACGTTCTATTTCCACACCGGATTCCCGTTCGCCAATACGTACGAGACCTTCGACACGATCGGGCCGGTGCAGGGGCCGCGAAGACTTGCTGGTGGGCGACGTGCTGGTGAATGCCCATTCGGGTTCCGTGTTTCTTCACAACCTGTGGTATTTCTTCGCCGGGAGGAACGCGGGGCTGGTGCCGTATTTCTTCCCGGGCATCCTCGCGATCGCGCTGTTCCTGTTGTCGAAGGACAAGCAGCTCTGGCAATGGCTGGCGCTCGTCACGATCGCCGGAACCGTGGTGATGCACGTCTTCGTGTGGCCGTTCACCTGGAACGGGGGAGGCGGTCCGGTCGGGAGCCGGTACTTCATGCCGTTCTACGCGCTGTTTCTCGTCCTGATTCCACCCACGGCTGGACTCGGGTCGGCACTGACGGCGTTTGCCGTGCGGGGCGCTCTTCACCGCGCAGCTCGTCTTCAACCCCCTCTACGTCTCGCTGCGCCCGGGTGAACACACCAAAGCCGGTCCGCTGCGATGGCTGCCGATCGAGCTCACGCTGCTGCACGATCTCCCGGTGGCGCAGGACGGCGACCGCATGCGCAGGGTCGATCGGTCCGCCGAACCCCGCCCCGCACATGTTCGCGTATTTCCCCGATGACAACGCGTTCAACCCCGAAGAGACACCGGCCAAGTCGGATGACTGGTGGTTCTGGGTCAAGGGCAACGCAAAAGCCGAGGTCGTGCTGCGCGGACCTGTCGCCAGCCTCGGCGGCGACAAATGGGTGTCGAAAACGATCACGCGATTGAACGTCGAGATTCAGAACGGTGCGGTCGAGAACCGTGTGACGGTCGCGACCGGCAGCGAATCGCAGACGCTCGACATGGCCCCCGACGAGAAAAAGGCCGTCTCGCTCGCACTGCCCGCGGCGTACCGTTCCGCCGCGACGTGCAGCCTACGAGCTACCTCTACAAGATTTCCGTCCGCACGACGGCAGGGTTCGTGCCATTCCTCAGGGTGCCCTGCGACAAGCCGCAGGGACCGTGTCCGCAGGACCCGCGCTTTCTGGGCGCGATGATTCACCTCATCCCGGAGTACACTGACGCAGATATCACGACCGGATGGGTGCCGCCCGGCGCGCGCGCATGGCGAAGCGGCGCGGGAAAGGACGAGAGAAAGAGTGGGGTACTCGACGCACCTTGAAGCCAAGGTTGCCAGAAAAGTCACGAAGGCGATCCACGACTTCAACCTGATCGAGGACGGCGACCGCGTCATGGTCGGGCTGTCCGGCGGCAAGGACAGCTGGGCGCTGATTCAGATCCTCGACGTGCTCCGCAAGCGCGCGCCCATCAGCTTTTCGATCATCGGCGTGAACATCGACTCGGGATACGAGGATTTTCAACACGGCACCATCAAAGGGACGTGCGACGCGCACGGATGGGAGTGCCACGTTGAGCACACCTCGATCGGCGAAGTGATGGACGACCTGCTCGGCGCCAACAGCACGCCGTGCTCGTTGTGCGCGCGCCTGCGCCGCGGCGCCCTGTACCGGCTCGCCGACAAGCTCGGCGCGACCAAGATCGCGCTGGGTCATCACGCCGACGACTTCATCGAAACGCTGCTGCTGAACCTGTTCTTCGAAGGCAGCCTGAAGGCCATGCCGGCGCGCCTGGTGTCGGACGACCGGAAGCACATCGTGATTCGGCCGCTCGTGTACGTCAACGAGGCCGACTGCAGGGATTACACGACGTCGATGAAGCTGCCCGTCATCAGCTGCTGCTGTCCGGCGTGCGGCGATTTGAGCCTGCAGCGCCAGCGCATCAAGCAGCTGTTGATGGATCTCGAGCGCGAGAACGTGGGCGTCAAGAACTCCATGCTCAAAGCGCTGTCGAACGTATCGCCGCGGCATCTGCTCGACACGCGGCTCAATCCGGCGGTGGACATTCTCGAGGAGCAGGATCCCCCCAGCTGCTCCAGATTCGCTACTGACCCTTGCGTGCGGTCGTTCAGCGCGTGACCTTCGCGCGCGTGCGCGTGGACGGCCGCACCGTCGGCGAGATCGGACGAGGCCTGCTCGTCTTCGCCGGCGTCGAAAAGGGTGACGGTCCCGACGACATCAAGTACGTCGCCGGCAAAGTGAGCGGTCTTCGAATCTTCGAGGATGATGCGGGCAAGATGAACGTGTCGCTCGGCGAGGCGGGCGGCTCCGTGCTCGCCGTGTCGCAGTTCACCCTCTGCGGTGACTGCCGAAAAGGCCGGCGCCCGTCCTTCGACGACGCCGAGGCGCCGGCACGCGCGAGGCCGATCTACGAGGCCCTGGTCCGCGAGCTTCGCGACACTGAATCTGAAAGTGGAAACAGGCGAGTTCCAGGCGCATATGGAGGTGGAGCTCGCCAACGACGGCCCTGTCACGATTCTTCTCGACAGCCGGCGGCGATGGTGAACCTGGGGGGACGATTCATGCTCATGACAATCCGAATCTTCATTGTGTGTGCCCTCGTGCTGGGCGTCACGGCGAGCGCGCACGCGCAGCAGCGGCCGCTCGCCACGGAAGATCCCGAGACGATCGGCGCCGGCCGCGTCTTGCTCGAGGGTGGCGTCTCGTTCGACAAGGATCAGAGGAATTTCGCCAACGGGCTCGAAGGGGACATCACGCACATCGCCACGCTCGGCGTCAGCATCGGCGCGGGCGCGACCGCGGAGGTGCAGATCGACGGAGGCTTCTATCAGAACATCGACGTGAACGGGCGTTTTGGTCGCCGCCGCTCGAGAACACGAGCCTGCTGCTCCCGGGCGACAGCGCCTCGGGCCTTGAAGATCTCGTCGTCGCGACCAAAGATTCGGATGGCGTCCGAGTCGGCCTCGCGGCCCGCGGTCGGGCGTGCGCTTCGGCACGAAACTGCCGGTGCGCCGAGCCCGAAAAAGGCATTGGCCTCGGCACCACCGACTTCTTTGCCTCGTTTCTCATCGCCAAGACCGTCCGATCGGTGCGCACGGTCGGCAACGTCGGGTCTGATCGTGCTTGGCAGATCCTGCAGGACGCGCAGGAATCGGTCACGGCGCTGACCTTCGGCGCCTCGATTGCGCGCGCGCTGACCAACGAGTTCGAGATGGTGGGCGAAGTTCAACGGAAGGCTGCCGCCGTTCGGCGAATTCACTCCCGCCGGCCTCGAGAGCCGCGGCGTGTTCCGCCTCGCCGGCCGCTATACCTACC
Source organism: Vicinamibacterales bacterium (assembly GCA_963850725.1). GTDB lineage: Bacteria > Acidobacteriota > Vicinamibacteria > Vicinamibacterales > JAMQPK01 > JAMQPK01. Next base: position 29,722 of record CAWKMQ010000019.1, read on the forward strand.
GGATGCTGCGACTCGACTTCGGTATCCTGGCGGGCTTCACGGAACGCGATCCGAGCTTCGGCATATCGGCCGGCGCCACGTATGTGATCTCCGGCAGGGCAACGCCGTAGAAGGATTTGACAGGAGATCAGGAGATCGCGGAGAAAAACCCTAAGTTATACTCCTCGTCTCTTAATCTCCTGTTAGATCTTTTTCCTGAAACCGGGTCCACGGACGAATCGCCCTGGTGTCGCGCCGGTGTGCTCGCCGGCTTTCAGCACCTGCACGCCGTTGACGAACACATGCGCGACGCCGGTGCTGTACTGATGAGGCTTGTCGAACGTCGCGTGGTCCTGAATCGTCTTCGGATCGAACACGACGACGTCGGCGTAGTGGCCGGGCTTCGAGCGCGCCGCGCCTGTCGAGTTTCATGTTCGTGGCGGGCAACGAGGTCAGGCGCCGGATCCCTTCTTCGAGGGGCATCAGTTTCTCATCGCGCACGTAGCGTCCGAGCAGACGCGCAAAGTTCCCATACGCGCGCGGATGCGGGTTCGACTTCAGGAAGACGCCTTCGGGCGCCAGCGATTCCGCGTCGGAGTCCAGGCTGACCCATGGCAGTTTGAGCTGTTTCCGGATGTTGTCTTCCGACATGAGGAAATACACCGTCCCGACACGGCTGTCATCCTCGATGACCAGATCCATCGCGGTCTCCTCGGGAGACTTGCCCCGCATCTTCGCGACCTCGGCGAGGGTTTTCCCTGTGAGCGGCTTCAGCGCGTCCTGTTTGAACGCCACGAGCAGGACCCGGTCCGCTGAGCCCGCCGCAAGATACAGGCTCTCCCACGCGTTTGTCGGCGTGCTCATCTCGCGCCTGACGCGCGCGCGGATGGCGGGATCCTTCAGCCGCCGGATCCATTCGCGCAGCCCGCCTTCCTGCACCCACGGCGGCATCGCCGCGTCGAGCCCGGTCGCGCCGGCAGGATAGGTGTACATGTCGGCGGTGATCTGCAGCCCCTGTGCGCGGGCGGCTTCGATGCGGGCGATCACCTGATCCATCTTCGGCCAGTTCTGCTCGCCCGCGGCCTTCAGGTGATAGATCTCGGCGGGCAGCTTCGCCTCGCGCGCGATGCGAATCAACTCGTCCACGGCTTCGAGCAGGGCGTTGCCCTCGCTGCGGATGTGAGAGATGTACATCCCGCCGTATTTCGCCGCCTCTTCACAGAGCGCGATCAATTCGTCCGTCTTTGCGTAAAACGCCGGGGCGTAGATGAGCGACGACCCGACGCCGAGCGCGCCTTCTTCCATGGCCGCGCGAACCAGCGCGCGCATGCGGCCGAGCTCTTCCGGAGTCGGTGGCCGATCCGCATACCCAAGCTCGTGGATCCGCACCGTCGTCGCTCCGACAAACGACGCCACGTTCGTCGAGGTGCCTTTCTTTTCGAGAAACGCCAGATACTCTCCAAGCGTCGTCCAGGAGATGGGGTACTTGATATCCCCCTGAAGCTCCGCCGCCATCTTCTTCATCGACGGATTCAGCGGGCCCATCGACTCGCCTTCGCCCATGACCTCGAGCGTCACCCCCTGCCTGATGTCGCTCTGCGACTTCGGGTCGTGGAGGAGGGACTCGGTGGCCCAGCTCAGCATGTTGATGAAGCCGGGTGCCACGGCGAGTCCGCGGGCATCGACATCGCTGGCGGCCTTCGCCTGGCCGAGATCGCCGATGGTGGCGATCTGATCGCCGCGAACGCCGACGTCGGCACGGACGGGGGCCGCGCCCGAACCGTCGTACACGTCACCGCCGCGGATGATGACGTCGTACTCCGGCGCTGTCCCCGGTGCCGTCGTACAGGATGTTGAAACCACCAGGGCAGCGATCACGAACAACGACGGATGTCGGCTTGTACATGGCACGTCCTGTCACACAACCTGATAGAAGTTGCGAAGCGCCTCGATTTCGCGTTGCGTTCGATCCTCGGACCATCCGAGAGCCGCGCGCATCCGGCCCGCGACGTCACTCGCCGCAGCCTCGCCGGGATGGCCGGCGGACCCCAGGCCGGTTCGTCGGACGACCACGTCGACCAGGGTTTGAGCCATTTCTTCGCGAATCGCGTGCACGATCGGGTCGGAAGCATCGGCATCGTTCAAGCCGGCGCCGGGCAACGGCGTGTCGGCGGTACGGCAGGCAACCGGCGCTCGTCCAAGTTTCTGCAGCAACAGATCGACGGTGCGTTCGGCAACCAGGCGCGCGGTCGTGTACTTCACGCCGACGATCGAAATCAGCCCCGGCTCGGCTCCTTCGCGCTCGTGATCGATGATCCGCGAGTGGCGAAGCAGCGACAGGCGCTGGCCATCGATCGCGGCGGGGACGATGCCCCGGTGAACGAAGGTGATTTCTCGAACATCCAGTTTGAGGGCAGGGAAGGTCTCGTTGATTTCGCGAACGAAGCCATCGACCTCATCGCGCCGCGCGTCCTGATCGTCGGGCTGGCGTTCGTCGGCCGATTCGCTGGTTCCGATGAGCGTCCGTTCCCGCCAGGGGAGCATGACGAGCGCCCGCCCCTCGCGCATCGGCGCCACCAGCGCGGCCTTGCGAGCCGGCCGCGATGTGATCAGGTTCATGGCTTTCAAAAGCGGCCACCGGCAGCGCACTCCCGCGCGATCGAGCAGCGTCGCGGCCCAGGGTCCCGCGGCGTTCACAACCACGCGCCCTCGGATATCGAGATCCTTTCCCGCGAGGAGATCGCGCGCCTTCACACCGGCAAGCCGCTGCCCGGCGCGGAGCGGCCCGGAGGCCTCCGTGTAGTTGGCCAGCACGGCGCCATGCTTCACCGCGGCCTTGGCAAACGAGAGCGTCAGGCGATCGCCGTCAATGGTCTGATAGTCGTGCCAGACGGCAGCGGAAGCGACGGATCGCAGCGCTCCCTCGAACAACTCGCGGCACTCGACGCCGGCAATCACGCGGCCCGCTGGAAGGTGCCGTGACTCGTCGACACCGTCGTTCCGATCGGAGCCGACCATGGCCTCGAGCGCGAGCGCCGTCTTCATCGCAAGGGGATTGCGCGTGAGAGACGAACCGGTCGGCATGGCAAACGCCAGCGGAGCCACGAACCGCGGGGCAATCCGTCCAAACGCCCGGCGCTCGCGGTTCGATTCGCGCATGCGGCGGATGTCGGCCGACTGGAGGTACCGCAAACCGCCATGGATTGTCTTCAGATGATTGAACGACGTGGCGCCGCCGAAATCGCCGCGTTCGACGAGCGCGACAGACAGCCCGCGCTGCGCGGCGTCGTAGGCAATGGTCAGCCCGTAGATACCGCCGCCCACCACGAGCACGTCGAACTCGCGTTCGGCAAGCCGCTGGAGATCTCGAATCAAGCGGGAACTATCTTATAGTAGGCGTCCGTGCCCAACCGTTCGGATCGCCCCTCGTCCCAGCGTGACGTGCGCGCGTATTGGAATACGCACATCCACGATCTCGAGATCACCACGCACCCGCCGGGCTCTCCGGGTTTTTTCGCCGACCTCGAGCAGTACCACTTCGAGAAACTCCACCATCTGCCCCAGCTCGTCCCGTTCGATCGGTATCGCGGTCGCCGGGTGCTCGAGGTCGGATGCGGTGCTGGAACCGATCTGATCCGGTTTGCCCGCCACGGTGCGCACGCCACGGGGATCGACCTCGCGCCGTCCTCCATCGCGCTCGCCGCGCAGAACTTCGCGCTCGAGAAGCTTCCTGCTGCGCTGGCGGTGGCCGACGGCGAGGCGCTGCCGTTTCGTGACGGGTCGTTCGATCTCGTCTACGCCCACGGCGTCGTGCAGTACACCTCGGACGATCGCGCGCTGGTCGGCGAGTGCCGGCGCGTGTTGAAGCCCGGCGGCGTCGCCGTGTTTCAGGTGTACAACCGGATCTCCTGGCTGAACGCGTTGTCGCACATCACGAAGGTCGATCTGGAGCATGTCGATGCGCCGATGCTGAAGAAGTATTCCATCGGCGAATTCCGCGATCTCCTGAGAGATTTTTCGCGCGTGCGCATCGTGCCCGAGCGATTTCCGGTGAAGACCAGGCTGCACGGCGGCCTGAAAGGCACGCTCTACAACACGTGCTTCGTCGGGCTGTTCAATGCGCTGCCGCGATCCCTGACGCGGCGCTTCGGATGGCACCTGCTGGCGTTCTGTGAGGTGTAGCTGATGCCGACGCGCATTCCAATCGTCAAGGGGCACGCCTATGGCAACGACTTTCTCCTCGCCCCGGAGCCGGCTGTCCGCGGTGTCGATCCCGGTGCGCTGGCCCGCGCGATGTGCAGCCGCCACGAGGGTATCGGCGCCGACGGGTTGATGATCTACACACTCGGCTCGTCATCAATCAGCATGCAGCTGTTCAACGCCGACGGCAGTCCTTCCGAAGTATCCGGCAATGGAATCCGCTGCCTGGCCGCGCTTGCGGTCCGTGAGCGTCCTGGCACGACCCAGGTGACGATCGACACGCCGGCGGGCCCCAAGGTGCTGGAGTTGAAGGGGAGGGACGGCGACACGCTGACGTTCCGCGCGGCCATGGGTGCGCCACAAGACGTGAGACAAGTCGACCTCCAGGCAGCCGGCGAGCAGGTTCGCGCCGTGACGTTGTCGGTCGGCAACCCGCAGTGCGTATTGCTCGGCGGCCCGCTCCTCGAAGCGCGGCTGCACAAGCTTGGGCCCGCGCTCGAGCATCATCCACATTTTCCGAATCGCACGAACGTCTCGTTCGCCAGCGTGGAAGCCCCCGGGCGCGTGCGGATCCTGATCTGGGAGCGTGGCGTCGGGCCCACGCAGGCGTCGGGCACGGGCGCCTGCGGCGCGGCGGTGGCCGCGGCGTCGTTCGGCGGTGCGTTGCGCGACGTCGAGATTGATTTCGCCGGGTGGCAGCCAGCGCGTCGAGTGGCTCGACGATGGCAACATCTTTCTGACGGGGTGGGCGAGGCTGGTCTTCGAAGGAACCTGGTTCGGTTGAACTGGCGAGTCGGCTGTTATGAACGGTTACGAACCCGGCTTCGGACGCCCCTTCGTGACCGTGTCGATTTCTGCAATCGCTGACTGGAGTTTCTTGGCAGATTCCGCCAGCCGGTCCTGGCTTTCCCGGTAATTGCCTTCCTGGATGCCCGTGCCCGCTTTTTGCAGAGAAGCTTCGGCGTCGCCGATCGCGGCGCGCGCGGCGACGAGCGAACGGCGTGGCACTCGCGCGGTTTCGGCCGCCTTGAGCTGTTGCCTGGCCTGATCGAGCAGACGCCGTCACCTGAACGAGACGCCGCTCCGCATGCGCTGCGCAGGACGCCCTGCTGGCTGGCCGCTTCCTTCGCCGCGCTCTGCGCACGCTCGCGGCTGTCGAGCGCGTAATTCAGCGCCAGACGATAGTCGCGCTGCTCGACGGCGTGTGCGCGCTCTGCAAGCGCCTTGACGGCGCCCTGGTACTGCTCGGTGGCGTAGCGATCGGCGCCTGCGGCTCGGGCGGCATCGATCGCGCCCTGGGCCTGATCCATTTCCCGTGTCGGCGGCGTCGCGCAGGCCACGGTGACAGAGAAGGGAACAGAGACATGCGGCAGACACACCCGGACAGAGTTCGGCGCGGCATCCGCCTGAGTATAACGTTGGCCATGAAAGCGCTGTCGGTGCACGATCGCCCGCGCGAAAAGCTGTTTCGCCTGGGCGCCGCCGGACTCGGCGACAACGAGCTGGTGGCGATCGTCGTCGGCAACGGCTCGCGGCGCGGAAATGCGCTGGCGCTCGCCAATGAATCCTGGAGACCACGGGCGGGCTGCACGGCATTCCGCGGACGTCAGCGTGGACGAGCTTCGCCGGATCGACGGCATGGGCACGGCCAAGGCCGCGCAGGTGCTGGCGGCGGTCGAGCTCGGGCGCCGCACGCTGCTCCGATGTCCGCCGGCGCGGCTGCAGTTCGTCACGCCGCGCGAGCCGCCGGCTACCTGCTGCCGCAGTTCGGCTCGCAGGCCCGTCGAACAGTTCGGCCTGATGATGCTCGACACGAAGCACCGGCTCATCCGGACGTCGTCGTCTCGGTCGGCACGCTCGACTCGAGCCCGGCGCATCCCCGCGAGATTTTTCGCGAAGCGGCATCGGCGTGCCGCCGCCGCGATCGTGCTCTTTCACAACCACCCGTCCGGCGATCCGCTCCCGAGCCGCGACGACGTGGAGCTGACGCGGCGGCTGGTCCAGGCGGGGGAGATCATGGGGATCGACGTCATCGACCACGTCATCCTGGCCGACACGCGCTACTTCAGCTTCCGCGAAGCAGGTAAACTATGATGCTGGCTGCAGCTGATCATGTCCCGCATTCTCTATTTCGACTGTTTCAACGGCGCGTCGGGCGACATGGTGCTGGGCGCGCTTCCTCGACGCCGGGCTGCCGCTCGAAGAGCTGCGCCGCGCGCTGGGCAGCCTTGCGCATCGACGGCGCCTCGGTCTCGGCCACGCGCGTGCTGCGCGCCGGCGTGTCGGCGACCAAGTTCATCGTCGATGAAAACGGTGCCGCACACTCACGCCGGCGGTCACGACGATCATGGCCATCGACCACGATCATGAACACGGTCACGATCACGCTCATGCTCACCCGCACACCCACGAGCACGCGCCTGCGGCGGTCGCCCATCACCATCATCCCCATCGCAGCCTGACGGAGATCTACCGCGCTGATCGAGCGCTCGGCGCTTTCGCCGGCGGCGCAAGGATCGCGCGAAGGAGCTCTTCCATCGTCTGGGAGAGGCCGAAGCGGCCATCCATCAGATCCCGATCGACAAGATCCACCTGCACGAGGTCGGCGCGCTCGACTCGATTATCGACATCGTCGGCGCGGTGTTCGCGCTCGAGTGGTTCCACGCCGATCGCATCATCAGCTCGCCGCTGAACGTCGGCGGCGGCATGGTGAACTCGGCGCACGGCCATTTTCCGGTTCCTGCGCCCGCCACTGTGAAGCTGCTCGCTGGCGCGCCGGTGTACTCCTCTGGCGTGCAGAGCGAGCTGGTGACGCCGACCGGCGCGCTGCTCGTGACGGGCTATGCCACGTCGTTCGGCCCGGTTCCCGCCATGACGATCGAGCAGCGTCGGATACGGCGCCGGCGATCGCGACCTGCCGAACACGCCGAACGTCTTGCGCGTGCTCGTCGGCAGAGAGCACCGACCGGCCGAACACCGAGCGCATCGTCGTGCTCGAGTGCGAGATCGACGACATGAACCCGCAGCTCTTCGGGCTCGTGATGGAGCGGCTCTATGCCGCCGGCGCGCTCGAGGTGTACTTCGCCGTCGGTGCAGATGAAGAAGAACCGTCCCGGCACGCTGCTGACGATTCTGGCGCGGCCGGAGCAGCGCGAGGAGCTCACCGGCGATCGTCTTTCGCGAGACGACGACGATTGGCGTGCGGTATCACGAGGTGCTGCGCGAGCGGCTCGAGCGCGAAATCGTCGCGGTCGACACGCCGCTCGGCACGGTCAGCTTCAAGGTGGCGCGTCTGGGCGAGACCGTCGTCAATGCCGCGCCCGAGTTCGACGATTGCCTGCGAATCGCATCCGAACGCGGTGTGCCCGTGAAGGACGTGCAGGCCGCGGCGATCAAGGCGTACCTGGACTACGGCTAGGGTTAGGGCTTAGGGCTTAGGGATTAGAGGGATTCGTGTCGCGCTTCTATCTCACCACCGCCATCGATTACGTCAACAGCCGCTCCGCATCTGGGCACGGCCTACGAGAAGGTCTGCGGCGACGTCATCGCCCGCTACAAGCGGCTGAGCGGCGTCGACACGTTCTTTCTGATGGGCAACGACGAGCACTCGCAGAACGTCTACAAGAGCGCCGACGGAGCAGGGGCTCGATCCGCTCGAGTATTGCGATCGGATGGAGGAGATGTTCCAGAAGACGTGGCGTTCGCTGGATCTCTCGTACGACGACTTCATCCGCACGACCGCAGCCGCGACCACAAGGCGGCGGTCACGGAGCTGGTTCAGCGCGATTTACGACGCCGGCGACATCTACGAGGGCGTGTACGAAGGCTGGTACTGCGTCGGATGCGAGGCATTCAAGCCCGAGAAGGAGCTCGTCGACGGGCGCTGCCCGCTGCATCCGCAGACCGAGCCGCAGTGGATCAAGGAGAAGAACTACTTCTTCCGGCTGTCGAAGTACCAGAAGCCGCTGCTCGATCACTTTCACGAACAACCCTGGATTTTCCGAGCCCGAGGCGCGCCGCAACGAGCAGCTCCGCTTGCTCGAAAGCGGGCTCGAAGACATTTCGATCAGCCGCGCCGGGCAGTCGTGGGGCATTCCGCTGCCGTGGGATCCCAACGAGCGTCGTCTACGTGTGGTTCGACGCGCTCATCAACTATGCCTCTGCCGTGGGACTTGGAACGGACCCTCAGCGATTCGAGAAATGGTGGCCGGCCGACCTGCACCTGATCGGCAAGGACATCACGCGTTTCCACACGGTCATCTGGCCCGCCATGCTGATGAGCGCCGAAGCTGCCCGCTGCCGCGAAAAGTCTTCGCGCACGGCTTCATGACCGTCGACAGGCCAGCGGATGAGCAAGTCGAACCCCGGGACGATCATCGATCCCGCTCGACGCCGCCGAAGCGCCACGGCGTCGATCCGCTGCGCCTGTATCTCGTGAAGGAAATCGTGTTCGGCGACGACGGCGATTTTTCCTGGGAGCGATTCGACGAGACGGTACAACTCGGATCTCGCGAACAACCTCGGCAACCTCGTCAGCCGCGTCACGGCGATGGCGCATCAGTACCGTCAGGGCCGGCTGTTGACGCCAACCGGCGTCGGCACCGTCGGCTGGCTCGACATCGGCGATGAGGTCGCGCGCGCCTACCGGAGAGCGATGGACGCGCTCGAGATCCATACACGGCGGCTGCGGCCGTGTTTCGGCTTGTCGATGCAACGAACTTGCACATCGCCGACAATGCGCCGTGGGCGCTCGCGAAAGATCCGTCGCAAGGCCGATCGATTGACGCAGGTGTTGTTCGACGCGGCCGAGGCAATTCGTCTTGCAGCCGTCCTGCTCTCGCCGATCATGCCGGCGTCGAGTCGAGCGAGATCCTGCGCCGCGTCGGCGCATGCGTCGGAATTCGCTCGACCTCGATCGCGACGGCCGCTGGCGCTCCGACGGCGAGCGCATGCTCATTCAGGATGTGCCGCTCTGGCCCCGTTTCGACAAGCAAGACTGCGAAGGAGAAAATTGTGTCCGAGACCCAGCCGCCAGCACCAACCGCACCCGCGCCAGCCACTTCGGCTGCCACGGCAACGCCACCCGGCACCGCCACACCACCTGCGCTGGCCACGCCCGCCACCGATGGGCGTATTTCCATCGATCAGTTCATGAACGTCGAGCTGCGCACGGCAAAGGTCATCGCCGCCGAGACCGTGCCGAAGTCGAAGAAGCTGATCAAGCTTCAGGTCGATCTCGGCACCGAGCAGCGCACGATTCTCGCCGGCATCGCCGAGGCGTATCAGCCCGAATCGCTCGTCGGCCGGACGATCGTCATCGTCGCCAATCTGAAACCGGCAAAGCTGATGGGCATCGAATCGAACGGCATGGTGCTGGCGGCAAGCCCAGAAGGCGGTAAGCCGGTGCTCCTGAGTGTTGACGCCGAGCCTGGCTGGCGGGTTCGATAGCCCGTCATCGACCACATTGGTTAACCTTCGTCAGGAGGTGTCTGCATGGGCCGGATCAACCTCGCTCGTGTCCTCGTCGGCGGATTGATGGCGGGCCTCATCATCAACGTCGGCGAATTCATCCTCAACGTGTGCTCCTCGAAGAACAGATGAACGCGGCCATGGCCGCGCTCAATAAGCCGCCAGTCGAATCCGTCGATGATCATCTGGTTCGTGCTCTTCAGCTTCGGGTTCGGCTTCATTCTGGTCTGGACGTATGCTGCCATCCGGCCGCGCTTCGGCGCCGGATTGAAGACCGCCATCTGCGCCTCGACCCTGTGCTGGGGCCTGGCGTGCCTCTATCCGAATCTGTTCTTCTACGTGATGAACCTGTTCCCGCGAAACATGATGGTGCTGGCGACGGTCTGGGGGTTGGTCGAAACCATCGTCGCCGGCATCGCCGGAGCATGGGCTTATACTGAAGCCTGATAACGGCTGAGGGCTAAGGGCTTAGGGCTGAGGTGGAGTTGAGAGTTGGGTTGGCGAGATCACTGCGCGTCGATTGGTGACGCTCGTCGCCGGACTCGCTGTCGCGCTCGGCGCCGCGCTGGTGTCGGCGCAGAGCAGCAGCATCTGGGTCGTCGCGCGACCATCCCGCGATTCAATACTCGACGCGGTCCGTCCAGGACCCGATCGTCAGGTTGAACGAGCGCATCGAGAAAGGGGAGATTCAACTGGCGTTCGATGCGCCGCCGCGCGGCTATCTGGCGGCGGTGCTGAAGGCGCTCGACATGCCCGTCTCGTCGCAGACGCTCGTGTTCTCGGAGAACAGCCTGCAGCGCGCGCACATCAGCAAGGCCACGCCGCGCGCGATTTATTTCAACGATACGGTCGCCATCGGCTGGGCAAAGGGCGCGGAGACCGATCGAGGCGACGGTGTTCGATGCCACCCAGGGTGTTCACTTCTACTCGATGCCGCAGACAGAACCAGGAGAAGCCGCAGTTCGTCCGCCGCGACGCCGACTGCCTGCAGTGCCACCTTCTTCCTCAGACACACGGCGTTCCGGGCCTTCTCACGATGAGCGTGCTGCCGCTCTCGGACGACCAGAACGAATACGCGCAAGGCTGGCCGATGGACCATCGAACGCCGATCGAAGATCGATGGGGAGGCTGGTACGTGACGGGGAAGCAGGTGCCTGTCAGGCACCTCGGCAACGTACCTGTTCTGCATGTGCCGCGCTCGTACGTACGCGCCGACACAGCGCCGAAGCTGGCGACCGGCAGCGAGGCATTCGACACAGCCGCCTATCTCACTCCGCACAGCGATATCGCCGCGCTGATGGTGCTCAACCATCAGACGCACATGACGAACCTGCTGATTCGGTTGAGTTGGCAGGCGCGAATCGCCGCGGATGGAGGGCCGCAGAAGCCCGCTGTCTCGCCGGCAGACGTGCGCGACACGGCGATCGAGCTCGCCGACTACATGTTGTTCGCGGACGAGGCGCCTCTTCCGTCGCCCATCGCCGGCGCATCGGGCTTCGCGAATGATTTTGCCGCCAGAGGCCCGCGTGACGCGAAAGGACGGTCACTGCGCGAGCTCGATCTCACGCGGAGGCTCCTGCGCTATCCCTGCAGTTACATGATTTACTCAGAAGCGTTCGATGCGCTGCCGCAACAGGCGAAAGCGCTGGTATACGAACGGTTGTGGGAAGTGCTGTCTGGCGCAGCGAAAGACTGGGACTACTCGAACTTGTCGCCGGACGGTCGCCGCGCCATCATCGAAATCCTGCGCGAGACAAAAAAGGGACTACCCGTCAGCTTTACAGCGCAACAGTGAACGGCCGGGTCACACCCACCGAAGCATTGACGCCAGCGTACGATCGAACTCCGGCAGCACGCGCGAGCGAATGGGTCGCTTCGACTCGAACTGCGCCCGTGCGATGACGTTGCCATCGAAGTTCAGCACTTCCACTCGCGACTCGTATTGGTGGACCAGCCAGCACTCCGAAACACCGTAGCGTGCAAACCACTCGATGCGCTCCCCGAGCTTTCCGATGCGGGGATTGGGGGAGAGCACTTCGACCACGAGATCGGGGGCCCCACGAACCCGGTCGCTCAGGATGTGGCCGCGCTCGTTCGAAATGAAGAACAGATCGGGTTGGATAATCAACGCGCGCTCGGCATCGAGGATGACGTCGAGTGGCGCCAGCCAGACCTCGCCGAGCCTCCGTTCGCGCACGTGCTCCGCAAGCGCAATGCCGAGATCGAAGACGACTCGCCTGGTGACGCGGAAGCGGCGACTCGGCGACGCGCAAGACTCCGTAAATCAACTCCGTCGGGGAGAACCGACTCCGGCGTCTTCAAGTACTCGGCTGTCGTCATCGTGTGGTGACTGGACATGGCTGCTTTCCTCACACCCGCCTCAATCTGACCCCAGAACACAGAACTACCGGAGAGACTCAGAGTCGTTCTGATGGCCTCGACGACGACGATGGCATCGTCGAACGGCGAGGGTCAAGTCGAAATCCGTGCCAGAGCTAACTAAAAGATGGGCGCGAGAGATCGATAAAGACTCACTGGCGGTCTGGCAACGCAAACACCTTGAGGGTGTCGGTGGCGACAACCGCGACATACTGTTTGCCGTTCCGGCCGAGGTAGGTGATGGGGTTGGCATTGCCCCTTCGTTCCAAGCGTCGATCACCCACAGTTCCTTGCCACTTCGCGAGTCGAACGCCCGGAAGCGATTGTCGTCCGTTGACGCGATGAACAGCACGCCACCGGCCGTTGCAATCGGACCGGCCAGGACGGGACGGCCGGTGTTCTGTTTCCCGGCAGGGAGCTGCTCCGTGATGCCAAGCGGAACGCGCCACGCGATATCGCCCGTCGCCGCGTTCACCGCGATCAGGCTGCCCCATGGCGGCTTCTGGCAAGGCCAGCTTTGAGCGCCAACGGGCACGTCGAACGTCGCGCGTCCCGGCGTCGCTTTTTCGTAGGCAACGGGTGCGCCTTCGCGCGCCTGTCGGACGAAGCCAAGCGCGCCGACGTCCTGCGTCGCGACGAAAACATATCCGGACACGGCGTCCGACGCCGTTCCACCCCAGTTCGGTCCACCCAGTCCGCCCGGGAAGACGAGGGAAATCGGCGTCGTCGCTCCCAGCGCCCGATACTTCCACGGCGTGAACGGCCCCGCGTTGAGGACGCCGCCGCTTTTCTCGATCAGTTCCCGGCACGCGGCTGCATGTTCCGGAGTCGTATCTGCGCCGGTGACGAGATCCTGCCGGACCGTACGCCACGCGCGCGAGAGCCGGCGGCTTCACTGGAATTGGTTGCGTGGGGAAGGCCCGCTCGCCAGGAACGTCACTCTTCGGCATGGGCCGTTCCACGACACCAAAGATCGGCTGGCCCGTCTCACGATTCAGGATGTACATGTAACCCGACTTGGTCGTCAGCGCCATGGCCGGAATCCGGCGTCCGTCTCTGACGATGTCGATGAGTCCCGGCGGCGCGGGCGGATCGGCATCCCACATGTCATGGTGAATCGTTTGAAAGTGCCACTTGTACGCGCCGGTCTGAACATCCACGGCCACCACGGAGTTTCCGTAGAGGTTGGCGCCGGCGCGATCGCCACCGTAGCCGCCCGGAATCGGCGACGCGAGAGGCAGATAGAGAAGCCCGCGTTGTTCGTCCAGCGTGAAATAGAACGGCCACGCGTTGGCGCCGAACCGGCCTTTCCAGCTGTCGCCCTCCCACGTGTCGTGACCGACGCTGCCAGGCTGCGCCACCGAGCTGAATTCCCAAAGCTTCGCACCGGTGCGGGCATCAAAGGCACGCGCATTTCCAACCGCGCCGCCAGACCCCGGCGGGTTGTTCGCGCCCACCACGACGACGTTCTTGTAGACGAGCGGCACCGAGTTGTAGGGCACGACGATATCGACCTCGACCGTTGGTGCCAAATTCGGCGACCGGCTTGCCTGTCTGAGCATCGAGCGCGATCAGCCGGCGGCCGGCCATGAAGATGATGCGCGCAGCGCCGCCGTCTCCCGACCAGTACGCGACTCCGCGGCGAGACGGCACGCCGTCGGCGAAACGTATCGCCAGCGTTCGATCCCGGTCGCTGGGTCGAGCGCGACAACGGCGTCCGCCGTGGGCAGGTACATCGCGCCGTCGACGACGATGGGCGTCGCCTGAGAATTCGACCCCGACCGCCACCTCGGGCGGGCGGGCCTGAAGCCGGTTCGTCTGCCTGCAGCCGATACGTCCAGGCCTCGCGCAGGCTGGCGACGTTTTTTGTGTTGATTTGTGTAAGCGGGGAGTAGCCGGTGCCGGCATAGTCGTGCCGGTACATCGGCCAGTCGGCGCCCGGCCTGCGGCGCCGATTGCTGCGTCCGGCCGGCCTGACCGACGAGAAGAACGAGCACCGAACCGCCGACTATTCCAACGATTCGTCTGCCGCGCATGGCCGTAGTATGCCGGATTCTGCCTTTACCGGTGCTCTAAGATTTCAGGCAATATTACGGCGTGCGGCATCGGTAATCGGCTTGCGAGGAGTCTGCGGCATGGCACTGATCATTTCGCGCATGACAATCGTGGTCTCCATCCTGCTGCTTGGAGTGAGTCACTCGTTCGCTCAGGGATCGTCGGCCTGGTCTACCTGGACCGGAGCAGCGCTGGCAGACAGCCTTCAGCTTCAAGCCAAGATGCCGTGTGCCTCGCTCGTCGCGCAGACGGGCTACGAATTCTCCATCACGACCGCCGCGTTCGTGCCGGTGGCTGGAAGCAGCCAGCGGTCCTGCCGGGTGCAGGGGATGATTCAGCCAGACATCCAGTTCGAGGTCAGCCTGCCCGCCACCTGGAACGGCCGCCTGTTCATGTTTGGCAACGGTGGATTCGCAGGCGAATCGCTCGAAGCCCCCAATCGAGTCGCGCAGACGCTCGCCGCGGTCTCACGCGGTTTTGCCGTCGCGCAGACCAATACCGGTCACGACAGCGCGGCCGAACCCCTTGCCACATTCGCCGTCAACCGGCAGAAGTTTCTCGACTATGCCTACCGCGCCGTGCACATCACGGCCGTGACGGCCAAGCGCTTGGCACAACTCTATTTCGGATCGCCGGCACGGCGCGCATATTTCAACGGCTGCTCGACTGGCGGGCGGCAAGGGTTGATTTCCGCCCAGCGCTTCCCGGACGACTTCGACGGCATCGTCGTCGGCGCCCCGGTGCTCAGTTTCTCGGGCACGATGATCGGCTACGCGCACATTCAGCGCGCGCTTGCGGCGGCGCCGCTGTCGGCCGCGAAGCTGAAGCTCCTCGCTGACGCCGTCTACGCGAAGTGTGATGCCGCTGATGGAGTGAAGGACGGCGTGATTGACGATCCCCGGCGTTGCCCCTTCAAGGCATCAACCGACCTGCCCCGCTGTGCAGACGAAGCCGGCGGCGTCAGCGTGCTTCTCCCCGGCAGAAATCGCCGCTCTCGAAACGATCTATCGCGGGTCCCGAACGGCGTCGGCACCTTACACGATCGGCTGGCCGCAGGGCGCCGAGATTGCCGGGGCGGCGCAGAACGCCGCCGTCAGCGGGTGGGTGCCGTGGCTGGTTGCTGCGCCAGGAGGGCGCCCGATCCAACAGAACTTCGGCGAGAGCTTCTTCCGATACATGGCCTTCGGGCGGCCGGAACCGTCGTTCGAATGGATGCGCTTCGATGTGGAGGTTGATTACGAGGACTACGACAAGACGGCAGCGACGCGCGCGGCGCTCGATGCGACCGATCCCGATCTCTCGCGATTCAAGGCGCTCGGAGGAAAGATACTCAGCTACTTCGGGTGGGCCGATCCCGCCCTGAATCCGATGATGGGGGTCTCGTACTACGAGCGCGTGGTCGAAACGATGGGACCTGCGACGAAGGACTTCTACCGGCTGTTCATGGTACCTGGGATGTTCCACTGCACGGGCGGCATCGGCACGAGCACGTTCGATCCCGTCACGCCGCTCATTCAGTGGGTGGAGAAAGGCGTGGCGCCCGCGAGCCATTCCCGCCGCAAGGGTCGTGAACGACAAACCAGTGCGAACCCGTCCTCTCTGTCCCTACCCGGAGGTCGCCAAGTACAAGGGTTCTGGCAGCATCGACGAAGCCGTGAACTTTGCGTGTGCGAGACCGTAGCCAAAATGTCGCGGACGATTGACGTTCAAGCCGTGCGTGACCGCCTGGCGGCCACGCGCGATCCGATCACGGTGACGCCCGCCAGCAGCCAGATGAGTTGAAGCGGCCACTGCGAGCCGATCTTGTACTCCACGTCGATCTGCTGTTGCCGGTGGTCGCGCCGCTGCGCCACCACCTGCACGTCGCGATCGGCAGACACCAGCGCATTGGCCAGGTAGACGCTCGTCGCCGGATGATGGCGATTCGTGAAACGCACGTGGCGCGTCCCGGCGCGCGCCCCGCCGATCGCGCCAGCCACGGTCAACTGCATGGTGCCAACGCCACGGCGCATCTCGGCGACAGCGGGAACCTCGATGGCCTCCAGCGTGAGGTGAACGGGTTGGCCATCGAAGGACAGATCGAAATCGCCGACGACCGCCTGGCCGTACGCGCGCGCCTCGAGGGGTTGCACGACCCCGTTACCATCGCGGTCGAGCGCCGCGACGATCTCACCCGCGATGTTGGCACCCGGGGTGAGATCGATCTCGAGCACGATGCGATCGCGCGCGAACGCAATCCGCGCAGCCTGCAGGTACTCGTCCAGCTGATGCGCCACCGTCCGGACCGGCATTGCCGCCACGAGCAGCGCGACGACCAGCAGTATGCGCTTCATCGGCGTGTCGCCTTCGCCGCGTAGTCGTTGGTGGGATCCCGATAAATCGTGTGGATGTGGTCGATGTTGTTGTCGCCGGATCCTTGCGGCGCATATTCGATGAAGACCGCCGGTCCTTGAATGCGGAAGTAGGCGCCCTTGCCGTTGGCCGTCGGCACCGGCCCACGGCGAAGTACGTCTCGCCGAGACCAGCCTCGATCTCCTTCATTCTCGCGGCCGCCGCCTGCGTCGCCGATGATCGCGACCCATTCGCGCGTGAGATCGACCAGCATCGTCTCGCTGCGCCGCATTGAACGTTGACGCGCGGACGCCCTCCGGCGCAATCGTCTTGCCGTCGGCACCCGGGCCCAGCACGAGGTTCCGCACCTCGAACCCGAGGATGGCCTGCTTTCGCTGTTCGTCGGTCAGCGCGTTGACGAGCGCGAACGCTTTGTCGTTCTCGTCGCCCAGCGGACGCACCATGCGGCCCTCGAGCTGATACGACGCCGGCTGCGCGCCGGTATGCGTCGGTGCCAGCACGTTCTGACCGGCCGCGACCGTAACGTTGATCGCGAGATGATGGCCGCCAAACTGAATCATCCAGCGGTCGGTCGTCGACGGCTTGCCAAGAATCGCCACGTAGTACTCCGCCCGCCCGAATCGAGTACGGCGAGTCTGGCTTCCGCGTCGGCGCGCTCGTGACTTCGAGCACCTGATCGGCGTCCACAATCTGCATGGCTTTCTGGTACCCGTCGCGGCTGAGCGACGCCGCCACCAGCGCGAGCGCGGCTTTCTCTTGAGCCGGCGTCATGTCGCCCAGCTTGAGACCGTTGCTCTCTGTCGCACCAACCTGCATCGCGATGCCGGTGGGCAGATTCGACCAGACCGTCCGGGTTTTCTCGTTGAGATCGAGGTTGGCCTTGAGACGCTGCGCCGGCGTCAAGCGTGGTGAGAAACGCGTCTGCCGCCGTCACCGCGCGGCGGGTGGCATCGGCTGAAGGGCCGGACTGCTGCGACGAGACCGCGGCCGCACCCGCCACACACCAGGAGGATGGCGACGAAGACCTTCAAGGGTCGAGACGGCATGGCTGACTCCTCTCGAAACCGGATTGCAAAGCGCGCTGGATATCTGATCGACGAAGAGCCGCAATTATAGGCCCGCAAGGGCACAATCGACATGGCGGAAGTTGCATCCGATTTCCAGCGCGACTTGCGAGCGATTTCTGCGCCTCCTGCAAACTCGAGTCGCGGTCATTCGAAGATTTTCGCGACGCAGCGCGTGGCACGCGCGCTGCTTCACTCTTCGCAGGCGGCTTGACTGACGACGGTATACTCCGAGAAGAGCCGCGGAAGGAGACGCAGATGGACGGGGAAGCGCGGCTCGATTTTCTCGAGGGGCGTGTGGAAGAGCAGTCCCGAAACTGGGAGCGGCTGTTTGCCGACATCGGGCGCGTCGATCAGAGAATCGACGTGATGGGCAGCGCGCTGTCGGCCCGAATCGATACCGTCAGTGACACGCTGTCGGCCCGAATCGACACGCTGTCGGCCCGAATCGATACCGTCAGCGACACGCTGTCAGCGCGCATCGACAGGCTCGACGGCCGGATTGACGCGGTCGGACGCAACCTTGACGGGAAAATCCACGCTGTCGACCAGAAGCTCGATCGAAGGTTCGACACACTTCAGCAGGAGCTCTCGAAGCAGTTCCGCTGGACGATTGGCGTGATGGTCACGCTGACAATTGGCGTCATCACGGCTGTGCTGACGCGCTAATCCCTAATCCCTAATCCCTAATCCCTAGCCTTGGGAAGGTTTGCTCGCATCGCCGTCGAACTCGCGGCGCGGCGCGGCCTGCACAAGCCCGACCCGTCCGACGACGATTTCCGCGCCCGCATAGCTCTCGGGCTTGATGGGCAGGCCCGCCATTCCGCGCAGCATCGCCAGCTGCCCAACGTGGGTCAGCGCGTCGGCCAGCGGCCCTTGAATCATGCGTTCTTCGGAGCCCTCGAATGGCCTGTCCGCGGCAAGCTCGGCGTCGAGTGCCATCAAGGCCGTCGACGAACCGCTCGACTTCGACGTCCCAATCATCGCTCCCGGCAGCCTTCCAGATCGAATGGCCCTGGGCGAGTGAAAGCGCCCACGTCATCAGATCGGCCATGTGCGCCACGATCTCGACGGGGCGGCGAGTCGCGGGGCCCGCCTGCATCGCACCAAACTCCGGCGGCGCATCTCGCAGGACCTTTGCCGCTCGATAGGCGAGCGTGGCGACGATGCGACGGAGCAGCGGGCGGGGATCGGTCAGCGAAATCGGAGTCGTGGTCGGAGGTCATGGTGTCAGGGAGCAGGAAAGTACCATCGTTGGGCGAGGCAGGCAACCCACCTGTCGCCTACCGACTCGTTGACTGTAGACTTTCGACTCACATGGTTGACTCCCATTGCCACCTGGCCGATGACGCGTTCGTGCACGATGTCGGCCCGGTCATCACCCGCGCCCAGACCGCCGGCTTGACCCGTGCGCTCTGTATTCTCGCGGCCGAAAACGACATCGAGTCCCAACGCGCCAGACAGCTGACGAGGACGTGGCCGGCGCTTCGGTATGGCATCGGCATCCACCCCCATCAGGCCGGCCGCTTCAGTGGCCGCGAAGCTGACGTCGTACCGCTCGTCCGGAGCGTGGTCGCCGCCAATCCCGAAGCCCGAGCCCTCGGCGAGCTCGGCCTCGACTACCACTACGACTTCTCCCCGAAAGACGTCCAGCAGACCGTGTTCCGCCTCCAGATTCGCCTCGCGCGCGAGCTCAATCTGCCCATCATCATTCACACGCGGGAGGCCGAAGACGACACGATGGCCATCCTTCGGGAGGAAGGCGGCGGCCGGATTCGGGGGGTGATGCACTGCTTCACCGGCACCCGGCGGCTGGCCGACGAGGCGCTCGCGCTGGGCATGCACATCTCGTTCGCGGGCATCGTCACGTTCCCGAAAGGCGCGAACGTGCGCGAGATCGTGCCCCAGGTGCCGGCCGATCGGCTCCTGTGCGAGACCGACAGCCCCTATCTGGCGCCGACGCCCAACCGCGGCAAACGGAACGAACCGGCATGGGTCGTGCGGGTGGCCGAAGAGCTTGCGGCCCTGCGGGGCGTGCCGCTCGAAGACCTCCACCAGCAGATCGGTGGCCAATTTCGACGCGCTGTTTCGACCGTAAACCCCTGCACCGCAACCGTCTATTCGTTGACACCCCATCAAGGAATATGGTGAGATCAACGGGCCTTGAAGAACGCTGACGCCGTCGAGCAGCACCCTTCATACTCCACGCTCGTCCAGATGTTCGAGCCGATCCGGGAAGACCTGGAGAGGGTCGAGGCGGAGTTCTATCGCCACGTCGAGTCACAGGTCGAGCTGATTCCGAAGATCGGGCGCTACATCCAGAACGGCGGCGGCAAGCGCATACGGCCCGCCGTGCTGCTGATGGCGGCCCGCCTCGGCCGGGTACACCGGCGAGCTGGCCGTGCTGTACGCCGCGGTCGTCGAGTTCATTCATACCGCGACGCTGGTGCACGACGACATCATCGACGACTCGCAATGGCGCCGGGGACAGCCCTCCGTGCATTCGCGGTGGGGCAGCGACGTCACGGTCCTCCTGGGCGACTACCTCTACATCAAGTCGATGGGGCTGGCCCTGACGCCCGACCGCCTCGACATCGTGCGGCAGTTGTGCGACGTCACCCTGAGGATGATCGAGGGCGAGCTCTATCAGCTGTCCAAAAAGGGTGACGTGCTGATCAGCGAGGACGAGCACCTCGACATCGTCCGGCGCAAGACGGCGTACCTCTTCGGCGGGTGCGCGCGCATCGGCGGCATTCTGGGAAACGCGATCGCCCGAGCAGGAGCGCGCGCTCGAGCAGTACGGCATCAGCCTCGGGATGTCGTTCCAGCTGATCGACGACCTGCTGGATTTTGCCGGCGACGAATCGGCGCTCGGCAAGCCGGTCGGCGGCGACCTGCGCGAAGGGAAGGTGACCCTGCCGGTCATTCGCCTGCTGCAGCGCGCCGACACGGAGACGGCCGAGATGATCCACGATGTCGTCCGCGAGCGCAGCGTGACGCCGGAACGGTGGCGGCGAGATCTGCCGGCTGCTGCACGAGACCGGCTCGGTCGACTACGCCATGGACAAGGCGCAGGAACAGGCCGCGCTCGCCAAGAAGCAGCTCTATCTCTTCCCGCCATCGCACGCACGCGACGCGCTGATGGCGCTGCCGGACTACATCCTGGCGCGAGATCGCTAGCGGAGTCCAGTTCCGAGTTCTCAGTTTTCAGTTCTAGATTCTAGATTCTAGTTTCTAGATTCTAGCTTTCAGACTCCCGTGGATCCCGCCACCCGCATCGAAGAGCTTCGCCAGCAGATCCGCCATCACGAAGAGCGCTACTACGTCCACCAGGACTCGGAGATCTCCGACGCCGAGTTCGACGCGCTCCTGCGCGAGCTGCAGAATCTCGAGCGCGATCATCCCGATCTCGTCACCGCCGATTCGCCGACCCAGCGCGTCGGCGGCCGCGCCGGCCGAAGGCTTCGCCTCTGTCCGGCACGCCGAGCCGATGCTCAGCCTCGACAACGCCTACAACGAAGAAGAGCTGCAGCGAGTTCGACGAGCGGCTGCGGCGCGGGCTGGACAACTGTCGAGGGCCCGGTGCCCTACGTGGCCGAGCTGAAAATCGACGGCCTCAGCATCGCCCTGCAGTATCGCGACGGCCGGCTCGTGCGCGGCGCCACGCGCGGCGACGGCATCACCGGCGAAGACGTCACCGCCAACGTCCGGACGATCAAAGACATTCCGCACACGCTTGCTCGGCGGGCCGAAGGGCACGATCGAGATCCGCGGCGAGGTCTATCTGCCGCGCAAGGAGTTCGAGCGCACCAACGAGGAGCGCGAAGAGGCGGGCGAGCCGCGCTTCGCCAATCCGCGCAACGCCGCGTCGGGCGCGATGCGCAAACTCGATCCGGCGCAGGTGAAGAAGCGTGGACTGCGCGCGTTCCTGCTACCAGCTGGTCAGCGCCGGACGGCGACGCCTGACACGCATCACGAGCTGCTCGAGAGCCTCGAAGGCCTGGGGACTGCCCGTCGAGCCGCACTGGAAGGCGCTCGACGGGCATCGACGAGGTGGCCGAGTATTGCCGCGAATGGGGCGAGAAACGCTCGGCCGCCACGCGCGTGCTCGCCTTCGACACCGACGGGGTCGTCATCAAGCTCGACGACGATCGCGCTGCGCGGCGCGGCTCGGCACGACGTCGAAATTTCCGCGATGGGCGGTCGCCTTCAAGTTTCCGCCCGAGCAGGCGGAAACGACGCTTGCGGAAGATCGACATCAACGTCGGACGCACCGGCGCGGTGACGCCGTTCGCCGTGCTCGAGCCGGTCTTCATCGCCGGGACGACCGTGTCGATGGCGACGCTGCACAACGCCAACGAGGTGGCGCGGAAGGACATCCGCGACGGCGATCGCGTCATCGTCGAAAAGGCCGGCGACATCATTCCGCAGGTCGTGCGCGTCGTGAATCCCGATCGTGCGGACCGGGGCGCCGCGCTGGGCAGATGCCGACGCACTGTCCGCGGTGCCAGAGCGCGCTCGTGCGCGGCGAGGACGAGGCCGTCTGGCGCTGCGAGAACACGTCGTGCCCGGCCAAGCTGCAACGCGGCCTCGAGCATTTCGCGGCGCGCCATGCCATGAACATCGAAGGGCTGGGCGAGTCGCTCATCGCGCGGCTCATCGCCGACGGCCTCATCGCCAGCTATGCCGACGTCTACCGGCTGACGCCAGGAGCGTCTCGAGCAAGTCGAGCGGATGGGGAAGAAGTCGGCCGCGAATCTCGTTGGAGCAGATCGAGCGCAGCAAGACGCGCGATTTCTGGCGGCTGATTTACGGCCTCGGCATCCGTCATGTCGGCGAGCGCGGCGCGCAGGCGCTGGCGGGCGCGTTCGGCATCGATGGACGCCGCTGCTGGCCGCGTCGAAGGAGCAGCTTCAGGCGGTGCCCGATATCGGGCCCGTCGTGGCCGCCGCCGTGCGCGAATATTTTGACTCAGCCGCAGAATCGGGCGCTGATTGCCGAGCTCGCCGCCATGCGGCCTGAAGATGGACGCGCCGATCGTGGCCGCGGCCGCGCCCGGGCCGTTGAGCGGCAAGACGTTCGTCCTGACCGGGACGCTCGGCACGATGTCGCGCGAAGCGGCGACCGAAGCGATCCAGTCGCGCGGCGGAAAGGTGACCGGCTCGGTGAGCAAGAAGACCGACTACGTCGTCGCCGGCGCCGATCCGGGCAGCAAGCTCGCAAAGGCCGAAAGCCTGGGCATTTCCGTGCTCGACGAGGCCGCGTTCCGGAACCTACTCGGCTTATAATTTGCTCATGTCCCGGCCGTTTGGCGTCGTGCTCACGCTCGCGCTGACGGCTGTGATGGCCTTCATGATGGGCCTTACCGTCGGCAGATCGTGCGCACGCCCGCGCCGGCCGCCTCGGCTGCGACCGACATCGAGCCCCAGCCGGAGCCTCAAGTCGCCACGGCCATCAACGCGCCGGCACAGCCGGCCGTCATGACGCCTGTCGTCAGCGCACCCGGCCTGGTGAACTTCGCCGACGTCGCCGAGCGCATCAATCCGGCCGTCGTCAACATCGAGGCCACGACGCCGCAGCCAGAACCGGCGGCGGCGCCGCGTCGAGCCGATGCCCTTCGAGAGGTCAATCCCGCAGGGGCCCGTCTTCGCTCCGGCCGCAATCGGGCAGCGGATTCGTCATCGAAGCGCGACGGACAGATCCTGACCAACTACCACGTGATCCAGAACGCCGAGCGGATCATGGTGAAGTTCTCGGACGGCCGGAGCCTGCCGGCGCACGTGCTCGGGATCGATCCCGATACCGATATCGCGCTCGATCAAGGTCGACGCGAAGAACCTGCCTGTGGCGCCGCTGGGCGATTCCGAAACGCTGCGCGTCGGCGAGTGGGTCTGCGCGATCGGCAATCCGCTCGCCTACGAGCACACGGTCACCGTCGGCGTGGTCAGCTATCTCGGCCGCAAGCTCTTCGACAGCAGCCTCGACAATTACATCCAGACCGATGCCGCCATCAATTTCGGCAACAGCGGCGGCCCGCTCATCAACGGCCGCGGCGAAGTGGTCGGCATCAACTCGGCGATCAGCCAGCGGGCGAGCAACATCGGCTTCGCCGTGCCCATCAACGAAGCGCGCGCGATTCTGCCGCAGCTCAAGAGCCGAGGGCGCGTGTCGCGCGCGGCTTCATGGGCGTGGCGCTGACCGATGTCGATCCGGATCTTCAGCGCTCGCTCAGCTCGGCGTCGATCGCAGGGCGCGCTCGTTCAGGACGTGACGAGCGGCTCGCCCGGTCAGCGCGCCGGCTTGCGCGCCTACGATCTCATCACGGCCATCGACGACAAGCGCGTGTCGAACAACGACGAGATCATCCGCGAAGTGGCGCGGCGTGGTCCGGGCACGCTTGCGCGGCTGCAGGTGTTGCGCGACGGCCGGGCGCAGACCGTCACCGTGCGACTCGGCGAGCGGCCGAGCCGTCAGCCGGGCCGCGCCGTCGGACGAAGACGCGCCCGTCTGTCCGCCCGTCGAGCAACACCGGCCATGCCGCTGGGTCTCGGCGTGCGCGACATCGATCGCGCCACCGCCAACGGCTGCGCCTGCCTGACGGCGTCAGCGGCGTCGTCGTCACGCGCGTCGATCCGCTGAGCGCCGGCCTACGACGCCGGCATCCAGCGCGACCACATCGTGATGGAAATCAACCGCCGGCCGGTCAACTCGGCCGACGCCTACAACCGGCTGACGCGCGCCGCGCATCCGGGCGACGTGCTGGCCGTCTACGTCTACATGCCCGGTCCGATCAGCGCGCGATTCGCGCCGTCCGCGTCGAGCGCCCGATAGCACCCCCGATGAAATCACGGATTCTGGTCATCGATGACGAAGTCGGGCATCCGCGACTCGATGCGGCGCACGCTCGAATATCAGGGCTATCAGTTCATCGGCGCCGCGACCGGCCAGGAAGGGCTTGCGCTGATCGAGCGCGATCCGCCCGATCTGGTGTTTCTCGACATCAAGATGCCCGGCATGGACGGCCTCGAGGTGCTCGAGCGCATCAAGGCCGCGAATCCCGACGCTGCCGGTCGTGATGGTGTCGGGTCACGGGACCGCGCAGAACGCCTTCGAGGCGCGCGACAAGGGCGCGTCGGGCTTCATCGAGAAGCCATTTTCCGAGCCGGTGCTGCTCGAGCGGATCGAGAAAGAGCTGAACGCCAGCCGGACCGCAGGACGACTATCGCGCCTCCGGCAGGAGAGTCGACTCGCGAAGTATCAGATGGTCGGCAACAGCCCGGCGCCTGCGAAAGGTCGAAGAGGCGATTCGCAAGGCCGCGCCGACGCACGCGACGGTGCTGCTGCAGGGAGAAAGCGGCGTCGGCAAGGAGCTGGTCGCGCGCACGATCCATCGCTTCAGCCCGCGCAGCCGCGAGCGCTTCGTGCAGGTGAACTGCGCGGCGATTCCCGAAGACCTGATCGAGTCGGAGCTCTTCGGCCACGAAAAAGGGTCGTTCACCGGCGCGACCGAACGGCAGATCGGCAAGTTCGAGCAGGCCGATCGCGGCACCATCTTCCTCGACGAAGTCGGCGACATGAGCCTGAAGACGCAGGCCAAGGTGCTGCGCGTGCTGCAGGAAGGCGAGGTCGAGCGCCTCGGATCGGCGAAGACGGTGAACGTCGACGTTCGCGTGATCGCCGCGACGAACAAGAACCTCGAAGAGGAGATCGAGAAGGGCAACTTCCGCGAAGATCTCTATTTCCGCCTGGCCGTCATCCCGATCTACGTCCCGCCGCTGCGCGAGCGCGCCGAAGACATCCCGCTGCTCGTCAAGCATTTCCTGAATCAGCTCGGGCGCGAGAACAACCGGCGGCCCAAGCAGATGACGCCGCCCGCGATGGACGTGCTGAAGCGCTACCGGTGGCGCGGCAATATCCGCGAGCTGCGCAACACCATCGAGCGGCATGATCATCATGACCGAAGGGCGAAGTGATCGACGTGGCCGATCTGCCCGAGTCGTCAAAGCCGACCGAAGACACGCCGCGGCCGGCGGCCCCGGGAGCGCCCGCGCCGGCTCGATCGGGACGTGGCGGCGGACGCCGGCACGCTTCGCGAGTTCAAGGAATCGGCCGAGCGCGCCTGGCTCGTCGAGAAGCTGCGCGAGAACGCCTGGAATATCTCGAAAACGGCCGAGGTCATCGGCACGCCCCGCAGCAACCTCTACAAGAAGCTCGAGCAGTACGCCATCCGTCAGGAAACGGACGGGTAGGTAAGGGCTACAGAGCTCAGGACTGATCGCTTCGACTGACCGCTAGTCGACCAGACGATCGCCGCGCCGAAGCTCGTCATGTTCTGGCGCAGCGCCAGGCGGGGAGGAAAGTCCGAACTCCACAGGGCAGTGCGCCGGGTAACGCCCGGTCAGGGCAACCTGAAGGAAAGTGGCACAGAAAATATACCGCCCGCCTTGGCGCCGCAACGGCGACGCAAGGCAGGGTAAGGGTGAAAAGGTGCGGTAAGAGCGCACCGCGTCTGCTGTAAAGCAGATGGCAGGCAAAACCCCGCACGGAGCAAGACCAAATAGGGAAGCGCTCGAGGACGGCCCGTCCGAAGCTTCCGGGTAGGTCGCTTGATCCCGTCAGCAATGCCGGGCCTAGAGGAATGATCGTCTCGCCGAAGCTCGCCGCAAGCGAAGCGGAGGCGGACAGAATTCGGCTTACGGCCGACTGCGGCACTATCTTAGTTCTCACTTTCTAGTTTCCAGTCTTCAGCTACTGCCGATAACTACTACATGTCTCAACTACCTCGTCACCGGGGGCGCCGGTTTCATCGGATCCCATCTCGCAGAAGAGCTCACCCGCCGCGGCGAACGCGTGCGTGTCGCCGATAGCCTGATTACGGGACATCGCCGCAATCTTGCGCACGTGCCCGGCGTCGAGTTCCTCGAAGGCGACCTCGCGGACCTCGCCGTCGCACGGCGGGCGGTGCAGGGCATGGACTACGTGCTGCACCAGGCGGCCATTCCCTCGGTGCCGCGGTCGGTCGAAGATCCCATCACCTCGAATCGCGCGAACATCGACGCCACGCTCAACGTGCTGGTCGCGGCGCGCGACGCCAAGGTGAAGCGCGTCGTCTATGCCGGTTCTTCTTCGGCCTACGGCAACACCGACACGCTGCCGAAGCGCGAGGACATGCCGACGCACCCGCTCTCGCCGTACGCGCTGCAGAAGCTGGTGGGCGAGCAGTACATGCAGTTGTTCACGGCGCTGTACGGCCTCGAGACGGTCACGATCCGGTACTTCAACGTCTTCGGCCCGCGGCAGGATCCGTCGTCGCCCTACTCCGGCGTCATTTCGGTCTTCGCCAAGGCGCTGCTCGAGAACAAGCGCGCCGACCATCCATGGCGACGGCGAGCAGACGCGCGACTTCACCTATATCGCCAACGTCGTCGACGGCGTGCTGCGGGCGGTGACAGCGCCGAAGGCGTCGGGCCAGGTGATCAACGTCGCGACCGATTCGCGGATTTCGCTCAACCGGCTGTTCACGACGATGCGCGATCTGGTCGGGAGCAGCGTCAACGTCAGTTACGGGCCCACGCGATCGGGCGACGTGCGGGATTCGCAGGCCGACATCACGCGCGCCCGCGAGATTCTCGGCTACAAACCGATCGTGTCGTTCGAAGAGGGCCTGCGGCAGACGCTCGAGTGGTACCGCACGGAGGCCGATACGGTCGCCAGGCGGTAGCAACCCGCGTAGACAGGTTCGTTCACTCCACTAGTCCTTCCTCCGCGCCCACGCGGGCGCGCGCAGCGAAGCGACACGCACTCAAGCACATCCAAAGACGACTCGCGATCGCGCCACGCGGCGCGCGGCTTGCCATAGGTCTCGCCGGCCCTGGTCATCCGCGCGCGTGTGACGGTGCCTGACCCCATCGAAATATGCCGGGCTAACCACCAGGGCCTCTTTGTTCACTGTGGTCTGCGTATCAACGCCGAGCGGCCGAAGGCCGCGAGGTACAGGTGGCGGGGGTGGGGCCCCGCCACGCATCCAACAAGGAGGAGAGAGTATGAACCGGTCAGCGCTTGCCCTCGTCGCCGCCCTCGTGTGTGTCACCCCGTGGTCCGCGGAAGCCCAGCGCGCGTCCAAGCCGCCGGTCGCCGCGCCAACGGAGGTCATCAACCTCAACACCGGCACGGCGGCGCAAATCGCCTCGTTGCCGGGCATCGGCCTCAAAACGGCCGAGCTCGTCGTGCAGTACCCGCGAGAAGAACGGGCCCTTCAAGAAGATCGAGGAAATCATGAACGTGAAGGGAGTCGGCGAGAAGAGCTTCCTCCGCATCAAGGATCGGCTCACCGTCGCCCAGCCGAAGAGCGAGAAATAAGCCGTGAAGAGCGAGGGCTACTCCGTGCTCGAGTTGCTCATGGTTGTCAGCGTCTCGATCGTGGTCGGCGGTACGGCGATACCGCTCGCGAACAACGGCGTCGACCGAACGAGAGCCGCAGGAGCAGTCCGCTACGTGGCCGGGCGCATGGCAAGCGCACGCTTCGAGGCCGTCAGGCGCTCGGCTTACGTCGCCATCCGGTTTGTGCAGCACAGCGATGGGTTCTGGCTTCGCACCTACGTCGACGGCAACCGCAACGGCGTGTTGTCCGGCGACATCACGCGTGGCATCGACACGCCGATCACGCCAGACGAGCGGCTCGACCATCACTTCTCGGGCATCACGTTCGGCATTCTGCCCAACGTCACGGGCCTCGATCCGGGACAGCCCTTCAATGCGGGCGATCCGGTGCAAATCGGGTCTTCGACGCTGCTCAGCTTCAGTCCACTGGGGTCGTCGACGTCGGGCACGCTCTTCATTCGCGGCCAGCGGGGCACGCAATTCGCGGTGCGGGTGCTGGGCGCCACCGGCCGGACACGCACGTTCGAGTTCCACTTCGGAGAAGCCAGATGGCAAAGACGGTAGCCGTCGAGCGCCGCGCGGCGCCGCGAGTGTCGCCGGACGCAGCGAGCGGGACGAGATCGGGCGCGCCTTCGACCCGGACGGTCGGCGCGCATCATCGATTTGTCGTCCGTGGGCGCGCTCATCGAAACCGACTGGCGTCTCTTGCCCGGCTTGCGCGTCGAGGTGCAGCTTGGCGATCCGGTGCCGCTGTGCAAGGTGGGTGCACGCATTCTCCGGTGTCACGTGGCCCTTTTGAGCCGCGAGCGGATCAGGTATCGGGCGGGTCTGTCATTCGACGAACGTATTCCCTTTGGGGAAGATACGACCCCAGCCTAGTGCGGGTGTTCAACGGGCGACGAGACGGCACGGGTCACAGCAACGTGGGAAGACACTACCCGGAGGTTCAGTAACCTTGGACACACTCACTCCTCATTCCCCGAAAGATTCGATGGCATACGCCTTGTTTCAGCGTCACGCCATGCGACGAGACGGCGCGGCGGCGCTCATCGGCTCGAGCGCCGTCATGCGCG
This sequence comes from Vicinamibacterales bacterium, assembly GCA_963850725.1. Taxonomy (GTDB): domain Bacteria; phylum Acidobacteriota; class Vicinamibacteria; order Vicinamibacterales; family JAMQPK01; genus JAMQPK01. Next base: position 58,673 of record CAWKMQ010000019.1, read on the forward strand.
GCGTGCGCGAGCGTATCGAGCGGGTGGCCGCGACCGACTTCACCGTCCTCATCGATGGCGAGAGCGGCGTCGGCAAAGAGCTCGTCGCCCGGCAGATTCACGAAATCAGCGGGCGACGACGGGGGCCGTTCGTTGCCGTCAACTGCGCGGCGCTGGTCGAGTCGCTGCTCGAGGCCGAGCTGTTCGGCATCGAAGACCGTACGGCCACCGGCGTGCGCGGGCGGCGTGGCAAGTTCGAGTGTGCCGACGGCGGCACGCTCTTTCTCGATGAAGTCGCCGACCTGTCCACGGCGGCGCAGGCCAAGCTGTTGCGGGCGCTCCAGGATCTGGCCATCGAGCGCGTCGGCGGCAATGGCCTCCACCGTGTCAACACGCGCGTCATTGCGGCCACCAACAAGAAGCTGTCGGCCCAGGTGCAAGGGAAGCTGTTCCGGGCCGACTTGTTCTACCGCCTGTCGGGTATCGAGATTCACGTGCCGCCGCTGCGCGAGCGCCGCGAAGACATCCTCGAGCTCGCGTCGTATTTTCTCGAACGGCACGCACAGGATCGCCGGCTTACCATCTCGCGGGCCGCGGGCGACGCCTTGCTCACCTACGACTGGCCCGGCAACGTTCGCGAGCTCGAGCGGATGATGGAACGCACGCTGACGCTCGCCCGTCATTCGACCATCGACGTCGCGGATCTCCCGATTCGTCTGAGCGACGGGTACGGCGACGTGCTGCTGCCGTCCATGGTCCGCAACGACACGCTGCGCGCGTGGGGAAGCCGGTACGTGCGGCTGGTGCTCGAACGGAGCGGCCGCAACAAGCGCAAAGCGTGTCGCGCGCTCGGAATCAGTTATCACACCCTGCAGGCCTATCTGCGGTACGCGCACAAGTTGCAGGCGAGCGGCGTGCAGGAATCGCCGCCGGAATATTCGCCGGATAGCTAGAGTGTCCCCGAAGGACACAGACGCCGGACGCACCCGGCGTAACGGATTGGCGGGAGCGGGGCAGGGCGGTTATCGCCATGCGAGGTCATGCGCACATCCAGGTCGTTCCGCCTTCGCGCGCAGCGCGAAGGCGGCTTGTCCGCCGTAGCGCGCAGCGCGAAGGCGGGAGGGAGGTGCGTATGTCTCGGATCAGATTGGTGGCAGGTGGCCTCGTTCTCGCACTGACCATTCCAGGCCTTGCCGCCGCGCAGGGGCGGCGCGATGGCGATCCACCGATCGGCGCGGGTACCAGGAACAGGATCGCCTCACGGCCACCACCTTCACGGCGACGACCGACGCCGGCGGCAACGCCGTGTTCACGGCAAAAGGAGGCGACTTCTCCTTCGAGAAAATCGTGTCGCCCACTGGCGAGGCCACGCTTCGACTGGCGCAGGAAAAGGATGTCGTCACGATCGCCATCAACCAGTCAGGGCTCGTCGTCGGACGAGGACGGCGCACCGTGCGTATCGATCCTCGAACGGATAAGAGCGAAGACATCGACAACGTTCGCGCGCTCCTCCTGGGTTCGCGCGCGGTGCGCTCGTTCAAGCGGCTGGCCGCCGCCCTCGAAAATCGCGACGAAAGCGAAGAGGACGGCGCGCTCGCCATCGTCGCGCTCATCGACGGCGCCATCGTGCAGTTGCTGGACGGCGATGCCGATGCGCCACGGCGCATCGGGCGGCGGGTGACCCGCAAGCACCGTGCGGCGCTCCGCCCGGTGGCGGCAAGGCGGGCGCCCGACGTGTTTCGCGATTGCGTGGGTCTCTACGAGGTGGCCCTCATGGATGCATCACGGCAATACGGCGAGTGCTGGATCGAGGCCAACGATGCCGCCTGGTGGAGCCGAAGTCTCCTCTTCAGGTACTGCGAATGGGAATGGGCGCTCAGGTCGCAGCAGTATGTCTGGCAGTTCATCGGATGTTTCATGTTTCCGTTTTGAGGCGCTATGGTCAAACTTCTTTTCAGCGTCATCCTCGAAGCGATTGTCGGTATCTCGTTGTCCGGCCTCATCCTGGCCGTCGTCGTGCCGCTCGTGCATCGATACAGGCCGCTGCAGGCCGGTGACGGCGACATCGTGCCCATGGCCGTCATCGTGGCGGTCATCCTCTGCGTAACGGCCGCCGTGCTCTTTCGCCCCGGCAGCGCGATCAACCGGTGGATCCGGCGCTGAACTCACACACGTGAAACTGTCCGATCTGACGGGCGGGTCACCCGTCAGATCGCTGCATTACCGTGGTAATATTTTTTATGGCTCTCGCTCATTCGAAGCTCACGGCACAAGGTCAAATCTCGATTCCGGTCAGGATACGGCAACGCCTCGGCATCGGCCCCGGCTCCGTCATCGAATGGGACGCGGACGGCGAGACCGTTGTCGTCCGGAAAGCAGGGCGTTACTCATCCCAGGATGTCCACCGGGCTTTGTTCGCGAGGACACCCAAACCGCGGCCCGTTGCCGAGTTGAAGGACGGCCTGCGACGGTATATCAAGAAACGACATGCGGGCCGTTGACACCAACGTGCTGGTCCGGCTCGTCACCAGAGACGATGCACGGCAGCTCGCGGCGGCTGAAGCTTTTGTCGCCAGCGGAGCGTGGGTGCCGCACCTGGCGCTCGTGGAGGCGACCTGGGTGCTGAGCTCCGTTTACAATCGCGCTCCACAGGCCATTGCGGCGGCGGTCGAGATGCTCCTGAATCACCACCAGTTGACGCTGCAGGATGCCGACGCCGTCAGTGCGGCGGTCGCCCAGTATCGTCGGCGTCCGGCCGTCGGTTTTTCCGACTGTTTGATGGTAGAGGTGACTCGGAAAGCCGGTCACGGGCCACTCGGAACGTTCGACCGGCATCTCGCCAGAATTGACGGCGCTCATCGGCTCTAACGGCCGCTCATCGATTGCACGGCAGCGTGCTTGCCGGCCAGGCGTCAGTTCGTCGCCGGAAGGAGAGTGAGGGCGCAGAGCTCCGCTTCTGTGCGGGAGATAATCCAGCCTTCGAGCTGCACCGATCGTCCCTGCTGGAAGTCGCGACGCACCGCACCTTCCAGCGCGGTGATCGCATTCTGCCTGGTTGAGGCCCGTTCGATGATCTCGAGCGCACTCAGCGACGCCTTGCGAATCGACTCCGCGCTCGTGTCGAGCCCCAGGTGCCGCACGTAAGCTTCGCCAATCGTCCGGGCTGCGTCGATGCGGACTCCGAAATAGCTGGCGGCGGTCTGCGTGTCTGCGATCCTCGAGTGCGCCGTTGCCGCGGTTTCTGGTAGCCTTCAACAGAAGCCAAAGGCATGAGGAACGGCGTGCCGCATGCCGCCAGCGCCCGTAACAGGAACTCGCGTCTGGGATAGCTGTTCATGCGCTCTTCTTTGCCGGGGAGGTGCCCCGCTTCAGCGTATCCGCCAGTCGGTGGGCCAGCGCCACGATCGTCAGCGTCGGATTGGAATCTCCCCCCGTCGTGAAGACCGAACCGCCGGTGATGTAGAGATTTTCGACCTGGTGGGTCCGGGAATCGGCATTGACGACGCTGACGGCCGGGTCGGTTCCCATGCGGGTCGCACCCATGTGATGCCCGCCGGGATCCTGGCGCCAGACGAAGCGCGAGGCGTCGCCCGGAATCCACAGGCGCCCAAGGCCTGCCGCGCCCAGCTCGCGCGCCAGAATCACCATCGCGCGGCGCATCCGCACGTCATCCTCCGGATCGATCCGCCAGTCGAGCGCCACCCTCGGCATTCCCAGCGCATCGAGATCATCTGTCAACGTGATGCGGCTCTCCCGAAACGGCGACTGCTCGGACCTGACGGTCAGCTCGGTCGCACTGGCGTCACCGTCGCCGTGCGTCACCAGGGCCTGCGCAGTGCTCGCGGGGAGAACGGCGCTCTCTGGCTTCGCCGGACCCGCGCGTCCGGTACGTGGTCCCTGAAACGTCGCCGAGAAGTTCAGGAGCTTCTCCCGGCGCGAGATGTCGGCGGCGAGGCCAAGCGCGCCGAGCGTTTCAACGGCGGTCCCGTCTGCCCGCTTGAGATCCGACGGTCCGCGCTGGTAAAAAGCCAGGTCGACCGCTGACGGATGCACCACTCCGATCGAGCCGTAGTAGTGGGGATGCTCCATGAAGTACCTGCCCACCACACCGTGGCCGTTTGCCACGCCGTCGGATTCCTGGGATCGTGAGGCCAGCAGAACGCGGACGTTCTCGATGCCTCCCAGCGCGAGCACGTACCGGCCGGCGTGAACGTTGAACGTGTTGCCTTGCAAGGTGCGGCAGGCAAACGATTCAACGCGTCCGCGCCGCTGATCCAGGCGGATATCCCGCACGTTCGCGAATGTGAGCACGCGAACGTCGTCCGCCTGCGCCAACGCATCTGAATAGACGCGACCGAAACGCGTCGGCGGGCTGAACTGGTAGTAACGCTGGTCGATCGCGTCGCCCAATGGCAACAGCGCCTTTCCCGTCGCCTTCGCTCGGGCGGTCGAGTTCCAATCAAACTCGCCAATCTGAACGGTTTCGCACGCGCGGCGGTAGAACGGAACCAGATGGGAATATTTGATCGGCCAGCCGCTCAGAGGAATGTAGTCTCGCGCTTCGAAATCCTGCGGGGTGAGCGGGCGGCACCAACCAGCCCAGTGTCCCGTTGTGCCGCCGAGCGCGCGAATCCGCATCGTGCGAACATTCCAGGTGTCGATCCCGATCATCCGGCCCTCGGAGAGCGACTGCACCTCCGGTTCCTGTTCAGCGCCGCCGCTCTCGAGGAGCAGGACTGACAGCCCGGACGCGCGCAGATCCAACGCGATGGTCATCCCTGCCGCGCCGGCGCCGGCAATGCACACATCAGCCTCGAGCGTCGCGCCGTCGGCGAGCGTGCGAGCGTCGATGATCATTTTTTTGGGCATCCTCCCACATCGGCTGTGGTGTGTCAATCGTGATGGCGCTGGCTGTAACGGCCGCTTATTCGATTGCTTGACCGCCGTTCGGGCGCATAGTACCTTGAGTCGTTCTGACCCTGTCTCTAGCCGACCGCATCTTCGCGCCTCAATGAACCAGTCTTCGACCGAACAGCTCAAGAAAACGCCGCTGAACGCCCGCCATCGCGCGCACGGCGCACGCATGGTGCCGTTTGGCGGCTGGGACATGCCGGTCGAGTACTCCGGCATCGTCAACGAGCACCTGGCCGTGCGCACCAAGGCCGGCCTGTTCGACGTCAGCCACATGGGGCGAGATCGAGGTGGCGGGGAAGGACGCCCTCGCCGCCGTGCAGAGGATCTCCACCAACGACGCCGCGAAGCTGAGCGTCGGCCAGGCGCAGTATTCGGCGCTGACGACGCCGGCAGGGCACGTTCGTCGACGACCTGCTCGTCTATCGCCTGGCGGGCGACCACTACCTGCTCGTGGTGAACGCCGGGCAACATCGAGAAGGCGTACAAGTGGATCGCCGAGCACACGCGCGACGTCGGCGACGTCGCCGTCGTCAACTCGAGCTCGCGATACGCGCTGCTGGCCGTTCAGGGACCCGCGGCGCCCGCGATCGTTCAGCAACTGACGAGCTGTCGATCTCGCGTCGATCAAGTACTACTGGTTCGCCCACGGCGAAGTCGCGGGCGTTCGCAGCATCATCTCGCGCACCGGCTACACCGGCGAAGACGGGTTCGAGCTGTTCATTCCGCCGGCATCGGCCGAGCGCGTGTGGAATACGATTCTCGAAACCGGCGCGGCCGCCGGCATCGTGCCCGTCGGCCTCGGCGCGCGCGACACGCTGCGGCTCGAAGCCGGCATGCACCTGTCCGGCCAGGACATGGACGAGACGACGACCGTGCTCGAAGCCGATCTCGGGTGGATCGTCGGCTGGAAGAAGCACGATTTCATCGGCAAGGCGGCGCTCGACCAGCAGAAGAGCGGCGGGCGTGACGCGCAAGCTCGTCGGATTCGAGATGACGGCGCCCGGCATCGCGCGTCACGGCTACACGGCGCTATGCCGGCGGCGGCGAAGGCATCGTGACGAGCGGCACGCAGACGCCGCTTCTGAAGAAAGCGATCGGGCTGGCGTATCTGCCGATCGCGGCGACCGCCGCCGGCACCGAGTTCGAGATCGATATTCGCGGCCGCCGCACGCCCGCGCGCGTCGTGCCGCGGCAGTTCTACAAACGTTCCGCGGAGCTGACACATGTATCCAGCCGACCGTCGCTATACCAAAGACCACGAGTGGATCATCGTCACCGGCAACCTCGGGCCGCGTCGGCATCACCGACTACGCGCAGAAGCAGCTCGGCGACGTCGTGTTCGTCGAACTGCCCGACGTCGGCCGCGCGGTGTCGCAGGGACAGGCCGCCGGCAACATCGAATCGGTGAAGGCGGTGTCCGAGCTCTACAGCCCGGCATCGGGCAAGGTCGTCGCGGTCAATCGGCGACCTCAGCGTCGAAGCCGGAGCTCGTCAACAGCGACCCGCACGGCACGTGGCTGTTCGACGATCGAGCTGAGCAATCCGGGCGAGGTCGACGAATCTGCTCGACAATCGATCAGTACGCGGAACTCGTGAAGTAACGCACGCACTACATGCCCATCGATTCTCCAGACACATTCGAACAACGCCACATCGGACCAGACGAGAAGCAGCAGGCCGACGATGCTGCGCGTCATCGGCGCGCGCTCGCTCGACGCGCTGATCGACGCGGCGCTGCCCGGCAGCATCCGCCTCAAGAAACCGCTGCAGCTGCCGCCGGCCGAAACCGAGCACGAGTATCTCGATCGGCTTCGCGGCGTGGCCGCGAAGAACCAGCGGTTCAAGTCGTTCATCGGCATGGGCTACTACGGCACGATCACGCCGAGCGTGATTCTGCGGAACCTCTTCGAGAACCCGTCGTGGTACACGCCCTACACGCCCTATCAGGCCGAGATCGCGCAGGGACGTCTCGAATCGCTCCTCAATTTCCAGACGATGGTGCGCGATCTGACGGCGATGGAGATCGCGACGGCCTCGCTGCTCGACGAAGCGACGGCGGCCGGCGAAGCGATGACGCTGCTGCATCGCGTGCAGGCGCGCCAGGCGGCCGGCGCGCGCAACACGTTCTGGGTGTCGGAGCGCACGTATCCGCAGGTGCTCGACGTCCTGAAGGGACGCGCCGAGCCGCTCGGCATCAACATCGTGATGGGCGACCCGGCGTCGCCGCAGCTTCGGCGACGACGTCTTCGGCGCGTACGTGCAGTCGCCCGACGACTACGGCGCGCTGCTCGATCTGCGGGCGTTCATCGCGCGCGCGCACGAGCAGCAACGTGCTCGTCGCCGTCGCCACCGACCTGCTCGCGCTCACGCATTACCGTGCCTCCCGGCGAAATGGGCGCCGACGTCGTCGTCGGCAGCGCGCAGCGGTTCGGCGTGCCGATGGGCTACGGCGGACCGCACGCGGCGTTTCTCGCCACGCGCGAGGCGTTCGTCCGGCAGGCGCCCGGGCCGCATCATCGGCGTGTCGGTCGATGCGCACGGCAATCTGGCCTATCGCATGGCGCTGCAGACGCGCGAGCAGCACATCCGGCGCGAGAAGGCGACGTCGAACATCTGCACCGCGCAGGCGCTGCTCGCGAACATCGCCGCGATGTACGGCGTGTATCACGGCCCCGACGGCCTGACGGCCATCGCGCAGCGCGACGCATGCCCTCGCGGCGACGCTCGAGAAGGCCGCCAAGGTCGCTGGGCTACACGCAGCAGAACGAGACGTACTTCGACACGCTGCGGCTCCAGGTGCCCGAAGGCATCGGCGAGACCACGGTCGCCGTCAAGGCGATCGCCGAGCGCGCCGGACTGAACTTCCGGTACTTCGACAGCCGCCACATCGGCATCGCGCTCGACGAGACGACGACGCTGCGCGACGTGCGGGCCATTGCCGCGGTGCTTGCGGAGGCGGCCGGGAAGCCGGCTCCGCAGATCGCCGAGCGTCGAAGCGCGCCCGCGATCTGCCGGCGGCGCTCGCGCGCAAGTCGCCGTTCATGACGCATCCGGTCTTCTCGGCGCATCGCTCGGAAACGAAGATGATGCGCTATCTGAAGAGCCTCGAGCGCAAGGACGTCGGGCTCGATCGCTCGATGATTCCGCTCGGCTCGTGCACGATGAAGCTGAACGCCGCGTCCGAGATGATTCCGGTCACCTGGCCGGAGTTCTCGGCGGTGCATCCGTTCGCGCCGGTCGAGCAGGTGCAGGGCTACGCGCAGGTCATCAGCGAGCTCGAGCAGGCGCTCGCCGAAATTACCGGCTTCGCCGCCGTGTCGCTGCAGCCGAACTCGGGCGCGCAGGGCGAGCTCGCCGGCCTGATGGCCATTCGCGCGTATCACCACTCGCGCGGCGACGCCAAGCGCGACGTCGTGCTGATTCCCTCGTCGGCGCACGGCACCAATCCGGCGAGCGCGGTCATGGCCGGCCTCAAAGTCGTGGTCGTCGCCACCGACACGAACGGCAACGTCGACGTGCCGGATCTGAAGGCCAAGGCCGAGCAGCACCGCGATCGCCTCGCGGCGCTGATGGTGACGTATCCCTCGACGCACGGCGTGTTCGAGGACGCGATCCAGGAGATCTGCGCGCGTCATTCATCAGCACGGCGGCCAGGTGTACATGGACGGCGCGAACATGAACGCGCAGGTCGGGCTGACGAGCCCCGCGGCGATCGGCGCCGACGTCTGCCACCTGAACCTGCACAAGACGTTCGCGATTCCGCACGGCGGCGGCGGACCCGGCATGGGGCCGATTGGCGTCGCGGCGCACCTCGCGCCGTTTCTTCCCGGGCCATCCCGTCGTGCGCGTCGGCGGGCCGGAAGCGATTCGCGCCGTCTCGGCCGCGCCCTGGGGCTCGGCCAGCATCCTGCTGATCTCGTACGGCTACATCCGCATGCTGGGCGCCGAGGGGATGACCAACGCGACGAAGCACGCGATCCTGAACGCCAACTACATCAAGAAGCGCCTCGAGCCGCACTACGACGTGCTCTACACGCGGCCGAACGGCACCGTCGCGCACGAGATGATCTTCGATCTGCGCCGCTTCAAGGCGTCCGGCGTCGAAGAGCTCGACGTCGCCAAGCGGCTGATGGACTACGGCTTTCACGCGCCGACCGTGTCGTTTCCGGTCGCCGGCACGCTGATGATCGAGCCGACCGAAAGCGAATCGCAGGAAGAGCTCGACCGGTTCTGCGACGCGATGATTGCGATCCGCCAGGAGATTCAGGCGGTCGTCGACGGCAAGGCCGATCCGCAAGGACAACGTGCTGAAGAACGCGCCGCACACCGCGGCGGCGATCGCCGCCGACAACTGGACGCATCCCTACAGCCGCGAGCAGGCGGCGTTTCCGCTGCCGTTCGTCAAGGCGGACAAGTTCTGGCCGCCGGTCGGTCGCATCGACAACGCGTACGGCGACCGCAACCTGATCTGCACCTGCCCCGACATCGCGGAATACGCAGTGCAGGACTGACACAGCCATGCGCGTCCTGAACGCCGCTCAGATGCGGGACGCCGATCGGCAGACCATCGACGAGATCGGCATTCCGTCGATGGTGCTCATGGAAAACGCCGGCCGTCAGGTCGTCGCCGCGCTCGAAGCCGCGTACGACGATCTGTCCGACAGGCATGTCGCCGTGCTGTGCGGTCCCGGCAACAACGGCGGCGACGGCTTCGTCGTCGCGCGCACGCTGCATCAGCGCGGCGTCGACGTCTCCGTGTTCGTCATCGCCACCATGGCGGCCATCAAGGGCGACGCCCGGCTGAATCTCGAGATTCTCGGACGTCTCGGGCTGACGGTCGTCGAGATTTCAGACGAGCAGGCGTGGGATCTCCACTTCTCCGAAATCTCCCAGTGCGATCTCATCGTCGACGCGATCTTCGGCACGGGCCTCAAGTCGCCGCTCGCCGGCATGATGGAGACGGTCGCCGCAGACGTGAACGCGTCGGGCATCCCGGTCGTCGCCATCGATCTGCCGAGCGGCATGTCGGCCGATCACGCCGAGCCGATCGGCGAATGCATTCACGCCAGCATGACGGTGACGCTGGCCGCGCCGAAGCTTCCCCTGGTGCTGCCGCCCGGCGAGGCACAGGCGGGCAGCATCGTCGTCGCCGACATCGGCATTCCTCCGGAGGTCATCGACAACCTGGCCGGCCCGCGCATCGAGCTGCTGACGCGCGAGGGCATGCGCGAGATTCTTCAGCCGCGCGAGTCCGATTCACACAAGGGCGACTACGGCCACGTGCTCGTCATCGCCGGATCGCGCGGCAAGACCGGCGCCGCACATCTCGCCGCGGTGGGCGCGCTGCGGTCGGGCGCGGGACTGGTGAGCGTCGCGACGCCGCGCACGTCGCAGCCGATCGATCGCCGCGATGGGCGCCGAATACATGACCGTGCCGCTCGAGGAGACGTTCGAAGGCAAGGTCGCCGCTGGGCGGGCTCGATCAGGTTCTCGATTTCGAGCCGGACGTCATTGCCGCCGGGCCGGGACTCGGGACCGGGCCCCGAAGTCACGGCGTTCGTCCATGGGCTCGTCGCGAGGAGCGAGAGCCCGCTCGTGCTCGACGCCGATGCGCTCAACGCGCTCGCCTCCGAGCCCGATCTGCTGCAGGGCAGCGGCGAAGGATCGCGCCCGATCATCATCACGCCGCATCCGGGCGAGATGGCGCGTCTCGCCAACACGTCGGTCGACGAAGTGCAGGCGAGCCGCCTCGACGTCGCCCGCGACTTCGCCGTGCAGCATCAGATCTATGTCGTGCTGAAGGGCTATCGCACGCTCATCGCCACGCCCGACGGCAAGGTGTTCATCAACCCGCTGGGCAATCCCGGGCATGGCCACCGGCGGAACCGGCGATGTGCTCACCGGCGTCATTGCCGCGTGGCTGGCGCAACTGCTCGACGCCGAGGCGGCCTGCAAGATCGGCGTGTACCTGCACGCGCTCGCCGGCGACCTCACGGAAGCCGACGAAGGCGAAGTGGCGATGACCGCGGGCGACCTGGCGGCACATCTCGGCGACGCCGTGCTCGAGCTGACCGCGCGCCGCCGCGTGAAGCCGTCCAATGGCCAGTCCTGAGATCGTCACCACCAGATCCGAACAGGAAACGTTCGCGCTCGGCAGAAGACGCTGGCGGAGACGCTGCGCGCCCGGCACGTTCGTGCTGCTGCACGGCGATCTCGGGGCCGGCAAAACGGCGTTCGTCCGCGGCATGGCCGCCGGCCTCGGCGCCGATCCCGAAGACGTATCCAGCCCGACCTTCGTGATCATCCAGCACTACAAGGGACGCGTGCCGCTGACGCACGTCGACCTCTATCGCCTGGACAGCGGCGCCGCGGTCGACGATCTGGGCTGGAGGAAATGGCGAGCGGGGGAGTGGTCGCGATCGAGTGGGCCGAACGCTTGCCCCAATCGCCTGAAGGCAGCGTGACTGTGAGGATCGAAGACCTGGGCGGCGATACCCGCAGCGATCACGATCGGAGACGGGAACTCAACGACCGGATCTGGAACCCGTGAGCGCTACTTACTCCGATCGATAGTTCGGCGCTTCCTTCGTAATCGTCACGTCGTGCACGTGGCTCTCGCGGAACCCGGCCTGCGTAATCTTGATGAGGCGCGCTTCCTTCTGCAGCGTCGGAATATTGCCGCAGCCGCAGTAGCCCATACCGGCGCGGAGACCGCCGACGAGCTGATGGATCATCGACGCGACGCTGCCTTTGTGCGCGACGCGCCCTTCGATGCCTTCCGGCACCAGCTTTTCCGAGCCGCCCTTTCCTGAGCCCTCGAGATCGAATTCATCCTGGAAGTACCGATCGCGGCTGCCCCGGCGCATCGCGCCGATCGATCCCATGCCCCGATATTCCTTGAAGCTGCGGCCCTGATACAGGATGAGCTCGCCCGGGCTCTCGTCGGTGCCGGCAAACAGGTTGCCGATCATCACCGAGCTGGCGCCGACGGCGATCGCCTTGCGTGATGTCGCCCGAGAAGCGGATGCCGCCATCGGCAATCACCGGCACGTTGTGCGCCGCCGCCGCACGCGCGCATTCCATCACCGCCGTAATCATCGGCACGCCGATGCCGGCGATGACGCGCGTCGTGCAGATCGACCCGGCGCCGATGCCGACCTTCACGGCATCGACGCCGCGCTCGATGAGCGCCTCGGTGGCTTCCGCCGTCGCGACGTTGCCCGCAATCAGATCGATCTCCGGATGCTCGCGCCGGATTCTCGCGACCATGTCCAGCACGTTCTGCGAGTGCCCGTGCGCCGTGTCGACGACGACGACGTCCGACATGGGCGGCGACCAGGGCAGCGGCCCGCTCGGGCGTGTCGCGCGCGATGCCGACCGCCGCGCCGACCCGCAGGCGGCCCAGGCTGTCCTTGCTCGCGTTCGGATACTTGATCTGCTTCTGGATGTCCTTGACCGTAATCAGGCCCTTCAGCTTGAAATCGCGATCGACGACCAGCAGCTTTTCGACCTTGTGACGGTGCAGAATCTCGCGCGCCGCGTCGAGCGTGGTGCCGACCGGCACGGTAATGAGGTTCTCGCGCGTCATCACCGCCGAGATCGGCCGGTCGACGTTGGTCTCGAAGCGCAGGTCGCGATTGGTCAGAATCCCGACGAGCCGCCCTTCCTTCGCGCCGCCTTCGGTAATCGGCACGCCCGAGATGCGGTACTTCTTCATCAGCTCGAGGGCCTCGTAGATGCGGTGCTCGGGCGACAGCGTGATCGGGTTGACGATCATGCCGCTTTCCGATCGCTTCACGCGGTCGACCTCGGAAGCCTGCTCCTCGATCGAGAGGTTCTTGTGGATGACGCCGATCCCGCCGTGCTGCGCCATGGCAATCGCCAGCGCGGACTCGGTGACCGTGTCCATCGCGGCGCTGGAAATCGGGACGTTCAATTGAATGTTTCGTGTAAACCGCGTGGTGACGTCGACCTGGCTGGGAATGACCTTCGACAGCCTCGGAACCAGCAGCACATCGTCGAAAGTGAGTGCGGTCGGGAGGTCGGTGATGAGATCGGCCGCGCCCAACTGAAGGATTGACGTGGCGTTCTTGGTCTCCATGATTCCTCCGGCAGGCCTGAAGGCCTGCGCTACCTTACGCGGCCACAGCCTGCGCTACCTACGCGGCGGCGCCGTGGCACTTCTTGTATTTCTTGCCGCTGCCACACGGGCACGGGTCGTTGCGGCCCACCTTCGGCTCGTCCCGGCGTACGGTCTGCACAGGGGCATCGTCGCCGCCCACGCGCGCCGGCGTCGCTGGCCCGCGTCGGCAGCCCCATCGGCGCGGGCGCGGCGGCCCGCGGCGCAGAGGCGAAGGCGCCCACCGGCTCGGCCTTCGGCTCGTTCAACGTCATCGGCACCGCCGCGCGGCGCTGTGGCGGACGTTGCGGCGCGTCCTCTCTGAAGACGAAGTGCCCGGTCCAGAGCCTGTTCACCATGTCCTCGTCGACACGACGCTTCATGTCCTGGAACAGGTCGAAGCTTTCTTTCTTGTACTCGACGAGCGGATCCTTCTGGCCGTATCCACGCAGCCCGATGCCTTCCTTCAGGTGGTCGAGGCTGTAGAGGTGGTCCTTCCACTGCCGATCGACGGTCTCGAGCATGACGAATCGCTCGACCTGCCGCATCGCAGTGGCGCCCTCGGCACCGAGCATCTGCTCCTTGGTGTCGTACTTCTTGACGATGCGCTCCCACACGGCTTCGCGAATCTCCTCCGCGGTTTTCCCTGAGAGATCGAGGCCGACGTAGTCTCCCGCGTCGAGACCGAAGACGCGCGACATGTCCATCTTCAGCGCGTCCAGGTCCCATTCTTCGGGATCGGTGTCCTTGCCGGCATACGCCTCGATGGCGTCGTCGACGACGTCCTCGCCGAGCATCATCAGGTATGCGCGGGTGTCGATCTCGTTGACCTCTTCGGCTTCCTCGTCCTCGACGCGAATCTTGCCCTCGAGCAGCTCGCGGCGCAGCGCGTAGATGTTCTCGCGCTGCTTGTTCATGACGTCGTCGTATTCGAGGAGGTGCTTTCTGGTGCCGAAGTTCTGCGCTTCGACCTGCTTCTGCGCGCGCTCGATCGCCCTGGTGACCATCCCGTGCTCGATGGGAACGCCTTCTTCCATACCCAGCCGCTGCATGAGGCCGGCGATGCGATCGGATCCGAAGATCCGCATCAGGTCGTCTTCGAGCGACAGATAGAAGCGGGACGAGCCGGGATCGCCTTGCCGGCCCGCGCGGCCGCGCAACTGGTTGTCGATGCGGCGCGCCTCGTGACGCTCGGTGCCAATGATGTGCAGGCCGCCGACGACTGACGACCTCCTCGTGCTCGGCATCGGTTTGCCGCTTGAAGTGTCCGAATACGCGATCCCAATCCGCACGGGCGGCCTTGTAGAACCCGTCGAGGTGGTAGTAGTAGACGAACTCGTCGTCGTCGGTAAACCGCTCTTCGCCTTTCGGCAGCCGCTCGGCCTTCTCCTCGGCGAGAAGTTGCTGGCGCGTCATGTACTCGGGATTGCCGCCGAGCAGAATGTCCGTGCCACGGCCGGCCATGTTGGTGGCGATCGTAACGGTGCCCTTTCGTCCAGCCTGCGCCACGAACTCGGCTTCCTGCGCGTGGTACTTCGCGTTCAGCACGACGTGCTTGATGCCCCGGCGCTTGAGCTGCGACGACAGCTTCTCGGACTTCTCGATGGAGACCGTGCCGACCAGGACCGGACGCCCGGCCTCCTGCTTGGTCAGAATGTCGTTGACGATCGCCTCGTTCTTTTCCGTCCCCGTCCGGTAGATCGAGTCGGGCTCTTCAACGCGTCTCAACGTCCGGTTGGGCGGAATGACGATGACGTCGAGCTTGTAGATCTTGGCGAACTCTTCCGCCTCGGTTTCGGCGGTCCCGGTCATGCCCGACAGCTTCTTGTATTTGCGGAAGTAGTTCTGGAAGGTGATGGTCGCGAGCGTCTGGTTCTCGCGCTCGATCTTGACCTTTTCCTTGGCCTCGACCGCCTGGTGGAGACCATCGCTCCAGCGGCGGCCCGGCATCAGACGGCCGGTGAACTCGTCGACGATCACGACCTGACCGTCCTTGATCATGTAGTCGACGTCGACCCTGAAGATCGCGTGCGCGCGCAGGGCCTGCTCGACATGGTGCTTGACGTGCGCGTTTTCCATGTCGTAGAGGTGCCCGCCGTTCAGACGGTTCGCGAGGTACTTCTCGGCCGCCTGCATGCCGCTCTCGGTCAGCGTGACCGTCTTGTGCTTCTCGTCGACGATGTAATCGCCCGTCAAGTCGAGCGCTTCTCGTTCTTCGGCCTTGACGTCGCCTTTGGTTTTCGCGCCGGGCTTCAAGCGGGGGATGATGCGATCGACTTCGTAATACAGCTCGGTCGAGGCCTCGGCCGGACCGGAGATGATGAGCGGCGTGCGCGCCTCGTCGATGAGGATGCTGTCGACCTCGTCGACGATGGCGAAGTGGTGGCCGCGCTGAACGTACTGCGACAACTCGAACTTCATGTTGTCGCGGAGATAGTCGAAGCCGAACTCGTTGTTGGTGCCGTAGGTGATGTCGGACGAGTACGCCTGCTGCCGCTCGGCATCGTTCAGCTCGTGCTGGATGACGCCCACCGTCATGCCGAGGAAGCGGTGAATCTTGCCCATCCATTCCGAGTCGCGGCGGGCCAGGTAGTCGTTCGTCGTGACGACGTGGACGCCTTTGCCTTCCAGGGCGTTCAGGTAGGCCGGCAGCGTCGCCACCAGCGTCTTGCCCTCGCCGGTCTTCATCTCGGCGATGGCGCCGCTGTGAAGAACCGACCCGCCGATGATCTGGACGTCGAAATGCCGCATGTTCAGCACCCGGCGGCCGGCCTCGCGGACGACGGCGAATGCCTCGGGCATGAGATCGTTCAACGTCTCGCCCTTGGCCAGGCGCTCGCGGAATTCCGGCTGTTTTGGCTCGAAGCTGCTCGTCGGTCAGCGCTTTGATCGACGGTTCCAGGGCATTGACCTGGTCGACAAGCGGACGTAACCGTTTGAGTTCTCGGTCGTTCTGAGTTCCGATGACTTTTGCGAGGAGAGTACCCAGCATGAGGAATATTTCCGAGGGTATTCTGACAATTCTAACACAGGGAAGGACCTAGGCCCGTGCCAGGCGCGGCCGGTCTCGGGCTTATTCCTGCGGCGATTTGCCCGTCAGCAACCGCAACGGGTTCATCAGCTTGCCGTTGGCGAGCACTTCGTAATGCAGGTGAGGGCCGGTGGCACGGCCAGTGGCGCCGACATATCCAAGGATGTCGCCGCGCTTCACGTCGCGCCCCTGCCAGACCGCGAACTTCGAGAGATGCCCGTAGCGGGTCACGATGCCGTAGCCGTGATCGACGACAACCAGGTTGCCGTAGTCGCCGCTCGGCGCAGCCAGTTCGACCCGGCCTGCCGCCGTCGCGCGAACCGCCGTGCCCTCGTTCGGCCGAAATATCCAGGCCCGGGATGAAAATCCCTGTCTCCCGTGAACGGATCCGACCGCATGCCGTAGCCCGCCGACAGCCAGCCATGAACGGGCCAGATGGACGGCGTCGCGTTCATCAGGGACTCCCGTTTTTCGACATTGCGCCGGACGATGCTGAGGTGGCCTTCGAGGCTGCCCAGCACGTTACGCAGCATGGTGAACGTCTGATCGAGCGACGAGGTCGACGCCTCGGTGAACGTCGGCGTCAGCATCG
The DNA here is from genome assembly GCA_963850725.1 of Vicinamibacterales bacterium. Classification (GTDB taxonomy): domain Bacteria; phylum Acidobacteriota; class Vicinamibacteria; order Vicinamibacterales; family JAMQPK01; genus JAMQPK01. The sequence goes on from CAWKMQ010000019.1 coordinate 75,308, forward strand.
CGCTGGCGCCCGCCACCGACGTGCCACCCTCGGCGCGATTCTTCACCGCGGATGGCAGCTTTTCCATCGCCCGGGCCGACATCGGATCCAGCCGAGACCGGAGGCCGAGCTCGCTGATGGCCGACTGGAGAGACTCGATTTGCGTCGTCAGCGCGCCCGTCGCCTCGCGATAGCTGGCGTTTTCCTGCTCGAGCGTGGAGTTCGAAACGCGAAGGTGGTTCACTTCGGTCGTGGCGCTGACCCGGAGGCCGAGACCCACGAGAACCGGGAAGGCGAGCACGGCGAACAGCGCCAGGGCGAACGGACGTAACCGTATCGTGACCCGGCGAACGGTGCCGGTTTGGCGGTCTGCGAGGACAATCGTGTAGCGTTTCGACATCAAATACGTATCCGCTTGGTGTCGGACAGGTCCTTCTTTCGATTAGGGGAAGCGCCTGACGAGCTGCAAGCTGAAAGGCCTGAGCACTTTAACACAGCTTATCGGAGAAATGGTACCGGAAGTTCAGTGACGGGGCGAAGATCTGGCGAATACAGTACGTTCTGAACCAGTTTTAGACAAGTCGATATTGAAGCGCCTCGGCCACGTGCTGTGACGAAATCGTGGGGTCGCCCGCCAGATCTGCAATCGTCCGGCTGACGCGCAGCACCCGATCGCAGCCGCGCGCGCTCAGACAGAACTTCTCGATCGCGGTTTCGAGCACGCTCGTCCCGCGCGCATCGAGGCGACAGTGCTGATGCAACTCGCTGCCTTCCAGTTGCCTGTTCAACCTGGAGTTTGACTCGCCGAATCTCGCGTGCTGCCGGCGCCGCGCTTCGACGACACGTGCACGAATGGCCGACGACCGCTCGCGCCGGGATCGATCGCCGTCGTCGCGAACCGTCGATCCCACTGCCGGCACTTCGACGACAAGATCGATGCGATCCCGAAGCGGGCCTGAGATCCGGCCCGTATAGCGCTGAATCTGCGGATCGGAACAGCGGCATGCGCGGCGGCGATCGCCGTAGAACCCGCAGGGACATGGATTCATCGCCGCGACGAGCATGAAACGCGCGGGGAACGACGCGGTGCGCGCGGCACGGGAGATCGTGACACGACCTTCCTCGAGCGGCTGGCGCAGCGCCTCGAGCACGCGGCGGTCGAACTCGGGCAGCTCGTCGAGAAACAGCATGCCGTTGTGAGCGAGGCTGATTTCGCCTGGCCGCGGGATTGAGCCGCCGCCGACCATCGCGACCTCGGAGATGGTGTGGTGCGGAGCCCGGAACGGCCGGTGATGCATCAGCGCCGTCCCGGCAGGCAGCGTGCCCGCCACCGAGTGCACCGAGGTGCAGTCCAGCGCTTCCTCGAAATCGAGCGGCGGAAGGATGCCCGCCAGCCGTCGCGCCATCATCGTCTTGCCGCCGCCCGGCGCTCCAATGAGCAGGATGTTGTGCCCGCCGGCGGCGGCGATCTCGAGCGCGCGCTTGGCCATGACCCTGGCCGCCACGTCGGCGAAGTCGGGCTCGGGATCTGTGCAAGCGATGCGCGGCCGGCGGTACCGGCTCTGCGCGCAGACGTTCGTCCGCGCGGGTAAGGCCCGTTCAGTGCCTGAACGGCCTCCAGCAGCGAGTCCACCGGCAGCACCTTGAGTCCCTCCACGACACGCGCTTCGGGCGCGTTCGCGCGCGGCAGCAGGATCGCCGCCTTTCCCTTCGCGCTTTGTCGCGACAGCGACCGGCAGCACGCCGCGGATCGGTTGAATGGAGCCATCGAGCGACAGTTCGCCGAGCAACACCACACCGTCGAGCAGACGCGGCTCGACGACACCGTTGGCCGCGAGCACGCCAAGCGCGATCGGCAGGTCGTAGGACGCTCCCGCCTTGCGAATGTCGGCCGGCGCCAGGTTCACAGTGATGCGATGGCCGGGAAACTCGAACCCGGAGTTGCGGATAGCGGTGCGAACCCGGTCGCGGCTCTCGCGCACGCTCGCGTCGGGCAGGCCCACCATCGTGAAGACCGGCAAGCCGAACGACACATCGACCTCGACGATGACCGCGAGGGCTTCGACCCCGAACACGGCGGCGCTCCGGAGGCTGGCAAGCACGCGGGCACGGCTGCAAGTATTTCTCCTGCGGGCCTACGGCTTAACCCGTGCAATACCGATACTTTAGAGAGCGCGCGCAGACTGCGTTGAAAGAACTGCGCGCATCGACGTGGGACGAGCCGCGCAGGAATTACACCGGTGAACTAAGGAGAACGACATGCTGGACGCATTCGGAATCGGTTCGAGCCGAAGAAGGCGCAGAAGACGGCCGCCGACGAGCTTCAGGCGCTCATCAACGCCGCGAAGGAGGAGCGCAGCGCGCTGAGCGAGATGCTCACGCAGGTCACCCTGCGCGCCTCCAAGCTGACGCAGACCCACAAGACGCTCGAGCAGATCGAGAAGACGGCCACCGGCACCTCGACAAGGTCGACGAGCTCGGCCGGCGCCTGACCAGCCTCGACGAGCGCACGAAGGCGATGGAGGACATCGACAAGAAAATCAAGAACCTCGTCGAGACCGTCAAGCAGGCGCAGCAGGCCGCCGAGCGCGTCGTCGGGCCGGAAGGCGACCTGCAGAAGCATCGCGAAGCGGTGAAGCAACTGTCATCGCAGACGCTCGAGACGCAGGCCAGCCTCGACACGCTGAAGAAGGAGCGCGCGTCGCTCGAAGAACTCCGCACGCAGCTGCAGCAGACGCAGGGCGATCTCAAGCAGTCGCTCGACTCGGCCAGCGCGCTGAAGACCGAGCTCGAGCAGGTGCGCGCGGCCGCCACGATTCTCGGCCAGGACTACGCCCGCATGCGCGAGATGTCGCGCGAGGCGCGCGAAGACAGCGGCGCCGCGATGGAAGCGGTGAAGGACGTCGAGAAGCGCCTCGGCCCGCTCGCGCAGCTTCACGAGCTGAGCAAGAACACCGAAGAGCGCCTCGCCTCGCTGAACGCGCTGGCCGAGCACGTCACCCACAAGGCCAAGGCGCTCGAAAGCCAGAAACACACCATCGATCACGCCGTCGTCGAGGCCAACCGCCTGAACGAGATGGTGTGGGCGATGGATTCGCAGATCGCCAAGCTGAACGAAGGCAACAAGCAGATCGCGCGCACCGAGGAAAACTCGCGCGCATGGAGAAGCTGGCCGCCGAGACGACGAGCCAGCTCGACAGCGCGACCAAGGCCAAGGACGAGCTGGCGCGCGAGATGGCGCGGGTCGAGAAGGACGGCCAGGCGCTGAACGAGTCCATCCGCGGCCACGTCGAAAAGCTCGACGGTCGAGAAGAAGGAGTTCGAAGCGTTCGACCAGCGGCTTCGCGTGCTGCAGGCATCGGTCGGCGAAGCCGAAGGCCGCATGGAATCGCTCGCGGCCAAGGACAAGAACGTCACGCAGCTCAACCAGCGCGTCGACGCGCTCGCGAAGCACTACCAGGAGCTCTTCACGCAGAGCGACGAGCTCAACAAGAAGCAGGAGGCGCTCGAATCGCTGCACACCAGGCTCGAACAGGTGGACGAGCTGTCGAAGCGCACGAACTCGCAGCTCGTGGCGCTCAACCAGAGCCGGCGCGACCTCGAGACGCTCCGGAAGGAGATCGTCGACTTCCACAAGTCGTACGCCGAGGCGGCGCAGCTGCGCGACAAGCTCGGCTCCGATCGCGCGGCGCTCGAAGGCTTCATCGAGCGCGTGACGCGCTCAATGCCCGCACGCCGGAGATCGAAGCCAAGATGGACGCCATCCAGGCGAAGTTCGGCCTCATCGAGGAAGGCACCCAGAAGGCCACCCGCGTCGGCGAGCTGGCCAGCGAGCTCGACGGGCAGCTCAACCGCGTGGCGGCGGCTGCAGTTCGTCGAGCAGGTCGAGGCGCGCATCAACGGGCTGAACGGCGTCCTGACCGACGTCGAGCGCAAGCTCGACGATCAGCTGTCGCGTCGGGCCGAGGTCGACACGATCAAGACGCAGATCGACACCTGGGCGCGCTCATCGGCGACGCGCAGAGAAGCTGGACGGGGTCAACGCGCTGCAGCACAAGCTGCTGCCGATGACCGCGCAGCTGTCGATGCTGCGCGCCGGAAATCGAAAAGGCGTTCACGCGCCTGAAAGCCGTGCAGCGCGAGGAAGGCGTCCTCGCCGAGCAGGAAACCCGGCTCACCAGCCTGCTCGAGTCGACGCGCGAGATCTCGAGCCGAGGTCACCGAGCGGCAGCGGCAGGTTCAGAGCATGTCGGAAGAGCTCACCCGATCGGCCGCCGTCAAGGAAGAGCTGCTCGGCGAGCTCGCGCGCATCCAGGCGCGTCAGCGCGACACGGTCGCGCACATCGAAGCCTCGGACGATCAGCTGAAGCGCGTCGAGACGATGTTCAAGCAGCTCGAGCAGCGGCGGTCGCAGCTCGCGTTCGCGGAGAAGAAGATCGGCGCGTTCGAGGGGCGCATCGCCGAGCTCAAGCAGCTGACCGACCACGTCGACAAGCAGATCGACAGCATCGCCGGCCGTCAGAGCGTCGTCGCGCCGTGAAGGCCGAGGTGGAAAGCGTCCACCAGATCGGCGCGCGCAGCAAGGCCGACCTGCAGTACGTCGCCGAGCACCGCGCCGACGTCGCCGCCATCAAGACAGCGTCGACGAAGTGCTGTCGCACATCGGCCAGACCGAGGAGAAGCTCGGCGTCATCTTCGTCGCGCAAGAAGCTGGTGGACGAGGTCGAGGTGAAGACGCAGATGATCACGAACCTGCTGGCGACGTGCGCGTCAATCTCGAGACGCTCGGCGAGCAGAAATCGCTCGTCGATCACCTGTCGGAGAAGCTGGCGCGCCTCGACTTCATGACGCAGGAAGCGCAGAACACGCTGCAAGACGCTGCAGCGCGAGCGCGAGCTGGCCGAGCGCATCGAGCACGGCATCAAGCAGCTGCGCTCGCGCTCGATGCCGGCCGGGCGGGTGTGCCCGACGGGAACGGCGACGCGAAGACGGCCTGGAAGCGTAGTTCCGGCTCAGTTGGAGACGGTTTAAACTGCTCAGTGCGCCAGCCGCCGAAGGTGGCACAGGGCTTCAGCCCTGTCGATCGGGCGGGCCTGGCGGACAGGACTAAAGTCCTGTGCCACATCATAGGCAGTTGTGAAACTGCTTCTAGTTAGATGAGCGGGCGGCGAAGACCGTGAGGCGATCGCCGATGTTGATGCGGTTGCCGCGGATGGTGCGGGCGTTCCACGACTTCAGCGAGGCCACCGAGGTGTTGTAGAGCCTGGCAATCGACGAAAGCGTGTCGCCGCGCTTGACGCGGTGCACGATGCGCTGCGTCTCGGCTTTTTCGTCCTTCTCGCTCTTGTCATCTGACGAGTCGACGCTGGCCTTCGCGGCGGCCGCCGGCTTGGTGTCGGCCACAACCAACTCTGGCGCCGGTGTCTCCGGCCTGGCATTGAGAAGGGTCGTCGGGGCGCGCGGGATGATGAGCTGCTGTCCGGGCCTCACGCGGGACTTCAGCGTCAGCGAATTGGCCTCGGCCAGATCCGCCTGCCGCACCTTCAGCTTCCGCGAAATCGACAGCAGCGTTTCGCCGCGACTTCACCGAGTGCCATTGGAACGCATTCAGGCTCTCGGGTGGCGCTTCCGCAAGGCGCGCCTTGAACGCGTCGCCGGTGCCGACCGGCAGCTTGATCTCGTACTTCGGCGACCGCACGGGCGTCGTCCAGCGCCGCAATTCCGGATTGAGCGTTTCGATGGTCGTCGATCGGAGCGTTGGCCCACTCCGCCACCAGGCGAAGGTCGATCGGCATCGTTCACCGGCACTTTTTCGTAGGTGAGCGGCATCTCGGGCTCGAGCGTGAACCCGTACTGCGCCGGGTTTTTCGCGATGACCATAGCCGCCAGGATCATCGGCACGTACTCGCGCGTCTCGCGCGGCAGATAGCGCGACGTCGCGGTGAGCGCCCAGAAATCCGACTTGCCCGATCGCTTCATCGCCCGCTGCACACGTCCAGGGCCACCGTTATAGGAAGCCATGGCCAGGTGCCAGTCGCCATCGAACATGTTGCTCAGCGTCTTCAGATACTGCGCCGCGGCTTTCGTCGCCTTCTCCGGATCGGAGCGCTCGTCGACGTACCAGTTCAGCTCCAGCCCGTGATCGCGCGCCGTGTAGCTCATGAACTGCCACATGCCGGTCGCTTTCACGCGCGAGCGCGCGGTGTTCTTGAACGCGCTCTCGATGAGCGGAATGTAGGCCAGGTCGAGCGGCAGACCCTGCTCGCGGAACTCGGCCTGGATCATCGGCAGATATTTCACGCCGCGCTGCATCCCCTCGGCGAGGAACTCGCGCATGTTGCCCTCTTTGGAAGAGCTCGATGTACGACAGAACCTTGTTGTTGAGCGGGATGTCGATGTCGTGGCTGGTCTGGCTGAGGTCGCTCGCCACGGTGTTTTGCGTGGCCGTCGTCGGCGCCGGCGGATCGAAGGTCGAAATCGCCAGCAGCTCGTCGATCACAGCCGGCTCGGTCTTCTTCTCGACGAAGCCGTCGCCCTGCGAAAGCGCCGTGATCTCGTGCGCGCTGATGCGCTCGATCAAGCCGTCGAACTGCTTGCGGATGCGCGGCTCGGAGCGGGCGCCGTATGGCGATTTCAAGAGCACGTCGACCGAGAGATCGAAGGAGGCGCGCGCCTGCTCGAGGTGGCCCAGCGCGAGCTCCCGTTCGCCGGCCGCGAAGTGCCGCTGCGATTCCGCGATGAGGTCTTCAACGGGATCCTTGACGGGCGCGGGCGGCGGGCGCGACGGCAGCCACCGGCGGAGCCGGAGGCGTCACCGTCACCTTGACGGTCTTCTGGCCCCGGCCACATCCCGCAATCGATATGCTGACGCCGATCGCAGCTGCTATGCGCAGCAATAACCAGAATTTCATCAATTCTACTTACAGCACTACTGCGTTTCGTCCCTGACGCGGTCCAACAACAGAGACGACTGGCAAGCGAGCGGAAACCTGACTTGGGGGTAAGCCGAATCGGAGCGTAACACGGCGTTTAGGCCGGGTCAACCAACCAAAGGCGATCAGAATGCAGCCAATAACAACTTTGTGATCGGGCGGGAACGTGCACTAACGTGCGTCAACGAACACACGCTTTTCTTCGCCGAGATCGCGCGCGGCCGGGGTCACGATGGAGCGGCTGTCGAGCACGATTTTCAGTCCCGCGCGAAGCGCCTGGCGGACATCCTCTTCACACACAAACGCAGCCGGCTTCTGACCGGGTCCAGATTCAGCAGGCCGCTGCGTACCGGGGTCTGACCCCGTACTGTACGGGGGTCAGACCCCGCAGAAGCCGCGCGAGGCGAGGAACTGGTCGATGCGCGGGCCGAGGACATCCGGATTCAGGCCCGCACGCACTGGTGGTGAGACCGCAACGGGCGACGCGCCGGTTGACGCCGTGGCTTGCGCGACGGATCCCTTTGCTGGTTGTGTCTCGTACGCCAGCCGCTTGATGTTCAGCAGATGCTTCGGCGAGATGTTGTCCGAGGTGATGTTGCCGCCCCACCCGCCGCATCCCAGCGTCATGGCGGGATCCAGCCCGGTCGTCATGCCAACCGATCCATGGGTCGTCGGCGTATTGACGACGATGCGAAAGGCCGGCTTCTTGAGCCCGAACTCCAGGATGATCTGGTCGTTCCGCGAGTGAATCGACATGGTATGCCCCATGCCGCCGTATCGCAGGATCTCTTTGCACCGTTCGCAGCCTTCGCGCCAGTCGGCCACGACGTACCAGGACAGCACCGGGCACAATTTCTCGATCGAGAGGGGATAGTCGCGGCCGACGCCCGCCAGCGGCGCGACGAGCACGCGCGTACCCGACGGCACCGTGATGCCGGCCTTCTCGGCAATCAGCGTGGCCGGCCGGCCAACCAGGGCGGGATTCGGCAACCGCTGCGGCGAGACGAGGACGCGCGTGACGGCATCGATTTCAGCCGCGTTCAGGAAATACGCACCCTGACCCACGAATTCACGCTTCAGCTCTTCGCTGATGCCCGCATCCACCACGACCGAATTTGGTGACGAGCACAGCAGCCCGTTGTCGAAGGTCTTGCCGATGATGATGTCTGACGCCGCTTTCCTGATATCCGCCGACCCTTCGACGTAACACGGGGCGTTGCCGGGGCCGACGCCATAGGCCGGCTTGCCCGAACTGTAGGCGGCGCGCACGAGCCCCATCCCGCCCGTGGCAAGAATCACCGCCACGTCGCGGCTCTTCATCAGCTCCTGGGTGCCCTCGAGCGTGACGGTCGTCATCCAGTTGATGCTGCCTTCCGGCGCGCCCGCGCCGCGCGCGGCCTCGTTCATGATCTCGGCGACGCGCGTGATGCAGCGAACGGCAGACGGATGCGGGCTGATGACGATCGCGCAGCGCGCCTTGAGGGAGATGAGGATCTTGTAGATGGCCGTCGATGTCGGATTGGTGGAAGGCACGATCGCCGCCACCACGCCGAACGGCTCGGCAATCTCGACGATCTTGCGATCTTCGAGGCGGTTCAGCACGCCGACGGTCTTCATCGGACGGATGAAGCGATACACGCGATCGGCGGAAAACTGATTTTTCTGAACCTTGTCGGCGACGACGCCGTATCCGGTTTCTTCGACCGCCAGCTTCGCGAGCGCCTCGCATTGCGGGGCGACGGCCGCGGCCATCGCGTCGACGATCGCGTCGATCCGTTCCTGCGAGAGCTCGGCGATCTCCGCCTGCGCCTGCCTGGCGCGCCGCGCGAGCGCGCGCGCTTCGGCCATCGAGGCGAGATCGCGATCGGAGCTTTTGGAAGAGGAAACGGGTTGAGGACTCGCCATGTCCCGCGGGTGTTACGACTTGGGTAGAATTTTTTCGACTTCGCCGTGCGGCCGTGGAATGACGTGCACCGACACGAGCTCGCCGACGCGCCGGGCCGCCGCTGCCCCGGCATCGGTGGCCGCTTTGACGGCGCCGACGTCGCCCCGCACCATCACGGTGACGTATCCGGCGCCGATGTACTCCTTGCCGACGAGCACGACGTTGGCCGCTTTCACCATGGCGTCGGCCGCCTCTATCGATCCGATGAGCCCTTTGGTTTCGACCATCCCGAGCGCTTCAAGCGACATGTGAGCGCGACTCTAACAGATTCGCCATGGTGCGGCAACCCGGTTATAATATTGATTCTTTTCGGGTTTAACCGTCTCAGCCATCACGTTTTGACGATGAGAAAAACTGTCCGGAGCATGGCCTGCGTGGCCGTCATCGGTGTCTGTGTGGCCGCCGCGGCTGGCTGCCGCAAGGAAGAGCCAGAACCGCCTGGTGTCGCCACGCCCTCGTTTTCCGTCAAGCAGACGCGCGTGCCGCTGGGCAGCCCCGTCGAAGTCACCTACAAGTTCGTCGTCGCGAACGATGCGCCGAAAATCACCGAGGACTTCCGGGTGTTCGTGCACTTCCTCGACGCCGACAACGAACGGCTGTGGGCCGACGATCACGACCCGCCAATTCCGACGACGCAGTGGAAGCCGGGGCAGACCATCGAATACACCAGAACGATGTTCGTGCCGATCGTGCCGCACGAGGGCACGACCAAAGTGCTCATGGGGCTCTACTCGAACGCCTCGGACACGCGCCTTCCGCTGGTTGGCACCGATCCACGATCGGCGTTCCTACATCGTCGGCAATCTCGATCTGCTGAAGCGGACCGAGGGCATTTTCGTCATGTTCAAGGAAGGCTGGCACGCGGCGGAAACACCGCCCGACAACGCCGCCGTCGAATGGCAGTGGACGCGGAAGGAAGCCGACCTGTCGGTCAGGAATCCGAAAAAGGACGTGATGCTGTATCTGCACCTCGATTCGCCGGGATTGTTTCCGGAACCGCAGCAGGTGACCGTCACGCTCGGCGATCAGACGATCGACTCGTTCGTGCTCGAACCGAAGAAAGAGGTGATTCGCAAGCCCACGATCACCGCCGCCCAGCTCGGAACGGCCGATGTGGTGGATCTGAAGATTTCGGTCGATAAGATCGTATGTGCCGGCTGTGATCACCAACGGCGCCAATCGCGATCCGCGCGAGCTTGGCGTGCGCGTATTCCACGCCTACGTGCAGCCCATCAGCTGACCATGAAAGTTCGTCTTCGCCCTCATCGCCCTGGCCATCGCCACGCCCGCTTCGGCAGAGCTGATCTTCTTCTCTGAGTCGCGGTCGATGTCGGTCAAGAGCCACCGCTTCGAGGGCGATCGCATCATCGTCTCGCTGCGCGGCGGGGGAGAGATGACCTTCGATCGATCGGTCGTCCTGAAGATTGCGCCCGACGAGGTGCCGTATCCCGAAGAGACGCAGGCGGCCGCCGTGGACGTGATCGTGCCCGAGGCGACCGGCGTGCTGATCGGGAAGACCGTCTACGATCCCATCATCGAGAGCGCGTCAGATCGCAACGGCGTGCCCGCGCGACTCGTGAAAGCGCTCATCCAGGTGGAATCGGCGTTTCAACCCCGCGCGCGATCGAACAAGGGCGCGATGGGGCTGATGCAGTTGATGCCGGAGACGGCGCGCCAGTATCAGGCCCGTAACCCGTACGACCCGGCGGCCAACATCGAAGCCGGCACGAGACATCTCAGGAGCCTCCTCGACCAGTTCGAGCTGCCGCTGGCGCTGGCCGCCTACAACGCCGGCGAGGCGGCGGTCCGCAAGTTCGGGGGGATTCCTCCGTATGGCGAAACGCAGGCGTACGTGTCCAAGATTCTCGGGCTGCTTCGCTAGCACGCGCTGCGGAAAAGGCTCCGGGAGCCTTTTCGCGCGCTGCCCCGCTTGTCCGTAGCGAAACCGCGTGCCATTCTGTGCACCCGCGGACAACCGACAACCTGTTATAATTTCAGCCACTTAGCATGGAATTCCGATGCAGGCTGGTGACGGCGGCCGGCGAAATCGTCGAAGGCACCTACGCGGCGGAAAACGAAGCGCGCCTTCGCCATGATTTCGAAGCCCAGGGCCTCCATGTCCTTTCGCTCCGCAAGCGAAGCGTGCTCAGCGGCGGCACCACGTTTCTGCAGCGCCGGAAAATCTCCCGGCACGAATTCCTCGTATTCAATCAAGAGTTCGCCACGTTGCTGAAGGCCGGAATGCCGCTGGTGCAGTCTATAGATCTACTGCGCCATCAGGTCGTGAACCCGGTGTTCCGCGGTGTGCTCGACGACGTGCACGAGAAGGTGCGGGGCGGAACGGCCCTGTCGGAGGCCTTCACCGAGCACGGCACGCTGTTTCCGCGTGTCTACACGGCGTCGCTGCTGGCGGGCGAGCGCAGCGGCAACCTGGACGCCATTCTGCGGCGGTACGTCGTGTACGAGAAGGTGCTGGACACGATTCGCCGGAAGACCGATCTCCGCGCTGATCTATCCGGTCATCCTCGTGCTGCTCGCGGTCGTGCTCGTTGGCATCATCGTGCTGAAAGTCGTGCCGGCGTTCAGCGACTTCTACGCCGGCTTCAACGCCGAATTACCGCTGTCGACGCGAATCATCCTCGGGTATCTCCAATTTCGCGCAGCAGCAGTTTCTCCTGCTCATCGGCGCGGTGACGATCGGAGGCCTCGCGTTCGCCGCCTGGATTCGCCAGCCGGGCCAGCGGGCGCAGTTCGACCACGCGCTGCTGACGGTTCCGTTGGTGGGGGAGACCGTGCGGAAGTTCATCACCGCGCAGATGGCCCGCACGCTGGGCACGCTCCTGGGCGGCGGCATCCCGCTCGTGAATTCGATGGAGGTCACCGCGCGTTCGGTCGGCAACCAGTACATCGGCAACGAACTGGACATCGTCACCCAGCGCGTGCGGGAGGGGCAGGGGCTGGCGGCATCGCTCGCCGCGCGCCGGGTCGTGCCGGACGTCGCGCTGAAGATGATCGAGGTCGGGGAGTCCACCGGCTCGCTTCAGGACATGCTGAGCAGCCTGGCCGACTTCTACGACGAGGAAGTGGAAACGGCGGTCAGCCGTTTCGTCACGGTGATCGAGCCGGCGCTGCTGGTCGTCATGGGCGTCGTCATCGCGCTGCTGGTGCTGGCGCTGTACATGCCGCTCTTCCAGCTCAGCTCGGTCGTGAACCAGTGAGCAGGTTTGTGTAACGGGGGCCGGGAAGAAACACGACCCGGCCCAGGAACAGCCGATATCTACTCTATATGCCCGACCCCCAGATAGCCGTCTCCGCCGACGAGCGCCGCGCCGAATACGAGGCCGCGCAGCGCCTGGCCAAGCGGTACCGGCTCGAGTTCGTCGACATGGAGCAGTTTCCGATCGACCAGGATCTGTTCCGCTCGATTCCCGCCGACCTGATGCTGCGGTATTCGTTCGTTCCGTACCGAGCGGCAGGGCAAGGCCCTGGTCATCGTCGTGCCCGATCCGACCGACCTGCCGTTGCTCGACGAGCTCTCGCAGCTGCTCGGCACCCCGATCACCGTGACGGTCGGCGCGCGCTCGGCCATCGAGTCGATCCTGAAGAAGAGCGAGAGCTCGCAGCGCGTGCTCGAGGAGGCGACCGAGGGCTTCCAGATCCAGCTGCTCAAGGACGACGACAACCTCGACGAGAACCTCACCGTCGAGCGGCTGACGAGCGACATCAGCCCCGTGATCAAGCTGGTGGATTCGACGATCTTCACCGCCATCCAGCGCCGCGCGAGCGACATCCACATCGAGACGGGCGACGATGCGGTGCACGTCAAGTACCGGATCGACGGCGTGCTGCAGCCCGCCATGCGGGCCGATCGCCAAGCAGTTTCACTCGCCCGATCATCTCGCGCATCAAGGTCATGGCCGAGCTCGACATCGCCGAGAAGCGCGTGCCGCAGGACGGCCGTTTCAAGCTGAAGGTGCCGGGCAAGACGATCGACTTCCGCGTGTCGATCATGCCGAGCGTGCACGGCGAGGACGCGGTCATCCGCATCCTCGACAAGGAATCGATCAGCGAGCAGTTCCGCGAGCTGCGGCTCGACATCCTGGGGTTTCCCGAGACCGAGCTGAAGCGGTTCCGGAAGTACATCGCCGAGCCGTACGGCATGGTGCTCGTCACCGGCCCGACGGGCAGCGGCAAGACGACCACGCTCTACGCGGCGCTGTCGGAGATCAAATCGGTCGAAGACAAGATCATCACGATCGAGGACCCGGTCGAGTACCAGCTGCGGGGCATCACGCAGATTCCGATCAACGAAAAGAAGGGGCTGACGTTCGCGCGCGGACTGCGATCGATTCTGCGCCACGATCCCGACAAGATCATGGTCGGCGAGATTCGCGACCCGGAAACGGCGCAGATTGCCATCCAGTCGGCGCTGACGGGCCACCTCGTGTTCACCACCGTCCACGCCAACAACGTCATCGACGTGCTCGGGACGGTTCCTGAACATGGGCGTCGAGCCGTATCAGTTCGTGTCGGCGCTCAACTGCGTGCTCGCCCAGCGGCTCGTGCGCATCATCTGCACGCACTGCAAGCGGCCGGTGAAGGTCGCGCGCGCGCTGCTCGAGGAATCGGCGATGGATCCCGCGCTGGCCGACACGCACATCTTTTACGAAGGGGCGGGTGCATCGAATGCGGCGGAACCGGGTTCAAGGGCCGCATGGCGATCTGCGAACTGCTCGACCTCTCGGACTCCGATCCGTGAGATGATTCTCGCGCGCCGTGCCGTCATCGGAAATCAAGAAGATCGCGCACGACGAAGGCATGCGGTTCCTGCGCGAGTCGGCGGTCGAAAAAGTGCTGCGAGGGCGCCACCACGCTCCGCGAGATCAACAAGGTGACCTTCGTTGAGTAAATCGTTCCTTTCCGCGACGCCGCCGACCGTGGCGGTCGAGATCGCCCGGCACCGGGTGTCGGCCGCGTCGGTCACCGGGCGCGGCAGCAACCTGTCGGTCACGGCGCATGCGATGCGAACCGCTGCCGCCGGGCGGTGTCGTCATCCCGTCGATGAACGCCGCGAACATCGCCGATCCCGAGGCTGGTCGGCCGCTGCGCTGCAACGCGTGTTCGAGCGCATGGGACAGCCGGCCCAGGCGTGTCGCGCTGGCCATTCCCGACAGCGTCGCCAAGGTCTCGCTGCTGCGAGTTCGAGAAGGTGCCCGAGCGCGCGCGCGATCTGGACGAGCTCGTCAGGTGGCAGGTGCGCAAGGCGGCGCCGTTCCGCGATCGAAGACGCGCAGTTGAGCTACGTGCCCGGGCTGAAGGCCGCCGACGGCAGCACCGAGTTCGTCGTCGTGATGGCGCGCACGAGACATCATCCGCGAATACGAAACGGTCTGCGAGCGGCGGGCGCGCAGGCGGGGATCGTCGATCTGTCGACGTTCAACGTCATCAACGCGGTGCTGGCCGGTCCCGGAGCACCGCCGTCCGACGACTGGCTGCTCGTGCACGTCACGCACGAAGACGCCACGATGGCGATTCTCCGGGGACGGCACCTGGTCTTCTTCCGGAACCGGACGGCCGACGGGGAAGGCGAGTCTCGCGGACATGGTGCATCAGACGGCCATGTACTACGAAGATCGCCTGAGCGGCGCCGGGTTCAGCCGCGTGGTGCTCGCGGGCGGCGGATCGCCGGCCGACGGCGGGCCAGGACGCCGAATATCTGCGGCGCGCGCTCGAGCAGCGGCTCGGCGCCAGGGTCGACGCGATCGATCCGCGGAGCGCGGCGACGCTGATGGATCGGATTGACGCAACCGCGGAGCTGCTCGACGCGCTGGCGCCGCTCGTCGGCCTGATCGCGCGGGAGCAGGCGGCCTGAACGCCATGCTGCGCACCAACCTCTCGACCCGGCCGTTCTACAACGAGCGCGGCGTCCACGGCGTGCTCGCCGCGCCGCGCGCTCATCGTCGGCGCCTTCACGGTGTTCAATCTCACGCAGATCGTCATGCTCGACCCGGGGCCATTCGGCGGTCGACGAAGCCAGGCGGCCGCCGCAGAAGCGCGCGCGCGCGAGCTGCGCGCGCACGCCGCTCAGGTCCGGCAGGGCATCGACGCCAAGCAGCTCGAGCTGATCTCCACGGCGGCGCCGCGAGGCGAACACCATCATCAGCCAGCGGCTGTTCTCGTGGACCGATCTGCTGAACCGGCTCGAAACCACGCTGCCCGACGAGGTGCGCATCACGTCGCTGCGGCCGCGAGTGGAAAAGGACGGCGCCGTCACCGTGCAGATCACGGTCGTCGGCACGCAGCGTCGAAGACATCGAAGAATTCATGGAGAACCTGGAGAAGACCGCCGCGTTCAGCGACGTGTTTCCGGTGCAGGACGAGACACACCGAGAGATGGCCTCGTGCTGGCCGCGGTCGAGGGGAAATATGCGACTGTCCCTTAAGCGCATCTTTCGACGAGAAGCGCCGGGTCACCATTCCGGTTGCTGGCCGGGCTGCTCCTGAACATCGCGGTGTACGCGGGCGTCGTCTTGCCGCTGAGCGCCCGCGTGCGCGGCGCTGAAGCGCAGGCGCAGGCCGCCGCTCCAGCAACTGCAGGCGGCCCAGCGGGAAGATGCCGAGGCGCGCGGCATGGCCGCAGGGGCGCGACCGCACCGACGCCGCGCTGAAGGCATTTTACAAGGACGTGCTGCCTCCCAACTTCGCGCAGGCGCGCGGTGCCTCGTACTTGCGGCTGTCGCAGCTCGCCGAGCAGCACAATCTCGAGTGGTCGGGGCGGCAGGGCGATCGCGAATCCGAGAAGGACGCCTCGCTCGCGCGCATGCGCATCGACGATGTCGCTGCGCGGCGACTACGACGACATCCGGCGGTTCATCTATCAGGTCGAATCGGGTACCGACTTCATCGTCATCGACAGCGTCGCGCTTCGCAGGGCACCGAGCCCGGAGCGCCGCTGACGCTCGACCTGAGCCTCTCGACCTACTACCCGTGGGGCCCGATGGAGCGTAAGCGCCAGCGCGAATGATCGCTCTGCGTCGATCGCCGCTGGCCGTGCTGGCGATCGCGATGTGGACCGTGCGCGGCGGCAGCGCGCCCATGCCGGCACACGCTGCCGGCCGCTTCGGCGGCCACGCAGGCGGCGCCGGCAGGGCACGAAGCAGCCGTTCGCCGGCGTCGAATCTCGAGGCGCTTCAGGCGCGAGCGTCCCGAACCCGACGACAGCACGCGCAATCCGTTCAGGTTCAAGCCGAAGCCGCCGCCACCCCGCCGCCGCAGCCGACTGCAGTGGACGAAAGTGCCGGACCGCTGAGACTGTCGCGAGCGGGCCGCCACCGCCGCCACCCGCCGCGAATCGCGCTGAAGTTCATCGGCGATATGGCGAATCCGCAGGAAGCCGGGAGGAAGGATCGCGGTGCTCAGCGACGGACGCAGCGTGCTATCCACGGACGTGAAGGGGAGGTCATCGAAGGGCCGATATCGGATATTGAGGATCGGCGTAGAATCGGTCGAGCTTGCGTATCTCGACGGGCGCGGGCGCCAAACCATCAGACAAACAGGACAATAAGTCACGAAATGAGACGACTGACCAGAGTCTTCGCGCTCTTGCTCGCATTCGCTCTGCTCACCGGCTGCGCCGCCGGCCAGGCCTTCAGCACGAGGCGAAGAGCGCGCCACAGGTTGGCGACTGGGACACTGCCGTGACGTATTACCGGCAGGCGATGCAGGCCGAGCCCGGACGATGCCCGAGTACCGCATCGCGCTCGAGCGCGCCATGCTGAATGCGTCGCGCGTGCACTTCGACAGCGCGCGCGCAGCTGGAGGCCAAGGACCAGCTCGACGCCGCGCTTGCAGGAGTATCGCCGAACGGTTGAGTTCGACCCGGGCAACACGGCAGGCGGTCGACAAGGTCGTGCAGCTCGAGCGGACCATCCGCGATCGCATCGAGGCCGCGCGTCCGAAGCCGCCCATCGTGCAGCTGCGCGACGCGGCACGCCAGACCAGCGCGACGCCGCTGCTGAATCCGGCGTCGCGGGCGCCGCTCGAATACCGGTTCACGCAGGCCAGCCTGCGCGACATCCTCACGTTCATCAGCAACGCGACGGGCATCAACGTCATCTACGACGCCGAGCTTTCCAGGATCGCCCGGTGACGGTGACGCTCAACGGCTCGATCGAGCAGGTGCTGAACACGCTGCTGACGTCGAATGGCTTGTTCTATCACGGTGCTCGACGACCGCACGATCGTCGTCGCGCTGGACAACGGCGCCGAACCGCCTGAAGTACGAGCGTCAGGTCGCGCTCACGATTCCGATCTCGTACGCCGACGCGACCGAGCTGACCGCCGATGCTGACGCGATCACGCGCACGACGACGGGCGTCACGATTCCGCCGGTGATCATCCCGAACAAGACCAACAACACGATCACGGTTCGCGCCACCGAGCCGGTCATCGACGTCATCCGCGAGCTCGTGATCGAGCAACGACAAGCCGCGGGCCGAGGTGACGCTCGACGTCGAAATCCTCGAGGTCAGCCGCGCGCGCGCGAAAGAGCTCGGGCTGAATCTGTCCCAGAATCAGATCGGCGGGATCTTCTCGCCCGAGCAGGCGCCGCCGGGCGCGGTCGGCGCGCCGGCGGAGCGACCGGCACGACCGACGGCCGCCCTTCAACCTGAACACGATCTCGCAGGGCGTCAGCACGGCCGACTTCTACCTGACGGTGCCGCAGGCGATCGTGCGATTCCTCGAGACCGACGTCGCACACGAGGTTGCTGGCGCCAGACGCAGCTTCGCGGCGCGGAAGGCGCGCAGCTGACCCTCAAGGTCGGTGCGGACGAGCCGTATCTCGCGACGACGTTTTCGCCCATCGCCGGCGGCGGCCCGAACATCAACCCGGTGTCGTCGTACAAGTTCCGAACAGTCGGCATCAGCGTGCAGGCGACGCCGCGGTCGTCACCGAGGAGGGCGACATCCTGCTCGACCTGATCATGTCGAACGACACGCTCGGGACCGACCCGGCTGGTCGGCGGAGTCCCGGCACCGTCGTTTCCAACGCGCAGCGTCACGACGAAACTGCGGCTGCGCGACGGCGAGTCGCATCTGCTCGCCGGCCTGCTCCAGGACGACGAGCGCCGGTCGATGACGGGCGTTCCCGGCGTGATGCAGGTGCCCATCCTGAAGTACTTCTTCGGGCAGTCCGACGACATGATCGCGCAAACCGATATCGTGATGCTGCTGACGCCGCGCATCATCCGCACGCACGAGTTCAACCAGCGCGACCTCAACCCGATTTACGTCGGCACGAACCAGAATTTCGGGCTCACGGGCCCGCCGCCGCTGATCGCCGCCGCCGCCGGAAGAGGCGGCTCCCGGGCCCGCGACCGCGCCCGCACCGCAGGCACAGCCGGTTCCGCCGGGAGGACCGAGCCCGAGCGCGCCGCAGACGGGCGCGGCGGGGCAGTTCACGACACCCCCTGCGACGACACAACCGCCGGCGTTGCAGCCGCCTCAGCCGCAGAGCCAGACGGCGCCGGGGGCCCAGACGCAAACGACGGCCGCGGCCATGACGACGCTCGCACCAACGGCCGAAGTGTCGATTACGCCGCCGACGGGCGAAATTCGAGTGGGCGCGGGACCGTATCTCGTGCCGATTTACGTCAACAACGTCTCGCGCGCCACCACCGTCACGCTGACGGTGACCTATAACCCGGCGATCCTGCGCATGCGAATGGTGCAGGAGGGAAGCTTCATGCGCCAGAACGGCACCAACGTCGTGTTCACGCCGACGACCGATGCCGCGACCGGCCGCATCGATATCGCCTTCGTGCGAACGGGCGACAGCGTCGGCGCGTCCGGCTCGGGGCTGCTCGCGGCGTTCCAATTCGACGCGGTGGGCGCGGGTACCGGGCAGTTGACCGTCAGCGGCGTGATGGCTAATCCCAACGGCGGAACCATTCCAGTCCGGTTTGCGCCCGCCTCGATTGTCGTACGATAAAGGTTGTGAGACAGCGCGGCTTCACGTTCATCGAAATGGTGATCGTCACCGCCGTTGTGGGAATCCTCGCATCGGTCGCGCTTCCCCTGGCGCGCGTCACCATGCAGCGCAATCGCGAAATCGAGCTGCGCCGCAGCCTTCGTGAGATCCGCCTCGCCATCGACAAGTATCACGACGCGGTGGAGCAGAACCTGGTCTCGGCGAACGACGTCGACAACGACGCCGAAGGGTATCCGCCCACGCTCGAAATTCTCGTCGCCGGCGTCACGCCCGCCAACGACACGACCGGCCGGAAGCTGCGCTACCTCCGCCGCATTCCGCGGGACCCGATGACGCGCTCGTCTGAATGGGGATTACGGTCGACGCGCGACGAGCCCGATACCAAATCGTGGGGCGGACAAAACGTGTTTGACATCTACACGAAGAGCTCCGGCAAGGGGCTCGACGGGACGAACTATCGTGACTGGTAACAGACGCGCCATCACGGCGCCTCCAGCGCGGCGCCACGCGTCCGCCAAGGCTTCGGCGGCGCTCGCGCGCGGCTTCACGCTGATGGAACTGCTCATCGTCATCACGCTGATCGTCATCCTGGCGGGAATCGCGATCTCGTCGCACGCGACGAGCGTGCGGCGCGCCAAGGAGGCCGTGCTCAGGGAAAACCTCTTCCGCATGAATGAAGCCCTCGATCAGTACCTGGCCGACAAGGGCAAATGGCCGCCCGACCTCTCAGCGCTCGTCACGGAAAACTACCTTCGACAGATTCCGAAAGATCCGATCACGGACTCGGCCGACACCTGGCAGACCCAGATGTCGGAGCCCGATCCATCGAATCCTGACGAAGTTCCTGGAATCTCGGGGGTGAAAAGCGGCGCGGCCGGTACAAGCCTCGAAGGGACGAACTATTCAGACTGGTAAGACACTTCAAACAGAAGATCAGAAGCTCACGAACCTCTGAACAGAAGATCAAAAGACCAGAAGAAATTTCTTCTGATCTTCTGATCTTTTGTTTTTTCCTGGCAGCTCGCTCAGGGAACAGTGATGGTGGTGATGCCCTTCGCCGTGACGTTGGTCGACGTCCGGATCGTGACCGTCACTTCCTTGGTGCCTGCCGTCGCGTACAGGTGGCTTGTTACAGCGCCTGTGGTCGTGTCACTCGTGCCGTCTCCGAAGGTCCACGTGTAGCTGGCCACGGTCACGCCAGCAGTGACGTTCGCCGTGAAGTTATAGAGCCTCGGCGTGGTTTGCGGAGATGCGCTGATGCTGACCAGGACGGGCTGGACCACGATGACCGTGGACGCCGTCGCTGTCGCGCCGGACGTGTCGGTGGCCGTCACGCTCGGCGTGAACGTTCCGTCATCCCCGTACACATGCTGGACCGAGACGGTGCCGTTGACCGCACCGAGATCGTCGGACGAACCGTCGCCATAGTTCACCACCACGCTCTGCAGCGGTGCGCCTCCGGTCGCCGTGTTCACCGTGACCGACAACGTGGTAATGCCGCCCCTGGTCGGCGTCGTGCCGGATGCCACGGCAATCGAGACCGTCGGCCTCACCGAAACCGAAATCGTGAGCCCCGATGACGTAATGGCTCCGGCTGTCGCCGTCACGGTGGCTTCGCGCGACGTCGTCAGGACGGTCGACGCTCGCCCGTTCAGATCTGTATTGACGACTTGCGCGCTGAACGACCCCGCGGTGGTCGAGAACGTCACGGGCACGTTGGCGATCGGGTTGCTCGACGCATCGACAGCCACGGCGGTAATCGTGGTCGTGCCGCCGGACGAGGGCACGGATGACGGGTTCGCCGTCAAGCTGACCCGGCCGGTCGCCGCCGCGCCGACCGACAGCTCGAGCGCGTCGGAGGCCGCGCTGCCCGAGATGGCCTTGATCGTCGCTTTCCCCGACTGCCCGTTGCCGCGGAACTGCGTCACCGCGACGCCGTTCAACGTGCGGGCGTCATTGGGCGTCATCGATCCGAGCGTGCTGGTAAAGGTGACCGTCGTCCCGTTCTGGACGGGCGTCCCGCTCTGTTCGAGCACGGTCGCTCGAATCTCCGTGACCCCGTTGGCCTGCACGATAGCTGTTTGCGCTCGATAACGTGATTTTCGATTCCTGTGGCGCAAGCAGGGGAAGCTTGTCGCAGGCGTACGTCGAGAGACCGCGCGCCAACGACCAGCGCCCACACCGTGTGATTTTCTCAATTGACCGAGTCCTGTTATGATAGATATCACCGTAGGAAAAAGTGTGTAACTACAATTATATCAGGAATTTACCGGCGAAATCAAGTTCGCGGTTCGTCTCCGCGACGCCTCCGCAGCAGGGCTACGCGATGGCTGCGCTTCTCGTCGCCATGTCGGTGATGGCGATCCTGTTGAGCGTCGCGATTCCGACCTGGTCGCAGATGGTTCGCCGCGACAAAGAGGAAGAACTGATCTTCCGGGGCGAGCAGTACGCCAGGGCCATCAACCAATATCAGCGGAAGTTCGCCAACCAGTCGCCGTCGAGCCTCGACGTGCTCATCGAGCAGCGCATGCTGCGTAAGAAGTTCAAGGATCCCCTGTCGCCGAACAAAGACGGCGAGTTCCAGATGCTGTACATGTCGAGTGGAACCGGTCCGCAAGGTCCGCAGGGTTCGGGCCCAGGCAGGGGTCCGCAGGGCAGTGGGCCTCTGAATCCCGGTGGAGGCGGTACCGGACCACAAGGCACCGGTGGCACCGGCGGGCAGGGCAGAGGCGGCGGTCCTACAGGAGGCAGCGGTCCGACAGGCGGTGGGGGCATCGGCCCGTCGCAGCGCGGCGGCCCCATCGTCGGGGTCACCAGCAAGAATACGGGACAGTCGATTCGTCTCTACAAAGGCAAGAACCGCTACAACGAGTGGCAGTTCATCGGGATGGAAATGTCACCACGCGCCGGCGGTCCTGGAGGTGCTGGTGGTGGCGGCGGCATGCCGCCTGGTGGAAGAGGTCCTCAACCTGGAGGACGTGGCGGCCGAGGCGGGCAGGACGGATCCGATCGAGGTGGACGCAGCGGCCCCGGAACATTTCGCCCCGGTCCCGCCGATGGACCGAATCCATTC
This sequence comes from Vicinamibacterales bacterium, assembly GCA_963850725.1. Taxonomy (GTDB): domain Bacteria; phylum Acidobacteriota; class Vicinamibacteria; order Vicinamibacterales; family JAMQPK01; genus JAMQPK01. The sequence goes on from CAWKMQ010000019.1 coordinate 97,228, forward strand.
GGGCCCAGAGGCGGACCTACGTCACCGCCGCGATGACGGCATCGTGCAGCGCGGGACGCACGCTGCTGTATCGCCGTGTTCTCGCGCGTCGGGTTGACGCGGTTGGTGAGAAACACCACATAGATTCCGCGCTCCGGATCGATCCACAGCGTCGTGCCCGTAAATCCCGTGTGGCCGAATGCCGAGGCCGACATCCTGGTTCCACACGAGGAGGTCGGCAGCATCGTGTCCCACCCGAGCGCGCGCGATCCCGGGACACCGGCGCGCGTCACGAACGTGCGCACGGTCTTCACACTTCCAAGCCTGCCATCGGTGCCATTCAGCGCGCCCAGCATGGCCCGCGCGAAATCTCCAACCGCTCCAGCGGTTCCAAACAGCCCGGCATGCCCGGCGGCTCCGCCAAGCGCCCAGCAGTTCTCGTCGTGGACTTCGCCCACAAGACGTCGGCCGCGCCACGCGTCGTGCTCGGTGGGCGCGATGTTCGGACGCAAATCCGCGGGCGGATTGAAGAGCAGCGGCCCGGCGGTGATGCGGCGGAGCAGATGGTCGACCTGCCGCGCGAACGGATCGTCGCCAACGTCTTCGGCGATGAAGCCCAGGAGCATGAACCCCAGATCGCTGTAGATCGACTGGGTGTCGGGCTCGTATTCGAGCGGCAGCGCGCAGATCGCGTGCTGGAAGTCCTGCCGGCCGGTGTAGTCGCGGAAGAAGGGAAGCCATGCGGTGAGGCCCGAGCTGTGGCTCAGAAGCGAACGCAGCAGCACGTGTTCGCGATCGTGTCCGCGCCATTCGGGAATCCGCTCGCGAATCGGCAGGTCCAGGGCGAGCGTTCCCCGCTCCACCAGCCGCATGACGAGACTCGTCGTGGCGATGACCTTGGTCAGCGACGCGAGATCGAAAATCGTATCGGCCCGCGTCGCGGGAGCATCGGCGTCGTAGTCGAGCCGTCCGAAGGCCTGCTGCCACAACACGGTGTCGCGACCGGCCGACTTCGACAACCGCGGCGGGAAACGCACGTTCGTTCACGCCACGCTGGACAACTTCAGCGGCACCCGAGAAATCGGTCACCGCGCGAATGCCTCCTTCGCCACGGTCGTCACGTACGACGCGTTCAGGTTGTCGTAGGAAAACAGCACGAACCCTTCGGCGCCCAGTTGCCTCGCCGCACGAATGTTCTCAATCGTGGCGTTCGGCGACAGTTGATACGCGCCGATGCCCGCCCAGACGGGCCGGCGTGCCGGCCAGATGCTTCACGTTCGTGATCTGCGCGCGAAACAGCGTCGGATCGGTGGTGTAGGCCATCGGACAAATCGCATCGAGCAGTCCGGACTCGAGCCAGTGACCCCATTCCTGAAAGCGGCGGTTCGCGGCCTCGGTCGCGTCGGGAAACACCGCGGCCGAGAGCATGGCGTTCGACCGCCGCGCCTTCACCGTGGAACGGATTTTCGTGAGGAGCGCGGTCATCTGCGCCCGGCGAAACTCCTGCCATCGCTGCGGAAACATCTCGGTGTAGAACAGCGGCCGCCCGCGCGCCCGCGACGCGTACTCGCGACGCTCGGCTCCCGAAGCCGTCGCGGTGACAGCCGACCGGAATTCCTCGAGCGCGCGAGCGCTGTAGTCGAACTCGTCGTTCGGAAAGCGTATGTAGTCGAGATGAATGCCGTCGACGTCGTACCGGTCGGCAATGTCGCCGATCACCCGGACGGTGTACTCGACGGCGTCCTCGTGAAGGGGAGAGAGGAACAATCCTTCAAGACGATCGGTACGCGCCTTCGTGTAGTCCGAGAGGCGTTTCAGATACGCCGCGCTCTTCGGGTTCATGCGGACAAGGTCGGGCGCCAGTGGCCGGGGCACCATGAGCCATTCGGGATGCACGTACACGACGTGCCGGCGCGCCGCCGGTGGCTCGGCATCTGAAACCAGGTTGACGTTGACCCACGCGTGAACTTTCAACCCCGCGCGGTGCGCGGTGGCCAGCATGACGGCAAGCGGATCGAACGAAGCGGGCTGTCTCGCGAGTACGAACGACCTCGGCTCGTAGCGGCTCTCGTAGAACGCGTCGCCGCGGCCGCGGACCTGAACGATGAGCGTGTTGAAGCCTCCCGCCCTGGCCATCTCGACGGCGGAAAGGATCATCTTGGGCGAGGCGAGGCTCCCACGCTGCACCCACATCGCTCGAACTTCACCCGATGGCGCCGCGCCGCCGGCCGGACCGGCGCTCTGCGTCAGGCCGGAGCCGGACGCGACGGACACAAGAACGCCGACACAGGCAATCGACAGCGCTGTGTGAAGACCGTTGAGCAACGATCGAAATGTACTACGGATTCGTGTCGGTGGGATCCAGGTGGAGAAGGTCGCGCAGGCGCGGCTCGATATCTTCGCCGATGGCTTCACGCACCGAATCGTGCGCCTTGCGAAGGCGCGCGATGGCCTGGGTGTAGCCGCCCTTCGTTTTCTGCATGACGATCGCGGCCTTCACGTTCCATTTGGCCTTCTGCAGCAGGGCGTCCGCCTGATCGTTGTCGAGTCCCGTCACCATCGAGATGATCCGGCGCGCGCGCTCGCGCGCCTTCTCCGATGTCGTGTGCAGATCGACCATCAGGTTGCCGTACGTCTTGCCGATGCGCACCATCGCCGCGGTCGTCAGCATGTTGAGCACGAGCTTGGTCGCCGTGCCCGCCTTGAGGCGCGTCGAACCGGCGATGACCTCCGGCCCGACGGCCGGCGCGATCGTCAGATCCACGAACATCTGGAGCTCGGTGCGCGGATCGCAGGTCACGAAAATCGATCTTCGATCCGGCCTTGCGCGCGCGCGTCAGTCCACCCCGCACGTAGGGCGTCATCCCGCTGGCCGACACGCCGATGACGACGTCTTTTTTCGTCGGCTTGAGCCGGGTAATCGCCCGCGCCCCGTCTTCGTAGCTGTCTTCCGCGCCCTCCTTGGTGTGGAGGAACGCGTCCTTGCCGCCTGCCATGACGGCCTGAATCGAGTCGGGATTGGTGCCGAACGTCGTCGGCATCTCCGCGGATTCGACGACCCCGAGCCGGCCGCTCGTGCCCGCGCCGACGAAGATGACGCGGCCGTTCTTGCGCAGCATCTCGACGATGATGTCGACGCCGATGGCGATGCGCGGCTTTTCGCGCTGGACGGCCGCCAGGACTTTGCGGTCGTCGTTCAGCATCAGCTCGATGATGTCGGCCGACGAGGCCTTGTCGATGCCGAGCGTCGCGGGGTTGATGGCTTCGGTTGGCAGCTGTTGATATTTCGAACGATGGGACATCGGGTATGAAGAAACCTTAGCGCAACAAAGTGACGGATGCTACTCTCAGGTTCCGACAGTGTCAACCGCCCATGATCTCGTCGACGCCTACCTTACGCACTTACGTGTCGAACGGCGGCTCGCCGATCACACGCTCGAAAGCTACAGCCGCGATCTCCAGCGGCTTGGAGAATTCGCCGCCGGAGAGGACAAATCCCTAAGGGATCTCGGCCGTCACGACCTCGAACGGTTTGTCGACAGCCTCATGAACGAGGGCCTCTCGCCGCGCTCGGTGGCGCGCATGGTGGCCGCCGTCAGAGGGTTTTTCCGCTTCGCGCGTGCTCGCGCAGCATCTCAGCGTCAATCCCGCCGACGATCTCCAGCCGCCCCGCGCGTGGCCGGGGCTGCCGAAGTTTCTCGGCCTCGAGGAGGTCGAGCGCCTCATCAAGCAACCCGACGTCGCGACGCCGCGCGGGCTGAGAGATCGCGCGCTGATCGAGGTGTTGTATGCGACGGGCCTGCGCGTGTCCGGAGCTCGTCCGTCTGCGCGCCAGCGACTTGAATCTCGATGCCGGTTACCTCTCGACCACCGGGAAAGGCAACAAACAGCGCATCGTGCCGATTGGCGACGAGGCGTCGGCATGGCTCGTGAAATACATTCGCGAGGCCCGGCCCATCCTGCTCGGCAAGCGCAGCTCGCCCTGGCTGTTCCTCAATGCGAAACGGGGCAGCAGCCTGACACGCGTCGGGTTCTGGAAAATCCTGAAGGGCTACGGGATGAAAGCCGGTCTGCCGCGGTCGCTCAGCCCGCACGTGCTGCGCCACTCGTTCGCCACGCATCTCCTCGAGCATGGCGCCGACCTGCGGTCGATTCAGATGATGCTGGGGCACGCCGATCTCTCGACGACGCAGATCTACACGCACGTGCTCGAAGCCCGGCTGCGCGCGGTGTATGACCGGTTTCACCCTCGCGCGTGATAGAATTCAGCGGATCCTTTGTTTGCCGACTCGCAGTAAGGCCGCAACCGTTCAGTTGCGCCGTACTCAAGTTCGAAGGAGCGCAACGTAATGAGCCGTGACGGCCGCCATCTGTTTACGTCGGAGTCGGTCACCGAAGGACACCCCGACAAGATTGCCGATCAGATTTCCGATTCAGTCCTCGATGCCATCCTCGCGCAGGATGCGAAGAGCCGCGTCGCGTGCGAGACGCTGGTCACGACCGGCCTGGTCGTCATGGCCGGCGAAATTACGACCAACGCGATCGTCGACTTTCAGGAAGTGGCGCGCGCGGCCGTCAGAGACGTCGGCTATACCCGGGCGAAGTATGGCTTCGATGCCGATACGTGCGCGGTGCTCTCGTCGATCCACAAGCAGTCGCCCGACATCAGCATGGGCGTCGACACCGGCGGCGCGGGCGACCAGGGGCTCATGTTCGGCTACGCCTGCAACGAGACCGAAGAGCTGATGCCGCTGCCCATCATGCTGGCGCACAAGCTGGTCAAGGGCCTGTCGTGCGCGCGGCGCGACGGCGTGCTCGATTACCTCCGTCCCGACGGCAAGTCTCAGGTCACGGTGGAGTACGAAGGCCGCAAGCCCGTTCGCGTCGACGCGGTCGTGGTTTCCAGCCAGCATCGCGAGGACGTCACCAACGAGCAGATGCGCGCCGACTTCGTCGAGAAGATCATCAATCGCGTCGTGCCCGCCTCGCTGATGGACAAGAACACGAAAATCTACGTCAACCCGACCGGCCGCTTCGTCGTCGGCGGACCGCACGGCGACGCCGGCCTCACGGGCCGCAAGATCATCGTCGACACCTACGGAGGAGCGGCGCCGCATGGCGGGGGAGCGTTCTCCGGAAAAGATCCCACGAAGGTCGACCGATCCGCCTGCTACATGGCGCGCTACATCGCCAAGAACTGCGTGGCGGCCGGCTTCGCGGAGAAGCTGCAGGTGCAGCTCGCCTATGCCATCGGCGTGGCCGATCCGGTCTCGGTGATGGTCGGACACGTTCGGAACGGGCAAGATTGCCGACGGGAAGATCACCGAGCTCGTTCGCGAGCACTTCAAGCTCACGCCCAAGGGCATCATCGAAGATCTCGATCTGCGGAGGCCGATCTACAAGAAGACCGCGGCGTTCGGACACTTCGGGCGCACCGAGGAAGGGTTCACCTGGGAGAAGACGGACCGCGCCGACGCGCTTCGCAAGGCCGCGGGACTGTAGGAGTGTCCCGGTCGTCAGTTCTCAGTTTTAGCACGATGATACGTGCGAAAGTTACGTTTCATCTTGATGGCGGCGGCCGTTCTGGCCGCCGCTTTTCTTTTTGTGTTGCTTCCGCTTCCGCCGCGCGCCGTCGTCTCTGCCGATCCGCCGATCGCGACGGCCATCGGATCCTTTCACGTCCACACGAACCGCTCCGACGGATCCGGAACGCCGGACGAAGTGGCCGCCGCGGCCGCGCGCGCAGGATTGAACTTCATCGTGCTCACCGATCACGGCGATGGCACGCGCGAACCGGAGCCGCCGCAATACCGTTCGGGTGTGCTCGTCATCGACGGCGTCGAGCTGAGCACGCAAACGGGGCACTACATCGCGCTGGGCCTGCCGCGGACGCCGTACCCGCTCCGCGGCGAGGCGCGTGACGTCGTCGAGGACGTGAGGCGACTCGGCGGCTTCGGCGTCGTCGCGCATCCAGACTCGGCCAAGCCCGCATTGCGGTGGCACGACTGGAACGCTGCCGTTCGACGCGATGGAATGGCTCAACGCCGACACCGAGTGGCGCGACGAAAGCCGCGGCGCACCTTCTGCGCGCGCTCGCGCGGTATCCATTCCGCCCGGCCGAGACGCTCGCATCGCTGCTCGATCGTCCCGAGATGACCCTCCAGCGATGGGACGCGCTGACGCAGACACGTCCGGTCGTCGCGCTCGCCGGCGCCGACGCGCATGCCAGGGCGGGATGGCTGGACGACGATGCGAACGGATACACGCGCGGATGGTTTCTCCGCATACCGTCGTACGACGCGTCGTTCCGCACCTTCGCGATGCGCGTCCCGCTCGAGCAGGCCGCTCGGCACGGACGCACGCGGCGACGCTGCAGCGAATCATGTCTGGCTTCGGGCCGGCCGCGTGTACACGGCGATCGATGCGATCGCAGGACCGGCGGCGCTCGAGTTCGGCGCAAGCGGGACAACGCTCATCGCGCGGACGAACGCACTCGAGCGGAACCATCGTGCTGCGCAAGGATGGACGCGTCGTGTCGCAACATGCGTCGCCCGCGTTGACGTATCGACTCGAAAGGGGAGCACGGCACATACCGCGTCGAAGTGCAGCTGTCAAACGCGCCCGGCCATCAGCCCGTCCCGTGGATTGTCAGCAACCCGATTTATGTCCGGCCGGACGGCTGGGGAATGCCGGCCAAGGCTGCGCCGTACAGTCCGACGATCTCGTTGAGCATTCAGGGCGGTCCCTGGCACACCGAGACCGACGGCGCCTCGAGCGCCGAGATCTCGCAGACAGAGCCGCCAAAGGGTCCCGCGGAATTCACGTATCGTCTCGCAGACGGCGGGCGCACGGACCAGCACGCGGCGCTCGTGATCGGCGTGGGAACGGCACTGACCGAACGCACGCACCTCGCGCTGCGCGCGCAGGCGTCGCGTCCGATGCGCATCTCGGTGCAGGCGCGACAGCCGCAATCCGGGGACCGGTGGCAGCGATCGATTTATCTGGACGGCGAGATTCGCGACGTGGTGATTCCGTTCAGCGAGATGTCCTCGGTGGGCGCGAGCGGGGCTTTCGATCCCGCGAAGGCGGACACGCTGCTGTTTGTTGTCGACCTGACGAACTCGAGCCCGGGAACCGCCGGCCATTTCACGATTCACGATCTGCGTATCGAACGATAACGAGATAGAACAGAAGATCAGAAGATCAGGAGATCAAGATTTATTTTTCTCCTGATCTCCTAGTCTCTTGTTTTCTTACGTGCGGACGGTGAGCAGCAGGTACATCGCACAGCAGCCGAAGATGATGTTCGGCGCCCAGGCGGCGAGGGCGGGCGCCATGAGGCCGCCGGCGCCGATGGCCCCGAACACGCTGATGGCCGTCCAGTAGAGAATGGCGAGCACGATGCCGGCGCCCACGCCGTACATCGCGCCATGCTTGCCCGTCGTCACCGCGAACGGCACGGCGATGAGCGCCATGATGAGCGTCACGAACGGGAACGCGAGCTTGCGATGCAAGCGCCACGACGTAGGGCACGACGTTGAAGCCCCCGGTCTGGAGCGACGACACGTAATCGCGCAACTGCGCGTATGACATGTACTGAGCGTCGGGCCGCTCGCTCGAAAAATGGCCGGGACCTTCCATCTTGACGGGCTGATTGGTGAACATCGAAAACCGGAGCTTGGGCTGAAATTCGCGGCGCCAGCCCTTCACGCCCTGCCACGTCACCAGACCTTTTTCCTCCCGGTCGCCGGCAAAGCTGGCCGACTCGAAGTACGTGCGCCGGGCGAGCGTCGACGGCTCTTTGCCGAACTCATAAATCGACAAGCCGTTCAGCCGGTTCCGGCCGGGCTCGAAATACAGGTACTGGTAGATGCTGCCGTTGGGCGCCGTCACCCACCGGCGATTCAGTTCCTGGGTCGTCGGCAGGCGCCCTCGAATCTGGTTGTTGATCGCATCGGCGCGCCGGTTGGAGTAGGCGAGCACACCTTCTTCGAGCCCGATAAGGATCGCGCTGCCGAGCATCGCGAGAATCAGCAGCGGCGACGCGGCGCGATACAGGCTGATGCCGCAGGCGCGCATGACGATGAGCTCGCTGTTTTTCGTCAGTGCGCCGATGGTGACCAGCGCGCCCATCAGCACGGCCAGCGGAATCAGGTAATAGCCAAACTGCGGCGACGCCCACCAGAGATATCGCAGGATCATCAAGCCCGTCGTCCGGCCCGTGAACAAGTGGTTCGACAGATCGATGAAGCTCGCGATGTAGAAGAGCCCGAGCAGCCCGACCGCCGCGAGGGTCGCCACGCGGAGCCCGTGTTTCAGCACATACCAGTCGAGAATGCTGAGACTGGGAAGCGTGATCTGCGGCACCTTGATCACGACGACGACCTTCGTACCTCTCGACCCGGCGGCTGCGCCGGTCTGATTCCCGGCCGCGCGCCGTCGCAGGAACGGCAGGGCAAAGCGCATGGCCGATTCCTCTGGCGCCCGCACCTTCTTGACGACGAGAATCGCGCCCCACAAGAACACGACGATGTTCGGCACCCACATGGCGACCCACGCAAACCACCACGGGAAGAGTCCGCCTTTGGCGAGGGCTTCGGAAAGATAGAGCAGCAGCCAGTACACGAACACCACGCCGATCCCCACGACGAAGGCCGCCAGTTTGCCGTCACGCCTGTTGCTGACGCCCAGCCCGAGCGCAACCAGCATGAAGGCCAGGCAGGCGGCCGGGATGGAGTACTTCTTCTGCCAGGCCATGATCTGGTTGTGCGGGTGGATGTTCTGCGCGCGAAGCTCGGCCATGTCTTTTTTCAGCTCCGCGATGGTCATCTCCATCAGCCCCTTCATGGGGCCCTGGCGGGGGAACACGGTCTCGGGATCGATGATGAGCGTGGTCTGCTTGAAGGTGCCGGATTCGTATTTCTCGGGCTCGTCGAGCTTGGCGAAGTGATGGGTCCCGTCGCTGAGGACCATCTGCACCGTGCGTTTTTCCTCGTTCAGCAGCAGCCGTCCTGTTTTCGAGAGGTACAGCTTCGGTTCGTTCGGCAGGCTCGTGTCGGTCACGAACACGCTGGACCATCCCACGCCCGGCGTCACTTCACGGACATAAATGACCAGATTCGGAAAATCGGTATAGAAGATCCGCGGCTTTATCTTGGTTTCTCCGCGTGTCATCAGCAGCTTGAAAGTTATTTCGCGGAACGCTTGATTTGCGGCCGGCAGCGCGACGATCATGACGTAGGTCGTCGCCGCGGTGGCAATGACGGCGAAGAGGAGCATCGGCCGAAGCAGCCGCGCGATGCTGACGCCGCAGGCTTCCATGGCCACGATCTCGCGATCGCCCGAGAGGCGGCCGAGCGTGAAGAGAATGCCGAAGAGCAGCGCCATGGGAATCGTGATGCCGAGCGCCTGCGGCACGAGCGTGGCCAGCACGCGCACGACGACGTCCCACGACGCGCCTTCGCTGATGAGCGATTCGCCGTAGTCCAGGATCGGCGGGATCTCGAGCGCGAACGTGAGCAGGAGCAGCGCAAACCCGAAGGGCGCCATGAGCTCCCGCAGCAGATAGCGGTCGAGAATCTTCAACATTCGGGGCATTTCGAAGATATCACAGCGGCGAGCGAGACCACCCCATGACTCAGATCGCCATCCTCTGGCACATGCACCAGCCGTACTACGAAGATCTCGCCACCGGCGAGCACGTGCTGCCGTGGGTACGGATGCACGGCCTGAAGGACTATTACGGCATGGTCGCGTTGATGCGCGAGTTTCCGCAGGTGAAGCTCACCTTCAACCTCGTCCCGTCGCTGCTCGTCCAGCTCGAGGCGTTTGCCGAGGACCGCGCGCGCGACTGGCACCTCGAGCTCGGCTTGAAGCCGGCCGCCGAGCTGACCGAGACCGAGCGCGCCACCATCCTGTCGGAGTTCTTTCACGCGCCTCGAGGCCGGATGATCGATCGCTATCCGCGGTACGCCGACCTCCTGCAGAAGCGCGACAGCCGCGGGGGATACACCGACCAGGATTTTCTGGACCTGCAGGTCTGGCACAAGCTCGCCTGGGTCGATCCGTTCTATCTGGACACCGATCAAGCGTATCGGCCGGCTCCTTCAGAAGCAGCACAACTTTTCCGAAGACGACAAGCTCGAGCTGCGCGAGGTCGAGCTGGAAATTCTGCGCCGCGTCATTCCCGAATACCGCGAGGCCGCGGCGCGGGGGCAGGTGGAGCTCTCGACGTCGCCGTTCTACCACCCGATTCTTCCGCTGTTGTGCGACACCGATATCTACCTGGAAACCCACCCGTCCTCGCCCGTGCCGCGGCCGCCGTTCCGCCATCCTGAGGATGCGTCGGAGCAGCTGACGCGGGCGCGCGCGTGTCACAAACGGCTGTTCGGCCTCGATCCCGTTGGACTGTGGCCATCGGAAGGCTCCGTGTCGGACGACACAGCCGCGCTGGCGGCCGAGGCGGGGTTCCGATGGATGGCCACCGACGAAGCCATTCTCGGCCGGACGATCGGGCGCGAATTCCGCCGTGACGCAGCCGGCTGGCTCGAACAGCCAGAGTTGCTGTACCGCCCGTATGAGGTGCAGGCCGGTGCGTCGAAAATCGGCTGCCTCTTCCGCGATCACTCGTTGTCCGATCTCATCGGGTTCGTCTACGCGGGATGGGACGCCGACGGTGCCGCGTCGGACTTCGTCAACCGCCTTGCGGAAGCCGGCCGGCGGTTTTCGGCGTCAAGCGACGGGGAAGAGGCGACCATCGCCATCATCCTCGACGGCGAGAACGCGTGGGAGCACTTCGAGGGAGGCGGGCGGCCGTTTCTGCGGGCGCTGTACGGCAAGCTGGCCAGCCATCCCGAGCTTCGGCCGGTCACGATGAGCGAGGCCGCCGCGCAGCCCGGGCGCCCGTTGACCAGCATCTTTCCAGGCTCCTGGATCGACGGCAACTTCTTCATCTGGATTGGTCACGCCGACGATATTCGCGGATGGCGGCAATTGCGCGAGGCGCGTCAGATGTTCGGCCGGGTCTCTCCAGACGCCGATCCGGAGGATCGTGAGAAGGCGTTCAAAGAGCTGCTCATCGCCGAAGGCAGCGACTGGTTCTGGTGGTATGGAGACGATCACTCGTCCAGTCACGATCTGGAATTCGACGAGCTCTTCCGGCAGGCACATTCGCAACGTGTACCAGATGATGGGCCAGCAAATCCCGGAGGAGCTGTTCGCGACCAACATCACGACCGGCCAGATTCCGCTGTCGGCCGTGACGCCGGTCGGGCTGCTGAGCCCGGTCCTGGACGGGCGCGCCACCAGCTACTTCGAATGGCTCCCCGCGGGCATCGTCGAGACCAACGCGCCGCCTGCCGGCACCATGACCGGAAGCGACCGCCCGGAGCCGGCGGTGAAGCAAATCCTGTTTGGCTTCGATCTCGAGACCCTGTTCCTGCGTTTCGACCTGCCTGGGCAGGCGCGGCAGAAACTGGCGGACGGCATGCGCATCAGCATCAACTTCACCAATCCGGCGGACCGGCGTCTCGTCCTGTCAGCCAGCAGCCGGGGTGCGGTCGCCGAGCTTCAGGAACGCACGCCGGGCGGGCAGTGGGCGCCGGTACGCTCCGCGGCCCCCACAATCGCCGCGCTGGACATCGTCGAGGCAGCCGTCCCGTTCGCGGATCTGGGTCTTCGGCCCAACCATCCCTTTGCCTTCTTCGTCTCGATTCAGAACGGCGGGCACGAGCTGGAACGGTACCCGCCGCACCGGCCGGTCGAAACGGCCGTGCCTGACCCCGCCTTCGAAAAGTACAACTGGAAAGCGTAAGAAGAGTCCGGGAGTCTTCGAGTCGAAGTCCTGAGTCTTGGAGTCCCGGAGAGTCCTGGAGTCCCGAGAGTCCTGAGAGTCCAAGCAGCAGAGTCGGCGCGGGATTTCCACAGGGCCCTTTTTGGGCCCATTTGGCTTGAGTCTAATAATGGATGTTATGTTAACTAACGGCTCAGAGCGCCTCGGGAAACGCCCGCCGACAGCCCCAATCGGCGCCTTCCCGTCCATCCCCGCTAAGGACTTGGGCGCTCCTCTCTTGGTCACCGCACCGCCACCAAACCTGAAGGCCGGCTGCAGCGCCACAACGAACCCTGTCAGCTGGTCGTCGCTCTCGAGCGCACACGCTCGCACTTGCCTCTGGAACGCTGCATCTCTGGACGAGCGATGCGAAGTAAACGGAGGCCTCAGATTGCGGATTCAGATTGCAGACGCTCTAAATGCGGGACCCGGGATGATTCAGCGGACCCGTTCTGGCGCAGCTTCTTCAGGGTCTGGAGCTCTCTGAGACGCAACTCTCGAACTCAATCGCTGTCGGACTCCCAGACTCTTCAAACCTCCAGGGACTACGAGACTCGCAAGCTCGACTCACCGACTTCAAGGCCCCTCAGGATTCCCAACTTCCAGACTCTCGGCCCTGAGACTCTGACTGCCGACACTCGAAGACTCCCAAGACTCTGGACTCCTGAGACTCTTCCAGGACTCCTGGGACTCTCGGACTCTCAGGACTCCCGGAACTCCCGACTCTTAGGACTCCACTCCAAGACTCCAGGACTCCCGGACTCTCACGATCTACGCGTGCCTCAACTCGTCGAGAATCGCCTCGAGCGCCTCGATGACTTCTTCCTTCGGCACCGTGCCTTTGCGAAACCTCAGCTTCAAGTTGAACGCCTTGTTCTGCGGGCGGTAATTGAAGACATAGGCCTTCGGACGGCCCGGCTTCGGCTTGGCCAGGTCCTGTCGAACCTCGGCACGGGTCGCGCCGCCCTGGGCGGCAATCTTCTCGACCAGCGCCGTCATTTTCTGAGGGGTTGGCTGCCTAACTACCTGCAAAAGCAACGATTTAGACGAAATGTCGGCCAGCCGACAAAGATTCTTGATGTCCTCGGGTATCGCGTTCAGCGCCAGGGACTCGGTGATCGACGTGCGCGACTTCCCCAGCTTCCTGGCCAGCGCCTCGTGCGTGTAGGAACTGCGCTGGGCGAGGTGCTGCAGCGCCTCCGCCTCTTCAAACGGCGTCAGATCCTTCCGCTGGATGTTTTCAACGAGCGCCAGCTCGATGACTTCGGTATCGTCGACGTCGCGGATGACGACCGGCAGGTCGCGAAGCCCAACCTGGACGGCAGCCTGGTAGCGGCGCTCGCCGGCGATGATCTGGAATCGGTCGCCGCGTGTCCGGACGATGAGCGGCTCGATAACCCCTTTCTCGGCCACCGAGGCCATCAGCTCGGAGAGATCCCCCATCACCTGCCTGGGCTGGTTCGGATTGGGATCGATACGGTCGATGGCAATCAGGCGACCGATCGGGGCGCCGGCGGAAGCGGCCAGCGCTTCTACGTAATGCTCGTCGTGGCGCATCCGGACGGTTTCGGGGAGTCCTCGCCTAGGCACGATCAATGACCTCCTCGCAGAGACTGTAGTATTCGCTCGCGCCGGTCGAGTCCGGTGCGTAAGTGAAAATCGATTCCTTGTACGCCGGGCTCTCCTCCAGGCGGACGCTCTTGGTGATGACCGTCTTGAAGACCTTCCCGCCGAACACCTTCTTGATTTGCGTGCGGATGTCCTTGGCCAGCGACGTCCGCTTGTCGTGCATGGTGATGACGACGCCCAGAATCTGCAGCGACGGATTGGGGCGCTGCCGCACTTTCTCGATGGTTTCCAACAGATCGTCGGTGCCTTCGAGGGCGAAGTAAGACGACTGAATCGGGATGAGAAGGTGCGTCGCCGCCACCAGCGCGTTGACGGTGAGCAGCCCCAGCGTGGGTGGGCAGTCGATGACGATGTTCGGATAACTGCGCCGCACGGGCTCGAGCTTGTCCTTCAGCCGGAAGTGCGCGTCGATCTCCCCGATCAGCTTGGCTTCGAGCTTCGCCAGCGCGATGCGCGATGGGGCCACCCACAGGTGCTCCATCGACGACTTCTGGATGACGTCTGCCATCGGGACGGCCGGATCAGAGATCGCGTCGTACACGCTGCGCTGCACCTGGGTCATGTCGAGAAACGACATCGTGCTGTTCGCCTGCGGATCGAGATCGATGAGAAGCGTCGGCTTTCCGCGCAGCGCCAGGCCTGCGGCAAGATTAATGGCGGTGGTCGTCTTGCCGACCCCACCCTTCTGGTTCGCGATGGCAACAATCATGCGGCGACTCTATGGACCGAACTGGGGAGCGTCCTGAAGTGAGACGCGGGTTCATTCTAGGGAGGGAAACAGGCGAAAGCAAGAAATAAGCGACGCGGAAGGGCTATAAGCAGCGGCGAAACGAACTTTCTCTACTACATCTTGTACTTCCCGAGCTCGTCCGGGTCGAGGTTCTCGAGCCACTTCTGCAGCCGATCGGTATCGGGTTTGTCGCCGCCGGGGTCGAACGGCTTCGCGTTGTCGATGACGGACTCCTCGACGAAGATCGGCGCCCTCGCCCGAAGCGCCAGCGCGATGGCATCGCTCGGACGCGCGTCGATCGCGACGGTCTCGCCGCTCACATCCAGGTAGATCAGCGCGAAGAACGTGTTGTCTTTCAGGTCCGACACGACGATCTTGCGCACGCTGGCCTTGAGATCGCTGATGACGTTCTTCAGCAGATCGTGGGTCATCGGCCGCGGCGTGCTGACGTTCTCGATCTGCAGCGCGATGGCGTTGGCTTCGTAGATGCCGACCCAGATCGGGAGCACTTTCTGGCCCTCGGCGTCGCGCAGCAGGATGATGGGCATGTTGGTGACGGGATCCACCATCAACCCTTTGATCGTCATTTCAATCTGCACTCGCTGCCCCCTGATCCAACGCTAGGCTTCAGTACCGGCCCTGTCAAGATCAATGGCTTCGCCGCCGATGCTGAACGCACCGGCGCGGGTGATGCGCACGGGAACGGTGCGGCCCAGCCACTCTTTCGGCCCCGGAAAGTTCACGACCGTGTTGCCCGACGTGCGGCCCGAGAGCTCCCACTCTCGCCGCCGGCTCACCGAATCGACCAGCACATCGAACGTCTCGCCGATCGCGGCCTGGTGCAAGCTCGAGTTGAATCTCGCGCTGCAGCGCCTGCAGCGCAACGATGCGCCGCGTCTTCTCTTCCTCGCTCACATCGTCCGGCAGGCGTTTCAGGGCCAGCGTGTTCGGACGCTCGGAGTACTTGAACGAGAACATGCTCTCGTACCGGACGAGCCGCGTCAGGCTGAGCGTTTCCTCGAACTCAGTATCGGTCTCACCGGGGAAACCCACAATCATGTCGGTCGACAGCGTGATGCCTGGCACCGTCTCGCGCAGCATGGCGACGAGCTCGAGATAGCTCTCGCGCGTATAGCGGCGGCGCATGGCCTCGAGCACGCGCGACGAACCCGACTGCACGGGCAGATGAAAGTGCTTGCAGACCTTCGGCAGATCGCGGACGGCCTCGAACGAGACGCAGCCGGCACATGCCGCGGGTGCGGGCTGGCAAATCGGATCCGCTCGACGCCTGGCACGTCGTGCACCGCCTCGAGCAGCGCGGCGAAATCGCACGACGGGATCGTCGGGCGCCTGATAGTGATTGACGATCTGCCCCAGCAGCTGGATCTCCCGATGCCCCTCGCCTGCGGCCTGAATCACCTCGTTGACGATGTCGCGCTTCGGCCGCATGCGCTCGTGGCCGCGCGTGTAGGGCACGACGCAGAACGAGCAGAACTCGTTGCAGCCTTCGATGATGGTGACGTACGCCTTCACCGGATCGTGCCGCCGCGCCACGCCGAGCGGAAACGACACGTCTTCGTACGCGTTGACGTCGATGCGCGGCGCGTCGCTCGCGTCGGCGACCGCCTGGTTGACGAGCGCGGGGAGCTGCTTGAGGCTTTGCGTCCCGACGATCACGTCGATCATCTTCGACCGCTTCAGGAGCGCGCCGGCCTCCTGCTGCGCCACACACCCGGCCACCGCCACGACCGGCGCGCGGCCCGATTCTTCGCTCGCCTGCCGAATCTCGCCGAGCCGCGTGTAGAGCTTTTCTTCCGCGCGCTCGCGCACGCTGCAGGTGTTGATGACGACAACATCCGCGTCGGCCGCGTCCGGCGCCGCCTCGTAGCCGGCCTGCTCCAGCAACCCCGCCATGCGCTCGGAGTCGTGCACGTTCATCTGGCAGCCGTAGGTTTCAATGAAGTACTTCATTCGCTGAGTCGCCGGGTCACCTCGCTCTGCTCCGGCCGCTCTTGCGACTCCTCGCCTTCGCCGCTCCGCGGCCTTTCGCTTTCGCCTTTTGGTTTGCTTCGCTTTCGCCTGTCGAGCAGTTCGCGCGCGGCGGCGCGGGCGGCGTCGGTCTGCGCCGCTCCTCCAATCATACGCGCCAGCTCCTCGACCCGCTCTGCCGCGCTCAAACGCACGACGCGCGTCTGCGTGCGGCCATCCACGACCGACTTCGAAATCTGGAAATGCACGTGTCCGGCCGCGGCGATCTGCGGCAGGTGCGTGATGCACAGCACCTGGAATTGCTCGCCGAGCGCTGCGCAGCTTCTTCCCCACCACGTCGGCCACGCGGCCGCCGATGCCGGCATCGATCTCGTCGAAGATCAGCGTCTTGCCGGGCGCATCCGCGGCGGCCAGCGTCCTGATGGCCAGCATCACACGCGAGAGCTCTCCGCCCGAGGCGATCCGCGCCAGCGGCCGGGGCTCCTCGCCGACGTTCGCCGACAGGTAGCATTCCGCGCTGTCGATGCCGCTCTCGGTCCATGCGGCTTCGGGCACGTCGGTGTCGAACCGCACTTCGAACTCGGTCCGCCCCATCGCCAGATCGGCGAGGAGACGTCCGACCTGAGCGGCAAAATCCCTGCGATGCTTCGCGCCGCTGACGCGAGAGCGCCCGGGCATCGCGTCAGGAACTCGCTCGCTGGCGGCGTCGCGTCTCGGCTTCGAGCCCCGCACGCCGCTCGTCGGCGTTCTGCAGCGCGTCGAGCTGGCGCGAGAGCGCGTTCCGCTTTTCGATGACGTCAGCCAGCGCCGGACCGTACTTCCGCTTGAGACGCTCGATGAGCGCCAGCCGGTCTTCGACTTCCTGCAGCCGCGCGGGGGACGCGTCGATGTGCTCGCCGTAGGAGCGCAGCGTCATCGCAAGATCTTCCAGCTGGGACTTGATCGCGTCGCGAGCCTCGACGACGTGGGGCATGGAAGACCGGATCGACCTCCGCGAGCTCGGCGACGCGCTTCCATACGTGACCGAGCTGCACCAGCGCCGCGTCATCGCTGTCGTACAGAGCCGCATACGCCTCGTTGCACAGGCGCTGCAACTTCTCGGCGCTGCCCAGAACGCGCCGCGGACGTCTCGAGCTCTTCGTCTTCGCCGGGGCGCACGTTCGCCTTCTCGAGCTCGCCGACCTGGAACTTCAACAGGTCGAGCCGCGCCGCCTTCTCGCGCTCGTCCATCTGGAACGCGTCGAACTCGGACTGCAGTTGCTTCCAGCCGTCGAAACGCCGCGGCGATCCCGTCGCGTGACGGCGCCAGGCCGGCGAACTCGTCGAGGATCGACAGGTGGCTTTGCGGATCGAGAAGCGTCTGATGCTCGTGCTGTCCGTGGAGCTCGACGAGCGGCGCCGTGCGATCGTCGAGCGCCGTCGCCGTCACCAGCGCGTCGTCGATGAAGGCGCGGCTGCGCCCCTGTGCGCTGATGTCGCGGCGGACGATAAGTTCGTCGGGGTCCGACTTCGAAGACCGCCTGCACGCTGGCCTGTGATTCGCCCGTGCGGACGAGGTCGGCGGCCGCGCGGCCGCCCATGAGGAGCCCGACCGCCTCGACGAGCATCGACTTGCCGGCGCCCGTTTCGCCGGTCAGCACGTTCAACCCGGGTTCGAAATCAACCTGGACCTCATCGATGACGGCGAGGTGCTCAATGCGAAGGAAGCGAAGCATCGTTGAAGGCTTGCCTCGCCGTAGCGCGCAGTGCGAAGGCGGGGAACTCCAATGCTACCATATGTTTGACAGCCGTTCGGAACGCGTGGTACTCTAAGCACTCCGCCTCGCGAAACGCTTCGATCTCTCCGGTCGAAACCTTGGCGAAGGCGGTCCGCGCTGTCCCAGCGGCGCAACTTTTGCCCGGAGGCTTATTTGCGCACGCTCGGCAACCTGCTCATCGCGATGCAGGCCGATGCGGCCACTGCCCCTTCTGCACATGCGCTGGGCGGCGGCTTCATCGATCTCATCAGACAGTCGACACCACTCAGCAAGGCCGTTCTCGCGACGCTCGTGATTTTTTCGATCGTGTCGTGGGCGATCATTCTCTACAAGCTGCTGACGTTCAACCGGATTCGATCGCAAACCTCGCGATTCCTCGAGATCTTCCGCCGGAGCACAAAGTTCTCGGAAGTGCAGGGTGTCTGCCAATCGCTGAACGACAGCCCGCTGGTCGGAATTTTTCTCGCGGGCTACGCCGAGCTGAATCTGCAACTTCGTCAGGCGTCAAGTGCGGCAAATCCTGCGCACAACCCGGCGCCACCCGCGGCGCGCCCGGTTCTCAAGTCGCTGGTCTCGGTCGACCGCGCGTTGATGCGGGCGTCGAACATGGAGACCAACAAGCTGGAGAAGCACATCACCTTTCTGGCCACGACCGCCGCGGTCACACCGTTCATCGGACTCTTCGGCACGGTGCTCGGCATCATCGCGGCGTTCCAGGGCATCGGCGCGCAAGGCTCGACGAGCCTCGACGTGGTGGCGCCCGGCATCGCCGATGCATTGATCGCGACGGCCGCCGGCCTGGCCGCGGCGATTCCGGCGGTGTACTTCTACAACCTGCTCACGCAGCGCGTGAAGAATCTGGCTTCGGAGATGGATGACTTCTCCCTCGAGTTCCTGAACATCGTCGAGCGGAATTTCACGTAATGCCAAAAGTTCAATCCTTCGATCACGAGAAAGGCGGGCATTCCCGCCGCGGCCGCAGGACCTCGTCTTCGCTCGCCGAGATCAACGTCGTGCCGCTCGTCGACGTGATGCTGGTGCTGCTCATCATCTTCATGGTGACGGCACCGATGATGCAGCGTGGCGTGGAAATCCAACTGCCGGTCGCACGCGCGCGGAACAGCAATCAGCGCGGAACCGGTGTTCGTGACGCTCGCGCTGTCGTATCGTAAGGATCAGCGCGTGTTCATCGGCCTGGAGGGCAAACAGGAGGCGGTGCCGCTCAGCGTACTCGGCGAACGTGCGCGGCAAATGCTTGTGTCGCGCGCCACCAAGCAGGTGTACCTGCGGATGGACGCGGGCGTGAACGCACAGGAGATTCTGGCGGTGATGGATACCCTCAAAGACGGAGGCGTCGAGGGCGTCGGCATCGTCGCGCATGGACTCGTCGAGAAACGCGAACCGATGAGCGAACTGATGACGCATGGAAGCGGTCGTCAGCGACATCCTGCAGCAGCGCAAGAGCACACCTGACGGTCTCTCGAAGACCGCCAGCATCTCCTTTGCTGCCCATGTGATAGCGCTGGGCGCCCTGGCGCTGGTTCCCGGGCTCATGCCTAAAGCGGCCGCGAAGCCACGCGTGGTGATGAGCATCAGCCTCGGCGGTGTACCCGGACCGGACAACGGCGGGATGCAGATGATTGGGGGACGCAACATCGAAGCGGCGGCGATGTCGACCGCACCACCCACGGTCGTTCGAAATCCGCCACCATCGGTCACGACGCCAAAGATGACGTTGCCCGATCCGAAACAGAAACCGCGGACGCCCCCCAAGCCGACTGAGACGTCTAAAGATCCCAAGGGCACGTTGCGAGGCCGGGGGTTCGAGACGCAAACGGGCACGGCACGCGTCGAAACGGGCGCCAGGGGCCAAGGGTTCGGCCTGTCAACTGGCGGCGGTGGCGGGGATGGAGGCGTGCGGCTGGGCGTCGAGAATTTCTGCTGCCCTGAGTACATCATCGACATGCGGAATCGCATCATCAAGAACTGGAATCAGAGCCAGAAAACAGCCGGTGTCGTGATCATGTTCTTCTCGATTCAGCGGACCGGCGAAATCACCGCGGTCGAAGTTGAGAAAACGAGCGGGAATCCGGTTCTGGATCTCGCCTCGCAGCGGGCGCTGATCACGACAAAGATGCTGGCGCCGCTTCCAGCGGCGTTTCCGGAACGACAACTACCCGTGCACCTTGAATTCGTGTACGAGCGATAAGAAGGGTCCCATGACGAACACGGTCCGGAATTTCCTGACGACGGCTGCGTGCCTCGCGGCGGTGGCCATCCTGGCCGCACAGGCACCGCCCGAGAGCCAGCAGCCTCCTCCGCAATCGAGCGCCACGGAAATCAGCGTCTCGATCCGTGGCGAGGCGGGCGCGCCTCCGCACTATGCCGTGCCCGACTTCATTCCGCTGACCAACGACAAGGAAACCGCGGAAGCCGCCAAATTGATCGCACAGGTGCTGTGGGACGATTTGTCGTTCGAGCGCGAATACGACATGATTCCGCGCGACACGTATCGCACCATCGAGCAGACACCAGCGGCCGAGACGATCGCGTTCGACCGCTGGCGCGAGCTCGGCGCCGACGGCGTGATCAAGGGCACGGTCAAAAGGACAGGCAATACGTTTCAGGTCGAGATGCGTCTCTTCAACGTCCGCGCGCGCGCGCAGGCGCTCGGCCGCGTCTACGACAACATCTCGCTGCGCAATCCCAGGGCCGCCGCGCACACGATTTCCGACGAGATCCACCAGACGCAGACCGGTCTGAAGGGAGTGGCACGGACGAAGCTGACGTTCATCTCCGATCGCGACAACGAGCGCGTCGTCGACACCGTCGAGGTCCGCAACGTCAAGGAGGTGTACGTCACCGACTACGACGGCGCGAACCAGGTGCGCGTGACCGCGAACCGCCGCCTCAACGTGACGCCGTCCTGGTCGCCCGACAGCCGCAGCATCGCGTACTCGTCGTACGCGCTGATCCATCCGCAAATCATCGTCTCGAATGTTTACCAGGGGACGCGGCAAACGCTGACCGACGACAAGTCGAGCGCGTTCTTCCCGGTGTATTCACCCGACGGCAACCGCATCGCGTTCATGTCGCAGCGCGACGGGAATCCAGAGATCTACGTCATGAACAAGGACGGCTCGGGCGTGCGCCGCCTCACGAACAACACCGCGGCGGAATCGACGCCGACATGGTCGCCCACCGGCACGCAAATCGCGTTCACGTCCGATCGGTCGGGTTCCCCGCAGATCTGGGTGATGGACACCGAAGGGTTGAACGTGCGGCGCATCACTTTCGGCGAATCATGGGCCGATCGCGCAACCTGGTCGCCGGCGCCGTTCAACGAGATCGCGTATTCGGCCCGCTCGGGCCCCGGGTTCGATGTCAGGATCTTCGACGTGGCCAGCGGCGCGACGAAAACGATCACCGACGGCGTGGGCACCAACGAGAGCCCGGCGTTCTCGCTCAACGGACGCCACATCGCGTTCTCCTCGTCGCGGTCGGGCAAGGTCAATATCTTCACGATCGCCAGAGACGGCAGAAACCTGCGCCAGGTGACGCGGGCGGGCAACAACACGTTCCCGAACTGGTCACACTAAACGACAGACGAAGACGACACACTTATGAGACGACGACTATTGATTGGCCTGTCCGTGCTGCTGCTCGCCGGAGCCGCAGCGTGCCACAAAAAACAGCCACCCGTCGCGCGGCCGTTGCCGCCGCCACCGCCGCCGACGGCCAGCACCAATGCGCCGCCGGCGCCTCCGCCGCCCGTGCGCGAGCCGATGCCGCCCGAGCCGCTGCGGAGCGACGACGTCGCGGCGCGATCGCTCGACGACCTGAACCGCGATTCGCCGCTGCGGCCGGTATTTTTCCAATACGACAGTTCAGACGTGAACGATGCCAGCCGCACGACGCTGCAGGCGAACGCCGCGGTGCTGAAGAAGTACGCGACGTGGGTCATCACGATCGAAGGCCACTGCGATGAGCGCGGAACCGCGGAGTACAATCTGGCTCTGGGCGAACGGCGGGCCGTGGCGGCGCGCCAGTACCTCATCTCGCTCGGCCTCGAAGCCAACCGCCTGCGCACGGTGAGCTACGGCAGCGAGTTCCCGTTCGACCCGGCGCATCAGGAAACCGCGTGGAGCCGCAACCGGCGGGCGCACTTTGTCATTACCGCGAAGTAACGCCGGGTCTCGAGAAGACCCGGCCTGCAGACAGACCCGGCCTACGAGCTGACAGGGAGATATCGGTTATGACGATTCGAATCACCACGACACGTGCGGTGCTCTCGCTGTGTCTGGCACTGGCATACATGGCGCTGACGCCCGCCACTCCCGCGGCCGCCGATCGCGAGCACCAGCAGATCATGGCCGACCTGCGGATGCTGCAGGAGCAGACGCAACAGCTGCAGGCGCTGATGAACGACCTGGGCGAGGCGCTCAAGGCGGTCAACTCGCGCATCGAGGATCAGACAGGGCTCGAGCGCAAGGCGTTCGCCGACGGCAAGGTGCAGATGGATACCATGTCGGGCGATTTGCGCGTCGTGCGCGAGAAGGTCGACGAAACCAACGTGCGGCTCGGCTCGATTACGCAGGAGCTCGAATCGATCAGGCAGGCGATTCCCGAGCCCGGCGCGTTTACGAGCGCCCCGCCGAACCCTCTCGCCACCGACCCAACGGGAGCAACCACCCCTGGGACCTCGCCCGTCGGTACGGTGCCGCCATCCACAACCGCCGTTACGCCTCCCTCGGGCATTCAACCTCAGCGGCTGTGGCAGTCGTCGTTTGCCGACTACACCGCGGCGAACTATTCCCTCGCCATCCAGGGCTTCGAGAGTTATCTCAAGTATTTCCCCAAGGGCCAGCAGGCCCACGAAGCGCAGTTGTACGTCGGCGAGGCGCTGGCGCTGGACAAGAAGGATGCGGACGCGGTGGTCGCGTACGAACGCGTGATCGCCAACTACCCCGGTTCGACGTCGGTCCCGACGGCCTTCTACAAGCGCGGGCTGGCGTTCGAGCGGCTTGGAGAACCGGGGCGCGCCAAGGAATCGTACGACGCGGTCATCAAGCAGTTCCCCGATACCAGCGTGGCCACGATGGCGCGGCAGCGGCTCGAAGCGGTCAGCAGCAAGCCGGGGAAATAGTTTTCAGTTTTCAGTCCGTCAGTTTTCAGTAAGATCACGCTACAACGTGAAAATCTGGGAAACTGACAACTGTGAACTGATAACTAGGAAGAGGCAACGATGGGCAGCGTAAACAAAGTGATTCTGGTGGGCAACCTCGGGCGCGACGCCGAGCTGCGTTATACACCGGGCGGCGCCGCGGTGGCGACGCTCAACATGGCGACCACCGAGGTGTTCAAGGATCGCGAGGGCCAGAAAAAAGAAGATACGCAGTGGCACCGCGTGATTCTGTGGGGCAAGACGGCGGAGACGCTGCAGGACTACCTGACGAAGGGCAAGCAGATCTACGTCGAGGGCAAGCTGCAGACGCGCAAGTGGAAAGACAAGGACGGCAACGACAAGTACACGACCGAAATCCGCGGCGATCGCGTCGTGCTCTTGAGCGGCGGCAGCCGAGGCGACGGCGGCGGCAGTCGCGGCGGCAGCAGCACCCCGACCGAGGAGTTCGCGCACGCCGAAGCCGGCGGCGGTGGCGGCTCGGTGGAGCTGACCGACGACGATATTCCCTTCTAGACGATTGTCAGGGCAGATGGCATTGCCTCTGACGCCAGCTGGCAGATGCATCATCTGCCATTTGCCATCTCCATGACGGGGATCACTTCATCCGCCCGTATCGGTCCTCGAGTCTAACCACATCATCCAGCTCGGGCGTCGAGACTTCGAAGATGTCGCTGTCTTCGATCGCCGTCATGCGATGGATCGTATGCGGGGTAATGTGGACGCTCTCGCCGGGCAGCATCTCGCGCTTGACGAGCGCCTCGCCTTCCTGAATTTCGAACAGCAGCTTCCCCGTCCAGAGGAAAATCGTTTCGTCCTTCACGTTGTGGTATTGCAGGCTCAGCGCATGGCCGGCCTTGACGTGCAGTACCTTCCCCACATAGCGCGCGGTCTTCGCCCAGTGCAGCTCGTGACCCCACGGCTTGTCGACTTTAGTGACGCTCAAGAATCCTCCGGCGTGTCAGCGCGTCGGCGAGCAATTGCTCGATCTCGGGCGCGCTTTCGAGTTTCAGGGCGCGAGCGGCCACCTGGCGCAGCTCGCGCGTGTCCATCTCCTGGATGACCTGACGCGCGACCGGAATCGCGGCCGGCGTCATGCTGAATCGCACGAGCCCCATGCCGACGAGCAGCGCCAGCATGACGGGGTCGGACGCCATCTCGCCGCATACCGACAAGGGCACCTTCCGCTTCGTCGCGGCGCGACGGATGTGCCGGATGACGCGGAGGATGGCCGGGTGCAGCGGCTCGTAGAGATGCGAGACGCGCTCGTCGGTGCGATCCACGGCGAGACAGCACTGAATGAGATCGTTCGTGCCGATGGTCAGGAAATCAGATTCCGCCGCGAGCAGATCGGCCGTGAAGGCCGCCGACGGAACTTCGATCATGACGCCGACCTGCAGCGGGCCGATCTCACCGCCTCTGGCCTGCACTTCCTGCCGCGCTTCGGCCAGCACGCTGCGCGCTTCGCGCAGCTCTTCGACGCCCGACACGAAGGGAAACATCACGCGAAGATCGCCGTGCGTGGCGGCCCGCACCAGCGCGCTCAGCTGCGTCCGCAACAACTCGCGGCGCTTCAAGGTGAGGCGAATCGATCGGAGACCGAACCGGCTGCGCGGCACTTCGTATCCGCTCGTCCACATGGCCTCGCCGCGCTGCTCCCCGCTCGTCAGCTGATCTTCGTCGATGTCGAACGTGCGGACGGTGACGGGCGCCGGGCGCACGTCGTCGAGCAACTGGCGGTACATCTCGTACTGCACGCCTTCGGTGAGCTCTTCCGCGGAACGGCCCGCCAGCAGGAGCTCCGAGCGGAACAGCCCGATCCCTTCTGCCCCTTGCGCTCTCGCGAACGACGCATCCCCCAGCAGGTCGACGTTGGCTTCGACGCGCACGTCCACGCCGTCCGCCGTGCGGACCGGACCGGTGTGGGCCGGCACCTCGACGATGTCTGCCTTCTCGCGCGCGCGCGATCGGCGGGTGCGGCTCGAGCCCGACGCAGCGGACTGCAGCACATCCGAGGGTGGATCGACCGATACAGTGCCCTCTTCTCCGTCGACCATGATGAAGGTGCCGGGCACGATCTTTTCGGTCGCGTCGTGGAGTCCGACGACCGCGGGGACATGAAGCGAGCGCGCGAGAATCGCGGTGTGATACGTCCGGCTGCCGGCATCGGTGATGAACGCCTGGAACATGTTCCAGTCGAGCTGGGCGGCGATCGAGGGCGGCAGTTCGTCAGCCACCAGGATGCAGGGGGCCTCGCATTCGCCCAGGAGCCCGCGAAAGCCGACGCCGTCCGGCGTCAGGTTCATGCGAACACGGCCCACGACGTCGGCCAAATCGCCTTTGCGTTCGCGCAGGTAGGGATCCTCGATGCCGTCGAAGATCGCGCCCAGGTGATCGAAGACCTCCTGCAGCGCCCACTCGGCGTTCACGCGCCGCTCGCTGATGATCGTCGCCGCACGCGGCAACAGCATCGGATCGTCCAGCATCAGGCGCTGGGCTTCGAAGAGCGTGCTGAGGTCGCCGCCCAGCAGGCGCTTCTGGATGCGATCGAGCTGTGCCGCCGATCGGCGCCGCGCCTCCTCGAGCCGGGCAATCTCCCCGTCGATGCGCGGCTCGGGAATCGAGAAGCGGACCACCTGCGCCCGCTGGATGAGCACGACGGCGCGTCCGGCACCGGTGCCCGGCGACACGCCAATCCCCTTCAAGCGCTGCACGTGTCCTCGCCGAAGCCGGCTTCGATGAAGCCGCACAGCGCGTCGAGCGCCGCCTGTTCGTCGTGTCCGTCAGCCGAGACGGTCAACATCGTTCCGGCGGCGGCCGCCAGCAGCAGTATCCCCATGATGCTCTTGCCGTCCATCGTCTGGGAGCCTTTCGTGACTTTGACGTGCGACTGAAAGCGCGAGGCGAGATGCACGAATTTCGCGGCCGCGCGCGCGTGCAGGCCAAGGCGATTCGCGACGACGACCGATCGTGATCGTCATGCACACCGACGCACCTATTTGACTTCTGCGTGGAGCAGATCGGAGGCCACCCAGATGGCGTTCCGTCCGACCTCGCGCATCTCGCGCGCCACGCCGAGCAGGTCGGACGAGCTCTGAAGATGCGCCAGCTTGATCAGCATCGGCAGGTTCACGCCGGTGATGATCTCGACGCGGTTGCTCTCCAGGAACGTCAGACCCAGATTCGAAGGTGTGCCACCAAACATGTCCGTGAGAATCAGGACACCCGCGGGGCCCTGCACCTGTCGAATCGCGTCCGAAATGGCTTCGCGCGCCACTTTCGGATCGTCGTGCCAGCCGATCGACACGGCCACGAACTGCGGCAACTCCCCCACAATCGTCCGCGCCGCGTTCACCAGCTCGTTGGCGAGCTGCCCGTGAGTCACCACGATGACGCCTATCATTCGTCCTCGGTTCTCAGTTTTAGTCGTCAGTTTTCAGTCGTCAGTATTCAGTTATCGGCTGTTAGACGCGCGCGTTCCACATTTAGTTCTCGAACCCCACTGATGACTGAGAACTGACAACTGAAAACCATGAGTTATTCGTGCGTAATATCCCGATGATGCACCCGTACGCGGGTGCCGGTCGCGCCGCGCAGGGTCTTCCGCAATGCCTCGGCCACCATCACCGACCGGTGGCGACCGCCTGTGCAGCCAATGGCGATCGTGAGATAGCTCTTCCCTTCCGCCACGAACTGCGGAACCAGGAATTTCAGCAGCTCGCTCAGGCGGGCGAGCAATTCGCCCGTGGCGCGATGGTCTTCCATGAACTTGACGACCGTGCGATCGCGCCCGGTCTTCGGACGCAGCCGCGGCACGAAGTGCGGGTTCGGCAGAAACCGCACGTCGAAGACGAGATCCGCGTCCATCGGGATGCCGTGCTTGAACCCGAAGCTGACGAGCGTGATCGCCATCCGCGACTTGGCGCCCTTGACGTCGCCGGCCGAAAACGCAAACGTCTTGAACGCCTGCCGCAGCTGATGCACCGTCAGATCGGATGTGTCGATGATGTGGTCGGCCATCGACCGGATGCTGTTCATGCGGCGGCGCTCGGCTCTGATGCCTTCCGAGGCCGACGACCCCGGCGCCATCGGGTGCGGCCGCCGCGTCTCGCTGAACCGGCGCACGAGGATGGCGTGCGTGGCTTCCAGGAAAATCAGCGCGGGATTCAGCCCCTTCATGAGCCGCAGGCGCCGATAGGTCTTCGGAAACTCCGCCAGAAAGTTCTTCTCGCGCACGTCCACGACGATGGCCACACGCGAGATGCCCTCGCGGCGCACCAGTTCGGCCAGCGTCGGGATGAGGGTGGTCGGAATGTTGTCGACGCAGAAGTAGCCCAGGTCTTCGAGCGCCCGGATGGCCTGCGTCTTCCCCGATCCGGACAGCCCGGTGAGCACGATGAAACGCGCCTCCCGCGAGGCGCGGCGCCCCTGCTTCGTGCGCGGCACTCGAATCCGCCGCGTCGAACGCCGCGGCGGTGAAGTCTCGTCGACAATCACGGCTCTTCCCCTGTATCCGACAGATCGTCAATCTCCGGCTCGTCGAGCTCGTCCACTCCGGCGAGCGTGAGCCGGTGCTCGAGCCGTTCGGCGAGCTTGCGCGCCGCGTGATGGCCGCGCGCCCGGAGCAGCTGATTGCGTGCGGCGATTTCGACGAGGATGGCGAGGTTGCGCCCCGGCGCCACCGGCATGCGGATGAGCGGCAGCGGCAGGTTCAGGATCTGGTAGCGCTCGTCGTTCAGGCCCAGGCGGTCGTAGTCGCGGTGCTGTTCCCAGCGCTCGAGCTGCACCACCAGCTCGACCCGCTTCGACGTCCGCGTCGCGGCGATGCCGAACAGGTCCTGAATGTTGATGACGCCGAGGCCGCGGATTTCCATGTGATGGCGCGTCAGCGCGGGACAGGTGCCGATGAGAATCGTTTCGGCGCGGCGCCTGATTTCCACGGTATCGTCGGCGACCAGCCGGTTGCCGCGCACGATGAGGTCCAGCGCGCACTCGCTCTTGCCGATGCCGCTCTCGCCGACGATGAGCACGCCGAGACCCAGGATGTCGAGCAGGACGCCGTGGACGAGCTCCCGCGCGACAAAGCTGTCCTCGAGCATCGCGGTCACCTTCGCCATCGCCACGGGCGTCGGCACCAGCGTGCGCAGCACCGGCAGATGCGCGCGCTCGGCTTCGAAGATCATCTCGCCGAACGCCCGCAGGCCCCCGGTGATCAGGATGCACGGCACTTCGTCGTGCTCGCACACCTTGCGCATGGTATCGGTGCGATCGACGGAATTGAGGCTTTCCAGGTAGCGGACCTCGCTGTTGCCGAACACGAGGACGCGTCCTTCGCGGAGGTACTCGTGGAAGCCCGCGAGGGCCAGGCCGGTCTTCTGGACGTAGGGGCTCAGAATCCGGCGATCGAGGCCGCCGGCACCCGCGAGGAGCTCGAGATCCAGCCCCAGCGCTTCAGGGCGGCTTCGGAGGAGCGTGCCGACCGTCACGCCTGTCGTCATCGGCTGTCTTTCACCACAGAGGCAGAAGGGCCTCTATCACGCTCTCCGCCGCGAGCGCGGCGCCCGCCCCGCGGCGGCCGACAGCGTGCGCAGCGATGCCGCCGTCCGCTTGCGCTGCTGCCACTTGCCCTTGACGGTTTCGGCCTGCTGCAGCACTTTCTTGACCGCCGCGGTGAGCGACGTGCTCCACGAGGCGGCGGTGCCGACGCCGGTCAGGATGTGATCCTGCCGCGCGTGAGTGACGACTTCGGCGACGAAGCGGTTCTTCTCGCGCGAGAGCACGACCTGCACCGAGACCAGGGCGTCGCTGAAGTGGCGCTGGAGCTTGGCAAGCCTGGCGTCGACGAGCCGTCTGAGCGTGGGAGTGATTTCTACCTGTCGGCCGGTGAGCAGTAGACGCATGCGAATGTTTCAGTACAGCACCTTGCGTTGATTGGACGTCGGAATCTTCAGCTCCTCGCGATACTTCGCGATCGTGCGCCGGGCCAGCACGAGCCCTTCGTGCTGCAGGATGCTGACGATCTTCGAGTCGCTCAGCGGCTTGCGCGGGTCCTCGGCCTCGATGATTTTCCGGATGCGCTGCTTGATGGTGACCGACGAGACGCTCTCGCCGTAGGAGCTGCTGATCCCGGAGTGGAAGAAGTACTTCATTTCGAACACGCCCTGCGGCGTGTGCATGTACTTGTTCGTCACGACGCGGCTGACCGTCGATTCGTGCATGCCGATGTCGCTCGCCACGTCGCGCAGGACGAGCGGCTTGAGGTACTCGATGCCATGGTCGAGAAAGTCGCGCTGGAAGTTGATGATGCTGGTCGCGACCTTGTGGATGGTCTTCTGCCGCTGCTCGACCGATTTGATCAGCCAGAGCGCCGAGCGGAACTTGTCTTTCACGTACGCCCGCGTCTCGGTCGTATTCTCGGCGCTCTTGTCGAGCAGGCGCCGGTACACCGGGCTGATGCGCAGCTGCGGCAATCCCTCTTCGTTCAGCACCGCCACGTACTGGTCTTCCACCTTGACGACGTAGACGTCGGGGATGACGTAGTGGGACTGCGACGGGTTGTAGCGGCTGCCCGGCTTCGGATCGAGGTGCCGGATGATCTCGACGTGCTCTTTCAGATCCTCGATCGACATGCCGAGGCGCTTGGCGATCTCCGGGACCTGGTGGTTCTGGAGCAGGCGCAGATGCTCGGTGACGATCTTCTCCGTCGGCGTGCCTTCGAGACCGATGTGGCGGAGCTGCAGGAGGAGGCATTCCTGAAGGTCCCGCGCGGCGACGCCGATGGGATCGAACCCCTGCACGACCTTCAGCGTGCGCTCGACCGCCTCGACCGGCCACGGGCCCATGGCGGCAATCTCCTCGAGCGACGCGACGAGCATGCCGTCGTCGTTGAGGTTGCCGATGATCGCCGAGCCGATCTCGCGATTCTGGTCGTCGTCGGCCAGGAGCGAGAGCTGCCACAGCAGGTGATCGGACAGCGAAGACGAGGTGGCAAGGGTGTTCTCGATCGGCGGAAGCTCTTTCACTTCCTGCGGCGTGTGCGGCCGGTAGCCGTCGTCGAGGTAGTCGCCGAAGAAATATTCGTAGTCGCTGTCGTCCCAGGCGTCGCCCTTTTCCTTGGCGGCGGCCTCGGTCTTCTCGGCCTGCGCGGCGGCTTCCGTCGGCTGCAGATCTTCGGTGGGCACCTCTTCGAGCATCGGGTTCTCGACGACTTCCTGATTCAACAGGTCCGCCAGCTCGAGCGTCGACATCGGCAGCAGCTTGATGGCCTGCTGCAGCGACGGCGTCAGAATGAGCTTCTGAACGAGTTTTGTGTGGAGCTTCTGCTGAATCGCCATACCCGTCTCGGTTCGAAACCTGCCCTCCCCAGTATACGTAGGGTCCGGCGTCAGCCGGACCGTCCTCCCATCTTAAGTCATTTTTGTGTTCAGTCGAGACGGAACTCGGTGCCCAGGTACACTCTTCTCACTTCTTCATCGGCCGCCAGCGCGTCGGGTGTGCCGCTATGGAAAATTCCGCCATCGTGGACGATATAGGCGCGATCGGTGATGCGCAGCGTCTCGCGCACGTTGTGGTCGGTAATCAGCACACCGATGCCGCGATCTTTCAAGTGAAAAATAATCTTCTGGATGTCGGTGATGGCGATGGGATCGATGCCGGCGAACGGCTCGTCGAGCAGGAGGAATTTGGGCGAGACGACCAGCGCGCGCGTGATTTCCGCCCGCCGCCGCTCGCCGCCCGACAGCGTGTAGGCGGGCGACGACGCCAGCGACGTCAGGTTGAGCTCGGCGAGCAGCTCGCGGCACCGCGCACGGCGCGCGGCCGCGTCGAGATCCAGCGTCTCGAGGATCGCCATGATGTTCTGCTCGACCGTGAGGCCGCGGAAGATCGAGGGCTCCTGCGGAAGGTATCCGATGCCCTTCCGCGCGCGCGCGTACATGGGGAGATCGGTGACGTCCTCGCCGTTGAAAATCACGCGGCCCGAATCGGGCGACGTGAGGCCGACGGTCATGTAGAACGTGGTGGTCTTGCCGGCGCCGTTCGGCCCCAGCAGGCCCACAACCTCGCCCGACTGCACCTCGAGGCTGACGCCGCGCACGACCGTGCGCCCGCCGTACGACTTGGTGAGGTCCTGCGTGCGCAGCGTCGCCATTCAGCGTTTGGGAGGTGGAGGACAGGAACTGTCTGAAGCCGTCTGCGTCCGCGTTTCATCCCGGCCGATGATGCGCAGCTCTTCGGTCGCCCGCGCGAAGGTCAGGACCTGGCCGTCTGTCCGGCGGCAGCCCTCGCTGGTGGTGCGGAACATCCGGACGAGCCGGCCCTTGCCCGTCATCGTGTATTCCTCTTTCGCCGCCGCGTACGTCAGGTGGTCGCCCGTGGTAATCCGATCGACCTCGGTGAACTTCACGTCGCCGGTCGCTTCCAGGTGCTCGATGTCCTGCCCGTTCTCGCCCAACGTGAGCACGATGGTCTCTCCCGTCAGGTCGCCGTTCGGGCCGACGACATGCGCCTTGGTCGTGTAGGTCACTTTGCGGAGGGCGTCCTCGTAGTTCATCCGCTGGCCGGACCCAATCGACGGGCTCGCCTCGCGCACCTTGGTCGTGGGACTCACCTCCTGCACGATCATCCTCGAAATCACCGAGCCCTGCGCGAGAAGGTTGCCGGTGCTGCCATCGACCGTGATCGTGTCGCCTTTCACGTTGGTCTCCGCCTTATCGCCCTGCACCAGCGTGGCGGCGCCGGTGAGCACGAGCATCGACATGTCTCCGCCCGTGTAGAGCGAGCTCGCGGCTGAGACCGTTCACGGGCTGATCCTGCTTCATCAGGCCCGGCGTGCGGCGCGTGCTCTTCGATCCGGGCTTGACCGGAAACATGATCGACTGGACCGGCTTCGACGTGCTCGTCGCTTTCAGCTTCGAGCCTTCGATGTTCATCTCGATCTCGTTGGCATCGACCTGCATCTGCTCGTTCACGACCCGCGGCACCGGCTGTCCGGGCTCGCCCTTGAGCGCGACCTGCCCGGTCTGCATGTTGTAGCGCATGTGCGCACGCGGCCGCGCCCGTCGTGTCGTCGTCGAACCGCACCGATCCGATGAAGGTCGCTTCGCGAATCTCGCCGAGCCCGCCGTTCAACGCCGTGTCGAGCGTGCGCGACGTGACCGTGCGCTTGACGGGAGGGGTGCCTCCCGTTTCCGTGTACTCCACCCTGTCGGTGAACGACGCGTCGGTCAGCCCCGCCTTCGGCGTGCCGGTCGCGACCAGGACGTTCGACGACACCTTCTTGGCCGGCTGATCCTTGACGCCCGGCAGGTCGAGCACGACATGATCCCGGCCGTTCAACGACGTGACCGTCGTGCCGTCGGGCGCCATGCCGATTTCGATGTGTCGGCGTGGAGCATGCGATCGGGCGTGTCCTTCGCGCCGGCAATCCGCAGCGCCGAGCCGCCGGCAATACTGACGCTTTCCACCAGATCGCTGTTCTCCTGATAGGTGAGGTTGATGGCGTCGCCCGACATGGCTCTCAGCTCGCCGGGCGCCGCCGCGGGCGTTTCAATGCGGGCCGCGGCCCTGCAGATCCAGACTGCGCAGACGCTCTTCCTTGTCGGTGAGCTCGCCAACGGCGCTCTCGGCATCGATGACCTGCGTGCCGCGCACGATGTGCACCGCACGCTCGAAGCTGACGAAATTGTCCTTGCGCGCGAGGACCGACGAGCCGGACGTCATGTCGGTCGCGCCTGCGCCCGCTCTTGTCGCCCGCGCAAGCTTGACGTTCGCTCTGATCTGAGATGCCGATCAGGTCGCGCGCCTCGTCGTAGCTGAAATCGACGCCGCTGCCGCTCATCCGTCCGCGCTTGAACGTGACAGGGCCAGGCGCGCGCACGATGCCCTCGCTCTGGCTGTACACGGCGCTGTTGGCCGACACCTCGAGCCCGTCGCTGGCCTTCATCAGGACGTTGCCCTTCATGTCGAGGTTGGTCTGGTTTTCGCCGACTCTCGCTTCATCGCCGGTCGCGACGAACGTCTTGCCTTCGCGCACGGAGGTGACCTTCACCTTGAGCAGCCGGGTGCTGCCGTCGGGATAGGACAACTGCTTTTCGGCCTCAATCCGGACCGTTTCGCGCTCGCCCTTCACTTGAACCAGGCGCGCGCCGGAGCTCTCGATGACCGCGGCCGGATCGACGCGGGCGATCGGCTCGGGCGGGGGCGGCTCTTCACGCCGGCGGGTGGTGAGAAACACCGCGCGCGATGACGACCGCAGCGAGGGCGAGGACCGCCCAGCGCGCGCGCTTCTGCCACGTTAGCATGCGGTTCGGCCATGGGGTCAGACCCCATGGCCGCCTGCCGCGGCCTTGATGTCGCTGAGCGAGAGCTCCAGATAGTCATTGCCCTGGTAGCTATTGTGTTCGAGCGAAAACGCGAGGTCCAGCGCCGTGCGGTTGTCCGAGATGAACTGCTCCCGCTCGACGGCGCGCCAGGCAATGGCGCGGAAGATACGGCCGTTCTGTTTCAACGCCATCTTCAGGTGCTTGTCCTTGAGCCGGCGCGGGCCGTCGACGACCTCCACCCCGCGCGCCTCGAAGAGCGGCCGCGGATTGCCCGTGCCGAACGGCGCCAGCAGCGCCATCTCGCCGGCGAAATCGCCGTTGATGTCGCGGAAACCGAGACAGCCGTCAATCCGCAGCCGCGGCTTGAGATCGTCGGGCCCCAGCAGGTTGTCGGCATAGTCGGCGATCGTCTCGCGGAACTTCCCTACATTGGACGCCGGCATCGTCAATCCGGCCGCCTGCTTGTGGCCGCCAAACCGGCTCAGATGGGCGGCGCCATGCTCGAGCGCGGCGAGCACGTTGAAACCCGCGAATGCTGCGGCACGACCCGTGCGCGACCTCACCCTCGACCGCAATGACGATGGCCGGCCGATGGAAGGCATCGACGAGCTTCGACGCGACGATGCCGATGACGCCCCTGTGCCATCCGTCCCCCGCGACGACGAGAATGCTCCGGGCGCCGACAACGGGGTCGTTTTCGACGATCTTCTTCGCGCTGGCCAGGATGCCGGCTTCCTCTTCCTGCCGCTTGACGATTCTCGCCGTCAAGCTGGCGCGCCAGCTCCTGCGCTTCCATCGCCATCGTCTCGTCGGCGGCGAGCAGCAGCCGGGCGGCGATGTCGGGGCTCGCCATGCGGCCCGCGGCATTCATCCGCGGCGCAATCTGAAACGCGACGTGGCCGCTGTCGATGGGCTTTCCCTTCAGGCCGGCGACGTCGAGCAGCGCGCGCAAACCCACTTTGTGCGGTCCCTGCGACAGCATCTCGAGGCCGAGCTTCGCGATGACGCGGTTCTCGCCGACGAGCGGCACGACATCGGCGAGCGTGCCGATGGCGGCAACCTTGACGAACGCCGGCAGCAGCCGCTCGCGGCCGCGCTTCTGACACAACGCCTGCACGAGCTTGAGCGCCACGCCGACACCCGCGAGGTTCTTGTCGGGATATTCGCAATCGTGGCGCCGCGGGTTGATGACCGCCACGGCCACGGGCAGCTCGGTATCCGGCTCGTGGTGGTCCGTGATGATGAGATCGATGCCCAGCTCGCGCGCCCGCTTCGCCGCCTCGATCCCGCGGATGCCGCAGTCCACCGAGATGACCAGGCGTACGCCCTGCGCCTGCAGCCGATCGAAGGTTTCCGGTTGCAGTCCGTATCCGTCTCGCAGGCGCTCGGGCAGGAAGTGGATGACGTTCGCGCCGAACAGTTCCAGCGCACGCCGAAGAATGACGGTGGAGGTGATGCCGTCGCAATCGTAGTCGCCATGGATGGCGATGCACTCGCGTCCTCTCGATCGCCGCGAGAATCCGTTCCACGGCCGCCGCCATTCCCGTCAGCCTGAACGGATCGTGCAGATGGTCCAGCGACGGATGGAGAAATCGCTGCGCGGTCTCCGGGTCGTCGATACCGCGAATGGCCAGCAGCCGCGCAATCGCCGGGCTGATCTTCAACTCGCGCGCAAGGACGTCCGCGGCCTGATCGTTGCAGGCGAGGCGCTCCCAGAGAAAGGAACGGCATCTTTCATGTCTCAACGCAAAGACGCGAAGACGCCAGGACTAGACAGGGAAACACTCGATCGGCTCTCGAACATCATCACAAGGCCATTCTGGTACACTCAAAACTCGGACCAGGACTCCTGGAGAGCGTGTATCGAACGTGCCTCATCCACGAATTGAGGAAGGCTGGGCTGCACGTGATTGCCGAGCGAATCGTTCCGGTTGTCTACGACGAACTCCAGCTGGACGATGGATATCGACTCGATCTGCTGGTCAATGACGAAATCATCGTGGAAATCAAGGCCGTGGAAAGCTCTCCCGGTGCACCTTGCGCAGCTCTGTCCTATCTCAAGCTGATGGACAAGCGTTGGGACTCTGCTCAACTTCAACGTCCTCGGCTGTTCAAGGATTAAGCGAGTGGTCAACAATTTCTGAACCTCTGCGTCTTGGCGTCTTTGCGTTGAGACATGGAGAAATTGCAACGTCAGGCGCTCTCTTCGTCTGTAAAATCTGCGCCCAGGCGGCCCATGTCCCTGAACTTCTCGTAGCGCCTGGCCAGGCGGGCCTCGACGTCGGGCGTGCTCGATGCCTCCAGCGCCGCATGCAGCGGACCGTCGAGCAGCATCGCGGCTTCGTCCAGGCTGGTGTGCGCGCCGCCGATGGGCTCGCGCACGATCTCATCGATGATGCCCCTGGCGAGCAAATCGGGCGCGGTCAGCTTCAGCGCGGTCGCGGCCTCGATCTTCTTTCCCGAATCGCGCCAGAGAATCGCGGCACAGCCTTCCGGCGGAATGACGCTGTAGATGGCGTACTCCTGCATCAGGATGCGATCGCCGATCGCGATGCCGAGCGCGCCGCCGCTGCCCCCCTCGCCCGTGACGATGACGACGACCGGGACCTTCAGCACCGACATCTCGCGCAGGTTGAACGCGATCGCCTCGGCGACGCCGCGCTCTTCCGACTCGACACCCGGATACGCGGCCGGGGTATCGACGAAGACC
This sequence comes from Vicinamibacterales bacterium, assembly GCA_963850725.1. Classification (GTDB taxonomy): domain Bacteria; phylum Acidobacteriota; class Vicinamibacteria; order Vicinamibacterales; family JAMQPK01; genus JAMQPK01. Next base: position 133,356 of record CAWKMQ010000019.1, read on the forward strand.
ACGATCGGCCGCTGGAATTTCTCGGCCGTGCGCATCAGGCGGATGGCCTTGCGGTATCCCTCGGGCCGGGCGTAGCCGAAATTGCGGTAGATCTTCTGTTTCGTGTCGCCGCCCTTGTGATGGCCGACCACCATCACCGGCTCCCCTTTGTAGCAGGCCGTGCCGGCGACGATCGCGTGGTCGTCGGCAAAGCGGCGATCGCCGTGCAGCTCGACGAAGTCGGTGAAGAGGCGCTCGACGTAGTCGAGCATGTCGGGCCGGCTCGGGTGGCGCGCGACGAGCACGCGCTGCCAGGGCGTGAGCCGGCTGTAGATCTCGGTCGCGCGCGACGCGCAGCCGGTGATTGAGCCGCTCGAGCTCCCGCTCGCGCGCTTCGGTCCGGGGCAGCGCCGACAGCGCGTCCACTTCCTTCAGCAACGGCGCGAGCGATTCTTCGAACTCGAGTGTCTCAGTCGGCATCGGGAGCAGTGCTCTGTCTCGACGCCGAGGCCGCCGAGACGACAGAGGATCTTTCTGAAGACACAGACCCTCTGTGTCTCTGCGTCTCTGCGTCGGGGTGAGACGACGTCATCGCAGGACCACCGTTCCCGCGCCGCAGATGCGCTCGACCTCGGTGGCCAGTTGATCGGACGGACGCACGCGCACCTGCGCGGCCAGCGGCACACGGACCCGAACGGGCGGCTGCTGATCGCGCAGCTCCAGCTCGAGCACGACCCGCCGATCGCCGCGATGGCGCGCGAACAGGTCCGCCAGCGCCTCGAACGTGTCGCGGCCGTGCGGCGGCGAGGTGAGCTTGATCGACAGCTCGCGCGACATCTTCTGCCGCATCGCCTCGATCGGCATCACTTCGTTGGCGGTCATCCGCATGGTCTCTTCGTCGACCTCGGCCTTGCCTTTCACGACCACCATGGCGCCGGTTTCGAGCACGGACGCACACTTCCCGTACGCCTCGGGAAAAATCACCACCTCGACGCTTCCATGCGCGTCCTCGAGCATGATGACGGCCATCCGATCGCCCTTGCGCGTCTTGAGCTGGCGAATCGACGCGATGATGCCGCCGATGGCGACATCGACGCCCCTCGACTCCCGCTGCCATCCCCCCGCATCCGCCGTCGCGCCGCCGCGTCGCCGCGCACACTGGCCGACCTGGCGCACCGACGCACCTGCCGCACCCGTCGCACCTGCCGCACCCGACGCACCTTCGCACGCTAGCGCGGCCAGTTCGACCGTCGTCCTGGCCCCGAACCCTTTCAGCTCAGCCGCCACGCGATCGATCGGATGCCCGCTGAAATACAGACCGAGCGCCTCTTTTTCGTAACCGAGCTGCTGCTGCTCCGTCCAGGGCTCGACGTTCGCGGGCCCCGACGGCTCGGCATCCGGCGAGCCCTCGCCGCCCCCCGCACCGCCGAACAACTGCGCCTGGCCCAGCTCGCGGTCGCGCTGGTGCCGCACGCCGTACTCGCAGGCGAGATCGATCGTCGCCATGAGCCGGGCGCGCACCTCTCCCAGACGACGCTTCCCGGCCGGTGGCGAGCGAATCGAAGGCGCCCGCCTTCACCAGGCTTTCGAGCACGCGTTTGTTCACGAGGCGCAGGTCGAGGGTCTCGCAGAGCGCAGTGCAGCGACGTAATCCTGCCGAGCGCGGCACGCGCCCCGAGAATTGAGGCGATCGCCCCCTCGCCGACATTCTTCACCGCGGTCAACCCGAAGCGCACGCCTTCGGGCGTCACGGTGAACGCCAGCTGGCTCTTGTTGATGTCGGGCGGCAGGACGGGAATGCTGCGATCGCGGCACTCCTGCAGGTACACCGCGAGCTTGTCGGTGTTCTGCGCCTCGATGGTCAAGAGCGCGGCCGCGAAGTGCCACGGATAGTTCGCCTTCAGATAGGCGGTCTGATAGGCGAGGAGCGCGTAGGCCGTCGAATGCGACTTGTTGAAGCCGTATCCGGCGAAGTACTCCATCAGCTCGAAAATCTTCGCCGCCTTTTTCTCGCTGATTCCCTTGGCCTTCGCGCCGTCCATGAACACTTCGCGCTGCTTGGCCATCACCTTGGGGTCTTTCTTCCCCATGGCCTTTCGCAGCATGTCGGCCTGTCCCATCGTGAAGCCGGCAAGCGATTGCGCGATGCGCATCACCTGCTCCTGGTACGCGATGACGCCGTAGGTGTCGGCCAGGATGGGCTCGAGCTCCTTCAGCTCGTAGGTCACCTTCACCTTGCCGTGCTTCCGCGCGATGAAATCGTCCACCATGCCGCTGCGCAGCGGCCCGGGGCGGTACAACGCGTTCAGCGCGATGAGATCGTCCAGCCGCTGCGGCTTCGCTTTCCGCAGGATGTCGCGCATGCCCGAGCTCTCGAACTGGAAAATCCCGAACGCCGCACCCTCGGCGAAGATCTGATACGTCTTGGCATCGTCGAGCGGGATCGAATCCAGATCGACCACCTGGCCGGTCGTCGCGCGGATTTCTTCGACCGCGTCGTTCAGCAGCGTCAGCGTGCTCAACCCCAGGAAGTCCATCTTCAGGAGGCCGATGCGCTCGATCTCCTTCATCGCCCACTGGGTCGTGATTTCGTCGTTCTTGCCTTTGTAGAGAGGGGCGAAGTCCGAAATGGCCCGCGGGGCAATCACCACGCCGGCCGCATGGACCGACGCGTGCCGCGTCATGCCTTCCAGGCGGCGCGCGACCGCAATCAGCTCCTTGACGCGCTCGTCCTGTTCGTTCAGCTGTTTGAGCTGCGGCACCTCTTCGAGCGCCTTCTCGAGCGTCATGTCGAGCGACGGCGGAATCAGCTTGGCGACCCGATCGACGTCGGCGAACGGGATGTCGAGCGAGCGGCCGACGTCGCGAACGACGGCGCGCGCCTTCATGGTGCCGAACGTGATGATCTGCGCCACGTTCTCGCGCCCGTATTTCTGCGTGACGTACTCGATGACCTCGCCGCGCCGCCGCTCGCAGAAGTCGATATCGATGTCGGGCAGCGACACGCGCTCGGGATTCAGGAAGCGCTCGAAGATGAGGTCGTAGTCGAGCGGATCGACGTCCGTGATGCGCAGGCAGTAGGCGACCAGGCTGCCGGCCGCCGATCCGCGGCCCGGCCCCACCGGAATGCTCTTCTCGCGCGCGTAGCGGATGAAATCCCAGACGATGAGAAAGTAGCCGGGATATTCCATCCGCTTGATCATCTCGATCTCGTACGAGAGGCGGTTCTCGTACTCCTCGATCGGATGCCGCAGCGCCCCCGATGCCAGCAGCGCCTTCAAGCGCACCAGTCGCTGCGCGAACCCCTCGCGCACCACGTGCTCGAAGTAGTCGTTGAGGGTGTACGGCGCGGGGACGGCGAAGTTCGGCAGGTAGTTCTTGTTGCTGGCGAGATCGACCTGGCAGCGCTCGGCAATCCGCAGCGTGTTGGCCAGCGCGTCGGGCACCTCCGCGAAGACCTTCTGCATCTCGGCCGCGGTCTTCAAATAGAACTGATCGCCGTGATAACGCAACCGGTCCCGATCGTTCACCGTCTTCCCGGTCCCGATGCAGAGCAGAATGTCGTGCGGACGATGGTCGCCGTGCGTCAGGTAGTGGACGTCGTTGGTCGCCACGAGCGGCATGTTCAGCTCGCGCGCGATCGGCGCCAGCCCCTGGTTCACAACCAGCTGTTCGTCTATCCCCTGGTACTGCATCTCGAGGAAGAAATTCCCCGGGCCGAGGATGTCGCGGAAGGCTGCGGCGGCTTCGAGCGCCTTCCGATCGCGCCCGGTCCGGATTTCCGTTGCGACCTCGCCCTTGAGACAGCTGCTCAGGCCGATGAGCCCCTTCGCATGCTGCGCGAGGAGATCCTTGTCGATGCGCGGCTTGTAGTAGAACCCTTCGGTGTAGCCGGCCGACACGAGCTTGATCAGGTTGTGGAACCCCTCGTTGGTCTCGGCGAGCAGGACCAGGTGGTTCGCCGTCTCGCCGATGTTGCCGCTCTTGGTCAGGCGGCTCCCCGGCGCCACGTACACCTCGCATCCGAGGATCGGCTTCACGCCACGCTGCTTGGCATGGTCATGAAAGATCACCGACGAGAACATGTTGCCGTGCTCGGTCACCGCCAGCGCGGGCATCTTGAGCCTGGCGGCCTGGTCGAGCAGCTCGTCGATGCGGCACGCCCCATCGAGCAGAGAGAACTCGGTGTGACAATGAAGGTGAACGAAGTTTTGGTCAGCCACTGGATTGGGGATCTGGCCCGCGCGAAGGCCGAAGGCGTTGGTTACACGCTATTATAACGGTGTGCAGTTCCATCGCACCCCAATATGTTGTGTGGCCGCGGTGTTTTTTGCGGCGCTGATGGCCGCGCGTCCGTCCGCGGCTGCCGTCACGTTTCCGATCGAAGTGAAATGGAGCGCGACGCTCGCCGCCGCCCCGGCGTATGTGCCCGCGTTCGATGCCAATCACGTGTACGTGGCGCTGCGGACGAACCAGCTCGCAGCGCTGCTCATAAAGGACGGCAGCGCCGTCTGGTCGGTCGAATGCCCGATGACTGCGCCACCCGCAGCGGGCGACTCGCTCGTCTTCGCCGGCAGCGACGGTCTCGTCGAAGCGCGCGCCGACACGGATGGACGCGCGCGATGGCGCCGGCCCGTGACGGGAAAAGTGATCTCGCTGCACTGGGACACCGGCTGGCTGATCGCCGCGACCGAAGCCGGACCGCTGCTCGCCATTCGCGCCGCGGATGGCGAGGTGCTATGGCAGCGCGATCTGGGATCGCCGCTCAGCGCGCCGGCGGCACTCGCGGGCGATCGGCTTTACGTCGGGCTCAACGATGGCCGCGTGCTCGCGCTCTCGCTCCTGACCGGCGAGGAAATCTGGTCCCAGAAGCTCGCCGGGTCGGCCACGGGCCTGCTGCCGGCCAACGATCGCGTCTTCGTCGGCGCTCGGGACAATCGTTTTCACGCACTCGATGCCAGAGACGGCGACGCGGACTGGCAATGGAAAACCGGCGCCGATCTCGTGGGCCTGCCGGTCCTCGACGAGCGGCGCGCGTACTTCATCGCGCTCGATAACGTGCTCCGCGGCCACAGCCGCAACAGCGGCACGATGATGTGGAAGCGTGTGTTGCCGATGCGCCCCTTCACCGGTCCGTTGTTGAGCGGCGACCTGCTCATCGTGGCCGGAATCGCCGCCGAGTTGCACGCGTACCACGCGCAGACCGGCGAGAAAGGGGGCGACTTCGTTGTGAAGGGAGCGGAAAACGAAGAGATGCTGCTGGCCGCGCCTCCGCACCTCACGTCACAGGATCTGCTGATTCTGGTGACCAAGGGCGGACAGGTTCGCGGCGTGGGCAGCAAGCCCGTGCCCGCGGACGCTCCGGCGGCTCCCGCAGCCAGCCCCGCCCAGACACCGCCAGCGACAGAGCCTGACGAAGATGACGAGCCGCCGGCCGCGAACGCGAAGCCGGGCGCCGCCAGCACCAGCCAGTGACGAACCTCGCCATCGGCCGCGCGCTTCGTCGCATCTACTTGACGGGACTCGCGTGCGCCGTGGCCGCAGCTCTCGGAGGCATCGCCGTCGAACGGGCGCGATTCGGGCCCACGGACGAAGACGCGATGACGCGCGTCGAGCGATCGGTGCGCGCCGAAATCGATGCCGTCGCCAGCGCGCTGAACGACATCGCGGCGTCGGTGGGACGCGAGCCGGCGCTCTTCGACACGGCTGCCGCGGATCCCGCTGCCGGCGCCCGTCCGCTTCTGGACCGTGCCGATCAGGCCCTGCAGGCGCGCACGGCAGGTGTCTTTGCCGTAACCGCCTACCGTCCGAGCGGCGCGTGGCCGCTCGCGTGGAGCGGCGTCCCTTCGGAAATCGACATCGATCGCATCGCCGGCGCCGAGGCGTTCTTCGTGGCTCCCGGACCGCTCGGCTTGCGGCTCGTGTACATCAAGCCGATTCTCGACGCGCTCACCGGCCATCGCGTCGGCGTCATCGCCGCCGAGCGAGTGATCTCATCCTCTCGAGGCCTTCTCACCGCCGCCCCCGAAGAGGGCGTGCTCTCGCTGCCGACGCTCGTCCCAGTCACTGTGCGTCCGTACGAGGCCGGCGCGGCAACCCAGGGCTTCGTCATCCAGTCGCCGCTCGGCCAGCCGCTGCTCGTGGCACGCGTCACCCCGCAGGCGGTTCGCGACACGCGCATCGCCTGGCGGGAAAACATTTCGGCTGTCGTGCTCGCAATGCTCGCGCTGACCCTCGTCGTGTCGCTGCCGCCTCTCGTTCGGTGGCGGATGTCCTTCCCGCAACTGACGGCACATCTGAAAGCCAGCGGTGTCGTGCTCGCCGTCCTGTTGCTGAGCCGCGCTGCTGTTGTGGTTTGCGCCGACCGCGCGATGGACCGATCAGGTTTTTCAGACGGCAGTCGTCGGCCCCGGCCTCCGGCTGCTGCTGCGCACGCCCATCGACTTCCTGCTCACCATGGCCACCGCGGCCGCCATCGTCGTTCTGGCCTTCGATCTCGTCGAACGGCTCAGGCGCACGATCAAACGCCGTCTGCCACCTCCCGACAGCCATCGAGAGTGGATGATCTTCGCCGCCACGCAAATCGCCGCCGGCGCCATGGTCGCGTTGCTGCTTGTCGGGTACGAAGTCCTGCTCGGCAATGCCATCGGCGCGACGTCGGTCGATGCGCTGCATTTCTCGTTGCATCCGCTGGTCTCGGCGCGCCTCGCGTTTGCGGTCGGCTGATCCTGGCGCAGGCCGTGGTCTTCTGGACCGCCATCCTCATCGTGCTGCTGACCGCCGTCCCGTGGCGATTGCCGCGGAGTGGCAGCGTCATGCTCGGCGCCTTCGTGCTTCAGGCGCTGCCGGTTCTCCTCATCTCGGTCTTTCCGCGAACGATCGGGGCGGCGCCGTCGACCGTGCCGGCCATTCCGACGGCCTTCGCCGGGTTGTCCTGCCTGGCTCTGGCCTGGGCCGCGTCATGGGTGCGTCCGCGGTACCGGCATGCCTCACAGGCGCTGCGCCTCTTCTCGGGCGCGCTCGTCCTTCTCGTCACGGCGTTCGTGCTCTACCCGTCCGTGCATCACTTCGCCGATCGTGGCCTGCGCCGCCTCATCGAAGAGGAATACGCGCGGCAGGTCGAAGGATCAGCGCGAGGAGCTGAACACCAAGCTCCGGAGCGTTCTGCAGCAGATCGATACGCTCGAGATGCCGCACCTGACAGCGGCGCCACGAGCGCAGCTTTCCACGTCCAACGTGGCGTTCGAGCTCTGGGCGCGCACGAATCTGGCGAGCGAGCGTCTTGCGTCTTCCCTCGAGCTGTATACGCCCGCAGGGCCGGCTGGCCAGCCGGTTCGCGCTGAACCTCCCCGACTACGTCTCGACGACGCAGGAATGGAAGGAGCCGGGCTGCGACTGGGAAACGTTCGAGGAGGCCTCGCTCTTCGGATCCGAGGAGCGCCGCGCTGCTGCACGCGGGCCGCGGCATCTGCGAGGGCAATTCCGATTTCCCGACGGGCGGCTCGATCGTCGTGAACGTGATGCTCGACTACGAAACGCTGCCGTTCATCACGGCGCGAAATCCGTACAACGAGCTCATCCGCCGCCGACACGCTGCCTCCAGAGGGCTCGGTCGGCCGGACGGTGCAGTTCGTCGTCTATGGGTGGGGCCGAGGGTCGCTGTACTCATCGGCGCCGCGGGCCTGGCCGCTCGATGACCCGCTGCTGAACCTGATCGCGCAGTCGCGCCGGCCGTTCTGGACCACCATGAGCGACGGCGAGCAGAGCTACTCGACCTACATTCAGAACGACCGCGGCGGCATTTACGTGATCGGGTTTCCCGTCATCACGCGGATGGATCACCTCATCAACCTTGCCGAGCTGTCGACGCTGGTTGGCCTCACCTATATCGCGCTGCTGACGCTGGCCTGGTTGGTCATCCGCCCTCGGCGGCACGACCGCGGCGTCGGGCCAGGCGCTGTTGCGCGAAGTCCGCGCCAGTTTCTATCGAAAGCTGTTCCTGGCCTTCCTCGCGGCGGCCGTGCTGCCGGTCATGGTCCTGGCTCTGGCGACGCGGACGTTCTTCGAGCTGCAGCTTCAATCGAGCGTGCAGTCCGATGCCGTGCGCGTGGCCGCCGTCGCACAGCGCGTCATCGAAGAGTACGTGGCCCTGCAGGCATCGGAAGCCGGCGATCCCAACGACGACATCATGGTGTGGCTCAGCCGGGCGGTCGCACAGGACGTCAACATCTACCGCGGGCCGACGCTCGTGGCGACGAGCGAGCGCGACCTGTTCACTTCGGGCCTTCTTCCCGAACGGACGCCGGGACACGTGTATCGGGCGATCGAGATCGAGCGTCAATCGAGCCACGTCGGGCAGGAGATCATCGGCTCGGCGGCGCACGTCCTGGCGGCCGCGCCTGTTCGGCTCGAGGAAGGCCGAGCCATTCTCACCGTGCCGCTCGCGCTCCGGCAGCAGGAGGTGGACCGCCAGATCGACACGCTCGACCGGCGTGTGCTGCTCGCTGCCGTGATGTTTGCGCTGCTCGGCGCCGCCATCGGCTACTACATGGCCGAGCGCATCGGCGACCCGGTGAACCGCCTGACGCGCGCGACGCGCCGAATTGCGCGCGGAGACTTCAGTGCGCGCGTCGCCGAGACCTCTTCGGACGAGCTGCGAAAGCTCGTCGCCGACTTCAACCGGATGGCGGCCGATCTCGAACGACAGCGTCACGAGCTGCAGCGCACCCACAGGCTCGAAGCGTGGGCGGAGATGGCCGGCAGGTCGCCCACGAGATCAAGAATCCGCTGACGCCGATTCAGTTGTCGTCCGAACACCTCATGCGGGTGAACAAGGACAAGGGCGAACCGCTGACGCCGGTGCTCGAAGAGTGCGTCACCTCGATCCTGTCGCAGGTGAAGCTCCTGCGGCAGATTTCGGCCGAGTTCTCCAGCTTCGCGTCACGGCCGACGCCGCAGCCGGAGCCCACGTCTCTCGCCGCGCTGATTCCCACGGTGGTCGAGCCTTACATCACCGGGCTGGCCGGCCGCATCGCGGTAGACGTGGACGTGCCGGCGTCGCTCCCCGACCGTTGTCGTCGATCGCGTGCTGCTCGCCCGCGCGCTGACCAACATGATTGAAAACGCGCTGCACGCCATGCCCGGCAGCGGCACGCTGACGATTAAGGCCGTTGCCGCGGGTCTCGACCATTCGCCTGTCGGTGGCAGACACCGGCACCGGCATGGACGCCGAGGCGCTCCGACGAATCTTCGAGCCCTATTTCTCGACCAAGGCGACCGGAACCGGACTCGGGCTGACGATCGCGAAGCGGAATGTGGAGCTGAACGGCGGGACGCATTCACGTGGAGTCGGCCCAGGGGAAGGGCACGACGGTGGTGATCGAGCTGCCTGTCGGGATCTTGAAGCTAAAATCTGAAGATCTAGAAGGAATCTAGAGACTAAACTGGAATCTCAGAGATTCCGACAGATTCTCATTCTAGATTCGTTTAGTTCCAGATTCGTATCCGTTTTCCTTATGGTGTACACATTCTGCGGCCCCGCCGCCACCGCCACCGCCTCCGCCTTGGGGTGATGCCACCGGTTCCAGATCATCTCGATGAACGCCGACGACATGTATCCGTACGACAGGGTGACGAGCGCCAGCGCGGGATGCGCCGAAACAAACGCGATGAGCAGCGCGAGGACGAGCAGCACCGTGTAGGAGCGGCGCGCCTGCAGATCGAACGTCTTGAAGCTTCGGAACTTGATCGTGCTCACCATGAGGAACGCCGGCACGAGCACCAGCGCGAGCACGGGAATCGCGCCCACGGGCTCCTGGAATCCCGCCGGATACGCAAAGATGGTCGACGCCGGCACGGTCGCGGCCGCCGGGCTGGGCATGCCGACGAAGTACCTCTTGTCGACCGACCCGGCCTGAATGTTGAAGCGCGCCAGACGCATCGCCGCGGCGGTGACGTAGACGAAGCCGGCGGCCCAGCCCCAGTTGCCGAGCGACGTGAGACCCCAGGAGAACGTCAGAATCGCCGGCGCCATCCCGAACGAAATGATGTCGGCGAGCGAATCGAACTGCAGGCCGAACTCGCTCGTCGTGCCGGTCATCCGCGCGATGCGGCCGTCGAGCGTGTCGAGCACCATCGCGATGCCGACAAACGGCGCCGCAATCGCGTACTCCCCGCGCATCGCGTAGATGATGCAGGCGTACCCGCAGAACAGATTGCCCAGCGTCATCAGGCTGGGCAAGCAGGTACACCCCGCGTCGGAGCCGGCGCTGCTGGACGTCCGTCTGCCGCCGATGGGGGGTGAGCATGCTGCCTAAGGAGTCTATCGCACGATCAGGACTAAGGATTAGGGCTGAGGGCTTAGGGCGGAGGCCGCCTCACGCGGATTGGAATGGCTCCAGCTATTAAGCAGGGCCAGCACGGCGATGACTGTCTCGCCCCCAACGACCTTGTCCCCGACCGAGACGCGCAGCTCGGCCCCGACGGGCAGGAACACATCCATCCGCGAGCCGAATTTCATGATGCCGAAGCGCTCGCCGGCCTCGAGCTCGGCGCCGGGCTCCACGCGGCAGACGACCCGCCGCGCCAGGATGCCGACGATCTGCCGGAACACGACGGCGAGGCCCTGGTGATCGACCCAGACCTCGCTGCGCTCGTTGGTCGCCGCCGCGTCGCGGTGGTATGCCGGCAAGATACTTCCCTCGCCGGAAATCGACCTTCGTCACCCGTCCGGATACCGGCGAACGGTTGACGTGCACGTCCATCGGCGAGAGAAAAATGCTGATCTGCTGCCACTCCCCCGGCGGCGCCGCGGCCGGATCGGCAGGCCCGGCCACGAGCACACGGCCATCGGCCGGCGAGAGCACCAGCGCGGGATCTCGAGGCGACTCGCGATCGGGATCGCGAAAGAAGTAGAGAAAGAAGCCGGCGAGAATCAGCAGTGGCACGGCGCCGGCGGAGCCGACGGTCAGAGCCGCCGCAATCGCAAGAGCGGCCGTGCCACCGATAAAGGGATAACCCGCGCGATCGATCATCACCGGGTCTGATCTGAATGCGACCCTTTATCTTAATTCGGCGAGATCGCGATGACGCGAAGGGACCCGGACGCGTCGCCCCGATGGCGGCGCAGTATATCTTCCATCCTGTCTTTGAGCTGCAGCTTGCGTTTCTTGAGGGTGATTTCTTCGACTTGCTCGGGTTCTGACAGGTATGACTTACCGGAAAGTTCGTGGAGGCGATCGTCGAGTTCGTGATGTTGTGTGGCGAGTTGTCGGAACTCTTCGTCAGTTTTGAGAAGAAGCTCCTTCAACTCCTGGACATTCGCGGTGTGCATGCCCGGCCTCCTTTGTAGGAAGTGTTGGACTCATGAGAGCCGAACCGTAACATAAGGGCATCGGCCTGTTCAAGCACTCATCGCGTGGATTTTGAGCGCTCCTCTCCATAGGATAAGCGCATCTTCGGGCGGGCTGACGTAATAATTCGGCCGGGTCGCCGCCACCTCGAAGCCCAGACGCTCGTACAGCCGCCTGGCCGGGGCGTTCGACCGGCGAACTTCCAGCGTAGCCCGCTCGGCTCCCCGGCTTGCACCGGCCTGAATCACGTGCTCCAGCAGCGCGGTCCCCAGCCCCCGGCCCTGAAAGTCATCTCGGACGGCGAGATTGTTGATGTGAATCTCGTCCAGGACCAGCCAGAACGAGCAAAATGCGACAACTCCCTCCCCCGGCGTCCGCAGGACGTACAGAAACGACACGTCGGGGTTCTGGAGCTCCCGGACGTACATCTCGCGGGTCCAGGGGTTGCTGAACGAGGCTTTCTCGATCGCCACGATCTCGTCGAGGTCCCGATCCGAGAGCGTCCGTTCGATCGTCCAGTCGGTGCCGCTCATGCTGGCCTGCCCGCCCTGGAGGTCGGCTCCGCACCCGCGCTTCGGCTTTGTCGCGAGCCAGCTCCGCGTCCGATCGGCGGATATAGATGGGCCGAATCGCATCGGGCGACGCCGGTCCTCGCTGCTGAACGTAGGCCTCGGCGAGCCGTCGCAATGGCCGGCGCCAGCGGTGGCAGCGGATCGATGATCTGCGCCTGCGGCATCGGCGCGGCGAATCAGCTCGCGATACGCCAGCGCGCCATCACCCGCGAACACGTCGCGGCGCGCCGCCCGTCGCGCCGCCAGCGCGCGAGAATCTCGGCCGGTTTTTCCACGATCGGGCCCTCGGCCGCCGCGCCGTTTGTGTAGACGGCCGAAAACACCTGCGCCGCGCTGCGCATCCATCCAGGCGCCCACTTCGCTGCAGGGCTGAGGGCTGAGGGCTGAGGGCTGAGGTGCAGTGACGAGCGTCGCTCAGCGCGTCGAGCGCCGAAATGCCGACCAGCGGCTTGCCGTTGGCCAGCGCGAGCCCCTGCATCGTCGCGATGCCGATGCGCAGCCCGGTGAACGAGCCCGGGCCCGGCCGCGACGGCAAACAGATCGACGTCGGCGACGCGCAGCGCTGTGCCGGTCGAGCAGGCGCAGCATATCGCCGGGCAGCCGCTGCGCCATGCGTCGATGCCGGCGTCGCCCGCGTAGACGTCCACGAGCGCGCCGTCGCGCGCGAGCGCGACGCTGCCCTGCCGGGTTGTGGTGTCGAGGGCGAGCACCAGCATGTAAAATTCCATTCTACATGCCCACGGCTCCCGGGTCCGCCCTCGGCCGCTCCGAGCGTCACGCCGGCCATGCGGCAGTATCTCGACGCGAAGCAGCAGTATCGCGACGCGATTCTGTTTTTCCGCATGGGCGATTTCTACGAGATGTTCTACGAGGACGCGCTCGTGGCCGCGCGCGCGCTCGATCTGACGCTCACGTCGCGCTCGAAGGACGGCCAGGGCACGTCGATCCCGATGTGCGGCGTGCCCCACCACGCCGCTCGATACCTATCTCGCGCGGCTGGTCAAGAAAGGATTCCGCGTCGCGATCTGCGATCAGGTCGAGGACCCGAAAAAGGCCAAAGGCATCGTCAAGCGCGAGATCGTGCGCGTCGTCTCGCCCGGCACGCTGACCGACTCGCAGCATCTCGACGAGCGCGGAGCCCGCGTTCCTGCTTGCGCTGTCCCGAGTCGCCCAGTCCCGAGTCCCAGATCCCGCAGTCGGCGACACGGTTGTCGGCGTCGCCTTGCTCGATCTGACGACCGGCGAGTTCTCCTGCGCCGAATATGCCGGCGCAGGCGGCCTGCAGGCGCTGGCCGACGAGGTGACGGTGCTGCGGCCGCGCGAAATCGTCGCGCCCGATCGGCCTCGACCTGGCTCGCGTGCTCGTCGACGGCGCGGCGCGACCGGCTGCCGGTCACGCGCGTCGAGCCGTGGACGTTCGAGCACGAGTCGGCGCGCCGGACGCTGCTCGATCAGTTCCGCACCAACGGCCTCGAAGGATTCGGTCTCGATACGCCACGCCGCTGCCGTGTCGGCCGCCGGCGCGCTGCTTCACTATCTGCGCGACACGCAGAAGGCCGACCTCGCGCACGTGCGGAGCGATCGCGTACAAGACCGCGGCCGACTGCCTGCTCATCGACGCCGTCACGCTCAAGCACCTCGAAGTCGTCGAGTCGATGGACGGCGGCCGCGACGGCACGCTGCTGCACGAGATCGACCGCACGGTCACCGCCGATGGCCGGCCGCCTGCTGCGCGCCTGGCTGCTGCGGCCGCTCGTCTCGCTCGATCGCATTCGCGATCGCCTGGACGCCGTCGAGGAGTTCGCGTTTCGCAGCACCGATCGCGGCAAGTTCCGCGAGGTGCTGAAGAGCCGTTCAGGATCTCGAGCGCCTCGTCGCGCGCGCCGCGCTCGGCACGCGCGGGGCCGCGCGATCTCGTCGGCCTGAAGCAGTCGATCGCCGTCGTCCCGCGCGTCGCGGCTCGATGCTCGAGGCCTGCGAGGCGCCGCTGACGCGATCGCTCGTCGAGCGCGCTCGACGATCTGACGGACGTCCGCGACGACATCGACCGCTGCCTCATCGACGAGCCGGGCGCGCTGGTGCGCGACGGCGGCTACATCCGCGACGGCCTCGACGCCGAGATCGACGATCTGCGCCGCATCAGCCGCTCGGGCAAGCAGGTGATCGCCGAGCTCGAGGAGCGCGAGCGCGCAGCGCACCGGCATCAACTCGCTGAAGGTGCGCTACAACCGCGTCTTCGGCTACTACATCGAAATCTCGAAGTCGAACCTGCACGCGGTGCCGCCCGACTACCACCGCAAGCAGACGATCGCCGGCGGCGAGCGATTCATCACGCCCGCGCTGAAGGAGCACGAGGAGAAGGTGCTCGGCGCCGACGAGCGGATTCTCGAGCGCGAGATCGAGCTCTTCGAGCAGCTTCGCGCGCCGCGTCGCCGCCGAAGCGACCCGCATCCAGGAGACGGCGCGCGCGCTCGCGGCGCTCGATGTGCTCGCCGGTCTGGCCGAAACGGCCGCGCTCTCGAACTACATCAAGCCGCACGTGCACGACGGCGACGAGCTGACCATCGTCGACGGCCGCCATCCGGTCGTCGAACGCCGCTGCAACGGCGCCTTCGTGCCGAACGACATCGACGCTCGACGGCAGCGCGAGCCAGCTGGTGATCCTGACCGGGCCCGAACATGGGCGGCAAGTCGACCTACCTCCGGCAGACCGCGCTCATCTGCCTGATGGCGCAGGCCGGTTCGTTCGTGCCGGCCACCCGCGCCAAGATCGGCATCGTCGATCGCATCTACGCGCGCGTCGGCGCGTCCGACAACATCACGCGCGGGCAGTCGACCTTCATGGTCGAAATGCAGGAGACCGCGAACATCCTGCACGGCGCCTCGTCGCGCAGCCTCGTCGTGCTCGACGAAATCGGCCGCGGCACGGCGACCTTCGACGGCCTCAGCATCGCCTGGGCGGTCGCCGAGTATCTGGCGACCAACCCGCGCGGGCGGCCGAAGACGCTCTTCGCGACGCACTATCACGAGCTGACCGATCTGGCCGACGCGCTGCCCGGCGTCGTCAACGCGCACGTCGCCGCGCGCGAGTGGCAGGACGACATCGTCTTCCTGCACAAGATCGTGCCCGGGCGATCGGACCGCAGCTACGGCATCCAGGTCGCGCGGCTGGCCGGCATGCCGGCGTCGGTGATCACCCGCGCCCGCGCGATTCTCGCAGTCGCTCGAGCACGACGAGCTGACGCGCGGCGGCCGGCCGTCGATCAGCGGCACGCCGTCCGAGCCGCAGCAGCAGCTCGGCCTGTTTCAGATGGCGTCCGCCGATCCGGCCGCCGAACGGCTCGCGCAGCGGCTCCGCGACATCGACCCGAACAGCCTGACGCCGCTGCAGGCGCTGTCGCTGCTGGCGGAGCTGAAGAAGGACGCTCGAGTCGTGAAGTCGAGGCTGGGTCGTCGGTTCGCGGCGGTTCGTCGGTTCGGCCTCGCCGAACCGAACCTGCGACTCGCGCTTTACGACTCGCCTGATCGCGTCTCGCTGCTTCCAGCCTGCCGCCGCCGATCCCGGCGTCATCACCGTCGCCATTCCCGTCTCGCCGAACAACCTCGATCCGCGGTATCGGCACCGACGAGAACTCGGCGCGCGCGCACCAACTGCTCTTCAACGACCTGCTCAGGTGGGACGAGCACACGCGCCTCGCGCCCGGGCTGGCCGAATCGCTGGGACACGGCCGACTACCAGACCTATCGCATCAAGCTGCGCCACGGCGTGCGGTTCCACGACGGCCACGAGCTGACGTCGGCCGACGTGGTCTACACCTTCACCAGCATGCTCGACCCGGCGATCGCTCGCCGTGGCGAGGCGCGTTTCGCGATCTCGAGTCGGTCGTCGCGGTCGATCGCTACACCGTGGATTTCATTCTCAAGCAGCCGTCGGGCTCGTTCCTGCCGAACCTCGTGTTCAAGATCGTGCCGGCCGGCGCCGGCCGCGAGCTGCGGGACCATCCGATCGGCACCGGCCCGTACGAGTTCGTCGTCGTACGCGGTCGACGATCGGCTGCGAGCTGCGCGCGTTCCGCGACTATTTCGAGGGGCTGCCGCGCAACAACGGCGTCGTGCATGAAGATCGTGCCCGACGACATCATGCGCGGGCTCGAGCTGCGCAAGCACACGTCGGATCTGATCGTCAACGACCTCGTGCCCGACATGGTCTACCAGCTGCGAGAAGGACGGGCTGAGCCTGACGCAAGCCGCCCGGCGTCGACTACCAGTACCTCGGCTTCAACTTCCGCGATCCCGGTGCTGAAGGACGTCCGCGTGCGGCACGCGATCGGCTACGCGATCGATCGCCAGGCCATCGTCGATTACCTGCGCCGCGGCCTGGCGACGCCGGCCGATCGGCATGCTGCCGCCCACCAACTGGGCCTATCGAGCCCGACGTGTTCGTGCTTCGACTACGATCCCGAGCACGCGCGAAGCGCTGCTCGACGAAGCCGGCTATCCCGATCCCGACGGCGACGGTCCGCGCCCGCGGCTGTCGCTGTCGCTCAAGACGTCGAACGTCGAGTTCAACCGGCTGCAGGCCGCCGTGATTCAGCAGAATCTCCGCGAGGTCGGCATCGACGTCGACGTCCGCTCGTACGAGTTCGCGACGCTGTACGCCGACATCATCAAGGGCAATTTCCAGATGTACACGCTGCAGTGGGTCGGCGGCGCGCTGGCCGATCCCGACATCCTGCGCCGCGTCTTCCACTCGCAGCAGGTGCCGCCGGGCGGCTTCAATCGCGGCCACTTCAGCGATCCGGAAGTCGACCGGCTGATCGACGAGGCGTCGCAGCGCGACCGACTACGAAGAGCCGGCGAGCGCTGTACGGAAAAGTGCAGCAGCGCATCGCCGAGCTCGCGCCGTACATCAGCCTGTGGCACGAGACGAACTTCGCGTTGTCTCAGCCGCGAGATTCGCGGCATCCGCTGTCGCCGCAAGGCCGACTTCACCTTCCTCAGAAATGTCTCGCAGGCAGCGTAAAATTGCCACGCATGAAAAAGCGCTCGCGCTTCCTGCAGGTGCCCATCGAGCCGTTCACCGTCGACCCCGAGCTGAAGGCCGACGAGATTCTCGAGAAGATGGAGCGCATCTCGTTTCAGGGGCGCTCGCTCGGCATCGCGCATCGCGTCTGGCAGAAGATGCTGGGCGACGACGTGACGATCTTCATGGGCATGGCCGGCGCGCTCAGCGCCGGCGGGCTGCGCATGGTCGTCGCCTACCTCATCGAGCACCGCTACATCGACTGCCTGGTCTCGACCGGCGCGAACCTCTATCACGACCTGCACGAGACCCGCGGCCGCCATCACTATCTCGGCTCGGCGCACGCCAACGACGCCGCGCTGGCCGACGACCGGATCGATCGCGTGTACGACACCTACGCCAGCGAAGAGGAGTTCTGCGACAACGACGTGTGGATTGGCGATTTCGTCGCGACGCTCGAAGCAGCGGCCGTACACGTCGCGCGAGTTCCTCAATCGCCTCGGCGGCCACCTCTGGAAGCGAAACGAGCGGCGACGGCATCCTGACGGCCGCCTATCCGCGCCGGCGTGCCGATCTTCTGCCCCGCGATCGCCGACTCGTCGATCGGCATGGGGCTGTCGCAGGGGCGGCACAAGACGCCCGGAGTCCGGCCAGATCGACATCATCGGCGACATCGTCGAGTCGGCGAACCTCGTCATTCGCCGGCCGCGCACCGCCAGCGTCGTGCTCGGCGGCGGCACGCCGAAGAACTTCATCAACCAGGCGAGCGTGCAGGCCGAGTTCTTCAGCCCGAAAGTCGGCGGCCACCAGTACGCCCTGCAGATCGTCACCGACGTGCCCGCATTTCGGCGGCGCATCGGGCTCGACGCTCGAGGAGGCGCAGAGCTGGGGCAAGCTCGCCGCCGACGCCGCGCAGGTGACGGTGCACGCCGACGCCACCATCGCGCTGCCGATTCTGGCGACGGCGCTCGCACGCAGCTCCGCCGACCTCGCCAAGACCGCGCAAACGGCCCGTCAATCGATCCCAGCGCAGCGCGAGATGATGGTCGACGGCAAGCCGATCTCGCGCGAGACGTTCGAGGAGACCGAATGAAGGCTGCCCGTCAAGTACGACCACATCGAGCCGCTGGCGTTCGGCGGCACGCTGCCGGAGCCGGCGACGTTCGAGACGCGCGAAGGCCGTGATTCTGCCGATTCCGCTCGAGAGCACCACCTCGTACGTGACCGGCACGCGCAACGGCCCGCGCGAGATTCTGGTCGCCTCGTCGCACCTGGAGTTGTGGGACGAGGAAACCAACACCGACGTCCACTCCGATCGGCATCTACACGCTGCCCGAGATGGAGCTGCCGTTCGACGACATGGCCGACATCATGGCGGAGATTCGGCGCGTGACCGCCGCCATCCTCGAGCACGACAAGTTCCCGATCGTGCTCGGCGGCGAGCACTCGATCACCTCGCCGGTCGTCGCCGCGGTGGCGGCGAAGCATCCCGGGCTGTCGGTGCTGCAGATCGACGCGCACGCCGATCTGCGCGACACCTACATGGGCACGCGGTTCAACCACGCCTGCGCGATGCGGCGCGTGCTCGAGCACGCGCCGTGCACGCAGGTGGGCATTCGCAGCCTGTCGACCGAAGAGGCGAAGGCCGCGCCGGCGCTGCCGACCGACGATTTTCTACGACGTCAACATGCGGCAGGACCCGAACTGGATCGAGCGGGTCGTCGAATCGCTCGGCGAGACGGTCTACATCACGATCGACTGCGACGGCATGGACCCGGCCATCATGCCGGCCGTCGGCACGCCCGAGCCGGGCGGGTTGAGCTGGTACGAGATGCTCGCGCTGCTGCGCGCCGTCATCTCGGCGCGCACGGTGGTGGGGTGCGATCTCGTGGAGCTGTGCCGATTCCGGGAATGGTGGCGCCGAACTTCCTGTGCGCGAAGCTGATCTACAAGATCCTGACTTACCAGTTCACTGAAGATTACAGCTTGAGTCAGATCTCAGTTCAGATCTGAGTTCTGACTGTCTGAAGTTCGTGAGTTCGGCGAGCATCTTCTTCGCTTCGTCGACGTACGGCGAGTCCGGGAAGTCGGCGATCACCTTGTCGAGCGTCTGCTTGGCCTCGGCCTTCTTCCCCGCCGCGGCCTAGACGCGTCCCAGCTCCATCAACACGCGCATCGCGCGGCATCGTTTCGTCGGCCGTGTTGTTCACGAGCGCCTGCGCGGCGGTGATCGCCTGGTCGTACTGCTTGGCCTGCGCTTGCGCGTCGATGACGCCGAGCTGCGCCATCCGGCCGTAAAAGCTGTTCGCGCCCGCCCGATCCACGACCTCCTGGTATCGCGTCGCCGCCTCGGCCATGGCGCCCCAGCATCGCGAGCGCGCCGGCCGCGTAATAGCGCGCCGCGATGCCGGCCTCGGTCGACGGATAGGCGTTGAAGACCTCGGTGAACTTCGCCAGCGCCGCTTCGGCGCGAGCCTGGATCGTCGGGTAGCTGCCGGGCCTGCCGGCTTCGCGCCGGGCTTGGCTTCCTGTATCGGCGACTGCACGACGACGATGGCATCGCCGAGCAACATCTGCGCGCGGTTTTCGCTGCGGGTGGTCCAGGCCCAGTACCCGCCAGCCAGCAGCAGAACGAGGAGCAGCGACGCCCCCGACCAGCGAGAGCGACTGCTGCGATTCTGCTGCAGGCGCGCGATAGACCTCGCCGAGAGCGCTGAGAGAGCTCGTTTTCCTTGAGACGATGGCGTTCTGAACCTTTCATAAGCGCGCCAATTATATCCCCTTTAGGCAGGATAACTCTTCGTGCCCGCAAAAGGTCACGCGATCAGGCGGTCGATGCGCTTTCGGACCTGGCCGGTCGTCGCGGTGGCGTTGCTGGGCCTGCTCGGGCTCATCGTCGTGTCGATCCTTGCGGCGCAGCGGAAGGCCGACACGGCGTACGCCCATCTGGAAAACCTGAACGCCCGATACCGCGAAGTCGAGGCGCGCCTGCGGCGCGTGCGGGCCGACCTGCATCTGTCGGGCATTCTGGCGCGCGACTACCTGCTCGATACCACCACGCCGACCGCCGACTACCGTTCGCGGCTGCTCGGCTGACGGACGGAGAGCGATCGGATGCTCGCCGAGCTCGAGCCGCTGATGCGCGCCAGCGATCCGACTCGGTTCGACACGCTCCGGCACGAGCTGAGCGAGTACTGGGCGCAGCTACGAGCCGCTCTTCGACGAAACGACCCTGGTCGGTCGATCGCTACGTCTTTCTCCGCCGCGAAATCGTGCCGCGCCGCGACGCGGTCATGACCATTTCGGCGGAGATCGAAGAGCTGAACAACCGCAACCTGCACGCGCAACAGCTGGCCGCAGCCGAGCGGCAGCGCGAGCTCCATCAGTACCTGACGCGCATGCTCGCGGCCGAGCCTCACGCTGGGCCTCGTCGTCGCGGTCGCGGCGGTGATTCGGATTCGCGTGCTCGAACGGCCGCTCGGAGGAGCAGCACGGCCGCACGCAGCAGGCCGAACAGGAAATGCGCCGGCTGTCGAATCAGCTCGTCCGCACGCAGGAGGAAGAGCGCAAGAGCCTCGTCACGCGAGCTGCACGACGAGCTCGGGCAGATGCTCACGGCGCTCCGCATGGAAATCGGCCGCGCCGAGCGCGCGCAGGCGCTCGGCAGCCCGATCGTTCAGCGGCGACGATGGCCGAGAGCAAGGCGCTGATCGATCGCATGATGCGGATGGTGCGCGATCTCGCGATGGGGCTGCGCCCGAGCATGCTCGACGACCTCGGTCTCGAGCCGGCGCTGGCCTGGCAGGCGCGCGAGTTCTCGCGCCGCTACAACGTGCCGGTCGATCTCGCGTCGAGGGCGATCTCGAGCGGCTGCCCGACCCGCAGCGCACCTGCGTCTACCGCGTCGTCCAGGAAGCGCTTGACCAACTGCGCCAAGCATTCGGCGGCCACGGAGATTCCGGTGCAGGTCGTGCGGCGGGCGGACGCGGCTCGACGTGTCGGTGCGCGACAACGGCGTCGGCATGGGCTCGACGATCGGCCACAGGGGGCTGGGCTGACCGGCATCAAGGAACGCGTCAAGGAAATCAACGGCTCGACATCGATACAAACCAGACCCGGCGGCGGAACCGTCGTGTACATCACGCTGCCCGTGCCCGCTGCGGACAGCAGCAAGGAGGACCTCGTTGCGAATAGTGCTCGGTGACGATCATGGCATCGTTCGGCGTGGGCTGAAGGCGCTGCTCGACGCCGAAGACGACATCGAAGTCGTCGGCGAGGCGGGCGACGGCCTGGAAGCGCTGCGGATGTGCGAAACGCACCGCCCCGACGTGGCCATTCTCGACATCGCGATGCCGCGCCTGAACGGCATCGACGTGGCCGAACGCGCGATCAAGCATCAGCCCCAGCTGAAGGTCGTGTTCCTCAGCATGTACGCCGACGAATCGTATGTGCTGCGGGCGCTGTCGGCGGGCGCGCGCGGGTATCTGCTGAAGGAATCGACCGAACAGGATCTCGTGCCGGCGCTGCGGACCATCAGCCAGGGGCGTCCGTACTTCAGCCCGACGATCTCGGCGATGCTGCTCTCCGACTACATGCGCCACCTGCAGCAGCGGGGACAGGAGGACTCGTATCGGCTGCTGACCGATCGCGAGAAGGAAGTCCTGCAGCTGCTGGCCGAAGGGCGCACCAACAAAGAGGTGGCGACCATTCTCGAGGTCGGGGTGTCGACGGTCGAAACGCATCGCGCCAACCTGATGCAGAAGCTCGGGCTGCACAACACGGCCGAGATCGTCCTCTACGCCGTGCGCAAGAGCCTGGTGTCGTAAGAAGGTTCGTTAAGTTCGTTCGGTTCGTAAGGTTCGTGAGTTCGTGAGGTCGCGTGTCGGTTCGTCTCGCGACGAATCCCACGAACCCCACGAACCCGCGAACCTCACGAACTTACGAACTCACGAACTGAACCGGCTGACCCTGCTCGATCGCGGCTTGCGCATTCCGTGATGGAGGTCACGAATGCGCATTCCGCGCGCTCTCCTGGTCGTTCCGGCACTGGCGTGCACCGTCGGCTGCTGCCCCTCCCGCAGTCAGCAGACGGGCGCGCCGGTTGTCTTTACCGGCTCGGTCGCACCGGGCGGCGGCGCCGTTCACGATTTCGTTCCCCCTGCCCGGACCACGCAGTCGGATCTCATCCTCACCT
Organism: Vicinamibacterales bacterium; assembly: GCA_963850725.1. Taxonomy (GTDB): domain Bacteria; phylum Acidobacteriota; class Vicinamibacteria; order Vicinamibacterales; family JAMQPK01; genus JAMQPK01. Next base: position 155,475 of record CAWKMQ010000019.1, read on the forward strand.
GGTCGTCCGGCAACCTTCGCATCTCCGAGCTCGTTCCGACGTGTCCGGCCGGCGACGAGGATCGCTGCACGCGCCTGAGCGATCCCATCGAGGCGCCTGCCTCGACACCGCGCGAGATTCGCAACATCGCCACGAACCAGCGGCCGGAGAATCGCGATCGGATGAAATTTCTGGTCGAGAACACGTCTGGCGAGCCGGCCAGCTACACGTTGACGATCGTGCCGAAAAGCGCGGGGGTACATAGTGGGTTCGTGGGTTCGTCGGGTTCGTCGGGTTCGTGAGGTTCGCAGGTTCGTAGGTTCGTGAGGTTCGTGGCGAATCGAACCCCGAACCCTCGAACTCGACGAACTTCACGAACCCACGAACTTCACGAACCTGCAGTGCGAAGCAACCCTTCTAACTCCTCCGCATGAACGGTGCGCGTCCGCGCGTCATCGGCCGCAATCAGACCCTTGCGAACCAGTTGCGCGAGCGATTCTTCGAGCGTGATCGAGCCGTTGCGCTTGGTGATCGTGATCTCCTGATGGAGGTGCTGCAGCGCATTCTTCCGGATGTGCTGGCGGGCGCCGTAGCCGATCATGAGCAGCTCGGCGGCCGGGACCCGCCCGCCGCCCGTGCGCGGCACGAGCGTCTGCATCATGACCGCGGCGAGAGCCATCGACAGATCCTGGCGGATAGTGGGCTGCCGCTCGGGCGGAAACGAATCCGCCACCCTCGCGACCGTCGACGTCACATCCGTCGTGTGCAGCGTCGAGAAGACCAGATGTCCCGTCTCTCCGGCCGTCAGCGCGATCTTCATCGTCTCGGGATCGCGCATTTCGCCAATCACGATGACGTCGGGCGCCTGCCGCAAGGCGGCACGCAGCGCCGTCGGAAAGTCGGGCGCGTCGATGCCGATCTCGACCTGCTCGACGACGCTCTTCTGATGAGGGTGCTCGTATTCGATGGGATCCTCGATCGTGATGATGTGGCGGGCTTCGCGCCGGTTGATCTCGTTCACGAGCGCCGCCACGGTCGTCGTCTTGCCGCAGCCCGTGGCGCCGCCGACGAGCACCAGACCGTGATGGAGCCGGGTGACCAGCTCGACCTGTGGCGGAAGGCCCAGTTCGCCGATGAGCGGCGGCGTGGCGGGCAGCAGCCGGATGGTCGCGGCCGCGCGGCCGCGCTCGCGGTGGAGATTGACGCGGAAGCGGCCCAGATCGGGACGGCGAAGCGAGATATCGGCGGAGCCGGCCGTGCGATAGCGTTCCAGCGCCTGGGCGTGGAGGGCCGGCATGACGGCCCCCTCGATGGCGCTGCCGTCGAGCGGTGGCTCCGCAAGCGGCGTCACGATGCCGTTCACACGAATCGCGGGAGGAAAACCCGCGACGAGAAACAGGTCGGCCGCGGCGTGCGCACATAGTGCGCGCAGCCACGTTTCGAGCATGTCAGCGTGTCCCATGCAGCGCCACTTTACTTCGGACGGCCAGGGAACGTCGCGGGCAGTCTAAACAGCCATCTGGAGGTAGATGACATGCGGAGAGCAGCAATCGGACTGATCGTGGCGGGTGTGGTGGCAATCAGCGGATGGGTCTACGCACAGTCGGCGCAGGACCGGCTCGTGCCCTTCCCCGCTCCCGGCAGCGTCGTGACCACTCCCGACATCGGCGTCCGCGTGGACGGCACAGAGAGAGGCCGGGTGATCGGAACGTTGATGATCCGCCTGAAAGACGGCTCATGGGTACCGGTGCAGTTCGGCCGCGGGCGGTGTGCACAAGTTGGAAACCAACTGATGGGCCCACTCGTGCTGGCGCGACAGCCCGCGCAGGCCCGCGCAAATGAAAAAGTGTCCACTATTGGAGCACTGTGGCGCTCCGATAACACGGACATCTGCGTCGGGAATGGCGGACGCGCCGTCCGACCAGGGCGCCCCGAGGGGCTGCTGGGCCGTTAATTCGGGAGCAGCCTCTCCCTTTTTCCTCCTCCTGTAAGGCCCCGCCGCCAACGCGACGATAATTCAGGTACGTATGACCCCGGAAGAAGCCTTCAAATGGCGTCAGCGTAAGCGCCGACTGGCCATCGGCGCCGCGATTGCCACGCTCGTCAGCCTGACGGCCTGGCTCATCTAGAACCGCGCTCCTACTTCATCGCTGCCAGCTTCTGCATCGGAATCGACTGGGCCGCCTTCTGCAGCTCCGCCAGGTCGCTGGTGGCCGCGGTCACCTTCACCATGAAACGCCCCGCCACGAGCACGTGCAGTTCGCCGTTACCGGCTTCGGCAGTCCATTCCTCGTATCCGGGAAATCCGTTTATGGTGGTGTGACGCACCACGGTACCTCTCGTCACCGGCGGCAGTTGCTTCAGCGATTCGTTCATCATCATGAGCACATTGGCATTGCGGCAGGAATCCATAAGCTCCACGCTAATCGTGCTGACGCCTCGCTCGAAATCGACCGTCGTCCTGGATACCATTTCCTGCGTGTCGGTTTCGCTCTGCGGTGCTCCGCGTTGCCAGCCCGGCATGGCCGGATAGAACGTCTCCAGCGTTTGACCTGACACCAACCGGCACGCTTGCATCAAGACCGCCGGTGGAACCGCACTCGACCGCGCACGGGCGACCGCGTCGCTGGACAACGCCATCGATCCGGCCGCCATCACCGCCAACCACGCCGTACTGGACATTCGCACTGTCGGCCTCCTCGCTCAGGCCGACAGTCTGGTGCGTGTGGCACACCGCGTCAAGCTGATCGACTTTCCGTTCCGCTTTGTTCGTTTCGACGCAGATTTGTTCGTTTCGACGCAGAGACGCAAAGACGCTGAGAAGTTGTCTCGGAGGTACGCGCAGCGCTTCAGCCCTGGCTGGCAGTTCCCCGGTGGCGCAGGGCTTCAGCCCTGCCTCGGCATGCCGTTCAGCGAGACCCGCGGCTCATTCGTTGTTGTGATCGCTGTGACGCGTCGGCAGCCTGTGTTTTGCGGTAAGCGGCCAGTTGGTCGGCGTTCAGAACCGGGCCTTCGCCTGGAAGGGCAAAGAGACTGAAGGCGGGCTTGCCCTGGTAGGATCCCATCCGCTTTACGCCAATCTTTTGCACTCTTGGTTTCGTACGCGAGCGAGACGATACCGGCTCGTAACGCGCCTGACAAATGTAGTTCCAGCCGGCTTCGCCATCTCTGCACTCGAACCGGACCGTCGTCAACCCATCTGAGGATTGCCCTTCCAGTAGAGCTTCGACCTCATCGAGGGGCATTCGCACGTCGCCACAATTTGTGAATGAGAGCAAACTCAGCGTCACTGAGATTCCCCACGCAGGCTTGACCACTGTCGTCCACATGTGCGAGGGCGACGAGCAAATAGAATGCCGCAGCCATCCTTCACAATGTGGCGCTGATGAAGAAGTCAGCTCACCGGGTTCATCCCCTCAATCACGGATCTGTCCCACTCATCCAAGATTTGGATTGCGGACTTCTGAGATTGATCTGCGGTAGCGCAGGGCTTCAGCCCTGCCCCGCCGTTGCCGATCGTGGGTAGAGCATTCAGGCGGGTGGAACGTTTGTCTAACGTCCACCCGCCTGGTCGGTCTACCAGCCGATATCAACCAGCAGCCGGCGAGTTAGATCCTCGGGGTTCTTCACGCTGCTCGTGAGTTCCGGTGTGATGAACGGCTCCATCAGCAGGCTGGGCGTCGCGGTCACGTCCCAGTGCGATACCGATGATCCCGATGCGAACGTGCGGGGAGCGTAGAGCCGAGGCAGGTTGAACGCCGTCCCCGCTCTGGTCGTGGTGTTGCGCCGAAGCTCGGCGACGGTCGGCGTTGCGCGCAGTTGGGCTCCCAACGCCTGCGCGATGCCAACTACCGGGATGACGATCGATGGCTCAACGCCCGCGGGACTGACGAGGCCCACTGTGTTGTTGGCGATGACGGCGGCGATGGCGCCGGCATTTTGCGCATTGAGGGCTTTCTGGACGAAAGTGCACACACCGCGGTCCATCAGCACAATCCTGCCGGCAGTGTCGGAACCCGGAGGAAAGGCCTCGCAGCCGTCCAGCAGCGACGCCCCGCCTCCGTCGTTTGGAGCCGTGACCAACCCTTGCAGATGAGGTGGTGTTCCTCCTCCGAACGTGGCAGGCACCGCCTCATTGGTTCCCAGCGTATCCGGTTCGAGCGCCACGAGCTCGGCGCCGAAGGCGAGCACGGAGGGCACCACGTTCGACGCGTGCGGTCCCGCCCATACGAGGTTGAGGTCGTTGCGTGCCGAAGCCGCACGCTCGGTTTGAGTCATGTCGATCCAGCGTTTCCCGTTCGTCACATCCATCAGGTAGTTTTCCCACACCGAAGGGAAGTTGAGTGGACGTGCGCCGGTGTTCGTGTTGGTCGGACCTGCGGAGAAGCCCAGGCCGTGACCAAACTCATGCAGGACGACCGCGAGGAGGTCGATGCGATTCGCGGGCTGCTGATTGTCCAGGCCGTAGTACCAACCATTTCCTGTCAGGCACCCTGGCTGTCCCAGCCGGCTGTTGAAGAACGCGACGATTTCATACGGCTCCGTCGGGTCGGCCACGATGTCCTGTCGCGTAATCTTCTCTGCCAGGGCCGCTGGATACCAGGTGTTTGCGGCGAGGGCCTTGCCTGGGTGCTCCGCCGGCACGTTCGCAAAATAGAAGAGCGCACCGGCAGCGCCGAGCGCGGCAGACGTTGCCGTGCACGCCAACGGCGTGAAGAACGCGATGACCCGTATGGGTTGGTCGCTGATCAGGTTGGCGCCCCAGCGATCGGCGGCAAACTGAAACACATTGAGCGCCTGCTGCCCCACCGTGCTTCCCGGATTGCCGCCAATCGGTGTGGCCGGCGTCGGATCGTTGAAGCCGACGCCCGGAGGATCGCCGTTGATCACGATGACCTCGGCGCCCATGGCCGGCAGCGGCAGGGTGAACACGAGAACCGCGGCGAGAAGCCTAGCGAGCATGGCGGCCTCCTTTCACAGATGGCAACAGACGTGGTCGCCCGCGTGGCTTCGTGCGCGAGGCGTATCGTGCCGTCCTCGCCTCGTGTTGCCACGACCAGCGATAACTGGGTCGAGCCGGTCCGCAGTGCGACACCGCCGCCTGGAAGCGGCACGCTTTGCAGTGTCTCCGTGGCTGCGTTCGAAAGCGCCGCGGCTTCCAATCAGTCGGCGCGCGCATGGCGCGCTCTGCCTGGTCTTGCACGGCTATCTGAGCGACAAGCGATCGACGAATTTGATCCAGACGTTCTTGCGATGGTCGGTTGACGATGTGACGAGTGGTTGCCGGCCGCACTTCGATCACCTGGTAGGCGATCGTAAGTACAGCCACCGCCGCTACTGAAACGGCCACGACGATGTTGCGCATAAGGAAACCTCCTCGCGTTGGCGGAGCGTGAATGGAACGACGCTACTGGCGGCTATCTGGGGGGAGTCGCTCTACCACTATAAGAGCAGCAAGCGGCAGTCCGGTCGCGAATGAATCAGATTGCGTGCAGGCGTTTGAGTGTTCTGAATTCGCACATTCGCGGGTGCATCGAATTACGTCAGCACCGATCAGAGCACCTCAACCTCACTCGTCACTACGGATTGGTGCTGATTTCGTCCTGGCGATCGGTGCTCGCGGGCCTTGTGAAAAGACGAGCCCCATGCGCCTATAGAGCACTGCAGGGCGCAGTGCTCTCGATAGGGCGCGCTGATGATGGTTTTTCACTGCGCCCCATTGCGCCCTCGTTGGATGGGGGGCAGTCAGGAAGTGGCTTGATGGAAGCCGTTCGCACTATGCAGGTGTCAGCGCGTCGTTTCGAGATGCGGGGGAACGACGCCACTGGATACTGCGACGGACTCTCTCCAGATGCGATGCGCGCCTCTCTTCAAGAGCCACCAACTGCTGCTGAACAAACAAGGATGACAACCACGGTAGCAAAGCGTATCGCTCAGGCTTGCCCTTCAATCGTACGCGATGACTGCGCCGCGGGAGCTCAGGGGGATCGGATTGCGCGAGTAATTCTGCGATTGCCATACGGCGTTCAAAATCGGTTCGCAAAGTGTCTGCCCTCCTGGCGATTCAGCAGAGCAAACCAAGCGCCAGCACGGAGTCGAGTGTGTTCAAGCACTTACATAATTGGGCTTCTTCCGAATTGCGCCGAATCGAAGCAGCGCGTCTTGTTCCGGCACAACTATGCCGTTGGGGTGCAGGGACCGGACGAACGGTCGGTGCTGGATGATGTGCGACGTGACGAATCAGGCGCTCGGCAGATGCCTGACCTTCACCCAAATCTTATAGAGGAACACGATCACAGCGATATGCCAGGCCAACTGCACCAGACCCAGCACGCCAACAAAGATTCCAATTAGGGGCAACGGATAGCCATCCATGCGTCGGAGGATACACGACGCAGACGGCGTGTGTGTTCGGGGACCGAATCGGACAACAAGTCAGAATCCGAAAAAGCGTGGCTCAAAGCCTGTCAGACCGCAAGGCACGTATATCTTCGCAGGTTGGGCGACCTATACTGACTTTTGAAAATGGGGGAACACATGATCCGACGGATTGCACTCGGGTTGGTCGTCGCGAACCTTCGACTTGAGACTCGCGACTGGAGACTATCGACTTGCGACTGAAAATGGTGCGCCCGGCCTGCCTTCGCTCCTGCGGAGCTACGGCAAGGCACAAACACTCACGCGCCATCTCGCCGTAGCCCGCGTAGTGTTAGCGCGGGCGGAGGCGGATGGTGCGCCCGGCAGGTCTCGAACCTGCGACCCCCGGTTTAGGAAACCGGTGCTCTATCCTGCTGAGCTACGGGCGCTCACAGGAAGTAAATTCTAGTTTATCTGAGGGTTGGAGGCACTGGTCGACTCGCCGTTGCAAATTACCTGAGGCTCCTGCGAGTTCTCAATTTGCGCCGGGCACGCACGACAGGAAGCCCACGACGTCGTTCGTGCCCGACGAAATCAATTCCAGCGCGTCGATTTCGAGCATCGTCGCCGTCGATGCCTGCGTGACGTCAACACGCGGAGACGTCCGGAGACGTCGCCGTCGCCCTCGTTAGTTCGTTACCGGCAAGTGGAACGACATGATATTGAGCACGGGCGCATCGATTTGGCTGAACCAGTGCGGCACGCCTTTCGGGACCATCAGGAAGTCGCCTTTGTTGAGCTTGTGCGGCGTCCCGCCTTCGATCCCTTTGTTTTCCGGCAGCAGCGTGCCCCCCGTCACCATCGTGCCCGAGCCTTCGACCACATAGAAGAGCTCGTGCTCGTCGGCGTGTACCGATGCTGCTTGCGCAAGCGGTGCGCGATGCTCGACGTTGATGCTGTAAGGCGCGAGCGAGAAGACGCGAACGCTGGCATTCGGACGCTCGGTGCCGAGCTTGGCGAGCGCCGCGCTCAATTCTGCCGCCGTCATCTGTGTGGCAACCGTTGGATCGGTCGGCGGAGCGGCTTGCCCGCCGCGGCCACCGCGGCCACCCCTCCCACCCTGCTGCTGCGCGATTACCGATCCGAGACTAACACGAGTACAGCAATGACCGCGATGTAGATCCTCCGCATATAGATTGCCTCCTATGTGGGTGCCATCCTAGATGGTCCCACCGCTTTCGTCCACGAACATTTAGTTGACCGTGAAAGACCACGCCCGCAGGGTCCGCGTGCCCTCACATAACAGTTTGTACTCCGGCGAACCACGGCACGCAGGCATCAGCGCGCGTCGCTGCTGGGAGGGCGCCCCCTTTGCGTCCGTTGAGGCGCGCAGCACGCGCCTTCGCCGCGCTGGTGCGGCGTCCAAGCAACGTGCTGGCGAGGTTGGCGTACTTAAGACTCTTCTTGTTTGCCGCGAACGTCAGGATCGAGAGCTCCGCCGTTTTCATTTTGTCAACGCCCCGGCCAAGCCCTTCGAGTGTCGCGAGATGCGCCCTCAAGGCTCCACGAAGGGCCTGCTTGGCCTCTGGTACCGTATCGGCGGCCGCATAGACCCCGGGCACACCAGGCACCCACGCTCTGTACGTCCCGTTGGAGTCTTCTTCAACGACGACTGGAAAATACTTCGTCATTTCAACCCCGCTTCCTTCAGGATGCGATTGGCGAGCCCGGTGCCGACCTCTCTTTTGGCGCTGTCGCAGGACTCTCACTTCGCCAGAAAGGCACGATCGAGGAACTCCCGGATGAGCGGGACCACGATATCTGGCCGACTCACAAGTTCGTGGCCAAAACCATCAACGAGTCTGACCATCCAGCCCATTCGCTCCAGTTCATCTCTGTGCTGTGCAATCACCGGCCCGATTGGCGTCGTCTGACCACCCACGGCGGCGACGATGTCATTGCTGCCAGCGAACGTCAATCGAGGGACGGTGAACTTCGAGACAACTTCCCGCTCCGGCCAGTTCTGCAGACCTCGGTAATAGGTCACCATCATTTGCGCTTGCGGAACCTTTGCTGCGAGAGCCTCCGTAACGGCAAGTGTCCGGCCGTACGGCCCTCCGAGTGGTGGCCAGCCGCCGCAAATGAGTGCCGTGAGCCGATTCGTTCTGGCGGCGAGCTGCAGTCCGACGACTGCGCCCCATGAAAATCCATACCATGCGAATCGATCCGCTCCAACGGCATCCGCCACCGCCAGCATGTCATCTGAAACGCGGGTCCGGCGTAAACGACGTGGCCTCCTCGTCTCCAGACGGATAGTGCATGAGAATGACACGGTAGCGGTCCGTCAGCCGATCGAGGTACCCGGTTCGAATGGCTTCAGCGGAAGAAAGCGTGATCGGGGAGCCGATGATCAGCGTTGGGCCGGCACCATAAACTTCATAGCGAACCGGTCCGGCGCGCCCTTGCCCTCGGAGCGAGGTCGGCAGGATCGTAAGCGGCCGAACAGAGGCGAAGAGTCCGAGCGCCGCCTGCTCATCGTGATCGGTGACGGCCTGATCTCCGATGAGGGCTACGAGGGACGCTATGCCTGGGCCGACGCGGCACACGCGGTCGAGGAGGCCAACGATGCCGGCGTCTCGATGTACTACGTCGGCGTCGGACCGACCCGAGTAGACCCACTGCCCGAGGTCTTCGGATCTCGCCGTTCCCAACGCATCCGGCGAGTCGAGGACCTTCCGCGAGTACTGGCCCACGTCCATCGTGAGCTCGTCGCCACATAACCGACAACCCCCTGAGGAAGAGATGACGACCGATACCTATTACTCGAACGGCAACGAAGTCCAGTTGTTCGAGCAGGCGTATCACCAGCGCCTGCCCGTGATGCTGACCGGCCCTACGGGGTGCGGTAAGACGCGGTTGGTCGAGCACATGGGCCTGCTGCTGCGCCGGCCCGTGGTCACCATCAGCTGCCACGACGATCTCACCAGTTCCGATCTCGTCGGCCGTTTCATGGTTACCGGCGGTGACGTGGTGTGGACCGATGGGCCTCTCACGCGCGCGGTCAAGGCCGGCGCCATCTGCTATCTGGACGAGGTCGTGGAAGCACGCCACGACTCGCTGGCCATCCTGCATTCACTGACCGATCACCGCCGCGCTCTGTATCTGGACAGGGCCGGTGAGGTGGTCGAGGCACCGGAGACGTTCATGCTTGTGTGCTCCTACAACCCCGCGTATCGCAGCTCGCTGAAGGAGCTGAAGCCGTCTTTCCGTCAACGGTTCGTCACGCTTCCGATGAGGTATCTGCCGCCCGATCGCGAGGCCGAGGTGATCGTCGCCGAAGCAGAGATCGAGTTGTCGACAGCCAAACGACTTGTGCAGTGCGCTGCCGCCATCCGAACCGCAGACGAGGCGTTCCACTTCGAACCGCCGTCCACTCGGGTGCTGGTCACCGCGGCACAGTTGATCGCCGCAGGCGCAACGGAATTGGAGGCCGCCGAAGCCTGCATCCTCGCACCGCTGTCCACCGACGGCGCGATCACCGACGGCTTACGGGAAGTGGCGGTGGCCAGCCTGGTCCCCGCCGACAGCTCGAGCATGCCCCACTAGGAAGGAGTCACTCGACGTGGTGGACCAAAAGGAAAAGAAGCGAAAGAGGGCACTCATCGTTCTGCAGGTCGTCATCTACGGCTACCTACTGACGATGTTCCTGATTCAGCTGTACATGTCCTTCGTCAGAGGCTGGTGGGAACTGTGAATCTCCCGTTGGTCAGCCGTCTTTCGGGGAGTAAGTCGGCCGCCACTCCTGACGGCTCGGTCAGCCTCGAGGATCACCACGACGAGTCGCGCCTGGCTCAACGGCGGGCCGACAAATGGATGATCGTCGGCGCCGCGTTGATGGGCATGTGGGCACCCGGTCTCATCGGGTTTCCCATCTTCATGCGTGGGGTGTGGCTACAGCGCCAGGCTCTGCGCGCCGGCCTGTCGGTTCGGCCCATGATCGTCACCCTGATCGGTTACCTGGTGTTGATCGACGGAATGCTCAACAGTCTCGGCTGGGCCCTGGACCTGGTCGCCAACCACACGTTGATCAACCGGGTGCTGATGGTCGGTTGGGGCAACATGTTCGACGCAGGCTACTTCTGGCACTACAACGAATTGTGGGTTGGCGGTGCTGCCGGGCCGGGCGAGAAGGCCTACGTGGCGGGGTTGATCCTCACGGTGTTCTCCATGCGGGTCGCCGCGGCGATCGGGTTCCTCCAGATGAAACGGTGGGGTCACCAGTGGATGATCGTCACCTGCTGGATGGGCGTGGTGATCTGGTCCGCCTACGTGTTCAACATGACGATGTTCGCCGACGTCCGCTACGCCGGCGTCGTGTTCCCCGTCATCGGCTGGTGGCTCTACGACATCTTCTACATCACCCCGTTCCTCGCGATCCCGTATCTGCACACGGTAAACCGCGAAATCTTCTCCGACTGACCAGGTTTAAGGAGTACTACTGTGACTTCATCCTCTTCACCGTCACCGACCGAGGAGAAGGATCCGGCCGCCGACCTTCCGCCCGGGACCACTCCCTACTACGCGAACATGCACAAGTGGATCAAGCGAGCGGTCCTGGTTTGCCTGGTCGCACTGGTCATCGAGGGCGCCTTCACATTGCCCTTCATGGCGGTTTACTACGGCTACCCGACGCTGAGCCTCACCGAGATCTGCAGCGAACTGTTGAAGGTCCGCTATTCCGACGACACGTTGGAGTGCAAAGTCCCCTACCCGCCTCTGGGACCGCCCGAGGGCGCTGAAGGCAAGGACACCGCCCGGGACGAATGGGGCATCCAGCCGACGCCGAAGTATCACCGGCTCGGATTCCGCGAACTCGTGCGCATCCACGAGGAGCGCGAGGCCCGCCAAGCCGCCGAGCAACAAGGGGCCCAGTCGCCGTGACCAAGAAACTGCGCGTGATCCAGTGGGGCACCGGCAATGTCGGCAAGCACTCCGTCGAAGCGGTGCACAACCATCCCGATCTCGAACTGGTCGGGGCGCTGGTGTACGACGACGAGAAGGCGGGGAGAGATGTCGGTGAGATCGTCGGTATCGGCCCGATCGGCGTCATCGCGACCAAAGACGTGGACGAGATCCTGGCGCTGGATGCCGACTGTGTGCTCTACCACGCCCAGGGTGACTGGAATCCGCCGGTGGCCCTTGACGACATCTGCCGGATCCTGGCCTCGGGTAAGAACGTGGTGTCGACCGCGGTAACGGCATGGATCTATCCCGAGAGCAGCACCGACGATGTGGTCGAACGCCTCGAAGCGGCCTGCGACGAGGGACAGAGTTCCTTTCACGGCACCGGTATCGAACCGGGCTGGGGCTCCGAGGTGCTGCCGCTGACGATGTCGGGTCTGTTTCGCCGGATCGATTCGCTGCTCGTGCAGGAGCTGATGGACTACAGCACCTACGACCAGCCGTTTGTGCTGTTCGACGTCATGGGCTTCGGCAAGCCGCCCGATACACGGGTGCCGATGGATGAACCCGCCATCGGCGCACTGTCATTCAAGGCACCGCTGATGCTGGTCGCTGAGGGGCTCGGCGCCACCATCGAGGACTACGTCTGGGAGCGCCAGGTCGCCACGACCGACAAACCCATCGAGGTCAAAGCCGGCCGCATCGAGGCCGGGACGGTGTCGGCGGTGCGATTCGCGTACACGGCCATCATCGAGGGGCGTCGTGCGCTGACCGTCGAACACATCACCCGGCTGGGGCCCGACCAGGCTCCACACTGGCCGAACGGGCGAGGCTGGAAGGTGACGGTCGAGGGTCTCCCGTCGATGGTGCTCGAGTCCCGGATCGCCATTAACGATGAGGACGACACCGACCAGGCGTGTCTGGGCACTGCGATGCATTCGGTGCATGCGGTGGCGCCAGTCTGTGCGGCGGCGCCCGGGATTCGAACCTTCCTCGATCTGCCGACGATCGTCGGCCGCGGGGTGCTCTCGAAAGGACCCGGTAGTTGAGGCCCGAAGAACACGCGGAGAACTGGGATCTTCGCCACGAGGATTTCAAAGACAACGACTTCCTGTACGACGTCTACGAGGTCATGCGGCAGAACGCGCCGTTCGCACATACGGACACACCGTTTCTCAGCGCGACGCCCGGTGGCGCGTGGGTGGCGACCCGCTATGCCGAGTGCTACAAGATCCTGCAGGACTGGCAGCACTTCTCGAGCAACCCGACGCCGGAAGGGGCGGAGCAGCTCGCAGGCGACCTGGTCATCACCCTGGACCCGCCACGGCAGCAGAAGTTTCGCCAGGTGCTCAATCCCTATTTCTCGCCCGGGCGGATGAAGCAGCTGCGTCCCCAGATCCGCGACGAGACAGACCTTCTCATCGACACTTTCATTGAACTGGGCACCGGTGACCTCGCTCAGGTCGCCTGGCGCCAGCCCGGCATCGTGTTCTTCAAATACCTCTTGGGCATGCCTGTCGACGATGTCCCCCTGTGCATTGAGCTGACCGACACCGCGCTCAACGGCGAAACCGAGGAGGCCCGGATGGGCGCGTGGGGCGGGCTGTATCAGCACCTCCACGACGCGATAACCGCGCGGAGCACCCAACCGCCGCAGGACGACATGATCGACGTCCTCCTCAACGCCGAGATCGATGGTGAGAAGCTGCCGTTTCAAGATGTCGTCGCCAATGCCATGCTTCTGGTGCAGGCCGGTCTCGAAACGACGGCAAGCGCGATGTCCTTCGCATTTCACTATCTCGCAACGCATCCCGAGGAACGCGACAGGCTCATCGCCGAACCCGAGATCCTGCCGAGAGCCGTTGAGGAGTTCATCCGCTTCGCCGGCTCGATTCACGGAATCCCTCGAACGGTCAAAAGGGATGTCGAGCTGACCGGGCACAGCTTCTGCCCCGGCGAATCGGTAATCGTCAACTACGCCTCTGCAAACCGCGACGCCACGGAGTTCCCCGACCCGGACCGCTGCATCCTCGATCGCCAGGCCAATCGCCACCTCGGATTCGGGGCAGGCGTCCATCGGTGCCTCGGCTCCAATCTGGCGCGCCTGGAGTTCCACATCGGTCTCGAGCAGGTCCTGGCGCGGATGCCGGACTGCGCTCTCGCGCCCGACGCCACTGCGCATTTCCACGGGAACTCGGTCACGCGTGGATTCCGTCAGATTCCCGTGGTGTTCAGTCCTGGCAAGCGATCGACGCTGGCAGCGGCCGGATGACCTATCGAATCGTTCAATGGACGACGGGCAATGTCGGAAAGAAGTCGGTACATGCGATCGCCTCGAACCCGAACCTCCAACTCGTCGGGTGCTACGCGTGGTCACCGGACAAGGTCGGCCGCGACGTGGGAGAGCTCTGCGGCATCGAGCCCCTCGGGGTGACGGCCACCGACGACGTGGACGCACTTCTCGCGCTCAAGCCGGACTGCGTCGTCTACAACCCGATGTTCGCCGACGTCGACGAAGTGGTGCGCATTCTCGGTGCAGGCATCAACGTGGTGACCACATCGGAGTTCATCACCGGACACCAGTTGGGTGATGGCCGCGATCGCATCACCGAAGCATGTGCGCGGGGCGGTTCGACGATCTTCGGCAGCGGCATCAACCCGGGCTTCATCCAGCTCTTCGCAATCGTCACTGCCGGGATCTCGGACCGAGTAGACCGGATATCCATCGTCGAATCCTTCGACACCACCATCTACAACTCTCCGGCCACCGAAATCCCCATGGGCTTCGGCTATCCCATCGACCAGCCCGACCTCCACGCGATAACGGAGAAGGGGTCGGGCATCTTCCGGGAGGCGGTCCTTCTGGTAGCCGACGCGCTGGGATGCGAACTCGACGACGTGCGCTGCGAGGCGGAATACGCCCAGACCACCGAGGACCTCGAACTGCCCGGTGACTGGACCATCGCAGCCGGATGCGTTGCGGGCATCGACGTTCGCTGGAAGGGGTTCGTGGGTGAGCGGGAGGTCGTGGAGGTCCGTGGCGTCTGGACCAAGGGACAATCGCTTGATCCCGCCTGGTCGACTGCCTTCGGCTACACCATCACGGTCGAGGGCCGACCGACGATCAAGAGCACGCTGAGCTTCGAGCCGCCGCCGGACTTCCACGCCGAAACTCTCGACGACTTCATCATGCTCGGGCTGACCATCACAGCCATGCCTGCCATCACCGCGATACCGGCTGTCGTCGCGGCGCCGCCCGGCATCGCGACGTACAACAACCTGCCGCTGCTACTCCCACGCGGAGTGCTGGCAGCCAGCTGAAGGAGTGGAATTCGTTGTCTGAGAAAACTTATCGAATCATCCAGTGGATGACGGGCGACGTCGGACAGGTCGGAGTGCGACACTTCGCGGACAACCCCGTATTCGATCTCGTCGGCGTCCTGGTGCACAGTTCCGAGAAAGTCGGTAAGGACGCAGGCGAGATCGCCGGCATAGCACCGATCGGCGTCGTCGCGACCGACGACATCGAATCGATGGTCGCCATGGACGCCGACTGTGTGTTCTACACGCCGGTGATCATGGATGTGGACACGCTGTGCCGACTCCTGCGCTCGGGTAAGAACGTCGTGACTACGAGCGGTTTCTTCCACCCGACCGCGGACTTCCGCGAGGCAGGCGATCAGATCCGCGCGGCCTGCAAGGACGGCGGCACCTCGTTCCACGGCGGCGGCATCCATCCGGGGTACGCCGGTGACATCTTGCCGCTCACTCTTGCGCGGGTTATCAGCAAGATCGACAAGATCCAGGTGTACGAGGTCGTCAACGTCCTCACCGACGCTCCGGTGGACCACATCGATTGGATGGGTTTCGGCAAGGACAAGGACAAGTTCCTCTCCGAGCCAACCATTCTGGGACTCGGCGTGCCGTTCTTCGCGCAGTCGATGCACATGATCGCCGACGGCCTCGGCGTGCGGATCGACGAGGTGACCGCGGACCTCAAAGCCGCCACCGCGACCGAAGACATACCGCACGAGCGAGGGATCGATCGCACGCGGAACGGTCGCGGCACAGCATCACGAATGGACGGCCTGGGTTGACGGTCAACCGCTCATCGTTTTCCACGCGATCTACCTGACCGGCGGCCCCGACACCATCGAGCCGCCGTGGGATTGGGGCAAGACGCGGTACCGGATTGTGATCGAAGGCGATCCGCCGACCGAACTCACGCTCGAAGGTGTCGAGAAACCGGACGGAACCTTGGCGCACCCCGGCTACAACTGGACCGCGATGGGCGCCATCAATGCCATCCCCGACGTATGTGACGCCCCGCCCGGCTGGATCACCCATTTCGATCTCGGCCTGGTCCGACCCCGAGGACTGGTGCGCAAGTGACCGTCGGCACCACTAAGCCCAGTGTCTTCGACGCAGGACTGCCGACGCTCAGTTACGACCTCACCGACACTCCGCAGGAGATCTATCCGCAGTTTCGGGCAGCACAGCAGGAAGCGCCGATTGCACTGGGACCCATCGGGCCCGAGGTGCTCTCGTATGAACTCGCCAGGACCGTACTTCGGGGCCCGCAGTTCGTCGTCCCCCAGGGAATTCATCTCTCCGCCCACGGCATCACGTCGGGTCCGCTGTGGGACAGGGTGACCCGCAGCATCTTGAACATGGAAGGCGACGAACACCGCCGGCTGCGCAGCCTGGTGTCCAAGGCCTTCACGCCGCGCGCCACGGCGCGTATGCACGACACCATCCAAACCGTGGTCAACGAGCTCATCGATCAGGTCGTGGACTCGGGCGGTTGCGAATTCGTCGCCGACATCGCCCGGCCGTATCCGATTCCCATCATCTGCGCGTTGTTCGGCGCGCCTCGCGAAGACTGGCAACAGTTCTCGCGGTGGGCCGAGGACATCTTCAAGATCGTCAGCTTCGACTGCAACCTCGCAGAGGAGGAGCCTGTCGTCCTCAAGGCGTGGGGTGAGTTCGACGACTACATCGACGATATGGTCGCGAGCAGGCGTCGACGCTTGACCGACGATCTGCTCTCCGAGCTCATCCGCATCGAAGACCAAGGCGACCGCCTCGACGCCGGCGAGTTGCGGATGTTGGCCTTCAGCATTCTGGTGGCCGGCACCGACACCACCCGCAGCCAACTCGCCGCCTCCATGCAGGTGCTCTGCGATCATCCCGCGCAATGGGCGCTGCTTGCCGACCAGCCCGAATTGGCGATGCGTGCCGTCGAAGAAACCATGCGCCATTCGCCGTCGATGTGCAGCACCGTGCGCAGCGCCACCGAAGACGCCGCCATCGGCGACTACACCTTCCCCGCGGGCACCTTCATCATCGTCAACACCTATGCGGCCAACCGTGATCCATCCATCTACGACGATCCGACGCGCTTCGACATCACCCGCGACGAACCACCACCCATACTGACCTTCGGCGGTGGGGTGCACTACTGCCTCGGCGCCAACCTGGCGCGGCTGGAGCTCGCCGAAGCACTCAAGATCCTTTCTCGCCGACTGCCGAATCCTCGCCGCGTTGGACCGGCGCCGTGGAAGCCGCTGCTCGGCTTGAGTGGACCGACCAGTCTGCCGATCGAGTTCGACACTCCGGCCGTCGTTCGGCCATGAGCGCACCATGACGCCGCCGGCACCGCGCCCCGGGATCATCGCGGCAAGGTGCACAAGCACTGGGGCTTTGGCGCTTGGTGTCTGTAGAGCTGTGTTGGTAACCGCCGCGGGTCTCCGATGGCGTGGATCGCCACTTGAGGGAGCATTGTTCGCGGTGGCGCGTTGCCGGGCAACAGTCAGCGTCTCCAGACATGTGCAGCCTGGATGGCCTGGCCTACCTCGACGAATAATCACTGCGAAGGGGTGGACACCAGCATGGACGCGGGCTAGCAGAAGCGACTTCTGCGCCTCTATCAACAGGGTGAGCCGGTAAGTGAGCCGACTTCCCGGTCCAGGATCCGTCGGAGGGCCCTGTTTTTTTCAGAACCCTGAAGGCTCTGGAGTTGGCGGAATCCGCGTCGGCGTGAACAAGTATCGCCGGGCAGGCGACTTCTGAGACGAACTTTAGTCACGCTGACCAGCACCAACTCTGGTCCTTTTGTCGTCGCCTGCGTGTCTCGGATGTGGTCTATTCCGAGACAGCGTTCAGTTCAGTTCGGGCCTGGTCGATTTGGTCGTAGGTGTACGTCGCGATGGCGGCGGCGGTCATCTGTTCGCCGTCTGCGAG
>CAWKMQ010000020.1:0-45381 GCA_963850725.1 Vicinamibacterales bacterium
CTCGCCGTCTGGGCGCTCGAGCCGGGCGTGGCGTGGCTCGATGCGGCCAGGCGGGAGTCGCGCGCACGAGATCGCGAAGACACCGAAAAGCAAAGCGCGAGTGACGATCACGCGCAGCAGGTCGACGCGCAGCAGCCTTCCGCGCGACCGGTTTCTGCGCGCGCACGAAGGCACTCATGAAATGCCGTCGAGGATCCGTGTCGGTTCCACGTCGACCGCCTCGAATCCCGCTCTGCTCGAGCTTCTCCCGGTAACTGCCTTCCTCGAGTGCGCCGGCCATGCACTCGACCCACAACTCCATGCTCTGCCGGACTTCCTCCGGCACGTCCGCCCTCGCCACGACGTCGGAGATGGCGAATCGTCCACCGGGCTTGAGGACCCGGAAGGCCTCGCGCAGCACGCGATCCTTGTCCGCCGACAGATTGATCACGCAGTTCGAGATGATCACGTCGACGGAGTTGTCGGGTAGCGGGATCTCCTCGATCTCGCCCTTCAGGAACTCCACGTTGGTCAGCCCCGACTTCTGCTGATTGTCACGCGCCAGCGCGAGCATCTCGTCGGTCATGTCCAGTCCGTACGCCTTGCCGGTCGGGCCGACGCGCTTCGCCGAGAGCAGCACGTCGATACCGCCGCCGAGCCGAGGTCGAGCACGACCTCGCCCGGTGCAGCTCCGTCAGCGCGGTCGGGTTGCCGCACCCGAGCGAGGCGAGCATCGCCGCGGCGGCACGGCCGCGCCTGGTTGTCCGCGTAGAGGTCTGAGGTGATTGGCGTGCAGCAGCTCGAGGGTCGCACCCGCATCCGCCTTGACGCCGCTGCGCGCCTGACGAGCCGCTTCGCCGTACTTCTGCTGCACCACTTCCTTGATGATTCCATGTTCGCTCCTTTAATATTCGCTTAGCGAATATATGAAGCCGTGATATATTTGTCAAGGCGAATATATGAAACGAACCTCGACGAAGGGCCGGCCCGCAATCGACCACTCGAAGAAGTGTTCAAGGCGCTGGCCGACAAGACGCGCCTGCGAATCCTGGCGCTCCTCGGCCAGAACGAAGTGTGCGTCTGCCACCTTCACGACAGCCTGGGATTGCCGCAGCCGACGGTGTCGCGCCATCTCGCGTATCTGCGCCGTGCCGGCCTGGTCGATGCGCGGCGCGATGGCGTGTGGATGCACTACAAGGTCGCGCGCACACTCGATCCGGTCGTGCAGCGGGTCGTCAATGCCGCGGTGGACGCGGTGTCGAGGCGCCAACCACCACCGGGACCGCAAGCAGTTCAAGCGCGCCTTCGGCCAGCTCTACGTGCTGGAAGTCGACCGGTGGCGCGTGCTGCGCCCCGCGCGGCGGAGGACGATCAATGGTGTTGAAGCGGCAACGGCGCGCGATCTGCCCGGCGTGCGGACGCTGCTCGAACGACATGATCTTCCGCTTGACGGCGTGGACGAGCACGTGCAGACGATGGTGGTGGCGAGGGACGAATCTAGGATGGTGGGCGCGGCGGCCCTCGAACTCTACGGCGATGGGGCGCTGCTGCGGTCTGTCGCGGTGGATTCGCACGGCAGGGCCAGGGCCTCGGCCATCAGTTCACGGAGGCTGCGCTGCAGCTCGCCCGGGCGCATGGGGTTGAGCAGGTATTCCTGCTGACGACGACGGCGGAGACATTCTTTCCGGAGTTGGGATTCGAGACGATCGCGCGCGATCAGGTGCCCGCGACGGTCCAGACGTCAATCGAGTTCCAGTCCGCATGTCCCGCATCAGCCGTCGTCATGCGCAAGCGACTGGAGCACGAGCAATGAACGCCGAGCGTGCCCGGCGATTCGTCGCGGAGGCATGGGCACGGCGATGCTGCTCGCGGCCGTGGTCGGCTCGGGCATCATGGCGGAGCGCCTCGCCGGCGGAAACGCGCGATCGCGCTGCTCGCGAACAGCTCGCGACGGGCGCGGCGCTCGTCGCGCTGATCCTCACCTTCGGTCCGATCTCCGGCGCGCACTTCAATCCCGCCGTCACGATCGCGGAGCCTCCAGGGCGGGCTCGCCTGGCGCGACGTGCCTGGTTATGTCATCGCTCAGGTCGTCGGCGCGCTTCGCTCGGCGTCTGGGCGGCGCACGCGATGTTCGGGGAGCCGCTCGTTCATGCTGTCGCGCCATGAGCGCAGCGGCGCCGCGCAGTGCTCAGCGAGTTCGTCGCGACGTTCGGGCTGCTCGCCGTGATCTGGGGATGTTCGCGCCGCCGCGCCGCGGCCGTGCCGTTCGCGGTCGGGGCCTACATCACCGCCGCGTACTGGTTCACGGCGTCGACGTCGTTCGCCAATCCCGCGGTGACGCTGGCGCGCGGGCTGACGGACACATTCGCCGGCATTCGACCGCTCGACGTGCCCGGCTTCATCGCGGCGCAGTTCGCCGGCGCGGCCGCTGGCGACCGTGCTCTTCCGGTGGCTCGTCGTCCTGCCACGCCGAGGTCGTCATGAACGACCGTCCTGTTTGCCTGCGTTCACAACGCCGGTCGCTCGCAGATGGCGGCGGCCTGGTTCAACCTGCTGGTGGATCCGGCGCAGGCGCGGGCGATCTCCGCGGGCACCGATCCAGGGCCGCGCGTGCACCCCGAGGTGGTCAGCGTCATGCGGGAAGCGGGGGTCGATCTCGGCAGCGCGGCTCGACGAGGCTGACGCCAGAGCTGGCCCAACAGGCGCAGGTGCTCGTCACGATGGGCTGTGGCGATGAGTGTCCCGTCGTGCCCGGCCTGAGGCGCGACGATTGGCCGCTCGACGATCCAAAGGGCCAGCCGATCGAGCGCGTGCGCGCGATTCGCGACGAGATCCGGCAGCGCGTCGAAGTCTTGCTCGACCGCGAAGGATGGTCGCGACCTCGATGACGGCTAGCCGGCAGCGGACAGCCGTGGGGCCGGCCTTCTGGCTTCGCTGTTCGCCGTAGCCTCCTGCGTCCGCCGGTCGATCGTATCGGCAATCCGCTTCGCGTCTCGCGCGACGCCATGGATCATCGTCGACGAGAAGGAATGCAGGAAGTGCAGGCCGACGAAATACAGACCCGGCTCGTCGCTGCTGATGCCGCTCGCGTGCCGGGGCTCGCCGTTGGGATCGAAGATCGGAAGATCGATCCACGACAGGCCGTTCCCGAACCCGGTGCACCAGATCACGTTCGAGACGTCGAGGATTTGTCCATCTTCGAGCACCGGCAATCCCTTCAGCACGCGAACCGTCTTTGCGACCCGCCGGACCCCCGCGGCGGCCAGCTGTTTCGGCTTCACGCGGATGAGCGGTCCGCCCTGTGCGAAGACCTTGCGCCGAAGGTGGCGTCCCATCGGCGTGTCGACGGTCAGGACGCGATGGAAGACGACGCGAAAGAGGAGCCGCAACAGGAAGAGACGCGACGCGAGCCCATCGACCCGGAACGGCACGTGGCCGGTGTCCCGGCCCGACACCCACGTCTGATGGTCGCGCGCGACTTCCACGGCGATCTCCGCTCCGGAGTTGCCTGCGCCGACGAGCAGCACGCCGCCAGGCTTCAGCTGTCGCGGACTGCGATACTCGATCGAGTGCAACTGCACGATGTCCGGCCGGAGCTCTTTCGCGAACGCCGGCACGCGCGGAACCTGATAGCTCGACATGGCCACCACTACATGCTCGGCTTCGAAGCGATGGGAACCGGCCTCAACCAGGTACCGGCTTCCGGCACGCGTCAGGCGGTCGACGCGCACGCCGCTTCGAACCGGCAACTGAAAGTGGCGCGCGTAGGATTCGAGATAGTCGCCCATCGCGTCTTTGGTCGGAAACGAAAACGCCGGGGCCGGAAACTTCATCCCGGCGAGGCTGTCGAAGACGGCCGGCGTAAACAGGTGAAGGGAATCCCAGCGCCGGCGCCATGCGTCGCCTACACGCGGGCTGGCATCGAGAATCACAAACGGGCGTCCCTGTTGGGCGAGGTAGTAGCCCACCGAGAGCCCTGCCTGTCCGCCGCCGATGACGATCGTATGAAAGGTCTCACGAGACTGTTCCTGCGTCATGGTCACCTCACGAGGCAATCGTAATCAGCGGCTCGATGCGCCCGCATCGACTGAATTGCGCAGCCCGGCGGAAAACGGGCATGGGTATTTTCATGTAGACGGCTCAACGAGACGGTGTTCGAAGGCGTACGCCGTGGCTGCCGCGCGGCTCGGCACGTCGATCTTATTAAAGATGTTGCTGATATGCCGCGCGACCGTCTTTTCGCTGAGTTTCAGGTCATCGGCGATGGCCCGGTTCGTCCGGCCGGTCGCGACCAGGCGAAGGACTTCCAGCTCGCGGGCGGTCATGCCTGCGAGGGCATCCGGCGCCGCGCCCGCCGGCTGCAAACGGTCGAGGTCGGCCCGCGCCCCGAGCTGCTGGAACGTCCGGCGTGGCGGCGGCGAGCTCGATTTCGGCGCTGTCCCTGTCGCCGAGCGCCCGGCAGGCCTCGGCGATCAACACCTGCGTGCGCGCGGCTTCGTACGGCACATTCAGCTCGCACCAGAGCGTCCAGGCGGTCCGGCAGGCCGTGAGTGCCGAAGACGGATCGCCCTCGGCGAGCCGGACGGCGCCCTGCGCTCTGGCGGCAATCGCGCGCACGAATGGAGTCGCGAGGATTTGCGCGAGCTCGCCGAGCTCGTCGGCCGCGCGGCGCGCCGCGTCGATGTCGCCGCAGGCCAGCATGATTTCCACGGCGGCGCTCAGCACCCTCGATCGCACCCGGCGCTGCCGTGCCTCCTGCAGCACCCGGCAGATCGCGGCCATCGCATCTTCGTGCCGGCCTTGAGCCAGCCGCAGCAGCGCCAGGCCGGGGAACGGCGATCGTCCCGATTCGGCCGCGCGTGCGATACGCCGCTTCGGCCTTGTCGAGCTCGCCGCGCAACCGGTGAATCTCGGCAACTTGATAGAGCGCGGCGCCGAACGCCGGGAGACCGGGCGGATGGGAGAGCCGGTCGCACGCCAGCTGCGCTTCGTTCAGCGCGTCGGGCCAGACGCCCTGGAGAGAAATGATTTCCGCGCGATGCACGAGGCACTCGCCGCGATACGGCACCATGTCGGGCTGTGCGTCGCACCACCGGGTCAGCGCCTGCGTCCACTCGCGGGCGCGTCCGATGTCGAACAGGTCGGCGCACGCCGACAGCACGCTGCAGTAGACGATGCCGGCGATGATGGTCGAGACTTCGCCGGCCGTGACCGCGACCATCGCTTCGTCCAGCAGCGCGACGCCGCGTTCGACGTCGCCCAGCTCGATGAGCGCGCGTCCGCGTCCTTGCCGCGCGATGCTGGTGAGGTCGGCATCGCCGAACTGCTCGCCGATTTCCGCGGCTTCGGCAAATTTCGATTCGCCGTCCGCGATATTGCCGCTGATGATCGATTGACGCGCCGCCGGCACGAGCAGGTATCCGCGCTCGACCGCCGGCTCTGCGCATTCGTCGAGCAACCGCGTCGCCCGCGCCATCCAGCCGGCTGCCTGCGCCGCGTCGCCCCGGCTTATGAAGATCGATGCGATCTGCGCGGCGGTTCCACCGGCCTGACGGAGATCGCGCTGCTGGACGAACCCCTGATGCGCGCGCATCAACGCGTCAAAGCCTTCGCCGTCGTGGCCGGTGAGATACGCGGAGGTGCCCAGTTCGATCAGCTTCGCCGGTTCGAGCGGAGAAACCTTATCGAGCTCGCGCAGCCGTTCGTACGTCTCCCGCCAACCAGGCATCGTCTGATTTCTCGCTCCGTCCAGTATTACGCCATTTTCCTACAGACCGAAGACGCGCGTCGGGCGTAACCGGTTGTGGTCGCTGCGGGCGATTTTGTGGCGCGGATGCAGGCGCTGGCACCGACTCAGGTGCGCGCGGACATCTTGAAGTGGTGGCGGCGATGAGAACGAGCTGGGAGGGCGCGGCCGTCTAGCGGCCGTCTACTCGTTGGCCGGTTGCGAGCCGTTTTTCTGGGGGTCGCGGGCTGATGCTAACACTTTCCCTTCCGCGATTTCCTGCTGCGCGGTAATGGTCACCTTCGCCGATTGCGCGACACGCGGCGTGCACCCACGCGACAACTGTGCGGCACGAAGGCTGGACAAGACCGCGAACTCGAACGCATTCATCCCGTCGGGACGTTTAACCATTCATCAACCTCTTAGTCGCGTTGCCGGCAGGGTCGCGATTGTCCACGTTTGCTCACATTTGCGGCAGCGCCACATCGTCCTCACGGTCAGGACCTTTGCGAGCGTGTCGATAGCCTTGCCCTTGCAGAATGGACACTCCGTCGGTCGTGTCACAGTCTCAGGTGAGTCGCTCATGCTGTTTTTGTACACAGACCATGCTGGCAGCTTTCGTGACTCCCCGGTGTTCAAGAGTGAACAGCCGTCGTAGGTCGCGTAGCCTACAATCACCGATTCGGGACCGCGATTGCCGCCAACACCTTGCAAATGAACAGACTTGCCATCATCGGCAATCACCTGCCGCGCCACTGCGGCATCGCCACCTTCACGACGCACCTCGCCGATGCACTGGCGACCGCGCTGCCGGGCGTCGATTCGTTCGTGCTCGCGATGAACGATGCCGGCCGGCGGCACAGCTATCCGTCTCGAGTGCGGTTCGAAATCGACGAAGGTGACCTCGGTTCGTATCGGCGCGCGGCCGACTTTCTGAACGTCAATCACGTCGACCTGTTGTCGGTGCAACACGAGTACGGAATCTTTGGCGGCAAGGCGGGCGCTCATATCCTCGCCCTCCTGCGCGAGCTCCGGATGCCGATCGTGACGACGCTTCACACCGTGCTCTCGGCGCCGAATCCAGCCCAGCGCGCGGTGATCGAAGAGCTGGCGCGGCTCTCGTCGCGTCTCATCGTCATGAGCGCCTCGGGCCGAGACCTGCTCAGGCGGGTCCACGGTGTGTCAGACGAACAGATCGATCTCATCCCTCACGGGATTCCGCACGTGCCGGTTGATGAGGGGAGCAAGGAACGGCTCGGAGTCGACGGCAAGACCGTGATTCTGACGTTCGGGCTCTTGTCACGCGACAAAGGCATCGAGCACGTCATCGATGCGCTGCCGGCCATTCTCGCCGTCCACCCCGACATCGTGTACATCGTCCTGGGTGCCACGCATCCACACGTCGTCGAGCACGAGGGAGAGGCGTATCGCCTGATGCTCGAAGCGCGAGGTGAGCACCTCGGCGTGGCCGAGAGCATGATCTTCCACAATCGATTCGTCAGCCAGGACGAGCTGACGGAATTCCTTTCGGCCACCGACATCTACATCACACCGTACCTTCAGCCCGAACAAATCACGTCCGGCACGCTGGCGTACACCGTCGGCGCCGGCAAGGCGGTGATTTCGACGCCGTACATCTATGCGCGTGAGCTCCTCGCCGAAGGGCGCGGCGTGCTCGTCCCCTGGAGGGATTCGTCTGCCATCGCGCGGGAAGTCATCGCCCTGGTCGGCGACCGCGATCGGCAGCGCACCATGTGCGCGAGAGCGGCCGCGTATGGTGTCGGGATGACCTGGCCGGCGGTCGCCGACCGCTACGTCGAGAGCTTCGAGCGCGCTCGAACCGAGCACACACACCGCCGGCGGACCGCATTCCGCGCGCAGACCCTCGCCGCCCGACCCGGCCGGTTTGCCCGACATGACCTTGAAGCACGTGCGGGCGATGACCGACGACACCGGCATGCTTCAACACGCCGCGTACAGCATCCCGCGGTACGAAGATGGCTACTGCCTGGACGACAACGCGCGCGCCCTGCTGCTCATGGCGCTGCTCGAAGACGCAGGCGGCGATGACCCGGCACTCGTCCGGACGTTCAGCTCGCGATATCTCGCCTTTGTCAGTCACGCCTTCGATCGAGCGACCGGGCGCTTCAGGAATTTCATGTCGTACGGGCGGCAGTGGCTGGAACCGTGCGGGTCGGAGGACAGCCACGGGCGGGCCTTGTGGGCGCTCGGCGCCATCATCGGACGGACCGGCGATCCCGGCCGCCAGAGTCTGGCGAACGAACTGTTCCACGCCGCGATCCCTGCGGTGACGACCTTCACAAGCCCGCGAGCCTGGGCCTATACGCTCCTCGGTCTCGACGAGTACTTCAGAGCCTTCCAGGGTGACAGCACGGCCCACGCGCGGCGTGAAGAGCTCGCCGATCGTCTGCTCGGCCTGTTTCAACGGACGAGCCGGCCTGACTGGCCATGGTTCGAGGACTCCGTTACCTATTGCAACGGCCGTCTCGCGCAGGCGCTGATCGTCTCCGGCGATCGCATGAATCGGTCGGACATGCTCGAGGCCGGCATGCGCGCGCTCGACTGGCTGATCTCAGTGCAATCGTCTCCCGACAGACAGTTTGCTGCCATCGGATCCAGCGGGTTCTATGCGCGCGGGGCAGTGCCGGCGACCTTCGATCAGCAGCCGGTTGAAGCGTGCGCGATGGTGTCGGCGTGCCTCGACGCATACCGTGTGCACGGCGACAAGCGGTGGCTGTTCCGCGCGCGGTGGGCGTTCAACTGGTTCCTCGGCGAGAACCACCTGCAGCACTGGCTCTTCGATGCTGCGACGGGTGGTTGCCGCGATGGACTGCACGTCGATCGGCCCAACCAGAACCAGGGTGCCGAGGCGACCCTCTCGTTCCTGCTCGCCCTGCACGAGGTGCGGACGAGTACAGCGCTCGAGGTGGCCGGTGTCCCCGCGCTGGCACAGCTGTCCGCATCATGACCATGCCGAGCCGATACGAAACCCTGTTCCATCGACACGATGCGAATCCCATTCTGACGGCGGCTGATTGGCCGTACCCGGTGCACACCGTGTTCAACGCCGGGGCGACTCGACTTCGGGACGGCACGACCCTGCTTCTCTGCCGGGTCGAGGACCGGCGCGGCCATTCGCATCTGTGTGCGGCCCGGTCGCGTAACGGCGTCGATGGCTGGACAATCGACCCGGAGCCAACGCTTCGTCCCGATCCGGAGCGGTATCCAGAAGAGCTGTGGGGTATCGAAGACCCCCGCATCACCTTCGTCGAGGAGCTCGATCGGTACGTCGTGGCCTACACCGCGTTCAGCCGGGGAGGACCCGGTGTGGCGCTCGCGCTCACCGACGACTTCCACAGCTTCGAGCGCCTTGGCCTCGTCATGCAACCAGACGACAAAGACGCCGCGCTGTTGCCCCGGCGCATCAACGGCAGCTTTGCCCTGCTGCATCGCCCGATCGCGGACTCGGGCGCGCACGTCTGGATCTCCTTTTCTCCGGATCTCCGCAACTGGGGTGGCCACAAGCTCGTGCTCCCGGCCCGGCGCGGGGGGTGGTGGGACGCCAATCGCGTGGGGTTGTCGCCACCGCTCATCGAGACGTCCCGCGGGTGGCTCATGCTGTATCACGGCGTCAAGCGAACAGGTGCCGGGTGTCTGTATCGACTGGGCGTGGCGCTGTTGGATCTCGAGACCGCCGAGCACTGCATCCTGCGCGGTGACTCCTGGATCTTCGGGCCCGAGGCGCCGTACGAACGCGAGGGCGACGTCGGCTACGTCACATTCCCCTGTGGCTACACGCTGGGGCCGGATGGCGATGCGATCAACCTGTACTACGGGGCAGCGGACACAAGCGTGGCGATGGCAACCGGCAGCGTCAGACAACTGCTCGATTGGCTGGATCGGCACGGTTCAACGGAGTAAGAAGGCAGCACTTCTCACTCGTGGGATGATGGGGGCTGCAAATGCCCCCCAAGTCTCCGGCCCGCGCGGACCCGCCGCCCTTTGACGTCGAAGCCTTCCTCAAGTCTGCCGGGGTGTCTCCGCGCACCGTGCGGTTTTCGACCGGCGCCGTTGTCTTCGCTCAGGGAGCGCAGGCCAACAGCGTGCTCTTCGTCCAGGAGGGCGGGGTGAAGCTGTCCGTGCTGTCCTCGGGTGGCAAGGAAGCCGTCGTGGCCATCCTCGGCGTTGGCGATTTCTTCGGCGAGGGCTGCCTGGCCGGGCAGCCGTTGCGCATGGGAACGGCGAAGGCCGTCATGCGGACGACGCTCCTGCGCATCGCGAAACGCGACATGATTCGGATGCTGCACGAACATCCGGAATTCTCCGACCGGTTCATCGCGCACATGCTGACGCGAAACATCCGGATCGAAGAGGACCTGGTCGATCAGCTCTTCAATTCCAGCGAAAAGCGGCTGGCCCGCACGCTGCTGCTCCTCGCCCGATACGGCAAAGAGGACATGACGCAGCGCGCGCTCCCGAAGCTGTCGCAGGAGACGCTGGCCGAGATGGTGGGCACCACGCGCTCACGCGTGAATTTCTTCATGAACAAGTTCCGCAAGCTCGGGTTGATCGAATACAACGGCCGCCTCAAGGTGAACAGCTCGCTCCTGAGCATCGTCCTGCACGACTGAGCGAATCTCCCGATCAGAAGCGCGTCGTCAAGGCGACGCGCACGGCTCGCGGGGAGCCGGGCGTGATGTTGGTGTTGCTATGCGCGTTGAGATAGTAGTCCTCGTCGAAGAGGTTCTCGATGTTGACCTGCGCTCTGAGCATTGAGGTCACGTTGTAAAAGAGGGCGGCGTCGACGCGGGTCCAGCTGGGCAGCACCACCAGGTTGTCGGTCGAGGTGAACACGTCGCCGCGGTAGATGACGCCCAGCGCGGCGGCGAGCCGCGGCGTGAAGTCGTACTTGTTCCAGAGCGAGATGGAGTGCTTGGGCAGCTGCGCCAGGACCGCTCCGGCCTGCGCGGTGGCCGAGATCGAGCGCGTGATCTCGCCGTCCTGATAGGCGTAGCCGCCGGCCACACTCCAGGCGCGCGTGACGAAGCCGTTGAGGCCGAGCTCCAGCCCTTTCGTGCGCTGCGCGTCGACCAGAATCGAGACCGTCGGATCGTTCGGATCGGGCACGATGACGTTGCCGCGATCCAGACGGTACAGCGCGGCCGTGAACGAGAACGCCGGCACCATATCCCACTTCGCGCCGACCTCGTAGTTCCTGAATTCCTCTGGATCGAGCGCCTGATTCGTCAGCGACAGCGACGAGAGCTGTTCGCCGGCGCGCGGCAGGTAGGTCAGGCTGTAGCTGCCGTAGAGCGACACCGGCTCAATCGGCTTGTAGATCAACCCGAGGCGCGGCGACATCAGGCCGTCGTCGCTGCTGAAGTCCGTCGCGATCCGATTGTTCGTGACGTCCGCGCTAAAACTGTCGAAGCGCAGGCCAACGACGGCTTCGATGTGCTCCGACAGGGCCACCTGATCCTGCGCATAGACCGACGCGACGGTCGTCACGCCGTGGTTGTCGGCATCCGTGGCGTTCTGGCGGAACTCGAGCGGCAGGGAGATGGTCGGGGACGAGAGCGGCGCGTTGAAGGTGGTGACGTTGGCGCCGAGGCTCGAAAAGAAGCCGGTATTGCGGAAGTTGACCGTCTCCTGCCGGCCGAACTCGGCACCCACGAGAAGCGTATGACCGAGGCCGGCCTGTCTGCGCCGACACGATCAGGTCCGTCTGGTTGAACAGATTCTGACGGGCGGTCGCGTTGTTGTACGCCGAGATCGCGACCGTCGTGCCGGCGGCATTCACGGCGCCCGGGAAACACGTTCTGGTAGAACTTGTCGTAGTCGCCGTAGCTGAGCCGATTCCGGAGCGTCACGCGGGAGTTGAAGCGGTGTTCGAGCAGGCCGGAGACCAGGTTGACCGTCGCGTCGGTTGGGCTCTGCGTCGGGTCGCCAAAGAAGGTGCTCGGGTCGGTCTCGACCGGCCGGCCGTTGAACGACGAGATGCCTCAATCGGCCGTTCGCTCGTCGTGAAAGTACTCGTAGCTTCCGCGCAGCGTCGTGTTGGGGCCGAGCCGGAACGCCACGGTCGGATTGAAGCCGTAGCGCTCGATGTTGACTCCGTCACGGTAGGAGTCTGAGTGCTCGTAGAGCCCGTCGCGCGCACGGACACCGTCTCGTTCAGGCCTTGACCGACGTCGGCGGTAAACCGCTTGTTGCCCCAGGAACCAAACTGCAGCGACGCTTCACGCGACTGTCCCCAGTCGGCTTGACGGGTCACCCGATTGATGACGCCGCCGACGCCGCCGCGCCCGAAGATCATGGCGTTCGGGCCCTTGAGCGCTTCGACGCGATCGACGTTGTAGACGTCTCGAAAGTACTGGACGTCGTCGCGGACACCATCGACGAAGAAGTCAGAGGTCGTGCTGTTGCCGCGAAGAATCGGGGTATCGCGATTGCCTTCGCCTTGGGCGAAGCCGACACCGGGCATGTATCTGGTCACGTCGGCCATGCTGGACATCCGCTGGTCGGCAATCAGCGCACTCGTCACGACGCTGATCGATTGAGGGACATCGCGCAGCGGCGTCGTGGTCTTGGTCGCGGAGGATACGGCCGGGACGGAATAGCCCACGGCCGCGCTCGACGCTGACCGACTCTTGAATCCCCGCGACCTCGAGCGTGAAATCCGCGGCTCGGCGAGTCCGCAGACAACGTCATGCGACGTGAGCTCTCGACAAAGCCGTTAGCCGAGATCCGGACGACGTAGCTGCCCGGCAGAACCGCGAGTTCGAATTCGCCCTCCTGGTTCGTGACGGTCGCCGTTGGCGTCCCCGCGCGGTCCGACGAGGCCGTGACCTGCGCGCCCACGATCGCCCCGCTACTCGGATCGACCACCCGCCCGCGGATGACGGCCTGGGACTCACCCTGTTGGCCGCTCTCGGGAGGGGCCGGGAACGCCGCATCGGCGGCGGCAACGGGGACAAGACACTGGAACAGCACAGCAAAACATCCAACGGCGCATCGTACTCTCTCTTATTGCGCCGTCGGTTGACCACCCTAAGGGGGGGCGAACGTCCCAGCGCGCTTTGTTTCCTTTCGGGCCCAGTAATGCGACTGAGACTCAGTCTCATTTAGGCAGACCCAGTGTAATGCCGACCGAATTGGTTGTCAATGGGGTTGGCGTTTTCTCCCGACAACCCCCAGGTTCAGAAAGGAGGCCTGCGCGCCTCGCGGCTTATTTCCCGCTCGCCATGAACTATTCCGCAGTCGTGTTCCACGTGACCTGCATCAGCCACATTCCGTTTCATCTCTCATTCAAGCACAAGAACAAGAGCATTGCCAGATTCCGCTGCGATTCGAGATGGGAGAGGAGGAGCTATGGCCACGTTGGAGTTGAGCGCGCATCTGACCGTGCGCCCCGGGTGCCTCGAGGGCTTCAAGAGACAAGCGGCGGAGTGCATCCGGATCACTCGGGAGAAGGACACACACACGCTGCGCTACGACTGGTTCCTGAGCCTTGACGGGACCGAATGCGAGGTTCGGGAGGCCTACACAGGTCCGGAAGGACTCATCGAGCACAACCGCAATATCCTCGAAGCCCGAACCACATTGTTCAAGGACTACGCCGACAATCACTTCATGACGATCTATGGAGAGGTCTCAGAGCCGCTCCTAAATCTGCTGAAGCGGCACGGGGTCGGATACAAGTGGTTTTCCTTCCTTCAGGGGTTGGAGCCATCCGCCGTGATCCCGCCGCAGATTCTGGTGGCGGCCCCGAGGAGCAGCCTGTGTGAGCCGCGCCGAGGAGGATTGCCGTGAGCGGACGACTGAGCAGGCCGCCGTTGTCTTCATCATCGTCTTCGCCGCCACTCAATTCGTTCGTCCCGAGCGCGCGAATCCGGCGTCTGCGCCAGGCCGAAGCGAACGTAGCCGACGGACGGAGGGAGCGGTGAAGCGATGCAGACAACAACCCTCGAAACCAAAGTCCACGACTTTCTGGCTCAGAAGCGTCTCGCGGTTGCGGGCGTGTCGCGCAACAACAGCCGCCACCCCGTGGGCAATTTGATCTATCAGCGGTTGAAGAGAACCGGGCATGATGTCTTCCCGGTAAACCCGCACATGCAGACTTTCGAAGGCGATCGCTGTTATCCCGACCTGCAGTCAATCCCGGGTGGCGTCGACGGCGTGGTGATCATCACGCGACCTGAAACCACGGAACGGATCGTACGCGACTGCAGCGATGCCGGGGTCCAGCGCGTGTGGATGCACCAATCTTTAGGAAAGGGATCGAGTGTCTCGCCGGCGGCCGTCGAGTATGCGGTCAACACGACACAGCGTCATCGCTGGTGCCTGCCCGATGATGTACGGCGAGGGCGCCGACTTCGGACACACGTGCATGCGGTCGATGTCAGACTACTGGCGGACTGCCCGCGTAAGCGCTCGGGACTCTTCGACGTCAGTGCGTAAGAGTCCCCGGCGGCACCCCTATTGCTCCCAGGCACAGGGAGACAGCCGGGGGCAAGCCATGATCACCGAAGACCAGACAGCCGTCATCGCCTTCCTCGCCGCACCATCGACACACGGCGGTTCGAACGTCGAGCGCATCGACACGCACGCCTCGGTCGTCTTTCTCGCGGGGACCCGCGCTTACAAGCTCAAACGGGCGGTGCGGTTCGACTATCTCGATTTCTCGACGCCCGAGCGCCGCCGCGCCCTTTGCGAGGCGGAGGTTCGCCTCAACCGGCGCACGGCGCCGGCGCTCTATCGCGGAGTGGTGGCCGTCACTCGCCGAGCCGATGGCTCGTATCGCGCTCGGGGGCGACGGCACGCCGGTGGACTGGCTCGTCGAGATGAACCGCTTTCCGCAGGAGGCGCTGTTCGACCGGCTGGCATCCGCGGGCGACCTTCACCTCGATCTGATGCCGCCGCTGGCCGCGGCCATTGCCGCAGTTCCACATGTCGGCCGCGCATCGCGCCGATCATGGCGGCAGGGCGGGGATGGGTGGGTGATCGAAGGCAACGCGGCCGGGTTCGCGGAGTTCGGACGAACGTGCCTGGACCCGTCCGTGTCGTCCCGTGTCACCGCCGATGCCGGTCGAGAGCTCGAATCGGCGTGCAGAGATTCTCGAACGGCGTCGCGAGTCGGGTTTCGTGCGGCAGTGTCACGGCGACCTTCACCTGCGCAACATCGTTCTGCTGGACGGGCGGCCGACACTCTTCGACGGCGTCGAGTTCAACGACGAGATTTCCTGCACCGACGTCATGTACGATCTCGCGTTCCTCCTGATGGATCTCTGGCGGCGGCACCTGCCGCGCCATGCCAACGTCGTGTGCAACCGCTACCTGGCCGAAACGGCTGATTTCGACGGCCTTTCTCTCCTGCCGCTGTTTCTCTCCTGCCGTGCGGCGGTTCGCGCGAAAACCACGCCACGGCGGCGGAGCTGCAGAATGACGCGCGAACGACGCAGTCAGCTTCACGGCCAGGCGCGCGAGTATCTCGCGATGGCCGAGCGAACTGCTGCATCCGCCGGGGCCTTCGCTCATCGCCGTGGGCGGCCTGTCGGGTTCGGGAAAGTCGACGCTCGCCGCCGCTCTCGCGCCTCTCGTCGGTGCCGTGCCGGGTGCGGTCGTGCTGCGCAGCGACGAAGTGCGTAAGCGTCTGTGCGGCGTCCCACTCCTCGAGCCCCTCGGCCCGGAGGGATATTCATCACACATGTCCGAGCGCGTGTACGCCACCCTGGCAGAACACGCCGCCGCGATCGTCCGTGCAGGCCACAGCGTCGTCGTCGATGCCGTGTATGCGCGGGCGGCAGACCGAGCGGCCATTGAAAAGGTGGCGGCAGCGGCAGCGGTGCCGTTTCTCGGGCTCTGGCTCGACGCGCCCGAACAGGAGCTCATGGCAAGGACGGATCGGCGCCGCAACGATCCGTCGGATGCCGACGCCGAGCGTCGTTCGCATGCAGCGCGAACAGGACATGGGAGAGATCGGGTGGCGCCGTATCGACGCGTCTCGACCGGCGGCGTCGGTGCTCTCGTGCGCCTCTGATTGCGTGCGCGAGACTCTGCCCCACGCCTTGAACATCGCGGCAGTGCCGTGACCTCGACGATGGCGGAAATCTCCTCACGGCGAATCCATCAGCTTCCGCTGGACGCCGCCTTCTCGACGCTGCGCAGCACACCCGCCGGCCTGTCGCGACGCCGACGCGGCCGCGCGACACATCGAGTTCGGACCCAATCGCATCGAGCGGCTCGCCGGGGTCTCCCTGCCCAGGCGTTTCGTCGCGCAGTTCACGCATTTCTTCGCCGCGCTCCTGTGGGTGGCGGCCGTGCTGGCCTTCGTCGCCGACCTGTCAGATGCCAGGGCAGGGAATGGCGACGCTTGCGGCCGCCATCGTCGGCGTGATTGTCGTCAACGGCGTCTTCTCGTTCTGGCAGGAGTACCGCGCCGAGGAGACGATGGCCGCGCTCCAGCGCCTGCTGCCACATCAGGTCAGAGCGCAGCGTGACGGTGCGGTGGTGGTGATTCCGTCCGAAGACGTCGTTCCTGGCGACGTGATTCTGTTGAGCGCCGGCGACAACGTGCCGGCAGACTGCCGCCTGCTCGAGGCATTCGGCGTACGCGTGAACAACGCGACGGTGACGGGAGAAGCCCGCGCGGTGTCGCGGGACGCCGGCGTCTGCACGGAGGACGACCTGCTGCGAAGCCGGAACGTCGCTGCTGGCCGGCACGTCGGTGACGACCGGCGAAGCGAAGGCGCTGGTATTTGCGACCGGCATGCATACCGTCTTCGGCGGCATTGCCCGTCTCACCCAGAGCACGACCGACGCGCCATCGCCGCTTCAGAAGGAGATCGCCGCTCTCAGCCGGCTCATCGCCGTCCTGGCGGTCGCCATCGGATGTCGTCGTGTTCGTCATCGGCGCATTCATCGGTCTGCCGACGCGCGTCAGTCTGGTCTTCTGCGATCGGCATCATCGTCGCGAACGTCCCGGAGGGATTGCTCCCCACCGTGACGCTCGCGATGGCGATGGCCGCGCGGCGAATGGCACGGCGGCAGACGCTCGTGCGTCATCTGCCCGAGCGTCGAGACACTCGGGTCGGCGACGGTGATCTGCACCGACAAGACCGGCACGCTGACGCAGAACCGGATGGAGGTGCGAACGATCTACGTGCCAGACCGGTTCGTCACCGTCGCCGAAGCCGCCAGCGCCGGGTTTGCCGCCGCGCATCGACGATTCCTCGAATGCGCCTCTCACTGTCACGACCTGAAGCGTGACCAGCAACGGCACGAGCGCCGACTGGATTGGCGATCCGATGGAGCTCGCGCTGGTCCGAGATCGCAGAAGCGGCCGGCAGCCCTGACGTGCTCGAGCGCGTCGACGAGATCCCGTTCGAGCCCGAGCGCAAGCGTCTCGTCACGGTGCACCGCGGACCGGACGAGCTCGTCCTTTTCGTGAAGGGCGCGCCCGAAGAGCTGCTGCCGAGGGCACGCTGGATCGAGCGCGACGGGCAGCGAGAGCCGCTGACGGCCGATGCGCAGGCCGCGTTGCGCCGGGTGGCCACGGAGATGGCGGATCGCGGACTGCGCGTGCTGGCGTTCGCCTATCGTGTGCTGCCCGCCGGCTATGTCCTGGCGGATGCGGAAGCAGGATCTCGTGCTGACCGCGCTCGTCGGCTTCGAGGATCCACCCCGCCCGGAAGTGCCTGCGGCCGTTCGCCGATGCCGGGACGCCGGCATCAAGGTCGTCATGGTGACCGGCGATCACCCGCATACGGCGCTCGCGGTGGCCCGCGAGATCGGACTGGTGCAGGGCAACGTCGCCGCGTCTCATGACGGGAGACGATCTCGCGCGGATGTCGGACACGGAGACTCCAGCTCGCGCTCGACGC
Organism: Vicinamibacterales bacterium; assembly: GCA_963850725.1. Taxonomy (GTDB): domain Bacteria; phylum Acidobacteriota; class Vicinamibacteria; order Vicinamibacterales; family JAMQPK01; genus JAMQPK01. The sequence goes on from CAWKMQ010000020.1 coordinate 17,608, forward strand.
ACCGGAAATCGTCTGCGCGCGCGTCACGGCCGATCAGAAGCTGCGCGTCGTGAGGGCGTTCCAGCGCAAGCGCGACATCGTTGCCGTCACGGGGGACGGCGTGAACGATGCGCCGGCGTTGCGGGCGGCCGACGTCGGCATCGCGATGGGCATCTCCGGGACGGATGTGGCGCGGGAAGCCGTCCGATGTCGTGCTCCTGGACGACAACTTCGCGAGCATCGTCAACGGCATCGAGGAAGGTCGTGCGGTCTTCGAGAACATCCGAAAGTTCCTGACCTACATCCTGACCTCGAACATTCCCGAGCTGGTCCCGTATCTGGCGTTCGCGTTCGCGCGTGTGCCGCTCGCCCTCACGATCATCCAGATTCTCGCCGTGGATCTCGGGACCGATATGGTCCCCGCCCTCGGCCTGGGCGCCGAACCGCCGGATCGCGGGGTGATGCGACGGCCACCGCGGCGCCGCGACGATCGGCTGCTGACCGCGGGCCTGCTCGTGCGGGCGTATCTGTTTCTCGGCGTCGTGCCAGGCCATCGCGGCAATGGCCGCGTTCTTCTTCGTGCTGGCCGGCGCCGGATGGCAGTGGGGGCAGACACTGCCGGTCGACAGCGTGATCTATCGGCAGGCGACGACCGCCTGCCTGACCGCCATCGTGCTCATGCAGGTCGTCAACGTGCACCTGTGCCGAAGCCGGAGAACGTCGGTCTTCTCGCTGCCGCTCTTCGGCAACAGGCTGATCACGGCCGGCATCGTCGCCGGAGATCGTCCATCATCCTGCTGATCGACTACACGCCCGCCGGTCACGCCCTCTTCGGCACGGCGCCTATCGGCTGGAGCGCGTGGCTGATCGTCCTGCCGTTCGCGATCGCCATGCTGGCCCTCGAGGAAATCCGGAAAGCTCGTCGTGCGGTCGCTCGCCCCGCGCGGAGGTTAGACGAGCACCGGCCGGGTTTTCTCGCAGACCTGCGGAGAAATCCCCGCTCCCGTTCGGCCCCCGAACCCGCAAGCCCCCCGTTCGCTGGCAAGAGCAGGCATTGCGCATCGGATTGTGACCGCTAGCCAACGGCACGCCCCTTGCCATGAGCGAGGGCGAACCGTCACGTGCGACATGAAAGTGAAGCGAGTACATGAAAGTCCAAGATCTGATGACGAGCGATGTCAGGACCTGCCGGCCCGAGACGAATCTGGCCGAGGCAGTCAGGGATATGTGGGAAGGCGATTGCGGCGCGCTGCCCGTCGTGAACGATGAAGGCCGTGTCATTGCCATGATCACCGACCGGGACATCTGCATCGCGCTCGCGACGAGAGGCCGGGCCGCCGATCGCATCGCCGTGCGCGAAGTGGCCCAGGGTCCCGCGCACATGTGCCTGGCGACTGACGATACCGCGAGCGCGCTGCAAATGATGAAAACGCACAAGGTGCGGCGCCTGCCGGTCGTCGACGCCGACGGTCACATTCGAGGAATCCTGTCGCTCAACGATGTGGTGACGAATCCCGGCGCAGCCTCACCCGCCAGGGTGGTGAGCACGCTCTCGAGCATCTGCGAACACCGACGTCCAATTGCCATCGCCGGCGCGGCCTGACGCGCCGCATCACTTATCCCGTCGCCTGAAAGATCGATCGCGTCTATCGATGCGGTCGGTCTTCCCGCCACCGACCTTACCCGTCCTGTTTCTGCTAATCTCGCGAGGCGCGGGCCGATGCCCGACGACTGGAGCGCTCATGACCTCGCGGATTGATGATCTGCTCGAACATATCGCCAGACTGGAACGCGAGCTCGAGGCGGAGGTCGACGAGCGGCGGGCCAGGTGGCGTTACCGGATAGAGGCCGGACGGATTCGCTTCGAGCGCGAGGTGCATCTCGCGCATCGGCGATTGAAGCAGAGCGTTCCGCGGTTCCTTCGCGAAAGCAGCATTCCCAATCTGTTGACGGCGCCGCTGATCTACTCGCTCGTCGTGCCGATCGCCCTGCTCGACGCGTGGATGAGCCTCTACCAGACCATCTGCTTCCGCGTCTACGGCATCGCACGCGTCCGCCGGTGCAAGTACATCGTCATCGATCGCCAGCATCTCGCGTATCTGAACGCGATCGAGAAGCTCAACTGCATGTACTGCGGCTACGCCAATGGCGTCTTTGCCTATGTGCGTGAAATCGCCGGCCGGACCGAACAATATTGGTGTCCCATCCGCCACGCACGACGCGTCCGTGCACCGCACGAACACTATCGCGATTTCGTGGACTACGGCGATGCGGAGGGATATCGGCGGCGTCTCATTCCCTTGCGGCGGGAATTGCGCGACTCGCGGCGCGCAAAGGATCACTGACTCTCATCACGCGTTCAACGACGCGATAGCCTCGCGCAGGGCGCCCGCGCTCCGGCGCAGGCCCTCGCGCTCTGTCGCATCGAGGGCCAGGGGAATCGTCGCCAGTACACCCTCTCCACCGACGACGTGCGGCAGCGCCAGCGTCACGCCGTCGCAGTCGGGGACATCGGTGATGCGCGAACAGACCGTCAGGATGGCGCGCTGGTCGTGCAGCAGGACGTCGACGATGCGCGCCACCGCACTGCCGATGCCGTAGTAGGTCGAGCCCTTGCCGGCGATGATCTGATACGCCGCCCGGCGGACGTTCTCGTCGATCTTCTGCCGCTCATCTCCCGTCAGCGGCGCACCGCGGACTCTCACGAACTCGTCGAGGCCCATCCCGGCGATCGTCGCTTGCGACCAGACCAGCACTTCCGAGTCGCCGTGCTCGCCGATCACGTAGCCATGCACATGCTGCGGATCCACGTCAAAGTGCCGTCCGAGCAGTGCGCGAAATCTCGCGGTGTCCAGCGTCGTGCCCGACCCGAACACCCGCGTGTGCGGCACGCCGAAGTCGGCGGCGAACGACGCCGCCAGGTGCGTCATGACGTCGACGGGATTGGTGACGATGAGGAGCACCGCGCCGGGAGCGGCGCGCAGGACCGACGGAATGATCTGCCGGAACACGTCGGCGTTGCGTTGCAGCAGCTGCAGGCGCGTCTCGCCGGGCTTCTGCGCCACACCGCCGGCAATGACGACCACGCGCGCCCCGTCGAGGTCGGCATATTCCCCCGCGCGCACGGTCAGCGGGTGCGCGAACGGAACGGCGTGATAGATATCGTTGGCCTCGGCCTCGGCGCGCGCACGGTTCACGTCCACCAGCACAATCTCCCGTCCCACGCCGCTCATGACCAGCGCGAACGCCGAGGTCGAGCCCACCATGCCACAGCCGACGACGCCAATCTTCATGTTGGGCTTCTTTGTAACATCGTCGGAAGAAAGCACGCAAGCTGGGCACCCCACACGGCAGCGGCAAACGCGAAGGAGAAGACCAGGAGGTTTGCTCCGGAGATGCCGAGCGGGTTGAGAATGAGCAGGCTGGCCGTGAGGCTCAGGTGCATGAGCATCGCCACCAACAGGCTCTGCGTGTGGTCGTACAACCAGACCATCAGGACCCTGAACGCCGTTAGATATCCGACGAAGACCCCCACAGCAGTTCCGGCAAAGTAGACGGGCATGGCCAGCTCGCCGGATGCTGCACGGCTCGCCCAGACGTTTGGAAGCAGGTGCCACGCGCTCCATAAGATGCCGACGATCAACCCGGTTACAAGGACACCATGCTGTCGTCTCAGCGCCGGGATCGCGAAACCTGTCCAGCCCAGCTCCTCGATGATGCCGGCCGACAGTCCGACGGCGAGGCTGACCAGAAGAAGCGATGCCTGGTCGTCTGTGGTGAAGATGCCGGGGAGGAACGCTTGAGAAAAGGACGACAGCGCGAGGAGCGTCATGGTCATCACGACCGGAGCGGTCAACAGCGCGACGGCGTACCAGGTGGTGCCGACTCTCCACGCGAGCAAGCGCGTGAGAAATTCGCGACGGCCGGTGCGTCCGTAGACGAGCGTGGTCATCAGGATGCCGGTGAGGCCTGGGCCGGCGAGCATCGCGATCAAGGCGTACGCGAATCGGGAGTCGCTCGTTGGTGTGGTTCCCCGCATTGCGCCCGATCCGCCAATGGCGAGGAGGCCGCCGCCCCACGAGATCGCGAACGTAAGGCCGAAGTAGACGGCAGCCGGATGCCGTGTGATGAACGCCTCGAGCCGGGTCATGACGCGATTCGTTCTGGCGCCAACCTCTCACGCGGACCAGACCTGAGCGCTGTGTAAAGTGCGTCCCTGAGCGCGACGTCGCGCGGATCGCCAGTGAATACAGTGCCCATCCGGCTGGTCACGTACCCGTATCCGATGCCGGCGTCCGGATCGGCAAAGCCCAGCGCGCCGCCGGTGCCAGGCGAGCCAAACGAGCGCGCGCCGCCGAAGCGCCAGTTCGCGCACGGCTTCATGAAGCCAAGGGAGAACTGCACCTCACCCTTCAGGCATTCGTCGTAGAACCCGCGCGCGGGAGGAATCGCCGGCGCGGCCAGCAGGTCCAGCGTCTCTTTTCGCAGTCCCAGCTCGCGTCCTCCGGTCGCGAAGACGCCGTACGCGTGTGCCATCGCGCGCGCGGTGCCCACACCGCCGCCCGCCGGCACCTCCAGATTGCGCGCGTACACGCGCGACTCATCGAGGTAGATCGACGTGCCAGGGTTCACGGCGAGCGCGCGGGAAATATTCGAACGGGGATTCAGCCCCTCGACGAGGAGGCGCGCGGGGCGGAACCCAATCAGCATCTTTATCATGCTCGGAGGCGAAAGGGTGGCGAGACGCGCGTTCGGGATCTCTTCGGGCAACCGGATGTAGAAATCCTCTCCAAGAGGCGTCGCAATCTCGTCCTGAAAGAACTGCCCCAGGGTGCGATGCCGGGGATCCACGCGTCGCATCAGCTCGCCTTCGTAGAACCCGAGGGTCAGCCCGTGATACGCCTGTCGCGTGCCGGGCTCCCACGCCGGCTTGTGACGGGCCATCACCGCCGCCAACTGGTCCAGGTTCGCGACCACGCTGCGATCGACTGGTTCGTCGAAGGCGAACAGACCGGCCTGGTGCGCGAGAAGCTGGCGCACGGTGATCGTCTCCTTCCCGTTCTGCGCGAACTCGGGCCAGTACGTGGCGACCCGGTCTTCGTAGTCGAGCCAGCCGCGCGAGTGGGCGATGGCGAGCGTCATCGCCGCCAGCCCCTTGGTGGCCGAGTGGACGACGACCATCGTGTCGCGCTCCCAGGGCTCGCCGGTTACCTTGTTCCGGACACCACCCCAGAGATCGACGACCTTCTCGCCGCGGTAGAAGGCGCAGCAGGCGCCTCCCAGCTCGCCGCGCCGGGCGAAGTTCTCCTCGAACGCGTCGCGCACGGCCTCGAAGCCGCGACTGACGTGTCCTTCAATGACGTGTGATGTGACGGCGCCATGGTGCCTCCCCAGACAAACTTTCAGACGCATGAAGCTTGCCGGGCCTGAGGGCCTCGAAGCGTGGTGTCGCGCTGAATTCGCGTCGGGACCGGTGGGGAAATTTCCGAATGTGCGCCGAATTTTCAGCGTTCCGCGGCGGTGTTCGACCCCGATTCAACACCGTGCGGCCGAATATGCGTTGCGCCGCGCTGGCATCTGGTCTGCTCTCTCTCCGGTGGACGTGAAGTCCGACCGAGATGCAGCTGCCGTTCACGAGAGAGCAGTTCTTCGATCTGTTCGCCGCCTATAACGAAGCCCTGTGGCCGGCTGCGGCCGCCCTTTGGATTGCGTCAGCGGCAATCTGTGCTCTGAGGCTCTCAACGGCTCGCCCGGGTGATCGGTGGATCAGTGCGCTCCTGGCCGGGCACTGGGCGTGGTCCGCACTGGCCTATCACGCGGCGTACTTCACGCGCATCAACCCGGCCGCGTGGCTCTTCGCGGCGCTCTTCCTCGGCCAGGCCGTTCTCTTCTTCCGCGTGGGCGTCGTGCAGCGGCGTTTGTCGTTCGCGCCGTGGGGTAACGCGTGGGCTCCACCGGCGTGGGGCCTGATCGCGTACTCGCTGGCCTATCCCGCCATCAACGCGATTGACCATCTCAGCCTGTTGAGAATCCCGACGTTCGGCGTTCCGTGCCCGACGACGATTTTTACGGCTGGCGTGTTGATGCTGGCGACGCCGCGGTCCTGGCGCCTCTCGACTGTTCCAGTGATCTGGTCGGCAATAGGCGGATCCGCGGCGTTGCTGCTGGGGGTACACGCCGACGTGGCGCTGCCGATGGCAGGCATGGCACTGGCGATCTTTTCGGTGCGGAGAACCACGCTGGAGCAGTTGCGAGCGGGGCGAGTCGCTCCAGGTTAACGGCCGCCCGCGAGGAAGAAGGAGCGGTGAAGCGATGAAGACAACGACTCTCGAAACCAAAGTCCACGACTTTCTGGCTCAGAAGCGCATCGCGGTTGCGGGCGTGTCGCGCAACAACAGCCACCACCCCGTGGGCAATTTGATCTATCAACGGTTGAAGAGGACCGGCCACGATGTCTTCCCGGTAAACCCGCACATGCAGACCTTCGAAGGCGATCGCTGTTATCCCGACCTGCAATCAATCCCGGGTGGCGTCGACGGCGTGGTGATCATCACGCGACCTGAAACCACGGAGCGGATCGTGCGCGACTGCAGCGATGCCGGGGTCCACCGCGTGTGGATGCACCAATCTTTAGGAAAGGGATCGAGTGTCTCGCCGGTGGCAGTCGAGTACCTGCGGTCAACACGACATCAGCGTCATCGCTGGTGCCTGCCCGATGATGTACGGCGAGGGCGCCGACTTCGGACACACGTGCATGCGGTGGATGCTGAGACTCACTGGCGGGCTACCCACGTAGGCGCCTTCGGCGTGGTGCACCCGGGCGCAGCTGGAACGACATCGCCGGAAAGTGAAGAGGCCTGCGCGCGACTACGCGCGCAGGCCGGGAGAGCCTGGCTCCTTTATCTGTCAGTGTCGTGATCGTGGTCGTGGCCGTCCCGGTCGTGATCGATCTGGCTGCGGATCTCGCCACCCGGCGAGTTGCACGGTGTGGACGTTCACGTACGTGTTGCCTGTCCGAATCGCGTAGATCAACCGACCGAAGTCCCCGGCCGCGACGCCCTGATTGACAGGCCCGACCACGTCGTTCGCCGCGAGCACGCCCTCGACTTCACCTTCGCGCAGCGGGCAGGGAGGCGGGAGATCCGCCGGGGCCGCCGGAGGGTTAATCGGCGGGGTATTCACGCACAGAAACACGGAGACGCCGCCGTTGATCCCCGGCTGGCCGATGTGAATATGTGCCTGGGTTGCGTTCGATTCGAGCCCGGAATATCGCAGCTTGTACGCGATCTCCGTGCGGTCCTCGTTGATGTGGGCCGTGAACAGCCCTCGACCGTTGGTCAACACGAGAGGCAGTTCCTCGTGGCCGGTCAGGACCTCCCTGATGCGCCTGCTGAAGTTGTTGTCGGTCACGACGACGGTCGTGCCGGCGATCACCACGAGCGCAACCGTGGTGAGCATGGCGTTCCTTCTCATGATCTACCTTCCCTCTTTGCGAGACGCGTGTCGACGGCAGGTCGGCTGGGGGCCTCGCGCGGGCGGGCCGATGGCAAGGAGCGTGCCGCGTGGACCGCGGTTAAGTCGTTGAGTGTGTGAAGAAGGATGGCGCGGCGTTTACGCGGTTCGTGCGATGTTACGCGCGCGGTAAACGTCGCGACGGCGATGTGTCGTGTAGTACGTAGCGTCCGGCTTCCGCCTTCGCGCCGAAGGCGCTTCGGCGAGAGACGCCGTAGCCTTGGCGGAGGCGGTCAGCCGGACTTTCACGTGGTCCGCCTAAAGGCGGACACTACGTGCAATCGAAAAACTGTCTAGCGCACCCAGGCGTAGTTGTAGCCGACCGCGACCGAGTTGAAGTCGGCGCCGATCGTGGTGTAGGCGCCGCGGCTTACGGAGACGCGAATCGCCTGGCGCGGACTGAGTGCCCGCGAAAACGTCGCGCCGACCCGTGAATTGCGCTGCAGGTCGAGGTTCTGCCGGCCCCCGATCGTCGTCTGGCCGCCCGTGTAGTAGTTGGCGTCCGCCGCCAGCCACATGCCGCGCGTGAACCGATAGGTAAGGTGGAACTGCGCCTGCGCGATGGGGTCCTGGGTCCGCGTGCTGCCGCTGGCGAAGTTGTCGTTGTCGGTGAAGATCCAGACTCCGGCCATCATTTCCACGACCCACTGGCCACGCGTGTGCGACACGCCGATGTCGGGCTTGAACGACCAGCGATTGGTGCCAAGGTTGATGAGCTTCGCCGGATCGTACTGGCCCAGCGGCGGCGCCGCCGTGATGCTGACCCCGACCAGCGTCCGCTGGCGGTACGACGACGCGAACTCCTTCGGCGTCATCGCCGGCGCCCCGTACAGGTTGACGCCCAGGCGCAATCTCGGATCGCCAAGCCCGAACCGGCCGGTCTCCGCCGGCTGCCCCAGATACAAGCCTTCCAGGTGGCCGCCGACGACCGGCACGATCACCGTCGCGTTGGCCGATCGGCCACCCAGGCTGAACGCCCGCGTGAACGTAAAGGCCGTGGTGTTGATCGTGGCCCTCGCCTCGTCGATCGGCGCCGCGGGCTCGAACGCCACGTCGCCCCAGTTGATGTTGTTGACCACCGTGACGATGTTCAACCCCGTGGGGATGGGCCAGTAGGCGCCGGGCTCCAGTTCCTGCGCCGATCCTGGCGTCGGAATCAGGAAGAGGGCGAGCGCAACGGCCACGCCGAGTAACCGGGCCGCCACGTTCATGGAAGCGCGTCCTCGCCTTGTTGCTAGCCTGAAGGACATCGCTGCCAGGCTTCGAGAGATTCGAAGTATTGCGCTGACTCGGGCACGGAGTTCGCCGCAATGTACGCGAGAAGCAGCTTCTTGTGCCCGCAAAGCCGCTTCTCGACGTAGCAACTGAGCGGAAACTGCACGTCCTCTTTTCGAACAAGACCCGACCGTACCGCCGCCTGCAGCTGACTCACCAGAAAAAAGAAACGGTCGTACCGGTCTCCGATGAATCGCTGCGCGTCCGTGCGCTGGGACCCGTCGTCGTCAAGGACGCCTCGAGCGCGGGAGCGACGTCGGACGGGAGAATCCGCACCTGCGTCGCAATCTAGGTGCGGCCTCCCAGTCGAGCATCGACATCGCATCCCAGCCCTCGTCGTTCAGCATGCCGTTGACGATCGTTCGCGCCATCTCGGCCTGCTTCCACTCGAGCTCCCTGACGCTTTGCGACACACCTCGCCGGAACTGACCGATGCCGACGATCGCCGCGGCGAGCGCGCTGACGACCGCCACGTACTTCGCGAACGTTTCAAGCCGGTTGGCGTCGGGCACGGTGTATCTCTCCCAAGTTCGAGGTCCTCGCCAGAGCTCCCTCACTTGACGTCGATCTTCACCTTCTCGATCTTGCCGGTGAACTTGTTGCCGTGCTGCTTGTACGCCGAGCTCACGTTGGTGCCTTCGTCCACGCCCACGTCGGCGGCATCGTCGGCCGAGAAGATGTTGGCGTTGGTCTGCTCGACGCGGCCGGAGCCGACCTTCTTGCCGTTGACGTAGATCGTGGCGGTGCCGCCCTTGCCGCGGCCGTTGCCGTCGTAGGCGAAGTCGAGCTTGATCGTCGCCTTGCCGGGCGCGAGCCGCTCGGTCGCGTTGACCGTGTACTGCTGCAGGCCCACGAAGTTGTAGGTGTAGGCCGGCTTGCCGTCCTTGACGTAGAGGCTCCAGCCGCCGAAGCGGCCGCCCTGGGCGAGGATCACGCCGTTGGCGCCGCCGGCCGGAATCTCCACGTCGGCCGTGATCGTCACCGACTGGTTCTTCACGTTGATGAACGCGTTCTCCATCATGCCCGGTCATGCCTTCGTAGACCGTGAGCGACTTGCGGCCGGCCATCAGGTCCGGACGGCCCGCCATGGCCGGGTCGAACCGTTCGAGCGACCGGTCGTCGATCGGCAGCACGCGGTACTGCTCGGCTTCCTTCATGAAGAGCGCCTGCAGCTCCTTGAGCTTGGCCGGATTGCTGCGCCGCGAGATCGTTGGTCTCGCTGAAGTCCTCGTCCACGTTGTAGAGCTCCCAGACGTCGTCGGCGAGCTTGCGCCGCGGCTCGGCTTCCCACGGGGCCTTGTGCACGGTGGCGGCCACCCAGCCGTCGTGGTAGATGGCGCGGTTGCCGAAGATCTCGAAGTACTGCGTCTTGTGCCGGCCCGCGGCCTTCGCATCGTCGAAGGTGTAGACCATGCTGACGCCTTCCATCGGCGTCTGCGACGACGCCGTTGACCGTCTTCGGCTCCGGCAGAGCTCGCCGCTTCGAGCACGGTCGGCGCGATGTCGACCACGTGCTGGAACTGGCTGCGGATCTCGCCCTTGGCCTTGATCCGCGCCGGCCAGCTGACGACCAGCGGATTGCGCGTGCCGCCGAAGTTGGCGGCCACCTGCTTGGTCCACATGAACGGCGTGTTGCCGGCCACCGCCCAGCCCGCCGCCATGTGCGGGAAGGTCTCGGGCCCGCCCCACTTGTCGATGTTCTTCAGCATGTCGGGCACCGTCTCGGCGACGCCGTTGAAGTAGGTCATCTCGTTGAACATGCCGACCATGCCGCCTTCGGCGCTGGCGCCGTTGTCGCCCACCACGTAGATGATCAGCGTGTTGTCGAGCTCGCCCATGTCTTCGATCGCCTTCACCACGCGGCCGATCTCGTAGTCGGTGTGCGCGGCGAACGCCGCGAACACTTCCATCTGCCGCGCGAACAGCCGCTTCTCGTCGGCGCGTGAGCTTGTCCCAGTCCTTGATGTCGGCGGGCTTGGTCGCCAGCTTCGCGTTCTGCGGGAATGATGCCCAGCTGCTTCTGCCGCGCGAAGGTCTCCTCGCGGTACTTGTCCCAGCCGCCGTCGAACTTGCCCTTGAACTTCGCGATCCACTCCTTCGGCACGTGATGCGGCGCATGCGTGGCGCCGGTGGCGAAGTAGGTGAAGAACGGCTTGTCCGGCGTCAGCGACTGCTGGGCTGCGGATCCACTGGATCGCCTGGTTCGTCATGTCGGTCGTGAAGTGGTAGTTCGGGTCGTGCGGCGGCTCCACCTTGACCGTGCCGTCGAAGATCGAGCGGCGCCCACTGGTTGGTCTCGCCGCCGATGAAGCCGTAGAACTTGTCGAATCCGGAATGCGTCGGCCAGCGATCGAACGGTCCGGACACGCTGACTTCCCACGGCGCCGTCTCGTGATACTTCCCGAACGCGGCCGTGCTGTAGCCGTTCTGGCGCAGGATCTCGGCCAGCGGCGTGACGCTCTGCGGCCGCGCGCCGGTGTTGCCCGGGAACGCCGTCGCGACTTCCATGATCGCGCCCGCGTTGTTCGTGTGGTGGTTGCGGCCGGTCAGGAGGGCCGACGCGCGTCGGCGAGCAGAGCGCCGTGGTGTGGAAGCGGTTGTACTTGAGCCCCTGGCTGCGCGAGGCGATCGAGCGTCGGCATGGGAATGCGCGCCGCCGAACGTGCTCGGGTGGCCGAAGCCGATGTCGTCGATCAGGAAGACGATGACGTTGGGCGCGCCCTGCGGCGCCTTCACCTCGAACCGCGGCGGCGCCTTGGCATTGCGCGCGTCGAGCTCGGTGGCGTGCGGATAGTTCGGCTCCGCGATCGGCAGCACCGTGCGATCGATGCCGCCCCGGTAGCGGGCGCAGGCGCGGCGGTCTGCTGCGGCTCCGGAGCACTGCAGCCGGTCACGCCCGCAAGCGCGAGCGCGAGAGCCGGCGGCGAGAAAGTATTGTGATACCCGTTTCATGATCACACTCCTAATGGCGTCAAATTGTAGCAACGGGCCAGATCGTTGATGCTTTCCCGCAGCACGGCCCAAAAACGTTCCGCCTGCGTACCCGTATTTGCCGCGCACCATCACCTGATTGATCTTGCGCGCGTCGTCGAGGACGTTCTCCACCTGCGGCCGGGTCTCCATCCACTTGTCGGTGGGGTCGAATTTCCGCCGCAACCGGTTCGTCGAGCGGTTCAGATCGCCGAGCGCATCATCCAGCTCGTCTTTCTTCTCGCGCGCGACGGCTTTCTGCGACTCGGTCGCCGTACGGCCCGCGAGTGCGGCCAGACGCTTTCGCGGCTTGTCCGGCGGATTGTCCCTGCTCGGCTCTGTTCTCCGCCCACTTGCGAAATTCATCGACGCCGTCTTCGACTTTGCGGATGCGGTCGGCAACCTGAACTTTCGTAAAAGCCAGTTGCGCGAACGCCAGTCCGCCCATGGTCAGGTACGCGAGGATCGCCGCGGCCAGGATGTTCTTCTTCGTCATTGCGTACACCTTCCGGTCATTTCATGAACTTATTGCAGCTTCACGCTGGGCACGGGGAAGGTCGCGGTGACCACCAGCGTCTGCCCCTGTGTCTTCAGCCGCGCACCCGATTCCCAGAGATAGCGGATGTTCACGAGGGAGAAGAGCTTCGACTTGGTCGCGACCGGCAGCGTCACGTCGGGCCCGAACGCGAACACCTTGTGCTTCGGGATATCCAGGTTGATCGTGCCTCCACCTGGCAACACGAATTGGGCGAACCGATCCTCCGTGAGCTTCCACTGCGCGTAGTACGCCGCGCCGACGATGAGCCCGCCGCCGAGGAATGATTTGCCCAGTCCGCCCTGGAGCGTGAGCAGTTGTCCCACCTTGGTGTCGGTGTCCTTCTTCTCCCCGTGGAACTCCCAGAAGGCCGTGGTGGCGAAACTGGTGGTTCGCTTCTCGTCGAAGAACACGGTCGTGCCGACGAACGGCTCGTACGCCCACATGCCTTTCCCGATGTTCTCGCTGCCGCCGCGCTCGTACCGGCCCGTCGGCATGTAGATCTGAAACCCGGTGGTGACGTCTGCGCGTTTGGCGTGCCAGCCCAGATCGATCGGGCGGACCAGCATGTCGGCCAGGCTCGTGTCGATCGTCTCGCCGACCGTGAACGCGGGCGCTTCGAGCGCGGCGTTCGCCCAGGGAAGCACGACCATCGCGCCGTAGTTCGCGCCCAGGACCTTGGCCTTGCTCACATACCAGAGAATCGGTGCGACGGCCGTGAGCCCGATGCTGCCCGGAGAATTCGGTGCGGGGCGGACGATCTCTCCGTCCTTGTCCTTGATGGTGTCGGTGTCGTAGCGATAGATAGAAAAGCGCGGCGTAGAAGCCGGGCGCAGGCTGGGATCCGGACTGCACGCCGAAATCGCCCAGGCTGTGGCTTCCATTCAGTTGAGCCTGCGCGGGCACGGCCGACACGAGCGTCAGCGCGCACGCTGCGACAAGCAACATCAATCGATTCATCGCGACCTCTCCATTTGGCAACTTCACCTTTCGCTCATGTCGATTCCAGTCATCACTTGCGCTTTTCGATCTCCGCCTTCGCCGCTTCACGCCGAGTCCGCTGATCGCTGACCAGGCGGTAGGTGATGTAGTACTTGTAAATGTTGCTGACGTAGGTGACCGTTTCGCGACCGATCCGCTCCGAGGCGACGCGTTCGACGTTGTTGAACCAGAGATTGGGATCGAGCCCTCGCTTCTCTGTTTCACGCCGGAGCTGTCGCACCCGTCCCGGCCCCGCGTTGTAGGCGGCGAATGTCATCAGCATCTTGTTCAGGTCGTCCATGGGCTCGTCCTTGAAGTACTGGTCCATCATGAAGCGCATGTACTTCACGCCGGCGTGGATGTTCGGGTCGACCTCGGAGATGTTGCCGACGTTCAGTTCCTTCCCGGTTGGCGGCATGACCTGCATCACGCCGATCGCGCCCACCGGACTCTTGACGTTCTGGTCCAGCGTCGATTCCTGGTAGCCCTGCGCCGCCATCAGCAGGTAGTCGACCTTGTACTCCGCCCCGTACTTCTTGAAGATCTCGCCCACCGACGCGAGCTTCTGCCGCTCGGCGTCAGCCGCGGCGTTTTTCACGTACTTGACGCTCTGGAGATAGCGGCGCTCGATGGTGTTCCGGAAGGCGTCACCTTTCTGGTGCTTGCGGAGCCAGTCGTTGACGGCCTCGCGGAGCTTGGGAGTGTCCTTGCGGAAGGCGACGGCCAGGCGGCCGCCGGTGCGCACGGCGACGTCTTTGTGAACCGTGATGCCGGTGAACACCTGGCGTCCAGAACTCGGCCAGGTAGTCGTCCACGATCGTGATCGGGGCGAGGCCCGCGTTGACCATCTCGAGGATGTCATCGTCTTCGAACACGTCGGGCGCCTCGTCGATCACCACGGCCGGCTTGCCGCGCGCTTTCAGCTGCTCGTTCAGCTTGGTGAGGGTGTCGTAATACGCGCTCGCTTTTCGGACGAACACCGCCTGGCCCGCCAGATCGTCTACGCTGGCGATCGGCGGCGCTCCCGGTCCGGTGACCACCACCTGGCTCACGTTGGTGCGCGTCGGCTCGGAGAAGGCAGCGATCGCCTCCAGTTCGGGCCTGACCGTCACCATCGCCGCGATCATGTCCACCTTGCCGTTCAAGAGGGATGGAGCCAGCAGATCGCGCGACATCGGCACGATCACCACATGCACTTTGAGATTGCCCGTCTTCAGATCCGTGTTCAGATCGCTCTCGAACGACTTGAGCGCTTCATAGGTCAACCCGCGCTCCTGCCCCTTGTCGATGAAGTAGTGCGTGCGGTTGAACGTCACGCCCACGCGAATCGCGCGGCGCTTGACCATCTCGTCAAAGTCCCCGGTGAACGGCTTGTCCATCACGAGCCGCACGGCTTCCGGGAGGGCGTCGAGCGGTGAGGCCGTGTCCGGGATGGGCGCGTCGGCCGCGGAGGTGGGCGCCGCCGCGTCGTCGCCGGCGGCGTCTCCTCTTGTCGACCGGTACAAGCCGGGGCGGCTGTAAGGGCCACGAGTGCGCCAACGCCGAGGTAAACGCCAGATCGCGTGCACAGGTTTCTCATCATTGTCATGGTCGGGTTCCACCTTTTTCGCCGTTGCTTCGGCTTCAATGTCTTTCGTCGAACTCGATCACGGACAGTTCCGCATCTCCGGTACGTCGGACCGGGCACGAAATACCGTGGGTCCTGGCTTCGATTGGGGGCGATTCTCCAGTGTGAATTGGTAGAACGTCTGGCGGCGCCACCATGATCGGGCACAAACCGTGCCGGTAGCGCGGTTCTCGTCATTCCGACCGCCAGGGCCCCATCCGTCGCCTCATACGAACCATCGGGGGCATTCTTGCCGCGGTGTCGTCGCAGGTGGGAGAGGAGAACTACGCGAGGGGGCCACCCGGAAAACTACTCGGTGGATATCTGCGCCACGTAGTTTTTCGGGTCTCTCCTCACGTTCTTGCTCTCGTTCGCGTGCGGAACCGGAATGAGAATGCCAGGGCCGCGTGATGAACATGAACCGCCCACGAGTGTGCTGGCCGAAGACAACGCGGACACCGCTGAACGGCTGCGCAAGCTGCTCCGAGCGGAGTTCGACGTCATTGCGTCGGTGGAGGACGGTGACGCGCTCGTCGACGCGGCGGAGCGGCTCTCGCCCGACGTGATCGTCACCGACATCGCGATGGCCGGGATGGATGGCATCGAGGCGGCCGTGTTGATCCGCCGGCACGATCCGGACGCCCGGATCGTGTTCGTCACGGTGCACGCGGAATCGATGCTCATCGACGCGGGCTTAGAGGCTGGTGCGCTGGGATACGTCCTCAAAGACGCGGCGGGCGACGACCTTGTGGCGGCGATTCGGGCCGCGCTCGGCGGCCGGCAATACGTCAGTCGAGAGCTCCGCGGTCATGAAGATCCATAGCAGTTCGGAGTGGCGATGATGTAGTTTGCCGCAGGGAGACTACGCGATGCGATCGAATCGTGTTCGGCTTGGAATGCTTGCTGTCGTGGCGCTCGTCCTGCCTGCCCTGTTCTGCACTCGCGCAAACGACAACGCAGTACTGACGCGGCGATTGCGGAGCTGCGGCAGCTGATGGCCGACCAGCGCGCGGCCCTCGATCGCCAGGCTCGAATCATCGAGGAGCAGGGGCGAAAACTGGCGGCGTTGCAGCAGCAGGTGGAAGGCACGAATCGGACCGGGGAACGAGGGAGCCTGATGCCGGCGACGCGACAGCGGCAGCCGCGGTCGGGACACAGGCTCCGCCACAGCAGCCGGCCAGCCGTACGGCTGCCGAGCCCACGCCGGATCTGCCCGCGATGGTCGTTTCGGCAGGAGATTTCCCGGGTTCGATCCGCATTCCCGGGACCGAGTCGGCCTTCAAACTCGGCGGCCAGGCGCGAATGGTCGCGGTTCACACGCTGAGCGCCCTCGGGACGGAGGATCGGTTCGTCACCTCCTCGATTCCCGTGGGCGTCCCGAGAGCGGGAGACGAGGCGCGCACGGTCTACTCGCCCATCGCGAGCCGCTTGAACACCGAGCTGCGGATGCCGAGTCAGAGAGGGCCGATGCGCCTGTTCATCGAAAGCGACTTCGCCGGCGCCGGCCGGACGATCGAGGCTTCGGCACGCGTTCCTCCAGACCAACCGCTTCGTCGTCGGCCAGACCTGGTCCACGTTTTCGGATCCGGAGGCCGACACCGTCGGCATCGACTTCGAAGGCCTGAATGCCATCTCGCGGTTCCGGCAGCCGCTGTTTCGCTGGACGCCGAGCGGCACGGGTGCACGCTACCAGTGGGCCTTGGCCGTCGAGAATCCCGCGCCCGATCTCACGGGTGCCCAGGGCCTCAACTTCACGCCCGACTTCGTCGCGAGGCTGCGATTCGAACCGGGCCGCAAACGGGGCCTGGCGCTCTACACCGATCACATCCAGGCGTCGCTGCTGGTCAGGCAGTTGCGCGGCGAAGTGTCCGGCCAGTCCGGCGACGCGCTCGCCACGGGCGGCATCGGCGGGAACATCAGCGGCGTCCTCGTGCCGCGCTGGGATGCGGACGACCGCATCAAGTTTGCCGTCAACGCCGGATCCGGGATCGGACGTTACATCGCCGACTTGAGCTCACTCGGCGGCCAGGATGCGGTGTACGACCCCGTGCAGGTCAGCCTTCGTGCGCTTCCGGTCTCGAGCGGGTACCTCGGCTACGAGCACGCCTGGTCGCGGGTCTTCACGACGGCCGTGACCTACGGCGTGGTGAACGTCAGCAACCTCGATATTCAGCTGGAGGATGCGTTCCACCGGACCCAGCGGACATCGATCAATCTGATGTGGAATCCGGTTCCGTTCGTGGACATCGTCGTCGAGTTCCTGGCCGGCACGCGCGTCAACAAGAATGGCCAGCGCGCCTCCTCGAGTCAGATTCAGGGCGGCTGGACGCTCAAGTTCTGACACGTGGCTGTCTAATCGACATTGAGCCGACGGTCGAGCGCGTACCTCACGAGCTCGGCGGTGGATGTGACTCCGAGGGTCTCCATCATTTCGTATTTGTGGCCTTCAACCGTCCTGGTCGACAGGCCCAGATTCGACGCGATCTCCTTCATGCGCTGGCCCTTCACGATCAGCCGCAGGATGTCGAGTTGTCGTGGCGTCAGCTGCGGTTCCTTCGCCTTCGCAGCGCCGGCCATGCGCTCCATCACATCCTTCGTGATGGTCGGCGTGATGTAGACCTTCCCGTCGAGCGCGTGCCGAACGGCGACCAGCAGTTCGTCGCCGGCCGACTCTTTCAGGAGAAAGCCGGTGGCGCCTCCGCGAATGGCGTCGGTCGCCAGGTCCGCATCGTTGTGCATCGTGAGCACGATGACTTTGCTGTCGAGGCGCTCGGTTTTCAGGCGAGCGAGCACGTCGAGACCCGTGAGCCCTGGCATCGAGAGGTCGGTGATGATGACGTCGGGGCGAAGCCGCGTGGCGGCGTCGATCAACTGCTGGCCGTCGCGAACCGCGCCGACCACCTCGAAGTCTGCCTCTCGCAATATTCTCGACAGACCGTCGGTGACAATCGTGTGATCGTCAGCCAGGAGGACGGTGTGCCGGCGGGTCATGCGACCTGTCCTGCCATTCCAGAGCCGACGTGCAAGTTCACGCGTCCGTTCACCGGAATCTTCGCCTGCACTCGTGTTCCCTGATTCAGCCCCGACACAACACTGACGGTGCCGCCGATGCTTCTGGCGCGCTCGGAGATGCTGACGAGCCCGAGACCCTTGTCCCTCTCAACGCGGTTGGTGGCATCGAATCCCCGGCCGTCATCCGCGATCGTGATCTCCGCCTGGTCACCGGCCTGGAGGAGCCTCACGTCCGCGCGGCTGGCGCCGGCGTGGGCGATGACATTGCGCAGTGCTTCCTGCGCGATCCGGTAGACGCAGAGCGCAGCGTCCGGCGTGATGGTTTTGAAATCTCCCTCTGCGGTGCACGTCATCGCCACACCGTGCGCACGCTCGAGCTCGCCACAGTACGACGTCAGGCCCTTCACCAGCCCCAGGTGCTGGAGCACGGTCGGATGGAGATCGTGAGAGAGGTGGCGAACGTTGCGTGCGAGCGTGAGCGTCTGCCGCTGAAGCGCCACGAGCTCCTGCTGCAGCTCCTCACTGACGTGATACTCGCCCAACCGCTGCTTGAGACCACTGAAGGCGATCGAGACACCAGCCAGTTGCTGGCTGACGTCGTCGTGCAGGTCCCGCGCGATCCGCGCCCGCTCGACATCCTGCGCCTCGATCAACCGGCCGGCCAGATACTGGATCTCTCGATGGCTCACTTCCAGTGCCGTCTGGGTCTCGCGAATCCGATCTTCGGCGTTCTTCCGTTCGGTGATGTCGACGTCGCAGCCGACATAGCCGGTGAAACTGCCGTCCGGTCCGTACCTCGGAACACCGGTCGCCAGCAGCCAGCGGTAAGCGCCGTCAGCGTGGCGCAGGCGATACTCCAGGAGGAACGGCTTCCGCGCTTCGAACGCCGGCATGTAGGTGGCAAGGCACCTGTCGACATCCTCTGGATGGACAAAGTCCAGCCAGCCGTTCTCGGCAGCTCTTCGATCGGCCGGCCCGCCAACTGTACGCAGTAGCCATTGAGATAGTCGAGCGTCGTGTCCGGCCGGGCTGTCCATATCAGGACGGGCGCTTGATCGGCGCTGAGACGAAACTGCTCCACGCTCTCGCGCAGCGCTCGCCGCTGACGCAGCAGGCTGGCAATGGCCGCTGCCATAATCGCCAGACCGGCCAGAAGGGTGATGACGATGAAAATCATACGGACTGATTCTATCGCCCACTTGGTGATGAAACGCCGGCAGGCGCTGGAAATGGATCAATGCGTGTGCTCGAGGAACCCACGCAGCTTGTCGGGGTTGCGCACGACGTAGATCGCGCGAATGCGGCCGCTCGGCGATGTCGAACGAGTAGGTGCCGTAGCCGGAGGGCTGATGGCGCATGAACAGACCGGGTGCGCCGTTGATCGTGACGAGCTGGAAGTCCGATTCCGACCAGTGCATTTTGCCGGCAAAGCCGAGAATGAACTTCGCGATGCGATCCGCGCCGACCACCGGACGCGTGGCCGCGGCGGCCTTGCCACCGCCATCGGAGACGAGCTCGGCGTCGGCGTGCAGCACCGCCATCAGCTCTTCGACATTGCCGGTGACGCACGCCTGGCGGAAACTGCCGAACGATCTCCTCGGATTCGCGACGCGATACGGTGAAGCGCGGACGGGAATCGCGCAGCCGGGCCCGCGCGCGCGTGAGGATCTGCCGGGTGTTCGCCTCGCTCTTGCCGACGCTCCTCGCGATCTCGTCGAAGTCGAGCTCGAACACCTCGCGCAGCAGGAAGACCGCGCGCTCGGTCGGCGCCAGCTGCTCCATCAGCACGAGGAATGCCGTCTTTAAAGACGAGGCCAGCTCGACGGATTCCTGATTGGGTTCTGCCAGCGGCTCAGGCAGCCACGGACCTGGATACTCCATCCGGGTCCGCTCGGTGCTGCGCAGATGGTCGATGCACAGCCGCGTGACGATGGTTGTGAGGTAGGCGCGAGGCGGAGCGGACGTCGGCGTGCTCGTCCTGGGACGCGCCCGGAGCCACGCGTCCTGCACGACATCCTCGGCTTCACTGGCGCTCGGCCGAGCATCCTGGTACACAATCGAGAATAGAAGCGGCCGATACGCCTCGAACGTCGCCTCGTCCCAGTCAATCGTGGCCATGGCTCGCGTCGCCTTGCACTCCTTCTACTGTAATAGACGGGTGACGGACACCATTTGTGACAAGCGGCGTCCCGGGCGCGCCGGTGTCACAGCGATTGATTCCTGATTCGTCTTCATTTAGTGGAGGTAAGGACATCATGAAAGCTCGAATCAATCCCAAGCACGTCCCCCCAGGCGTCATCCAGGCCATGCTCGGCCTCGAACGGCAGATTCGTCAGGCGGGCTTCGAGCACCAAGCTGCTCGACCTCGTCCGGATGCGCGCGTCGCAAATCAACGGTTGTGCCTATTGTCTGGACATGCATAGCAAGGATGCGCGCGCGAACGGCGAGACCGAACAGCGGCTCTACGGCCTCGACGCGTGGCGCGAGACGCCGTATCTACTCGGCGCGCGAGCGCGCCGCGCTGGAGTGGACCGAAGCGCTCACGCTCGTCTCCGAGACGCGTGTCCCGGACGAGGTGTATGAGCGCGTGCGGGAGCAGTTCTCGGAGGACGAGCTGGTGCACCTGAGCCTGGCCGTCGTCGCGATCAACGGCTGGAATCGGCTCAACATCGCCGCGCGCACGGTGCCCGGCGGCTACGTGGCCGGCGGTCTCGCGAAGGTGCACGCGGCGGGTGATCGCGAGTGTTACGCCGGACGGTACGGTGACGCACACTCCGTGAGGTCCGGGTTCGAGCCGCGAGTGATTGAGGGTGACACTCGCGGCTCGAATCCCGCGACGGCCTACTTGCCGCTGCTCCCGCTCTGCTGAAGTTTCTCCAGCACCTGGTCGAGCGAGAAGCTGCCGACTTTCTGGCTCGGCGGGTATTCCTTGAACGTGGCGAGGAACTGCCCGACGAGTATCTGCGCCGGCACGAGCAGGAAGGTGCGGTCGATTCTCCATTTGGCGTAACCGATGCCGACCTGGTCGCCGATCTCGAACGGATCGGAACGCAGGTTGAAGATCTTGGGCAGGCGCAGCGGTACAAACGGATCCTGCCAGACAGAGAAGCCTTCGGAACGCTGTTCCTGGAAGACGATCTTCCAGTTGTCGTAACGCAGTCGCGACCAGCGAGCCGTCGTCGTTCCAGTAGAAGAACTCATGACGCGGGCTCGGCCCCTTGCCGGCGAGCGCATCGGTGATGTTGTAGCCGTCGAGATGGACCTTGAAGGTTTTGTTGCCGACCTGCATGCCCTTGAGCAACTGTTCCTTCACGTTCGGCACGCCCACCGCGGCCATGATCGTCGGGATCATGTCTTCGTGCGCGAAGAGGTCGTTGAGCACGGTGCCGGGCTTGATGACGCCGGGCCAGCGGATGGCGCAGGGCACGCGATAGCCACCTTCCCAGTTCTCGTTCTTCTCGCCACGGAACGGCGTCGTGCCGCCATCCGGCCAGCCGAAGACCTCCGCGCCGTTGTCGGTGGAGTACATCACGATGGTGTTTTCTTCGAGGCCGAGCGCCTTGAGCTTGTCGAGAATCTGCCCGACATCCCGTCGTGCTCGACCATGCCGTCGGGATAGACACCCAGCCCGGTCTTGCCCACGCTCTCCGGCTTGAGATGCGTGTTGATGTGCATGCGGGTGGAGTTCCACCAGAGGAAGAACGGCTGGTTGGCCGCCTTCGCCTTGTCGAGATAGTCGAGCGAGAGCTTGGTGACTTCCTCGTCGATGGTCTCCATGCGCTTGACGGTGAGCGGGCCGGTGCTCTCGATCTTCTGGGTCCCGTCCGCGTTCGCCCACGTGTGGATGACGCCGCGGGTGTTGAACCTCTTTCGCAGCGCGGGGTCTTTGAAGTAGTCGGGGTTTTCCGGCTCTTCCTCGGCGTTGAGGTGGTAGAGCGAGCCGAAGAACTCGTCGAAGCCATGCGCCGTCGGCAGATGCTCGTCGCGGTCGCCCAGATGGTTCTTGCCGAACTGCGCGGTCATGTAGCCCTGCGCCTTGAGCAACTGCGCGAGCGTCACGTCGCGCGCCTGCATGCCTTCTGGTGCGCCCGGCAGACCGACCTTCAGGTTGCCGGTGCGGAAGCCGCTCTGGCCGGTGATGAAGGCGGAGCGTCCGGCGGTGCAGCTCTGCTGGCCGTACCAGTCGGTGAAGAGCGCGCCTTCCCTGGCGATGCGGTCGATGTTGGGCGTCTTGTAGCCCATCATGCCGAGGTTGTAGGCGCTGATATTCCAGTAGCCGATGTCGTCGCCCCAGATCACCACGATGTTCGGCTTTTTCTGGGCCGCCGTCTGTGCGGCGGCCGGCATCACACACGCGAGGGCAAGCCCCGCGGTGAGTCCGAGCGTGAGGAACCGGCGAGTGAGCCCATGGAGTGTTTTCTCATGTCTGATTACCTCGCGGAACGATCCGCCAAATCATCGCCGCCCGAATCGCAAGAGCACCGGGAAACGCACACATCTCCCCTGGCAGCGAGGCAGCCCGCTCGGCGCAGAGCAATTTGGCAGCCAGCGGAACCGCCGCTCCTAACCAAATGAATCGGCCGTTTTCGCGGAAAAGTCGCGGTTTCAAAAAAGTGGATCGCTGCGACGCTGGTCGGTCCCCCGAAATACCGTGGTCTCCTACGTTTCTTCGGTCGCCGCCTGTTGCGATAAGGTGGATTCGCTGAGTGCCTCTCTTAATGAAGGTGCCGCCGGGCCGGCAACGGACGCCGGCCCGGACGAACCCAGCACATTACCGGGCGACGCCGGCAAGCTGCTTGTGCATCTCGGCAGCCGCGGTTGCTTCCTTGGCCGCATCCCGCGACAAACCTGCGAGACGGTCGTGATGCACGGCGGCTTGCGCGATCCGCGTGCCCCGGTACGCCTGCGCCAACGCGACATGCTCGTTGGCCTCGGCGGTGTATCGCTTCGCGAGGGTCAGGAAGTACTCCTCGAGCCCTCGGTGTTCCGCGGGCGTGCTGGCTTTCGCGGCGAGCGCATTCAGCTCTTTCTCGGTCGGCTCAGGTGCTCCGGCTCCGCCCTGGAACCGCGCTCCGTCCTTCGGCGGTGTTGCCGGAGCACCGCCGGCCAGCTTGGCGTGATACGCCGCGAGTTCACGCACGGTCGTTTCCGACTGCGTGTTGAGATTCGCCAGTTGCTTGCAGTGCGCGCTCATGCCGGTGCCCAGATTGCGGCTCGGATTGCCGATGAAACTCCGGGACATCGACATGTGCCGTTTTGCCTCGGCCGCGTACCGATCGGCGAGCGCGGTGAAGTGAGCGCTGAGTTGCGCCTGGTCGCCCGGCTCGGCTCGTGCGACGAGTTGACGTACTTCCAGGTTGTTCAGAAGTCCCGAGTGGTTTGTCTTGTGCGGCGCCGCTTGCCAGCGAACGTCAGACGGCGACCGCAGCCAACGACAGTGAACGGAAATGGACGGTTCTCATGACGGACCAACCTCTCTGGTGACCGAAGTCACACCGAATCTGTGTTTGCCTCGCCTGCGCGATTCGCACGCGCAGGACATCCCTTGTGTGATTGGAACGGCGCCGCGAGAGCTCGACCTCGTAGCCGGCTGCGGCGCAGGGACTTAGATTCGGAGGGCGATCACGAGAGGTTGTTCTTCGAGCAGCACCCGCCGCCCCGACTCGTAGCCGGGGCGCGAGGTCAGGTGGTGGGGCGACGAATCGGAACCGAAGAACCACGAGAGCGTTCTGGGCGTCGGGGCCCGGAGCGGTGCGCCGACCGTCTTCGCGGACAAACGCGACCGCCCCGACCACGACGTTGTTGCAGGTGTCGTCGGCGCGCACGCTCGGCGACGTCGTTGAGTCCTGATGCGGGCACGCCGTCGACGTGGCGTCGGGACACCAGACCGTGCACAGCAGGCCGGCATTCTGCCCAATTGCCAGCGTCAGCACGACCGAGAAGAGAGCTGCTCGAAACACGTTGATGCTCGCGAACTTCAGGGGCAAGAGCCGCGCCAGCCTGAGCAGCGGTCGACGCTGGGAAATCCTCGGATTTTCGAGGGGTGCGCGGTGGCCGGACACTGGAACCTGCGGAATTTCAGCGGTCGATGCCGAAAATCCCGCACCGTATTCAAGCCGCAGATCTCTTCGAGGCGGCCATAATCCGAAAGAACCCCAGAGTCCCCAGCAAGCGAGCTGTCGTGGCGACACCACCCATCATCGCGCCCATGATCCCAAGCGAGGCCACATCGGCGCCCGTCAGGTAGAGGTTTCGTACCGGCGTCGCCACTCTCAGATACGGCAGCCGGAAGCGCTCCGGGGTCGCGGGGATGCCATACACCGATCCGCGCCGATGCCCGGTGAAGTGTTCAACAGTCAGCGGCGTCGACACCTCGCAGTAGTCGACGAGGGCCTTGAACCCCGGGTAATGGCGGTCGACGAAATCCAGCAGGCCCTCAGCGACACGATGCTTCAATTGGTCGTAGTCGTCGCCCCGCTTGTGCCATGGCTGACTCTTCCATGCTTCAACCGATGCATAGTCGAGGAACGCGATGATTTCCGCGGTGTGCGCCGTCGCCTCCGGGTCCTTGAGAGACTGAAAGGACAGGTAACACCCGCATGGGCCGTCCTTCCAGGACGGCGCCATGCTGCTTGAACAGCGCATCGTGATCGTATCCGTCGTAGATCCAGTGGTTCTCTCCCTTGAAGCCCAGCTTGGCCGGACTCTCTTTGAACGCGAGATACAGCGTCACGAAGCCGTGACCGTCGGCCACGCGTTCGAGATCGGCCCTGAACGGAATCGGCACACTTTGCGGTAACAGGTTGCAGAAGGTCGTGAACGCCCCGGCGTCCGAGACGACCCGGCGTGCGCGTGAACTGCAGGTCCGCACCGTGGCGCCCGTCTGACTCGATCCTGACACCGACCGCCGCGCCGTCCGAGACGATGATTTCAGCCACTCTGTGATTGACGAGGCACTGGCCGCCGTGTGCGGCGACGATATCGGCGACGCTCTTGGCGATGGTCCCGGCGCCACCAATCGGATAGTACCCGCCGCCCAGGTAGCTGCCCACGACGAGCGCATGAATCGCAAACGCGCTCTCCGACGGGGGCAGGCCGTAATCTCCCCACTGCGAGGCGAGCACCGCTCTGAGCTGCGGGTCACGCACATGCGCGTCGAGATACGCCGCCGTCGTGGAGAGCGCGAGCGCCCGTCGCGGGCGGCTGGCGATCCGAACGAGCGCAGCCAGCGTCCGGGGGACAGCCTGGGCGACAATCTGCGCGCCGGACCAGCCGGCCGCGGCGTGGAGGTCTCTGAAGTAGGTCTCGATCGCGTCACGCTCCTGCGGGTAGCGCGCGACGAGCGCCTGGCGATAGCTCGTTTCGTCGTCCGGCACGTCGAAGGTGAAGTCCGGGTACACGAACTTCTCGAACGGCGAGGGCATCTTCTGCCACCGCACACCGCGCCGGGTCACGAGGTCGAACAACTGTCGGCCCATCTCGCCGGCAGCCATTCCGCCCACGTAATGCAGCCCGACATCCCACGCGCGATGGCCGGGCCGCGTGAAACTGTGCGTGAACCCGCCGAGCCTGAAATGGCGCTCCAGCAGCAGCACGCGCTGTCGCTTGAGTTGAGCCATGAGGCTCGCGACAGTCAGCCCACCCATACCGGAGCCGATGACGATGAGGTCAAAGTTCCGGTTGTCAGGTCGCATGCGAGCTTATCCTCTCAGCTACGTGTTGCGGTCGTATTCAGTCGCCCGTGACCGGCAGCGTGATCGAGAACGTCGCGCCGCGGTCGGGATTGTTCGCAGCCGATATCGTGCCGCCGTGGCGTTCGATGATGGAGCGACAGATCGAAAGGCCCATGCCCAGTCCTTCCGGCTTGCTGGTGATGAAGGGATCGAAGATCGACTCGAGCTTGTCCGCGGCGATTCCAGTGCCGCTGTCCTGAACTTCGACCAGCACGTTCGATTCATCAATCGAACTCGTGCGCACGACCAGGCGCCGCGCGCCGTCGAGTCCGGTTCCGCTCATGGCGCTGAAGGCGTTGAGCATCAGGTTCAGGATGACCTGCTGAAGCTGGACGCTGTCACCCTTGACCGGGCGGACGTCGGGCGACAGGTCGAGGTGGACCGTGACCTTGTGCAGATTCGCGTCGCCGTGCACGATGCGCTCGACGATGCGGATCACCTGGTTCACGTCGACGTTGGTCAAGCCCGCCGCCGTGCTGTCGCGCTTGAGCATGGCGCGCAGCCCGCCAATGACTTCGCCGGCGCGCTCGGTGACCTCGCAGATGTCGGCCAGCGTGCTGCGCACCTCCTGGAGATCGGGCTCGGGTGCGTCGAGCAAACGCACGCCGACATAGGAGTTGGCGAGGATCGCGGCGAGTGGCTGCTTCAATTCGTGCGTCAGGGTTGAGGTGAGCTCGCCGAGCGTGGCCACGCGCGCGACGTGCTCCAGTTCCGCCCGCTTTTGCGCGGCTGACGCCTCCGCCTGTTTGCGAGCCGTGACATCCATCGACACGCCGAAGAGCTTCGGGCCGGTGCCGTCGTCAGGCCCCACACAACGGCCGCGCCCATGAATCCAGCGGGCCGCGCCATCCGCTTGCTGCACGCGATACTCCATTTCGTATTCGCCTCGCGTCTGGAGCGCCTGTTTGATCGCGGCGTCACGCGCGGCGCGATCCTCGGGGTGCACGCGATCGAACGTTGCCGCAAAATCGAGGCGCGCGTCCGGCTCGAGGCCAAACAGCGAGCGCCCCCGCTCGGTCATCCACACGTCATTGCCGGACACATCCCACACCCACATGGCCAGGTTTCCCGCTTCCGCGGCGAGACCCATCAGGTTCGCGCTCTCACGCAGCGCTTCTTTCGAGCGTCGTTCCTCTTCGATGACAACCGCGAGCAGCATCAGCGGAGTGGCGGTCACCAGAAGGAACAGCTGTAGTGCCGGTCGCATTCTCGGCAGGGGTTTGGGCCAGGAACGGGCCGTGCCCGCGCATGGTTCCCCAGATCGCCTGGACCGTCATGATCAACATCGAGACGCTGATTCCACCAAGGCCGAAGCGGAGCGCCGCCCAGATGAGCAGAGGAATCGGCGCATACAGGAGAGCGGGCGAAGTGGTGGGACCCGCGGGCGTTTGATCGAAGACGAAGATTCCCAGCGCCACCGTACACGCACCGACGAGAGCCGCTTCCAGCGCGCGTCGGGGGGACAGGGCTCTCGGGCGTCTGGCGAACAGATGGTGCGCACCCAGCAGAAATGCCGGCACCAGGACGACGGTCGTGACCGCATTCGAGATTCCCAGGTTGCGCCACTCGATCCAATACTGAGTGCCGAAACCGTAGGAGACCGTAAAGGAAGCGCCCCAGAAGGCGGTCCCAAAAGGCACGAGCACCACGGCGACGAGGACGAAGAGAATCGCGTCACGAAGCGTGATCGCCTTGAGGGGAGACTTGATCAGGATGCGAATCCCCGCCGCCGCCGCGACGCATTTCACCGCGTCGAACGCCTCGCATGTCAATGCGTACAACGGCGGCCAGTCCGCCTGCTGGGTCGCCAGAAAATGAGCGCTGGCGGCGGCGAGTACGTAGGCCCACCAGTGCCGGGTGGGGACGAGCAGCAGGATGCACAGCAGAACCGCGTGCGGGGGAAAAAAGAGTGAGACTTTGCTGTCGGGAAACGTCAGCGCCCAGGCGATCTGCGTGGCGGCGTAATAGCAGACGGCGCTCGCCAGGACGTAGCACACCGTGCGGAGCGATGCCCCGGCGGAGCGTCCCTCTGGTCCGGCGTTGATCCGAGCCGCGCGTTCGCGAGTCAGCAACCACAACATCAAATGTGGCAGGAAACGTATCACATTGGGGGACGCCAGCCCCGTTCGTTTGACACCGCCTTCTGAGTCGAGCATGCTGGATCGGTGCTG
>CAWKMQ010000021.1:0-147251 GCA_963850725.1 Vicinamibacterales bacterium
AGGAAGCGGTCGCGGAACTCGTCCATCGGCCAGACCGGCGCGTCGGGCCGGCAGCAGCCCGTCCTGCCAGCCCCAGCCGGCGATCCGGTCGAGCACCGCCGGGTCCTGGGCGATGACCGAGATCGGCACGTCGTGGCTGGCGCCCTCGCCGGTGACGACCGTCGCCGGCTGGTGGTCGCCGAGGACGACCAGCACCAGGTTGTCGTCGCCGTAGTGCTGCACGAACGAGAACAGCGCGCTCAGCGAGTACTCGATCGAGTGCCCGTACGCGGCACGGACCGGTTCGCGTCGCCGACACCGGCCTGCGTCGGCTCCTCCGCCGGATGCGGTGGAAGATCGAGCCGTCACCGACCTCGTCCCAGGCGATCAGCCGCGGGATCTGCGTCCACGGGGCGTGGCTGGAGACCAGGTCGACCTCGGCGAACAGCGGCGGCCGGTGACGCTTGGCGAACTCGCGCCGCTGGAGCGCCTGGAAGCGTGTACTGGTCGGGCATCGGCGGCAAGCCGAACTCCGGGCCGCGGTAGCCGAGGTTGCGGCGGTCGTAGATCTGGTCGTAGCCGTAGAACTGTGGCCCTCCGGCCAGGCCCGGTGGTTCGCGGGCATGACGCCGACGGTGCGCCAACCGGCGCGCTTGAACGCCCGGGTCAGGGTGACGCGGTCGGCCTTGACGAGCTGGTCGTACCGCCGCTGGCCGTCGACCACTGACCCCGACTGCAGCGTGGAGTGCGCCAGCCAGCTGAGGCCGCCGAACGTCGGCGAGGTCAGGAAGGCGCTGCGCGCGGCGAAGCCGGCGGCGCGCAGCTGCGCGGTGCCCTGGTCGAGCACGGCGTCGACCTGCGGCGAAAGCGAGTCCTCGACCGCGACCCGGCCGTAGCTCTCGACGAACACGAGCAGCACGTCCTTGCCCCGCAGCCCGGTGAGCAGCCGGT
This sequence comes from Vicinamibacterales bacterium, assembly GCA_963850725.1. Classification (GTDB taxonomy): domain Bacteria; phylum Acidobacteriota; class Vicinamibacteria; order Vicinamibacterales; family JAMQPK01; genus JAMQPK01. The sequence goes on from CAWKMQ010000021.1 coordinate 931, forward strand.
CGCCGGGGGTGTCGCGGAAGCGGTCCTGGGCGATCAGGCGGGCGAGCTCCTCGCGATCCTGGAGGCCCGCCCGCACCGCCCGCACCTCGTCCACGGCCAGGGCGGCCGCGCTCGAGGAGGCGACCGGCGCGCCGGCGACGCGCAGGGCCACCCAGACCACGCCGAGCACCGCCATCGCACGGAGCGCCCAGCCGCGGTGGCCGGCCGCGACCCGGGTCACGCGCAGCAGCGCGAGGACGGGGACGGCGAGCAGCGCGACGACGAGCACCGCCGCGCCGGCGACGACGAGGTCCGCGCTCCCGCCGATCGCGTCGCGCAGCGTCTCGATCCCGATCCCCAGGTAGCTCGAGTCGTCGACGGGCTTGAACGGCCGGTCGAACGCCGTGAAGAACCCGATGTCGAGGACCTTCACGAGCACGAGCACGCTCAGCACCGCTCCCGCGGCCACGGCCAGCACGCGGCGCGGGGCGGCGGGCAGCAGGGCGGCGACGGCGACGACGACGAGGAGCTCGAGCGGGAGCCGCACGAACTCGCCGAGGGTCAGGCGGCCCGGGTGGTTCGGCGCGACGAGGGCGGCCCACACGAGCAGCAGGGCCGCCGCCGTGACCGCCACGGCGATCCCCGCGCGCGGCGCCGTGGGCTGCCGGCGGCGCCACAGCCACCACACGCACTCGCCCATCGAGGCCGCGAGCAGGCCGAGCGCGACGGCCAGGAGCGCCTGGGTGAGCGGTCGGGCCAGGATCCCGGCAGCCGCGATCGTCAGGACCACCCCCTGCGTCGCCGCGACGACGACGCGCCACCGGCGCCGCGGAAGCGGCGCACGCATCCACGGCAGGAGCCACTCGCCGGCGAGGAACACGTAGCGCGCAGCGCCGATCGCGAGTACCCACCAGCCGTACACGGGCGCCACATAGACGCTGAGGGCGAGGATGAGGAACGCGTCGACCTCGCCGTCGAAGCGCGCTCCGAACGGAGTCGCCGTCCCGGTGCGCCGAGCCACCCAGCCGTCGACGAGATCCAGCGCGAGCGCGACGGAGGCGAGCGCGACGATCAGCGCTGCGTTGCTCGAGAACACGGCGAGTGCGGCCACCCCGGCCGCGAGCGCGGCCCGGACGAGCGTTACCCGGGACGCCAGTGTCATCCGTCCCGGAACCGCGGTGAGAGCGCGTAGCGCAGCAGCACCACGTCGCCGATCTGGCGCACCTCGGCGAGCTTCGCGCGCCGGTCCGCGTTCCACGGGAAGCGTCCGTCGGTCACGAAGCGCGGGGCGCTCGAGTCGCCGACGAAGAAGGGCGCGACGACGAGCTGCAGCTCGTCGGCGAGGTCGTCGGCCAGGAACTGGGTGTGCACGACGCCGCCGCCCTCGACCATGAGCCGCTCGACTCCGCGGTCGGCGAGGTCCTCGGTGAGCCGGCGCATCCGCACGCGCCGGCCGCCGTCCACGATCGTCGCCACCATCCCGAGCCGCGCGCGGGCGTCAGGCACCCGCGGGCTCGACGTGTAGACGAGCTTCTCGACCTCGCCCGTGGTGAAGAAGTTCGACTGGGCGTCGAGGTCGCCCCGGCCGGTGACGGTGATCTTCATCGGCGACGACGCCAGCCCGCGGGCCGTGCGCTCGTCGCGGCGGGCCTGCGAGCGCACGAGCAGCCGCGGGTTGTCGGTGCGGACCGTGACCGCGCCGACCATGATCGCGTCGCAGGAGGCGCGCACCTCGTCGACGCGGTCGAAGTCGGCCTCGTTGGACAGCGCCAGGCGCGGCTTGTGGTCGCCGAGGTAGCCGTCGAGCGACACGCTGCAGCTCAGCAGGGTGTACGGGCGGTCAGACATGCGCGACTCCGCGACGCGTCCAGGCCGCCAGCAGGACGGCGGCGCCCGGCAGGCTGGCGACGAACACCATCACGCCGTAGACGACCGCGGTGGCCACTCCGACCGACGCGCCCAGGCCGGCGGCGGCGAACGCCCACGCCGTCACGCCCTCGCGCGGCCCCCAGCCGCCGATGTTGGGCAGCGCCGCGCCCAGCAGCACGAGCAGCGCGAGGGGCAGCATCTGCGACAGCGGCGCGGTGACCCCCGCCGTCCGCGCAGCGATCAGGAACGTGACCGCGTGGCCCGCGACGACCAGCGCCGACGCGAGCGTGATCGCCGGCCAGGCGCGCGGCAGCGTCGCGAGTGAGAACCACGGCGCCGCAGCCGGCCCACAGCACGAGGCGCGGCCGCCGCCACCCCAGCACGACCGCCGCCGCCACGAGGACCGCGAGCGCGACGAGCGGCACGATCGCCCCCAGTGGCGACGGCAGGATGAGCAACACGGCGACGGTGAGGACGACCTGCACGACCTGCCCGGCCGAGCGCTCCCAGACGACGGCGCGCACGAGTCGCGGTCGACCGTGGCCGATCCCGCGGTGGACGTCGCCCACGACCCCGCCCGGCAATGTGACGTTGAGGAAGATCGAGCGGTAGTAGGCGGCCACCGCCGTGCCCAGCGGCAGGTCCACGCCAAGCCCGCGGGCCACGACCCTCCACCGCCAGGCGCAGCACACGGTGGTCAGGACGGCGAGACCGCACGCGGCCGCCAGCGCCCCGCCGTCGACCGCGTGCAGGCCGTCGAGGAACGGGCCCGTTCCCACGCTCCAGACGAGGACGGCGAGCGTCGCGATGGCGAGCACGGCGCCAAGCTTCACGGCAGCACCAACACGTCGGCGTGGTCGACGGTGACGGCCAGCTCCCCGGCGGCCGCCTGCGCGAGGCGCCGATCCCGGTAGGCGCCGGCCTCGGCGCAGCGTGGGATCCTGCTCGCAGGCGGCGGCGACCCACCCGTCGAGCCACTCGGCCGATCAGGCCGGCGTCGGCCGCGCCGAGCCGCCACGGGCTCGGCCGGACGAGGACTCGCACGCCGCGTGGGGAGCTGCCGGACGGCGTCCGGGCCGAGCAGGCCGTCGCGGCGCTGGTGCTCGTTGAACGCCGCGCCGATGCGCGCGTCCAGGGGCTCGGCCGGGGTCAGGCTGACGCGGCCGGTGACGGTCAGCGCGAGCAGCATCGGAAGCCCGGCGCAGGCGCGCAGCATCCGCGCCAGCTCGTCGGCGGTCAGCAGGTCGAGCAGCGCCGAGGCGGTGACGAGGTCGGCGCCAGCGAGGTCGCGAGGCGTCAGCCGAGTGATGTCGGACCGCCTCGCCTCGACGGTGACCCCGGCCGGCGGGTCGGCGACGGCGAGCTCCAGCAGGTCTTCGTCCCGGTCGTGCACCACCCAGTGCTGCGGCCCGGGGAGCCGGGGCGCGAGCCAGCGGCCCATCGCGCCGCTGCCGCCGCCGAGGTCGTGGATCACGACGCCGCGGGGAGGCGCGCGAGGCGCCGGGCGAGCTCGGCCGAGCGCGCCGCGGCGTCGGCCGGCTCGCGCAGGGTCAGCCACTGCGGGGTGACCCGGACGCCGTCATCGCGCCGCCCCCGCGAGGACGCCGCGCGAGACGGCGACGGACGCGGTGGCCGCCCACGGGCGCAGCGATCGCGCGCCGTTCCCGGGCGGCTCGGCGCAGGCGTCCGCGCAGGTCGGCGTCGCCGAGCCAGCGTCGCAGCGCCGTGCCGAGGGCCGCCGGGTCGCCCGGAGGGACGAGCAGCCCGGGCCGTCCCGCCCGAGCGCCTCGCTCACTCCGCCGACGTCGGTGGCGATGACGGGCACGCCGCGGGCCAGTGCCTCGGTGATGACCATGCCGTACGTCTCGGCGTATGAGGGGAGCACGAGCAGGTCGGCGGCCGCGTACGTCCGGTCGAGCTCCGAGCCGGTGCGCGGCCCCGTGAACTCCACGCGGTCGCGCCGTGTCGCGCGCCGTCGCACGGTGGCGGCGAACACCGGATCGCGATCGAGGCTGCCGACGCAGGTGCAACACCACGACAGATCGGCCACCGTCTCCAACGCGTCGAGCAGGACGTCGTGCCCCTTGTGCGGCGTCACGGCCGCCACGCAGAGCAGCGCTTCGCCGGCGCGGTCCCGGCCGCGACGGGGGCGGGGTCGACGCCGGGCTCGGCGATGTGGATCCGCTCTGCCGGCAGTCCGTAGAGCTCGCTCAGCCGCCGCCGTGTCCATCTGCTCGTCGTGACGACGGCGGTCGCGACCTCGAGCACCGCTCGCTCGCGCGCGTCGCCGATCGGCATGTGCATCAGCACCACCTGCCCCAGCCGGCGCGCGTGCGGGACGAGCACGTCGGGGGCGGGGGAGGCGATCAGGCCGTCCAGCAGCACGACGGCGTCGTCGGGGAGGGAGGGTGCGCCGAGCGCGTCGATGTCGTGCTCGTGCACCAGCCAGCCGAGCTCGGCGAGCCCGTCGCGGACGCGGCGGTCGTACGTGTTGCCGCCGCTCGGCCGCGCCGGGTCGTCGATGCCCTCCGGCACGATGAAATGGATCTCCTTCACAGCGGACGCTCGTAGCTCGCCCACGCGACGTGGGACTCGTGCAGCGTCACCACCAGCGCGTCGAGCCCACTGTCGCCCAGGGCGGCGGCGAGCCGGTCGGCCACGACCTTGGCGAGCATCTCGGTGGTGGTGTTGTCGCCCGCGAAGTCCGCCTCGTCGTCGAGGTTGCGGTAGTTGAGCTCGCCCAGCACGGCGCGCAGCGCCTCGGTCGCGCGGCCGATGTCGATGACGAGGCCGTCGGCGTCGAGGCTCGCGCGCCGGAAGGTGGCGTCGACGACGTAGGTGGCGCCGTGCAGGCGCTGCGCGGGCCCGAACACCTCGCCGCGGAAGCTGTGGGCGATCATCATGTGGTCGCGGACGGTGACGCTGAACACGCGCTACGCCCCGTCGTAGGTGATCGTGTGGCAGAGCGCCGGCAGGCTCCCCGCGGCCAGGCGCGCCATGACGCCGGGCAGCTCGTCGAAGCGCGACTCGCCGGTCACGAGCATGTCGAACGCGGGGTCTCGCAGCAGGTCGAGCGCGAGGGCCAGCCGGTCGGCCGTCGTGCGCTGCGCGCTGCGGGCCGGCGACACCGTCCCGACCTGGCTGGCGCGGACCCGGAGCCGGCCCTCGTGGAACGCGCCGCCCAGCTTGAGCCGCACCTCGTCGTCGCCGTACCAGCTGAGGTCGAGCACCGTGCCCTCGGGCGCGAGCAGGTCGAGCGAGCGCTGGAGCCCGGCCGACGTCGCGCTCGTGTGGAAGACCAGGTCGCACCCGCCCGCGGCGTCCTCGGGCAGCGCGAAGCGAGCGCCGAGCGCGGCCGCGACATCGGCCCGCGAGCCGTCGACGTCGACGAGCGTGACCTCGACCTCCGGGAAGCGGGAGAGCAGGCGGGCGACGCAGCAGCCCACCATGCCGGCGCCGACGACGGCGACGCGGTCGCCGATCAGCGGAGGCGCGTCCCACAGGGCGTTGACGGCGGTCTCGACGGTGCCGGCCAGCACGGCGCGCGCGGGCGGCACGTCGTCGGGCACGAGGGTCACGGCTCCGGCCGGCACGACGTACGCCGTCTGGTGCGGGAACAGGCAGAAGACCGTGCGGCCGCGCAGCTCCGGCGGCCCCTGCTCGACGGCGCCGACGCTCAGGTAGCCGTACTTGACCGGCCCCGGGAAGTCGCCTTCCTGGAACGGCGCGCGCTGGGCGCGGCACGCCGCCGGAACACCAGCGTCTCGGTGCCGCGGCTGACGCCGGAGCGCAGCGTGCGGACCACGACGTCGCCGGGACCCGGCTCCGGCAGCGCGACCGGCAGGATCTCCCCGCGCCCGGGCGCGCGAAGCCAGTACGCGTGCGCGTCCTCGACCATGTCCTATGCCTCGGCTTGGTTCGGCACTGCCAGGCGGTACGCGTGGTCGTGGGCTTCGGTTCGCATCAGAGGATCGGGATGCCGGCGGTCAGGACCTCGCAGCCGGCGTCGGTGATCAGCACGTCGTGCTCGATGCGGATGCCGCCGAAGCCGAGCATCCGGTCGACACGGTCCCAGTCGACCGCGTCCGCGTGCGCCGCCGGCGCTCATCGTCCTGCAGCAGCGCCGGGACGAAGTAGATCCCCGGCTCGACGGTGACGCAGTGGCCGGGCTCGAGCGGCATGTCGATCCGCACGCTCGGGAAGCCGGGCCGCGTGCCCTCCCGGCCGCGGAGCACCTCGCCGGCGTCGCGCACGCCGAGGCCGACCATGTGGCCGATCCCGTGCGGGAAGAACAGCGCGACCGCGCCGGACTCGACGAGCGTGTCGGGGTCGCCGCGGAGGACGCCGAAGTCGGCGAGCCCGTCGGCGATGACCCGGGCGGCCACGGCGTGCACGTCGAGCCACTCGGTCCCCGGCACGCAGTGCTCGATCGCCGCCGTCACGGCGGCGGCGACCAGGCCGTGCAGGGCCTCCTGCTCGGGGGTGAACGAGCCGGACGCCGGATACGTCCGCGTGACGTCGCTCGCGTACCCGCGGAACTCCCCGCCGGCGTCGATCAGGACCAGGTCGCCGTCCTCGAGGGCGCGCCCCGACGGCATGAAGTGGAGCACGGCGGAGTTCGGCCCGCCGCCGACGATCGTCTCGTACGCGAGCCGGTCGGCGCCGTTGCGGAGGAACGCGGCCTCGATCTCGACCTGTAGCTGCCGCTCGCTCACGCCGGGCGCGACCAGCGCTGCCGCGGTGGCGAACCCCGCCCTGGTCGCACGCTCCGCCTGCCGCATGCGCTCGATCTCCACCTCGTCCTTGACCCGCCGGATCCGGTTGAGGGCGTACCGCACGTCGGCTTCGAGCCCGGCGTCGGACTCGACGCCGGGAACGGGGGCGCCGAGGTTCGCGACCCGCACGCCCCTCCGGGCCTCGAGCCAGGCCGGCAGGTCGTCGGTCGAGAGCCCCGGCTCGGCCGCCGGCGCTCCGGACCACAGATGCTCCTCGACCGTCGGGGCGGGCACGAAGTCGGACCAGCCGTCGTCCGGGTCGAAGGCGAGCACCGATCCCGGGCGCTCCCGGTCGGTGAGGTAGAGGTACTCGGAATGGGCGTAGAAGGGGTACGTGCGGTCGGCCCGTCCCGGGACGTGGACCGGCACCCCGGACCCGACGACGACGGCCTGGCCGCTCTCGAGGCTCCACGCCTCCGCGGCCTCTCGCTGCCGGCGCTGCAGGTGCACCGCCGCGATCCTACGCCAGGTGGAATCTCAGCGGGGCCGAATACGATCCGGCGATGTCACGGGCACGGAAGCTGGTCGAGGGAGCGCTGAAGAAGCTCGACGAGGCCTCGGCGCGGTCCGACGCGGCCGCTGTGGCGAAGCTCTCGCCGGCGGAGCGCGAGCGCTACGACTACTGGCAGGCGCGCACGGCGGCGCTCAACGCGGACGGGTCGATGGCGGCCTCGGCTAGCACGTTCGTCGAGAGCGTTGTTCATCATCGCGACGATCGTCTTTCATCATGGAGCTGGCCGGCTTCCGGCCGCATCTGTCCGCGCCGTTCGTCCGACGCCACACAACGAAGTGGGATGCGATGGCGCTCATCAAGGTCGCCATCGTGGCCGCACTGTTCGGCGGCGGGCTCGCCATCTTCGCCGGCGTGGTCTTCGTTCCGGGCATCGCCTACCTGCGACCGGCCCAGGCGTTCACCACGGTCTTCGGCATCCTGTTCGGCCTCCCGGGAGCCCTCGGTTCGGCCGTGGGCAACTTCATCGGCGACATCTTCGCCGGCACGCTGACCCTGGGCTCCGTTGCCGGGCTTCATCGGCAACTTCATGAGCGCGTACGTGCCGTACCGGATCGTCTACAAGGCGCGTCACGCCGACCTCAGCTCGGTGGGTGACGTCGCCCGCTATGCTGTGGGCCGTCGTGGCCGGCGCGTTCGTCATCGCCTTCTACATCCCGTGGTGGCTGGCCGTGCTCGGCATCATCCCGGCGGTTGTCGCCTGGACGGGCGTCTTCGGCAACATCTGGCTGAACGGCCTGTTCACGCCGTGGGTGCTCGGGTTCATCCTGCTGAAGGTGCTGTACCCGTACGTCAAGCGCTGGAACATGTACTGGGCCGACTCGGAGAACGCCGATGCCGACCTCGGGAGGACGATCTCGAGTTCGACGCCGCAGGTCGCGCAGCACGTACGCCCAGCCTTGAACCTCGTCGAGATGCGGGACGTCGTGTTCCGCTACCCAGTCGACCCGACGCCCGCTCTCGATGGCGTTTCGCTCTCCATCGAGGACGGAGAAATCGTCGGTCTTGCCGGTCCCACGGGGGCCGGCAAGACCACCCTCTGCCTGGCCCTGACGGGCCTCGTCCCGCACAGCACCGGGCGGGGACGCTGACGGGCAGCGTGAAGCTCGGCGGGCAGGGAGTCGCGCGAAACGCCGCTCGGCGAGCTGCTGGCGCCGCTGGACGCCGACCGCGGCGCTGGTGGCCGTGACGTTCCAGGATCCCGAGTCGCAGATCGTGGGGATGACCGTCGAGGAGGATCTCGCGTTCGGCGCGGAGAACCTGGGCGTGCCGCGCGAAGAGATCAACCGCCGGATCGACGAGGCGCTCGAGTTCGTTCGCCTCGGCGGGTTCCGGACCGCGTTTCCATACTCCCTTTCCGGCGGGCAGAAACAGCGGGTCGCGATCGCGGCCGCGATCGTGATGCGGCCGCGGCTGCTGATCCTCGACGAGCCCACCTCGGAGCTCGACCCGCAGGGCCGAGCCGAGATCTTCGAGCTGATCGGCGCGGCTGACGGCGAGCGGCGACTACGCCGTGCTCGTCGTGGAGCACGCGCTCGACGAGCTGGCCGCCGCCGTTGGCCGACTGGTGATCCTCGAGCAGGGCCGGGTCCAGTTCGACGCCCGCCCGCGGAAGTGCTGCGCGAACGTCGACCGCCTTGTCGAGATCGGCGTGCGCCCTCCCGACGCGAGCGTGATCGGCATGGCCGCCGAGCGCGCACGGCCTGCTGCCGCCGTCACCGGCGTGCGTTCGTCGACGACGCTCGCTGCTTGTCGGGCCCTTGCGCGATGACCGCCGCGGTCGCCGCCGAGCACGTCTGGTTCCGGTACCCGGCCAGCCCGCACGCGCTCGAGGACGTCAGCGTCGACGATACCCGAGCGGCCAGTTCGTCGCCCTGGTCGGCCAGAACGGCTCGGGCAAGACGACCCTTGCCAAGCACTTCAACGGTCTCCTGCAGGCCGGAGCGCGGTCGCGTCGCTGTCGACGGGACCGACATCGCGCAGCGCGACGACCGCCGACCTGGCCTCGACCATCGGCTACTGCTACCAGAACCCCGACCACCAGATCTTCGCCGCACGGTGTTCGAGGAGATCGAGTTCGGGCCGCGCAACCTCGGCGTCCCCGAGGAGGAGGTCGTCCGCCGCACCGGCGCGGCTGCTCGACCTCGTGCGGCTGCGCAGCGAATCGGACCGCTATCCGTTCAGCCTCGGTCGCGGTCAGCGCCAGAAGCTCGCGGTCGCGTCGGTGCTCGCCATGGAGCCACGGATCGTGATCGTCGACGAGCCGACCACCGGCCTCGACTGGCAGGGCGGCGAAGCGATGATGGAGGTCATGGCCGAACTCCATCGAGACGGGCGGACCATCGTGATCATCACGCACGACATGAACATCGTCGCGGAGTACGCGGAGCGCGTCGTCGTGATGGCCAACGGCCGGATCGTGGCCGACGGGGAGCCCGCCGAGCGTCTTCGTCCAGGAGTCGGCGCTGCGGGAGGCGTATCTTCGGCCGCCCCAGGCGTTCCGAATCGCGCGTCAGCGGCCGGACCTGTTCGGCCGGCGCTGACGGTGGCGCAGGCGACGAGCGGCGGTCGACGCTGCCCTCCGTGCGTCGCGGCCGGAGGCAGACGGATGACGCAGCAGTTCCGGCTCTACGAGGAGGGCTCGACCTTCCTCTATCGGCTCGACCCGCGCGTGAAGCTGCTCGGCGGTGCTGGCCGTCTTCTTCCTCAGCGTCCTGTTCAACGACCCGCGGTTCCTGGCGCCGGTCTTCTTCACGATCCTGGCCCTGATCATCATCGGCCGGGTGCCGATGCGGCGGGTCGCGACTGCTTCTCCGCTCGCTGTCGATCCTCGTGGCGATCTCGCTGATCCTCTGGCCGCTCATCTACCAGCAGGGACCGGTGCTCTTCCGGGTCCTCGGCTTCAACATCACCGAGGGCGGGATCTTCTACGGGTTCGGCATGGCGTTCCGGATCCTCGACATGGTCATCGCGCCGATCGCGCTCTTCCTGACCACCACGCAGCCGGACTTCATCGCCGGGCTGCGCCGCCTCGGGCTGCCGTACAAGGCGTCATTCGCGCTGGCGACGGCGTTCCGCTTCCTGCCGACCGTCGTCGGGGTCGGGCAGTCGATCGTCGAGGCGCAACGAGCCCGCGGGCTGGACCCGAGCCGCGGCTCGCCCGTGCGGCGCATGAAGAGCTACGGCCGCATCGTGGGCCCGCTGATGATCACGTCAATCAGGATCGCCCAGCAGCTCGTCCTGGCCGTCGAGGCCAAGGCGTTCAGCATCGACCGCAAGCGGACCTTCTACAAGCACCTCGTCTACGACCGGCCGACTGGATCGCCCTCTTCGTGATCGCCTCCATCGTCTCCGTCGCGATCGTGGTTCGGCTGATGGGCTACGGGACGCTCGGATGACGAGCGTCCTCGCCTGCGGCGGGCTCACCATCGACTGGCTCCAGACGAGCGCGGGCCGCATCGGGCCCATCGCTCGGCGGCAATGCCGCGTATGCGGCGGTTGGCGCGTGGCTGGCCGGAGCCGACGCGGAGGTCGTGGCGGTCATCGGCGACGACTACCCAGCCGAACTGCTGGACCAGCTCTCAGCCGCCGGGATCGGCATTCGGTCGGTTCGCGCGTCGATCCTGGCCCGTCGTTCCGCGTGTTGCTCGACGAGTCCGGCCCGCGGCGGATCGATCAGCTACCTGCCCGGATCGGGCCGCAACGATCGGCTCGACCCGCTGCCGTCCCAGCTGCCGCGCGCCGGCCGACGGCGACGCCGTCCATGTCTGCGCCATCCCCACCGACAAGCCAGCGGTCGCTCATCGACGCCGGCGACGGGGTCGCGGGCAGCTCGTGACGCTCGACACGGTCATCATCGCGGGCGAGATCGAACCCGATCAGCCGGCGCTGCTCGACCTGGCGCGGCGCGCGACGCGTCTTCATGCCGAGCCGCGACGAGGTCGAGCAGCACTGGCCCGGCGACATGGAGGACGCACTGCGGCTGCTGACCGACGCCGGGCTGCGCGCGCGTCGTCGTGAAGCTCGGGCCGAAGGGTCGATCGGCCACGAGGTGCGAACAGATTCGTGTGCCAGCCGCGCCGGCCACCGTCGTCGACCCGATCGGGGCGGGGGATGCGTATTGCGGTGCCGTCTGCGCGCGCCTGGGACGGGCGACTCGCTCGGCGACGGCAATGGCGTGGGGTGCGGCCGCGGCATCGGTCATCATCGAAGGCCACGGGGCGGCACAGGCACTGACCAATCCGGTCGCCGGCGGGATCTCCGACCGAGTGGCGGAGCTCGACGCAATGGGTCGCACCGCGATACACGAGCGTGAGGAGCATGGGCACGAACGGGGTGAACGCCGGAGCGGATCGAGCACACACCGGACGCGATCCTCGCGCGCATGGAGATCGAGCTGACGGGGGCTGCCGGAGCCGGGCATCGAGGCGTGGCCGCTGATCCGCGCATGCGGCGCGGCAGACTGCCCGGCGGCCCGTTGGATGCCGTCATCCTGACCGGTTGCGGCGACAGCTACTACGCCGCGCTCGGGCTGCGCGGGCCTGATCGAAGGGCTCGGCCGGAGTCCCCGTGCTGGCGCAGCCCGCCATGGAAGCCGTGACATTCCCGAACATGCCTGGTCACCTCGCGCGCCCTGCTCGTGGTCGGCATCTCGGTGTCCGGCAAGGTCGAGCGCACCATCCAGGCGGTGACCGCACATCGCGAGCGTCGCGGGCCGACCGTCTCGATCAGCGCCCATGCCGACAGCGACCTCGGGCTGGCTGCCGATGCCGCGATCCCGACGGGATTCGCGGGACGCCAGGACCAGTCGCCCGGGACCGCGAACTTCCTTGGCAGCATGCTCGGGTCCTGGCGCCATCGCGTCGAGCTCGGCGAGCGCCGCGGGGCAGCACCCTCGGCGACGCTGACGTGGTCGGCGCCCTCAAGGCGCTGGGTGCGACCGTTGCCGCAGGGACTGATCGTGCCCGGGCGGAGGCGAGCGCTCCTGGAGCCTCCCTTCTTTTCCATCGGCAGTGGCCCGACCTTGGATCGGCGTGGTTCGGCGTTGCGAAGTTCATCGAGGCAGCAGCGACCGTCGGGCGTGGCCCAGGACCTCGAGGAGTGGGCCCACGAGCAGTTCTTCACGACGGCCGGGAACGACCGTGTTCGTCCATGCATCGAACGAGGCGGTGCGCGAGCGGGCTCGCCGCGTCGCTGGATCCGTGGTGAAGGTCGGGGGAGTCTCGTTCGGTCGCGATCCGAGCCGCTGGGAATCGCCGGCGAGCATCACTGGCCGCTCGCGGTGTGGATGAGCGCCTCGCGCCGCTCGTCGCCTGGGCGCCGGGCGCAATGACGGCCTCGCCTACGCGCGACATGCGGGCGGCATCCCTTTGGATCGACCTGCCCGGGCCGCATGCGGACGGTTGACGAGGACATCTACCTCGCCGCAGCCGAACCGAGCCTGACCGTGGGACGCTCGAGGGCGTCGAGCAAGCCGCTGGTCGCGATGATCCACCTGCCGCCGCTGCCCGGCGCCGCGAACTACGACGCGGGTCGGTCCGCGAGATGGCGCGCGTGGCCGCCGACGAGGCGCGGACTGCTGGAGGAGGCCGGGTTCGACGGGGTCATGATCCAGAACACGCACGACCGTCCGGCCCGCGTGACCCGTTGCGCCGGCAGACGTCGCCGCGCTGACCGCGGTGGCCTCAGCGGTCCGCGATGCGGTCACGTTCGATGTCGGCGTCAACGCGCACAAGAACGATGCCGAAGGCGCGCTCGCCGGCGCCGTCAGCTGCGGCGCGTCATTCGTGCGGGTCAAGGTGCTCGTCGGGGCGGTCGTCGGTCCCGAGGGGATCGGTCGAGGGGAGCGCCGGACGCGCGCTCGACATGCGGCGCGAGTACGCGGCGGTATCGAGATCTGGGCCGACCTGTACGAGCTCACCAGCTGGCCGCTCGCCACGACGTCGATCGAGAACCTCGCCGACCTCGCCACTCGGTTCGGCAGCGCGGACCGGCTGATCGTCACGGACCCCACGGTCGAGGCGAGCCGGGCGGCGGTCGCTACGGGTCCGCACGGCCTCGCCGCTGCCGTCCTGATCGGTGGTCGAACGACGGCTGAGAACATTGGCGAGGCCTTGGCTGAGGGCCGACGGTGTGATCGTCGGGACCTGCCTTCGGTCACCGTCGAGGACGGACCAGCCCTCGACTTGGAGGCTGTTGAAGGGTTCATGGGGCCGTTCGGGCGCCTAGACGGGCGACCAGCAGAGCGCACCGAGCGCGCCGCCCGGATCAGATCCGTGAAGAGGGCTCCGGTTGGCGAACGCCGCCGACCGTTGACCCGACGGTGAACCCGTGCGATGCTCGCCGGGCGATCGCTTGCTCGGCGGAGGCTCGCCATCGAACAGTTCGACCCGGCCGGTCTTGCGGGCGTCTATGTAAGCGCCCGCCATGGCTCCTGGTGACGCTCGTCCTTGCCGTTGCGGTGCTGATGGCATCGGCCGTCCTCGGAGCCCATGGCCGCCATCGGCCCGACTGGTCATCGCCATCGTGAGTTAGAGCGACTGGTCTTCACCATGCTCGCGGTGGTGCTGGGCGGGATCGCCGTGCCAACGCCGCCGCCGCGTACGCCACGCAGGCTGACAGCGGTGGATGGCGGGTGTGGATCGGACTCGTTCTCGCAGGCCTCATTGCGGTGAGCGCAACGTTGGCGCAGACCCGGCTCGTACTCATCGAAAGCCGCCGAGAGCCGTCCGTCGCGGCGCTCGAGGATCCAGTGCCGGCAGGGTGAGGGGGCACCGGTGAGGACTGCCCGACTATTGGCTGTCGCGTCCCGGTCTCGACCCGGGCCGGAGCGTGCGGGCGGCGTTCGATTGGACGTGGGATGCCGAGTCGCGGCCGGCGAATGCCCGATGGTCGAGGTCGAGCCGGCCCTGAGGTGGCAGTTCCTCTGTCACCTCGCCGATACCCGAGGATTCGTCCTGCACGGCTCCGGTGATCCGGCATCGAGGTGTTCGAGCCGCGCCAGGCGATACGACCTGGGGAGTTCGGCAACCGGAAGGCGGTGTACGCGGCGGGCGACGGCATCTGGGCGATGTTCTTCGCGATCGTGGATCGGGAACGGGTCCCATCGGTCACGAATGCATGCGTACGTTGCTGGCCGACGCGGCGGGAAACGTCAGCCCGCCGCGCTACGTGTTCTCGATCAGCCGATCCGCGCTGCCCTACGGCCCTGGCGCTCCGGCACGGTGTACGTGCTTCCCGGTGACACCTTCGAGCTCCAGCCGCCGCTCCACCTGGGCGAGGTCGAGGTCCGTATTCCGCAGCTGGCCAGCACCGTGGCGGTGCGGCCCCTGGCGAGGGTGGCGGTGGACCCGGCCGACTTCCCGTTCCTCGCTGAGATCCGGGGGCACGACGACGACCGGTTGGCCGAGTACGCGCACGCCATGGAGAGCGGCGCACCGTGGCCTGAGTAGGCATGGCGACGACCGTGGAGGACGCGCTTCGAGCGGATCGCGTGCTGACCTCCGATCGCGGGTGGCCGAAACAGGAGGTGGCCATCGACGTGGTTCGGTAGTCAGGCAAGCGCCACGCTGGACCGGCTCGTGCTCGACGGTTCGTGTAGGGCGGCCTGGGGCGATTGCCGTGTCCACGGCATCGACAGTTGCCGGGCGAGCTCGCTGTCTCGCTGCGCGTACAACGGTCGTGACCCCTTGGGCTGCCGCCGGCAGACCGACGATTGGGTCAGCAAGGAGTACGACATGACGCAGTGGCGCAAGGCGACGTGGGCGCTGGCAATCTGGAACGTTCTGATGATGCTGTGGCTGGCGACGGCCATTGGAGGGGTGGGGTCCCTTCAGCTGCGCAGGCGAGACCGGCGCGGCCCTGGCGGTGTGCAGGGCGGGAGTCGACATCGGCGTGACGTACGGTGTCACTTCGTCCTCATCGTCTGGCTCATCGGCTTCATTGCCTTCGGGCTGGTCTGGCTCATGAGTCGACCGAAGTCGTACGGGCAGTAGGGCTCCGGACCGACTCGACCCGCGGCTGACGCGTCCGCTCGCGTCTACGGCTGGGCCTGCTCGTCTCCGACTCGGACTACGGCATCGGCGAGGGCGTCCGCCGAGCGGCGCGTCGGCCGTTGAAATTACAGGTGGCGATATCCAACGGACAACGTGGGGCTCCTGCTTGGCCCCTGGGTATCGCGGGCGGAGCAATTCGGCAATCCAAGCGCCGATATCCGGCCCATCTTCTCCGTTGGGTACCGCCACCGATAACCATCTGCGCGTCCTGTACCTGCCACGCGTCCCTCCGACGTGGGTGGGACGAGTGGCACGCTTGCCGAGCTGGACGTGGCGCGTCGCGATCGTTCGAAGCCGAGGCAGCGGCGTTGCTCAGCGCTCGGCGACCCAGCCCAGGGCAAACTTCTCGCTGAGGACCTGCACAGGGCCGCTGCCGTCGGCCGGAATGGCGAGCGTGCCGCGCAGATCGGGATCGGCGTCAGGGCCAGGCGGACCCCGTCGCCCGTCGCGACCAGTGGGACGTTGAAGTGCCGGCAGCAGGCGCCATCGGTCTCGTACGGCGTGCTCTGAGCTCCTGACTCGACATCGATCAGGTGGATGGAGAGGGGGCCGGTCATCATCTCCTGTGGCACCTCGGTGACCGCGAGGCGGGCGCTGTCGGAGGACCACGAGATGCCGATGAACGTGCCGCCGCCTGGAGCACTCATATCGTCTCGCTCTCGGAGCCGTCGATCGACGCGCGTCGCACCTCGGGTGGGACGTCGGCCGTCGGAGCGGTGACGTAGGCAACCGAGCGGCCATCCGGCGACACGGCGACGGTGCTCAGTCCGATGCCGTCGGCTCGACGATGACCGTCGGGTCGCCGACGAACGGCACGCGATACAACCGGCCGACCAGCGCCTCGCCCGCGCTCACGATGACCGCCTCGCCGTCCGGGGTCGGAGGTCCCCACGGACGGCAGCACCGCCAGCGGGATCGTTCGACGGTCATCGGTCTCGAGGTCGGCCAACACGAGCTCGGGGAGGCCGGTCGCGAGATTCCGAGCGGGTGTAGGCGACCCGCAGCCCGTCGGGGGAGATCGAGATATCCCCAAGGCACAGCGGGGCTTCACCCGGCGTGCAGGCATCCAGCTCCCGGACCTCGCCGGTCGACACCTCGATGACGCCAGCCCACTGCGTTCCGGCGCCCTCGAACCCGAAGACGCTCCGCACGTCGTCCTCAAGGCGATCCGGCCGCCGCCGCCGTCGGTCTGGAGATTGGCACCTGCGTCGATGCACTGGTCGCCACCGCCAGGATGACGGTCCGGTCCTCTCCTCCGTCAAGGGACACCGACACGAGGCGCATTCGGACGTAACGAGGAGCCGCTCGTCTGCTTCCACCTGGGGACGCATGCTCATCCCCACCGCCACCACCCCCACGAGCAGCGCCAGCAGCAGGGCGGCCACGAGGATGCCGGTCATCGCCCGCATCGGGCGCGGGAGGCTGGCCGTCTCGGACGTCGCCGCGCGACCGACCGCCTCGCCCCGAAGAGATCCGGTGGTTCCAGGCGGTCAATCCGGCGAAACCGCGCGCGAAGGTCATCCATGACGCTCTCCCAGGAGCTCCTTGAGGTGCTTCCGCCCGCGGCTCAGATGGGCGCGGCTGCCGATGTTCGGCATCGGCGGCCTGACCGGCCTGCCGCTGGGGCTGTCGCCGAGCGATATCCATCTGCACGACACGTATTACGTCATCGGACATTTCCACTACGTCGTCGCGCCCGGGACGATCTTCGCGCTGCTCGCCGGTATCTATTACTGGTTCCCGAAAGCGACCGGGCGCCAGATGAACGAGGTGCTCGGCAAGATCCATTTCTTCGGCTCGTTCATCTTCATCAACGGCATCTTCTTCCCGATGTTCATCCAGGGGCTGCATGGCGTGAACCGGCGCCTGTACGACGGCGGCGTGCAATACGCGCACGCGCAGCCCGTGCTGCACTGGAACCAGTTCATGTCCTATGCGGCCTGGGGGCTGATGCTGTTCCAGATTCCGTTCATCTTCAATTTCTTCTGGAGCATCTGGAAGGGCAAGCCGGTGGGATCGAACCCCTGGCATGCGACGACGCTCGACTGGACCGCGACGACGTCGCCGCCGCTCGCGCACGGGAACTTCGAAACGGTGCCCGAGGTGTACCACGGCCCGTACGAATACAGCGTGCCCGGGCGCGCGCAGGATTACCTGCCGCAGAATCAAAAGGACTAGGGAGCAGATCGGATGGAGATTCCATATACGGTAGAGGTCCGGCCCGATACCGGACTGTCGAACGGCAAGCTGGGCGTCTGGCTCTTCCTCGCATCGGAAGTGATGCTGTTCGCCGCGCTGTTCTCGTCGTACATCCTGCTGCGGGTCGGCTCGGTGGAGTGGCCGCACGGATCGGAGGAGCTCAGCGTGCCGCTGGCGTTCTTCAACACCGTCGTCCTCATCAGGTCGTCTGTCACGATGGTCATGGCGTGGGCATCGTTGAAGATGAACGACTTCGGCAAGTTCAGGATGTACCTGGGCCTACGATTCTGCTCGCCCTGACGTTCCTCGTGGTGAAGTTCTTCGAGTACGAGCACCACCTGGTGGCCGGCGAGGGCCCGTCGCACAACACGTTCTACGCCATCTACTTCACGATAACCGGGCTGCACGGCTTGCACATCGTCGGCGGCATGATCGTGAACTCTACCTGTGGGGACCCGGCGCGAAGATGTGGCAGACCAGAAGGAGCGCTTCACCAACCGCATCGAGATTGCCGGCCTCTACTGGCACTTCGTCGACCTGGTCTGGATTTTCCTGTTCCCGGTGCTGTATCTGCTGTAATACGAGTTAAACGGAGGGTCGATGGACGCGCACGCTGCACGACGACATTCGAGCCACGTCAAGACCTACTACATGATCTTCGGCGCGCTGATGGTGCCCACCTGCATCACGGTGGCGTGTCGTACCTGCACCTGTCGATCCCGCTGGCGATCACCGTCGCGCTCATCGTCGCCACGATCAAGGGCTCGCTCGTCGCGCTGTTCTTCATGCACCTGTCGAAGGAACGGAAGCTCATCTACTACGTGCTGACGCTGACGGTCGTGTTTTTCGTCTTCATGATGTTCGTGCCGCTGTTCACGGTCTCCGACAAGATTCCCGGCACGGCCGTCGGAACGTCGTGGTAATGCCATGTCTTTGAAGTGGTTTCACATCGTGTTCATTTCGCTCTCCATGCTGATCTCGCTGGGATTCGGCGTGTGGGGGCTGTTCAACCAGTACGTCGTGCTGGGTGTGATGTCGCTGGTCGCGTCCGCGGGGCTGGTCGTCTACGGGAACTACTTTCTCGGGAAGGCCAGAAATCTGGGCGTATGAGGAAAACGGTCGCGACGCTCGTCACGACGCTGGCGCTGCTGGCCATTCCCGCCCTGGCCATGGCGTGCCCGGTGTGCTTCGGTAATGCGAACTCGGCACAGACCAGGGGCGCGCAGGCCGGTATTGCGGCGCTGCTCATCGTCACCGTCGGCGTGCTGGCGTCGATTGCGGCCTTCTTCTTCATTTATCTTCGGCGGCGGATCAGGATGTTCGAAGAGTCGAACGGAGGGAGTTACTAGATGGGCGAGTTGATGGGCCGATTCCTCGAGATTCCGGTGGCCGCGTCGGCGCACGCCGGCGAGATCGATCGGATGACGATTCTGACCCACTGGCTGATGGCGATTCTGTTCGTCGGCTGGGGCGCGTTCTTCGTCTTTACGCTGGTGCGGTTCCGGCAGGGCGCGCACCCGAAGGCCGACTACCAGGGCGTCAAGAGCCACATGGCGAGCTACATCGAGTGGGGCGTCGCGATCATCGAGCTCGTGCTGATCGTGGCGTTCGCCATTCCGGCATGGGCGGCGCGTGTCGATGCGCTTTCCGTCCGAGAGCGAATCGACCGTGGTGCGCGTCGTGGCCGAGCAGTTCCAGTGGAACGTCCACTATCCAGGCGCCGACGGACAGTTCGGCCGGACCGACATCAAGCTCGTGGCTGCCGACAACCCGCTCGGAATCGATCGGTCCGATCCGGCGGCCAAGGACGACTTCAACTCGATCAACCAGCTGGCGCTGCCGGTCAACAAGCCGGTCATCATCCACCTCTCGAGCAAGGACGTCATCCACAGCTTCAGCCTGATTCAGATGCGCGTGAAGCAGGACACGATTCCGGGCGAGAGCATCCCCGTGTGGTTCACGCCGACGATGACCGGAGACTGGGAGATCAACTGCTCGCAGCTGTGCGGCCTGGGCCACTACCGGATGCGCGGTTTCTACTCCATCAAGTCGCAGGCCGACTACGACGCCTGGCTCAAGGAGACGGCGGCGGCGGAGCTGGGCACGCAAGTAAGGAAAAAGGAATAGGGAAAAGGAATAGAGAAGGAATATGCGAGGGCCGGCGTGAAAACGCCGGCCTTTTTTATTGATGCGCAGAGTCAGGACGATAGACGCCGAAGTCGCCGGCGAAGCCGTGCGGCTCATCGTGGAAGGTGGGCCCTCGGTGCCCGGCCGCACGATGATGGAGAAGCTGGCCTGGCTGCGGAAAAGCGGCGAGGAGCTGAGACAGGTGCTGATGCTCGAGCCGCGCGGACACGCCGGCATGCACGGCGCGCTGTTCACGGAGCCGGTGTCGCCGGGAGCGCATGCCGGGCTGTTGTCGATGCACGCGGCCGGGTTTCCGGTGGTTTCGGGCGAGGGTGTGATTGGAGCCGTGACGCTCGCCCTCGAGAACCGGCTCATCGAGGGGGTCGACAGCGAGCTTCGGATCGATACGCCAGCGGGTCTGGTACGGGCCGCCCCGCGCCGCGATGGCGATCGCGTTTCGAGCGTCGCCCTGACGCTGGTCCCCTCGTTCGTCCATACCCCGGCTCTGCCGGTGCAGACAGCCACGCGCAAGGTGATGGTCGACATCGCGTTCGGCGGCGAGCTTTACGCCATTGCCGACAGCGAGGCAACCGGCATTCCCGTCGACATGTCGAACGAGTCGAAGCTCCTCCGCATGGGACGCGAGAATCAGGGACGCCATCGGCTCGAAACTGCCGGTTCACGGCACGATTTTCACCGGGGCGCCGCGCGCGTCGTCCGATCTGAGAAGCGCGACGGTCCTCGATGGCGCCGTGCTCCGCCGTTCGCCGGGAGCGACCGGCACGGCGGCGCTACTGGCCGTGCTCGACGCGATGGGGCTGGTCGTCGATGAGGAGCGGTTCCGCCACGAAGGCATTCTCGGGACGGTCCTGTACGGCCGGGTCGAAAGCCGCCAGCGATTGGACGACGTGGACACCATCACTCCGGTCATCGAAGGCGCAGCTCGGGTGACAGGGTCATGAGTTCTGAATTGGTAGATTGGCAGATTTGGATTCGCAGATTAAAAAGAGAACCCGTAATCTGCCAATCTGCGAATCTGCCAGTCTGCTAATACTGCGTCGGTCAGTTTGACTCAGCCGACGCCAGGTAACTCTTCCGGGCGCGCACCGTCATGCCTGGGCGTTTGACGCGAATCCCCAGGCGATGGACCTTGCCGTCGAGCAGCCCCGGCGTAAAGCCAAGCACGTACTGGCTGTGCAGCTCCTGCGCCACGCGCGTGAACGTCGGTGCGAGATCGGCCGTCTTGTCCAGCTCGAAGTAGCCGCCGCCGGTCTCTTCGGCCAGCCGCTTCAGCCCGCTGTCGGGCTTGCTGCGGACCTGGCGCGATCCGTTGAAGTAGTCGCTCCGCAGGCCGACCGCGTAGATCATCGCTTCGTTCGTGCGCGCCTGTTCGAGCACGTCATTCACGTTCACCCGGCTGCCGGTGTCGTCTCCGTCGGTGAACACGAGCACCACGCGCCGGCCGTCGATCTTGTGGAGCCGGTCCATGCTGGCCGCGATGGCGTCGTAGAGCCGCGTCGGGTTGCCGAAGTCGAGGTCCCTGAGCGCCGCGATCAGCGTGTCGCGATTGTTCGTGAACGCTGCCGGGAAGAACTCGATCTTGTCGTTGAACGCGCCGACCAGCCCCTTGTCTTTCGGCAGCATGCGGATGACGAACTGTTCGGCCGCGCGGCTCAGAAGCTCGAGATTGCCGGTCATGCTCGCGCTCGTGTCGAGCATGACGACGACGGTGATGGGCTGGACTTCCCTGACGAACACAGTCGATCGCCTGCGGCTTGTCGTTGTCAATGACCTCGAAATCTTCCTGTGTCAGGTCGGGAACAAGCCGCTTCTGGGCGTCGATCACCGTGGCATACAGGGCAACCGTCCGGGTGCCGGTCCGGAACGTCGGCTGCTGGCCAAAAAGGCCGACGCCGCCGCCGACGAGCAGGCCGGCAACCATCAACCGGGTACGTAACTTCATGGGTTTTCAGTAGTTTAAGCAAACGGCCGCCCGCCACGCAATTTCGCAAATCCGACTTGACCGGTCGGATATCCGTTGGTTAAACTTTGAAAACGAGACCGGGTCTCACTTTCGACTACCAGACGACGGACGCGAACCATGCTGCAGGCCTTTATCATCACCCTCCGTGAAGGACTCGAAGCGTTTCTCATCATTGCCATCAGCCTTGCCTATCTGCGCAAGAGCCGTCGATCGGAACTGATTCCGGCGGTCCACTGGGGCATCGCGACCTCGCTCGTGCTGAGCATTGCCGCCGCCTGGCTGTTCTATCAGGCGAGAAACCAGGCGCTGTGGGAGGGCTTGCTCGCGCTTGCCGCGGCCGTGTCGGTCGCTTCCTTGACCGTGCACATGTGGCGGCACGCGAAGCGCATCAAGCGCGACATCGAGGGGCACCTGCAGTCGTCGACGTTGAAGACGCGGCAGCGCGGCGTTCGCCGGAGTTTTCCTCTTCACGCTGCTGATGATTACGCGTGAAGGCATGGAGACGGCTTTGCTGATGGGAACGCTGCTGTTTCAGATGCAGGCGCCGCTCGAGATGACGGTCGGCGCGCTCGGCGGTGTGCTGCTCGCGGGCTTCGTGGCGTCGCTCTGGTCGCGCTACGGCCACCGCGTCAACCTCGGGTTGTTCTTCCAGGTCACCGCGGTCTTCCTGATGATCTTCGTCGTCCAGTTGCTCATCTACGGATTTCACGAGCTCACCGAAGCCAATATCTTCCCGTACAGCGAACCGCTGCACATCGCCACCGAGCCTTTCGGCCCCGATGGTCTCTACGGCAAGTGGCTCACCTATCTGCTCGTGGTGATGCCGATGGGCTGGCTGCTGTTCGCGTCGATGTTCGGCAACCGGAAAGCTATTCCTGCGCAGACAGCGGCACAAGTAAACTAAGGCCCGATGCGAATCGCGATTCGCGGCCTTGTTGCTTCGTGGGTCTTCGTGTCGTCGTCCTTCGCATTCGCGCAACTGCCGCAAATCGCGCTCCCATCCGGGGCGGTCTCCCTCGTCAACCAGGATCGAGCCGGATCGCGCGTGGCATTCTGTGCCGATACGGGCGAGCCGGACATCCGCAAGGGGGCCAAGACAATCCGCGCTACCGGCGTGTGGGCCGGAGAGCCGTCCAGCCTGCACAGAGTGCAGGCCGGTCAGGGCGCATGCGATCCAGCCTGGTCGCCGGATGGCCGGAGGCTGGCGGTGACCGCAGCAGAGGGGCTGTGGGTGTTTCCCGCCAATTCCGCCGAAGGCGACCTGCGCGTCGAGGCGAAAGTTCCGCTCGGCAGTTCAACGGAGTTCAGCTTTCGGATTTTTACTCACCCGGACTGGTCGCCCGATGGCGTGCTGCTCGGCGTCATCGTCAGCAACGGTGGCACCTCGTGGGTGGAAGTCTTCGAAGCCAACAGCGGCAGGCTGTTCTATACCTCTCCGCCTGAAAACTATTCGTTCAGCTGGAGCGGCGCCGCGCCACCTGAAGCTCGCCAAGACCGACATTCACCTTCCAAGCCGATGAGCCCGAGAGACGGGGCCGGACGTCAGGCGTACCTGGACTGGGTGCGCGGCGTCGCCGTCTTGATCATGGTCGAAGCCCACGTCCTCGACGCGTGGACGCGTGTCGAGGATCGCGCGCGGCCCATCTTCGGGCAAGCCATGGTGCTCGGCGGATTCGCGGCGCCGCTCTTCCTGTTCATGGCCGGCGTTGCCGTCGCGCTGTCCGCCGAGTCGAAAAACCGCAGGACCGGAGACCTCGAAGCGTCATGGCAGGCCGCCGAGAAGCGTGGCTGGCAGATCTTCGGTCTGGCCTTTCTGTTCCGTTTGCAGTCGTACATTCTCAGCGGTGGGTACAGCGCGGCGAGTTTGCTGAAGGTCGACATCCTGAACGTCATGGGTCCGGCAATGGCGGCCGCGGCTATCACCGGGCGGCTCACGTCGGACAAATGGCGTCGGGCGGTGCTCCTTGCCGTGGTGGCGCTTGGGGTCTCTCTCTTGACGCCCCTCGTACGCGCCACAACCCTCCTCGACTGGTTGCCCGACCCCGTGGAGTGGTATTTCCGTCCCTCGCCCGGCCGCACCAATTTCACGCTCTTCCCATGGGCCGGTTTCGTCTTCGCCGGGGCCGTGGTGGGGGAGGTCATCGACGGTCTGAGACCCCCCGACCGGGCTCGATGGCTTCAGCTCGCGCTCGCCGTCGTCGGCCTGTCGATGGCAGTCCTGGCTTACAAGGGATCGTTTCTCCCGTCGATCTACGCGCGGTCTGAGTTCTGGACCAGCTCGCCGAGCTATTTCGTCCTTCGCGTCGGGCTGCTGACCGCGCTTCTGCCCGTCGGATACGCGTGGGCGCATTTGCCATTGCGCCATAAACTGAGTTCCTGGAGTCCTTTAGAGGAACTCGGCAAGTCGTCGTTGTTCGTCTACTGGATTCACGTGGAGATGGTGTACGGTTTTTTCAGCCGTCCCATCCGCCGCGCGCTGAGCGTCGAACAGGCGCTGGCGGCCTACGCGCTTTTCATGCTGTTTCTGTTGGGGCTGGTTCGCCTGAAGAACAGGCTCGTGGCGGCAAGGGCCATCTATCTAACTGACAGCAAATCTGTTATATAGATCGACCCAGACTCGGTAAGAATTCGCGTTCCTTTAACTCGCACTCGGCCACGCTTTCGCGCGAGGCGCTTCGGCGTGGCAAGCCCGGCAGTGTCCCTATGATCAACGTCGCCGCTATTCGAATGCAGCAGTTCGGGGTTCAGTTCTACCAGGCCTCTCTTACGGCAAGCGACATCGACAAACTCGTGCGCTTCGAGGTCTTGAGCTACGGCCAGCAAGCCGAGCCTCCGGTGCGGGGCGGGAAGCGGCGTGGCACCCCTTCGAAGGTCAATTGGGACCTCCTCGAGCGCCGGATCGCGTCGAGTGAAAAAGCGTACCAGCGGCAAATCATCCGGCGGAAAATCGACGAGCTCGTCCAGTACTACGAGCAGTGCCGGCAGGCGCGCGACCTGCCGTCGATTCCAGGCGCCGTCATCATCTCCTGCGACGAAAAACTGACGTTCCAGGCGGCCGACGACAACTCTCGCGTCGGCGTGCTGAAGGTGCCCGAACGCGAAGGCATCCTGCGCGCGATCGACGGACAGCACCGGCTTCTCGCGCTGCACGCGGATATCGATCGGTTCGGCGAGGAAGATTTTTCGGTGCCGGCCATCATCTTCGATCGGCTTCCCGAAGACCACGTTGTGCAGATGTTCGTGACGATCAACGCCAAGCACACGCGGCTGAACGCATCGCATCTCGTGAGCCTGTCGGGCCGTCAGCTCTACCGCGACGATGCGCTGGCCATTGCCCACGATATCGTGCGGGCGCTCAACGATCGCGACGATTCGCCGCTTGTCGGCGAAATCAAGCTGCTGGGCGTGGGGACGGGACGCGTGGCGCAGGCGCCCCTCGCGCAGGAGCTGAAGAAGCTGTTTGCGACCGACGCCTTCGGGTCGAAGAACAAGTCGGCGTTCTACGAGGACATGAAGAAGTTTTTCGTGAACTATTTCAAGCAGATCGCGCTGGTTTTCGGTGGCGCGTGGAATGGCCGCAAGTACAGCATCAAGAGCGCCACGGCCTTGCGCGCGTTCATTCGGGTGGCGCCCGACGTCGTGCGCCGCCTGGACCAGGAACACGCCGAGCGGGGCGATTTCCGGGCGATCGGCCGGGTGATCTCCCCGTGGGGACGCCGCATCGGCGACCTCCGCTTCGAAACCGAAGGGCAGTGGAAGCGGCAGGGCACGACCGTCGAGTCCCTGTCGAAGGAACTGCGGCTGGCCTTGCAGTATCCCGAAGGGGCGGCCATGTAGGCGGGTTCGGCGCGTCCCGACCGATCATTTCTGTAATCCGAATCACGGTTCTGGCATCACAAACGACTGCAGAACTGCAAAATTCTGCAAAATTCCCAGCAATTCTGATGGCCCGCCACTTGCGATCAGAAGTGGTGCGTCGTTGACCTGTAAAACGCGGCAGGTGCCGTGAGCTGGGGGAGCCGGGTCGGCGGCGTGATTTTGGGGCATCGCGTCAAGCGATGCCCCTTCGTTTTTTCAGGCGTCTTTTTCAGGGGTCGGGAGGGGTTTCGATATACTGCGAACCGTGACCCCCCAGCGATTGATTGTTGCCATCACTGGAGCGACCGGCGCCATCTACGGCGTGCGGATGCTCGAGATGCTCCGGGACGTGGCCATCGAAACTCACCTCGTGATCAGCCCGTGGGGACGCCGCACGCTGATCCACGAGACGGCCCACACCGTCGACGACGTCCAGCGGCTTGCCTCCGTCACCTACCTTGCCAACGACCAGGGCGCGGCTATTTCGAGCGGCTCGTTTCTCACCATGGGCATGGCCATTGTGCCCTGCAGCATGCGCACGCTCGGCGCGGTCGCGCATGGGCTGGGCGACAACCTCATCCATCGCGCCGCCGATGTCGTGCTGAAAGAGCGCCGCAGGCTGTTGCTCGCGCCACGCGAGGCGCCGCTCAGCGAGATTCATCTCGACAATATGCTGAAGCTCTCGCGGATGGGGGTCGTCATCTGTCCGCCGATGCCCGGCTTCTACCAGCGTCCCGAATCGATTGACGACCTGGTGAACCACAGCGTGGTGAGAATGCTCGATCAGTTCGGCATCCACGTCGATGGTCCCGGCCGCTGGGGCGAAGAGTTCGCACTCGGCGTGCCCGGCAAAGTCACGCCCGAAGATTCCGAGAACTACTGATGTCGACGCGAGCGGCGTGGGCGAGGGGCCCCACAAGCGAGCGGCGAGGAGCGGGGCGGGGGGCCCCGCGACTAAGATCGATCTCAACGCCGACATCGGCGAATCGTTCGGCATCTACACCATCGGTCACGACGAGATGTTGCTTCGGAGCATCACCTCCGGCAGCATTGCCTGCGGATTTCACGCAGGCGATCCGTCGGTCATGCGCCAAACGGTTCGCGCCGCCTCGCGAGCGGGCGTGTCCATCGGCGCCCATCCCGGCTTTCCCGATCTCCTCGGCTTTGGACGTCGTGAAATGAAGATGGAGCCTCGCGAGGTGGCCGACCTCGTGCTGTACCAGGTTGGCGCGATCCACGCCATGGCGAAAGCCGAAGGCGTCGCGCTGCGTCATGTGAAGCCGCACGGCGCGCTTTACAACATGAGCGTGCGCCGTGCCGAAATCGCCGAAGCCATTGCGAGGGCCGTCGCGTCGTTCGATGGGGCCCTCGTGCTGGTGGGATTACCGGGATCGGAGCTGCTGTCCGCGGGCGCCCGGCTCGGTCTTCGCGTGGCAGCCGAAGCCTTTGCCGATCGATCGTACGAGCCCGACGGCACGTTGACGCCGCGGAATCTCTCGGGCTCGGTGGTGTCGGAACCTGGCCGCGTCGTCGAGCGCGCGGTTCGCATGGTGCGCGACGGCACGGTTGCCGCGCGCGACGGGTCGACGTTCTCGCTGAAGGCGGACACGATCTGCGTGCACGGTGATACGCCGAATGCGGCCGAGCTGGCGGCGGCCGTCCGGCTGGGTCTCGAGCAGGCGGGTATTGATGTGAAGGCGATGTGATCATCTCGGGCACTCGTTTCCGAGGAACCCTCCACCACCGCAGTAGGTCGCGTCCTGCAACTGCATGAGCAGGCCGTCTGGATCGGTGAAATACAGTTCCGGCGTTCCACCTGGCGCGCCGCCACGATTTTCCATCCGCATCGTCACGTAGTGCCGAAGGGGACCGGCAGGCCCCTGCGTGCTTTCGCGTGGCTTCAGCCCGAACGATTCAAGCGTTTTCAGGACGTCGTCCGGTTTGAAGCCATCCAGGCTCCAGCACGCGTGGTTGATGGTGGCCCGGCGCGGCACTGCGGGTGAGCCGCCACGGCCGCCCGCCCCTCCCGCGAACATCAGGAATTGAGTGGTGGGGCCTATCGCGAGCGCGGGCGCCGTCGGGCCTTGATAGGCACGGATCGAAAGGCCAAAAAGCTCCTGATAGAACTGATTCGATCGCGCGGCGTCGCTGGGCGAAATGGTGAGATGGCTCACATCCGACAGTGCTATCAGCCCCTTCGTGCGCGCGGGCACGGTCGTGGCGCATCTGTTGCCGAGCGGTCCCGCGCCGCCACAAAAGCTGACGTCCTGCAGCTGGCAGACGATGCCGTCGGGGTCGCCAAACCGCAGGTCGGCGCCGCCGTCGCGCATGGTGACGGTCGCCTTCAGTGGGCCGATGGTGCTGGCCTTCGTCACACCTTTCGCGGCGAGTGCTTCCATGACGCGATCGACATCGAACGCATCGACGCCCAGGCCGACGTGCGTGATGCTTGGCGACGCATCACCGTCAAGAGGGCGGATGGCAAGGAACTGTGGACCAGCGCCCACTCGCAGGATTGTCGTCGTGCCCATGCGCGCCTGAACGGGCATACCGAAGAGTCGCCTGGTAGAAGTCGATCGACCGCCGGGGATCGGAGACCGCGATGCCGAAATGATTGAGCGTGCGCACGCGGATGGGCGTCGGACTGGCCTGCGCCGCGAGGGAACTGCGCAAAGGACGGCCGAACAGGGCGCCGCATGTGCCGAGCGACACGAGCAGTGCACGGCGCGACAACAAGTCAGGCATGATGGCGCGATCCTGCCTGACCAGCCCGGCCTGGATCAAGTCGCGCCTCCAACTATGGCCGGTACGATTGGAAGGCTTCGACGAGCTGGCCGGTGATCGCCGCGGACTTCGAAGGCCACTGCTCGCAATCCCGCGACATCCGCCGTCTTTCCGCGCGCGTGCGGATAGAACATCGCCATTCTGGCTGGTTCGTTGAGCACCGACGGCGTGCTGATGTTTGCGTGAGTTCTTTGTGATGAGCTCGACTGGTGCCGCGTGCGCGAACCCTCTGAAGCTCGTCACCACCTCGCACCGGGCTCCCACGTCGGTGCGTTCGACCACCCACTCGCGATTCCGCGTCCCCGGCTGAGCACGACTCAGCACAATCCCGTGACGTTGGAAGTGCTGGACCAGGGAAGCCGGAATTTCCGAGGCAGGAACGCCAGTGCGCTCCGATTGCCGGGAAGGCTGCGGCGCGCGCGAGGCGTCGTGGTACTGACCGTACAGGTTTATGACGGCACGGACAAGGTTGGATCCGAACGTCAACACGACGAGACAGGATCCAATCAGGATCACCGTCGACAGCGTGCGATGCGCCTCATGCCGCCGTATTGAAAGAGCCGAAGAGACGGCGCACCCGGCACAGGTAAGGACCATGGCCACGACGAAGATGGCGCCGCCCATAATCCAGCCCCAGCCGCCACTGCGGTTGATTTCGGTGGCGTTCAGTGCCAGGAGCAGCACGAGGCCCGCGCCGAACAGCGACAACATCACGAGCAGGCCGATTGTGATCCGGAAGAAAATCGGCCGACGGGTCTCCGCCTGCGTCTCGGGCTCAGGCATTGTTCAGATCTCTTTTCGCATCGGCACGAAGTCGATGCTGCATCCACCCGGCAGCGCGTAGCTGCGCCGACCGGCCGACACATAACCATGGCCGGCGTAGAGTCGTTCTCCTGGCAGCGTGGCGGCGAGCTCCACGGCCGCGAATCCGGCGGCCTTCGCCTCGTGCTCGCACAACGCGAGCAGCCGGCTGGCGAGCCCCCGTCTTGCCCAAAGCGGGTGCACGAAGAAGGCGCGGATCCGGGCCGGCTCGGTCTCGGGATCGAGCAGGCGTGACTCGCGGCGGTCGTACGCGTCGCCGCCGAAGAGCGTCGCGCGACGGCTCCAGCCTCCACACAGCACCAGTTCTTCCTCGAAGCCGAGGAAATAGGTGCCGTCTCGAATCATCTCGGTGTCAACACCCCATGCCCCGAGAAGCGCGGCCTCGATTTGTTCGGAGGTGTAGTCACTCGCGCCAAGCGCGCGAGCAGAGGTCGCGATGAGCGCGTGGATTGACGGGACATCGGCGAGGGTCGCCTTCCTGATCGTCACCGCTTCGTGTTGGTGGCTCATTTCTTGACGTACTTCGTCACGCCCCGCAGTTGCGCCTCCGCGGTATAGACGTTGCCGGCGGCGTCGATGGCAATGCCTTCGCCCATGGTGCCCTCGGGGGCATTCGTCATGTGGGGCGGCACGAAGATCGTCACCCTCCCGTCTTTGAGGCTCCCGATACGGATGCCCCTCTGCCAGCCCGGGTGAACTCGTTCGGTCGACTCCGAGTCGGCCGTGTAGATCACATCGTTCTTGTCGATGGCCAGCCCACTGGTGCGACCGAAGGCATCGTACTCACGGATGAACGTTCCCTCCTTCGTCAGGATCTGGATGCGATGGTTGTGGCGGTCGGCGACGATCAGCCGGCCCTGTGAATCGAATTCGAGCGCGTGCGGCGTCCGAAACTCGGCAGGCCCGGTTCCGGCTTTGCCGATCGCCCTGACGAATTTTCCGCTCCTGTCGAACACGGAGATGCGCCCGACCAGGTTGGGATCGGCCACGTCCGTATGGCTTTCCGCCACGTAGATGTCACCATTGCGCGGGTCTGTCACGACGTCGGTCGGATCGGTCAGGGCGTCGGGAGGATTTCCCCTGACGCCTGGTTTGCCCAGCGTCATCAGGACCTTGCCGTCGGGACTGAATTTCACGACGACGCTTCCCTTGTTGCCTTCTCCTGGAAACTTCTTGAGGTCGTCCGGGCTCGCCGCTCTCGCGTCGGTTACCCACACGTTCCCATCTCGATCGACATGGATGCCATGCGGCCACACGAACATCGCTCCGCCAAAGCTTCTGATCTCCTTCCCTGATTCATCGAAATGGTGAACCGGGTTCGCTTTGGTGCCGAGACAGCCTGGGGTCGTGCCTGGTGAGCAGCGGTCGGTGGCCCACACGGACCTGCCATCCCGATCGATCGCCACGCCGTTGGAGCCGCCCCACGGCCTTCCTTCCACCTGCAGCTGTGCCCAATCGAGGATGACGCGATACGGATTGGCGCCGCTGTTGACGGGCTGAGCCTGGTCCGTCTGAGCGGTACCTCCTCGCTGCGTCAACACGATGGTCCCGTGCAGCACGACCCAGACGACGACGATCGGTGCCGTCAACGGGAATCTGACAAAAGCTGAAACGGACATCGCGATGCTCCTTCTGTGAGCAATATAATCCCTCTCCATGATGATGACTCGTCGAGATGCCGTGGCCTCGGTCGCCCTGTTTGCCGAACTGCTCGCGTCCGCCCGTGACGCCCACGCGCAGACGCAGCCAGGACCAACGACACCGCCGGGATCCACACGTCCACCGGTGTTCAAGCATGACCTGCCGAATCTGACGATGGATGACTGGGAAGTGACCGTCAGCTACGTCGACTACGCGCCCGGCCGCGTGGGCGCGGCGCATCGCCACCCGGGCTTCGTGCTGGTCTACGTCCTCGAGGGCGCCGTCATCGCCAGGATTTCGGGACAGGGCGAAGAGAAAACCTACACCGCCGGACAGATGTTCTACGAACAGCCCGGCGCGACGCACGAAGTCTCGAAAAACGCGAGCCAGACGCAGCCCGCGCGGCTGCTGGCGATGATTTTCGCGAAGAAAGGGTCGCCGCTGACGACGCCCGCTTAGAGAGGCGTTCGCGCTAGGCGCCCCTTCATGTCCGTGTACGCAGTTTCGATGAGCTTCATGAGCGCCGTCGCATCGACGTCACGCTCGGGCCTGAGTTTCACATGGCGCATGAACTTGCCGGTGCCTTCCAACAGGCCCTTCGGATCGGCGATCTCGGCGCCACGAAAGAACCCGACGTTGACGTGAGCGGTGAAGGCATTGACATAGCCGAATGCCGCATCGCCCACACACGCGGTCGGATGGCCATCATGCAATAACTCTCGAACATCGTCTCCGCAGCCGCGCATCACCTCGAACCAGCGCTTCGCGATCGTCCCCAATGCACCTGAATGCTCCCGCATCCAGGCGTCGATTGCCGGATCGCGCTTGACCGAACTGGGGAACCGCATGAGTTGGTTCGTTGGTGATTTCATTCTGAGTCGTCATGCGCGGCGGTTCCGGCCGATTGCCTCGATCGTTGGACCCTGCTCGTCCGGCTCGGCGACTGCGACCGCTGTGCCACCGCCTGGGCGTCGCCCCCATCGGGGCTCCCGAACACCGGCATCCGGGATCTCTGGTGGGTTCGCCGACGGTGGAAAGACGACACCTGAGGAACGGAACCGCGAGATGAGTCGTTTCAAATACTCAATCACGCCACCCTCCCTAATCCCTAATCCCTAATCCCTAATCGCCAAGCCCTAAGCCCTAAGCCCTCAGCCCTTCTTATGTTCCTCCACCAGCGCCCTTCGCAGCACTTTCCCCGCCATCGTCTTCGGCAGTGACTCCCGGAACTCGACCTGCGCAGGCGTCTTGTACGGCGCAAGGTGCTCCCGGCAATAGGCGCGAAGCTCATCCACTGTTGGCTGTGTGCCGTCCCGCGCGACAACCCAGGCTTTCACCACCTCGCCTTTGACCGCGTCCGGAATGCCGGCAACACCGACTTCCCGCACGCTCGGATGAGCCGCGAGTACCTCTTCCACCTCTCGCGGCCACACCTGATAGCCGCTCGTCTTGATCAAGTCCTTCTGCCGATCGACGATGAAGAGGAACGAGTCCTCGTCGAGATAGCCGAGATCGCCGGTGTGCAGCCACGGGCCTCTGCCGGATCCACTTGATGAAGGCTCGGGATGCACGCGGAGCGAGCGCGTGGTTTCGTGCGCGTTGTTGAAGTAGCCTTCCATCAACTGCGGCGCGCGAAGAATCACCTCGCCCGTTTCGCCGTTCGGCAGGACGGTCGTGCCCGTTTCTGCATCGACGATGGCGACCTCGACGTCGGGCAGGGGAATCCCGACCGACCCCACCTTGTTGATGCCGTTGAGCGGATTCACGACGCACGCCATCATCGCTTCGGTCAGCGAGTAGCCCTCGACGATACGGCCGCCGGTCAGCTCTTCGAATTGCGCCTTTGTCGCGGCCATCAGCGGCGCGGCCCCGGAGAAGCGAGGCACGAATGGAACTGAAGTCGACCGACTGGCTCCTGACCTTCGGGTGGTTGAGGAGCGCGATGAAGAGCGCGGGCACCGCGCTGAAGAGCGTGGGTTTCACGGTCTCAATCGTTTTGAGCAGGTCGTCGATGTCGCGAGGGTTCGGGACGAGCGCCATCGGCGTGCGGCTGACGATCGAATGGCTCTGCACGCCGACGCACGCATATACGTGAAACAAGGGCAGCGGGACCAGCGCGACATCGTTCGGCGCGTGTTTCGGCGGATGCAGCCACAGGTTCAGCTGCATGCCCGCCGCCACGAGACAACGATGCGGGCCGACAACGGCCTTCGGCAGACCCGTCGTGCCACCGCTCATCAGCATGATGGCCGGATCGTCTGGTTTGGGGGCGCGACTGAAGTCGCGCCCTACCGATGCGTCAGGCGACCGATGCGCCTCGGCCTTCAGACAGTCCTGAAACCAGGCGTCGCCGGACTGGAGATCGATCCGATGGCCGTCTTTCTTTTCCTTGAACAGCGTGAAGAGCGCGCGAAGAAGCGGCGGCAGGTATTCCTTGATGCTGGTGGCGATGACGTGCCGGACCTTCGTATCGCGCTGAAGGTCTTTCACCCGTTTGTAAAACGGCGTCAACGTGACGATGATCTCGATGCCGGCCGCGTTGAGAGGCTCCCGCAGTTCGGCGCCGGTGTAGAGAGGATTCAGGGGCAGCACCGTGGCCCCCGCCTTCCACGCCCCAATCTCGGCAATCAGGAACTGCGGGCAATTCGGCAGCAGGAGGGCGACGCGGTCTCCCTTCTCCACACCCGCTTCCACGAGCGAGGTGGCGAACCGGTCGCTCAGCCGATCGAGATCCGCGTACGAGATTCGGTTGCCCTTGAACAGGATCGCCGGTGCCGACGGGCTGTGCCGCCGCGGACTCGCGCAGGAAATCGACAAGCGTTTTTGCAGGATACGGCGCGAGGCTCGGAGGGACTTCAGGATCGTAGTGCCGAGTCCACGGGGCAGCCATGACGACGCGTGCGTTCACGCACTGGACGCGTGGTTGCCCATCAACGTCAGCAGCAGCGCCTTCTGACTGTGCAGGCGGTTCTCGGCCTGATCGAACACGACAGACGTCGGCGATTCGAACACATCGGTGGCGACTTCTTCGTTGCGGTGGGCGGGCAGGCAGTGCATGAACACCGCCCGATCGCGAGCGGCGCGCATCAACGGCGTGGTCACCTGGTAGCCGTCGAACGCGCGCTTCCGTTCGGCGGCCTCGGCTTCCTGTCCCATCGACGTCCACACGTCGGTGTACACCGCGTCGGCGCCCTTCACCGCTTCGAACGGATCGCGGAACAGCTTGATCTCGGCGCCATGACGCGCCACCCGCATCGCCTGTTCGACGACCGCTGACGGCAGCTCGTAGCCGTCGGGCGAGGCGATGTGAAAGGTCGTTCCGAGCATCACCGCGCCCTGTGCCAGCGACGTCGCGACGTTGTTGCCGTCGCCGACGAACGCGACGGCCCGCCCCGCCCATTCACCCCACACGTCTTTCAGCGTCTGGAGATCGGCGAGCGCCTGACACGGGTGCTCGGTGTCGCTCAACGCGTTCACGACGTGCATGCGTGGCGCCGCTTTGGCGAACTCGAGCAGCGTCGAATGGTGGTACGTGCGCATGACCACGCACCGGACCCATCGTTCGAGGTTGCGCGCGACGTCGACCGCGGGCTCGCGCTCGCTGAGCGCGGCCACCGGAAACGGCGTGATGACCTCGCCGCCGAGCTCGCGAATGGCGATTTCGAACGTCGAGATCGTCCGCAGCGAGGGCTTCTCGAAGATGAGCGCCACGTGCGCGCCGCCGAGCGCGTTCGACGTGGGTGCGTTCCTGCCGAGCGCGCGATCGCGCTTGACGCGCGCGGCCAGCGACAGGCAGGCCTCGAGCTCTGCGGGCTCGAAGTCGAGGACGGAGACGAAATCCTTCGCGCGAACAGATGATGGCATGCGTCTAAATGGCCCGGCTGAAGCCGGGTCCTACGTTCGGTAGTCGGCGTTGATTCTGACGTACTCGGCGCTCAAGATCGCAGGTCCAGATGGTCGCGCGCTCCGACCCGCCAGTGCCCAGATCGAGCTCGATGTCGATCTCTTTGCCCGACAGGTGAGCGGCGGCCCGCTCGGCGTTGGCATCGTGGGGCTGACCGTTCTCGAACAGCACGATGCCGCCGATGTGAACGGCCGCGCGCGAGAGATCGAAGGGGACGCCCGATCGGCCGGCGGCCGCGACGAGCCGGCCCCAGTTCGGATCGCCCCCGTGGATCGCCGTCTTCACCAGAAGCGAGTTCGCGATCGTGCGGGCCGCGCGCTCGGCGTGCGCCCATTCGCGCGCGCCCGTGACGGTGATGCTCACGAGCTTGGTGGCTCCTTCGCCGCCGCGCACGATGCCGAGCGCCAGCTCCTTCGATACGGCCCGCAAGCCGGCCTCGAGCGCTGGATAGGAGGATTCGTCGATGGCCACGCCGCTGGCCCCGTTGGCCATGGCAAAGACGGTGTCGTTGGTCGAACACTCGCCATCGACCGTGATGGCGTTGAAGGTGTCCCGCGTGACGGCCGACAGCGCCCGCTTCAACAACGCAGGCTCCACCTGCGCGTCGCACGTCAGGAACGCCAGCATCGTCGCCATCATCGGCTCGATCATCCCGGAGCCCTTCGTCATGCCCCCCACCACGAAGCTGCCTGCCGCCGTTTCCACGCGGACCGCCGTTTCCTTCGGGAACGGATCGGTCGTCATGATGGCCAGCATCGCGTTGTGGTGTCCGTCGCTCGCTCAGCGCCGCCAATGCCTTCGAGACGCCATCCTTGACCTTGTCGAGGCTCAAATCGACGCCGATGACGCCCGTCGACGCGACGAGTACCTCCTCGGGCCGGCATCCCAACTGACGCGCGACGAACTCGACCGTCGAGCGCGCCACACCCATGCCGGCATCGCCCGTACACGCGTTGGCGCAGCCGCTGTTGCACACAATCGCGCGGGCGCGTCCCTTCGATAGTTCGAGGTTGCTCGCGCGAGACGACGACCGGCGCTGCAATCGTCTTGTTGGTGGTGAAGACCGCGGCCGCGCTGACGGGACGGTCGGCCGTCATCAGCATGACGTCGAGCGGCCAGGCGTGGGTTGCGGGCTTGATGCCGGCATACACGCCGGCGGCCTTGAAGCCCGCCGGAGCCGTGATGCCGCCCTCGATCTTCTGGATTCTGGTTTCGGTTCTGGTGGCGGCGTTAGACATGCAGGTGAGCGGTGGGCTGGATCTCGGGTGTGACGTCGAGGTCCATCACCATCGCGAATTGTTCGCACTTCCGGAACAGCGGGCAGCTGCGGCAGTCGGCCATGATCTTTTCCGGCAGCCAGGTGTGCGGAACAATCGAAAAGCCCATGTGCGCGAAGTACGCCGGCTGATGGGCGAAGACACAAAGGTCGCTGTAGCCCGCGGCAAGCGCGCGCGACCGCAGTTCATCGACGATACGACGGCCGAGGCCCTCGCCGCGACGCGTCTCGCCAACGACGAGCGAACGGATTTCGGCGAGCGACGAGCTGAGCGGCGCCAGCTCTCCGCACGCGATGATCGCGCCACGGCCGTCGACGCCGACGACGAAGCGATCGATGCGCGCCTCGAGCTCGCTCAGCTCGCGGGGCAGGAGATGTCCAGCCTGCTGATTGCGCGCGACCAGGTCGTGAATGCGCTTGGCATCGCTCCGGACCGCGGTCCGCAGCACGGGAGGGCGACGCCGGACGGACTTCTTCATGTCGTGGCTCCTGCGAGGACTTCGCTGAATGCCGCATCGAGCAACCCGAGCGCCCGATCCAGCTCGGCCTCGGTGATGACGAGCGGCGGAAGCAGGCGGATGACCTTGCCCGCCGTGCGATTCACGAGCACGCCTTGCCGGATGGCGGCTTCGTGCACCTGCGTGGCGTCCATGTTCAGCTCGAGGCCCCACATGAGGCCCGCGCCTCGAACGTCCACAATCGCGGGATGCTTCTGCTGCATCGCCCGCAGCCGGGCTTCGAGGTGCGCGCCGGCTTTCTTCACGTGCTCCATCAAGCCGGCGGTCAGCTGGTCGAGACAAATCAGCGCCGCACGGCAGGCGAGCAGGTTTCCACCGAACGTCGTGCCATGGTCGCCGAATGCGAGCGCGCCCGCAACCTCTTCTTTCAGGATCGCCGCGCCCATCGGCACGCCGCCGGCCAGCGCCTTGCCGACCGAAATCAGGTCGGGGCTCATGCCGAGCTTCTGAAAGTAGAACGGCTGTCCCGTGCGGCCGAGGCCGCACTGCACCTCGTCGGCGATGAGCAGCGTGCCGGTCTGCCTGCACACGGCGCCGACGGCATCGGCGAATTCCTGTGTGATGGGACGCACGCCGCCTTCGCCCTGAATCGGCTCGAGGATGACGGCCGCGGTTTTATCCGTTACTGCGGCGCGCAGCGCCGACGGGTTGTTCACCGGCACGAACCGCACGTTCGAGACGAGCGGCATGAACGGCGTGCGATAGTGCTCGTCCCACGTCGTCGACAATGCGCCCATCGTCCGGCCGTGGAAGTCGCCTTCCATGGCAATGATTTCCGTGCGGTCCTTCACGCCTTTGGTGTGCCAGTAGCGCCGCGCGAACTTCAGGCAGGCCTCGACCGCTTCCGCGCCGCTGTTGCAGAAGAACGAGCGCGACAGCCCCGACAACCTGGCGAGGCGTTCGGCAACCTGCCCCTGAAGCGGATGAAAGAACAGATTCGAGCAGTGGATCATCTCGCGCGACTGCTCGGCGATGGCGGCCGCCAGGCCCTCGTGGCCGTGGCCGAGCGCGCCGACGCCGATCCCCGCGAGCAGGTCGATGTATTCGCGCCCTTCCTCGTCGTACACACGAACACCCTTGCCGCGCACCAGCACGATCGGCGTGCGCCGGTAGGTTTGAACGATGTGTTTCGACTCGAGCTCGCGAACCTGACTCGTCATGATGCCCTTTTCTTGAGTTGTCGGCGTGATGCCGATCGTACCTTTGGTGATCCGCGTGCTTTTGCCGGCTCCCGCCGCGCGGCCGTGACGCGCGAGCACCGCGAGCCCGGCCAGATCCTTGCCGTCGGCGACGAATACTTCCCGGGCGCCTCCGTCGATCGCGCTGCGGCAGGCGGTCAGTTTGGCGATCATCCCCGCCGTGGCCACGCCGCCGGCGATGAGCGCGTCGACGTCCTGGAATGTCATGCCGGCGATGGTCGAGCCGTCGCGCTCGAGCACGCCGGCGGTCGCGCCCGCGATGATCAACCGCGGCGCCTTGAGACGCCCGGCGATGTGCGCCGCCAGCGTGTCGGCGTTGACGTTGAACAGCTCGCCCTCGCGGGACGCCCCGATGCTCGATACCACCGGGACGTAGCCCTTCCGGCACAGATCGGTCAGCAGCGCGGGTTTCTCCTTGCCCGTCGGCTCGCCCACGCGTCCAAGGTCGACCGTCACCCCGCTGGTGGAGACGTGCGGGGGCGCGGCTTTGACCCGGCCGACACCGGCATCTGCGCCCGTGAGGCCCACCGCAGGCACACCGGCCGCTCCCAGCGCCGCCACGAGCCTGGTATTCACGAGGCCCGCCAGCACGCTGACCACGACGTCGAGCGTCGGCTCGTCGGTGATGCGCAGCCCGTCGACCTGCCGCTTCTCGATGCCCATTTTTGCCAGCGACGCATCGATCTCGCGGCCGCCGCCATGCACGATGACCAGCGGCGTCGTGCGACTGAGCCGGCTGATGGTCGATGCGAGGGCCGCCACGCGCGCGGGGTCCTCCAGCAACTCGCCGCCAAATTTCAGCACGACCGGTTTCATACGGGCAGCAACCCGGTGCGCTCGTCGCAGCCGAGCATCACGTTCATGTTCTGAATCGCCTGCCCGGCAGCGCCTTTCACGAGGTTGTCGATGACGGCCACGAGCACGATGCGGCCGCCGCCGGCGTCGACCCGCCACCCGATGTCACAGAAATTGGTATAGGCGGCGTGCTTGATTTCCGGCAGCGTCTCGCCCGTAATCCGGACAAACGGTGCCGCGTGGTACGCGCTGCTCATGACGGCCGCCACCTGCGCCGATGTCGTGCCCGGCTGGAGCTTCGCGTAAATCGTCTCGAGAATGCCGCGATCGAGCGGGACCAGGTGCGGCACGAACGTCACCGGCGTGCCGAGCTCCTGCTCGATTTCGGGCTGATGCCGGTGGCCGAAGAGACCGTAGGCCGACACGCTGCCGTGATTCTCGGAGAAGTGCGTGCGCTCGCTGGGCTTCTTGCCCGCGCCCGAGATGCCCGATTTGGCATCGATGACAATCTCGCCGGCCAGGAGTCCCGCTTCGGCGAGCGGCTCGAGAGCGAGGAGCGCCGCGGTCGGATAGCAGCCGGGGTTGGTCAGCAGCCGTGCACGCCGGATGGCGTCGTAGTTGCGCTCGGTGAGCCCGTACACGGGCTCGAGCGACCCCAGCTTCGTGGCGGGATACCACTTCTCCCGCGCGGCCGCATCGCGCAGGCGGAACGCCCCGGACAGGTCGATGACGCGCACGCCGCGATCGACGAGCGCCGGCGCGATGTTCGCCGCGGCTTCTTCGGGCAACGCCAGGAACACCACGTCGGCGCTCCCGGCCAGCCTCTCGGCCGAGAACGGCTCGATGACGCCGTCCCAGATTTTCGCGAGCGCGGGCAGCGTGCGCGGCGGCCCATCCGGAGACGAGGACATGGCCGACGGTGACCCGCACGCGGGGATGGCCGGCGAGCAGCCGCAGCAGCTCCTGTCCGGCGAATCCGCTCGCCCCCGCGATGCCGATTCTGACGGCGTCGCCCGCGCCGGCCGGCGCGGCCATGCGTTCGGTCAGTGAGGAAGTATCCATTGCGAAGCATAAATATACAGCATATCGCGCAAGAAATGTGTATGATAATTCGCAGCTCTGTATGGTTATGAAAGCACGCCGGCAGGCGGCCGTCCTGCAGCTCATCGCGAACGAGCAGATCCACAGCCAGGAACAGCTGCGCACGCGGCTGAAGGCGCAGGGCTACGACGTGACGCAGGCCACGCTGTCGCGCGACATCCGCGACCTCGGCCTCGTCAAACGGTCGGCGGACGGCGCCTACCAGCAGCAGGGCGCCGAGCCGCAGGTGCCGCCGGGCGCCGGCGTGGCCCTGCAGAAGGCGATGGCCGAATACGCCAGCGCCGTCGCCTGCGTCCAGCAGCTCATCGTCGTGCGCACCGGGCCGGGCCTGGCCCAGCCGCTCGCGCTGGCCATCGACCGCGCGAAGCTCGAAGAGGTCGTGGGCACCCTGGCGGGCGACGACACGATCCTGGTCATCTCGCAGGACGCCCGCCATGCGAAGGCGCTGGCGAAGCAGCTGGAGGCCTGGTCGCAGTTCGCGTAACTGTCTGTGACAGCGCCGAGAGCGAGTCAGCGAAGAGGGAGTCGAGCCGAGCTCGAGTAAAGAAAAGATGACAAGAATCGTTCTGGCCTATTCCGGCGGGCTCGACACGTCCGTGGCGATTCCCTGGCTGAAGGAGAAGCACGGC
This sequence comes from Vicinamibacterales bacterium, assembly GCA_963850725.1. Lineage (GTDB taxonomy): Bacteria > Acidobacteriota > Vicinamibacteria > Vicinamibacterales > JAMQPK01 > JAMQPK01. The sequence continues at coordinate 40,956 of CAWKMQ010000021.1, forward strand.
GCGGAAGTGATCGCCGTCACGCTCGACCTGGGTCAGGGGGGCGAGTTGAACCAGATTCGCGAGCGGGCGATGGCCGCCGGGGCGAGCCGCTGCCACGTGCTGGACGTCCGCGAGGAGTTCGCGCGCGACTACATCCTGCCGGCGCTCCAGGCCGACGCGCTGTACGAAGAGCGGTATCCGCTGGCCACCGCGCTGGGCCGGCCGCTGATTGCGAAGAAGCTCGTCGAGATCGCCCAGATGGAAAACGCGTCGGCAATTGCCCATGGCTGCACCGGCAAGGGCAACGACCAGGTGCGCATCGACGTGTCGGCCAGGGCCATCGATCCGCGCATGACCGTCGTCGCTCCCGCTCGCGAGTGGGACATGACGCGGGCGGAAGAGATTGAATACGCGCGTGTCCGGCGCGTCGCGGTATCGGCCACGAGTGAGAGCCCTTACAGCACCGACCAGAACCTCTGGGGCCGCTCGATCGAGTGCGGCGTGCTCGAGGACCCGTGGAACGAGCCCCCCGACGACATCTACACGCTGACGAAGTCGCCGGCGTCCGCGCCCGACGTGCCGGCCTATGTGCAGATCGAGTGGCAGAGCGGCGTACCGACGGCGGTGAACGGCGTAGAAATGTCGCTCGTCGAGCTCATCGGGTCGCTCGAGACCATCGCGGGCGTGCATGGGGTGGGCCGGATCGACATGGTCGAGAATCGTGTCGTCGGCATCAAGTCGCGCGAGATCTACGAGGCGCCGGCCGCGCTGTTGCTCCACGCGGCCCATCGCGAGATCGAGGGGCTCGTCACGCCGAAGGACCTTCAGCGTCTGAAGCAGCGCCTCTCGCAGGAATACGCCGACATCGTCTACAACGGCTTGTGGTTCTCGGCGACGCGCACGGCCATCGACGCGTTCATGCAGAGCATTCAGCAGAAGGTGAGCGGCACGATCCGGCTGAAGCTGTTCAAGGGCGACTGCCGCGTGGTGGGGCGGAAGTCGCCGTTCGCGCTCTACGATCAGGGGCTCGCGACGTATGAGGAAGGAAATACCTTCGACCACACGGCCGCGGAAGGCTTCATCAAAATCTGGGGTCTGCCTGTAGAAACGGCGGCCAAGAGCGCCCGGCGCCAGGCCGCTCCCGCGTCAAAGTAGCCCGATGCCAAATCTCTGGTCTGGACGGTTCGACAGCGAGCCCGATCCCACCGCCTTTCAGTTCGGCTCGTCATTTCGTTTCGACAAGCGCCTCTTCGAGGACGACGTCACCGGCAGCCTCGCATGGGTCGAGGGGCTCACCAAGGTGGGCGTGTTCACTAAAGCCGAAGCGAGCCAGGTTTCGGCCGCCCTCACCGAAATCCTCGAGCGCGGCCGGCGCGAGCCCGCATTTCTCGACGGTTCCGACGAGGATGTCCATGCGTTCGTCGAGCGGCAGCTCGTCGAGCGCATCGGCGATCTGGGCAAGCGCCTCCACACCGGACGATCGCGCAACGAACAGGTGTCGCTCGATCTGCGCCTGTACCTGAGGCGCCGCATTCCGCTGCTGCAGAGGCAGATTGCGGACGTGGTGGCAAAGCTTGCCGGCCAGGCCGAATCGGCTGGACAGGCGGTGATGCCGTCCTACACGCACCTCAGGCGCGCGATGCCGGTGCTGGTGTCCCACTTCTTTCTGTCGCACGTCGCGGCGCTGCGCCGCGACCACGACCGTTTCGGCTGGGCGTCGCGCGAGGCCGACGCGATGCCGCTGGGCTCGGGCGCCGTCGCCGGCACGAACTACGCGGTGGACACCGCCATGCTCGCGTCGCGGCTCGGGTTTTCGCGCGTGGTCGCCAACAGCATCGACGCGTCGTCCGATCGCGATTTCGTGGCCGGATTCCTGCACGCGTGCACGATGACGATGGTGCATTTGAGCAGGCTCTCCGAGGATCTGATCATCTTCTGCGACGAAGAACACGGGTTCTTCCAGCTCTCGGACGCCTCGAGCACGGGCAGCAGCATGATGCCGCAGAAGAAGAATCCGGATCCGCTCGAGCTCATCCGCGGCAAGACCGGGCGGCTCATCGGCCATCTCGCCGGCTGGATGGCGACGATGAAAGGGCTGCCGAGCGGCTATAACAAGGATCTGCAGGAAGACAAGGAAGCGGTCTTCGATGCCGAAGACAACATGGCCGGCGCGCTGGCCACGCTCGTGGGTGTCGTCGAGGGGCTCGAGGTCTTTCCGCGCAAAACCGCGCTGGCGGCCTCTGGACTGCTGCTCGCGACCGACGTCGCCGATTTTCTGGTCGGCAAGGGGATGCCGTTTCGCGAGGCCCATGAGGTCGTCGGCGGGATGGTGCGCCGGCTCCTGGCGGAGGGGCGTGATTTCGGTGCGCTCAGCCTGTCCGAATGGCAGCGCTACAGCCCGCTTTTCGACTGAATCGGTGCGTACGGTCGTGACGCCGGAGGCGTCCGTTCTCGCACGAAAAACCCCGCAATCTACTCAGCCGCAAGCCGTTTCGGCTGCGCTGGCCGACGTGAATGGGTGGTTGCGGGCCGTCAGGGCGACGTAGTAGACTGACGGTCCCGCTAAAGATTCCCGGCCTAAAAGGTTTGTTTCGGGAGATTCATGCAACAGCGTCAGCTACGGCTTGGTGACATTCTCGATGACTATTGCCCGCGTGAGCGCCGTCTGGCGAACCACACGATCGTGGCGATGGTCGGCGACGACATTCGTTTGACCCGCTGCACGACGTGCGACACCGAGCATCCCTACAAGGGTGGCAAAGCGCCGCGGCTGCGCAAGAAGAAAACGTCGGTGGAAGCGGCCTACGACGAAGTGCTCGAGTCGGTAAAGCACGACGCGCCGCCGCCGGGCATTCTCGTCACGCATCCTGAGCCCGAAGAACCACCGGAACCACCGCCGAACTCTCTGAGCGCGGACGCGACCGAAGACCTGCCCGTTCACCAGGACAACGGGAACGCGCCCGCGGAGAGCACTCCCGAAGAAGTCCGCCTGCACAGGCCGTTGATCCGTGCGCAACTCCCGCGCATCGAACGCGAGCCGGTGGCCAGGCCTGTGCCGGAGTTCACGATCCGGCAGGCCGCCAAGAACCGCGGCCGATTCCAGAACAACTCGCGCCCCGGCCGGTTTGCCAAGGGCGGCGGCGGGCAGGGCGGCAATTCGCGTGGCCCATCGGGCGGCCACCAGGGACGCCAGGGCGGCCGGCCGCAGGGGCAGGGCGGCGGCGGGCTGATGCGTTCGCGCCCGCACGGCCCGCATTCCGGGCCGAAGAAGCGGTCGCGGTAGATCCTCGAATTCGCAATTCTCAATCGAGAATTGACAATTAACGACAATTAACAAAGATGCCTGATCTTTCGGGAAAGCACGCGCTCGTCGTCGGAGTCGCGAACAAGCGGTCGATTTCGTGGGCCATTACGCAAGCGCTGGCCAATGCCGGCGCGCGCATCGTGCTGACCTATCCCAGCGCGCGGCTCGAAGAGAACGTGCGCGAGCTTGGCAGCCACCCTCGACAACCCGCTTGATTCTCGGGTGCGACGTCACGAGCGACGAGCAGATAGCCGCGCTGGGCGCCTCGCTCGACAAAGAGCTCGGCGGGCTCGACATGTTCGTGCACGGCGCGGCGTTCGCGAAGCCGGAAGACCTCGCCGCGCCGTTCTCGCAGACCTCGCGCGAAGGGTTTCGCGTCGCCCTCGACGTGAGCGCGTACTCGTTCATCGCGCTCGCGCGTGAAGTGCGTCCGCTGATGCAGAAGCGGGGCGGCGGCAGCATGCTGACGCTCACCTATCTCGGGAGCGAGCGGGTGTTCAAGAACTACAACGTGATGGGCGTGGCGAAGGCGGCGCTCGAATCCTCGGTGCGGTACCTGGCCGCCGAGCTCGGGCCCGACAACATCCGCGTCAACGCGATTTCGGCAGGGCCCATCAAGACGCTCGCGGCCATGGGCATCTCGGGCTTCTCGAGCATCCTGGGCCACTACCGCGAGCACTCGCCGCTCCGGAAGAACACGGAGACGAGCGAAGTCGCCGACGCCGCGATGTTCCTCCTGAGCCCCTCGGGCCGGGGCGTCACGGCGGAAGTGATGATGGTCGATGCTGGCTTCAGCGTCATGGGCTTCTGAAAGTCCGGCATTGCAGATTGAAGATTGCTGATTGCACATTGATTGCCATCTGCCAATCTGCAATGCCATCGCAATCTACCAATCCGCCAATCTGCCAATCTGATCTCGACTACGCCCACTGCTCCAGCCGAATCTGATCATCCCTGACGCCCAGCTGCTTGAGCTGCGGCGGAATCTCTCCCACGAGCGCCGGCGGCCCGCAGAGAAAGCACAACGTGTCGCCCGGGGCGATGAGCCCTTCCAGACACGCCGAGTCGATGCGCCCCTGCCGGCCGGTCCAGTCTTTCGACGCCCTGCGCGTCACGGTGTGGCGGAAGTCGATGCGTCCTTCGTCTTCGAGCCGCTGGAATTCCTGCATGTAGGCGAACTCTTCGGGCGACCGCACGCTGTAGATCAACCCCACCTTGCCGTGCCGTTCGGCGAGCAGCGTATGCCACAGCATCGATCGCAGCGGCGCGATGCCGGTACCGCCCGCGATGAAGACAAAACGTTCTTCGCGCGGATGGGCCGGAAACGTGAACGACCCCAGCGGGCCGTCGACGGTCACGGGCGTGCCCGGCTCGATGAGATCCGGAGTCAGTCCCGACGAGCCGTCCGTGCCCGTCTGAACGAGGAACTCGATCAGGCCGTTCCGCTCGGTCTCTTCCGGCGCCGACGCGATGGAATACGGCCGCCTCTTTTCGGCGCCCTGCGGCCGCAGATAGGCCGCCTGTCCAGCCTGATACGGAAACGAGCCGCCCTGAAGGTCGAGCCTGATGATGTGCGCGCGCGGCGTCGCCGGGACGGCATCGCGGATGGGGAAGGTCGGCATCGTCGCTGATCTAGACGAATCACCAAGATCACCAGGATTTGAACCACACAGGATCACTAAGATCCTAGATACCTGTCTTCGTGATCTTAGTAGATCATTCGCGACCTTCGTGATCGATGCATCTGAAACGTCTTCGCGGCACGCTCCTGCGGTTCGTCCTCAAACGGCCGGCCGCGATCACGCTTGGCCTGATCATGACCGTCCCTGCTGCGTGGCTGCTCGTTCAGGACCTTCCCTGGGAGACTCCGGTGACAGATGGGCTGGGCCTGGTGGTTGGCGCCACCGGCGTGGCGTTCCTGCTTGACGGGGCTCGGAGGGCGCCGGCCGGACTGGATCGAGCCGGAGTGATTCACGCATTGCCGCATTGTCGATTGGCAATCGTCAATTGATTGACAATTTGCCATTGCCAATCGGCAATCAAATCGGAAATTGTCGATTGAGAATGTGGCAATTAGAGAACGCCGGACGCCGCCCGCTGAAGCTCTGAATCGGTGATCTGTTGCACCGGCTCGCGCCGCGACGGCGTCAGCGGTTCCATCCCCGGCTTGACGACGAGCGTGCGCTTGCGCTTCTGCTTGTCGCGATACATCCGGCTGTCGGCCGTGGCCAGCAGCGTCTCGTAGGTATTGCCGTCGTGCGGGAAAATCGCCGCCCCGATGCTGATGCCGAGCTGCAGGCGCTTGCCCGGACGCGCCTCGAACACGACCTCGTCGATGGCGGTCTGCAACTCCATGCGCTTCCGCTCGGCTTCGTCGGCGCCGCAGCCCGACAGCACGACGATGAACTCGTCGCCGGCGTAGCGGACGCAGATGTCGTACGGCCTGATCGCGGCGCGAAGGACGCCCGCCACTTCGCGCAGCGCACGGTCTCCCACGTGATGGCCGTGGTTGTCGTTGATTTCCTTGAAGTGGTCGAGGTCCATGACGAGCAGCGAGACTTCCGACTTCAACCGCTCGGCGCGCGCGAGCTCGCGCGTCAGGTGCATGAACATGAACCGGGTATTCGGCAGCCCGGTCAGCGGATCGGTCAGCGAATCTTCCTGGGTCTGCTCGAAGACGATCGAGTTGTAGATGACCGCCGCGGCCTGCTCGCAGACGCGATCGAGCAGCCGGCGATGGTCGTCGGTATAGCAGCCCGCGTCGATGTGGTAGACCGACAGGGTTCCGATGAAGCGCTCGTTGAAGACCAGCGGGCAGACCAGCGCCGACTGCAGCGACGTGGTGCCCGGGATGCCGGCCGCTTCGAGGTCGGCGCTCGGGCGCGCGTTGACCAGCGTGCGGCGGTTGCGGGCCACCCAGCCCGTCAGGCCGAGGCCGCTCTTCACGGAAATCTGCTGAATCACCTCGGCGTCGATGCCGGTCGCGAACCGGCAGCGCAGCGTTTCGAGCTCTTCGTTGTACAGGAACAGCGCGCAGCACGAGAACGGGACGAGGTTGCTCAGCTTCGACGAGATGAGCGCCATCGTGTCGGCCACGCCGAGGCTCGTGCCCATCGCCTGGGCGATTTCGTACAGCGCGTAAATCTCGCGATGGGCGAGCGCGATGTCGTCGAAGACCGTCTTGTTCGACGGCTCGGGCAGCAGGCCCACCGCCGGGCGGCCTTTTTCGCTCGTCCCGGTTGGCAGCGCGAGCGTGCGCACCGAATCGGTGGTCGTCTCGGCTTCGGCGCGCAGCTTGTCGAGGTTCTCGACGAAAATCTGCACGAGATTCGGATCGAGCGCCTTGCCGGCTTCCTGCCGGAGCAGCCCGACGGCGCCTTCGTCGCTCATCGCCTTGTGATAGGGGCGTTCCGACGTCAGCGCGTCGAAGTAATCCACCACCGCCAGGATGCGCGCGCCGGCCGGGATCTCGTCGCCCTTCATGCCCGCCGGGTACCCCTTGCCGTCCCACCGCTCGTGGTGGCTCAGAATCAGCGGCGCGACCGGGTAGGGGAACGGCACGCCGGCGATGATTTCGGCGCCGACCTGCGGGTGGATGCGGATCTTCTGGAACTCTTCCTGCGTGAGCGGTCCCGGCTTCGAGAGAATGTGCTCGGGCACGGCCAGCTTGCCGATGTCGTGCAGCAGCGCCGCTGTCTTCACGCCCTGAATCTCGTTTTCCGACATGCCGATCGATTTCGCGAGGCCGGCCGCGAAGACCTGCACGCGCCGGATGTGCGACTTGCCCGTGCGATCCTTCGCGTCAATCGCCAGCGCCAGCGCCTCGATCGTCGCCAGGTGCAGGTCCGAAACCTCCTGCACGTGCCGCTGCTCGTCCTCGATGCGGCCGAGGTAGATCTTGTAGCTGCGGTACGTCAGGTAGAGCGGCGGCGCCGCAAGCAGCGCAATGTAGTAGTTCGTCGTTCCGCCGATGACGATCGACACGCCGGCCGCGGCCACGGCGCCCACGAAATAGCTGGGCGCGCTCCAGAGGAAGTTCTCGTTCCAGACCTTGAACGAGCGACTGGTGTGTCGACAGCGCGATGGCCGACGCGATGAGAGCCGTGTTGCAGAGGAAGTAGGCGCCGGCCGCGCCGAGCAGCGGCTTGGCCATCGCGCCGAGCGACATCGACGCGAGACCCGGAATGCCGCCCAGCGCCTGGAACGCCCAGCCGGCCGCCTGCACGCTGATGACCAGGCTCGACATGCTGAAGAACGTCCGGTACGGCGGGTTCTTCGTCGTCATCCGGAACGTGCACTGGCTCCACGCGCTGAGCGCGCCGACGATCATCGTCTGGGCCGGGCCGAGCAGGATGAGCGAGAGGAAGTCGACGGCGTAGGACACCGACATCGTCGAGCCGCTGCGCGCGAGCGGCAGGTTGACCTTGAAGGCGGAGGTAATCGACGACAGGAGCAGCAGCGTGACGAACCACTGCGGATGCAGGAAGGCGTGCGGCGGGAAAAAGGCCGCCAGGAGCAAGGCCCCGCCCGCGATCACCCCGCTGACGTAAATCCGCGCCGCAATTGGAAGCTGCTTCATTGCCTGAATCTGTGCCCCAGCCTGCAAAACGTTAGCCCGATGGGACTTCCGCGGACGCCGGCCGTAAGTCTATTTCTGTGAACTACCTACGAGAAAACATCGACGACATCCGGACACAGCTCGGGCAGGGCCCACATGCGCGAAACTGGCACATGCATTTCAAAAATCGGCGTATCTGCTAGCAGTTAAGGCAGATAGCCTAGGTCCTGGCCTTGTGCCGTTTCAAGACGGCCAGTCGCTCATAGCCGTCTTGTCGGACTATTCGAGGGGTTTTCGTTAGCTGGCGGTGACGCGCCGTGGTCTGTTTCGGGACTGGGCTGCCGTGGGCCTGGGGCTCGAGCCCGAACTCGAGGATCTTGCGGTAGAGCGTGCCGCGGCTGATCTCGAGGATGCGGGCCGCTTCTTTCTTGTTCCAGCTGCAGGCGTCGAGGATGCGCACGATATGCGCGCGCTCGGCCTCGCGCAGCGAGGGCAGACGTTCGCCGCTCTCTTCCGCGGGCGGCTCGGTGGCGTGGAGGAACTCGATGTCGGCGGCGCGAATCGCGCGCCCCGGCGCCGACAGCGCCGCGCGCGACACCGTGCTCTCGAGCTCGCGGATGTTGCCGGGCCAGTGATACGCCGGTCAGCAGCTCGATCGCCTCACGCGCGAACGACTTGGCGTCGAGCGGCATGCCGTTGGCCGCGCAGTAGCGCGCCAGGAACCGGTTTGCCAGAACGGGAATGTCCACCTGGCGCTCGCGAAGCGACGGCAGGCGGATCGAGAACGCGTTGACGCGGTAATAGAGGTCTTCGCGGAACCGGCCGTCGCGCACGAACTGGTCCAGCGGCCGGTTGGTCGCCGAAATCAGGCGGAAATCGACGTGGATCGACTTGTTGCCGCCCAGGCGCTCGAACCGCCGCTCTTCGAGCACGCGCAGCAGCTTGGCCTGGGCCACGATCGACAGGTCGCCGATTTCGTCGAGGAACAGCGTGCCCTCGTTGGCCAGCTCGAGGCGTCCCGGCTTCCGGTCGTGCGCGCCGGTGAACGCGCCTTTTTCGTACCCGAAGATTTCCGATTCGAAAAGGGTATCCGGCAGCGCGGCGCAGTTGACGGCCTGGAACTTCGCCGTCTGACGGCGGCTGAGCTCGTGAATCATCCTGGCGACGAGCTCTTTGCCCGAGCCGGTCGGTCCGAGGATGAGGACCGAAATATCCGACTTGGCGGCCGTGCGGATCCACTCGAAGACGATCAGCATCTTCTCGTCGCGGCCGATCATTTCGCGGAAGCGCTGGACCGACGGCGACTGGTCTTCGGTGCTGATCGTGGCGCGGCGTTCGAGGAACTTGTCGAGCAGCTTCTCGATGCCCGGGTTGTCCGGCCGCGCGGCGGTGTAGCGCACCGGCGTGCCTGGCAGCCCGCGCGCGACGCCGAACGCCGACCAGCTCGCGGATGCAGTTCTCGACGTCGAGCCGCAGGCGGCCGAACGTCTGCATCAGCTGATCGGCGTCGAAGCTTTCTTCCGGGCCGCGCGCTCAGGTAGCGGAGAATGCCCGCGCGCAGCGGGCTCTGCACCAGGTTCCGAAACCGCGTATCGAGATCGCTCTCGGTCTCGGGCTTCGGCGGCGGTCGCACGTCGGGCAGTAAAGGTCAGATCGTCCACAGAATGTTTACCAGTCTCATTATCGGACGCTGCTCTGCGGCACCACAGGGGGCATGCGCGAGCGATTACGAAATTCGCAGATTCGCAGATTGGCAGATTGCCTGATCGAACGACGGCTCAGTTGGACGCGGACGGTTTCGCTCTGTAGTAGTCGGTTTGATACTGCTCGATGAGTTCTTTCATGCGGACCGCGTCGGCTTTCCGGTGCCCGTGGCAGCGGATGGGGCTCGCGCCGCCTGTGGTTTCGATGTACACGTCCGAGAACATCAGGTTGGTGTCGATGCGCACCGAAGCGACGTGCGCCATGTGCATCGAGTGCTCGAGCCGCCCGACCCACTGCGGCGTGTAGTGCACGACGCTCGTCGGCGAGATCAGCACCTGCGTCGGAAAGATGCGATTGCCCGAGCTCAAGCGGCTGGCGCGGAAGACATCGCCCGGCGCGAACGGCCGCCCTTTCTTCCAGATGACGAACAGCATGACGAGCGTGAACGCCACCAGGGCCGCGGCGGTAAATTGCAGCCAGGCGGGAATCTCGAACGCGACTAGGGTCGGTTCATTCACGGCAGTGCGACTACCTTGTCCGCACCGTTCGTCTTGTCAAGACCGGCGGGTCCGGAAGCTGTCACGGACGGATGTAAGATTACGAATCTATGCCGCACCGTCATCCAGGCGCTCCGTCCTCGAAAGGCGCGCTCTCGGGAAAGCCGATCGGCTTCTATCGCCCCCGGGGAAGCCAGGAAGTCCGTCATCTGATCGATGAAGGATTTCAGGCCTTCAACGCCGCGCGGCTGTCTGAAGCCTGCCGCATTTTCTCGGACAAGATGCTCGATCCCGACGAAGACACCACCATCGGCCTCACGATCGCGGGCGCGATGACCCCGGCCGGCATCGGCGGCTGCGTCGTGGAAATGATGGACCGCGGGCTGGTCGATTTCATCATCAGCACCGGCGCGAACCTCTATCACGATCTGCACCATGCGCTGAATTTCACGCTTCATCGCGGCTCGCCGTTCGTGGACGATGTCGAGCTGTACGAGCAGGGCATCATCCGCATCTACGACGTGCTGTTTCCCGCGACGGTGCTGCTCGAAACCGACGCCTACATCCGCGATTTCCTGGTCCGGTCCGGGCTGGAAGGCCCGATCACGACCGCCGAGCTTCACTATCGCATGGGTCTCGACCTGTTGAAGCGCTATCCGGGATGCGAGGAGCATTCGGTCGTGGCGCGCGCGGCGCAGGTCGGCGTGCCGATCTACACGTCGTCGCCGGGCGACAGCTCGATCGGGATGAACCTTGCCTATCACGCGCTGTTGAACGACAGCTCGCTGATGATCGATCCGAACCGCGACGTCAACGAGGTGTGCGCGATCATCCTGGCCGGCAAGCGGAACGGCTGCGTGATTCTCGGCGGCGGGTCGCCGAAGAATTTCTACCTGCAGGGGCAGCCCACCTTGTGGGAGGTGTACGGCATTCAGAAGGGCGGCAACGACTACTTCATTCAGATCACGACCGACCAGGTGGTGTGGGGCGGCTTGTCCGGCGCCACGCCGGCCGAGGCCGTCAGCTGGGGCAAGGTGAATCCCGGCGTCCTGCCCGATACGGTCGTGGCGTACTGCGATTCGACGATCGCCTTTCCGCTTGTTCTGCGAATACGCGATCGGATCGAAGAACGGCCGGCGGCCGCGGAAAGAGCTCGTGCACAAGCGCGAGGCGCTTCTGGCCGACTTGAAGCGGCAGGCCACGGCGGCGCGAAAAGTCGAGCAAAAGCCTGACGAGAGTCCGAGCTCGAGCCGGAGCCGTTAGCCGCTTCGTCCGGACCCTTCCAATGGGCACACTAGCGTCGGAGCTTGGACCGTTCGCCGAAGAACTGACCGACGCGCCACGTGTCTACTGCGACGCCAACCTCCCGGCCGGGCTCATTCGCTTCATGCGCGAACGGCTGGGCTGGGACGTCCTCTTCGTGCTCGAGGAGCCGCGGTTGCGTCGCGCGTCCGACATCGAGCACTTTCGCCTCGCCGCACAGCTCCGCCGCACGCTGCTGACGCTCGATCGCGACTATCTGGACGACGCCAGGTTCCCTCCCGCCGAAGGCTGCGGCGTGCTCGTCCTGAGCGCGCCCGACGAGGAGCAGTTCGAGCGTCTCCTCAAGCAGGTCGATCGCGTGCTGTTTCGGGCGATCGTCCGATAAGAGATCGGGTGCGGACGCCTTCCGCATGCCGCTCGCTCGGGCGCAAGCTGCACGTGCACACGGACTGGCAAGGCGAGACGGAGTCATCGTGATTCTCGGAATCAGCGTCGACAGCGGGCAAGCGCGAGGTGTCCTGATGGATACCGACGGGACGGTTCGCGCGCGGGCGGAATCGACCGCGCCCGCCGACTGCCGATGCCGTCGTCGCCGTGGCACGCGAGGCGCTCGCGGCGAGCCGCAACGGCGCGGCCGTCGGCGATTGGCGTGTCGTTTCCCGAATCCGGATTCCAAGAACTGGCCTTCGGACTGGTCTTTTCTTTCCGGGGCGGTTGGAGAAGCCGTGCCGGTCCGGACGCTCAGCACCGGCAACGCGTCGGCGCTCGCCGAAGTCTGGTACGGCGCGGGAAAACAGGCGCGCGACCTGATCGCCTTCTCACTCGGGCCCTGCGTCTCGGCCGGCATCGTGTCCAACGGCGTGCTGCTTGCCGGGCGCGCACGGCCTGGCGAGCTCGGTGCAGTGGCTGGCGCTGAATCCCGTCGAGCGCGACGACTACCGCCGCATGGGATGCCTGGAAGCCGAAGGCGGCGCGTCGGGCATCGTGCGGCGGCTGGTCTGGCGCGTCAAGTCCGGAGACCGTTCGCGCGTCGTCGACGCGGCGGGCGGCGATTTCAACGCCATCACGCTCGAGATGATTCTGAACGGCGGCGCGCGAGAACGACGGCGTGTCGATGTCGGTCATCCGCGACACGGTGAAGTACCTGGCGATGGCGGTCTCGAACATCGCCGCGGTCATCGATCCGGAAGTGATTCTGCTCGGCGGCATTCTTCAGTCGTCTGGCGATCTGCTGCTCGAGCCGATTCGTCAGGAATGCGCCCGCCGCATGCCGCCCGCGCATCATGGAACGCGCGCGCATCGAGGTTTCGCCGCTCGGCGACGACGCGGCCCCGATGGGCGCCGCCCGCTTCGCGCAATTCGGATCCCAGCTTCCGTAACGCTGCTCATCTCAACGCAGAGACGCGAGACGCAAGCATTCTGTTGAAAGGAATTCTGCGCCTTGCGTCTCTGCGTCGAGCGACCGCCTATCTCGGGCTGACGTTCGCGTAGGTCGTCGGGTCTTTGACGCCCGCCGCGTGAAACGCGTCCCTCCGCTCGCGGCACTTGCTGCAGAGCCCGCAGTGTGTCGTGCCCGACGGGTTCATGCAGGACAGCGTCAGCTCGAACGGGACGCCGAGCCCGGCGCCGATTTTCACCACGTCCTCTTTGTGCAGACGTGAGAACGGCGCGCTGATCTCCATCGGCGCGGCGAGGCCGAGCGAGAACGCCTCGTTCAGCGCCGCGAAAAACTGCGGCGTCGCATCGGGAAACGGATTGCCGGCCAGCGGCGCCACGACAATGCGGGCGATCTTCCGGCTGGCGGCATAGACCGCGGCCTTCGAGAGGAGCGCGATATTGCGGCCGTGCAGATAGACGTCCTCGTCGGGCGTGTCGTAGGCCGGCGGCGTGCCCTTCAGCGCCCAGTGCGTCGGGGGATAGACATCGCGCATGCTGAACTCGAGGCGGACCAGCGGCATGACCGGGTTCGATCCGTTGCTGAACGGGGGCACGCTCAACAGCCGCGCGGATGATGTCCTGCTCACCTTGTTCCCACGCCAGCCCTCCGGCGACATAAACTGGATGGACAATATATGTCCGGGCTTCCTGGGCGGCGAGCACCGCGCTGTCGAGGCCGCCGGACAGCATGACGAGACTCGGAACCGACATGTATTCAGTCACCAAGAAAATTGAGTTCTGCTACGGCCATCGCCTGCTCGACTACGACGGCATCTGCAAGCACCCGCACGGCCACAACGCCGTCGCCGAGATCGAAGTCCGCAGCGGGTCGCTCGACAACCGCAACATGGTGTGCGATTTTTCGGACATCAAGCGGATCGTCAAGGGATGGGTCGATCGCGAGCTCGACCACAAGATGATCCTGCGACAGGATGACCCGCTGGTGGAGCCGCTGCAGCGGCTGGGCGAGCCGGTGTTTGTCGTCGACAGCAATCCCACGGTGGAGCATATCGCCAAATTGCTGTACGACTACACGCATTCGCAGGGCTTTCCCGTCGTGCGCGTCACGGTGTGGGAAACGCCGACGTCGTTTGCCACCTACGCCGGGTCCGGGGCCGGCGCTTGAGCCGACGTTGGCCGTCTTCGATCTCGACGGCACGCTCATCGACTCGCGCCGCGATCTCGCCGACAGCGCCAACGAAATGCTCGCGGGCTATGGCGCCGCGCGGCTTCCCGACGACGCCATCGTCAGCATGATTGGGTGCGGCGTGGCGCACACTCGTCAGGCGCGTCATCTCGGCCGCGGGCGTGGAGACGTCATTGGAAGACGCGCTTCCGCGTTTCGTCGCCGCGTACGACCGGCGCCTGACCGTCCACACCCGTCCCTACGACGGCATCCCCGGCCTGCTGGATCAGTTGCAATCGCGTCAGGTGGCGATGGCGCTGCTGACCAACAAGCCGCTCGAGCAGACCAGAAAGATCCTCGATCTGTTCGATCTCGCCACGTACTTCCGGTGGGTCGTGGGCGGCGATGGTCCGTGGCCGCGCAAGCCCGCGCCCGATGCGCTGATCTTCCTCATGAATCAGGCATCGAGCGGCCCGGCCGAGACCATGCTCATCGGCGATTCCATCGTCGATCTCCAGACATCGCGCAATGCGGGCGTGCGCATCTGCCTCGCGCGCTACGGCTTCGGCTTCGCCGATCTCCCCGCCGACCAATTGCGCGGCGACGAGGCGCTGGTGGATACTCCGGCCGACATCGCGGGGATCCTGCATGCCGGTTGAGAGCGGAGGGTGGTCAGGCGAAGGCGCATTCACGCAGCACGTGCTCGACCGGCTGCGTGGCGTCGAAGAGGTCGCGGCGCTGAAGGTCGAGGACGCGCCGTCGACGCGGTCCGAGGCCGACTACAACTTCGTCGCCAACGAAATCTTCGTGACGTTCGCCACCGTCCAGCGTGACGAGCCGGCGAAGCTGCTCGGCACGTTCAGGACCACACGGCGCGTATCGGCCAAGGCGATGACCTTCGACGGCCTGGTGAAGCTGCTGGAAGAATCAGAAGGAATCGGGCCCGCCGGATTATGCAGACGAAGGCATGATCCAGTACCTGCGGACCGAGCGCGTCATCCCGCCGTACCAGACCAGAGGGTACAAGCTGATCGAGCTGCTGCGGATCTACGAATCGAAATAAAGGGCCGTCACTGACCTTTCAACGTGAGGAGGTAGGTGACGACATCGGCCAATTCTGTCCGGCGCCAACTCCTTCTCATAAGACGGCATCGTCGACTTCGTGGATATGGTGTATTCGCGAAGTTCGGACTTGGTCAGCGAGAACAGACGACCTTCTTCGTCGGTCAGCTGAACGGTGTAGGTATCTTCGTTCAAGCGCCGGCCGTTGATCACGCGTCCGTCGCGCGTGACCGCGTGAACGGGCCGGTTGATCGGCATCATCTGGCTGGTCGGGTTCTTGAGCGATCGCTCGAGCGATCCCGCGCTGCGGTTCGCGCCGACGTCCGACAAATCGGGCGCCTTCCGGCTGCCGACGTTGTTGACGCGATGACAGCTCAGGCACGCGCCCTTGCCTTCGAACACCGTCCGTCCGCGCGCCGCGTCGCCATGCTTGGTCGAGCCGGCGTCGAACGTGTTCATGTTCCGCAGATACGCGACGATGCCGGTCAGCTCGGTGGGGTCGAACTTGAACGCCGGCATGCCGGCGTTCGGGAACCCGGTCGTGATGACGGTGCGCAACTGCAGGTCGCTGGCCGCGTTCCGGAACTTGCCGCTCTTGAGGTCGACGCCCGCCACGCCGTCGCCGCTGTCGCCATGACACGCCGAGCACTGTGCTGTGTACAGACGCGCGCCATATTCGATGTCGGCACGCGGATAATCGTCGGGATGACCTTGAAGCGTCGGGTTCTGCCCCGCGAACAGCAGTACCTGACGCCGAACATGCGAAGCCAAGGCAGACGAGTGATGCGCGCGTCCACCGTCTCACGAGCGAAGTTGTTGGAGACATACGGGCCTTCTTATGAAGTACGATGACGTCTCATGCGCTCTGCCTCGAAAACCGCCGCCATCAGCCTCGCATATCTGCTGACGGTCGCCGTCCAGGCCCTGTCCGCCCAGGGGGCCGGCGATGCGGCAGCCGGCAAGAATCTCTTCGAAGGCAAAGGGCGCTGTCTGAAGTGCCACGCGGTGAACGACGCCGGCGGCAGCCTGGGTCCCGACCTGAGCTGGATTGGGATTCTTCGAACGCCGGAATCCCTCAAGCGCTCGCTCGTCGATCCAGCCGACCAGATTTCCCGGCGCTATTTTACGTTGGTCGTGGAAACCAGGGACGGTAAAAAGTTCGAGGGCCTCGCGCTGAACGAGGACGACTTTTCCATCCAGCTCCGCGATACGCAGGGAGAGCTCCGGTCGTTCCGCAAGGACGATCTGAAGGATCTGCGACGGGAGCCCCGCTCGCTGATGCCCGCATTCGGCAAGGAGCTCTCGCCGGCCGAGGTCGATCACCTCGTTGCCTATCTGCGCACATTGCGAAAGATGTGGACGCTCGAGCCGGGCAGGTCCGACCGCGAGGTGGCGCCCACGACCGAGAACGTGCCCTTCTTCAACCGGGCCGATCGGGACAAGGAGGATCGGCCGGACGAGCTCATCGGGGCCCTGCACATCCAGCCCGGCGCATCGGTCGCCGATATCGGCTCGGGCACCGGGTATTTCACGTGGCGGCTGGCCGAGAAGGTCGGGCCCCAAGGGAAGGTGTACGCCGTGGACGTCCAGCAGAGCATGCTGGACGAGACCAGAAAGACGGTCGAAGGGCACAAGCTGGCCAACGTCGAGTACGTGCTCGCGACCGATCAGAGCCCCCGACTACCCGAGCGATCCATCGATTTGGCCTTCCTGGCCTATGCGTATCACGAGTTCGCCGAGCCCGAGGAGACGATGCTGGCTATCCGCCGGGCACTGAAGCCCGGCGGGCGGGTGATGATTCTCGAGTATGCAAAAGAGAGCAAGATTGCGCCGGCCTCGCCCCTCCACAAGATGAGTTTTGAGGAAATCCGGCGGGAAATCGAGCCGTTGGGGTTTGCGATCGATCAGCTCCTGGACTTCCTGCCGATGCAGCATGGCGTGATATTCGCAATAAAGTGAGTCGGCTAAGCGACCGAAAAACTGAGAGATCCAGGTACCTGGTGTGAGAGATTTGTGTCGCTTGTAACCTCGTTGTTGACCGCCATCGTCCGCGCCGACGGAGACGCCCTCGTCCTCCACGCCGGCGAGCGCCCCTATGTCGTCGCGCCGACCGGCCAGAGCGAGCTGGCGTCGCGCGCGCTCACCCTCGACGCCATGCGGGGCATGCTCAAGGAACTGCTGCCCGCCGACGCGCAACACACGCTGGTCGACATTGGCGCCGTGCAGCAGGAACTTGCCCCTCCGAGCTTCGCCAGGGCCGAACGATTCACCGTGATCGCGGCCCGTGGCGGCGATGACATCTGGATTGAGATACGCCGGCATCGCGCGCCCAAGGTGCCGAAAGTCGTCGTCGCGGCGGCGCCGCCTATCGCGGCAATGCCTGCACCGGCCCCGCCCGTCGCGCCGGCCGAGGTGGCTGCTCCGCAGGTCATCGTCACACCGATCGAGGTGGTGGCGCCGGCAGAGGCCACGATGCCGGCGGATGTCGCGGTACAGGATCACCAGGAACCCGCCGAGCCGGAGCCCGCGTTCGAGCTCAGTTCGCAAATCGATACGCCATCAATCGAGGACGTCGAGGAAGCAGAACCAGAGACGAGGCGCGAGCCCCAACCCGAGCTCGCGCTCGAGGCGCAGGCCGAGGCCGAACCCGAGGTCGAGACCGAAACCGAGACCGAGTCCGAGACGGAGACGTGGAACATCGAGCTCACCAGCGAGGATCTCGAGGTCGCCACCGAAGCTCTCGAGGTCGAGGCCGCCAGCCTGGATGCGAATCTGGTCGTTCCGCAGGCGGAACCCGAATCGGAACCGCAGTTGGAATCGGAACCGAGCTGGAACGGGAACTGGAACTGAACGTAGAACTGGAACCGAACCTTGAACTGGAACCGAACGTTGAACTAGAACCGAACCTTGAACTTGAACCGAACGTAGAACTGGAACCGGAACCGGAACTACAGGAACCGGAACCCGTATCCGCGTTCGAAGAACGTCAGAAGTCCACGAGATCTCGCTGGACGCGGATTTCGCGTCGATGATCGCACCTGTTGCCGGGCCGCCGCCTCCCGCGGCGGTCGTTGAACCACCTCCGGCGGTTGTTGAGCCACCACCCGTGGCCGCTGTTGAGCCCACACCTGAAGTGGTCGTCGAGCCCGCGGCCGTGGTCGAACCGGCACCGGCTGCGATGTGTCGCGCCGGATCCGACACCTGAACCGGTGCCAGAGATCGCGGCATCGCTCCCGGAACCGGCGCCGGTTCCCGTCGAGTCGAAGCGCCAGACCGGTCCGGTGGAGGTACCAGCCCCGGCCAGCATGCCGAGGACCGAGGTCCACGAACCCGAGCCTCGTCCAGCCGTCGTGCTGCCGCTGTCGCGCCCGTACGTGCGCGTCGATCAGCCCGCGCGATTTTCGCCGCCCGACTCGCCGGGCATCGATCGTCTGCTTCGCATCGCTGCCGCGCGCGGTGCGTCGACGCTGTACCTGATGTCGCAGGCGCGCCCGTCGATTCGCGTCGACGGCGAGATTCGACCCATCGACGGCGAGGCCGCGCTCGGCGAGCCCGACGTCGAGGCGTTGATCCTCGACATCATCCCGGAGCGGAATCGCGAAGCCCTGCGCAGCCAGGCGGGCACCGAATGGATTTGCGACGTCCCGGACGTCGGCCGCATCCGCTGCATGACGTTCCGCGATCATCGCGGCGCCGGCGGCATCTTCCGCATGATTCCCGCGCTGGCGATCTCGGCCGAACAGCTGGGCCTGTCGCGCGAGATCCAGGGGCTGTGCGCGGAGGCGGAAGGGCTCGTGCTCGTCGCCGGTCCGCGATCGAGCGGCAAGTCCACGCTCATCGCGGCGTTCGTCGATCTGATCAACCGCACGCGCAGCGATCACGTCATCACGATCGAGAATCAGATCAAGTTCGTGCACGAGAACCGCACCTCGCTCGTGAGCCAGCGCGAAGTGCGTGGCGATCGCCACGAGCTGCTGCTGGTGGCGCGCTCGGCCCTGCGCGAAAACCCCGACGTGCTCGTCATCGAAGACTTCGGATCGCCGGAAATCGTCACGCTGGCGCTCGAGGCCGCGCAGTCGGGCCATCTCGTCATCGGCGCGATCACCGCTCACACGGCGACCGACGCCGTCGATCGCATCATCGACGAGACGCCGCCCGAGCGGCGTCAGAAGGTGCAGATGGGGCTCGCGGAGAACCTCCGCGGCATCGTGGCGCAGGTCCTGTTACGGAAGCCCGGTGGCGGCCGCGTCGCCGCCCGCGAAGTGCTGCTCAACACGCGCGCGGTCTCGAACGTGATCGCCGAAGGCAAGACGTCGCAGCTGCCGATGGCGATCGACAGCGGGCGGAAGCACGGGATGGTGGCGCTGAACGATGTGCTGGCGGCGTTCGTCCAGGGCGGCGTGGTCGATTCGCGCGAGGCGTACAGGCGCGCCGCCGACCATCAGGGATTCCTGGCGCTGCTCAAGCGTCAGGGGATCGATACGTCGTTTGTCGAACGGCTTGGCGTGAAGCGCGAGGCTGCTCCTAACGTTCGACGAACGGGCCGAGCTCGTCGAGCAGCGCCTGCAGGACATCCTCCTCGCTCAGCGCGTCCACCGGCGTTCGATCCTTCACCGGCCGCTCGTGCTGGATGACGCGCCGGCCGCGGGTGCGGTTGACGCGCAGGGCGACGAACGGGTCGCCCTGGGACGTCTCGAGCGCGAACTCGATGAAGTCGTCGGCGGATCTCGAGGGTGCCATGCGCAGGCCGCCGTTGGGCGTGAAGACGGTGAAGCTGTAGCCCTCGGCGCGGAGCGTGTTGACCAGCATCTGTACGAGCGGCGTGGCCGTCGATTCCAGCAGCTCGCGGTACGCCGCCGCCGCTTCGTCCAGCTTCACCCGGCGGTCTGCGGCCTGCTTGCGGCGGTTGTCGATGAGCGCGCGAACGCGCTTTCGAAGTTCGGAGGTCTCGATAGCGAGCGGCTTCGGCGTCATGATTGGTATGCACATTCTACTCAGAAGAAATGGCTGACGATCCGCTGCTGCGCGTGTCGCGCATTGCGGCGGGCGAGTTCGTCATGGGCGCCGACGACGGTGAAGACGACGAGCGCCCGCGCCACCGGGCGTACATCGACGAGTTCGCGGTCGGCGTGTGTCCGGTGACCAACGCCGAATATGCGCAGTTCGTCCGCGACACGCACCATCCGTCTCCCGCGATTCGCACGCTGCCGATGATGGTGTCGGGGCAGTCCGAGGCCGATTTCCGCGCGCTCGCCGCGGCCTATTTCTGGAACAACGGCACGCCGCCCGAGGGGCGCGAGCGCCACCCCGTGACGCTCGTGGGATTTGACGACGCCACGGCGTATTGCGCCTGGCTGGCGAGCAAAACCGGCAAGCCGGTCCGGCTGCCGACCGAGGCCGAGTGGGAGCGCGCCGCGCGCGGCGGTCTCGACGGCAAGCGCTATCCCTGGGGCGACACGCTCGACCCGGCGTCCGCGCATTTCCTCCCGCAGACGGGCGTGAAGGCCGAGCGCGGTACGGCGACCGTCGGCAGCTATCCGGTCAACGGGTACAACCTGCACGACATGGCGGGTAATGTCTGGGAGTGGGTGGCCGATTGGTACTCGCCCAACTACTACGAGCGCGCGCAGTACCTGAACCCGCAGGGTCCCGAGAACGGCCTCATGCGCGTCGTGCGAGGCGGCGCGTGGGTGAACGCCGACGGCCGCTACCTGCGCTGCGCCTACCGTCACAAGATTCCGCCCGACAGCTATTCCTACAGCATCGGCTTCCGGATTGCGTTCTCGATAAAGTAACCTCTGCGACGAGACATCTGAATCTAAAAACTAGAATCTAGAAACTAGAATCTTGGAAGAGATCCTCCCCGGAAGATTCTAGTTTCTAGATTTTAGTTTCTAGTTTCAGATGTTCCGATCTGCCGAAGGGTAAACTGAGCAGATGAAGTCCATGTTCGTGGCGGCATCTCTGCTCGCGGCAACCGCGCCGGCCTTTGCACAGGCGCCTCCCGCGCCTCCGTCTCAGCCCACCATCGTCACGCGCGGGCAGGCCATCGTCACGGCCAGGCCGGATCGTGCGTTCGTGACGATTGCCGCCGAGTCGCGCGCGCGCGTCTCGGCCGACGCGCAGAAGCAGAATGCCGCGGCGATGACGGCGGTGCTGCAGAAGATCGAGCAGGCCGGCGTGCCGAAGGATGCGGTTCGGACGACGGGTACGACCTGCGCCCCGAGTTCGATTACGCGAACGGCAAGCAGACGTTCCGCAATTTTCGTCGCGCGCAACACGGTCGAGGTGAGGCTCGACGAGATCGATCGCGTCGGAACCGTCATCGACGCCGCGGCGGCCGGTGGCGCGACCACGATTACCGGGATCCGCTTCGACGTCCGCGATCGCGCCGGGCTCGAGCGCACCGCGCTGCGACAGGCGGTCGCCGATGCGCGTGCGCGCGCCGATGCGGCGGCCGCGGGCGCCGGCGCGACCATCGATCGCGTCGTGCGCGTCGAGGAAGACGGTGTGCCCTTCGAGCCTCCGCGGCCGATGATGCGGATGGCGGAAGCCACTGTCGCCGGCAACGTGCCGACGCCGGTCGAGCCCTCGACGATCGAGATTCACGCGCGGGTCACGCTGACCGTGTCGCTCCGCTGATGGCAGCCGCGACAACGAGAAACGGGATCGGATCCGTTTTCGCCGCGACGGCACCGAAAACGGATCCGGACCTTTTTCGAGCCATGACCGCCGACGACATGGGTCGTGCCAGGCGCACGCTGATGCGGCGCGATCCGGCCCTGGCGCCCATCATCAAGAAGTACGGCGCCTGCGCGCTCAAGACCCGTGAAGGCGACGTCTTCTGCGGTCTCGTCGAAGCGATCGTCTCGCAGCAGTTGTCGACACGCGCGGCCGCGACGATCTATGGCCGCGTCCGCGCGCTCCTGCCGGACGGTGGGCCAACGCCCGAAGCGCTCATGTCTTTACCGGATGATGCGCTTCGCGGCGCCGGACTCAGCCGTCAGAAATTAGCCTACATGCGGGATCTCAGCCAGAAGATGCTCGACGGCTCAATAAACACGCAGGCACTCTCGGACATGAGCGACGACGAGATCGTGGCGGAACTCACGAAAATCAAAGGAATTGGGCGCTGGACGGTCGAGATGCTGCTCATCTTCCGCCTGACGCGCCCCGATGTCTTTCCGGTCGGCGATCTTGGTATCGTGAAGGCGATGCGAAAGACTTACAACCTTCGCGGCACGCCGAACGTCAAACGGTTGCACGCGATTGCCGAGCGATGGCGTCCGTACCGCACCGTGGCGTCCTGGTACCTGTGGGCCAGCCTGGAGAATAAGAAATAGAAAGTGGAAAGTAGAAAGTGGAAAGTAGAAAGTAAAAAGTAGGAAACGACACCATGAAGAAATCAGCCACGCTGCTCCTCGTTCTCCTGACGGTCGTTTCTCTTGGCGCGCAGGCGCCGGCGAGCGATGTGCCGAAGCTCGACATCGAAAAATACACGCTCGCGAACGGGCTCGAGGTCATCCTGTCCGAGGACCATCGCGTGCCGCTGGTGGGGATCGACGTGTGGTACCACGTGGGCCCCGCGCACGAGGCGGCGGGTCGTACGGGGTTTGCGCACCTGTTCGAGCACATGATGTTCCAGGGCTCGAAGCACATCGAAAACGATGCGCACTTCAGGCTGCTCTCGGGAGCCGGCGCCAGCGGCGTGAACGGCACCACGAACTTCGATCGCACCAACTACTTCGAGACGATGCCGTCGAACCAGCTCGAGCTGGCGCTCTGGCTCGAGTCCGATCGCATGGGCTATCTGCTCGAGAAGGTCGACCAGGCCAAGCTGTCGAATCAGCAGGACGTCGTCCGCAACGAGCGGCGTCAGAGCACCGAGAACCGGCCGTACGGGATGGTCGAAGAGGCGATGTATCAGGCGCTCTTCCCGAAGGGGCATCCGTATCACGGCGTCGTCATCGGATCGCACGAAGACATTCAGGCCGCGAAGCTGGAAGACGTCCAGCAGTTTTTCCGCCAGTACTACGCGCCGAACAACGCCACGATTGCGATCGCCGGCGACATCGACAAGGCGGCGACCAAGAAGCTCGTCGAGAAGTATTTCGGCACGCTGAAGCGTGGACCGGCGGTTCCGCCCGTGAAGGTCGACACGCCGCCGATCGCCGCCGAAAAGCGGATGGTGGTGGAAGATCGCGTCGAGCTGCCGCGCGTCTACATGGCATGGCTGACGCCGCCGTTCTTCAAGGACGGTGACGCCGACGCCGACATCGTCAGCGGCGTGCTGGGCCAGGGACGCTCGAGCCGGCTGTACAAGAAGCTCGTCTACGAGAAGCAGATCGCGCAGAGCGTCACCGCATATCAGCAATCGATGGTGCTCGGATCGGTCTTCGCCATCGAGGCGACCGCGCGGCCCAATCACACGCTCCAGGAGCTCGAGGCGGCCATCAACGAAGAGCTCGACGCCATGCGCGCGAAGGGACCGACCGGCGCCGAGATCGAGCGGGTGCGCAACGTCCTCGAGACGCAGATCTTCAGCGGCCTTCAGCTCGTCGGCGGATTCGGCGGCGTGGCCGATCAGCTGAACCTGTACAACCATTACCTCGGCACGCCCGACTATCTCGCCCAGGACGTGGCGCGCCGGCGGCGCGTGACGCCCGAGAGCGCGCGGCAGTTCGCGCAGCAGTATCTCCGCACGAACGCCCGCGTGGTCGTGCAGGGCGTGGCCGGAAAACAGGTGCTCGCGCCCGAAGTGCCCAAGGCGGCCGCTCAGGCCGCCAGTGGAGGACAGCCGGTCTCGATCAACGCCGACGAGCCGTGGCGCGAGAAACAGCCCGGCGCGTCCGCCGCGCGCGCGGTGCGCGTGCCCGTGCCGCAGTCGTTTCAGTTGTCGAACGGGCTGACGGTGATCGCCCTGCCACAGACCGGCGGCGTGCCGGTCGTCTCGGCGAGCCTCGTGGTTCGCAGCGGCAGCGACGCGAATCCGATCGAGAAGCCGGGCCTTGCCAGCTTCACGGCCGCGCTGCTCGATCAGGGAACGGCCACCCGCTCGGCCCCGCAGCTCGCCGACGAAATCGCGCAGATTGGCGCGTCGCTCAACACGGGCACGTCTCGCGACGCGTCGACGATCTCGACCGGCAGTCTCAGCAGGAACTTCCCGGCGGCGCTGTCGCTTCTCGCAGACGTGGCGCTTCGGCCGAGCTTCCCCGCGGAGGAGGTCGAGCGCGTGCGTGCGCGACGGCTGGCCGATCTCGTCGAGCAGCGCGCCAATCCGGTTCAGATTGCCACGAACGTGGCCGGCCGCACGCTCTACGGCACGCACCAGTACCGGCTTCAGCGAGACCGGCACGGTCGAGTCGAACAAGCAGATGACCCGCGACGATCTGCAGGCGTTCTGGCGTCAGAATTTCGTGCCTGGTAATGCCGCGCTCGTCGTCACCGGCGCCGTCACGCTGGCCGAGGTGCGCAAGCTGGCGGAAGCGTCGTTCGGGAGCTGGCCGAAAGGCACGGCGTCGCCCGCGAAGCTCGGCACGCCGTCGACCTCTGCGCCGCGCCTGGTCATCGTCGATCGGCCGGGCTCGCCGCAGACGCAGTTGCGCGTGTCGACATTCGGCGTGCCGCGCAACAGCCCCGACTACGTGCCGGTGCGCGTCATGAACACGATTCTCGGCGGGATGTTCTCCAGCCGCATCAACATGAATCTCCGCGAGGAGCACGGGTACACCTACGGCGCGAACTCGCAGTTCGTGTTCTGGCGCAGCGGCGGTCCGTTCTCGGTCAACAGCGGCGTGCGCACCGACGTCACCGCGCCGGCCGTGCACGAGATCATGATCGAGCTCAGGAAGATCATCGACACGCGGGTGACGCCCGAGGAGCTGACGCTCGCGAAAGACGCCATCACGCTGCAGCTGCCGGCCCTGTTCGAGACCAACGATCGCACGGTCGGCAGCCTCTCGACGCTCTTCACGCACGGGTTGCCGCTGAACTACTACTCGAATTTCTCCGAGCAGATTTCGGTGGTCGATGCCCAGGCGGTGCAGGACGTCGCCCGGAAGTACCTCGTGCCGGAGAAGTTCGTCGTCGTCGCCGTCGGCGATCGATCGAAGATCGGCGCGGAGCTCGAAAAAGAGCTGTCCGCCACCGCCGATGTCCGAGACCCTGAGGGCTTGCCCGCCAAATAGCACCGGGTCCCGGAACCGATATAATCGGTTGTTTCGATGGGTGTGCAGACGACAGACAGCGGGCCGAGGCGGGCGGAGTCGGTGCTCGACCTGATCGGCAACACTCCGTTGATCAGGCTTCGAAAATTCGAGGCCGGCCTCAACGGGGTGGAGCTGTACGGCAAAGCCGAGTGGTTCAACCCGGGCGGGTCGGTGAAAGATCGTCCGGCCGGCAACATGGTGCGCGAGGGTCTGAAATCGGGCGCGCTCCGTCCGGGCAAGATCCTGCTCGACGCGACCTCGGGCAACACCGGAATTGCCTACGCGATGATCGGCGCCGCCAAGGGTTTTCCCGTCAAGCTGTGCGTGCCCTCGAACGTCACCGTGGAGCGCAAGCGGCTGCTCCACGCCTACGGGGCCGAGCTGATTTTCACCGATCCGATGGATGGCTCCGACGGCGCGATCCGCGAAGCGCGCAAGCAGGTGGCGGCCGATCCCGAACAGTATTTCTATCCCGATCAGTACAACAACGACGCAAACTGGCGGGCCCACTACGAGACGACCGCGCCCGAGATTCTCGCGCAGACCGGCCGCCGTATCACGCACTTCGTGGCGGGGCTCGGCACGAGCGGCACGTTCATGGGCACGGGCCGGCGTCTGCGGGAAGCCAATCCGTCGATCAAGCTGATTTCCTTTCAACCCGACTCGCCGCTGCACGGCCTCGAAGGGCTGAAGCACATGGAGACGGCCATCGTGCCGGGCATTTACGACCCTTCACTGGCCGACGAGGACATGCGCGTGGCCACCGAGGACGCGTATACCATGGTGCGCCGCCTGGCGAGGGAAGAAGGCCTTCTGGTCGGCATTTCCGGCGGCGCCGCGCTGGCGGGCGCGCTGAAGGTGGCCAGAGACGTCCGGAATGCCGTGATCGTGACCATTTTTCCCGACAGCGCCGACAAATACATGTCCGAGCGGTTCTGGAACGTGCCCGCGTAGGGATCCCGCGGCCCCGATTTCATGTCTGAATCATTGAGGCTCATGCCTGGCATTGCGGACGCCATCCGGCGGCACGGCGTGGAGACGTACCCGAACGAGTGCTGCGGCGCGCTGATTGGCGCCGACGGCGTCGTTCGGCATGTGGCGCCGCTGCCGAACACGACCGAAGAAGGGGCGAGGCGGAGGTTCCTGATCAGGCCGTCGGACTACAAATTCGTGGAAGAGGAGGCGACGCGGCTCGGGCAGGAGCTGCTGGGGTTCTACCACTCTCATCCCGATCATCCCGCGCGTCCTTCGCAGTACGATCTTGACCACGCGTTTCCGTTCTTCTGGTACGTGATCGTGTCGATTCAACAAGCCCAGCCGGAGAAGATGACGGTCTGGCTGCTGGCCGACGATCGCTCGCAGTTCCGCGAAGCGGAGCTTCAGGGTATGAGTCAGAGCCGAAGTTCGAGGCTCGTAGCAACTTCAGTTGAGCCACAGTGAGACACTTATGGCGAACAAGATTCTGATTCCGACTCCACTCCGTCCGTTCACCGGGAAGCAGGATGCCGTCGAAGTCGATGGCGGCACGATCGGCGAGCTGCTCGTCAACCTGACGACGAAGTACGAAGGGCTGAAGCCGCACCTGTACAACGAGCAGGGCAAGCTTCGGAGCTTCGTCAACGTCTATCTGAACGACGAAGACATCCGCTATCTGGAAAAAGAGAAAACAGCCGTGAAGCCCGGAGACACGATCAGCATCATTCCATCGGTGGCGGGCGGGAAACTAGAAACTGAAAACTAGAAACTAGAACGAACTAGATTCTAGATTTTAGATTTCAGATTCGGATATCACCCTATGTCTCTTACCAATGACGAAGTCAAACGCTACAGCCGGCACCTCATCATGCCGGAGGTTGGTGTCGACGGGCAGGAGAAGCTCAAGGCCGGCAGCGTGCTCTGCATCGGCGCGGGCGGGCTTGGCTCGCCGGCGGCGCTGTATCTGGCCGCGGCGGGCGTCGGCCGCATCGGCATCGTCGATTTCGACGTCGTGGATTTCAGCAACCTGCAGCGGCAGGTGATTCACAGCACGCCCGACGTCGGACGATCGAAGCTCGCGTCGGCCAAGGATCGGCTGCTCGCGCTCAACCCGCACGTCACGATCGACACCTACGAGACGGCGCTCTCGTCCAAGAACGCGCTCGATCTGTTCCGGCCGTACGACGTCATCCTCGACGGGACGGACAATTTTCCGACGCGCTATCTCACCAACGACGCGTGCGTGCTTCTGGGGAAGCCGAACGTGTACGGCAGCATCTTCCGGTTCGAAGGACAGGCCTCGGTGTTCGCGACCAAGGACGGGCCCTGCTATCGCTGCCTCTATCCGGAACCGCCGCCGCCTGGACTCGTGCCGAGCTGTGCCGAAGGTGGCGTGCTCGGCGTGCTGCCCGGCGTCATCGGCACGATTCAGGCCACCGAAGCGATCAAGCTGATCACGGGGATCGGCGAGCCGCTCATCGGCCGGTTCCTGATTTACGACGCGCTCCGGATGAAGTTCCGCGAGCTCAAGCTCAAGAGAGATCCGGACTGCCCGGTGTGCGGCACCCATCCGACGGTGACCGCGCTCATCGATTACGAACAGTTCTGCGGTGTGGCGCCGGCGGCGCCGGAGGTGACCGTGAATACTGCAAGCAGCAACGAGACGGAAACCGACGTCAGGGAGCTGAAGCGCAAGATCGACGCGAAGGAAGACTTCTTCCTGCTCGACGTGCGCGAGCCGAACGAGTTCCAGATCGGCCGCATCCCGGGCTCGACCCTGATTCCGCTGGGCGAAGTGCCGCAGCGGGTGAGCGAGATTCCCCGCGACAAGGAAATCGTGGTCCACTGCAAGATGGGCGGGCGGAGCGCGAAGGCGGCGGCGTTCCTGCGGCAGCAGGGTTACAAAAATGTAAAGAACCTGAAGGGCGGGATCCTCGACTGGTCGGACAAGATCGACCCGTCAGTGCCGAAGTATTGACCCGTTTCCCCGACAGTCGTACACTGGCTTTAGCGGTAGGGCGCAACTTAAGTTGCGCTCTACCAATAATTTACACATGCTGAGGTTGTCGAAGAAAGCGGACTACGCGCTGATCGCGATGAAGCATCTCGCGCTGCGGCCCGACCAGACGGCCGCGAGCGCGCGCGAAATCGCCGAGCAGTACGACATTCCGGTCGAGCTGATGGCCAAGGTGCTGCAGCGGCTGGCGCGGGAAGGTCTGCTCGCCTCGCATCAGGGCACCCGCGGTGGCTACCACCTGAGCCGTTCGCCCGCCAATATCTCGGTGGCCGACGTCATCCAGGCGGTTGACGGCCCGTTGACCGTCACGGCCTGTTCGACCGAGGAAGAGAACTGCGACCAGTATTCGAAGTGCAGCGTCCGCGATCCGCTGTGGAAGATCAAGGAGCGGATCCTGGTGGCGCTGCAGACCTGCTCGATTACCGAGCTCGCCACCGAATCCACCGAGCCCGTTCTGATTTCGATCTCCCGTCCGGCCGCCGTCCAGCACCCCTTGTAGCGCTTCTAGTTTTCAGTTGTCAGTTTTCGGTTCTCAGCGACTATCGACTGTCGACTTGACTGTCGACTGTAGACTGTCGCCTGTCGACTCCCATGAACCCCATCTACCTCGACGCCCACGCCACGACTCCGGTCGACCCGCGTGTGGTCGATGCCATGCTCCCGTTCTTCACGGAGCACTTCGGCAATGCGTCGAGCCGGAATCACCCGTTCGGGTGGAAGGCGGGGAAGGCCGTCGAGCAGGCGCGCGAACAGGTGGGCGCGCTCATTGGTGCGCGCTTTCGCGACGTCGTGTTCACGAGCGGTGCGACCGAATCGAACAACCTTGCGATTAAAGGCGCGGCGGCCGCGGCGCCGGACAGCCGCAGGCACATCGTTACGATCTGTACGGAGCATCGCGCCGTTCTCGATCCCTGCCGTACGCTCGAGCGCGAGGGATTCCGCGTGACGTATCTGGATGTCGATCGCGACGGCCGGCTCGATCTCGAGCGTCTGCGTGCGGCCGTCACCGACGGCACGCTTCTCGTCAGCACCATGTCGGCGAACAACGAGATCGGCGTCCTCCATCCGCTCGGCGAGATTGCCGCCATCGCGCACGAGCACGGCGCGCTGTTCCATTGCGATGCCGCGCAGTCCGCCGGCCTGGTGCGCATGAATGTCAAAGAGATCGGCATCGACCTGCTTTCGCTGAGCGCGCACAAGGTGTACGGCCCCAAGGGCGTGGGCGCGCTGTATGTCGCCAAGCGGCAACCCGCGATCGATCTCGAGCCGCTCATCGATGGCGGCGGGCACGAGCGCGGCTATCGTTCGGGCACGCTCAACGTGCCGGCCATCGTCGGGTTTGGCGCGGCTGCGGCGCTCTGTCTCGAGCAGCTCGACACCGAGTCGTGCCGGCTCCAGACGCTCCGCGATCGCCTGTGGTCGGGCCTTTCGGCAAGGGTCGACCGTATTCATGTCAACGGCGCGCTCCAGCCCCGTCTGGCCAACAACCTGAACATCCGCGTGGATGGCGTGCACGGCGAAACGCTGTTGAAGGCGATCGCGGGCGACGTCGCCGTTTCCTCCGGCGCCGCGTGCGCGACGGCCAGCGCCGAACCGTCGCACGTGCTGCGCGCGATCGGTCTTACCGACGAGGAGGCGCGCGCGTCCATCCGGTTCGGTCTGCATCGATTCAACACCGAGGCGGAGATCGACCGGGCCGCCGGCGTGGTCGGCGACGCGGTGCGTCACTTGAGAGGACAGTGCTAGACTCGGATTTTTCCTGATGCGCGCGTATTACATTCCGGCAGCCGCGGGCGTGCTGCTGATCATCAGCGCCTTTCTGCCGTGGATGACCGTTGGGGACGTGTCGCTCGGTGGTGTTCCCGACACCGCCGGATGGTGGGTGGTCGGACTCGGCGGACTGGCCGTCCTTCTGGCCGGCCTCAGTATCTGGACGCGCAAGAATTCACGGCATCCGCTGCTGCTCGTCGGCCTGATGTCATTCGCGATTCTGTTTCTCGGCTATCAATGGATGGCCCGCGCGGTGCGCAATTCGATGTGGGCGCAGGCCCAGGCTCGCGCGATCGTGGAAAACGTGCCGGCCGTCGAGCCGCCCGCCGCGGTTGTCGGGCCGGGAATCTATTTAGGTGTCGTCGCCTCGATCATCCTGGTCGGCTTCGGGCTCACCATCGTCATCAAACGTGTGCCCAGCGCGTACGCGGTGGCTGAAGACGACGACGTCTGAGTCAGACATGTAAACAGAGACAGGAGATCAAGAGAGAAAAGAGTTCTTCTGTCTTCTGATCTTCTGTGAAGACAACGCTGATCAGACGAAGATCGGCAAAGTGCTGCTGCCGGACCGATCGCCAGCGTGTTGCCGGGACCAGTCGAGCAGCACGCCGACGGCATGCTCGTCGAGCGCCAGCGTGTAGTCGTTGACGTAAAGCGCGATGTGCTTGGCCACCACCGACGGATCCATTTCCTGCGCATGCGTGGCGACGTACTCGCGGCTGGCGCCTGGGTTGCGCAAATGCGTGTTCCACGCTGGCTCGAAGGGCCCGGTCCACCTCAGGTGCCCAGGCGTCTACCAGATCGCGGCGAATCGCAATGGCCGCGAGCGGAAGCGGGCACTTCATGCGCTCTTCCCACACCGCGCCCAGGTCGGCGAGGAGCGACGAGCCCTTTGGCCTGATATGTGAACCGGCCTTCGTGGATCAGCACGCCGCAGTCCACGTCGCCGCGCATCACCGCCTCCTCGATCTGATCGAACCGCATCGCGACCGTTTCGAAACGGCCCAGCAGATGCAGAAGCAGCGCGGCTGTCGTGCGCTCGCCGGGAATGGCCACGCGGCCGCCCACGGCCCGCTGGCCCCGTGCGACGACGATAGGCCCAACACCAAATCCTGCCGCACCACCGGCGCGCAGGAGTGCGTACCGATCGCGGACGCGTTCGTAGGCGGCGATCGAGATTTTCGTGATCTCCGCCTCACCCTTTTCCGCCCGCGCGTTGAGTGCTTCCACGTCGTCAATATGAGGATGCACGCGAGGCCCAGGCACGAGCCCGTGCACGAGCGCGTGGAACGCGAACGTATCGTTCGGGCAGGGAGAGAAGGCGAAGTTCAGCGGCTCGCGATCCACGTGATGAGGGCCTCCTGTGCCGCCGCTGCCGCTTCTTTCAACCGCCAGGCGCGCGTGTCGCGGTCGGTCACGATGTTGCTGATGCCCCGCACTTCGCCGACGCGAACGCCGTGCAGGTGCGCCACGTGGGCGACGGCCGCGCCTTCCATGCTTTCAACCGCGCCGCCGGTTCTGGCTTCGATAACGCGCGCATCCCTGTCGGTGCCCGTGCACGAGGTCATGGTGACGAAACGGGCCCGTCGTGAAGTCGGGAATATCTGCATCGGCAGCTCGTTGAAGAGCGGGACTGGCGCGTCGACGACCGGGAATCCGAGGGCTTTCATATCGAGGAATCCCGTTGGCGATGTGGCCCCGAGATCGCCGTAGCATTCCGTTTCGGCGCAGACGACATCGCCCACCGCAAGCCCGGACGAAGGATAGGCGCCTCCGACGCCGCACACCACGATTTCGCGCGCGCCCGTCTTCGAAAGGAAGAGCGTGACGGCATGAGCGGCGTTGACGGCGCCGACGCCCGTCCGGATGAGCGCCACCGACGAGCGCTCGCCGTCGAATCGCTTCTGCAGGAGCGCAGACTCGAGCTCCGTCGCCGCGCAGATGAGCAGGTCAACCATCGATGCTATTCAGGATACATCCGCGCGCGCGAGATGCTCGTGAACGAGGCGCACGCCTTCAGTGAGAGCCGCCGGCCCCGGCTGAAGAATATAGGTCGACGGGATGTCGTAAATGCGGTCGCGCGCGACGGCCGGCAGATCGTGCCATCCGGGTCTCGACACGATCGTGCTCTTCTTCATTTTCTTGCCGCACCAGGACACAAGGATGACGTCGGGTTCGCGGCGCCTGACCTCGTCGGATTCCACGATCCGATCCTTGGCGAGCCGCTTGCCGCGCAGCTCGGGAAAGATCGGATCGCCGCCGGCCACCTCGACGAGCTCCTCGACCCACTGGATGCCCGAGATGAGCGGGTCGGGCCATTCCTCGAAAAACACACGCGGCCGCTTCGCGAACCGGCCGGCCGAGATCCGAATCTGTTCGAGTCCGTGCTCGAGCTCGGCTGCCAGCGCCTGCCCTTTCGGTTCGCATCCCACCATGCCCGCGAGCATGCGGATCATCTGCAGGATCTCCGCAATCGACCGCTGGTTGAAGGCAAAGACCGGCAGGCCCCGCTTCACGAGTTGTGATGCGATGTCGGCCTGCAGATCGGAGAACGTCAGGATGAGATCAGGTTCGAGCGCTTCGATCTTTTCGAATCGCGCGGAAATGAACGACGAGACCTTCGGCTTGCTGCGCGCTTCTGGCGGACGAAGCGTGTATCCCGAGATGCCGACCACGCGATGTCCCTCGCCGAGGAGATAGAGGGTCTCGGTCGTCTCTTCCGTCAGGCAGACGATGCGCTCAGGATAGGTCGGCAAAGACGAAACCATCGCGGTCGACGACCTCGCCGACGCTGATGGTCACCGGGCGGTTGAACATGGGCCCATCCCATGCAAACGAGTGGAATTCGCCACGCTCGCCGCATTTGTCGACGCCTGCCGGCAGGTCGGCGAGCAACGAGCGATCGAACTGCCGGCCCGCGAACGATCGATCGAGGTGCTTCGGGTTGATGCAGGTGAGGACCGAGCGAAGCCCGGACTCGACCATTTGCGTCGCCAGTTGGTCGGTCGGGATGCCCCAGATCGGAAAGAGCGGTGTCAGGCCGGTGCCGGCGAGCCGGTCCTCACGGTACTTCCGGACGTCTTCGAGAAAGAGATCGCCGAATGCGACATGTGTGAACCCTTCCGAAACCGCCTGCGAGACGGCCGCGCGCATGCGGGATTCATACTCGTCGTTGGTGCACGGCCACGGCAGCGGCACGGTCCGTAACGGCACTGCTGCAGCTTCAGCCTGCGCTTCGACCAGGCGCCGTCTCACGGCGTGCATCGCCACGCGATCGAACTCTTCGTTCATCGTCGTCAGCAATCCGCCGATCTCGGCTGCCGCGTCCTGCTTCAGCACGTGCAGCATCCACGCGCTGTCCTTGCCCGAGCTCCACGAGACCAGGATCTTCATCGGTGTCCGTGCCGGTTTCATTTAAAGGCTTCAGGGTGAAGGACTTCGGCTAAACGGCGCACGGACGCCGATATGCGCGGGCCCGGGTTCATCATGCCGTCGCCTCTCAGCTGGTAGATCCGCTTGTTGCGGACGGCGGGAATGGACGGCAAGGCATTCCAGGCGTCAAGGTTCCGCGCCTTGGAGCTGGCCGTGTCGACACCGATCTCCACAATCACCTCCGGCGCGCGTGCGACCGCCAGCTCGCTCGTCGCTTGAATGCTCTGCCGCTTCACGTCCCCGAACACGTTGACCCCGCCCGCGGCCTCGAGCATGTCATGAAGAAAGCCGATGCCGCCGCTCGCGTAGATGCCGCGCAGCGTCTCGGCATCACGTCCGAACACGAGCAGCGTTCGCGGCCGTGGACGGCCGGCGACGCGCTTTCGTACGTCCGCAATCTCCGCCTCGATCTGGTTCGCGAGCTCCGCGCTTTCCTTCACGTTGCCCGTCCGCGAGCCGAGCTCGCGAATCGTGGCCGTGATGTCGGCGAGGCCGGCATGCTGGTAGAGGAATACCGGAATGTGCGCGCGCTCCATCTGCGTTCGAAGGTCCGACTGCGTGCCGTACACGACCACCAGATCCGGCTTCAGGGCGATGATGCGCTCGATGTCGGGATCGATCAGGCCACCGACCTTGGGACGCGTCAGCGCTTCGGGTGGATAGGTATCGAAATTGCCGACGCCCACCACGCGCGGCCCCGCGCCCATGGCGAACAGCATTTCGGTGACCGACGGCACAATCGAAATGATGCGCTGAGGGCGAGCTTGCGCGTGAGCCGTTGGCGCGAAGTAGTACGTAGTGTCCGGCTTTAGCCGGACCGTGGACAGGCACGCGGCCAGCAACAGGACGAACGCAATCAGCGGTGTCTTATGAGCAGCCATAGAAAAAACGGCCCGCCGATGAGAGCGGTGACAACCCCTACCGGCACCTCGAGCGGTGCCAGTGCGGTACGAGACACAGTGTCGCACGCGACCAGAAAGGCGGCGCCACCAAAGGCCGAGGCCGGCAGCACGAGGCGGTGATCCGCTCCCACCAACAACCGGACGAGATGCGGAACGACGATGCCGATGAAGCCCACCGGGCCGCCCAGTGAAACAGCAGCGCCCGTTGCCAGCGACGCGCTCAAGAATGCCAGGCGCTGCGTGCGATGCACGTCGACGCCACGGCTCGCGGCGCTTTCGTCGCTGATGGACAACAGGTTCATCGATCGCGGCAGCATGGCAAAGGCGCCGAACGACAACGCGATGGGCGGAGCGGCGGCGACGAGCGGCGCGTAGCTGCTGACGTCGAGATCGCCCATGAGCCAGCGAACCGTGCGGAAGGTCTGCGTGAAGTCCGACATGAACTGCACGAACAGAATCAAGGCCGAGAAAAACGAATTCAAGGTGACGCCGGCGAGCAGCAAGACGTTGGTCGACAGCCCGCGATGCCGCACGCGCGCCAGCGAATAGACGATTGCCACCGCGCCGAGCGAACCGGCAAAGCTCGCGATGGGAACCGCTGAAAACCCGACGATACCGGACGAGAGCTCCAGCGTGAGCGCCAGCATTGCGCCCAGCGCCGCGCCGGCAGACACGCCCAGCGTGAACGGCGTCGCGAGCGGATTCCTGAGCAGCGCCTGCAGCACGACGCCCGAGGCGGCCAGCGCGGAGCCGACCAGGGCTCCCGCGAGCACGCGCGGCAGGCGCGCGACGAAGAAGATCTGCGCGTCGGCGTTGTCCGCGAATGGAACGGACGCGTCGAACACGCGCCGGAAATCGATGGTCGTGGATCCGACGAGCGGGGCCAGAAGACAGGTGACGACCGCGCCCAGTCCGAAGACCAGGTAGGTCGCCGCAATCTTTCGGCCGATGGTCATGACAGATGTGCGTCGGGCGCGCGCGAAACGGGGACGACCGTCGGCCGCCCCGTTCTGGGATTGGTGGTGATATCGACCTCGACGCCGTACAGCTTTCGTATCAGCGTGGTGTCGAGCATCGCGTCGGTCGGCCCGGCGGCGAGCACCCGTCCTCGATCCAGCAGGATCAGCTCGCGGCACAATCCTGCCGCGAAATTCAGGTCGTGGGTCGACACGACGACGGTCAGGCCGCGGCTCTCGTTGAGCCTGGCGAGCACGGAGCGGATCTCGAGCTGATAGGCGAGGTCCAGCGACGCGGTTGGCTCGTCGAGCAGCAGGATCTCCGAAAAAAGGCTCCGGGAGCCTTTTTCGGTGGAGTCGGACGAAAAAGGCTCCCGGAGCCTTTTCTCGATCTGTGCCAGCGCGCTCGCGATGACCACTCGCTGCTTCTCGCCGCCAGACAGCGTGTTGAACCATCGCGATTCCAGGTGGAGCGTTCCTGTCTGGCGCAGCGCGTCTCTGGCGACCTCGATCTCGTCAGGACCTTCGATTTCGAATGCGCCGAGATGCGGATAGCGGCCCATCACCGCCATTTCCAGGACCGTGTACTCGAAGGCCAGCTGGGTTTCCTGCGGGACCAGGGCCATCCGCGTCGACAGGTCGCGGCGCCGCAGCGTGCTCATGTCGGTGCCGTCGAGAAGCACGCGGCCTTCCAGCGGCCGAACGAGGCCCGCCAGCAGGCGCAGCAGCGTGGTCTTGCCCGACCCGTTCGGTCCGAGGATGCCGATCAGCGCACCGCGAGAAACAGACACCGTGACATCGCTCAAGACGCGGGCCCGCGCGTCGTACGCGAACGACGCGCGCTCGACCGTCAGAGCGGAATCACTCATCCAGCACCAGATCTTCGGCCACACATCCGCTGTGGGCCACGCGCCCGAGCGCGCGAAGGCGCAACGGGCGCGAGAACGCCGCCGACGCCGTGACGACCGTGTGGTACTCGCCGCGCTCGCCGCACGGATCGACATCCCGTCCGATGAAATCGTCGAGGAGATCCTCGGCCAGATCGCGGCCCAGATACGACTCGTCCAGCTTGCTCGCGCGCACGGTCACGATGCGGGCCCGGGCACCCGACGCGACGAAATCCCGGTAGAGATCGGTGGTGGACTGCTTCCAGAGCGGCTCGACCGCTTCGAGGCCGCGGCCGCGGCTCATACGCTCGGCCCACTCGCGATGCTGATCGAACAGGATGTCGCCAAAGACGACGTGCGTCACCCCGAGGGCGGCAGCTTCGGCCAGCGCCCGGTCGAACGTCTCGCTGTAAGAATCCCACGAGCATCGTCCCGTGATACTCGACAGACCCATGCGCTCGACCTGCGCCGCGACGATCTCCGGGCGGAGGCCATGAGAACGGCTTCGCGAGCCGTCCTCGTTGAACATCGTGATCGCGGTCACGATGTCGAAGGTGTGTCGTGTGCGCTGATACGCCGCGCACGAGTCCTTGCCTCCGCTCCACGAGATCGCCGCGACTGGACGTCCCACTAGAACCTCGTTCTGATACCGGCCCGCACGGTGCGGCCGAGCCCCGGATATCCCAGGGGCTCCATGTACTCGCGATCGGCCAGGTTGTCGAACGTCACGAAGCCCGACGTGCGCGCCGCGATGCGGACCTCGCCGCTGGCGTTCCAGGTTGCGTAGCCCTCGTTGGACGACACGGTCGGGAAGTTGAAGTCGCTGTCGGCGCGGGATCCGACGAACACGCCGCCCAGCGCGAGGCTGACGCGATCGCGCGAGTACGACACTCCCACCGACCCCGAGTGACCGGGCCTGCGGTACAACGGCTGTCCTGGCGCGAAAATCGGGCTGCTGCTGATGCTGCGAATCACCTTCGAGTCGAGGTACGTGTACGTGCCGTGAATGCGCACCGCGCCACTGACGAGCGCCGTGCCGGCCAGCTCGAGACCCGACGCGCGCGTCTCGCCGATGTTTTCGTACGTCGCGTTGAAGTTCGCGTCGGACGGCCCGAGGCTGATGAGATCGTCGAAGTAGTTGGCGAAGTAGATCGCTTCCAGGCTCACCCGATCGCGCGCGAAGCGCTGCTCGACGCCGAAGTCGAATCCTCGCGAGCGTTCCGGCTTGAGATCGGGGTTACCGAGAAAACCCGGATTCGGGCTGTACGACTGGATGAAGAGCGGCTCCTTGATGCCGCGTCCGACGCTGGCGCGAACGCGTGTGGCGCCCACGTCGCCGTTACCTGAAGAGGCCAGCAGCGACACGGCCAGGCGCGGCGCCACGTAAAAGCCGAAGCTTCCATTGTTCTCGAATCGGATGCCGGCGATGACCGACGCGCGCGACGCTTGCGCCTGATATTGCACGGTCGTGCCGGTGTTGTTGCGTTCGGGCCGCTGCGGCTCGGCGGTCGACCGGTGATTGGTCAGCACGGCGCGCTCGCCGTCGTAGGCGAAGGCGGCGGTGATCGTCTGGCTGCGTCCCATATCGGCATCGGCGCGATATTCGAAGTGGTGACGATCGAGATCCGTTTCGGAGTCGTACAGAAAATCCGATGACGGAAACGCCGCGACGAGATCGCCGAATCGCGCCGTGTAGGGCGGATCGACAATCAGGTTGGTCGAGCGGTAGTTCGTAATCACGTACGAATAGCTCGTCTGCTGTGTCACGCGCGAGCCGAGAGGCTGATTCCATCCGCCCAGAAACCGGCCGTCGTGATGCTTGAAGTGCGCATCCATGTCGGGCCGGCCGAAGGCGGTCGCGCCCGGCGTGCCGGTCTCGCCGAACTCGCCGCCCCCGAAGAACCGCACGGACGCCCCCGATTTCATCCAGCGCGTCGCCGTGCCGGACACCGTCGAGCCCTCGTGCTCGTTGTTCGGCTCCTGATTGTCGGTGTGTAGGTACGAGCCGAACACCGAGTACTCCATGACGCCGGACCGCCCGCCGACGCCCGCCGCCAGGTGGGCGGTGTCGTAGTTTCCGGCGTCGGCGGTCACGTTCAGTCGAGGCCGTCCGGCCTCGGGACGCACGGAGAAAATCTGGATGACGCTGGCCATGGCGTCAGAGCCGAACAGCGCCGAGTGCGCGCCGCGGAGCACTTCCACGCGCTCGATGTTCTCGGGCGCGAGCGTGGCGAAGTTGAACGAGCCGCCGGGTTCGTTGAGCGGGATGCCGTCGAGCAGCACTTTGTTGTACGTGGATTCGCCGCCTCGAACGAAAACCGCTGTCAGGTTGCCGACGCCTCCTGTCCGCACGGCCACCACTCCGGGCACCGTGCGAAGAAGATCGATGGTGCTCAGCGCGTGGCGCTCTCGATCGTCCTGCTGTCGAGGACGGTGATCGATGCGCCGACCTGCGATTCGGAGAGTTCCTTGCCGGTCGCCGTGACGACAATGGATTCCCGAATCGTCGGCGGCGTGGCGGACGACGGCGCTGCAGATGTTCCCTGTGCGTGAGCGACGCGTGCGGCGGCAAGAAGCGAGAGAAGTGTGAGGAAAGAGAAAAGACTGCGGATCATGGGCCCTCCTCGGCGTCAATCGCGCCGATGAAAAGGACGGCCCCAGTGCCCAGGTATCCTGACTCGCGGATCCCAGCGAGCGCCTCGCGTCTTCCCACAGCCATTCCTGGCCGCAGTGACGTATTCGCGAAAAAGGTTCCGGGAACCTTTTTCGGGAGGCGCCGCTCCCCGCTTACAGTGGCGTGACCGTGCGGGCTTTTCACCCGCTTCGCGTGGTCACCAGGGAAACGTCGGTTGTGGCCCGCGAGTATACCCTCGACACAGGGCTGAGGGCTAAGGGCTGAGGGCTTAGGGATTTGAGGGTTGAGGGCTTAGAGATTTGAGAGTCCTTGAGATACGATCGAAAGCTGGTGCTGAAAGAGATTGCCGGCAAACTCGAACGTGGCGAGCGGCTGTCGATGGAAGACGGCGTGCGCCTGTTCGAGCATCCCAATCTGCTCGAAGTGGCGGCGCTGGCCAATCGCGAGCGCGAGCGGCGCCACGGCGATCTCACCTACTACAACTACAACATCCGCATCGAAGCCACCAACGTGTGCGTGGCGAGCTGTCTCTTCTGTTCGTTTGCGCGGTTGCGGCCGGGCGATCCCGGGTCGTACACGATGTCGCTCGAAGACGCGTGGGAGAAGCTGCGCGTCCGTCACAACCAGCCGCTCACCGAGGTGCACGTCGTCAACGGGCTGCACCCGGATTTGCCGTTCGACTACTACCTCGAGCTGCTGCGCGGCTTCAAGCGCATCAGGCCCGAGATTCATCTGAAGTGTTTCACGGCGGTGGAAATCGCGTTTTTCGCCGACCTGTACAAGATGTCCGACGAGCAGGTGCTCGTCGCGCTGATGGACGCCGGGCTCGCGTCGCTGCCCGGTGGCGGCGCAGAGGTGTTCGCGGAGCGGGTGCGCCAGAAGATTTGCCACGACAAAGCGGACGCCGACCGGTGGCTGTCGATCCACCGGACGGCTCACCGCCTCGGTATGAAATCGAACGTGACGATGCTCTACGGGCACATCGAGACAAACGAAGAACGCGTCGATCACATGCTGAGGGCCCGTGCGCTCCAGGACGAAACCGGCGGCTTCCAGGCGTTCATCCCGCTCGCGTTTCATCCCGACAACAACCAGATGCGCAAGCTCCCGGCGCCGTCCGGGTCGGACACGCTTCGCGTGCACGCGGTCTCGCGGCTGATGCTCGACAACATCCCGCACGTCAAGGCGTTCTGGATTGCGAGCGGGGTGGAGCTGGCGCAAACGGCGCTGTGGTTTGGCGTGGACGATCTCGATGGTACGGTGCAGGAAGAAAAGATCTACCACATGGCCGGATCGAATACACCGGAGGCCCTGTCGACGAGCGCCATCGAACGCATCATCCGCTCGGCCGGACGCGTGCCGGTCGAGCGCGACACCTTCTACAACGTGGTCCGGCCGCCTTCGCCCTCGGCTGCGGCTGGATGGCAAGACCCGGCCTGCCCGCGCATGTAGCCTGCAAGAAAAGATATAATTGATAGTTCTGATGTCGACGATGCTTCCGGTCCTGACGGAGTTCGAGAAGTCGCACATCTCGGAGCGGCAGCCGCTGCCCGAGCGATATCTCGGTCTGTCTGACGAAGAGCTCGATCGCCGCATCGCCGAGGCGAAGGCCGCGCTCGGCCGGCGCGTGATCATCCTCGGCCACCATTATCAGCGCGACGAGGTCATCAAGTTCGCCGACTACACCGGCGATTCGTTCCGGCTGGCCGGGCAGGTGGCGAAGCATCCGGAAGCGGAATTCATCATCTTCTGCGGCGTGCACTTCATGGCCGAGAGCGCCGACGTGCTCTCCGCCCCGCATCAGCAGGTGATCCTGCCCGACCTCGCGGCGGGCTGCTCGATGGCCGACATGGCCGCGATCGATCAGCTCGAAGTCGCCTGGAACGAACTGTCGTCGATCGTCGATCGGCCGTCGTCCATCGTCGATCGGCCAGCGCCGGTCATGCCCATCACCTACATCAATTCGTCGGCGGCCATCAAAGCGTTTGTCGGCGAGCGTGGCGGCATCGTGTGCACCTCGACCAACTGCGGCGCGACGCTGCGGTGGGCCTGGGAGCGCGGCGAGCGCATTCTCTTCCTGCCCGATCAGCACCTTGGCCGGAACACCGCCTACAAGATGGGTGTCGCGCTCGACAAGATGGTGGTCTGGGATCCGAACGAAATATCCGGCGGCTGCAACGTCGACGACGTGCGCAACGCGAAGATGATTCTCTGGAAGGGACACTGCTCGGTGCACGAACGGTTCACCGTGGCGCAGATCCAGCGCATTCGCGAGCAGCATCCCGGCGTCAGGGTGATCGTCCACCCCGAGGTGCCGTGGGACGTCGTCCAGGCCGCCGACGACAGCGGATCGACCGAATACATCATCCGGCAGGTCACCGAAAGCGCGCCCGGATCGGTGTGGGCCGTCGGCACGGAAATCCATCTGGTCAACCGGCTGGCGAACGCGATGAAACCGGAGAAGACCGTGCTGTCGCTCGACCAGTTCGGGTGTCTGTGCTCCACCATGTTCCGCGTGTCTCCCAACCACCTGCTCTGGGTGCTCGAAGGGCTCCTGGATGGGCAGGTCCACAACCGAATTGTCGTGTCCGACGAGCAGAAGCACTGGGTCAAGGTGGCGCTCGATCGGATGCTTTCCGTTCACTAATCATTCGCCTCAGAGGAGGACAATCGTGGCTCACACACTTCCGCAGCTTCCATATGCGCACGACGCACTGGAGCCGCATATCGATGCTCAGACCATGCAGATTCACCACGGAAAGCATCACCAGGCGTATGTCACCAACCTGAACGCGGCGCTCGAGAAGTATCCCGATCTGCAGTCGAAGAGCATCGAGGATCTGTTGCGCGACATCAGCAAGGTGCCCGAGGACATCCGCCCGGCCGTCCGCAACAACGGCGGCGGTCACATGAACCACTCCGCGTTCTGGAAGTGGATGGCGCCCAACGCCGGCGGATCGCCGACCGGCGCGCTGGGCGACGGCATCAAGGCGGCCTTCGGCAGCTTCGACGGGTTCAAGGAGCAGTTCACCAAGGCGGGCGTGACGCGCTTCGGCAGCGGCTGGGCGTGGCTGATCGAATCGAACGGCAAGCTCAGCATCGAGAGCTCGCCGAACCAGGATCAGCCGATCATGGAAGGGAAGAAAGCGATCCTTGGCGTCGACGTCTGGGAGCACGCGTACTACCTGAAGTATCAGAACCGCCGTCCCGACTATCTCGCGGCATGGTGGAACGTGGTGAACTGGACGGAAGTCGCTTCTCGGCTGGGCAAATAGAACCTGCTACGGGATTCGGGACTGGGGATTAGGGATTGGGTCCGTCACCCGAATCCCAACCCTAATCCCTAATCCCCAATCACCAATCCCTAGTCGACATGTCGCTATCAGCCATCCTTTTTCTGTTCCTGGTTCATCTGGGCGATCGGCATCACCCTGGTTCTGGCGTGGGTCGGACGCGAGGCCGGGGTGAAGTTCTTTCGCTTCAACGCGGGCACGGCCGTGCTGCTCATCGCGATCGGATTTGCGCTGAGACCCGAGCCCGAAGATCCGACCACGCTGTACAGAGCGGCTATCGGCTCGCTCGTCGTCGCCGAAGCCGCTCTCGTCATTTACTGGGGAACGATCGGCCGCATGCTCGCGGTGATTCGCCCGGCGCTTCTGTGGACGGCCGTCGGCTTCGGCCTCCTCACCGTCACCCTGCAGGGTCTCGATATCTCG
Source organism: Vicinamibacterales bacterium (assembly GCA_963850725.1). Lineage (GTDB taxonomy): Bacteria > Acidobacteriota > Vicinamibacteria > Vicinamibacterales > JAMQPK01 > JAMQPK01. Next base: position 83,384 of record CAWKMQ010000021.1, read on the forward strand.
CGCGATGCGCCAGGGTTGATGCCGCTGTTGACCGTGGCCAGCTTTCTCAGCTCCGTCGCGCTCCTCGGCGGCGCCTGTGGCGCCATGGTGCTCGGCCATTGGTATCTGGTCATGCCCTCGCTCGACGTCGCGCACCTCCAGTCGATCGTCAAGCTGCACATCGGCTCGACCGTCGTCAGGGTCGTCGTGGTGCTCGCCGCCGTGATGATCGCGGTCCTGTCGTGGGAGCCAGGCGTGCCGAATTTCGAGCGCTACATGTTTTCGCTCGACGGGATTTTCTTCTGGCAGCGCGTCGCGTTCGGTCTTGCGGGCCCGGCAGTTCTTTCGTGGATGACGTGGGAAACCGCGAAAATCCAGTCCACGCAGTCGGCCACGGGAATCCTGTACGTGGATTTCTTCACCGTGATCGTCGGCGAGGTTCTCGCCAAGTACGTTCTGCTTTCCACCAAAGTGCCCGTGTGATGCGGGTCGTCGCTCATTGCCCGAAATGCGACGCGGGGCTTCCGGTCAGCGCCTCCGAGGCGCCCGAGTCGATCAAGTGCGGACGGTGCGGCCAATTGCTTGCGCTCATCTTCAGCGACGCCGTGCGCGGTGACGCGCGCGTCGATGCGTGTCCCGTCTGCCGCGGCGCCGATTTCTACATCCGGAAGGATTTCGATCCCAAAGTCGGCCTCACCGTCGTCATCGTCGGAGCGGCGATCAGCGCGGGCTTCTACTGGTTCGGCGAGGATCTCATCGCGTACGGCATCCTCGGGTCAGCCGCGCTCATCGATCTCATCGTCTACGGCAGGCTTGGCGATGTCACCGTCTGCTACCGGTGTCATTCCGAATTCCGCGGGAAGTACGAGCGCACGGCGGCGCATTTCGATTTGCACACGGCCGACGTGCTCGAACAGGAGTACGAGCGGAGGATCGGTCGCCGGTAGAGATCACCGTCGCCCCAGAGATTACGGAGGCAGCTTCAACACGGAGGCACGGGGACACGGAGAATTTTTTGGTTTTCTGACCCAATAGCTCCGTGCCTCCGTGTCTCCGTGTTGAAGATCCCCTCCGTGCCCTCTCTTTGTCCTCATCGCCTCTCTGTCTGTATTCGAACTGTTCACTTCCTCGGTCCGGCTCTTCCAACGGTATGGGTTGTGCACTAACGAGGGGTGGAGGTCGAACCCAATGTGGAACAACGATGAAGTCGAAGGCAAGACGGAAGAAGTGAAGGGGAAAGCCAAACAGGCGGCCGGCAACATGACCGACGATGAACGGTTGAAAGCGGAAGGCGAAGCGCAGGAAGCCGGCGGGAAGGTTCAGGCTGGTTTCGGTAAAGCGCGCCGCAAGGTCGGTAACGCTATCAAGGATGTCGGCGACGCCATCAAGAAATAGTGTTGCCGATTACGACACATGCGGGATCGGTGATGGCCTGATGACCATCACCGATCCGACTCAGCCTCACATCAACTGCGTCGGTCCTCCCGTCACGATGAGGTGACGTTCGGTGGGGTTCTGTACGGAACCCTTAGGTGGTTCGACTTCAACCGCCGTGACGCCATCGAGGCTTCCGATGCACGCCCGAATGAAGTCCTGCATCCGTGCAAGTACGCCCTCAGGGGTCTCATCGAACTGGACGTACACACGAAACTCCGCAAACATCACTGCCTCCCTGCCGAATCTGTAACTGCCTTGTTTGAAGTTGAGGGTGCGACGAGATAGTGCCAGCGAATTCGCGCGGCGTCGGTACTTCGACAACAGTTCATCAAAGATTTTCTAAAACAGCGTTACATCGACCTGCGTTCCGGCTTCCACGCGGTCCACGTTCGCCGGAATTTCGATGTAGCCGTCCGCGAGCGACATGCTGGTGATGTCGCCTGATGCCTTGAAGGCGGGTGTCGCGGTGTCATTCGCGATTCGCACGGTGTAGAACTGATGGCGGCCGCTGGCCGAGACGATCGCGTGCGCGAGCCGAAGCGTGACGATTCTGTTGATGCGTGGCGGAAGCCGCGCCAGGCGGCGCAGCATCGGCACGAGCAGCATGTGCGCGTTCGACAGGCACGATGTCGGATAGCCGGGCATGGCGAAAACGGGTTTGTCCTGCACGACGCCCAGACCGGTTGGTTTCCCGGGTTTCACCGCGACGCCATGGAAGAGCAGCCGGCCCTTTGCCGCGATGGCGTCACGGATCAGATCGCGCTCACCGACCGAGCTGCCTCCAGAGAAGACGACGATGTCACAGCGAATGAGATCGTCGAGCGTCGAGACGAGCGCGTCGAGCGTGTCGGGCGCAGGGGGATAGGCAACCGGAATGCCGCCGTTTTCGGAGACGACCGCCGCAAGCGTGAATCGGTTGATGTCGTAAATCTGGCCGGGCTCGAGCGTGGTGCCCGGCACCACGACTTCATTTCCGGTCGAGAGAATGGCGACGCGAGGCCGCTGGTAGACATTCACCCGCACTGTTCCGACGGCGGCGAGCGCGCCGACGCGGCTCGAGTTCAACGTTTCGCCGGCGCGCACCACCACCTGTCCAGTCTTGATGTCGGCGCCCTGGCGGCCGACATTCTGCTGTGGCTGGACCTCGGCAAACACGCGCACGATATCGCGGTCATCCGCGTCGGTCTCTTCGACCATCACCACCGCATCGGCGCCCGCGGGCAGCGGAGCGCCGGTCGCGATTTCGATGCACTGGCCCTCTCCAACGGGGACAGGCGACACCTGGCCCGTGTAAAGGGTGTGCGACTCGCCTGAGCGTGCGCGGCGCGGCGCGAGACGCGCCGCGCGTGTCGGCCGCGCGGACCGCATACCCGTCCATGCCCGCACGCGAAAACGGCGGCACGTCATCTCTTGCGATGATGTCGCCCGCCACGACGCGGCCGTTGGCGTCCTCGAGGGGAATCGTTTCGGTGCGATCGATGGGCGTGCCGGTGGCATCGAGGATCGCTCGCGCGGCCTCGAGCGTGATGACGTCGCCGAACGGCCGCATCCTGGTGGGAGTCATGATTAGCGTGACAGCTCTCGGACGAGATGGCCGAGCTCGGGAATGAGCAGCTTCGTCATGCCGAGCCGCACGGCGTTTTCAGATCCTGGAAGCGAGACGATGATCTTGCCCCGGGCCGTGCCGGCGCAGGCGCGGCTCATCATCGCCGCCGGACCGATCTCCTGGTAGCTCAGCATGCGGAAGAGCTCGCCGAAACCTTCCAGGCGCTTCTCGAGAAGATGACTGACGACTTCGTAGGTGGAATCGCGCGAGGTGATGCCCGTGCCGCCGGTGGTGATGATCACGCGCGCCGTCGACCCATCGAGCTGCGCCGCGATCGCGGCCCGGATGGCGTCGGGGTCGTCTTTCACGATCGCCCGCGCCCGACACTTCATGGCCGCCGGCTTCGAGCAGTTCGGCAATCGCGCGCCCTGCCGTGTCGGTGGCGGTTGTACGCGTGTCGCTGATCGTCAGCACGTAGCAGCGCACCGACGCGGGGGAGGTGGCCTTGTGGTCGAGGTGGCTCATATGGGCCGCGTCCCATATGTTAGACTCAAGGGTCGGTTTGTTGCGCGCCCATAGCTCAGTTGGATAGAGCGTCTGGCTACGAACCAGGAGGTCGCAAGTTCGAGTCTTGCTGGGCGCACCATCCACCTCAGATCGCGTTCAATTTTGCGCGAGCTGGCGCAATGCTCACGCCCTGGTCGCACTAAAATCCTGAGAACACGTCGTCTTTCTCGAATCCGTCCGATATAAGAGAAGGGCACGCGTGTATCGAGGTCGAGAACTTCCAGCCGGATTCTTCAGACTGGCCGCAAGCTGTTGGCGCGGGGGCCGTCGCGGCTCCGAGTGAGCGCGAATGTGCTCTGCCTCGGTTTGACGAGCCTGTTCACCGACATCTCGTCCGAGATGGTCACGTCGGTGCTTCCGCTCTACATGCTCATGAACCTGAGCCTCACGCCGATGGCGTTCGGAGTGGTCGACGGGTTGTATCTCGGTTCGGCGGCTGTTGTCCGCCTCGTTGGCGGCTACCTGGCGGACCGGACCCGCCGCTACAAGAGCGTGGCGTTCGCCGGATATGCGCTTTCAATGGTGTCCCGTATCGGACTGCTGGCGTTCGGCAGCGTGTGGGCGTGGCTGATCGGGATCGTGCTGATTGACCGGCTCGGCAAAGGCATTCGCAGCGATTCCCGAGACGCGCTGATTTCATTCAGCACTCCCACCAGCGAGCTTGGCACGGCTTTCGGTGTTCATCGGGCGCTGGACACCGCTGGAGCGATGATTGGACCGCTGATCGCCTTCGGAATTCTGATGCTGGCGCCCGGCGCCTTCGATGCGGTATTCGTGGTCAGTCTGTGCGCCGCGCTCATCGGGCTGGGTATCCTGGTGCTGTTCGTGGACAATCGGCAGTCACCCGCGACTGAGCAGCCGCAACGTGCCGGCATCACGATATCGGCGGTCGCCCGACTGCTGCGGAGCCGCGACGTTCTCGCGCTGGTCGTGGCCGGTGGAGCCCTCAACCTCGCGACGCTGAGCGACGCGTTCTTCTACCTGACCTTGCAACGCCGCCTCGGGTTTCAGCTCGGGTTCTTTCCGCTGCTGTACGTTGCCACAGCGGCGATCTTCATGGTGCTCGCCCTCCCCATGGGACTCGTCGCCGATCGGATCGGCCGCACGCGTGTCTTTCTCGGCAGCTACGTGCTGCTTTTGCTCGCCTACGCGACGTTGCTGCTTCCATCCCCGAGCATCGGCCTGACGGCAGGGTCTCTGCTGTTGCTGGGCTGCTACTATGCGGGCACCGATGGTGTCCTGATGGCGCTCGCCAGCTCTCGATTGCCCGCCGATCGCCGCACCAGCGGGATGGCGCTGTTGATGACGGTCGTCAATTTCGCCAGACTGGCGGCTTCAATCCTGTTCGGCTGGCTCTGGACGTGGCGCGGCGTCGAGTTTGCCGTTGGTGTGTTCGCAGGCTGTCTGGTGGGGGCGATTGTGCTCGCGCGTTTCCTGCTGGATTCGGACGCTCAGGGGACTCGCGCTGAGGGTCTCGTCACACCCTGATCGGAAAATGACTGAACGAACCCGGGTGTTCGCCGTGTTCTCGATAGTCTGCGTGGTCACCGCTGCGGTGTACGTTCTCTGGGCCGTGCGGCGTGACCGATCTGCAAAGGGCTCAGGCGATGGTGCGGTGATCGCCGACACGGCAGAGACTCCCTTGGTGCGCGAATACTGGAGCGCAGTTGCTTTTCAGCAGTCTGTCTACAGATCGCAGCCATCGGGCCGCGGTCGTCCCGCTCGAGTTGCCAGAGGGCCCGCGCGGGATGACTCGTCTGACATGTCGGCGGATTTACTACGCCGGCGGGCATGGCCTCTGCCTCAGTGAAGGAGGCGGCACCACGGCAGTCGCTGATGCGATCGTCGACTCATGGCTATGTCTTCGGCCCTGACTTCAAGATTTCACATGATGTGTCACTCGGCGGGTTCCCAAGCCGGGTGCGTATTTCGCCGGACGGACGTTACGGAGCGACGACCGTGTTCGTCGCAGGTCATTCCTACGCCGACGCGGGCTTCTCGACCGAGACAACGCTCATCAATCTCGAAACCGGCGCCAAGGTCGGCAACCTCGAGCAATTCACGCTGTTGCGCGACGGCAAGAGCTTCCGGGGCGTCGATTTCAACTACTGGGGAGTGACCTTCGCGCCGGATGGCGATCGGTTCTACGCCACGCTGGGGACGGGCGGCCGCACCTATCTGGTCGAGGGCTCGGTGGCTGAGCGCCGGATGCGGACACTTCGGGAGAACGTGGAGTGCCCTTCGTTGTCGCCTGACGGGACACGCCTGGCATTCAAGAAGCGGGTCGGTGGCCTGGTAAGCGGCACGTGGCGCTTTCATGTACTGGACCTGAAACCCTGGCTGAAACCGCGCTGACCGAGCTTCGCAGCATAGACGATCAGATCGAATGGCTCGACGACCGGCAGGTCCTCTATGGCGACGGCGCAACAGTCTGGATCATGGCGGCGGACGGATCCGGACTACCGCGCAAGTTCCTCAGTCAGGCTTCTTCGCCCGCTGTGCTGCGACGCACGATTCCCGCTGCTGCGTCGGCCGCAGAGGGAACGAAGGTTGTCCTCGACACTGTTCCGGCGCCGCGGGGGGTGGATCTTTCGGTCGCGGTCATCCCTTCAGCGAGCGAAATCGCCGTCGGAGGCGTCCTGGGCTACACCGTTACCGTCACCAATCACGGTCCAGCTGACGCGACGAACCTGAAAGTTGATCATTATCTAACGCCGCCTGATGTCAGCTTCGTCCCTCCGACCACGGCGACGAATCCAGGCCAGGGATATGGCTGTGCGCTGTACGGGGATCAGCACCGCGTCTCATGTGACACCTCGCTGTTACCGAACCGCGGCACGTGGACGATCTCGTTGAACGTTCGGCCCGTGCGCGCCGGAACGGTGAGCACCCGGGTTGTCGTCAGTGGCAGCCAGCCGGACCCGCATCCAGACAACGACAGCGCGGTCGCGCAAACGACGGTGCGCGCGGTCCGTTGACGCCGCTGCTTAAGCCGTCGGGAATGGATTCCGCTCCGCGAATTGCGCCTGGTGCCAATAGGGGTAGATCCGTGGCTTTGCGCTTGCGGCCTCGAGATGCTGATGTCGCGGAGGAGCGGCGTCATGTCCGAAATTTGTATACAGATTTCGGACGGACCGCAGAGAGATCCAACCTGCTCCGACGCGACGTCTAATGGATCGTGAGCTTCTGTATCCTGAAATTGCCGACTTCGCCGACATAGAGCGTGTTCTCGCTGCGGCAATCGATGGCGTTGACGGTGCCGAACTCCTTCAGTAATTTGCCAGCCCGGCCGAACTTTCCGATCACCGATCCGTCGAGGCGCATTTTGTAGATTTCGCCAGCCGTGTCGAGATCGGTCGGCGGATTGGAGTTCGAGACGTAGATGACCTGGTTTCCGCCAGGCGTGATGCAAATCGCCTGTGCGTTGCCGACGTTCTTGATTTCGGTCTTGAAGGTGCCGTTGTTGTCGAATACCTGGAGGCGCGCGTTCCCACCGTCAGCCGCGTAGACGTTGCCCTGCGCATCGACGGCGATGCTGTCGACGCTGGCGAACTGGCCTGGTGCGGTGCCCTTCTGGCCCCATGACTTCACGAAGACGCCGTCCTTCGAGAACTTGGCGACCCGCGCGTTGCCGCGGCCGTCGGCGACGAAGATGTTGCCCTGCGCGTCCCACGCGACGTCGGTCGGGCGGTTGAAGACGTCCTGCTGCGCTCCTGCTCCGGGAGCTCCACCCCCTCGGCCGCCTCCGCCTTCGCCGCCGCCGCCAGGTCCACCCGCGCGTGGCGGGTTCGGAATCGCCTCCGGCTTGCGCCCGAGGAGAAACGCGACGCGGCCCTGCGGATCGAGTTTCATGACCATGGCGGACATCTCGTCGACGACCCAGATGTTGTCCTGGGGATCGACGCGAACCTGCGCCGCAAAGAGAAACCCGTAGAGCCCCTGGCCGATTTCGCGCGTGAATTTCCCGCTGCGATCGAACTGAAACAGCCGCGAGCCGCCGTGCACGAAGACGCGCGACGTTCCCATCGACATCGTCGGATGGCCGGTGCGCGTGTAGACGAAGATGTCGCCGCGGGAATTCGTTGCGACGCCGCCAACCTCACCGAGATAGATGTCGTCGGGCAGCACCAACGGCGTGGGCGCCGAGTCGAAGTTCAGCACCGGCGCGGTGTTCTGGGCGGAAAGTGGCATCGCCGCCACGATGGTTGCGGTCAACAGTGCGTATATGGCGCGCTTCATCGACGTTCTCCTGCCGCGGCGGGCGCGGCCGTAGGCTGCAGAATATATTTCTGCACGCGCCACGATTCGATTTCGCCGAGGATGAGCTCGTTGGGGTTGCGGCAGTCGATCATGTGGACCACCTGAAAACCGGGCGCGATTTTGCCGGGCTTGCCGAACTTGCCGAGGACGGTGCCGTCCAATTCCGCCTTGTAGATCTCGCCGGTGTTCTGCCAGGATCCCGGCGGATTGCCGTTCGGGTTCGAGTTGGAGAAGAACACGTACTGATGCGGTCCACCGGAGATGCACAACGTCCATCCCGTCCCGAGATTGGTAATCTCCTTGATCGGTTTCAAGTTGTTGTCGAGCTCCTGATAGCGGTTGTTGGTTCGATCGGCCACCCACACGTGACCGCGCCCGTCAACCTGGAGACCGTGCGGCAGGTTGAATTCGCCGAGCTCCTTCCCGGGCTTCTCGCTGCCGGCCTGCGCGACGAAGCGGCCGTTCTTGTCGTACTTCACCACGCGATTGTTGCAGTAGCCGTCGGAGATGAAGATGTTGCCCTGCGGATCGAAGCCGACGTCGCTCGGGCGGCAGAGGATGTACTTCTGCGCCGGCGGGTTCGGACCAGGCGTGACGACGGGACCATCGACGGCCGGCGGTCTGTGGCCGATCACCATCAGCACCTTCCCCTCTGGGCTGAACTTGGTGACCAGGTTGGTGCCTTCGTCCACCGTCCAGATGTTGTCGTCCTTGTCGACGCGGACCGAGTGCGCGAATTCGAAGCCGTAGTAGCCCTTGCCGATTTCCTTGATGAACGTGCCGTTCTTGTCGAATTCGAACAAGCGCGTCGTGTCGCGGCGGTGATAGACGAAGATGTTGCCCTTCGAGTTGGTGGCGACGGCAACTGATTCGCCCAGATACTCGCCGGCCGGGAGTTTCAGGAAATTCGCGACGGAAGTGAACGGAATTTCCGGCACGCCCGTAATCGTCGCCTTCTGCTGGGCAGACGCGGAACCGGCCAGGAACAGGACAGCGGCGTACGTAGCAAAAAAGATGTCGTGTCATGGACCGCAGCCTATACCACCGCTCCCGTTCGTTCAATCACGATCCAGCGATGGAGAGGCCGCTCGGTGGACCTATCTCTCAGGAACGACATAATGGGCCATTACGCCGCGTGGCCGCTGCTTACGCCGTCGGGAATGGATTCCGCTCCGCGAATTGCGCCTGGTGCCAATAGGGGTAGATCCGTGGCTTTGCGCTTGCGGCCTCGAGTTGGGCCATCTGGGCCGGCGTGAGCTTCCAGCCCGTCGCCCCGAGATTCTGCCGCAACTGCGCCTCGTCTCGCGCGCCGATGATCACCGTCGCCACGCTCGGCCGCTGCAGTACCCAGTTGATGGCGATCTGCGCCACGGCCTTCCCGGTTTCCTTCGCCACCGCGTCGAGTGCGTCGACAACGCGGTAGACCTGCTCGTCGTCAGCAGGTGGCGCGATCTGTGCGGTCCTGGCGTGATTGAGCCGGCTGACATGTGGTGCCGCCTGGCCGCGCCGGATTTTCCCGCCCAGCCGGCCCATTGCCAATGGGCTCCACACGACCGTCCCTACGCCCTGATCGAGCGCGAGTGGCATCAGCTCCCACTCGAATTCCCGGCCGAGGAGTGAGTAATACGCCTGGTGCGCCACATAGCGCGCCCACCCGTGACGCTCCGACGCCGCCAGGGACTTCATCAGGTGCCAGCCGGAGAAATTGGAGCAGCCGATTTGACGGATTTTGCCCGCGCGCACGAAATCGTTCAGCGTGCCCAGCGCCTCTTCTACTGGCGTCAACGCGTCAAAGCCATGCAGTTGGTAGAGATCGATGTAGTCGGTGCCGAGTCGCCGCAAGCTGTCCTCGATCGACTTGGTCAGATGCTTGCGCCCCGAGCCTACATCGTCCGGCTCGTCGCCCATCCTGAACGTGCTCTTGGTCGAGATAAGGACTTGATGGCGTCTGCCCTTGATCGCCTGGCCAAGGATTGTCTCCGCCTGCCCGGCCGAGTAGACATCGGCCGAGTCGAACATCGTGACGCCTGCCTCGAGGCAGAGGTCCACGATTCGAATCGCCTCTTTGACGCCATTGCCGCCCCATGCTTTGAACGCCGGCCCGTCGCCAAACGTCGCGGTTCCGAAGCTGAGCACCGGCACGTGCAGGTCCGACCCAAGCTTTCTGATTTCCATATTGGAAGCCAAGTCACCGGCCGAGCACGGTCAACCGCTGCTTGGCAACAACGGCTGCTTCGCTGTTTGATGATTCCTTCAAGACAATCTCATACTCTGCCTTGGCCTCTGCGACCCGGCCAAGCTGATTGAGCACCTCTGCGCGGCGGAGGCGCGCGTTCGGAACCTCCTCACTGGTGGAATAAGCGACGATGAGCCGGTCATAGGCAACGAGCGCCTGGTCAAACCTGCCATCAAGACGAAGCGCCTCGCCAAGGTAATACCTGCGCCACGGCCGCATTACTCGCCTTGGGTGAAGCGCTCAAGAATGCCGTGAATCCCTTCACTGCCAGCGGATAGTTTCCCGTCGTGTAATCGCCCCGTGCGTTGTTGAATAGCTCGAGTGCACCGGCCGGCGCACTTGATTGTTCCAGAACAGCCGCCAACCGTTGATTTGTTTCCGCAAGTTGCTCGCGAAGCACCCGCACTGCTTCGAGCGCCTCGTCGAGACGAACCGTCCCATCGGCGGAGAGTTTGCGACTGATGTTCGCCTGCTCAGCGAGTTGCTTACCCAATCCCTGCACAACCTCACTCACCTCGCTGATCGCGGCCTCAATCCGCTCTGTCCGTTGCTCCAACATACGGATGTCCGCCGCCAGTTGGCGGTCGGCTGCAGACTGTCCGAACGCCGGCGTGACACCGAAGACAACCAACCAAACGGTCAACACTGACCTGCTCATCGTTCACCTCAGCATTCAAGGGAGATCCTCAGCCGATTCAGCGTAGCACCGTCGTGTCGTTTTGCACTGCTGGAAAGCAGAATGCAGCCGTCTGAGGTGTCTTATGTGTGACCGAGGGCATCGAGCGAGGACGCACGGCGACGTAAGATTCGCGCGGCAGCAACCAGGCCGCCCCGGCTCAGCTCCGAAAGGCGTGCAGCGTTCCTCCAGACTTCATGCCGTCGTTGTCGTCGTGCGGCTCCGCGAAACTGAACCTGTTGATGGCCGCCGGTCCCCATAAACGGCCGACAGTCACGAGCAACTCCACCAGTGGGCGAACAGCAACCGGCAGGTGGAACTGCGCTCGAACGGTCCGTAGCTGGTCGTAATTGAGCTCGTTGAGATGGACGGTCTGCCTGCCGATCTTGACGAGATGGTTCGGGATGGCGGCGCTCGTCAGCACCGCCTCAAGAATCCTTTCGCGCCATTCGCGGGAAAGCTGTTGCACGACTGAGCGGAACCACATCGTGCCGAGCAGTTTCAACACGTCGCCGCCGTCAACGCTGAACCCGGGAGCGGTGCCATGTCCGGCCAGCGCGAGGGCAGCCGGATCGGACCGGTTCACGGCAAGCGCGAACTCGCGGAAACTCGAGAACGCGGGTGGAGCCTCCTCTTCGGTGCAAGCGTTCTGCAAGGCTCCAATGGGTGCCATCTCGAGAGACGTCGGTGGCGGCACTTCGACCCTTTCGATCATTGCGACTTCTCGATGGAGATCCGGCGGCGGCAACCCGCTCGAAGCCCCATTCGATCGACAGCGGGGGATACACGCCGGTGTACTCGCTGAACAGCGCCGTCACGCCCCACGGATGTGGTGATCGATCGGTTCTCGTGTAGAGCGGATTGTAAAGATTGTCGTTTTCCGACATGGCCCATGCGGCTAACCCGCTTTTGATCTTCGCGTCGGCGATGTTGGACCAGTCGCCCTGAATGCACACGAGCGACGTGCCCGCCGGCTTCGAAAACGCGTAGTACGGATTGTGCCAGCATTGCCGAACGGCTTCTTCCACCTGCTCGGTGGTCGGTTCGGCAGGATTGTGAGGTGTCATTTCCCCGAAACCGATTCGGAGTCGCCCGTTTCCTGCAAACAGGGCCGACAAATCGGACGGATCGACCTGCGAGAGGTCCCACAACACGTGGATCAAACCACGCAGCCCTCTTGCAATCGGCCGATTCATGGCCTCCCAAACCGCCCCCTGGGGCTTCGGCGCGCTGTCGTCATATCCACGGTCGTTGAGAATTTCCACGAAGCGAATGCTCGCGGCCTCGAATTGCCCGGCGACCTTCAGCGCGTGATCGTAACGGCGCTTGTCCACCTCGTGACGCTCGAACGACGGACGGACGAAGATGGGCACGACGAGCTTCTTCTGCTGCCGCGCCATTTGCGCGAGCGGAAAGAGTGTTCCGGCGCCCGTGCCTTTTCCTCCGGTACCGATCAGGACGATCACCAGATGTCGCGCCATGAGCGCCGCGACATCAGCGCGGGACTCCTCGAGCGCTTCCCGCGCGACCTCGGGATTGTGCCGTGCGCCAAGCCCGTGAGTGGTCCGAGTGCCGATGATCACCCGCTCTTCGGTCGGGAATATCAGCCAACGAGAATTCGTTGGTGTCGAGAAACCGCGTGGTGACCGCGGCTTTCAATCGCTTTGCATAGTCTTCGTCTGTTTTCCCGGCGATGGCGACGTCGCGATGAAAGAGGGTCTTCACCGATCGCAGGATGTTTCCGCCACCGCCGCCAGTGCTGAGAAGCAATATGTTCATGAGGCTCCTGTCCGCAGGGGGAATTCTGTCAGCTAGCGTTGAGCCATGCCGCCTGGCAGTCGATGTGGCGCGGTGGGGGCCTTTATCCGGCTTCTGACCATGCGCTCTGCCCGACGTTGATGTTGAAATGCAATGACAACCCACTCGCCGCTGGTTGAGAGTGTCCGGCACGTGAACGGCTGCTCGTTCAGCACGGTGAGGATGCGAGTGACGTCGTACATCACGTTGGTCCTGTGATCGGACAAATTCGGGTACCGTCGTCCGCCATGTGGTGCCAGCAACACTTTCAGAAGTCCGCGCCCGGGTCTCGCCCGGATGCAGGTGCGAATCGGCGCGTCGAGAAATGGCGGTTGACGCAACGGCCGCTCGAATTCCCGGATGAACGCTTCGGCGAATCGGCGCATCTCGTCGAGCATCGCGTCTCGTTGCAGAAAGTACTCATCGATAGCCCGACACGCCAGCCACACAATCAGCAGTACCGACGCACAGACAAATGCGAGGCTGAGCACGACACCATCGACGTGCGGTTGCATCCGAGTCGCAGGGGAACAATGCAAGGTTCGTGCTTCGAGAGTTCCGTGAAAATGAACGTGTTTTTCGCGCACGTCGAGCCAGACCGGTCGCAGGTCTTCTTGATGGGGCAGGGGCTGTCTACTTGTGGGGACTGTTGATACGGTGGTAAACGACGTTCATTTGTTCTGGCGACGCTTCAGGGTCTTCGACAACACTGATGGGCCTACTCGGCTGGGCCGAGCGTCAGCCCGATGGTGCCGACGCCGGCGATCGTGCCCGCGAGCTCATCGCCTGGCTTCACCGGGCCGACGCCTTCCGGCGTGCCGGTGTAAATCAGATCGCCCGGCTGCAGGTGATAGAAGGTCGAGAGGTGCGCGATGACGTCGGGCACCTTGTGAATCAGCTGCGAGATGTCCGCGCTCTGCTTGATCTCGCCGTTGACGCGCAGCTCGATGCGACCCGCCGCGGGATGGCCGATCTCGGTCGGCGGGGACGATCTCGGACAGCACGGCCGACTGCTCGACGTCCTTGCCGAGATCCCACGGACGGCGCTGATCTTTCGCGGCGTTCTGCAGGTCGCGGCGGGTCATGTCGAGGCCGCACGCGTAGCCGAACACATGCGTCGAGCGCCGGCGCCCGCGGACACGCGAAACGCGGGTGCCCCGATCACCACGACGAGCTCCAGTTCGTAGTGATAGTTGCACGTCCCGGGCGGATAGGGCACCGTCGATCCCGACGGCGACGTAGTGCTCGGCCGCTTTCGTGAAATAGAACGGCGCTTCACGATCGACGGCCACGCCCATTTCCTTCGCGTGCGCTTCGTAGTTGCGGCCGACGCAGAAGATGCGTCGAATCGGGACTCGCTCGGATCGGCCGCGCACGGGAGCGGTGACGACGGGCGGAGCAGCGAACAGCAGTTGCGCTCATTTACGACCTCTCAGTCGGCACGCGCGCTCGTTGAACTGCGTGAGTTCCGGCGGATCTGGCCGAGGTGCTTCTCGACGTGCTGCACCAGCAGGTGATCGACGACGAACGACGCCGGCTTCAGACCCCAGCGAGGGTTCTTGCTCGTGGCTTCGACGGCGAGCTCGCGTCGCTCAGCGCCTTCAGCGTTTCGGCGGATCGGCGTGACCGCGCCGCGGATGTCGGCAGCCACATCGTCGAGGGTGTAGCGCCGCGGTGTTCGTCACGGCCGCCAGTCGCGCGGTGTCGGTGTGGTCGCGGCCCCACTGTTCGTCGGGCCGCTGCACGATGCGCAGCGTCTCGCCGGTCCAGAACGGCACGAACTCCCGGATGTGACAGAGGATGTCCATCACCGTCCAGACGCCTGCCGCCGGGACCCAGTGAATGAGCTCCGGCGGCAGCTGCTGCACCTCCGCCAGGATCTCGTCGACGTGATCTTCTGCAACTGGTCGGCGGCGAGCTGCCGCCGCGTCTGCGAGCTCAGGCATCGCGACGCTCCTCGCGAAACAGGTGCAGCGCTTCCTGCATCGGCCGGTCGGAGAACGAGAACAGGACCGCCTCGTCGGCCGCCTCGTGCACGACCGGCTTCCAGCTCGGCACGACGAAGATGTCGCGCGGCTGCCACTCGACCACGAAGTCCGCGCCGATGCGCGTGCGGCCGCGCCCTTCGACGGCGACGAAGATCGTCGCGTCGGTCGACCGGTACGGCGCCGTCGTGAAAGCCCTTCGGCAGCAGCTGGATGAAGGCCGCGATCGTCGTCATCGGATAGCCGCCGGTCAGCGGGATTGCTGTAGCGCATCTTGAGGCCGTGGCACGGGTCCCACGCGTCCGTGCGCGCGAGCTGTGCCAGCGCCTCGCGCGTGCGCGCGTACGGATAGTTGAACACCGGCGACGCGCCTGCCGCCGGCCGGTGGTCGACCGGCAGCAGGTTCGAGCCGAAGCGGGCGTGCGAGTCGCCGACCGGGCGCGAGATCGGCTGCTCGTCCTCGTCGTGGTGCTCGGCGAACGAGGCGTCGAGGAACTGGACGATCGGGATGTCGAGACCGTCGAGCCAGAAGATCGGCTGGTCGGTCTCGTTGCCGTGGTCGTGCCAGGCCATCGGCGGCGTGATGATGAAGTCGCCGTAGTGCATCGGCGTGCGCTCGCCGTTCACGGCCGTGTGCGCGCCGCCGCCTTCGAGCACGAAGCGCAGCGCGCTCTGCGCGTGCCGGTGCGCGGGCGCGACCTCGCCCGGCAGCACGAGCTGCACGCCCGGCGTAGAGGTCGGTCGTGATCTTCGACTGCCCGCGCAGCCCGGGATTCTCGAGGATCAGCACGCGGCGCTCGGCTTCTTTCGCGGTGATCAGCCCGCCGGCCTCGATCATCGCCGCGCGGATGTCGGCGAACGACCACGACGCCGGCTGGCAGCCGCTGACCGGCTCCGGCGTGACGAGGTTGGCGAGCGACAGCCAGAGCGGCGTCATGTGCTTCCGGCCGATGCGCTCGTAGAAGGCGAGACGCTCGGGCGTCTCGGCGGGTGACGCGGCCGGCGGCGGAGTGGACATGCGGCCTCCTGGAAGGAATTTGACAGTATACGGTCAATCTCTATACTGTCAACCGTCCATGCCCACTGCCGCCAGACGCCAGAACGTGCGCGAGTCCTTCTCCACGGCTGCCCGGCCACCTCATCCGCCGCGTGCACCAGGTGTCGACCGCGTATCTTCGCCGAGGAATGCGCGCGATCTGACCGCCGTCCAATACGCCGCGCTCGTCGCCATCGGGGCGCACCCGCGGCATCGACGCCACGCGGCTGTCCGAGATCATCTATTTCGACCGCTCGACCATCGGCGACGTGCTCGATCGGATGGAGGCCAAGGGCTGGATTCTGCGGGAGTCGACCCCGCACGACCGGCGCATCAAGCTGCTCACGCTGTCGCCCGGCCGGCCGGGAGGTCCTGCAGCGCAGTCGAGCCGGGCATTCACCGCGTGCAGGAGCGCCTGCTCGCCGCCGCTGACGGCTGCCGAAGGGAAAACGCTGATTCGCCTGCTGGCGCAAGATGGCCGATGCGCACGACGACGCCCTGGTGATGACGGCGATGACGGCGACGATGACGTCACGCCCGCGTCATCGACGTCCAGGACGTTCATCGACGCCGCATCCGCTCTCGCCGCTCCAGAAGCGGCTGCTGTTCCTCTGTTTCCTCGTCGTCGCGCATCGACGGCTTCGACACCGCGATCATCGGCTTCATCGCGCCGGCGATTCGCGCGGAGTGGGGGCTCGACGTCCGCAGCTCGGCCCGCTGTTCGCCGCCGGCCTGTTCGGGCTGATGCTCGGCGCGTTCGCCGTCGGTCCGCTGGCCGACCGCTACGGCCGCAAGACGATGCTGATCGCGTCGATGGTGTGTTCGGCGCCGCCAGCCTGGCGTCGGCGTTCAGCGCCGGCATCACGTCGCTGACGTGGCTGCGCTTCCTGACCGGCGTCGGCCTCGGCGGCGCGATGCCGACGGCCATCACGCTGACGTCGGAGTACTGCCCGACGACGCGGCGGTCGTCGCTCGTGACGCTGATGTTCTGCGGCTTCACGATCGGCTCGGCGCTGGGCGGCCTCATCGCGGCGCAGGTCTTGCCCCAGCCTACGGCTGGCGCGCCGCTGCTCGTCGGCGGCGGACTGGCGCCGCTTGCTGCTCGCGCCGGTGCTCTGGCGGCTGCTGCCGGAATCGGTGCGCTATCTCGTGATGCAAGGGCCGATGCGCAGGGCCGCGTCGCGGACGTGCTGCGGCGCATTGCCCGGCGGCCGATCTTCGACGGCGCGACGTTCGTCGGCACCGCGGTGTCGCAAGGCCTCACCGGTGCGGCAGCTGTTCGCCGGCGGCCTCCTGAAGGGCACGCTGCTCCTGTGGCTCGCGTTCTTCATGAGCCTGCTGGTCGTCTATCTGCTGTCGAACTGGATGCCGACACTGATCCAGCGCGTCCGGGCCTCGCTCGCGGACGCGGCGTCTCATCAGCGCGATGTTCCAGGTCGGCGGCACGGTCGGCGCCATCGTCGTCGGCCGGCTGATGGATCGCTTCGACCCGCACCGTGTGCTCGTCGCGACCTATCTCATCGGCGCGGCGCTTCATCGTGCTGATCAGCCTGTCGGCGCACACGCCGTGGCTGATGACGCTCGCGGTGTTCGGCGCGGGGTTCTGCGTCTCGGGCGGTCAGGTCGGCGCCAACGCGCTGTCGGCGGCGTTCTACCCGACGCCGTATCGCGCGACCGGCGTCAGCTGGGCGAACGGCATCGGCCGCAGCGGCTCGATCGTCGGGTCGCTGCTGGGTGGCGTCCTGCTCGGGTTCGGCTGGCAGGCCACGACGGTCTACGCCCTGGTCGCCATTCCCGCCGCCATCTCGGCTCTCGCGCTCGGCACGCTCGGCCTCCTGAGGAGGCGCGAGCGCGGTTAATCGCTCGTGCTACGCGCGAGCACGCGACGGAACGAGCAGCAGCACGACCCCGCTTGCGAGGAGCAGTCCACCAACAAGCGGCGGCATCGGAATCGTCTTGCGCTCGGTTTTGGTCGCTTCGATCGGGCCGAGATCGAGCACCTTTTCCTTGCGCGTCCACGAAACGCCGCCCAACAGCAGCGAGACCAGCCCGATGACAATCAGCAGAGAAGCGAGGACCTGTTTCGTTTTCACGATGTCTCCTTAATCAAACGTAGTGACCATTTCGCGCGCGCGGCTTCGATGTGTATCGAAGGACGACGTTTTCCGCGCTGCGCACCTGACGAGAACAAGATCCTTGCCAGGAGCCATCGGGCCCAGATGCCGTAAAATGACCATATGGCAGACACCCCCAAGGACCCGCATCGCGAACGAATCGAAGAGCTCGGCCGCATGAACACGATCTACTCCGAGCGCCCGTGGCACGACTGGAAACCGGGCACGCCTCCCAAGCACGACCATTTCACACACGACACGCCGCGCGCGGTTGACGACGAGCACCCGGACAAGAAGGACCGGGACTTAGAAGTCGACGCAGGCGAAGGAGTCTAGGGAGTCGGTCGAGTCCCAGGAGTCGGCAGAGTCGACTCACTGAGCAGGTGATCTGGATGGACGCGATCGACCGGACTGGGCGAAAGAGCCCGATCGGTCGATAAAAAGGGGGATGCGTCCAATCCTCACTACGCTCGTGTTCTGTGCACTCGCGTCCGCGCCGGCCTTCGCGCAGGCGCCGGCTTCTGGCACCGCGGCACCACCCGCAGCGAATCCCGCTCCGCCCCTGCCGGTGAGGCGGGTCATTCTCTATAAGACCGGCGTCGGCTACTTCGAGCATCTCGGGAACGTCGTCAACCGCCAGGACGTCACCATCGCGTTCACCAGCGCGCAGTTGAACGACGTGCTGAAGTCGCTCACCGCGCTCGATCTCGGCAAAGGCCGCATCGCCAGCATCAACTACAACTCCAACGCGCCGCTCGAGCAGCGGATGGGCGCGCTTCGCCTGCCGCTCGATCAGCGCGCGTCGTCGCTCGATTTGCTCGGGACGCTGCGGGGCGCGCGCGTCGAGGTCAGCTCCGAGACAGGCGGCGCGCAGGGACGGCTGCTCAGCGTCGAGCGTCAGACACGGACGAAGGCAGACGAAACGCGCCCGGTCAGCGAGTTCTCCATCATCACCGACTCAGGCGAGCTGCGGACGTTCGAGCTGACGCCGTCGGTACGCATCCGCGTCGTCGAGCGCGACCTGCGACAGGAGATCGGCCGCTATCTCGATCTCGTCGGATCGATTCGCGAGCAGGACGTGCGCAGCATGACGATCTCGTCGGTGGGCAGCGGCGAGCGATCCTTGTTTGTGAGCTACATCAGCGAAGTGCCCATCTGGAAGAGCACGTATCGTCTCGTGCTTCCGAAGAAGCCCTCCAAGCCGCTCCTGCAGGGCTGGGCCATCGTCGACAACACCACCGGCAGCGACTGGACGTCGATCGAATTGTCGCTGGTGGCGGGTGCGCCGCAGTCGTTCGTGCAGGAGATCTCACAACCGTACTACGGCCAGCGCCCCGTCGTGCCGCTGCCGGCCAACATCCTGCGCACGCCACAGACGCATCAGCCGACGCTCGAGAGCGGCGGTGGCACGATTGTCGGCCGTGCACTGGACAATTCCGGCTCGGCGTTGCCGGGCGTACGTGTGACACTGACCGGATCGAACGGATACCAGACGGCGGCCGTGACGGACGCCGACGGCGAGTACGAAATCGCCGCGCCCGCGGGCGAGTACACGATGAAATTCGAGCTCGAGGGATTCCAGACGGTTCTCCGGAACCAGGTCGCGCTCGATCCTTCGTCGGAAACCGATGTCGACGTGACGCTGGAAGTGGGATCGTTAACGGAGACCCTGACGGTGACAGCCGAAGCGCCAACAATTCAGACGAGCACGGCACGCCGGTTCGGCAGTGGCGGTGGCCGCGGCGGAGGTGCCGGAATCGCCGCCGGCGTTGGCGGCGGAGTTTACCGTGCGCCGATGCCTCACGTGACCTACGAACAGTTCAAGGACATCGCGCCCGCGGCGACGGCCGGCGACATGGGGGATCTGTTCGAATATCGGATCACGGAGCCGGTCACGCTCGCCAAGAACCAGTCCGCGCTCGTGCCCATCGTCAATACCGAGATCGAGGCCGAGCGCGTGTCGCTGTGGAACCGCTCGTCGGGCAGCGGCCGGCCGCTGCGCGCCGTGTGGCTGACCAACGCGAGCGGGTTGACGCTCGACGGGGGGACGATCGCGATCGTCGACGAAAACGCGTTTGCCGGCGAAGGCTTGATCGAACCGCTGAAGCCCGGCGAGAAGCGCCTGGTGTCGTACGCCTCGGATCTCGGCGTGCTCGTGGGTGTCCGAACGGGAGGCTCGCCGATGCGCGTGACGCGGGTGCGCGCGAGAGACGGCATCCTCATTCAAGACTCCGAAGAGCGCGCCACCTGGACGTACTCGGCGAGAAATGAAGACGCGACGGCGCGCACGCTCGTCATCGAGCACCCCACTCGCGATGGCTGGAAGCTCGACGCGGGCCAGGCGCCGGCCGAAGCCACCGCGACGACGCAGCGATTCCGGATGAACGTCGATTCGAAACGCGAGGGGTCGCTGGTGGTTCGCGATATCCGTATCGGTGAGACCAGCGTGCAGCTGACGGAAGTGACCGATGCGCTCGTCGCGCAGATTTCCGCGCGCGGCATCCCGCTGGAGGCACTTCAGAAAGTGCTCAGGCCCGTGCTCGACAAGAAATCAGAACTGGCGGGATACGAGAGGCAGTTGCGCGATCTCAGCGGCGTGCAAAAGGCGATTGGCCAGGACCAGCAACGGCTGCGCGAGAACATGAAGGCGTTGCGAGGCAGCGCCGAAGAAAAGCAGCTTCTGCAGCGCTACACCCGCCAGCTCGATCAGCAGGAGGATCAGCTTGCGGAGATCAGCAAATCGCTGGCCGACACGTCGACCAGAATCGACACCGCGCGGGGAGAACTGTCGAAGCTGGTGGCGAGCCTGTCGTTCGATATCGGCGACGCTCGTCTAGAGCTTGCCAACCAGATACATCGCACCGGTCGGCGCCGGCACGCCGCCGGCCGGCTCGATGGTGACCGCCATCGCGACCGGCTGCGGCAGATCCTGCGGTGTGTTGAACATGTCGCTGACATTACCCGCGGCGTCCGGCGTCAGCAGCCCCGCGCTGATCGGCGCCTGCGCGGTCACCACCCACAACTGATAGATGCGTCCCGCGGGCAGTGGCGGCAGATTCGCGGCCGTGAAGACCATCCCGCGCGACCGGCTCCAGAATGCGCGGGCCGAGGCCTTCGGCGCAATCGTCTGACCGGCGAGGTCGACGCGCGCCACGTCCGGCGACGTCAGCACCGAGACCGATGTCAGCGCGCCCGCTGCCGTTCGCTGCGCATCCGCCAGTTGACGCTCGGTCGCATCGGCGCGCGCGCGCGCGTCGCGCAGCTCGTCCTCGAGCACGCCGATGCGAGTGCGCAACTGGCCCGTGTAGATCGTCAGTCCAAACGCCAGCACGAGCGAAGCGGCCGCGGCCAGCCATGGGATGAACGCGGGCGCCGATCGAGGCCGCGCGGTGGGCTGGCGCGACGACACCGCCGCGGCGAGCACACGCGCACGCAGGGCCGGCGAGGGATCTTCCTGCGCGACGGCCTGACCGAGTCCCTGAAGGACCGGCGGCTCGAGCTCCGGACGATCGTCGTCTCTGGTTCCGTCCATCATCCTCTGGCCAGCAGCGATTCGCGCAGCTTGATCACCGCCTGGCGAATCCTCGTTTTCACCGTGCCGAGCGGCTCCGACAGTCGATCGGCAATCTCTGCGTGGGTCAACCCTTCGTAATAGGCGAGCTCGAGCGCGGCGCGCTGCGCGGCTGGCAGCCCATCGAGCGCCTCGCGCAACCTCACGACCTCTTCGTTCGACAGCAACTGCAGATCCTGTGTGGGAGCGAGATCGGCCAGATTCCGCGCGTCGGATGAATCGCCGCTCGTGTCGGGCCGGGCCCGCCGGGCCCGCAGTCGATCGATCGCGCGGCTGCGGGTCATCATCAGCATCCAGGCGGCGACGGCGCCCCGCGCGTCTTCGTAGCGTCCCGCCTGCGCCCAGACCTGCGCGAAGACCTCCTGCACCACGTCTTCGGCATCGGCACGATTCTGAAGGATGCGCAGGGCGAGCGAGAACACGAGCCGCGCGTGGCGGTCGTACAGCTCGGCGAGCGCGCTTTCGTCACCGCGGGCCATGCGAGAAAGCGCCGCTCGATCGGCAAGCCGCTCCATTTCGGCCGCGGAGGCCGAGCGCCCGGTTACCGCCAGTATCACCCACATAGTTGCTACGGCCGGCACCCCGAAAAAGATGGGGCGGAGCATCTTACCAGTACGACCAATCCATCGTTTGCCCCTGTCCGTAGTGGTTTGCAGACGCGTTTTTACAGCGAAAGGATTGGGCATGCAGAAAAAGGACGTTCTGGGTTTCTTCGCCATTCTGGCCGTGCTGGTCTCGGTCTCGTCAGCCGGTCTCGTCGGGCAAGGCGCGATGAAAGAGAAGTCTCTCTACGATCGTCTGGGCGGCAAGAAACGCCATTACCGCCGTGGTCGACGAGTTCGTGGCCCGTGTCGCCGCCGACAAACGCATCAACGCCTTCTTTGCCAGGACGGCCGCCGACCCCGCGCGGATGAAGGTGTTCAAGAACAACCTCGTGAACCAGATCTGCGAGGCGAGCGGCGGTCCGTGCAAGTACACCGGCAAGGACATGAAGTCGGCGCACATGGGCATGGGCGTGAGCGGCGCAGACTTCAACGCGCTCGTCGAGGATCTCGTCGGCGCGCTCGACAAGTTCAAGGTCGGCAAGATGGAAAAGGATCAGCTGCTCGGCGCGCTCGGCCCTATGAAGACCGATATTGTCGAGAAGCCGTAGGTCTTCTGGACAGAATCACGAGAGAGATCGCTGCTGCGAGCAGCACACCGTCTCGCAGCAGCGTTTTGACGCTCAGCGCCTCGCCGACGCCGAAACACCCGCAATCGATGCCCGCCCCGCGGAAGTACGACACGAGCATCACGGTAAAGAACAGCCCGAGGATGGCCGTGGCGACAACGGACAGGTATCGCAACGCCACTCCCGCAATCAGCAGCACGCCGAGCGCCAGCTCGAGCCAGGGCAGCGTGCGCGCCAGGGCAAAGACGGCCCATTCCGGCAGCAATTGATAGGAATCGATGGACAGCGCAAACAGCAGCCACGACTGCCGCAGCTTGGTGTAGGCGGCGTAGATGAAGACCGCGCCGAGAATCGAGACGAGCTGGAAGGCTTCATGAATTGAGAGATGCAGATTGCGGGATGAGGAATGTGGAATCGCGCTTGCAATCTGCGATCTGCGATCCTGCGTATCTTATTTCTTGGCCAGTAACGAGTCGATGTACTTGCTCACGACCGTGTAGGTCACCACGCCGACAACCGGGCTCGGGCTTCCGTTGTGCGTGATGATCATCGTCGGCGTGGAGCTGACCTGGCTTTTCTCTCCGAGCTGCACGTCGCGCTCGATGCCGGCCGCAATCGCCGGATCCTTTGCGAGCTCGCGCAGCTTCTTGCGCTCCTCAGGCGTCAGCAGGCTGTCGACGACGGCCTCGACGTTTCCGGTCTTGCTCCACGTGTCCTGCTGCAGAAACAGCGCATCGGCGACCGCGTCGAATTTCCCCAGCTTGTCCGCCGCCGCGGCCAGCGTCGCGGCCTGGCGCGCGAACTTGTGCTGCGGCAGCGGAAAATCATGGTGCACCAGCCGTATTTTCCCCTGGCGCGCGTAGTCTTCCTTCAACCGCTTGATGGTCTGCTCGTGCAGCGCCTTGCAGGCCGGGCATTGAAAGTCGCTGAACAGGTCGATCCTGACGGCGGCCGTCACGGGCCCGACCGCGCGGCTCGATGCCGACTGAGCGAACGCCGGCCCAGCCGCGGTTACGACGAGGGCCAACACGAGTGAGAGCAAATGAGACAAGCTGCATGATGTTCATAGTAACCCGTCCGGCGCGTCAGGTGGCAGAGGCCTCGATGTCTTCGAACGGAAGGACGCTGACGCCGACATACAGCTTGTGTTCGGCGCCCCCGAGAAGCACCCCGCGAAGCGGGGTCACATCGCCGTAATCGCGTCCCCAGGCAAGCGTGACATGGCGCTCGCCGGCCACGACGTCGTTCGTGGGATCGAGATCGACCCAGCCATTCGCCGGGCAGTACACCGACAGCCACGCATGCGAAGCGTCGGCGCCGATCAGCCGTGGCTGGCCGGGCGGCGGATCGGTCAGCAGGTAGCCGCTCACGTAACGGGCGGCGAGTCCCATCGACCGCAAGCACGCGATCTCGACGTGCGCGAAATCCTGGCAGACGCCGCGATCTCTTTCCAGCACGCGCGACAGCGGGGTCGTGACGACCGTGGCTGTCGCGTCGAAAACGAAGCGCGCGTGGATGCGGTGCATCAGATCGATCGCGCCTTCCAGGAGAGGCCGTCCGGCGGGGAAGGAGCCGCGCGCGAGCGCGTCGATCTCGCGGGAGAGCGGCGCGTACGGCGAAGCGTAGACGAACTGCGAGACCTCCGGAGGAGCGGCAGCGTCGTTGAACCGCCGGCTCACGTCTTCCCAGGGCGGACTGTCGCGCGTGTCGGGCGCCGGTCCATCGCCGTTCACGTCGACGAGGCTCTCGGCGGTGACGCTGAGCGTCGTATGGGGCCTCACGATTTGAAACTGGTCGACGATGTTCCCGAAATAGTCGGTCCGCCTCACGATCCTCGCCGGCATGGGATCGACTTTGAGGTTGTGCTCCCGCACGTGCTGGCGCGGCAGCTCGCGCGGGCACAGATAGGCGACATGCTGCGACGTGGCGACGGCCGTCGAGTACACGTACTTGGTGGTGTGGGTGACTTTGTAGCAGGCGGCCATCAAGTAAAAGTGGCGTGCGCCGGCTCGTAGACGTGCGTGAAGTAGCGCAGCGTCAGCAGGTCGGACACATGGAGCACGAGCTGTCGCGTCGTGTCGAGATATTCCGCAATCGCCGACGGCGTCGTCAAGGCCTGGCGCGGCGATGCGAGAGCGCCGCAGGCGCGCGCCGATGTCTTCGAGGCCGCCGCCAGGCAACTGGGGCACGTGTTTGGCGAGCTTGGCCAGCTGGAACGCCGCCGATCTCGGGTTGCGCCCATCGAACAGCAGAAGGTCGGCCACCGCGATCCATTCCGCCTGCCCGATGTAGCGCGCGCGATACGTGATGATGCTGTCCGACAGGTCGAGCAGCCATTCCAGCAATGCCGGATCTTCGGGCATGTCCGACTTCGCGACTTCAGATGCCGTCGTGATGACATACAGCGCCCGCTCGAGGTGACGGCCGAGGCTCATGAACCGCCAGCCTTCGTCGCGGGTCATGTGCGCCATCTCGAGCCCGCCGACGGCGACGAGCGAGATGATGGCGTGATCGAGCAGCTCCAGCGCGTCGGCCAGCGGAAGGCGCGAGGCCGACCGGCGGCGGAGTGTCGCGAAAAGCTGGCTGAGAATCCTCCAGTTGTCGGAAGACAGCCGGTCGCGGACGGTGCCGGCGACCCGCAGCGTTTCGCCGACGTTGAACGCGAGGCTGTGGATGCCGCTGGCGTCGGCAATGCCCGCAATCAGCGCGCGCTCGTATTTCTGGACCGACGTGGACGGGTCGAGGTCGGCCGGCAGCAGCTCCAGGCGCCGGCACGCCGCCGCGACGGGAGCAGAGCTGGCGGACACGCTCGAATCGCCTTGCGGAAGCCGCGACAGAACCGCGCGCAGAATGCGCGCCGCGTTTTCGCTGCGCTCCGCGTACCGGCCCATCCAGAAGAGATGTTCGACCGAGCGGCTCGAGACGAGGCGCTCCCTTCGGGCGAGATCGGACGGGCGCAGGCGGCCCGGCAGCAGCGAAAATCCATCGACAGGCGCCTCGGAGAGAATCCACGTGT
Source organism: Vicinamibacterales bacterium (assembly GCA_963850725.1). GTDB lineage: Bacteria > Acidobacteriota > Vicinamibacteria > Vicinamibacterales > JAMQPK01 > JAMQPK01. The sequence continues at coordinate 108,775 of CAWKMQ010000021.1, forward strand.
CCTTGCTGCCGCCTCCCCGTTGCCCCGACACGACGTCGCGATCGGTGCCGCCGATGCGCGACAGACCTCCAGGCAGCACGTGGTAGTCGCCTTTTCCGTCCGAGGCGAGGAACACCCGCATCATCAGCGCGCGACCTTCGAGGCCATCCTCGGCCCATACCGGCACCTGCGCGAGCGGTAGATATTCCTCGAGGACATACCGCTCGGGCCTCCGGCTCAGCCGCTCGAGCCATTCTTCGCGCTGATGCGCGTCGAGCTGGCCGCCGAACACGAGCTCGTCCGGTCCGCCTTCCGAGCTCGGTTTGATCACGAGGTGGTCGAAGCCGCTGCGCGCCATCGCGACGAGCGACGCATCGGCGCTCCACCACGATTTCGGCGAAGGGATGGCCAGCGGCTCTCCGAACAGCGTCGAGCAGACCGCGGGCAGAAACGCGGCGAGCGCGGGCGACTCCAGGACACCGGTGCCGAACGCGTTGGCCACCAGCACGTGGCCCATTCGCCACGCCTGCACGAGTCCCGGCACGCCCAGGGCGGAATCGGCGCGCAGCTCGAGCGGATCGCAGAAGCTGTCGTCCACGCGGCGCAGGACGACGTGAACCCGTCGAAGGCCGCTCACCGTCTTCAAGTACACACAGTCGTCGCGGACGGTCAGGTCGGCGCCCTCCGCAAGCGTGAATCCGAGGTAGCGCGAGAGATAGGCGTGCTCGAAATACGTTTCGTTGTAGCGGCCGGGCGTGAGCAGCACGACGTGCGGCGTCGAGCCATCAGACGGCGCGTGCGAGAGCAGCGACTCCTGCAGCCCCCTGAAGAACGGCGCGAGGCGCTGGACACGCTGATCGCGGAACGCATCGGGGAAGAGCTGCGAGATCGTCAAACGGTTTTCGAGCGCGTAGCCGGCGCCCGACGGCGCCTGCGTGCGGGTTGCGAGCACGCGCCAGATGCCGTCGGGGCCGCGCCCGAGATCGAAAGCGAGAAGATGCAGGAAGACGCCGGCCGGCGGCGTGACGCCGTGCGCGGGCCGCAGAAATCCCTGGTGAGCGAGCACGACCGCCGGCGGAATCACGCCTTCTCTGAGCAGGCGCTGCGGACCGTACACATCCGCGGCGATAGCTTCGAGAAGCCTGGCGCGCTGGCGCAGCCCGGTTTCGAGCGGACCCCAGTCTTCGGCGGGCACGATGTGCGGGAGGATGTCGAGGCTCCACGTCCGCGGGCTGTCGGCCGTGTGCACGTTGTAGGTGACGCCGTTGTCGTGCAGCTGCCGCGCGATGCGGCGCTCGATGCCGCGCAATTCCTCCGGGCCGATCGAGCGGGCGGCGTCGGCGAACGCCGACCAGTGCGGGCGCAGCGCGCCTGCCGCGTCATGGGTCTCGTCGAAGGACTCCGCCGTGGGCCGATAGCCGGCCAGAAGCTCGCGCATCAAACGGCCCGAAGGTCGAGCGTGTAGGGAAACTCCATCGTGGGGCGTGGTCTGGCGGCGCGCCACGTTCCCGGCGTGTGACCGATGCGCGAGAATCGCGACAGCCTGCGGCTCTCGGCCTCGTAGCTGTTCACGGGAAACCGTTCGTAATTCCGCCCTCCCGGGTGCGCTACATGGTACTCGCATCCGCCCAGCGATCGCTCGAGCCACGTATCGACGACGTCGAAGGTGAGCGGCGCGTGGACCGGAATCGTCGGATGAAGCGCGGAGGCGGGCTGCCATGCCCGGTACCGCACGCCGGCCACGTATTCGCCATTGCGCCCCGTCGGATGCAGCGGCACTTCGTACCCGTTGCAGGTCACGGCATAACGGCCAGGCGTCAGGCCCGCGGCGCGCACTTCGAGGCGCTCGACGGATGAATCGACGTAGCGCACGGTCGTGCCCGTCATGCCTTCTTCGCCGAGCACGTGCCACGGTTCGAGCGCGTGACGAAGCGACAGCTGCACGCTGCGCATGGCGACGTCGCCGACATGGGGAAATCGGAATTCGAAATGGGGCGCGAACCACTCGACGTCGAACGCAAACCCGGCGCGCTGCAGCTCCTCGATCACATCTTCAAAGTCGAGGCGCACGAAGTGCGGCAGCATGAACCGGTCGTGGAGCTCCGTGCCCCAGCGCGCGAGCCGCGCCTGATAGGGATCGTGCCAGAAGCGTGCGATGAGCGGAGCGCAGCAGCAGTTGCTGCGCCAGGCTCATCCGCGCATGCGGCGGCATCTCGAACGCCCGCATTTCCAGCAGACCCCGGCGGCCGGACGCGCTGTCGGGCGAGTACATCTTGTCGATGCAGAACTCGGCGCGATGCGTGTTGCCGGTGACGTCGATCAGCAGATGCCGGAACAGGCGATCGACGAGCCACGGCGGAATCGCGGCATCGCGCTCGGGCAGCTGCCGAAACGCGATCTCCATCTCGTACGTGCTGTCGTGCCGCGCCTCGTCGAGGCGAGGGGCCTGGCTGGTCGGACCGATGAAGAGGCCCGACAGCAGATACGACAGCGACGGATGGTTGTGCCAGTAAGCCACCAGGCTTCGCAGCAGGTCTGGCCGGCGCAGGAACGGGCTGTCGGACGGGGTGTGGCCGCCGAGCGACGAAATGGTTGCCGCCTCCCGTGCCAACGTGACGTCCGTCGAGCATGAACTTCTCGGTCGTGAGACGCGACTGCGCGCGCGTCCTCGTAGAGCGCGGTGGTGTTGGCTTCGAGCTCGGTCCACGATGTCGCCGGCGGCACGTTGACTTCGATGACGCCCGGATCCGGCGTGATCTGGAAGCTCTCGAGCCGTGGATCGTCGGGCGGCTGATAGCCTTCGAGCACGACGGGCATGGTCAGCCGCGCGGCCGTCGATTCGACGGCCGCCGCGAGCTCCAGGTATGCCGCGGCGTCCGGCACCGGCGGCAGAAAGACGTACAGCACGCCGTTGCGGGTCTCGGTGCAGAGCGATGTTCGGACAACTCGCCGCGCGGACTCGCCGTGTGCCACCGGCGGTTCCAGTGGCGACTGTGTGCGTGCGGGGCGGGGCGCCCGCAGTGCGTCGTACGCCGGGAAGCGGCGTGCGGGGCTCAGCGGGATCGTGCTCGCGCAGGTACGGATAGTCGGCTTCGCTCACCCACGGCAGCGAGTCGAGGGGCAGGCGATAGCCCATGGACGAGTCGCCCGGGATGAGAAACATGTGCCCGTCACGAAGCTGCCAGGGTCCCGTTCGCCACCCTGGCTTGTCGCCAAGGTGACGGGCAATCGGCAGGGCGTATCCCACGGTGGTGCCGAGCCCCGCGGTGAAGACGCGTCGCAGCCGCTCTCGCTCGAGCTCGTCGTCGAGGCGCGCGTCGAGCGGATCGACATTCAACGGCAGGCGGCGTTCGCGCCACAGGTAGTACAGGACGTCCTCGAATCCAGGCGCGATATGCGCGTCGCTCAGCCCCAGCGTGGCGGCAAGCGCGCGCAGAAACCGCTCCGCGTCCGGTGCGGTCACAGCCGTAGTTCACCGTTTCATTCGCGAACAGCGAGGCGTCGCGCCAGGCCGGCTCGCCATCTTTGCGCCAGTAGCACGCGAGCGACCATCGGGGCAGTTGTTCGCCGGGATACCACTTGCCCTGCCCGAAATGCGCGATGCCGGTCGGCGCGTAGTGATCGCGCAGGCGCCAGAACAGATCGGCTGCCCGGACGCGCTTGGTCGGGCCGAGCGCCGCCGTATTCCACTCGGCCGCGTCGCGATCGTCGATCGACACGAACGTCGGCTCGCCGCCCATCGTCAACCTGACGTCGAGCCGTCCGAGCTCGCGATCGACGTGATGGCCCACGCACGAGATGGCTTTCCACTGATCGTCAGTGTAGGGTTTGGTGACGCGCGGCGATTCGTGGATGCGGCGCACCTCCATGCGATGCTCGAACTCGACTTTGCATTCCTCGACGCGCGCCGGTCAGAGGCGCTGCGCTGGCGGGCTCGGGGGTGCACGCGAGCGGGATATGGCCTTCGCCGGCCAGCAGGCCCGACGTTGGATCGATGCCAATCCAGCCTGCGCCGGGCAGGTAGACCTCGCACCAGGCATGGAGGTCGGTGAAGTCCTGTTCGGGACCGCTGGGGCCGTCGAGCGCTTTGGTATCGGCGGTCAGCTGGATGAGATAGCCGGACACGAAGCGGGCCGCGATTCCGAGGTGGCGCAGAAGCTGCACGAGCAGCCAGGTGGTGTCGCGGCACGACCCGCGCCGCAGCCCGAGGGTTTGTTCCGGCGTTTGCACGCCCGGGTCGAGCCTGATGACGTAGCCGACGTCGTTCTTGACGCGCTGATTCAGCGCGACGAGAAAGTCGATCGTCCGCATGCGAGACATCTCGATCGATCCGAGATACTCGGCGAAAAGCGGAGCGGGTGTCTCGGTGTGGAGAAACGGTTGAAGCTCGCGGCGCTGCCAGTCGCTGTAGGAGAAGGGAACATGTTCAGCTTCCGCATCGACGAAAAAATCGAACGGGTTGTACACCGACATCTCGGCGACGAGATCGACTTCGATGCGAAGTCTGCGCACTGGATTCGGAAACGTCAGGCGCGCGATATAGTTGCTTTGCGGATCCTGCTGCCAGTGGACGAAATGGCCGGGCGGCTCGACGCGCATGGCATAAGAGATGATGGACGTGCGGCAGTGAGGAGCCGGGCGCAGCCGGACGAGCTGCTGCGACACGGCGACAGGACGATCGTAGCGATAGTCCGTGACATGAGTGAGCGCGACATGAATGGACACGCTCCTATACTAGCCGCCGCCCCGACGGGCCCGAGTCATCCGACGTTTTTGTCGCTCCCATGAAGGTCTTTCACTGCGACCATTGCGGCAGCCTGGTGTTCTTCGAGAACACCCAGTGCGTGAGCTGCGGGCACCTGCTCGCGTTTCTTCCCGATCTCGATGGTCGTCGGCTCACTCGACGCCGTCGAGACATCCGGCCTGCTGTGGACAGTCGCCGCTGCCCGCCGCCGCGGGCCGCGCGTATCGCCTCTGCGCCAACTATCGAGACGCGCAGGTCTGCAACTGGTCGGTCGATGCGCGGCGACGGCAATCCGCTCTGTCGATCGTGCCGGCTGACGCGCGTCATTCCCGACCAGGGCGTGGACGGGAATCAGCGCGGCGTGGTATCGCCTCGAAGTCGCCAAGCGGCGCCTGCTCTACACCCTGCTGTCTCTGCACCTTCCGATTGCCGACCAGGACGAGCACAGACCCGCGGCCGGCATTCAAATTCCTGGCGGATGCCGGGCCCGCAGGCGCACGTGTCTGACGGGACACGCCGATGGCACGATCACGATCAATATTTCCGAAGCCGACGATGCCGAGCGCGAGCGCCGGCGCACCGACCTTGGCGAGCCGTACCGTACGCTGCTGGGTCACATGCGCCACGAAATCGGCCATTACTACTGGAAGCAGCTGGTGCAGGCCGCGCCGGACAGGCTGGCGCGATTCCGCGATCTCTTCGGCGACGATCGGATCGACTATCAAGGGGCCCTGCAGCACCACTACGACGGCCCGTCCTCCGACTGGCAGGATCGCTTCATCAGCGTGTACGCGAGCGCGCATCCGTGGGAGGACTGGGCAGAAACGTGGGCGCACTACCTGCACATGTCCGATACGGTCGAGACAGCGGCGGCCTGCGGCGTGTCACTTCGGCCCAGGCATCCAGACGACCCGGCTCTGGCGCGGGCGCCTGCTCGATGCCAGGAAAACGAGGACACCGTTCGACGATTTGCTGGAAGGCTGGTTTCCGATTACCTACCTGCTGAACAACCTCAATCGAGGACTGGGTCTGGCCGACGCGTATCCGTTCGTCCTCTCGGCGACGGTGGTCGAGAAGCTGCGGTTCGTGCATGAAACGATCGCCGCGCAGACCTCCGCGCGGCTCAGACGTCGAACACCGCAATGACCGCGCCGTGGTCGCTCGTTCCGAACTCCCGCTGAACGACGCACGACACCGTCTTGTCGGCGATCCCGCCGCTCGCGAGAATCAGATCGAGGCGCCAGCCGATGTTGCGCTGGCGCATGTTCCGCCAGGGCGCCCACCAGGTGAACAGCTCGGCGTTGTCCGGGTCGATCTTGCGGTGGACGTCCACCAGGCCGCTGCCGATGATGCGCTCGAGCAGCGCGCGTTCGTCGGGCCGCTGACCGATGACGTTCGGCTTGCGCTCTTTCGGGTGGACGTCCATGTCGGTCCGCGCCACGTTGAAGTCTCCGCACAGCACGAGCGGCCGCTTCGCGGCTTCGTGGGTCGCGGCGAACGAGGAGAGCGCCTCGAGAAACTGCATCTTGGCGGGGAAGTCCTTGCCGCCGTTGGGCACGTAGATCGACGCGATCGCGAACGTGGGCAGCTGCGCCGTCACGATGCGATGCTCGTAGTCGAACTGCGGATGGTGAAAGTCCGGCGACTCGGGGAACGTCGACGAGCGCACGTGCAGCGCGACGCCGGAATAGCCTTTGCCGCCGTGCCAGTAACACCAGTAGCCCTCGAGCTGGCACAACCACAACGGAATCTGATCGGTCGACGCCTTGATTTCCTGCAGGCAGAGGACGTCGGGCTGCTCGCGCTCGATGAACTCCTGCAGCTCTGTCTGACGCGCGCGGATGCCGTTGACGTTCCAGGTCGCGATCTTCATATCAGCGTGCGACCGTCGTCGCCTCTGCGATGTTCGACGGCGCCGATTGTCCTCCAGCGTTGAATGCCCGTCGCCCTGTAGCGGTATGTTGCGCCCGGCGTCAGGCTGGTGTTCGAAAGGGTCGTCACGCCGCCACCGACTTGAGCGATCAGCGTGAATGCCGTGCACAGAGCGGCCGGCGCACCGTTCTATTCGTGTCCCGGAGGCACCCGCCGCTGCGGCCCACACGAGGTTGATCTGACTGCTGGACACAGCCGTCGCCGAAAGACCCGACGGCGGTGCGGGCAACGTGGTTCCCTGGGCGATATTGGACGGATTTGAACTGCCGCCTGCGTTGAACGCCCTGACGCGATACCGATAGACCGCTCCGTTCTGGAGGTTCGTGTCGGTCACCGTCACCGTATTGGCCGGCGTTTCGGCGACGCTGGTGAACGTGGAGCAGGACGTGCCGAGACACCGCTCGATCCGGAAGCCGGTCTCTCCGCTGGTATCGATCCATCGGAGCATCAATGCACCCGCCGAGCCCGGACGTGACGGTCAGAGAACTTGGGACGGATGGCGGCGTCGTGGCGTCGACCACGGGTGAATAGGCCGATTGTCCGGCGGTGTTGTCCGCGCGCAGACGATACCGGTACACGTTCCCGGGCGCGAGTCCCGTGCTGGCGTACGTCGTTGCGCCCGTGAGCTGCACTACCTGCACGAAGTTGCTGCACCCGGTTCCCTGGCACCGTTCGATGCGCACGCCCGTTGCGCCACCCACGGCGGTCCACGCCAGATTCACCTGGACGCTCGAGATGACTGATGACGTCACACCTTGGGGGATGGGCGGAAGGGTCGTCGCCTCGGCGATGTTCGACGCGGCAGAATTGCCGCCCAGGTTGAACGCCTTCACTCGGTAACGATGAAGCGTTCCGCTGGCGAGCCCCGCGTTCGAGAAGGTCACGACATTAGCCTGTGTCTGAGCGATTTCCGCAAACCCCGTGCACGCGGCGCCCGTGCACCGTTCGATGCGATAACCAGTTTCACCGGCGGTGTCTGTCCAGCGAAGCGAGACCTCAGGTCGCCGAGATCGGCGTCACTGACAGGCCACCCGGTGTCTGTGGCGTGGTCGTGGCATCGACGGCAGCCGAATACGCGGACGGAACCGCCGGCGTTATAGGCGCGGACTCGAAATCGATAGATCGTGCCGGCAGCGAGGCCGCTGCTGGCGAAGCTGGTGGTCGTCAGCTGCGGCGATTTGAACGAAGTTCGTGCACCCGGCGCCAGTGCAGCGCTCGAGTCTCGTGCCGGTGCGCCGGGAGCGGCGAGCCAGGTGACGTTGATTTGCGATGAGCGAGGCAGCCACGGCCGCCAGCGCTCGTCGGAACGGCGGGAAGGCTGGTGGCTTCCGCGATGTTCGACGGCATTGGAGCTTCCGCTCGCGTTGATGGCTGTCACTCGGAATCGATACAACGTAGAGCTGTTCAATGCACCGCTGAGAAACGTGATGACGTTCGAGCCGACCTCGCCAACCGGAACAAATGACGTGCACCCGGTTCCCGCGCAGCGTTCGATTCGGAATCCTGTTTCGATCGCCGATGTGTCCGTCCAGCGCAGCAGGATTTCTGTCGTCGAGCTGGTGGTTGCGACGAGCGACAGCGGCGGTGGCGGCGGGTTTCCGGCCGGCAGGCGGTTCGGCATCTGCCACGTCCGTCACCGCAAAGAATTCGCCGCGCGGTAGCGGCAGGTAGGATTCAACGCCGTTGGCGTAGTTGTAGCGCAGCGTGCCCTCCTCGCCGGGCAGCGTCCACCAGTCTCCAATCATGAACAACCGATTCTCTCCATCGGTCGCCATGCCAGGAAGCCGCCAAGCGACGCGTCCATTCTGATCTTCGAGCAGCCCATGGTCGGTAATGGCATAGCCAGTGGCCGGATCGAGCGACACGCTCAGCAGGTGAAAATCGGTGGCGTCCTGTTGGCCGAATCCGCGATTGGCGCGCTGATAGTAGAAGAGCCGGTTGCCGCCGATGGCGAGGCCCAGATCGCTGTAGCCGATGTGTTTGATTGGCTGAAATTCCTGACCGGAGCCGATGGGTTTCGTCGAGTCGAACAGGTAGAGCATGCCGCCGTTCCAGCCGAGCGTGAACAGCGCCCGGTCGCCATCGAGCGGCTGCATCCACATGATCCACCGCTTCGCCTGTTCGGCCGGCGACACGAGCTGCTGGGAATCCCAGCGGTACATCGGCGGCAGCGCGTTCGGGAAGACGTCGATACGGCCGGTGGCGCCGTTCACGCGGTGCAACGCACCATTGGTTGAAGACACAGAGAACCAGACGTCACCGCGCCGATCGACGAACGTCCAGAACGACGCGTCCCACGCGCCGCCGACCTGGCCGAGGTTGGTTTTGACACCGCTGATTGTGTCGATGCGATAGAGATACGACACGTCGCTCGCATCTTCGCCGGTCACGAAGACATACAGATAGTGGCGAGCGGGATCGACACCGATGGCTGAATACGACGTGTAGTTCGGGTGAACGACGCCGAAGTCGTGGAATGCCCCAGTTGCGAGCTGGTAGCCGATGACGTGCGAGCCGGTCCAGTGTTCGTACGCGCCAGGCAGTTCGCTCGAGAAATGCATCGACATGTAAAGCCAACCGTTGGCCTCGACGATGTCGCTGTGCAGCTTGCCTTGCGGGTTGGTCTGCGGATCCTCACCGCAGATGGTCGTGAGGTCTTCGGCGAGCATCGTAATCTGGCCGTGTCCTCGGGTCGAATTTGAAGAAGGCCGCGCCGTGATGAGCGGAATGTGTGGAGCTGCCGAAGTACACGTTTCCATCCGACGCATAACGAATACCTTGCCACTGGCCGTCGAGCACGCTTTTGTAGACGTTCAGCGGGAACGATTGCACGGCCTGCGTCTGGGCACCGGCGACCGTCCATGAGAGCAGAACGATGCTCGCCGCCGGGAGGGCGCGGGCGAAAGGCGAGCCGATATTCATGGCACCAGCGGCGGCGGTCCCTCGATGAAGCGCGCGTGCAGCGCGCGGACGGCTGACGTGATGTGATCGCTGGGCAGCATCCAGGTGATGCGGAACGACGAGGTCGACATGCCGCGCGGCGTCACGCCCGCGTCGGTCAGCGATCGAAGTCCGGCCCGCGCGTTGGCGTAGCTCGCATTGATGCCGGCGCCGATCACGCTCACCGCGCCCAGGCCCGAAATGAATGTCACCCGCTTCCCGAACCGCGCCTCGAACGCGCTCTGCACGCTCGCTTCGTTGTGCAGGTTCTCGCGCGAGACGACGAGCGTCACGTGTGCCGGATCGCTCGCGACGTGCAGCTGTTTGCCCGCGACATGAAGCTCGTCGAGCGCGGCACACAGATCGGCCGCGTCGACGTCGGCCTCCAGGACCAGCACGTCTTTCTCGCTCGCGACGCCGACGACGGTGCCGGGCATCCTGGGCGGATTGCGGCGCACGACGGTGCCGTCGGCCGAAGGGTCTGCGCCCGGGAGCGGCCCGCGGTGGCGCGCGCGTAGATGGCGATGCCCTTCTCCTTCGCGAACTCCACCGCCTGCGCGTTCAGCACTTTGGCGCCCGATTCCGCCATCTCCTGCGTCTCTTCGTAGGAGATCGTGCCGATGCGGCGAGCGGCCGTCACGACGCGGGGGTCGGCCGAATACACGCCGTCGACGTCGGAGCAGATCTCGCAGTAGTCCGCGTTCAGCGCCGCCGCCATGGCGACCGCCGTCGTATCGCTCCCGCCGCGGCCGAGCGTCGTCACTTCCTTCCGGTACGAGACGCCCTGGAAGCCCGCGATGACGACGATTTTTCCCCGCGCCAGCTCGTCCTGCACGCGGAACGGCCGCACTTCGATGATGCGCGCGTCCACGTGCCGATCGCTCGTGATGATGCCCGACTGGCTGCCGGTGAAGCTGATCGCGTCGCCGCCGAGCCCGCGAATCGCCATCGACAGCAGCGCCATCGAGATGCGCTCGCCCGCGCTGAGCAGCATGTCGAGCTCGCGCCGATCGGGCGTGGGCGAGACCTGCTTGGCCATGGCGAGCAGCTCGTCAGTGGTGTCTCCCATCGCCGACACCACGACCACGACGTCGTGGCCTTGCTTGCGCGTGCGCATGATGCGCTCGGCCACCTGCTTGAGCTTCTGCACGTCGGCGACGCTGCTGCCGCCGTATTTCTGCACGACCACGCCCATGGTGGGAGTCTATCACACACTAGGGATTAGGGATTGGGGATTAGGGATTGGGGATTGGGGATTGGGTAGGGCGCAACTTTAGTTGCGCACGACACATTCATCGTACGCTGCCTCCGATTTGGCCATCTCTGACGAAGAGTTGATGCACGCGGCGCTCGTGGAGGCGCGGAAGGCCATGGCCAACGACGAGGTGCCCGTGGGCGCCGTCGTCGCCATAGACGAGGCAATCGTGGCGGCGGCCTTCAATCAGCCGATTGGCACCGTCGATCCCACGGCCCACGCCGAAGTTCGGGCGCTGCGTGCCGCGGCGCAGAAGATCGGCAACTACCGCCTGACCGGTGCGACACTGTGTGTGACCGTGGAGCCGTGCGCGATGTGCGTGGGCGCGATGGTGCACGCCCGCATCGGCACGCTCATCTACGGGGCCCCGGAGCCAAAGACCGGCGCGGTCCGCTCGACGATGAAGCTGATTGACGATCCGAGCTGGAACCACCGGATTACGGTTGTGGCGGGATTGATGGCCGACGAGTGCCGCGCGCTCATGCAGGAATTTTTCCAGAAGAAGCGGGCTTTATGAGAGCGCTGACGCTCGTCGCGCTCGTCGTGTGCTGGTCGGCCACATCGCTCGGCCAGACTTCCGACCCCGCGCGCATTCGAGCCGCCTTCCTGAAAATGATCGATCGCCCGCGGGTGGCGCTCGCGGCCGAGAGCCGTCCGCGTCTCGACGCCGGGATCTATCGCGCAGAGCACTTCACGTTTGCATCCGAAGCCGGCGAGCGTGTGCCGGGCATCTTTCTGAAGTCGGTGCGCGCGACCGATCGGCGGCCCGCGATCGTCCTGTTGCACGGAACCGGATCCCGGAAGGAAGAACTCCTCGGGTCGATGAGGACGCTCGCGGATCGCGGCTTTGCGACCGCCACGATCGACAGCCGGCATCATGGCGAACGGATCACGACTGGAGCGGACAACGATCAGTACTACGCCGCGATGCTCCAGACCTATCGCACCGGCAAGGGCGGTCCGTATCTCTACGACACCGTATGGGACGTCATGCGGCTCGTCGACTATCTCGAGACCAGGCCCGATGTCGATCCGAAGCGGATTGGCATCATGGGGATCTCGAAGGGCGGCACCGAGGCATATCTGGCCGCGGCCGTCGACGAAAGGCTCGTCGTCAGCCGTGCCGATCATCGGCGTCCAGGGATATCGCTGGGCGCTCGACCACAACCAGTGGCAGCCGCGCGTGGGTACCTTCTCGCCGCCGGTCGAGGCCGCGGCGCGCGACGAAGGCGTGAAGCAGGTGGATGCGGCGTTCGTCCGCCGGTTCTACGATCGGGTCGTGCCCGGCATCTACGGCGACTACGACGCCGGTTCGATGCTCGCGCTCATCGCGCCGCGCCCGGTGCTCGTCATCAACGGCGATTCAGATGCGCGCACGCCCCTGCCTGGCGTGCAGGACGCGGTGACGAGCGCGCGCGCAACCTACGTGAAGATGGGCGTGGAGGACAAGCTTGGCTTGTACCTCCAGCCGAATGCGGGCCACGTGTTCACGCCCGTCGCCGAGCTCGTGATGGGCGACTGGTTCGCGCGCTGGCTCCAGCCCTGACGGCCTTAAAGCAGTTTTCAGTTATCAGTTCGCAGTTACGTCAGTGTCCGGCTTTAGCCGGACCTGATGGAGGTCCTTGCGATCGCGCTGCTACAAGCGTTGCACAGGATATGCCGCACCCGGCGGGCAGAGCCTGCCGATCATGTATTGTGCTGTTCGTTTGTCGTCGGAAATGCGTTATACCTGAAACACATCGACAAGGGCTGACTCATGGCGAAGAAGATCACGCCGGGCCAGACAGCGGAACCGCAGGGCCTTGCGATCACGCAAATCGATCCGCAGGCCGAAGTCGGCTCCGGCGGAAGGACCCGTGACGTTGGCTCAGGCCCGCGCGCTCGCGAAAGTACGCGCGCCCGCCGCCAGAGGCGCGAAGGTGGCGCTTGCGGCCACCTCGCCTGCCAGCGTGGGTCTCGAGCGGCGCAAGCTCGAACTCAAACAAGCAGCAGGAACGGCGCAGCCGCATCAAGGAATACAAAACCACGCTCGCGATCATGAAGAAGCGCGGCGTGAAGGGACTGGCGCCGCAAGACCGCGAAGGCCGCGCGCACGCCCTAAGACGGCGCGCGAAGCCGCTGCAGGTGTTCGCCGAAGGCGATTCGTGGTTCGACTATCCCGTGCCGTTCTTCGGCGGCGGAATCATCCCGCGGCTCGAGGAGAAGCTCGGCGTGCCGATCCTGAATCTGGCCAAGGCGGGCGACGAAGTGCGCTACATGCTGGGCGTGAAGGAGCGCCGGCTGTTGATCGAGCAGTTCACCAACGGCTGTCCCGCGGGCGGGCCATGGGACGCGATGCTCTTCTCCGGAGGCGGCAACGACATCGTCGACAACCCGATGGCGCTGTGGATCAAGGATTTCAACGCGGCGCTGCCGCCGGCGGCTCTCATTCACCAGGGACGGCTCGACGCCGCGCTCGCGCTCGTGCGCGCGGGTTACGAAGACCTGATCGGCCTGCGCGACAGCCTGAGCCCGCAGACCCGCCTGTTTTTCCATGGCTACGACTTCGCGATACCTGATGGTCGCGGGATCTGTTACCTCGGACCCTGGCTCAAGCCGACGTTCGACCTGCGCGGCTTTCCCACGCAGGCGTCGGCATTCGGCGTCACGAAGATTCTTCTCCAGCAGTTCGCCGCGATGCTTCGGTCGCTCGAGTTGTCGCACGCCGGTGTGACGTTCATCAACAGCCAGGGCACGCTGGCGCCGCAGCCCGAGCTCCTGGCACAACGAGCTGCACCCGTCGAAGGACGGGTTCAAGGCCTTTGCGAAACTGTGGCACGACTCGTTGAAGGCGGCATTCCCGACCCGGGTCGCTGTAGCGGCGCCGCGCCGCCGCGAACTGTGAGGCAGCATGATGGCACGAGAGCACTCGAGCAGTACCGGTCTGTGGCAGCACGAAGTGAAGCCTCCGAAAAAGCCGGAGCGAACCGTCATTGCCAAGGTGAGTGCCGATGCCGCGGCGCCGGCCCGCACGCCGGCGTCGTCGCTGTCGGCGGGCGGGCGTGCGGCTCGGGCTGCCGGCGTCCCGCCGCGATTCGGGTCTTGCGCGCCTGCTCGACAACGGCCACGTCTCGAGCATCAAGAACGTGTTCGATGAAGGGCCCGAGGAGGCACGCACGCTGTCGATGTTCGCCGCGGGGGGAGCGGGCCGCGGGCGCCAGGAGGCGATCGTCGCCACGGCTCGTCGAGCTGAAGGTGAGCAAAGGCACGACGCCGGCGCAGCTCGCCGCGCACGTGGCGCGCATGAACGGCGTCGAGTACGCGTTCGTGCCGCCCGTCAGAGAGGTGTTCGCCCGGCGCCGGCGCCCGAAGGCGGGGCCGATCCGCTGGCGTCGCGGCAGTGGGGCCACGGCGCGATTCGGCTCGGCCACGCGCGGGCCGCCGCGGGATTCAAGAACGCGACCAACATCACGATCGCCGTGGTGGACAGCGGCATCGACACGAATCATCCCGACCTGGCGGCACGCGATCGTCGAGTACAAGAATTTTCTGCGGCGGCTCGGACAAGGACTTCGTCGGGCACGGCACGCACGTCGCCGGCATCATCGCCGCCACCGCCGGCAACGGCCTGGGAATCTCGGGCGTCTGCGGCGGAAAGATCCTCGCGTTGAAGGTGCTCCCTCGAGACGGCCAGGAGTTCGACGCGCCCGCCTACTATCGCGCGCTGCGCTACGTCATTGGCAGGGCACAGGTGCTGAACCTGAGCCTCGGCGGCGAGAAGGATCCCGCCGAGATCGACGTTCTCGACGACGTGATTGCGGCCGGCGTCGTCGTGGTTGCCGCGATGGGGAACGAATACGACGAGGGCAACCCGACCGAGTACCCGGCGGCGATCCCGGAGGTCTGCGCCGTGGGCGCGACCAACGAGCTCGACAGGCGCGCGGGCTTCTCGAATACCGGCCGCCACATCGATCTCGTGGCGCCCGGCGTGGGCATCCTCTCAACGACGCCGACGTTCAACTACGATGGCGATGGCGAGCAGGAGTTCGACGCCTGGGACGGCACGTCGATGGCCACGCCGCACGTCGCGGGCGCGGCCGCGCTGCGTGCTGGCGAAGTCGCCCGGACTGACGCCGGCGCAGGTCATCAGGAAGCTGACATCGTCGGCAGACCGCGTGGCCGGCGCGAAAAAGGGCAGCACGGCGTACGGCGGCGGCCGTCTCAATTGCGAGAAGGCGCTGCGCTGAGCGGGCTAGAATGAGATGAGGCCGCGCCGTGAAGCTCATCGTCAAGGTCGACCCGAAGCACTCGAAGAATCCCGCCAGGCACGTGAGCAAAGTGCTGCGCGGCGCCGGTGAGAGGTGCCGGGTCGAGGAAGTGTTCCCCGGTCTGCGCGATGGCTCCAGCGCCGGACTCGTCTCCGTGACGTTGCCCGATGAACCCGACAAGAAGGTACGTCGTGCGGCGTTGAAGGCCCTGCGCGACGACGCGGCGATTTCTTACGTCGATACTCCGAAAACACGGCGTCCTTCTTGAGGGGCGTCGCCGGCGCCTGCGGTAGAATGGGAAACGGGGACTGAATGGCTGCTCCGAAGAAGCGCGCAAAGAAGAAGGCATCGGCCAAACCGAAACGCGTGACGCCTGCCGCGATGCAAAAGCGAGCGGCCCGCGACCCGTATCGCGGCCCCTCATCCAAACAGATAGAGCAGTCGTTCGACAAGGGCACGACCGTTCCCCTGGATTCCTTCCGCGGCATCATCGACTGGTCCTGATGGCCAGGCGTCGCAGCTCCAGGCGACGGCGCTCCCGGCCCAAAACGAGACCGCACGTCCAGCGCGCCGGCGATGGCGCTCCCGGTCGGCAACCAGCTCATCGACATCTCGATCGATCTGATCGAGAAGCTCTACGTCCACCTTCCGCTGAAGCGCTCGATGTATGCCGTCAATCCGATCCAGCGATTGCGGCTGTTGGAGCGCCGGCTGAATGCCACGCTGCGTCCGCTGACCGAACGGCAGTTCTACAACGAGATGCTGTCGATCTTCTCGCAGATGCGCGACCTGCACACGGCGTTCGTTCTGCCCGAGCCTTTTCGCAGCGCGACGGCCTACCTCCCATTCCGGCTCGAGGCCTGTACCGAGCACGGCCGGCGGAGTACATCGTGTCCGAGCTGATGCCCGAGGCGCCCCGGCACCCGGGATTCGACCGCGGCGCGGAGGTCACTCACTGGAACGGCGTCGCGATCGCACGCGCGGTGGCGTCGAACGCCGAGCGCGAGGCCGGGAGCAACGCCGCCGCGCGCCACGCGCAGGGCCTCGCGTCGATGACGATCCGATGGCTGGGACAATCGCTGCCGCCGGACGAGGACTGGATCGACGTCAGTTTCCTGCCGGCGTCGACGCAGGTCGTCGAAGCCCCGGGTGGCCAGGTTCCTGTGGCGCGTGTTCCGGCAGCAGTCGGCGTGCCGAGCACGAGGTCGCGCGCGCGAGCGGCATGAGCCTGCATCTGGGCATGGATACGCGCGGTGAAGTCGAGCGGCAGGTGCGGCAGTTTCTGTTCGGAAGGCGCCGCCGAACCGGGCCCGCAGTCGCGCCACTTCGGACGCACCGGCGATCTGCAGAGCTTCATGCCCGAAGTGTTCCCGTCGTGCCGCGACGTTCAGACGCCGCACGGCCGGTTCGCGTACGTCCGGATTGCCACGTTCAACGTCGGCGACGACGACGCGTTCCTTCAGGAATTTGTCCGGCATCATCGGGCAGCTGTCACAGAACGGAATGATTCTGGACGTGCGGGGCAACCTCGGCGGGCTGATCCACGCGGGCGAGCGGCTGCTGCAGTTGCTCACGCCGCGGCACAATCGATCCGTGCCGGTTTCATTTCCTGAACTCGCGCGCGCACCGAGAAGATCACCCAGCGGCGCGCCTTTCGCGCGTGGAACGAGTCGATCGCCCAGGCCGTGGAAACTGGCGCCGAGTACTCGCAGGGCCTCCCGCTGCTGCCGGCTGCCGCGTACAACGATATCGGGCAGAAGTACCAGGGGCCTGTGGTGCTCGTCACCGATGCGCTTGTGCTACAGCACGACCGACATCTTCGCCGCCGGGTTTCAGGACAACGAGATCGGCAAGGTCCTGGGCGTCGACGAGAGCACGGGTGCCGGCGGCGCGAACGTCTGGGAATACCCGCTGATCTGCGACCTGCTGCGGCGGCCGGGTCAGTTCCCGAGGATCTGCCCGGCAGCGCGTCTTTCCGGTTCGCGGTGAGGCGCGTCACGAGAATCGGCCGCGCCTCCGGCTTGCCGCTGGAAGACTTCGGCGTTCGGCCCGACGAGGTGCACGAGTTCACGCGAAAGGACGTGCTGAAGCGGAACGTGGATCTGATCCACCACGCCGCCGCACTGCTGGGACCGATGCCGAAGCAGCGGCTCACCGCCACGCGGTCCGGGCCCTCCACGTTCCTCGTCAAGTGCGACAACATCGACCGTGTGGATGCCTATATTGGAGAGCGGCCGCTGACGAGCGCGAACGTGCGAGTCGGCCGTTTCGATCTGCGGGTGCTGTCGCGGCGCTCCGGCAAGGAGCTTTGCTTACAGGGATTTCGCGGAGAGGAACTCGTCGCGGCCACGCGAGTCCCTCTCCGCTAGACGCGGGTTCCAGGTTCCGTCAGTACGTCGCGTGCCTGGATTCAGGCGCGCGACTTCTGAACGACGAACCGGAACCGGAACCGCTGACTACAGCGCAGGCCAGGTCAGCTGCACGACGCCGCGATGCGCCGCAGCGAACGTGCCTGCATCTCCCGGTTGGAGAGGGTGCCTGTCGTGGCGACACGCGCTCCGACGTGATTGGTCAGCTTCAACGTCTTCGTCGCGTCTACCACCTCGAATCGCGGCGGACGCTTCTTCATGAATCCCGATTTCCAGCTGCGCGACGCCTGCACGTCCGCGCCGGTGGTGTCTTTCAACCAGTACCGTTGACCATCGCGCTCGAGGCAGCCGGTAATGGTGATGGCTCCACGACCGGTCGATTCAGCCTCGACTGCCGGGGACTGGGAAAAGGGTCTTCGTCGATTTCACGATCGGGGGCGTGACCGGCCGTCTGGTGTCCGGCGCAGCCGGCTGTTTCGTGTCGAGCCGCGTCCGCGCGGCCTGGTTCTGCACCACCGGAGCGGCAGGCTTCAGTTCCACGTCCGCGCGAGTGAAATCCGCTCCGGGCGCCGACTCGCGGGACGCGAGCAACACGGCTGCCGTGATGACGCACATCGTCGCCGCGGCGGTCCCCATCGCCCAGGGAGATCCCAGGATGATCCTGGGGCGCGCGGCGTTCTTCGCTCGCGCCGGCTTCGGTGTGCGGTTCGCGCGCGTCAGCCTCGCGGAAATCCGTCTGAGAGATCTTGCGAAGTCTCCGATCGGCGTAGAGCAGGTATCGAATCGATCGCGCCGGCGTTTTCGTCTTCTTCGCGCGCACTGGGGCCTCCTTCGTTCCAGGGGATATGGAGCTGTGGGAAGACCAGTGAGCAAAGGCAGTGCCTCGGGCCATGTATCGCGCGCCGGGAATTTCGATGTGGAACTCCTTGCAGGAGCGCATGTTGGGGGCGTCACGGCGGACGGCCCTGCGGGCGTGCCTCATCATGGAACACGCAATTCCGTAACCATGCGGGCAAAACTGACGAGGCGAGCCTGCGTCAGGGCGTTTTGAATCGCTCGTCGATTTCGACCTGATAGCCGCTGGCCAGCCGATTGGATTCGTTCGCCATGCCGACGACCGCCATGCAGCTCGGCCAACATCGCGTCGGTCATGCCGGCTTTGCGTGCGGCCGCGGTGTGCGACGCGATGCAATAGCCGCACTGGTTCGACGCGCTGACCGCGAGGTACATCATTTCTTTCGTCAGCGCATCCAGCGCCCCGGCGCCATGATGGCCTTGACGCTCTGCCACGTGCGGCGGAGCGTGGCCGGGTCGTGCGCCAGCGCTTTCCAGAAGTTGTTGATCCAGTCGGTCTTTCGCGTCGCCATGATGTCGTCGTAGATCGCGCGCACTTCTGGAGATGCCTGTTCGTACTCGATGAATCCAAGCGTGGCCATGTCGTTTCTCCGCCGGACAGTATCGCCGACGGTTGGTCGATGGGCGATGGTCCTGGGGCAATGGGCATGGTCTGGGCGCGATGGGCGATGGGCGATGGGCGATGGGCGATGGGCGATGGGCGATGGGCGATGGGCGATGGGCGATGGGCGATGGGCGGTGGTCGATGGGCGATGGGCGGTGGTCGATGGGCGATGGTCGGTCGTGGTCTGGTTCCGCGGGCGTGGGTGGGTGAACGAGGGGAGGCAGGGCGCGGCTTTAGCCGCGCTGGCGGATGATACGGTAAGGTGCGGCTTTAGCCGCGCCGACGCTGTGGTGTTCCAGCCCGATCTGCCAAACCTCAGCGATGGGAGGTCGGGAGGTCAATGTAAACTGCCCGCATCTGTCCGCGTGTTGCCATGAGATTGATCGACATCCTGATAACGAGTGCGCTCATGGCGACACCCGGCTTCGCCCAGGTTCCGCCGCGTGCCGCCGACATAGAGGCGTATTCCGGATTGCATCTCGCCGCCGCGCTCGGCGACGCGATGGAGGTGACCCGACTCATCAACACAGGGGCTGACATCAACGGCCGCGACGGCTACGAGCGCACCCCGCTGCATGTGGCCACCTATTTCCGCCGTCACGATGTCATCGCCGTGCTCGCCAGGGCTGGCGCCGATCTTGGTGCGAAGGAACGCGATGCCTACGATGCGGTGACGATAGCGGGGTGCGAAAAACGCGATGCCTACGATGCGGTGACGATAGCGGCGGTCGCCGACGACGTGGCCACACTGCGCGTGCTGATCGATCTTGGCGCCAGCGCGAAGCTGGTGACGAGCCGGCACAACGGCACTGCCCTCATCGCGGCCGCACACCTCGGGCACGATGAGGTGGTGAAACTTCTCATCAAGGCGGGAGCGCCGCTCAATCACGTGAACAATCTCGGGTGGACCGCCCTCATCGAATCGATCGTGCTCGGAAAGGGCGGACCACGCCACACGGAAACCCTCAGGGCGCTCGTGCGGGCCGGCGCAAACGTCAATGTGCCCGATCGCGAGGGCATGACGCCGCGCGCGCTCGCATGGTCTCGTGGTTACTGGGACATGGTCCGCATTCTCGAGAATGCGGGCGGACGGTGACCGGGCCCGCGTAAGGTCCGGCTTTGAGGTAAAATAGGAAGTTCTGCACCACTGATCCTCGCGCGGAGAGGTACCGAGTGGTCGTAACGGGGGCGCCTCGAAAGCGTCTTGTCCCGTAAGGGGCACGGGGGTTCGAATCCCTCCCTCTCCGCCAATTCTCCGTTGTCAACTCATTGTGGCCAGACTTCCTTTGGGCTCATAATCCCAAAAATCGAAAGACTTCATGGCCAATTACAACTTGGCGTTGAGGCTGACCTCTCCTTGTCTCTCGGCAGCTGCCGCCTTTGTTAGCCATTTCCGCCCGCGCCCAGGATTCCATTCCCGCGCCGACACGCTTCTGGGCCGCGCAAACTGCTCCCGATACCATCTCGATGAACTGGAGCCGCGTGCCGGGAGTCGGTACTACCGCCTGTACTCCATTCCCGCCGGCGGGACTGCGGCCTTGATCGGTGAATCGCGCGGTGCCAACGCAGACTGGTGGGTGTTCCCGATCAAGGGCTACGGCCAGCCTCTGCGCTTTGCCATCGAAGCCGTGTCCGAAAGCGGGCTGGCATCGCGGCGGGTGACTTCGAACGAAGTGGTGCCGGAACGCACAACGCTCGGTGCCTCCGCCTCCACCACCGGCAACCGCCCGCGCCGCCGCGTCCAACAACGGGACGGTGACTGTAACCTGGGATGTCGCTCCCGGCGTTACCGGCTACACCATCTCTCGCACCGCAATCCCAGGCGGGAACCGTGTGGTATGCCGTCTCTGCGCCCCCACCGGGAGTTCGTGGACAATGATGCGGTAAGCGGCTCCGACACACGTATCGCGTGGTCGCCGTGACGCCGAAGGGAAGTTCCCGCGCAGTGGTCTCCAACGAGGTGACGCCATCAGGCGGAGGAGGGCGCGACGGCGAAACGGCCGTTCCTACGGCCCCTCGGGGAACGCTTCATCTGACGCCGACTCCGGGAAGCTGCCTCTCCCTCGGCCCGGAAGGCAATTTCTTATCGGCTGGGCGATGGCACCGTAAAACAGTACCTACGGGTCACATTTGACAACGGAATGCGGATAGCGCCGGATCCAGAGGTGCAAGCGGTGCCAGGAATTTCGGACGCAGTAGCGGTATCGATGTCGGCTCACGCGCTGGTGCTCCGTTCCGACGGGACGATTCTTGCGTGGGGCTCCAACGGCCATGGCCAGCTTGGAAGCGAGCAGGCCATCGATCGACGCTTCGGTCAAGGCGTTGCCGCAGTTCTCGCGTCCGCCGGTGCCCGTGCGCGAGATCGGCAATGCCGTCGCGGTGGCCGCGGGCGGTGAGTTTTCCGCCGCGCTTCTCGCCGACGGCACGATCCGAACGTGGGGATCGGGCGAGTACGGTATCCCCGGGGACGGAGTCCTGGAAGCAAGGATGGGCTACGACCATCTTGCGCCGGCCAAGGTGCTGGGCATCGATAGCGCCATGAAAATCAGCGCGGGTGGGAACTCCACATTCGCGCTGCTGAAGGATGGAACGATTCGCGCGTGGGGCAACAACAACTTGCCGCTGGGCGCGAAGGGCGTTCTAGGCACCGTAGAGAATCAGACGACAGCCGTTCCCACGCCGGTGCAGGGCATTTCAAACGCCGTGGACGTGGTAGCCACCGGCGGTGGCGGTGCGGCGCTGCTCGCGGATGGAACGCTGCGCGCGTGGGGCGGCGGCTACGGTACCGGGCATCGTCCACAGGACCAGGCCACGAACAAGCCGGTGGTGGTCGAAGGCATTCGCGGTCCGATGGCCATCTCTCCCTATATGGTGCTGATGCCCGACGGCAGCGTCCGCGATTTCCCGTCTCAACCATCGTGGACAACGCCAAAGCTCACCAATGCCGTCGCCATCGCCTCGGACGGCATCAACCGCTTCGCGCTTCTCTCTGACGGGCGGCTCATCGCCTGGGGACACAAGCGCTTCTATCCGAACGGGATGGTGACGCTGGCGACGCTGGGGCAGGACACCGCGCGTCAGTGCGCGGCGCGGCCCCGATAGCGCGTCACTTCACGCAGAGATGCAGGTCCCACTGCACCTTTGAGACTCGCGGTTTTCCATACTGGAATGCGATGTTATTGTGCGCCTCATCGACGATGAACTCGCGCGTCCCACGCAGGTCGGTGGGATGCGCGGGATCCGCTGCCGTTTCAATCACCACCTGTCCCGGCACCGTACGTGCGTAGACGTTGGCGTCGCCAGTCTTGTCGTAGGTCTTCGGGAACGGGCTGCAAGGCTTGTCTTCGTGGTGGGAGATCCGCGTTCCTGTCGCTTCGGCAGTTATCGGCGAGTAGTAAATCGTGTACTTGTCTTTCGTGTTGTAAACCGGCCGGATGTCCACGCTCGTCGAGCCGTCGTCAGCCACTGAACCGGTTGTGATCGTGTACCCGCCCTGGGCCCACACGGATATTTATCCCAGAGCTGGTCTTCTATCCTGCTCGATCCTTGCACGTCGTAGGCCGCGCCGTATCTGGATCCCCCGCGGTTCTGAACCAGGACGAGCGTCTCTTTGTACGACATCGAGATGATGTTGGTAATGGTTCGGTTGGCGCGTTCCTCCACCTTCTTCGCGTCGAATGTTTCAGTGTGCGTGATCGTGCCCGCCACCGCGGCGCCCACGCCGTTGCTGACGCCGCCCTCGCGCATCGAGACACGGCAATTGCACTCCTCGACTTTCGCCATGGGTTCCGAGTCGACGGCGAAGTCGTTCAGCGTCCCGATACGCATTGACTCGACCATCATCTCGAGGTAGTACCGATCGCGCGTTTTCGTCAAGGCAGCAGTGATACGCGTTAGCGAACTGACGCTTGACGGCGTCCTCGAGCAACGCAGCCCCCTTCGCATTTAGTTCCTCGATCTTGTCGCGATACTTCTCGATCATGGAATCGATGAACGAGATGTCTTCGTCCGAATATCCGTAGTCATGGAGCCTGTCGCGCCGCTGAGCGCGGAGCTTGGCTTCCTCCTCTCGCACATGTGGCGGGGCGTCCGGGAGCGGCTGCAGGGGAAGCAGGAGGTTCGCCAGCGCCGACCACGAAAGCAGGACATTCGCCGCGGAGAGGGTGTGGGTCAGGTTGCAGGTCTCCTTGGGAAGCTGTTTGAAGTAAGCGACCACCACCTGGTTGAAGAATGTCTCGAGGCTCTGCATCAGATCGTCCACCGGGAAGATTCCTGCCTGTGCGTACACTGCCGGAACAACGGACCAGCTGCGGGCCGCGCTGGCTTTTGCGGTGACTGGAGGAAATGCGCGGCCGATCCGCTGCTCGAGTCGAGAGAGGTAATCGGTGGGCTCGTGCTGGTTCGCTGACGCCAATTCGTCTGTCGAGGTGTTCGCCACGCCGTATGTGCCAAGGCGGACGAGCGGAAGCTCCACATGCGCGCGCCCGCGCAGCTTGGGATCAACGGATCGATCGGCGCGCATCACGTGCATCTCGCCGCTGCGGACCGCGACTCCGGCAAGCGGCTGCGTGGCATCAACGGGTTGCCGAGTCTCGAACGTGAGCGTGGCGGACCGGCGCAGAGCGAGCGTGTCCGGCGTCAGACGCACGGCGGCCAGGATGCCGCCTGCGAATGGCGCATCGGAGACGGTCACTATCTCGATTGTCACTTCCTGGCTGCTGACAAGCGACCCGGGCGGCACGGTCAAGGTCACGCGCAACCCGTCGGTGGTAGACAGATTGATCTCGCCGCCTCCGCGAGTGATGCGACGTTTGGCGCTCCTGGCGGAAGACGGTTGGATGGAGACACGGATCGGATTGGGAGCCGCCGCCAGCCACGGCGAGGTTGGATGAATCGCAGGCGGCGGAGTTTCACGCGAAAGATCGCCGGGAGTTGCCTCAGGTGCCGCCAACGTGCGAGCGGACTGAATCGATTCGCGGTTCGTTGCCGGAGCGGTCGGTGGAATCTTTGTGGAGGATGGTAAGAAGTGCCGTATCGAAAGAAAAAGAACAACGAGTAACAGAACGCCAGCGCCGATCAAGGGTACTCTTCCGAACGTTCGCGGCCCAGACATGCTCTACCTCCATGCAGAAGCCTGGATTTGGGAAAATCGGATTGATATTCTAGGCCCTCAGGAGGTTCCGCATGCGGTCGATTTCTGTGTTGTTCGTCAGTGCAGCGTTGATGGGTTCAGTAGCCGCGTCCGCTCAGCGACGTCCACCAGGTTCACAGGAAAAGAAGGTCGGCGTCGCGATTGACCTCAAGGTGAACGGGACGCCGTACGCGTTCAAAGGGGAAGCCAGCTGCGATCACCTCGCGAAAGGAAGCATCTACGACATTGCGGCAGAACGATGGTCGGTGCGGCAGGATGACAACGGACGCAACATCAGTTTGTCCCTGTGGCGGCCGGCCAATGGAACCGGCGACATGGTGCAGCTGAATGTGTACATGGGCGGCAAGAGGTACGACATCAGCACCATCAAGAGCCCGCAAGGACCGTCCGGCTCAGGCAGCGTGAAGCTGGTGACGGAAGGCACTGGAGGGACCTTCACAGTGGACGCGACCGCGCCTTCGGCCGGCAAGATCACAGGCACGATCAAGTGCGACGCGTTTCCAGCGGCGGAGGTGGTGGCAGGGGATTGAGTGAGTCGATAGTCGGTAGTCGGAGACGGCAGAGACGTCAGCTAACGCGTCGCGGCGAGGTCCGAGGTGCAGAACCAAGCCCGAGTCGCGACGCCTGCCGCCGATGTTTGTTCCCAGGGTCAGGCTTCGTCAGGGCAGTGGAGCGAGCACGAGGATCCTCATCGTGCCCGGCACGACCTGCGTACGCCCGTTCCCGTCAGATGCCGTCGTCGCCACCGGCACGTAGACACGATGGCTCGTCGCATCGAGCCACATCGTCCGGCCCGAGGCCATCGTCTTGGCGGTTTGCACCACCGTGAACGTGTCCGGCGTGTCCTCGTGGGCGATGGTCAACACACCCGTGCGGCTCGAGGCGAACGCCAGTCCGGTGGCGGGATCGAACCCGTTCCCGTCGACGTCGTCCGCGATGGGAAAGCTGGTGACCGCTTTGCCCGTCCGGCTGTTGGTCACGGCCATCTTGCCGTCACACGCGCTCAGGAGCAGGTGGTTCTTCTCGTCAAACGCCATTCCGGTCGGTCCTTCGCACCCGGTCAGCGGCCACGTGGCCACCAACACGTGCTTGAGCGTGTCAACGACACCGATGGCCCCTTTGTCCTCGATGTTGACGTAGATGCGATGGACGGACGTGTCCTCGACCGCTTCTTCGAGTTGGCCCCCCACATGAATGGTGGCAATGACTTTGGTGGAGATCGGATCGAATGCGGTGATCGAACCGCCCGTGTGATTGAAGGTCCAGACCTCCTTGCGGTCGCGCAGGTAGCGAATGCTGTCGGGATTCGCACCGGTCGCCACAGTGCCCAGCGGCTTCAAGGTTTTCAAGTCGACAACCGTCGAAGAGTTCGCTCGGCCGTTGCTGGTGAACGCACGGCCGAGATCGGGGGCGATCGCGATGCCGTGGACTCCCGGTGTGCCGGGGATCTCGCCCACAACTTTTCCAGTATCGACGTCGGCCACAACCACGCGCGTCGCGTGCGAGATATAGAGGCGGTGCGTCGCAGGGTCGAACACCAGGTAGTCCCAGCCTCCTTCACCCCCGATCTCAATCGCCTTCAGAACGTGATAGTTCGGACTCGCAGCCTGCAGGACGCAACCTGCACAGATACACACGAGCAGCGCGAGGAGCTTCCGCATACTTGCCGCCTTTCGTTCGGGCGATATCGCCCGCGCGTCTATCTTGACCAATCAACCTGAAAAGTTCCTGAAGCAGGCTTCGCCAGCATCCGCGGAAGATGGAAGCGGAGGTATTGTGAGGCGGGCGTCAGAATCGCAGCGTGTACACCACCTTGCTCGCCAGCCGGTTGTCGAGCGTGGCCAGACGGCGTTCGCCCGGGCTGAGAATCTCTCGCCAGTTGTGCGTGTACACGAAGTACGTGTCGTGGCCAGGGCGATGAATCCACCGGAATCGAACCTGCCAGCCCAGCTCGCGGCTCACCGTGTCGTACTGCAGCCGGTTGGCGAGCGAGATCCATGGGCTGAACTGCGTGCTCGCATCCACACGGTAGACGTCGGCGTTGAAGCTGCCCTCGGCCAGATCGAGGAAGCTGCGCTCCACCTCCGCCGACAGCGAGACGCCACCCCGCGGACGCACGTCGACGCGCACCGTCAGGTCGGTTCTCTTACCTGAGAAGAAATCGCCCCACGTCACCTCCGGCGACACCGCCACGACGAGATGTTCCGGCGTCTCCACTTCCACTTGATAGCGGGTGAACTCGTAGATGCCGCCGGCGGGAAGCACGACGCCGTCGGAGATCTCGAAGTCTTCCTCGAGCCGTTCGTACTGGGGCGTGAAGTCTGAACTGAATCTGCGCTCCGGCGTGCGAATTGATCTGCAGGGGCGTGAACTCCAGCTCGCGCGTCAACAGGTTGTTGTGCATGTCGGTCTGGATGTCCGCTTCCATCCCGATGTCGATGCTCCGAATCCAGGGATGGCCGTCGAATCGCGGCGACCACTCGAACTCCGGCTGGTACTGACGGATCCCGCGCCGCTCCACGAAACCGATGGCCGGGTCGTACTCGGGCTGCAGCTCCAGCGCCGAGAAGCTGGCCGTCCAGGGGTCGTTCGGGTACCGCAGGGCCATGCCGAAACTGGACGAGTCTCCCGTTTCCAGCGGGTTGGTGGTCCACAGGTAGAAGGCGCTGAGATCGATGTTCTGGTTTCCACGAAACCTGGACGTGCTGAACGCCAGGTCCATCCCGGCGGTCTGCCGGGCCTCCCCGTCACGCGGCGCGCGGCGGGTATAGAGCGCTCCCACGTATGACTGCTCGAACATCCGGCGTCGGACGCGGACAACCGAGAAGTCTTCGCCGATCTGGTCGTCCGTCAGCGCCTCTGCCGTGCGCACCTGGAGCACGCCGACGTCGAAAGCGCCGGCGCGGCCGGTGAGCTTGCCACCCACGTCGATGCGCTGCGCCTGTCCTCGCGTATCGCGACCGATGTGTCGCGAGAAGAAGGGCGTGACCGCCCGGCCCGGCATCGCGTGCGAAATCGAAGTAGCTCGATCCTTCGAGGAAGAAGTCGCGCTTCTCTTCGAAGAACAACGGGAATCGCGTCAGGTTCACGCGGCGCTCGTCGACCTCGGTTTCCGCGAAATCCGTGTTGATGCTGACGTTCAGCTTCATCGCCGGCGTGACGTTGTAGAACGCGTCGAGACCGATGTCGCCGCTGGCAATCGCCGACGTCTGGCCGGTCGCCGGCGCAGACGAGACGCGTCCGACCCCATACGGCTTCAAATCGAGCCCCACGCCCTGCGAGAGATCGGTCAGCCCCTCGACGCGCCCGGCATTGACGACGCGGGTCAGACCCTGATTGAGCGCATGGGCGGTCCACAGGCTTTCTTCGTTCTTCCGCCGGATCATCCGGCGGAAGTTGATGCCCCAGGCAGAGCAGATTGCGATTGAAGTTCAACGTGCGGAAGGGGATCTCGATCTCGGCGCTCCACCCCGAGTTCGTGCGGCGCACGCGCGCCAGCCAGATGCCGTCCCAGGAGCGATTGATCGACCCGCCGCCCCCGCCACCACCTCCGCCGCCGCCCCCCTCCGCCACCACCGCCGCCCCCGCCGCCGGACGACATGCTGACGAGACCGTCACCCATCGCCCCCGCGGGATTGATCTCGAAAAAGTAGCCCGTGCGACCGTCGAGGAAACTGTCGATGATCCAGGCGAAGCTGTCGTCGGCGTCGAACGACCCGTCGCGCTGCATCTGGTTCTGCGAGCAGCGCCTGCGGCTCGCTGTCGTGCAGCGTGACGCCGATGACGACACGGTCCGCGTCGTAGACGATGCGGACGTCGGTCGGCTCGGTGGCCGGGGACCCCGTCGCCGGCTCGCGCTGGAGAAAGCCGCCCGCCGCCGCCGCGCGCCGCCACACGGGGTCGTCGAGCACGCCGTCGATCCGGAGGTCTTCGTCCGGCGCGACCCGCACGGCCGTCACCGTGCGGACGTCGGAAGCATCGCCGGCCTCTTGTGCGAGCAGCGTCGAATTCAGGAAAGCGCAGAAAACGATTCCGAGGAGAAGCCGGGGAGCGGTCATGTGGACTCATGATTGTGACGTGTTCGTCGCGTCGCAGACAATCGCGTTCTACGATGCCGCGCATGCGTGTCGCACGTCCTTGCACAAATGCGAGAACTTATTCATTTGGATAGTGAAGAGGCGCGAATTTCATCGATGCTTCATCCCTTCTTCATCGGAACTTCATGGCTCTTTTGGGTCAAAATTGACACGCTGTACTCCGGGTGCTATATCGCTCTCACTGGAGAAACCCCGATGAGCACATTTCGCGCTATCGCCTTGGTCGTGGCTTCGTGCGCCGTGACGCTGGCCATCCTCGCGCAGTCGGAATCGACGCGCGCACAACAGCCGGCGCCGTCGGCCACCGATCCGCGCGCGTTCGCCGACAGGGCCACGGAAGGGGCGGGCGCCACGATTTTCGGGAACGTGTGCGGCGCGTGCCACGGCAAACCCGAGATCGACGAAGCGATGTCTCCGGAGATGCTCAAGCAACTGACGCCGGAAAAGCTCTACGCATCGATGACGACCGGGAGCATGCGAACCCACGCCGATGCGGCCGGGCTCACCGACGAGCAACGAGTGGCGATTGCGGAGTGGGTGAGCGGCAGGAGACTGGGATCGACCGAAAGCGGCGGCAGCCAGCACGATGTCGAACACGTGCTCGAGCCATCCTCCGGTGACGAACCTGTCGGCGCCGTCGTGGAATGGGTGGAGCCCCGACATGACGAAGAACAATCGGTATCAGTCCGCGAAAGCGGCTGGCGGCCTCGGACCGAAAGAGTCCGGCGCCACCGATGACCTGCGGCGTCATGGGTTCGCGCCGGCGGCCGTGGCGAGGATGGAGCTCAAGTGGGCGTTCGGGCTTCCGTGGACCTCCTCGGCGTACGGGCAGCCGACCGTCGTGGACGGGCGCGTCTTCATCGGGTCCGATTCCGGATATCTCTATTCGCTCGATGCCGACACCGGATGCGTCCACTGGTCCTTCCAGGCGCAGGCCGGCTTGCGCAGCACGCCGATGATCGGCGTCGTCAAGCGAGGCTCTCCACAGACGGCGGCGTTCTTCGGCGACATTCGCGGCAACGCGTACGCCGTGGATGCGTCCACGGGCACGCTGCTGTGGAAGGTGAAAGTCGATCCGCATCCGCTTGCCCGGATCACGGCAAGCGTCACGGTCTATGAAGGGCGCGTCTACGTGCCGGTCGCCTCTCTGGAAGAGCCCGAGTCGGCGAGCGTCAACCATGCCTGCTGCACGATTCGAGGGCATGGTTGCGGTGCTCGATGCGTCGACGGGAAAACAGATCTGGAAGACGTACACCGATCCCTGAAGAACCGTCAGAGAGAAAGACCGACGCCGGCATCAAGTTTCTCGGACCGTCCGGCGCGGGCATCTGGGGCCCGGTCACGATCGATCCGAAACGGCAGGCCGTCTACGTCTCGACGGGAAACGCGTTCTCCGCGCCGGATCTCGGCCGGTCGAACGCCGTCATGGCGATGGACATCAACACCGGAAAGGTGTTGTGGGTCACCCAGGCGATGCATGGCGACGTGTGGCATACCGGGTGCCCGCAAGGACCATCAGCGGCAGGACATCCGCCGCGAAGCGCGCATCGCCGGCCCGGCCCGCCGCCGCCCGCGCGGGGAGCGGCGCCCGCGCGTGGCCGGCCCGACAATTACTACTGTCCGGACGAGAAGGACAATCCCGATTGGGATTTCTCCGCGGGGACCATCCTCGTCGACCAGCCTGGCAACAAGTCGCTCGTGCTGGCCGGTCAGAAATCGGGTGGCGTGTGGGCGCTCGATCCGGATAACAAAGGGAAGGTGGTCTGGTACTCGGATATCAGCAGGGGCCAGATTCTCTTCGGCGGCGCCGCCGACGAGGAGCAGGCGTACTTCGCCTTGCGCGGACCGTATGGCGGGTTGGCGGCCATAGAATAAGAGACGGTCTGGAGCGATGGTACGCGGACATCCCGCCGCAGGAATCGATGGCCCAGCATCCCGGCCTCAGCGCCGCCGTGAGCGTGATCCCAGGGGTCGTCTTCAGCGCTGGCCTGGACGGGATGCTTCGCGCGTTCTCCAGTTTCGATGGCCGGCCGATCTGGCAGTACAACACCGCGAAGGAGTTCGACACGGTGAATGGCGTCAAGGCACGCGGCGGATCGATCGGCTCGGCCGGTGCGACGATCGTGAACGGCATGGTGTACGTCACGTCGGGCTATACCGGATTCCAGAATGGCCGGCCGGGAAACGTCCTGCTGGCATTCGCGCCGTCACTCGCGCAATAGGACTGAGGTCAGATCGCTATGCGTCCTGTTCATCTTTGTCTGGCGGCGGTCGCGTCCACGACGATTGGTTTCGCGCAGGCCCCGCCACCGCCGGCCAATCCTCCGGTTCGTATCTCAGCATCGGTGCGCGTGCCGGCGTGGCGGCAACTCCGGACGGCGGTCGGATCGCTTCTCGGCTGGCAAGTGGGCGTGTCGCTCGGGAGCTTCCGGCAAGACACGTTCTTTGAAGCCGCCCGCAAAGCCGACGCGCTCGACCTGGCGGCCGTCGAAGGGGACAGCACGCAGAAGGTGAGCGTCCAGATTCCGAAGAACCTGGACTACAAACTCGCGCCCGGAGAAATCGATGGCGTGCGCGAGCGGATGGCGTCGCTCAGCCTGCGCATGCCTGTGTATGTCACGCCTGCGATCGGCGAGGACGATCAAACGGCTCGAAAAGTGTTCGAGTTCGTGAAAGGTCTCGGCGTTGAAACGCTGGCCGTCGAGCGAACGCCGCACGCGCTGGCCATGCTCGAGAAGCTTGCGGATGAGTACGGCATCAACGTCGCGCTCATCGGCAGTCCAAAGACGCTCGTCGAATCGTTGCAGGGCCGCAGCCGGCGGCTCGGGGTCTATGCCGATCTCGGCAAATGGATGCAGGAAGGGATCGCGCCGGCCGATGGTATCGCGCTCGTCAAAGACCGGTTGCTGGTTCTCAGGCTGAGCGATCGAAATGCGCCTGGCAGGAACGGTCACGCCGTCAGCCTGGGCAGCGGGGTCGCTGGAATCGCGCCGCTGATGGCGGCTGTTAGCCGGGCCTGAAGGGCAGGACCCGCCGAAGATCTCGCTGATCACCGTGGACACCACCGGTGGGCCCGATGTGACGGCCGACTTGCTGCGCTCGCTGCAGGGCTTCGAGAAGGCGGTCCAGCCGGTCGTTGCCGCGCGCGTCATGGAGCTCTCGCGCGGGATTCCCATCAAGGGACCCGACCGGCTCTCGCCCGAAGACCGCGAGAAGATCGCCGCGGCGACTCCTCGAAAGCCCGCCGCGACGCCGAAGGCCTCTCGAAGGCTGCTCGTCTACGACGCGAACATCGGGTATGGCGGTGCGACCGGCGGGCATCGTTCGATCCCTGCGGCGAACATGGCGATCGAGCAGTTCGCGAAAGCCACCGGTGCGTACGAGGCGGTGTTCAGCAACGATCTCGAGAACTTCAAGTACGACCGGATCAAGAAGTTCGACGCGGTCTTCCTGAACAACACGGTCGGGCAGATCTTCGTGGATCCGGAGGTGCGCATGGGTCTCAGCCGCTTCGTCCGTGAAGGCGGCGGACTGGCGGGCTACCACGGCACCAGCCACGCGTCGATGGACTGGCCGGAGTTCGCCGAGATGCTGGGCGCGGTCGAAGGCGCCCATCGTGAACCGACGGAAATGGCGACCGTCAAGATCGACGATCCGTCGAATCCGCTCGTCGCGGCATTCGAGGGGCGGTCATTCGTTCATCAGGACGAGTTCTATCGCTTCCCCGAGCCGCCGTTGTCGCGCAACACCGTGCGCGTGCTGATGAGCATCGACATGGAAAAGACGGATCTGAATCAGGGCAGGGGTTGCGCCCGCCCGTGCGTGCGCCAGGATGGCGACTACGCGCTCAGCTGGATCCGCAGCTACGGCAAAGGGCGCGTCTTCTTTACGGCGCTCGGTCACACACCGGCGTTTTTCAGTGTGCCGGCTCTCAGCGACTTCTTCTTCAGGGGCATCCAGTTCGTGCTTGGCGATCTCGAGGCCGACACCACGCCGAGCGCGAAAGCGCAGGCGATCGGGCGACGTTGATGACGTGGCGCGACGTGATGTTCTGGATTCTTGTCCTTGCCGTCATCGTCATCATCCCGCTCGTTGCGGCAGCTGGGGCCGCCGCCAAGGGTTTCCGCTCTTGCTGGGTCAAGTTCTGCTGGTGTAGATGGGTGTTGGGGTAACACCGGCCGCCGAGCGACTGTTCCTTCAGCTGTGGATGCTGAAAGATGTGTGTGTTCGGCTAGGAGGTGTTGGTGTGTATTGTCTGACCCTGGCCTAGCACTGTGCTCGGCCAGCCTGCCGATGTGGCGTTAAGACCGCTGTTTGCCTTGGCTAAAGATGTTGCCGTAAACCTTCGCCCTAAACTTCGATTGCTGTTTCTCGGTGTTGGCTTGGTCAACGGCATTACAATAACGAAGCGATTCACCTGGGCTTTGTCTTTGGACATTTGCGGCGTATATGTTCGGTTTGCCGACGGTGCCGGCAGCCTGGGCGGCGGATCGCCACACCGTCCGGTCGCCGGGCGGGGAGAACTTCGCCGATCTCCGTGCGCGCGGGGAAGTGTTTTTCGCCGACGTCGCCTCCCTGCCGCATCGGCGCATCGCGATCGTGGCGCACGGGTTCATGAATCGCGCGCTGGCGGCGTGTCTGCTCGGCCTGACCGCGACTGAAACGCTCGCCCTCCGGCAGGGCAACGACGTCATCTTCCGCATCCGCACGGACTCGGCCGAACCGACGGTGGATCACTTCCAGGGCGGCGAAGGTCCGTTTCCCGGTCTCACCGGCGAGCAGCCGCACCGGCCCGAAGCCATCGCACAGACACCCTGAACGGCCCTCCCACTTCTAACTTTTGGCTTCCGACTTCTGACTTCAGGCTGCGCTTTTCAGCCGCCTGCTAGGCCAGCGGTACCACCGATCCATCCGGCCGGCGCCACGTCGTCCGGAACTCACGGTCGTAGGTCCATACCCTCAGGGCCGTGTCGTGTCCGGACCAGACCGCGAGGCAGGCATCCGCCCAGTCTGGCTCGTGTTCCTTGTACTTGAGCATCCAGTCGACCGTCTCCAGCCAAGGCGACCCGGTCCCCGCTGCCGCTGGCGAGATTCGGAACTCGTCCAGCACCGACCGGAGGCGTTCGCGCTGCGCGCGGTGAGGCAGGTGAAAAGCAGGCCTCCGCGATCACCGAATCGCAGGTGCAGAGGCCCGTACGCGCCAGCCGCCCGAGCTGCCGGCGAGCAGTCACGTGCCACCGGTCCCGCGGATCGCACAGCGCGACGAGTGGCCCAGTGTCCACCAGGGTCATGGTCGGCGGCCGGCCCGCCGCCTGAGACGCTCGGCGATGGCGAGGCGCGCCTGCCGACGGTCATGCACGTCGTAGTCGCGCGGCGGCAGGTCAGGCGGATCGGGATGCCGTTCGAGGATCCGATCCAGGGTGGCCCGAGCCTGGCGCGACCCGACCGCGGGATCGAGGCGGTCGAATCGGTGGTCGATCGCCTCGCGCACCAGATCCGACAGCGCCACGCCGCGTTCGCGTAACCGCCGGACTTTCTGCATTCGGTCGGCGTCCAGTCGGACGTTCACGAGCTTGCCGGCCATGGTGTAAAGATAGCATGTCTTTACAGCCAACTCCCGGACACCGCGAAGTGCGTGAGCGCTGAGCGCCCGAGGCGCGGGGGTGGGGCCCCGCGCCATTAAACAAAGAGGTCCGCAGCCCTTCGACCCTTCGAGCTTATCAGGGTCGCCTCGAGCAGGGTCGAGAGGCTGACAGGCTCAGGGCAGGTGTTACACTGGTCTGGAACCCCAGCCTGAGGAACTCAAACGATGGGAATGAGATACTGCCTTTGGTGTGTCGTGCGCGTTGGCCCTGTCGCTCCTCGGTCAAGCCCAGCAGACGAGTCCGGCCAAGCCCTATGAGCCGACCGTCGGCCAGGCCGGCAAGGACGTTGTCTGGGTGCCGACGCGCCCGAGCTGGTCGAGAAGATGCTCGACGTCGCGAAGGTGACGCCGCAGGACTACGTCATGGACCTTGGGTCCGGAGACGGGCGCAACGTCATCGCCGCGGCCAAGCGCGGCGCACGCGCGGTTGGCGTCGAATACAACCCGGACATGGTAGAGCTGTCGAGGCGGAACGCGGCGGAAGCCGGCGTGGCGGACAAAGCGACGTTCGTCCAGGGCGACATGTACGAGGCGGACATCTCGAAGGCGAACGTGATGGCGCTGTTCCTCTTGCCCAGCAACATCGAGAAGCTCAAGCACAAGCTCTTCAATCTCAGACCCGGCTCCCGCATCGTCATGAACACGTTCACGGTGGAGGGCTGGCGGCCGACGACACCGAGCGGCTCGAGACCAACTGCGAGAGTTGGTGCACGGCGCTGCTGTACATCGTCCCGGCCAAGGTCGCAGGCACGTGGCAATTGAGGGCGGTCAAGTGACGCTGAACAGGAATTCCAGATGCTGTCGGGCACGCTCGACCACCCGCGGCACCGGTACGCCGATCAGCGACGGCCGCATGCGCGGCGACGAGATTTCGTTCTCGGCGGGCGGCACACTACAGCCGGCAAGGTCGACGGCGACCGGATCGTCGGTACCGGCGACCCGGGCCGAAAACGGCGCGAAACAAGCGTGGATGGCGACGCGCGAGATCGAAGGTTTCGAAGTAAGGATTTTCAGACTACGCCCGCCCGGCGAACTCGCGGGTTTCGGTGTGCACCTTCACCTTCTCGCCTTCCTTGATGAAGAGCGGCACGCGGATCTCGAGGCCGGTCTCGAGCATGGCGACCTTGGTCACGCCGCCGCTGGCGGTGTCGCCGCGCACGCCCGGCTCGGTCGAGGCGACCTTCAGCTCGACGTGCGGCGGGAGCTGCAGGCCGATCGGGTTGCCGTTGAACTTCTGAATCTGGACCATCAGGTTGTCGGCCAGCAGCTCGCGATCGTCGCCCACGACATCGGCGCCGAGGGTCAGCGTTTCGTAGGTCTCCTGGTCCATGAAGTGGTAGCCGTCGCCGTCGGCATACAGGTAGGACGCGGCGATCACTCGAGGTCGGGCTCCTTGAACTTGTCGCCGGCCTTGAACGTCTTGTCGAAGACCGCGCGGGTGAGCAGGTTGCGCATCTTGAGGCGCACCAGCGTCTGGCCGCCGCGCGCGGTGGGCTTGGAGACCTCGACGTCGAGGCAGTGGTAGGGCGCGTCTTCGTACTCGAAGAACATCTTCCGCTTGATCTCGATCGCTTCAATCAGGCTCGCCATCAGGGCAATATTATTAGGGGACGGGCCTGATCCTGTGGAAAACTCCAGAACCCCATTCTGTTCGTCGATGTTTCGGGAGTTTTCCACAGGATCAGGCCCGTCCCCTGACCCAAGTTTCGGGAGTTTTCCAAGGATTAGGTGGTGTTTCTTGCGCTATTGTTTACTCAAGCCCATGAACGTCCTGCTGCTCTCGATGCCGGACTCGTTCGAGCACACGCCGGCGCTGACGATGCGGATGCCGAACGGCGCGCTGGCGTCGCTCGCCGGCAACGTCGATCCGCATCACGACGTCGCGATCGCCGACCTGATCCTGGCGCAGCGCGCCGTGCCCGGAGACGGTCACCCGGCTCGTCGCGACGCACGCGCCGGACGTCGTCGGCCTGTCGGTCATGACGTTCCAGCGGCAAGACGCGCGTTCAAGGTCATCGCAGCTCGTGCGCGCGCTCCGGCCGCAGGCGACGGTGGTCGTCGGCGGCTACGATCCGAGCCTCGCGCCCGAGGCCTACGAGACCCGGCAGTTCGGCGTGGACTTCATCGTGCGCGGCGAGGGCGACATCACGTTCCGCGAGCTGGTGCGCGCGCTCGAGAGCGCGACGGCGACGTCTCGAGCGCGATCGCCGGGCTCTCGTACCGGCAGCGACGGCGGGTTCGTCCGCAACCCCGCGCGGCCGGTGAGCGCATCTCGACGAGCGACGTGCGGCCGCCGAATCGCGCCGCGCGCGTGCTCGCCGGCTACACGATGCTCGGCCGGCCGGTCGACATCGTCGAGACCTCGCGCGGCTGCACGTACGACTGCAGCTTCTGCTCGATCATCGAGATGCGCGGCCGCAACTTCCACACCTGGCCGATCGACCGCGTCATCGCCGACATCGCCGACGCGCGCGGCGCGCGGCGCGCGCGCGATCTTCCTCGTGGACGACAACATCACGCTGAACGTCGCGCGGTTCAAGGCGCTGTGCGAGGCGATCATCGACGCCGGCCTGAACGACATCGACTACATCGTGCAGGGGATGACGTCGGCGATCGCCGTCAGCGGCGACGAGCTGGCCGCGGCGATGCGGCGCGCCGGGTTCCGCTACGTCTTTCTCGGCATCGAGAACGTGCTCGATCAGGACCTCGCGTTCCTGCAAGGCCGCGGCGAAGAACGCGCAGCGCGAGGGCGGCCGCACCGTCGGCAGCGCCACGATGCGCGCGATCGAGCGTGCTGCACCGGCACGGCATGTACGTCGTCGGCGGGCTCATCGTCGGCAATCCCGGCGACACGCGCGAGTCGATCGAAGCGAACCTCGACGTTCGCGCGCAAGTACGTGGACTGGCCGTACATCCAGCATCCGACGCCGTACCCGGGCACGCCGATGACGCGCGACTTCCGCGAGCGCGGGCCTGATCGTCAACGAGGACGTCGAGCGAGTACGACGGCACGACGGCGGTCGTGCGCACCGAGCATCTCGAGCGCCGAGGAGATCGAGTTCATGCGCTGGCGGGCCGAGCGGTGGATGAAGGTGCGGCACCTGCCGGCGGCGTTCGCGCACGATCCGCTGTTCGTCGCGAAGCACGGCCTGCGAGATGCTGCGGCACACGTTCCGCGGCACGACGCTGGAGGACGTGGCTCGGCCTCGAGAGCGAGCGCGACGCGTTCCGGCGCTACAAGGCGATTCGCCGGCAGCGAGCGCGAGTTCTTTCCGGACCAAACTCCGTATCGTGGAGATGACGAAGCGCAGGAGACTCGGGATGACCAACTGATAGCAGGACGTTTGTAACGCACGGTCCCTTTCCGTCGCGCGTAGACGTCCGGTCTGCGTCCCGGTCGGCGGCCCGCTACGAACCGTGCCATCGCGCGCCACGCTGCCGTTGTCCCTCGTATCGGGGTGACGATCGGCCGCCTCAGGGCGAGCGGCCGCGGAAACCGGGCCTCCGTGCGCTCGGGATTCGCGCTGACGCTTATCGGGCCGGCGCCTATCCGGCCTGGACTGGACAAGAGCACGCGCGCAGGCCTACGGCGCAGCGGCCCTCGAATCCCCGCGCTCCCTGCGGCCCGGTTTCAGACTGCCGCCGTCGCGGCCCTCGCATTCGGCGGCGGCTCGACACCCCACGCGGCGGACGCGCGCGACGATCGCGCGTCAGATCGCCGCGCTTCGTCCGTCGCTGGAACGTCGGACTCGACCGGCGTCTGTGACACGCCGAAGCCGGCGCATGCGTGGCGCGAGCGGGCGATGTGAAGTGGCCCGATGGGCGTCAGATCTGAAATCGTGCCGGAGGGAGCGAGCGTTTCGCGCGCGAATCCTCCGTAGGCCTGCGAAGCGACAGAGCCGCCAGGCCGGATAGGACGTCGCGCGCCACGCGAAGTATGAAACGCGAGCGGACGGAGGCCCGATTTCGAGGGCCAGCTTCCCGGAGCCCGACGCGCCACCGCACCCGCTGGCCGGCATCAGGTTTGCCGCGAGCGCGGTCGTCACCCAATCGCCGAAAGCAGCTTGCGCCCCGCCTCGATCTCGTCTTCGTTCACCAGGTGTCCCATGCCGGGATAGATGCGTTTGGTCACGGCGGCGCCCATTCGCGAGAACACGTCGGCGCTCTCATCCACGCGCGTTTTCGGGATGTGCGCGTCGACGTCGCTGCAGCCGAGGAACACCGGCGTGTCCGAGACAAGTTGCCCGCCTCGTCCCAGGGTCGTGCCGGGCGGGCCGATCAGGCCGCCGCTGTACATGAGGATCCCGCCGTAGTTTCGCGGCATGACGCACGGCGAACTGGCTGGGCGAGGCAGGCGCCTTGCGAGAAACCGAGCAGGGCGATCTTTACGGCTGGAATGCCGCGCGCGGCGAGGTCATCGACGAGCCGCTCGAGTGTGTCGAGCGCGGACGTCAGATGCGGTTCATTCGACGCGCGATCGTTCATGAAGCTGAACGGATACCACGTGTGGTTTTCCGCCGCTGGCGCGAGGTAGGTGAGGTCGGGCAGCGCGAATTCGCCCGCGAGGCCGATGATGTTCTCGGGCGCCGCGTTGCGTCCATGCACCATGATGACGACGCCGCGGCCCTCGCCAATCGGTGCACCGGCGTGGGCGACGCG
>CAWKMQ010000022.1:0-192909 GCA_963850725.1 Vicinamibacterales bacterium
CCTGTTCTGCACGTACTCCAACCAGTCGTCTTGTAGGAAGACCGGCGAGCAGAGCTACGACCGAGTCGATGGTGACTCGGAATGTGGGCCCCTGGCGGATTGGCAGGAACAGATCGGGCGGAGCCTGGTCTCAGCTTCAATCAGACAGCCCTGAGCTCGTTCCGGAACATGTAATGGCCACTACTTCCCCCTCCTTCTTTAACGGTTGAACGATTGCAGCCGAGCAGCCACTCGGCCGTGTCGGACGAGGGAGCGTGTACACCTAGGCAGAACATCCCATGCACGCCGTTCGACACTGGTGCGCCTCGACTTGACCCCAAAGTGGGAGGCGCATCCATGGCAGACCCCTCTGCCTGATCGCGGAGCCTGGTCGATCACCCGTCATCAGAGGATCGATCAACCGCGAAGTCGAGGTTATGCGCTCCGCTTGAGGCCGCTGTCAATGCAAGGTTTTCCAGCATGCCGTCAGAAATATCATGAAAACGATCAAACAAGATCACCGACAGTTGTCGAACCGCGCAGTGCCGGTCGCTGGAAGTCGACGCACCTCTTGACCCGGCTGCAGGTCAGGCTTTCAGCACGAGAAGTCGTCTGCGCCATGCCGGGTACTATTCAGGTCCGATGCGGGCAACGACCAGCGGTGAATGGACAACCGCTATCGGTCGATCGACCGGATGGAACGGAGCGATGCTGGACGACCTCTTCAATCGACTGGGCGATGCGCGCGATCAGCTGATCGATCTCGGAATAGGGATCCTGCAGCTGCTCGTTGTCTTTGTCGTGGCGGCGTTGGTTGCCCGCTGGCTTCGCGGGCGGATCCGGCGGCGCGTGAAAACGTCCTCGTCTCCGGTTTTGACCGTCGTAGCCGAGAACGCGGCCGTCGTCGGCGTGTATGTCGTCGCGATCACCATCGTGCTCGCATTCTGGGGTTTGACCTGGGCCGGACTGCTGACCGCTTTGAGCATCGGCACGGTCGCGGCCGCGTTCGGCTTTCAGGACCTCTTGCGGAGCGTGGTCGGCGGCGTACTGGTGCTCATCGAACAGCCCTTCGCCCTGGGTGACCGATTGAAGATTCGGGATGTCGAGGGGCCGGGTCAAGCAAATCGAATTGCGGACAACGGTCATTCGAGCCGACAACGGTGACCGGATCGCCGTTCCAAACGCCCTGATCTTTTCCGATCCGGTGGTCATTCGCAGTCCGAATCGGACGAGTCACGTTCTGAACGTCTCCGGAATCGAGGGGCCACCCGAGGAGCTCAAGAAGAAGGCGAGAGAGGCGCTCTCGGAGCTACCTGTCCTTGACGGTCCACCCATCATCTCGGCGCGCACGCGCAAAACGGGCCGGCGGGTAGGGCGTGCACTGGACGCCATCCCGGGTGTGGACACCAAAAGCGATGAAAAGGGCAATCAGTCTCGTGGGATCGGTCTGCGCATCGTCTGGACCGGCGACAACAGCGAAGCAACGCGCAATCAGGTCAAACGACGCCTCGAAGAAGCCTTCCCCGGCGCCCGCATCTCGACAGGAAACTGGTAATCGGCGCGTTTACTGTTTGTTGTCCGGTCTGGATCTATGGCTTTCGAGTTCAATGAAACGGCAACCTGTTTACGTGTGCTCGATTTGCAAGTAACAATCGCGCGCCCGGACTTTCCTGACGCGCTCGCTGCGGATACACTCAACGGTACAAGTGTCAACAGGCCACGATCGGTGCACGACTTTGCGGCGATGCCAACCATTGAATGGCTCCAGTTTGCTAACGTCGACACTTCGTGAACCGCATGCGGCACGATGAGCAATTCGGTGGGCGCGGCCACTCGATAACGTTTCACGAAACGCAGTGCTTATCCGGAAAAGGAAGAGGAGTCCCTGATGACGATCACGATCGCGCCCGCCGGCCGCGCGTGACCAACCCGATCAATCCGTACCGCGACAACGTCCAGGGCAAGGCGAACGAGCCGATCACGGTCGCCGGCATCCTCGACCGCGCGTACAAGGAGGTCGGGGACGAGCGCGATGCCGGATTGGTCGCTGGAGGCGATCTACGACCGGTTGGAGGAGAACGCGCCGCGGATCGCGATCATCGGCGGCTCGCCGGACCACCCGGCCCACATCATGGACCCCGGCACCGGCGCCCGCGCCGCGCTCGCGATCTGGAAGCACGGCGGCGTGCCCGTTCTGGTTTTCCGTGCCGGTGCTCTGCGACGGCACCGCCCAGAGCAACATGGGCATGAGCTACTCGCTTGCAGAGCCGCAACGCGATCGCCGAGATGGTCGTCAACCAGATGGAGGCGCACAGCTACCACGGCGCGTTCGTCATCCAGAGCTGCGACAAGATGCCGATGGCCGTCGGTCTCGGCGCTGGCCCATCTCGACACGCTGCGCCGGCTGCGCGGCGAGGCGCCGGTCTTCGCCGCGTTCGCCCCGGCCCACGTGCTCAAGGGCGGCGTCGATTCCGGCCGATGTGCGGCATGGAGCTCGAGCTGCTCGCGGCCGAGTGCCGCGCCGCCGGGCACGCCGAGATCGCCGAGGACCTCGAGGACACGATGCAGTACATCCTGCAGTGCTCCTCGAACACCGCATTCCAGGGCGTCTTCATCCGCGCGGTCGAGGCCGGCGTGCTCGTCCGACGAGCGTCACAAGGAGCTCGAGAAGGGGCTGGCGGTCAACACCTGCGATGCCAAGGGCGGCATCTGCGCGTTCAACGGCACCGGCAACAGCTCGCGCCATCTGGTCGCGGCGATGGGTCTGGTCCATCCCGCCGTCGAGTTGCTGACCGATCCGCCGACGACTGAGCAGGTCGAAGCCGTCGGTCGACGACCTCTTCACGTTGGTCGAGCGGCCGGAATGCGGGGTCGCCAGCTGGTGATCGCAGAACATGGGCAACGCGGTCCGCATGCACAGCGCCTCCGGCGGCTCGACCAATCTGCTGATGCACCTGGTCGGCGCGGCGATCTACGCCGGCTACCAGTTCTCGATCTGGGACCTCGACCGGATCCACCACGCCACCCGGTTCCGGACCTGTTCGATTACTCGCTGACCCAGGGGCGCGACATTTTCGCGCTGGCCAAGCAGTGCTGCTCCGGCGATATCCGCGGCATGGAGACGCTGATCTACGAGATGGTCCACAACGGCGTGCCGATGGATCTCGACGCG
Source organism: Vicinamibacterales bacterium (assembly GCA_963850725.1). Lineage (GTDB taxonomy): Bacteria > Acidobacteriota > Vicinamibacteria > Vicinamibacterales > JAMQPK01 > JAMQPK01. Next base: position 3,152 of record CAWKMQ010000022.1, read on the forward strand.
ATGACCGTGACCGGCACGACCTGGCGCGAACGACTCTCGGACACGACCAATCTGAGCGCGGATGGCGTGCGCGACAACCCGGTCATTCTGGCGAAGCCGCGCCGCGCGGTTTCCGGCGTCGATGTGCTCCAGAGCAACTGGTTCGAGAGCGCGGTGGTCAAGATCAGCGGCATGCCGGAGCGGCAGGTCAACTTCTTCGACGAACAGGTCGGCTGTCGTCGCTCTTCTTCGAAACCGAGGAAGCCGCCAACGAAGCGCTGCTCGACATCCACTTGCTCGATCACTGCGCGACGAGCGCGCCGTTTGCCGAGGCCGATCTGCGCGCGATGTGGCGCCACAATGCGCGCTCCTGAACGCCAGCGGCGGACTCGACATCGCCGGCTCCCCACTCCGCTCGAGTCGACGCGGCGAATGAGCTGGATTATGACGACTTCTTCGACATATGGTCAAGACCGGCACGCTCAAAATCGCGATCGTGATCGCCTCGCAGGGTCCGGAAGCGTATGGCATGCCGGAGATGTTCACGCCGATGCAGCACATCAATGCCAACCGCTCGTTGCGCAAGCTGGCGACGCTCGATCAGCGACGGCCGCTACTCCGGCGTCAGCTACGGCGCGGCGGTCGGGCACGTCGCGCCCGAGGCGGCGCGCGGCGGCGAGATCGTCCGCCTGCAAGACCGGTGATCTGCTCCACCTGCGCTTCCGCGCCCGCCGGGTCGACTTGATCGACCCGGCCGCGTTCCGGGCCGGTCAGATCGAGTTCGCCGGACACCGCGATTCCTGGCCGGCCGCGATGCAACTGCCGGCGAGCGCATGGCGCGGCTGAAGGCGCGCCAGCCGACAGGGTCGCCGCCAGCAACCGGATGACCTACTGCACCGACGCGAGCCGGGGCGTCGTGCCGCAGGCCGTCTGGGACGAATGCGAGCAATCCTTCTGGGACGTTGCGGCGGTCGCAGGGATTGATGCATAGCGAAGGAGTCGATGCCGTGTCCAAGCGCTCTTCGCTCAGCGAGTCCTATCTCGGCACCGAGTTGGACGGCAAATGGTGGAAGCGATACCGGAAGAGCGGATTCTTCGTGCGCGGCAACGGGACCTACACGCTGGAGGACGATGCGCTGACCTTCAAACGGCTGCTTATGAAAGAGCCGCTGCGCATCCCTTACGTTGCGATCACCGGCGTCCAGCAGGGAACCTGGCACGCCGGCAAGTGGCTGGCTGGACGGCCAATCGTCAAGATCGATTGGACCGCGCCGGACGGCTCCGCCCTTTCGAGCGGATTCGGCTTCGCCACGTAGGAGATGGCCGAGCGGCTCATCAAGGAGCTCAATGAATGCGCGACTCGACCCTGAAGGGGAAATCCGGCGGATCGTACTTGAAGAGACCGACGGCCGCGCCGAGGTCTTTGGCGGTACTGTTCGCGAAAAGTCACCTACGACGTTTGGTCACAATGAGTTGGTAAGGCGGCTCTCACGAGGTTTGATCCTTCAACTGCCTCGTGACCAGTTTGAGGTTCGGACAAATGCCGGACACCTTCGGATCTCCGACATCGATCTATTTATTCCGGACGTCTTCGCCGTTCCAGCGGCGATGGTTGACGCATTGATGGCGGCCGATCCGCGTCAGCTCGAAGTTTATGTCGAGCCGCTGCCTTTTGTCGTCGAGGTGTGGTCGCACGAGATCGACGACGATGAGATCGACCACAAGATTTCAGGATACCAAGCCCGCGGTGACCTCGAGATCTGGCGCATTCACCCCCTTTTTCGACCGGCGGATCACGCCGGATCTGGCGGCGACAAACGGACGGACGTTATGTCGAGTCGGTCAAACGGGACGGCACGGTGCACGCTGCATGCCCTCCCCGACGTCACCATCGACGTGACCGACCTCTTCGCCGCGTAGCGCGCCATTGGCTACAGTTACCGCTCCGGTTCGCCGCGCAAGAGCATACGCGACGCATCCTGACAATCGATGATGGTGCCTCTGGGGCCGGGGAGGACCGCGACGGGCTCTGTGCGGACTCGGCGATTCCTTCCTCTAATTGACTCGGCTCTCGGGTGGACGGGGGATTCGCAGGGTTCGATGTGCCAGATGGTTTCCACGCCGCCGGCGAGGATGAGCTCCGCCAGGAAGTCGGCGAGCTGAGCTTTGGAGACTCAGTAATAGCTGTTCTCGTGCGGTGCGTGGAGGAGCTCGGTGTCGAGCCGCGTAACCACCCGATAGAAGGGCGGCAAGAGTGCCAGCGCTTCCTCGTGCGGCTCGCCGTGCCGGTAGTGATACTTGCTGCCTGGCACGGCGCTGACCCAATCGACATCGGCCCAGCCGCTGCCATCCGGGTTGTCGGGCACCCAGAGCCGGTCTTCGATCGAGGGCTGAGGTGAGAGGTCTGAGGAGTGAGCGTCGTTCCCTGATGGCTGACAGGCTGACAGCTGACGGCTCCCCACCTCCCGACTTACCCCCTCACCCGCTAACCCGCTTACCCGCTCGTCCATCACGCCCCCTCGATCCGGCGGTAGGCGCCTTCGTAACTGATAGAGCGGATCGTCCGTGTCAGGGCCGATGCCGACCGCTTCCGCCTGGCCGATGATCAAGAGGTGATCGCCCACCTCCTGCACGCTCGTTACGCGGCAGTCGAACCAAGCGAGCGCATCGCGCAGGACGGGATAGAGTCTTCGGGCAACACCTCGACGATGCAGTTCTATGGCGATGCGAATGCCTTGAACTTTGACAAGTCGGCGGTGCTGCCAGGGTCGTATACGGTTCGCGTCTGCGTTCGCAACCGGGGCACGATGGGTGCCTGCGAGCGATCAGCATCGGTCAGTGTCGTCGTTCTGGCCCAGGCCGCTCCTGTTCTCGTGAACCCCGGCGATCAGGTCGACAACGTTCGACCTGCCGCTCGTATGGCGAGCAGTCGTGTTCGATCATCCCGCCGGCTACTGGAGGTTGGATGAGGAGGCCGGTGCCGTGGCCGTCGATCGGGCCGGGGCAGCATACCGGTCAACGGTTCGGACAGGGTGTGCCGGTTCAACCGGGCGCGCTCGCCGACGGCAGGAGCGGCCAGGTTCGATGGCGCGAGCGGCTATGTGCGTGTCTCCGAACAAGCCGGCACTCCAGCTTGCGGGCGATCTGACGATCGAAATGTGGGTCAACGTGTCGCTCGCCACACGGCAGACGTTGATTTCGAAGGACTACATCCGCGAGTTCGAGCTGACGCTCGAGAAACAACGGCACGCTGAATCTCTACCAGGGGAACGGAACGACGAGCAGCAACGTGCTGTCGGCGAGTGGTGCCATCACGCCGCCGTCTGGCAACACGTCGTGGTAACCCGATCCGCTGCCACGAGGACCGTCCGGTTTTATGTCAACGGTGTGGCGAAGGGAAGCGCGACAACTACACGCGTCGATCCGGTTGCCGGGACGAGAGCCGTGGCGATTGGCCGGAGCACATCGGGCGCTCAGTATGTGAATGGCCGTCTGGATGAGGTCGCGTTGTATCCAGCCGCGCTGACCGCGGCGCAGGTGCTGAAGCACTACGTCATGAGGCTCGCCGACGGCGCCGGCGTGCCGGTCGAGTTGCCGCTGATCGCGAGCGATGTGAATGGCGATGCGCTGACCTATGTTGCGACAGGGATTGCCGCCGGGCCTGACGATCAACTCGTCGACCGGGCTCATTTCCGGCACGCTCGCGCAGGCCAGCGCCGGCGTGTATCAGGTTGTGGCGACGGTGTCGGACGGGCTGCTCTCGCACAATCAATCGTTCCAGTGGTCGGTCACGCTACGTCAACAGACCTCCGGATTGACGACGCCTGAAGCGCAGATGCATGCCGAGAACACGTCGGCGGCATTGCAGATCGCGGCCACCGATCCGGACGGCGATCCGTTGACGTTCAGCGCCGTCGGATTGCCGCCTCTCTGACGATCGATCCTGCGACCGGCCTGATTTCCGGCGTGCTTTCCTTTGCGAGCGCCGGCAGCTACGCGGTGACCGTCGGGCGTATCAGACGGCGTCGATTCGGCAGCCGGCACGTTCACCTGGGTCGTCGTCAACACGAATCGCGCGCCCGTGCTGGTCAATCCGGGTGCGCAGACACAGTATGCCCGCGGCCAGTATGCGATGGCCGTGCTCCGTGATCAACCCGTCGGCGTATTGGCGGCTGGGCGAGCTGAGCGGGCAGACGGCCGGAGACAGCGTCGGGTCGAGGCCGGGCACGCTGATCGGGACAGATCGCGGTGGGTCAACCGGGCGCGCTGGCCGATGGCGAACCGCGCGATGCTCTTCGACGGGATCAACGGTTACATCCACGTACCAGGCGCCGCGACACTGCCGCTGGCGGCGATCTGACGATCGAGCTGTGGGTCCATGTGTCGCCAGGGAGCCGGCAGACGTTGATCTCGAAGGATTATATCCGCGAGTTCGAGCTGACGATTGGAGACCAGCGGCGCGCTGAATTTCTACCAGGGCAACGGGAGTGCCGAGTGGCAACGTGCTGTCGCCGGGCGGGTCGGTGCAACCGAATCAGTGGCAGCACGTGGTGGTGACGCGCACGGCGGCGACCAACACGATTACGTTCTACGTCAACGGGGTGATCAAGGGCACGCGGGTGATCGGGATCGCGGCGGCCGCGGGGACGTCGCCGGTGTCGATCGGCCGGGCGAAGAGCGGCGACCGCTATGTGAACGGCCGGCTCGACGAGGTGGCGCTCTATCCGCTCGCCCTCACCCCGGCCCAGGTCGGCCGCGCACTACGCCCAGGAGCACATCGACCGGATTCGCCGAAATCACACTGCAGTTGTCGGCATTCGATCCCGATGGAGACGTGCTCGCCTACAGCGCGACTGGGCTTGCCCCAGGGCATCGCCATCAACCCTGCGACAGGTTTGCTCTCGGGACAACCTGCCCCGACGGGCGCGTCTGCACGTCACGGTGACGGTCAGCGACGGCGTCTTGTCCGACAGCGAATCGTTTACATGGACCATCGAGCGGGTCAATCAGCCGCCTGTCCTGGAGATGCCGGCGAATCGGACGAGCATGGAAGGCGCAAGCATCTCCTTCGCATTTGCTGCCAGCGATCCTGATGGTGACGTGCTGGTCTACAGCGCAACCGGTCTGCCGCCCTCGATGGTGCTCGATCCCGCCACCGGGCTCGTCACGGGCACGTTGTCGTATACGAGCGCTGGTGAGTATGTCGTGTCGGTGACGTTTCGGACGGGCGAGTCTGGCAACCAGGCACGTTCACCTGGGTGGTCGTCGAACACGAACCGGGCGCCGGTGCTGGTGAATCCGGGTGCGCAGAGCCATGTACGCGCGCGGCGAGTATGCGATGGCGGTCGTTGCACGATCGGCCCGTCGGCGTATTGGCGGCTGGGCGAGCTGAGCGGGCAGATCGGCCGGGGACAGCGTCGGGTCGAGGCCGGGCACGCTGATGGGCAGGTGATCGCGTCGGACAACCGGGCGCGCTGGCCGACGGCGACCGCGCCATGGTCTTCGACGGGATCGAGCGGCTACATCCAGGTGCCGGGCGCCGCGACGCTGCCGCTGGCGGGCGATCTGACGATCGAACTGTGGGTCAATCGTGTCGCCTGGCGGGCCGGCAGACGCTGATCTCGAAGGACTACATCCGCGAGTTCGAGCTGACGATCGAGACCAGCGGCGCGCTGAATTTCTACCAGGGGAACGGGAGTGCCGGCGGCAACGTGCTGTCGCCGGGCGGGTCGGTGAAACCGAATCAGTGGCAGCACGTGGTGGTGACGCGCACGGCGGCGACGAACACGATTACGTTCTACGTCAATGGCGTGATCAAGGGCACGGGCAGTGATCGGTATCGCGGCGGCGGCGGGGACGTCGCCGATTTCGATCGGCCGGGCGAAGACGGCAGACCGTTATGTGAACGGCCGGCTCGACGAGGTGGCGCTCTATCCGCTCGCCCTCACCCCGGCCCAGGTCGCCGCGCACTACGCCAGGAGCACATCGACCGGATTCGCCGAAATCACGCTGCAGCTCTCCGCCACCGACCCTGATGGCGATCTTCTGTCGTACACGGCGGCGAATTTTCCGCCAGGACTCACGCTGCATCCGCAGACCGGGCTGATCACCGGCACCGTGACGCCTGACTCCGCAGGGACGTATCAGGTGACCGTCACCGCGACCGACCAGACGGCATCGTCAAGCCAGGGGTTCGTATGGATGGTGACGGAATGAGAAAATAGGGATTAGGGATTGGGGATTAGGGATTAGAGAGAGGGAGAAGAAGGAAGAAGGAAGAGCGTCGATTGGCCCTGTTCAGCCGAGGCGCGATAGCCACTCGGTCACGTCGAAATACAGTCCGCGCGTTGTGCCGTCACTCAGCACGACCTGATACACGTCATACGTCTTGTTGTCGCGCTGCTGGAGTTCCTGCCGGTTCAGCGTCCAGTCCGTGCCCCGTTTGCCGAACCATTTCTGCAAGAGCATCAGCTCCGCGCCGGCCGCGCTGAGCCCGCGCGGGGTTTTCTTGATGACGATGGCGGTGGCGGGGGAGTCGCCGGGACCGCCGGTGACGACGAGCGTGCCTTCGTTGATGGAAAGGTCCATGGAATCTGAAGCTAGAAACTAGAATCTAGAATCGTTGGCGAATGATAGGATCTGACGGAGTGACCTGGTAGCTCAGTGGTAGAGCATCGCACTTTTAATGCGAGGGTCGCGGGTTCGAGCCCCGCCCGGGTCACCATTTCTTGACATCTAGGAATCCTGCCTTTCGTCCACCGGCCCGAACAAAGCATTTACGACTGAGACGGCGCCGTACAGTCCGCTGGCGCAACCAAGGACTAGTGGGCGGTGCTCCGTAAGCCAGGGAAAGGTTGTATCGAGAGCGCCGAGTGCCGCGTGAAGAACCGCACCGGCGATCGACACGATGCCAAGATACAGCAAGTTCTCAGTCCCAAAAGCGTAATACCCGCGGCCGGCGTCGCTAAAGACTTGAGAGCGACTCCAGAGAAATATCGTCAGGCCAGTGCTCAGCAAGACCGCGATGAACACAGCCGCAACGCTTTGGATCATAAGCGGCAGACGCAGTTGCAAAGCGCCGACACCTGCTGCCACTCCAGCGAAGACGCCAGCAAGGCCGACGAGCGTCCGAATTCATCGTCCCTCCCGCTGTAATCCTGTTAACGCCTGCGACTGAGCCGCGCGCCGCAGTGACATGACCCCACAGGCTTCTGGCGCGTCGGCTCCAATTCGGTTGTGAGACTGCTGGCCCGGATGCTACAGTACAGGGTGAGCTTTCGTCGCTGAGCGCGAAGAGCACGGCCGGTGGTTGCCAATCCCGCGCTGCCCGGAGTCATGTGTATGGTCCGACCGCGATGAAGCGGTGGCTCGCGTCCAAGGCGCTTCGGGTGATTGCCGAACGCCTGACCCCAGAAGCCCCAGCCGAATTCCTGAACGTGACCTTTCAAGCCGCTTGAGCAACTGGCCATCCGCCAAAGCTCGGCGTGTCACTCGCTACGCCGACGGCTCCAAGCCGATTACCCCGCCTCGCCGCCTTTCGGCCCATAGAAAAACACCCAGCTGCAAAATCTGATGAAAACTCTTCGAACCGATGTGGCTGTCCCGCCGCGACAAACATGAACGAACCAGCTTCGCACGGCGACGTTTGAACCATCGAAGACGTGCCCGTCCACGGACCACAACATACCCCTCATCTCGGTCATGAGGTAGTTGTGGATCACCGATCCTTTAGGCGTGTAAAGTTCGGCCTCGATAATTTTTGCGAACGGGACCTCCAGTTGCTTGACGGCGGGGCCCCATGCCGAGCCCTCGCCAGCGACTGGTCTTTGTTATCAACGTGCGAACCTTTCCAATGTTGCGCGGCGATCCTAGCGCACAACCTGAGCGGCCCGGCAGGCGGATCTGTCTGGAGCGTCTCATGTTGTACAGCGAGAGTCCGGCCGCGGCGAAGACAGAACGACTGGCGCGATCGGCGCGGTCCCGCTGATCCAGACGCCTTAAAGTTGAGCCCTACCGCTGAAGTCTGGGCCGTACGGCTAGTTGGAACTCAATGGATACGACTATATGGTCCGGCTAAAGCCGGACATCGACGTCACGGACGGTCCGGCTAAAGCCGGACACCATGTACTTGGCCAGGTTACGTCCTAGGCTTGCGTGGGAAGCTTCGCGCTGTTGATCATCTCGTTCAGCGCTTCCACGAGCATGGTGAGCGAGTAGGGTTTCTGCACGAGGCGCGTCCGCGGGCGCAGACGCTCGAGCTCGGCAGATTCGGACGGCACGCCGGAGAAGATGATGACCGGTGTGCCGGCCGGCATCGAGATCACCACGTCGCGCCCCGAACCGCGGGCGAGACGCAGGTCGACGATCGCCGCCACCGGGCGGTGCTGATGGATCGCGTCGATCGCATCGTCGGCGGTCTCGGCCGACACGACCTTGAACTGATGCATCTCGAGGAACTTCTCGAGCGGACGCCGGACGCCCTGGTCGTCCTCGACCAGCAGAACCAACGGAGGCGCAGGGGTCGTCATCTTTGGTCTTATCGGCACCAACGGGCCACCTCTTCACGCTTATTTTTCGGAGAGATATCCAGGCCTTGCGCGCACCGACAGCCCGCGGCCCCGGACCCGCACCTCGAGCCGGTGCCACCCGCCGGGCGTCACCCCTTCGGGCGAATAGCTGATGAGATACCGCTGGCGGAACTCTTCCAGGATGGCGCGGAACGTTCCCCGGAGATCCTTCGCCGATTCGATCTCAATCGAGCGGCCGCCGGTGGCGCTCGTCAGGTCGCCGAGAAAGCTCAATCGGCGGCCGCCGACCTCCGCGCTGTAAACGACCGCGTCGGTGCGCTTCGCGATGTCGAGAACGGCCTCGGACTCGAGCCAGCTGGTCGAATCGACGCCGTCGCTGAACACAATCAGAAGCGGCCGGCCGACGCTGGACTCGCCAATCACCATTGCCGCAAACGCCGCGTCGATCAGGTTCGTCTGCCCCGAGGCCGACGCCTGGTCGAGCGCCGCACGAACGCGTTCGAAATCGGACGTCAAGGGCGCGGTCTGCGACACGAAGTGGCTGAACGACACGAGCGCGGCCTGATCGACGTCCCGCAGTCCATCCAGCAGTGCGCGGCCGGCGACGCGCAGGTACTCGATCCGTTTCGCGTCGAGGCTCGAGCTCATGTCGAGCACCATGACGACGTTCAGCGGAATGTCGTCGTCGCTGACGAGGTCGACCTTCTGCACGACACCGTTGTCTCGCACCTCGAAATCGTCCGGACCGAGACCTGTGACGGGCTGGCCATCGCGTGTCACGAGCACATCGACCCGCACCGATTCGACGTTGGTCGAAAACGACGCGGTTTGCGCCGAACCGACCCCGGCCGCGGCGACGACGATGGTCGCGAGCGCGAGGCTCTGGCGGATCATTGCGAGCCGCCCGAAAGCTGCGTTTGCATCGACTGCATCAGCGGTTCCGCGTCCGTGCGGTGGGGCTTGTAGTACCACAACCAGGGGTCGTCCGGATTGGCCTCCGGCGGACTCGTGATCGTTCGAAGCGCGCGATGCGCGGCGGCGCGATCGCCCGATTCTCTGGCGAGGTAGGCGAGAGCCAGCTGTGGCGACTGCGCGTCCGGGTACAGCGCCGACGCGCGCTCGTATCGCCGCTTCGCCTCGTCTTTTCTTCCGAGGGCGTGCTCCTCGCGCCCGAGGAACAGTTCCGCCAGATACAACGGCTCGGACTCAGGTTGCGCGTCGATGACTTTTCGCAGCTCGACGGCGGCATCCGAATGACGCCCGAGCTCGCCGAGCGTATGACCCAGGCGGATGCGCGCATCGACGCTGCCGGGCTCGACGCTCACGGTGTCCCGGAGGAATCGCTCGGCGCGCTGCAGTTCGCTGCGTCGCGAATCGACCGCCGCGTCACTGCCGCCAGCACGAATCTCCTGGACGGAGGCTTGAACGGCCGGTGAGGACAACTCCAGGTGCAGATACGCGCTGTCGAGCAGGAAGTGCGGATGATTCGGAAACACCTGCCGTGCTTTGGCCAGGTGCTGCGACGCCTCGGCGAGATTGCCTTCCGCAAGGAGATGGGCGGACACGGCACGATACCAGAGAAGCACGCCAGGATCGCTTCCGGGCGCCGGCGTCACGTCCTCGAGGAGCTGCCGGCCAATCTGCCAGTGAACCGTGCCGGGCCGCGCGCCCTGGCTTCGGCCATCGTCGACCGTCGGGTACTGACTGAAATCACCAGGAACAAAGATCGCGATATCGGTATGAAGGAGCGCACCGCGTCGCAGCGTGTCGTTGCCGTGGAAAATCCTGTCGATGTCCTCGACATTGAATCGCCGGTTGTAGAGAACGATGGCTGCCACTCGATCGGAATCGCGAACGAATCGAGCTTCGCTCTGCCGGCGCGATCCGCCGCCACTCAACGGGTCGACACCGCTTCTGGCATTCGTGCTCGTTTCGAGGGGCTTCTCTTTGATCCACCGTCGAAACGCCGAGAGGTTGGCGAGATCGGCCAGCAGCGTCTCGAGGTCCGCACGCGACCAGCGGCCCACTTCGAGCATCGGCGAGTCGTTGCAGCCGGCCGTATGCAGTTGAACCGCTTCGAGCCAGCGAAGCAGGCGGGCGAGTGCGGGATGGCCGGCCTTCGCGGCTGCCGTGCTCTCGTTGAAGGTTTTCAAGCTCGTGGCGTCAGCGCAGCCTTGCGCCGCATCCGGCACCGACGGCTTCGCCAGCGTCAGATTCACTGACGGGACGCTGGCGTATTCCACGACGATGTCGGTTTCCTGGCGGCCGACGCCCTCCTTGCTGGCCGCCACCAGATAGATGCCTGACGTCGGCACGCCGACCACGAATTCGCCGTTCCTGTTTGTCGTGGCGCGCCACGTCATTCCGTCCGTGCGCCGCTTTTCTCTTGCGACGAACCCCACGAGCGCGTCCGAAACGCTCGTCACTTCGACGAGCGCACCGGCGACCGGCCCGCCGCCTTCGTCGGTGACCTTGCCGCGGATCGTTCGCGTCTGGGCGGATGCCGCTGCGCAGGTGGCGAGAAGTGCGGCGGCGACCAGCGGCGGCGATGGGCCTCATCTCACCGTTTCAACGTGACCGACATGCCTTCGCCCGACGGGGCCACGATCGAGGTGAGCACGGATGGGCTGGTGTGAATGGTCTTGAGAAAATCCTCCATCTCGTCGCGCTTGTTCAGCACGTTGTGACCGAGAAAGAGGCCGCCCTTGTCCATCCGCGGAAAGACCATCGAAAAGAACTTCTGGTAGTCGCGCTTCCACGCGTCGCAGAAGACGAAATCGAACGTGCCGGGCACCTTCGGAATTTCGGCGAACGCATCGCCGGAAATCACCTGAACGATATCCGACAGGCCGGCTTTCTTGATGTTGGCCGCTGCCTGGGCCGCACGCGCCTTGTCGTATTCGATCGTCACGAGCCTGCCGCCGGTCTCGCGCATGCCGAGCCCCATCCAGATGGCGCTGTAGCCGCTGGCGGCGCCAATCTCGAGCGCGTGCTTCGCGCCACGCGTGACCACGAGCAGCCGGAGAAATCGGCCATCTTCCTCGGAGACGGCGAGCAGATCTTTGTCGGCCGCCTTGATCTGCTTGAGGAGGGCATCGACAGGTGCGGGCACATCCTGCGCGAGGCCGAGATTTGGAAGAGCGAGCACGAAGGTCAGAACCAGGACACGTATTTTCATCGGTGTGTATTTTAGAGGATCTCGCGTCTGCGGTATGCCTCCGAACCTTCAGGGGCGCGACGCAATCAGGTGTGCGCAGTCGATACGAAGTCCGCGGCCGCACCGGCCGTGTTGCGGGCGTCGCCGATGCAATCGGGAATGCCGACCCCTCGAAATCCGGCCGCCGACATGAACAGGCCAGGATGGCCGGCGAGCCGCGCATCAATCCGTTGCACCACATCCGCGTGGCCGACCTCCTGCTGCGGGCTCGAACGATTCCATCGATACACGCGCGTCAGCGTGGGCAGCCCTCGGATGCCGAGAATCTTCGTCAGGTCGCCGAGCGCGGCGTTGATCAACTCGGCATCGGACTTCGAGAGCACGTCGGGATCGCGTGCGCCGCCGAGAAAGGCACGCAGCAGCGCCTGTCCTTCTGGCGCTCGCTGCGGCCACTTCGACGAAATCCAGGCGCCGGCCGTAATGCTGATGCCCTCGACGCGCGGCACGACGAAGCCGGTTCCCTGCAGGTCGTGTCGGACCGCGTCGCGTGGGAACGCGAACACCACCGTGGCGGTCGACAGATACCGAATCGAGGTGCACGAAGCGGCCAGATAACCGTCGATCGGCCGGAGGAGATCGGCCGCGGCAAAAGCGGGGACGGCGAGGATGAGGGCGCGGGCGCGAATCGGCGCCCGGCCATCGATGTGCAGCGGTAAAGCCGTCGCCCTCTTCGATGCGCGTGACGTTCGATCCCAGCCGGACGGATTCTCTGGGCACCGCCCGCATGAGCCCATCGACGAGCTCGCCCAGGCCGTTCGGAAACGATCGAAACATGCCGTCCGCGTTGTGAGGGCCACGAGCCGCGCCGGAAGGCCCTGATAACGCTGCCAGCGCTTGTCTCGGCGTCGATCAAACGTGGAAAGAGCGCACGCATCGACAGACGCTCGACATCGCCGGCATGAATGCCCGCGAGCAGCGGCTCGGCGATGTAGGTCACCGCCTCGGAACCAAACCGCCTCCCGACGAACGCCGCGATCGACTCATCGTCGGTCTGCGTTCGCCGCGGGATGAACAGCTCGGCGCCCATTCTCAGCTTCGCGCCGAGCCCGAACAGCGTGCTGTGCAACATCGGCCTGACGCGCGTGGGAAATCCGAGCACCGACGCGCCGGGCAGCGCGTGCAGCTTCCCGTCGCGAAGGATGAAGGCCGTGCGCGGGAGCTTGGTGGGGAAGAGGCGATCGCCAAGCCCCAGCTCGTTGCAGAGCGCGATCGCGGCAGGTTTCTGCACGAGCAACGCGTCGGGGCCGGCGTCGATGACCAGATCGCCCACCCGCTCGGTCTGGATGACGCCGCCAGGACGCTCGGCGCGCTCGAGCACCACCACCGATCGCTTGCGCTTGCCGAGCTCGTAGGCGGCCGACAGGCCGGAGATACCGCCGCCAATGACGGCGACGTCGACGGTTTCGATTCCCGAGGGGTTAGACATGGGGTGTTTCACGGTGGCAGTCACGGTAGCGCAGGGCTTTAGCCCTGCCAGAATGGCTACGGTAGCGCAGGCCTTCAGGCCTGCCCAGCCGCACCGGGGATTGCCGACTCGGCTGAAACCTCCCGCGCGACCAGCGCGGCGAGCATGCTGACGAATGTCGGCGACGTGTTCAGCGACTCGGTGCGGCGCAGATCCATGCCGGCCTCACGGGCCACCCCGGCCGCCTGCACGTCGATGTCGAACAGAATTTCCGTGTGGTCGCAAACAAAGCCTATCGGCACCACCAGCATGCGACGGACACCCGCTGCCGCGCGCTCTCTCACGACATCCGACAGGTCTGGTCCGAGCCACGGCTCCGGTGTTCGTCCCGCGCTCTGGTATGCCGTGCGGAACGACCGAATTCCGCACCGATCGGCCACGGCCCTGGCGGTCGAGGCCACCTCGTCTGGATATGGGTCGCCGGCCTGGGCCACGCGCTGCGGCAGGCTGTGCGCGGTGAAGACGACGTCCTCATCTGATTGCGGCGACGCGGCTCGAACTTTTTCGGCAAACGCTTCAATCAGCAGGGGATGATCGTGGAACGACCGCACGCACGAAAACGCCATGTCCGCCGGAAGCGCCGCTTTCGCGGCGTCCATGTATTTCTGGACGCTGAGCGTGGAAAACTGCGGTGCGAGCGGGATCCCGACGATGCGGACGGCGCCGTTGCGGTGGATCTCGCGTACGGCATCGGCGATGAACGGACGCCAGTTGCGCATGCCCACGGCCACTGGCAGGGCGAGACCGTCGGCCGCGAGCCGCGCCTGCAGCGCGCGACCCTGCTGCAGGGTGATGTCGGTCAGCGGCGAGCGGCCGCCAATCGCGTCCCAGTTGTGGGTCATTTCTTCGATCAGCTCGGCTGACGGTTCGCGTCCGCCGCGTACCAGACGCAGGTATTCCGCCATCTGATCCACCGACTCCGGCGTGCCGTGCGCCATCAACAGCACCGCGGTGTCTGGCTTCTCAAGCATGTGCGAGACGGTAGCGGTGCACGTGCTGCGCGAGCGCCTGCACGTGATCGACCGGCGTCGACGGCAGGATGCCGTGACCCAGATTGAAGATGTGTCCCGGCCGCCCGGCGGCGCGCTCGAGCACGTCGTCCGCCCCGTTGAGCATGCGGTCGAGCGGCGCGAGCAGCAGCGTGGGATCGAGATTGCCCTGGATGGCGCGGTCGTGTCCGATGCGGTCCCACGCTTCGTCGAGCGGAATGCGCCAGTCGGCGCCAATGACGTCGCCGCCGGCTTCGCGCAGATCCTGCAGAATGTTCGCCGTGCCCGTGCCGAAGTGGATTGTCGGCACGCCCAGGCCCCGAAGGGCCTCGAAGATGCGACGCGTGTGCGGCAACACGAACTCGCGATAGTCGGCCGAGCTCAGCGCGCCGGCCCACGAGTCGAAAATCTGAATCACCTGGGCGCCCGCTTCGACCTGCGCCTTCATGTACTCGCTCACGATCGAGCTGAGCATCTCGCACAGCCGGTGCCACGCTCTCGGATTGGAGTACATCAGCGCCTTGGTGAGCGCGAAGTTCTGGGAATGGCCGCCCTCGATGGCATACGACGCCAGGGTAAACGGCGCGCCACCGAATCCAATCAACGGTACGCCGTGCGCATCGTCGAGCTCCTGGCGAATCAGGCGAATCGCTTCGAGCACGTGCGACAACCCTTCGCGCGGTTCGAAGCATTTCAGGCGATCGATATCGGCTTCGGTGCGAAGCGGATTGTCAATCGAGGGCCCCTCGCCGCGGACGAAATCGAACGGAATGCCCATCGGCTCGAGCGGCAGTAGCAGATCGGAGAAGAGGATCGCCGCGTCCACGTCGATACGGCGCACCGGCTGCAGCGTGACGATAGTGGCCAGTTCGGGCGAGCGGCAGATGTCGAGCAGCGAGTGCCGGCTGCGAATCTCGCGGTATCCGGCATGTAACGGCCGGCCTGGCGCATGAACCAGACGGGAGTGCGATCGACAGGCTCACGCCTGCACGCTTTCAGAAAGCGGTCGTTCATGTTGCGGAATCGGTACTACAAAGACCGGAACGGTTCGGGGTTCGGGTTCTGAGGTTCTGAGGTTCTGGGTTCCGGTTCTGAGGTTCGGGGGTCTCGTTCTGGGTAGAGCCTCAGAACTCAGAACCGCTTAGGCCTTTAACAGGTTCCGTGCAAGCGCGAGGAGGTCTTCCAGCCAGAGCGGCTTGAAGCGCACTTCGGCGCCGAGGCCACGCAGTTCGCGCGAGACCGCATCGTCGAGGAAGTAGTCACCGGTGACGATCGCCACCGGCATCTTCTGAAGGTCGTCTTTTGCGCGAAGCGTCCGCAGAAACTGCAGCCCGTCGACGAGCGGCATGCGCAGGTCGAGGATGATCGCGTGCGGGTGCGAACGTTCCGCCTGGTTGAGTCCCGCCTCGGCCGACAGCGCGGTCACGACGTGGTAACCCTCGAGGCGGAGCATCCGTTCGAAGGTCTCCGTCACGCTCGGATCATCGTCGACGATGAGAATTGTTCGTGTCGCCGCGGGTGTGGATACAGCGACGCTGGACATGGGCTTTGAGCTTTCGTATGTCATTGTAGCGCTTGAACACTGTTATCGGCCCGTTCCCGGCCCTCCGTTAGACGCCCAAACAGCCCCAAACCCCCCAAACTAGGGTCTTTACTTAAGCGTGGCTATGTTATAGTCGCGATTTCGTGAGCCCCATTCTCGTCAGGCCGGTCCGTGAACAGCTTGAACACGACCGCGTCATACGCCTCCTGCAAGCCAAGTTTCGCCGTCGCTTCGATGTCGGCATCAACCCGGGCTCAGAGCAAAACAGTGCAATCACCAGTGGCGGGGCGACCCTTTACCCCGATGTCGTGCTCCTTTCACAGGATCGCGGGCGCAAGGTGATGGCGATCATCGAAGTGGAAACGGTGGAGTCGGTCAACAATCTCGAAGCGCTGGCCGAGTGGGTGCCGTATGGCAGACTAAAGTCTGCCTTTC
Organism: Vicinamibacterales bacterium; assembly: GCA_963850725.1. Classification (GTDB taxonomy): domain Bacteria; phylum Acidobacteriota; class Vicinamibacteria; order Vicinamibacterales; family JAMQPK01; genus JAMQPK01. Next base: position 19,308 of record CAWKMQ010000022.1, read on the forward strand.
ATTTATATGTCCCTGCACAAATGTTAGATGTCGCCCGCCGGATGTGCACCGACAGCAACATTCCCGTGGCCGAGATCCACACCTATCACTGGATCGGCGACGAGATGCGATTCCTGCCCGTTTACAAGGCACCGGCTGATGGCCGCGCTGCCGCGGCCGCGAAGGCTCCGGTGGCGGCGAAGCATGCGAGCGCCGACGCTCCCGCACGCGCTGCCGCGCCCAAGACGCCAGCCCGGGCAGTCGTGCAGAAGAAATCGGTCAAGCCCCCGGCCAGGAAGCCGGCGAAGGCGGCCAAGAAAGCCACTCGTTCATCCAAACGCAAATAGCTTTGCCATTTCTGCGGTTTACCCGCGACAAGCGCGGGTACGAAACAACCTCGCTCGTGCATGCGGTTCGCGGCGGTGGCCGGTCGAGCCAGCGCATTCTCTACTGGTTTCGCACGCCGCCCGGCGTGAAGGTCGGCCGTCCCGCGCTGGACGAAGAGGCCATCCGCCGGATCGAAGAGCAGAATCCCGACATCGAGTTCAACTGGCCGAAGATTCTCGAGGCCCGGCCGCCGGACGCGCCCGTCGATGAGGTGCGACAGCGTCGCGGCCGGCGCGACAAGCCCCAGCCGCGCAGACCGTCCAGGCCACCTGCGCCGGCTCAGACCGATGCGCCGCCACCCGTGCCCGTGACCGTCACCCCGGCGAAATTGCCAGAGGTCCCCTTCGTCGCCGAGAGCACTGCCGACCTGGACGATGAGAACGTCGCGGAGCCGATGGATGCGGCGGAAGCCATGGACGCGGAATCCACAGACGAGGAAGAGATTGTCGAGGCGTTCGAGCAGTTGACGCATCCGGAGACCGAGGAAAAGGTTGAACCGGCGCCGATGCCTGTCGAAGGCGCCGTCGGACGCGAGCAATTGACGCGGTTGCGCGCCCGCTTCGCCGAGTTACAGGCGCGTATCACCGAGCGGGGTGGAGACGCCGCGCGCATCGACGCGCTGAGGGCGCAGGCCGAACCGCTCAATCCCGACACCTGGGTAACCGACGAAGAAGTGCGCCAGGGGATCGAATCCTTCGAGCCGAAGATTCGAGACCTTCGGCAGGCGCTCGGCCTTCGCCGGCGCCGTCGATCGCGCCGTGGCGGCCGCCGCCGGCATGGCGGCGGCGGGGGAGGCACACCCCCGGCTGGCGCGCCGCCCGCAACGTCCAATAACGAGGGTTGATAAGGCTTGCTCTAACACAGGGCTAAAGCCCTGTGCCACCGATGCCGGTGTCGCGCGAAGGCGGGCCTGCCGCGCCGTAGCTCGCGAGGATCTTGCGCGCGAAGGTGGGCCTGCCGCGCCGTAGCAAGAGGGGATCAGGCGTGCGAAGGCGGGCGTATACTGGAGCCATCATGAAAGCTGCACGCACTGCACCCTGGCTTGTTGCGGGTTTTCTGGCGGTGATCCCGGTCTTTGGCGACGCGCCTCACGCACAGCAGGAGGCGCCTGCGCCCGCTCCGGCACCCGCGGTTCAGGTGCCGGCAGACGCACCAACCCCGACGTTCCGCACGGCCGTCAACCTCGTCACCTCGGACGTGATCGTCCGGAACCGCCGTGGCCAGTTCCAGGCGGATATCGCGAAAGAGGATTTCGAAGTCCTCGAGGACGGCGTGCCGCAGTCGCTGACGTCGTTCACGCTCGTGCACGGCGGCCGCGTCTTCCAGACCCAGACCGCCACGGTGGCGCCCGTGCGCGAAGGCATCATGCTGCCGCCGTCGCGCCCTGTGAACGACGCGGCCGGCCGCATCATCATCTTCGTCATCGACGACCTCCACCTCGAGTTTCGCGACACGCACCGTATCCGCCGGCTCTTCCGCGACATGGCCAAGGAACTGATCCATGAAGGCGACCTGTTCGGCATCGTCTCGACCGGGACCTCGTCGATTGCCATCGACCTCACCTACGACCGCGGGCGCATGGAAGAGGCGGCCAACAGGATTACGGGCGGCGGGTTGAAGCCGTCGGAAATCATTCAGCAGTCGGCCACCGGGGAGACGCCGCAGGAAGTGATGCACCGCGCCAACGTGGCGTTCGAGACGGTGTACGACATGCTGAACAACCTGCAGCAGACGCAGAACCGCCGGAAGGCCGTGGTGCTCATCAGCAACGGGTACGACTTCGACCCGTTTGCCGGGTCGCGCGCCGGCACCGCGGACAGCGTGTTCCTGAACAACCGCAACGTCGATCCGAGCGACCCGTCGAATGCGATGTTCAACCAGGGGCAGCAGTTCAACGACGCCGAGCTGTCGATGCGGCTGGCCGAGCTCACGCGTCAGGCCAACCGCGCCAACGCGACCTTTTACACGTTCGACCCACGAGGGCTCGTGGCCGGCGGCGACATCGACGAGCCCGTCGACCCGGTCGAGTGGGAGACCCATCTTCGCAAGTCGCAGGACAGCCTGCGCGTGCTGGCCGAGCTGACGGGGGGTATCGCCGTCGTCAACACGAACGACCATACGAAGGCCTTGCGCCGCATCGACGCCGAGACGAGCGACTACTACGTGCTCGGGTACTACTCGACCAACCCCGACCCCACGCAGCGGCGCCGCCAGATTGAAATCAGGCTGAACAAGAAGGATGCGGAGGGCGGAAATCTCGAACTGATGTACCGGCGGGAGTACACGCTGAAGCCGGTAGCCGCGCAGAAAAAGTAGCGCGGCTAGCGCGTCCGGCTCGCGCCGGACATGTGCAGCAGACTACGCGGTCTTGACGGCCGTCAGGACCGGCGGAGTCGTCAGACGATCCTGAATCGTGTGATTCCTGCGATGCCCGTGGGTCTTACACGCCGTACCTTTCTCTTCGATGTAGTTCACGTCGCGGTTGGTGGCCAGCTCGCGGTAGCGGCCAACGATGCAGCCGCAACCGAGCGTCGTGAATCCCAGTAGTCTCACAAAGCTGCCCATACCCAGCCTCCGAGATGCGCCTGAGCAAATTTCGTACCGATGAGTTTGCTCATGATCTGCTCTACAGGGATAACGATGTGTTCGCGATCGTCGAACTTTTTCTAACAATTTGGACGAACTCGTGCACATTACGTGGGTCGCGCATCGTCGGAGATCTGTGGCGTCTCTACCACGCCGTGCGTAATTTTGGCGCACGGTTCCAAGATATTGGAGGTACGTCGTGGAATTTGGATGTTGGGCGATTGCCGCAGTGCGTTCAGCGCGTGGTCAGTGATTCGCGAGACTTCGGAACGCGTCGAGGTCGTTCGCTCGCTGCGTAGCTGAAATGCGACGCGCCTGCACGATTCTGTAATTGAATGCGAGGTGCGCCGCGAGCGAGACGAGGGTCCAGCCCGAGCGAAGCTCGTTCGTCGCGAGCGCGTTGAAGAAGTTCAGCACACCGGCGGAGAAGAACACGATCGAGAAAAGCGGATCGAGTCCGCGCGCCGGAAACTTCGCGCCGAAGTTCATCGCGATTGTTTCCCATCCGATCGATCCGGCGCGCTCTTCGTAGAAGACTTGAAGGTACCGGCCGATACGCTCGACGCCGATGTGGATGAAGAAATTGACTTCGAAGGTGGCGGCGAGGACGAGGAGCGGGACGAGCGTCACGGCTCCGGATTGAATCATCAGGCGGAGCGCCATGGCCAGGGAGGCCCAGGCCGCCACGCCCACCACGACCGCGACGAGGCGGGCCGTCCCGCGCTCGCGGATGGTGGCGCGGAGCACCTCGTATTCGGCCCGGTTGAGCTCGGAAAGCGACATCTTTGTCAGCGGTTACGGTCCCAACCTACGATATCGAACGTTATCCCGTCCATTTTCAGTCCCTTCGAGACGTTTTTTGCTTGGAGGCCTATAGGGGCTTTGCTAGAATACCGATGAAAGCTTTTCGAGATTCTAACTTTGTCAATTTACAGGACTTCCGTGAACATTGTTCGCCTCTGTGTTCTGTGGGCGGGCGTAGGCCTTTTCGCCACAGGCGCGGATGCTGCGACCATCCAGTCACTAACCAGCCGCGTCGCGCCGACCCTCGAGGCCGGCACCAGGACGTCGGCGTCGGCAAAGGCCCGTGCGCGCGCGGCGCGCATCCGTGCCGCCCGCGCCAGAGCGGCGCGAAGCTCCCGGGCGCTCGCCGAAGCCAAAGTCCCGCGCTTCCGCACCGACGACGCCGGTAACGTGGTGCCCGACGTTCGGGCGGCCGCCGCGATTATCTACGACCCGGCCACTGGCAAGGTGCTCTACGAGGAAAACGCGATGGACGAGCGCTCGATCGCCAGCATCACCAAGGTGATGACCGCGATCGTGTTCCTCGAGACCGCCACCGACCTCAACCAGGAAGTGCAAATCGTGCGCGCCGACACGCTTCGCGCGTCGACGACCTATCTGCGCACGAACGACCGCGTGCGGGTGGCCGATCTGCTGCACCTGCTGTTGATTCCGTCCGACAACGCGGCGGCCCGTGCGCTCGCGCGCATTTCGCCGCTCGGCTACGACGGGTTCATCGCCAGAATGAACCAGAAGGCCGACGACCTGGGTCTCGACCATACGGCGTACATCGACCCGTCCGGCCTGTATGCCGACAACATCTCGTCGGCCTACGACATGGCCCGGCTTATTTCGTTCGCCTCCGAAGACGACCGCATCGGCCCGATCATGCGGACACCCGAGTACTCGTTCCGCACCGTTCCGGCCGCGAATCGTGCGGGCCGCATCGTGACCGTCCGCAGCACCAACCAGATTCTTCGCAGCGGCGAAATCGACGTGGTCGGCGGCAAGACCGGCTTCATCAGCAAGGCGGGCTACTGCCTGGCGACGCTGCTCAAGATGCCCAGCGGGTCCTCGTTCGCGGTCGTCGTGCTTGGCGCGACGTCGAACCTGGGCCGGTTCTGGGAAACGCGTCACCTGATGACGTGGCTCTCCGAGCACACCGGCACGATCGGGCTCGCCACGCCCGCCGTTTCAACCGCCAAGTAGTGTCCGGCTTCAGCCGGACGCGCTCATCTCAACGCTAAAGACGCTAAAAGTACGTATCGTCCGGCTAAAGCCGGACACTACGTACTCTTGCGTTGCGACGGCCTTCAACTGGTGTAGCCGCGCTGAATTGCGGCGGCATCGAGCGGCAGCGTGGCGATGGAATCGACCGCCAGCATCGCCGGCCGGCTGCCGTCGCGTCCATCGAACGCCTTCAGGTACCGATGGCATTCGTCGCAGGCATAGATCCGGTATCGGCCGCTGGTGAACGACGTAATGCGGCTGCGATCGCTGTTCTCGCAAAAGGGGCAGGTAATCGGATCGAACCGCCACTGACCCGTGCAGCGGCTGCAGATCAATAGACGCTCGGCGGCGGGGTTGATGAACGCGAATTCCGGCTCGCCGCCGCAGAGCGGGCAGCAGGGCTGACGCCAGTCGGTCAGCTCCAGCCTTGGCAGGAGCGCCTCGGCGCACCGCGCCAGAAACGGGCGCATCGCCAGCAGCAGAACCTGATCCAGCATCTCCTTTTCGGGGGTCCTCGCGTCGGATTGGCGCCGGGCTGGCGCCATGGCCGACTCGTACCAGCCCGCCACCACGGCTTCGATCTGCCCGTCGCGCGCGAGCGCCTGCAGGCGCTCGTAGTCGGGCAATTCCAGTGTCTCGAACCGGCGCAGGATATCGGCCGTCTGCCGGACCATCAGCCGGAAGTCGGTCCAGTCGATCGGAATGTCCTTGAACTGCAGTACAGGGCGGCACTCAGTGTTGTCCGGCTTACGGCGATCGAACGTGGCCGAGGGCAGCGGGATCCGCGATTGCACGCGCCGTTGGGCTCCCAGGAGCTCGATCTGCATGTCGGCCGCCGACGCCAGATCGGGCTGCGCGTTCTTGAGCTCGCGCAGCTCGCGGACTTCGCGCGATTCGGCGCGGGCAGGCCGGTCGGGAGGCCGTTCTGGCGGAGGATCTGTCTTCGAAGTGGTCACGCGAGGATTGTGACTCAGCGGATCGTACTGATGCAATAGTATCCGTCGTACGCTGTTCAGGACCTACGGGTTCGTAAAGTTCGTGAAGTTCGTCGGTTCGTAGAGTTCGTCGGTTCGTGAGGTTCGCCGGTTCGGAAGGTTCGTGAGGTTCGGGGTTCCACGAACCCCACGAACCTGCCGAACCCACGAACCCCACGAACCCGACGAACCTACGAACCGTTTTTCAGATGCCTATGAGCCTTTCCATTTTGACGATCGGATCTGAAGCCCTGCCGTTTTCGAAAACAGGAGGGCTGGCCGATGTACTCGGCGCCCTGCCGCTTGCGCTTGGCAGGCTGGGCCATCACGTGACCCTCGTCACGCCGAAATATCGGGGGACGCGCGCGCAGGGCACCACTCGAACCATCCATGTCGGCGGCATCGACGGAGTGGTGGTGGACACGCGCGTCACCGAGCAGCCGCTGGCCGAGAACGTGAAAGCCGTGCTCGTCGATCGGCCGGAGCTGTACGACCGCGAGAGCCTTTACGGAGTCGGAGGCGACTATCCGGACAGCCCCCGCCGGTTTGGATTTCTCTGTGCCGCGGCCCTGGAGTACGCCCTCCAGGCCGCTCAGCCCGTCGACATCCTGCACGCGCACGACTGGCAGGGCGGGCTTGCGCCGGCGTACCTGCGGTCGCGGTATGCCGGCGAGCCGCGGCTGCGCGACGTGACGACGATCTTCACCATTCACAACCTCGCCTATCAAGGCAACTACGGCGCCGAATGGCTGTCGCCGCTCGGCCTGGGGCCCGAGATGCTGGCGATGAACGCGCTGGAGTACTGGGGCGGCATCAGCCTGCTCAAGGGCGGCATCGCGTTTTCCGACAGCATCACGACGGTGAGCCCGACCTACGCCCGTGAGATTCAAACCAAGGAATACGGCTTCGGGTTCGAGGGTGTGCTGGCGACACGCGCGTCCGACCTGCACGGCATCCTGAACGGGATCGACACCGACCGGTGGGATCCCCGGCGCGATCCGTATCTCCCCGAGCCCTACGACGAGGAGACGCTCGAAGGAAAGGACGCCGCGCGGCGTGCCCTCGTGGATCTGCTCCTGCCGGGCATGCCTCCCGACCAGTTGAAGAGACCGCTGGTCGGCGTCGTGTCGCGCCTGGTGGATCAGAAGGGCTTCGACCTGGTTACCGAACTGGCCTCCACGCTGCCAGCCTTTGGAAGCTTTGCCGTGCTCGGCACCGGCGACCCGCGCTACGAAAAGATGTGGCGCGACCTGGCCGCCGCGTATCCCGACCGGTTTGCCGTGAAGATCGGGTTCGACGAGGCGCTGGCGCATCTCATCGAGGGCGCCGCCGATATCTTCCTCATGCCGTCTCGTTTCGAGCCGTGCGGATTGAACCAGATGTACAGCATGCGGTATGGCACCGTGCCGATTGTGCGCGCCACGGGCGGGTTGAGCGACACCGTTACGGACTACAATGATGCGGCCGGCACGGGGACCGGATTCACCTTTACGGCCTACACGGCGAAGGCCCTTGGCGCCGCGCTCGACCGGGCCAGAGCCGTCTTCGCTAACCCGAGCAACTGGAAGAGATTGCAGGTCGCCGGCATGCGGCAGGATTTTTCGTGGGACCGATCGGCCCGTGAGTACGTCAAACTGTATGAGAGTGCCCGGAAAAGACGGGCGGGTTAGGTAGGTTCGTAAGGTTCGTAGAGTTCGTCAAGTTCGTCGTTTAAGTTCGTTTGAGGTTCGAGGTTCGACCGACACCGGAATTCACGATCGGAGCGTCAATGGCCGTCCGAAAAGATTCAGATTTTCACCGATGGCAACTTCGACCAGACCGTGGTCAAGTCCGATAAGCCCGTCCTCGTCGATTTCTGGGCGGAATGGTGCGGTCCGTGCCGGCGTCTCGCGCCGACCGTTGACGCGCTGGCGAACCAGTACGACGGGAAGGTGACGGTGGGAAAGCTGAACGTCGACGAAAACCCCAATACGGCGAGCCGCTTCAGCATCCGCGGCATCCCCACGCTCCTCATTTTCAAGGGTGGCGAGATCGTGGAATCGATCGTGGGCCTGGCCGACAAGGATCACCTGCAGCAACTGATCGACAAACACGTCTAATGAGCGCACATCGGAACGTCACGATCATCGGGTCGGGCCCGGCCGGACTGACGGCCGCGCTCTATGCCGCCCGCGCCAACCTGAAGCCGCTGCTCATCGAGGGGCTCGAGGCGGGCGGTCAGCTGATGATGACCACCATGGTGGAGAACTATCCCGGATTCCGGGACGGCATCATGGGACCGGAGCTGATGGCCGACATGCGCGCCCAGGCCGAGCGCTTCGGCACAGAGATCGTGCAGGGCAACGTCTCGAAGGTCGAACTGACCCGGTGCCCGATCAAGATCGACGTGAGCGATCAGGTCATCTACACCGAGTCGCTCATCATCGCGACGGGGGCATCGGCGCGCCTGCTGGGGTTTCCCTCCGAGCGCACCCTCATGGGACACGGCGTGTCGACGTGCGCCACCTGCGACGGCTTCTTCTTCCGGGGTAAGCCCATCGCGGTCGATCGGTGGTGGCGACTCCGCGATGGAGGAAGCGATCTTCCTGACGAAATTCGCGTCGAAGGTCACCGTCGTGCACCGCCGCGACACGCTCCGCGCGTCGAAGATCATGCAGGACAAAGCGTTCGCGCATCCGAAGATCGACTTTGCATGGAACAGCGAGGTCGAAGACGTGCTCGACGTGAACAAGGGCGTCGTGACCGCGATCGTCCTCCGCGACAACGTGACCGGAGAGCGCAGGGAGATGCCTGTCGAGGGCGTGTTCGTGGCGATCGGACACACGCCGAACACCAGCCTCTTCAAGGGGCAGCTCGAAACCGACGCCAACGGCTACATCGTGACGACCAACGGCACGCGCACCAGCGTTCCCGGGGTGTTTGCGGCCGGCGACGTCCAGGATCACGTGTACCGGCAGGCGATTACCGCCGCCGGCTCGGGCTGCATGGCGGCCATCGATGCGGAGCGCTACCTGGATCGCGTCCCGGCTGACGCTGGCAGTCGCAGAGACGTCAGGCAGGCTAAGGTCTAGAATCTGAGAGTCTTGGACCTGGAGCCTATCGCTCACCGAACCCTGAACCTCAGCGCCCAGCCCGCAGTCCGCTATAATCTGTACAACCATGTGGACCAAGATGATGAGCGGGCCGCGCAAGAAGGCCCCCAAGACCATAGCGGTCATCGACCCCGACCGGTGTTTCGGCGCGTTTGCGTGCTCGATTTGCCAGGCTGCCTGCCCGGTGGCCGGCTGCATCGTCGAGGAGAAGGACCGGGATGGCCGCATGGTGTGCGCCGTTCGCGCCGACCTGTGCATCGGCTGCGGCCTGTGCGTGACGCTCGGCAACCCAACCGCGCCCCAGGTCCGCGAGTTCGGGTGCCCGCCCGACTACGACGCCATCAACATGATGCCGTTCGAGCTGGTGGTGAAGGTGCTCGAGGCCTCGGACGAAGGAAGAAACGACGACGTCTGCTGCGGCGTCGCTGTAACTGCGCTTACCACCCACAACAATCTGTCTTGAATCCGCATCCGCTGCACCGCCACACGGCGTGCATGCGATACATTTCGGCCCCGCATCGCTCGCACACCATTTGATCGTCCTGGTTCGCAGCTCGCGCGGACTTACGTGCGCCGAATCCAGCAAACGACCTGAAGGGCGTGATGGCGTCTTTCTTGGGCGTCTCCGGCATGTAAAGGCATTATAGAGGGACCTTGCTCTGGCGCGAGCGCGACCTCGGCTGGCGGAACTGAAAGAGACCTGGCGAATTACGCGGTTGTCGGCGTGGCGCGCCGTCATCGAGTTCTACGAGGCCGACAACCTGACCTACGCGGCCTCGATCGCCTACTACGCGCTGCTGTCGCTCTTTCCGTTCGCGCTCATCAGCATCTCGATTCTGGGCAGCGTCACCGCCGATGAGCCGACGCGTCAGACGAGTGCTGGATTTCGCTCTTCGGTACTTTCCCGGACAGTTCGACTTCATCACCCGCCAGCTCGATGCGTTCCGGCAGAACCCGATTCGCCTGGGCGTCGGCGGCGCGATTCTCTGGTCTGGGGCGCGCTGGGCGTGTTCGGTGCGATCAGCACGGCGGTGAACCATGCCTGGGGCGTCGAGAAGACCCGCAGCTTCTGGAGCCATAGGCTGTTCTCGTTTCTGATGCTGCTGACAGCCGGCCTGATGCTCATGATCGGGCTCCTCGGCGGCGACCGCCGCGCAGATTATCGGCGCCCGCTGGTTTGCCGGCGTGTCCGACAGCTACCCGGCGCTCGGGTGATGCAGGGCTACATGTCCGCAATGCGCTGCTCCTTCTGCCCGCGTTCGTGTTCGGCTTGATCTATTACTTCGTGCCGAACGTGAAGGTGCTGTGAAGGACGTGTGGCTGGGCGCTCTCATCACCGGTCTTCTGTGGGACGCCGGCTTCAAGGGCTTCTCGTGGTTCGTCCGCGACGCCTCACGATTCACCCGCATCCACGGATCGATCGCGACCGTCATCGTCTTTCTCATCTGGATTTATTTTTCGGCGGTCATTCTGCTCTGGGGCGTCGAGTTCACGGCGTCGTACAACAAGATGCGTCGCGATATCAGGGCCGCGGGAGCTGAAGCGAAATGCCTAACCGTCTCGCGGGCGAGAAAAGCCCGTATCTTCTGCAGCATGCGGACAACCCGGTGGAATGGTATCCGTGGGGGGCGGAGGCGTTCGAGAAGGCCCGCGCGCTCGACAGGCCGATCTTTCTGTCGATCGGCTATTCGACCTGTCACTGGTGCCACGTCATGGCTCACGAGTCGTTCGAGAACGAGGACATCGCGGCGATCCTGAACCGCGATTTCATCTCGATCAAGGTGGATCGCGAAGAGCGTCCGGACGTCGATCGCGTCTACATGACCTTCGTGCAGGCGACGACCGGGTCGGGTGGCTGGCCGATGAGCGTGTGGCTGACGCCGGATCTGAAGCCGTTTTACGGCGGCACGTACTTCCCGCCCGATGCGCGATGGGGGCAGGGCGGGATTTCCGGAGATCCTGCGCGAGATCGTCCGCGTGTGGCGTAGGAGCGGCCGAAGGTGCAGGTCTCGGCCGAGAACCTCACCGAGCAGATCAGGGGCTTGCGGGCGGTGGACCCCGGGCGCGGCGGTGCCGGGACCCGATGCGCTGAAGGAGGGGGTCGCGCAGTTCGCGCAGACCTTCGACCAGGTCCGCGGTGGATTCGGCGGCGCACCGAAGTTTCCGCGGCCGAGCGAGCTGCTGTTCCTGTTGCGCGAAACGGCCCGGACGGGCGACTACACGCCGGCGTTCATGGTGGCGAAGACGCTGCAGGCGATGTCGCTCGGCGGCATGCGCGACCACGTGGGCGGCGGATTCCACCGCTATTCGGTGGACGCCAACTGGCGTGTGCCGCACTTCGAGAAAATGCTCTACGACCAGGCGCAGATTACGCTGGCGTCGCTCGAGATTTTCCAGGTGGCGGGCGACCCGTTCTTTGCCGAGGTCGCGGAAGACACGCTCGAGTACGTGCTGCGCGAGATGACCAACCCCGAAGGCGGTTTTTTCTCGGCCGAAGACGCCGACAGCGTGCCGCCCGAAGACGCGGCGCGCCCGCACGCGCACAAGACGGAGGGCGCGTTCTATCTGTGGACGCAGACCGAGCTGGAGGGTCTGCTGAAGGACGACTTCGAGATCGTGCGCCATCGGTTCGGCATCAGGCCCGACGGGAACGCGCCAGAAGATCCGCAAGGGGAGTTCAAGGGCAAGAATCTGCTCTACGTCGCCGGCTCGATCGAGGAGCTTGTCGAGCGAACCGGCAAATCGCGTGACGAGGTCGAGGAGGTGCTGCGACGCTCGCGCATGACGCTGTTCGAGGCGCGGCTGACGAGGCCGCGTCCTCACCTCGACGACAAGGTGCTGACGGGGTGGAATGGGCTGATGCTCGCCGCGTTTGCACGCGCGGCCCGTGTCTTGCCGCTGGCGGAGCAGAGGTCGCGGTATCTCGACGCCGCCGATCGATCGGCACGGTTTCTCGAAGAGCGCATGTGGGATCCCGCGCGCCAGATCCTAAGGCGACGATATCGCGACGGCGACGCGGCGATTGACGGATACGCCGAGGACTATGCGTACGCCGTGTTCGGGCTCCTCGAGCTGTTTCAGTCGAGTGGTAACCCCCACTGGCTCGAATTCGCACGCTTGCTGCAGCGGCGGCAGGACGAGCTGTTCTGGGATGCGGAGCACGGCGGCTGGTTCAATACGACAGGCAACGATCCGAGCGTCATCCTGCGCATGAAAGAGGACTACGACGGCGCGGAGCCGTCGCCGAGCTCGGTTGCGGTGTTCAATCTGCTGATGCTGGCGCACCTGACGAACGAGGCGGAGCTCTTCGATCGCATCGATCGAACACTGAAGATGTTCGGTCCGCGGATCGGCCAGGTCGCGCGTGCGGTGCCGATGATGATGTCGGCGCTTTCCACCTATCACGCCGGGATTGCGCAGGTGGTCATCGTGGGCCAACCCGGCGCGAGGACACAGAGGCGCTGATGCGCGAGGCCGTGGCGAAGTACGATCCGTTCAGCGTGATCGTGCCGGTGCAGCCGGGACCGTCGCAGTCTGAGCTCGCGCGCCTGCTGCCGTTCATCGCGTCGATGGACATGCGCGACGGGCGCGCGACGGCGTACGTGTGCCACGACTTCACGTGCTCCGAGCCGGCCACCGACGCGGCTGGACTGGCCGAACGGCTGTCTCGTACAATCTGACGGTCACGTGACTGAGCTCAATGTAGATATCTGGCTTCGTGGGACTGATTTCGCGCGGACGCAGGCAATTTCCGGTATCAGACACCGATCCGGCGGCATGGACCGACAACGATGTGTCCAAGCTGCTGAAGGCGATGCTCCTGGCCATCCATCGCGCGAAAAATCCCGAATCGACCGACACGCCGGTGTTCCTCAGAGGATTCAGCTGGATCGTGAATCCGTTCGAAGACAGCGGGGTCGTCGTGGCGATCGAAATCCAGGCCGGCGCGGCCGTGGCCGGCCCGTTTCGCATCGACAAGAAACAGCTCGAAGACATGATCTCGCGCGCGATTGCCCAGCAGACGGCGGACAAGCCCACCGGGTCGATACACTGATCTGGAATCTGGAAACGTAGAATCTAGTCACCTTTGCGTCTTTGCGGCTCTGCGTCGAGATTCAGAAGGTCTTCCGTCGTGTCGTCGAGTCGTCGTGTTCCCCGTCGTCTCTTCGTGTCTTTGTGTCTTCGTGGTGTCGCCCTTTAGTCTTCGTGGTCCTAGAAGGGTAGCTTCGCCTTTCCCTTCAACACCGGCGCGTGCAGATCGCCGCGGCGCGCTACGCGGTCGAGGACCACATCCATGGTGAACTGCTCCGTGGTGATGCCGCGCTCGATTTCGTCCCAGCCAACCGGCGTCGAAACGCTCGCGACTACCGTCGGACGCACTGAGTAGACGCTCGCGAGGGTGCGCCCCCACGCGTTCTGGTTGTAATCGACGAGCACCCGCCCTCGCGGACGCTTCGCGACGCGATACTGAGCCGTCAGCACCTTCGGATAGCGCTCGGCCAGCGTCATGGCGAGCGCTTTGGTGAACGTCCAGACGTCCTTCTGGGTGGGCCCGCGTTTGATGGGGACGTAGATATGCAGTCCCTTCGAGCCGCTCGTTTTCGGATACGACGGCATCTTCAGCGTGTCCAGCGCATCCCGTACCAGCAGCGACGCTTCGAGCACCTGCGCGAACGGCACGTCCGGGCCCGGGTCGAGGTCGAAGTGAAAGTAGTCTGGGCGGTCCACATCGTCGCAGCGCGAGTACCACTGGTTGAGGTCGATGCACCCGAGGTTGACGACCCAGAGCAGGGCGGCGAGGTCCTGGATTATCGGAAAATCGATCACGTTGCCCGAGTCGTGCCGGATCGAGCAGGTTTCGAGCCAGTCGGGACTCGGGGAGGGTGTGCGCTTCATGAAGAAGAACTCGCCGGCCGCTCCGTGCGGGTACCGCTTCATGACCATCGCGCGCGAGCGGATGTGCGGCACGAGCGCGGGCGCGATGGCCGCGTAGTAGCGGAGAAGGTCGCCCTTGGTGATGCCCAGCGCGGGCCAGAACGGCTTGCGCAGATTGGTCAGCCTGACCAGCTTGCCGCCGGCGCGAACCTGGACGTTGTCGGTGTTGGCGGGAAGGAGGCCGTCCGGCCTTGTCTGGCGCCCGGGCACATCCGGAGGCTACAATGCGGGGACTTATGGCGTCTACCACTCGGTCGTTCGGGATCGTTCTGATTCTGCTCGGGCTCGCGAGCTATGTGCTGACCGGCCGTACGAGCGTCACCGCGCTCATTCCGGCCTTTTTCGGTGCGGTGTTCGTGATCCTGGCCCTCGTCGCCAGAAATGAAGCCGCGCGCAAGCACGCGATGCACGCCGCGGTCGCGCTGGCGCTGATTGGATTGCTGGCGACGCTCGCCCGGGTGGTGCCGGCGCTGGCGGGCGGCAATCTGACGCGGCCGGCCGTCCTCGCGCAGCTCGCGATGGCGGTGCTGCTCGGCGTCTATATTGCGCTGGGCGTGAAGTCGTTCAAGGAAGCGCGCCGCGCGCGGCTGGCGCGGTAGGATCGTCGATCGACGATTAAGCGGAAGCCGGCCTCGGGGCGCATCCGAGATCGAAGTGGATGGCTGCACGTCGCGGCGCCCCATTGCCTCGCACGACATGGCCCACACCGCCGACGACGGTCTTCATCTCGGGCTGCGTCAGAAAATCGATCTCGACCTCGACGCGCTCGCCCACCTCATATTGCCGGTCGGTCTGCAGGAGCACCCCGGTGACGCTCAGGTTGACCACGCGGCCGGGATGCCAGTCTGTGTCGGTCAGCGCACGCACACGTACGGGCCACGTGACGGAATGGCGGCAGGCACGGCGGACTTCGCGGACTTCGAGCTTTTGCATCGGGATCTGCGTACGATGATGAAGCAAGATCCGGGCGCGATTTCGGGCCGGCCTGCGATGCGGCTAAGTGGCAGAGCCGTCACAAGTACCTACGAACGTCAATTTTCAGGCGCAGCGTAACAAATTCGTGACCGGGAAATATTTTCCGGTCCGGGCGGTCTCTTCCTGGCCCATCGTGCCTGGGGTGCTGTTTTCAAAGTCCGTAGTGTTCGGCGGCGCAGGGCTTTAGCCCTGCCCGGTCAAACAGAGGAACCGCCATGCTGTGGGACTTATATCAACAGATCAGAATCTACCAACTCGACGCGAAGATCGACTCGATAGAGGGCACGCCCTCCGCCGATGGCCTGGCGCGCGACTCGCTCGTTCGGCTCGAGGAAAAACTCGACCGGCTGGCGCTGATTACGCGGGCGATGTTCGAGCTGATGCAGTCGAGCGGCATCACGGAAGCCCAACTGAGCGCCAAGGTCACCGAAATCGATCTGCGCGACGGACAGGCGGACGGCCGGATGTCGCCCAAACCCAAGCGGTGTCCCAAGTGCGACGCGATGATCTCGCCGAAGTTCGGCCGATGCCTGTTCTGCGGCCACCGCGACGAGGCGTCGACGTTCGGCTAGCAGCCAGCCGTGGAGAGCGGTCGCGCTCAAAGCGGCAGCGCGTGTGTCGCGGTCACCCAGAAAGTCGTGCGGAACGCGTCGGTGCCGTCGAGGCGCAGCACGACGGAATACTTTCCGAATGATTTCAGTTCGATGGGCGCGAGCGAAATGTGTGCGTCGCAGACGCCCACTCCGGGCAGGCGCAGCGACTGAGGATGTCCCTTCACGTCGGCGCCCGATTCGTCCTGGACGACGAGCGAGATGGTCGCGTGCTCGTCGGGATGGCCGACCAGCCTGAAGGCGGCGACCAGCTGCTCGATTCTGGCCGGCACCGTCTCGGTGACGAGCGCGCTGATCATGCCGATGATCGACGGGTTGCCGGGCGCGCGCCCGTCGTATTCCTCGCAGATGACCATCCATTCACACGTCAACTGAAACCTCCCCGCGAAAGCTTACCGATCCGGCGCACCTTGCTACAATCATTTCTTCGGCATTTCGTGGGCTGAGAGGAGGCGCGCCGGTGAAACGAGGAGTGCTTTGCGTCGCATTGCTCATGGCTGCACCCGGTGTGCGCGCGCAGGACGACCTGACTTTCGAAGCCGCTTCGATCAAAGTTCAAACCTCGCCAGGCACGCCGCCGGTGACGAGCCCCGATCGGTACAACGACACCGCGGCCTCGCTGACCGATCTCGTCGTGGACGCCTATGGTGTCCAGCGCTATCAGGTGGTCGGTGGCCCGGAGTGGGCGCGCGGATCGGTTCGGTTTGCGGTCATGGCCAAGGCACCGTTCGTCCCGTCTCGCGACCAGATGCGCGTCATGGTGCAGCGGTTGCTCGCGGAACGATTTGCCCTTCGCGTGCACCACGAGACGCGTGAGTTGCCTGTCTATGCGCTCGGTCTCGCTCGCGATGACGGGAGGCTTGGCAAGCAGATCGCCAGGAGCACGGTGGACTGCGCCGCGATGAAGAACTCGAGACGGCTCGATTGGGAGACGTGATGCCGGCCGTGCCGCGGCGGCCCGACGGGCGGCCGGCTGCGGAGAGGCGCAGAGTGCCGATCCACGTGGCGACCCGGCGGTCTGCAGGTTTGATTATTCCTACCAGGGCGGCGGGGTGACGTTGGCGAATTTGCCGCGTTTCTCTCCCAGTACGCCGGTCGCACGGTGCTCGATCGCACGGGATTGACTGGAGACTTGGATATCGACCTGTCGTTCCATCCACAGGCGGCCTACGCCGGGGCGCCGGTCGAATCCGTTTCGTATTTCACCGCGGTGGAAGAGCAGTTGGGCCTGAAGCTCGACTCGACGAAGGGGCCGGTCGAGGTGATCGTGATCGATTCCGCCGACATGCCGACAGCCGACTGAGCGCGGGAGCTAACCTCCGCTGAGCATCTGGATGGCCAGAATCGCGACGCCGGAGAGGTAAATCACGCAGAACCCGAGCAACGAGCACGCGTTCGACCGCGAGGTATCGCGTGTTGGCGCGGCTTGCGGCCGCTTCCAGGTGTTGACGCCGGCGCGCCAGCCGCCGGTGGCAGCGCGCGATCGTGCGCGCGCCGCGCTGCGCATCTGGTGTGAGAAGGGGAAGGGTCTCGATCATGTCGTCACCTCTTTCAGTGCGACCAGCGCGCGCTGATCGTCGCTCGTCGAGCCGTCTGGCAATCGCCGCACGAGCGCGGCTGAGCCGCTGGCGCATCGCTTCGGGCGTGATGCCGCAGACGATGGCCGCTTCGGCAGGACGCATGCCTTCGATGGCCACGAGCAGCAGGGCTTCGCGATACACGGCGGGGAGATCGGCCAGGGCCGCTTCGATGCGCCTGCCGGTTTCGCTGGCCACGGTCGACTCGAACGGCGAAGGCGGTGGCGTTCCGAGCGGCCAGAGCCCGATCATGTCCGCGGTCTGCGAGTCCTCCATCAGCCGCGAGCGGCAGTAGCTGAAATACAGGTTGCGCGCGACGGTGAAGAGGAACGGGCCCAGGGTCGTATCGGGCCGCAGCTTCGGCGCCCGATCGACGACGCGCAGCCACGTCTCCTCGAGCAGATCCTCGGCGACGTCACGGCGGCGAGAGAGGCGCGCCAGGAAGCTGAAGAGCCGGGCGTTGAATTCCGCGTAGACGCGGTCGAACGCCGCGGCTTCGCCTGCCCGCAACTGCGCCACGAGCTGGAGCTCGAGCTCCCGGTCCATGCCGGTCATAACGCGCGGCGCGCCGGATCGTGACACGTCACGCGGCGCCCGATGGCGCGTTCTATCACAGCGGAGGCTGTTCACACATGGAACTGTTCAACATGTTCGGCCAGAGGGGCTCTTCGCAAAACTCAGCCTGCTGGTCACCCTGTTCCCGCTGGCGGCGGGGGTCGCCTATGTCGTTCGGCCGACCGAGCAGGGGCTCGCGCTGATGCGTCCCATCTCGCTGGCCGGCATCTTCAGCGGCCTGGGCGGAGCGGTGGTCGGGCTTGATGAACGTGCTGCAATGGTATGCGAGCCAGAATCCGGAGTCGCCGTCGCGCATCATGGCCATCGGTCTCGCAGAGTCGCTCGTGACGCTGTTCGTGGCGTTCGGATGCCTGACGGTGGCGTGGCTCTGCGTCGCGCTGGGGATGCGCCGGATTCCTTAATCGAGTTGCACGATCTGTCCCGGTTCCTGCGCGCGGCTGGGCTCGCGCGGCCAGGACCTGCGGGATAATGTCGGCGTGATGCGGGCGTTTCGCGGCCTCGTTGTGGGCCCTCCTCCTGCTGGTCGCCCTCGTCGGGGTCCTCCAACTGACGGAATGGGGCCGTGTGTTCACGGTCCGATCGTACGTACGCGCCGAGCGGCTGTGGTCGCGTGAGTTTCCCATCATCTCTGCGAAAGGCTTTCTCCGGCGGCTGGACCCTGCGCTTGTGCGCGTGGGACTGCTGCGGCCCGTGCGGGTTGAAGTCGAGCCCGGGATCACGCTCACGCTGGATCCAGAAGATGCCGTCTCGCGAACGATTCTGGTGAACCGCGCGGGGCAATGGGAGCCGGAGATCTGGAACGCGATTTCGAGCGGATTGTCCAAAGGCGCGGTCTTTTTCGACGTCGGCGCGCATATCGGCTACGACACGCTCAAGGCCAGCGTCATGGTGGGCGACGAAGGCCGCGTCGTCGCGTTCGAGCCCAACCCGCACACGTTGTTGCAGCTCAGGTCGAACATCGAAGCCAGCGCCGCACGGAATGTGATCGTGCAGCCGATCGCGTGCACCGATACAGACACGACGCTGACGTTGTTCGACTCGACGCTCGGCGGGAACAGCGGGTCGAGCTCGCTCTCTCGCGAGAATGCGGGACCAATCACGAGGTCCTACAGCGTCCGGGGCCGACCCATCGATGATGTCGTGATGGAGCTGGGGCTGCAACGGCTCGACGTGTTGAAAGCGGACGTCGAGGGCGCCGAGGTCGTCGTCTTACGCGGCGCGACGCACACGCTCGAGCGATTTCACCCGAAATTGATCCTGGAAGTCGTTCCACGCCAGCTCGCGAACATGGGTACGTCCGTTGACGAGCTCGAGGCGTTCGTGCGGTCCCTCGGATACCACACCAGCAGGCAGATTGACCGCAACAACAGGGAATATACGGTCAATCGGTCTCCAGCATCAGTTCGATGATCTGAAGACCAGGCTCGCGAAACTCTGCGAATCGCTCTTCTCGGGAGCCGGCAGTGCGGCCGCGTCGAGAGGAAGGAGCAGGTCGGTTTCGAACGGCTCGGGCTCGGTCCATTGGCAGAAGCACTCTCGGCAGACCAGGTGCGCCACACGGCCCGATGTGCTGTTTCTGAATTTCAGCACATCCGCGGACCCGTGACCGCAATGTGCGCATACCGCATGTCGAATACACATCGCTCAGTCCGATGCAGACGCTTTTGAGACGGTTACGGATCCCGGGTCCTCCGCCACTCGCTCGGCCCAGCCTTCGCTAATCAACACCTCCGCGTCCGCGTCGGGGAGCTGCAGGATGTCTCCGGCCCGCACGTGCGACACGTCCACACCGTCCATGACACTTGCGAGTTTTTTCTTCAGCAGAACACGCACACGACCGCCTTTCTACTGGCAAACCAGAAGGCGGCATCTGCGCGTATGTCACCTGGAGGAGAGTGATGGAAAGTGAGCAAGTTGCAAGCCAAGCGGAATGTCAGGATTGTAAGCAGTAATGTGGAAACGTCCTGGCAAAGTTGTCAGGCACATGACAACTTTCTTCTAAGAAACCGCAGTGATCGGCGACAAAACGTGCTACCGTGGGTCTGCTTTCCTGACCTGCCGCCGCCTCGCCTGAGGCCAAGCCCCAGACCACCAAAGCCCTCCCTGAACCCGCCAAAAGAGGTGTCGCCATGATGGTGAAGGCTCGTTCTCGCGTGCTTACTCGTCCGCCGCCCGACGAGCCATCGCCCAACAAGCTCTTAGCCGCGCTGCCCGCCGCTGACTATCGCCGCATCCTCCCCACACTGACAACGGTCCCGTTGAAGTTCAGACAGGTCATGCACAAGCATGGCGAGCCGATCGACACCGTGTATTTCATCGGTGGGGGTGTCGCGTCTGTCACCAACGTGATGACGGATGGCCGCATGGTGGAAGTCGCGACCATCGGCAACGAGGGGATCGTCGGTATGACCGTGTTCCTGGGCGGCACGGTCTCGCCCGGCGAGGCGTTCATCCAGGTGCCGGATGGCGATAGTCAGTCGATGTCAGCGGACGCCTTCAGAAAAGAGCTGGATCGCCGTGGCGCGTTCTACGGTCTGGTCAGCCGCTATTCTCAGGCCTTGCAGATCCTCATCATGCAATCGACGGCGTGCAATTCCCTCCATTCTGTCGAGGAACGCTGCTCGCGCTGGCTGTTGATGACGCACGATCGGGTTGATGGCGACGCGTTTCAGCTCACACACGAATTTCTCGGCTACATGCTCGGGGTGCGCCGGCCCACTGTCAGCCTGGTGCTCGGCACACTCGACAAGGCAGGCATCATTCGCAACGGCACCAAGAAAATCACCATCGTGAATCGAGCACGATTGGAAGAAACGTCCTGCGAGTGCTATCGCGTCGTGAAGAGCGCGTTCGACCGACTCTTGCCCTAGATCGCACGCAAGCATTCAAGAATACCTAATTACATTCTTGTCAGGCATCGGACAACTTTTCCCTCCGCAGGAGGGGTAGGCTCGATGAATGGCACCATCATTTCGAAACACATTCCTCGCGTCGCTGCCTGCCGATGACTTCGCGCACATCGCGCCGGATCTCGCGGTGGTCTCGTTTCGGGCTGGCCAGGTGATCCAGAAGCGCGGCGAGCCGTTGCGTGAGATTTGGTTTCTGGACCGCAGCCTGTGCTCGTTCACGATGACGAGTGCCGATGGCTCCACGGCTGAGGTCGCGAGTGTTGGCTCGGAAGGCTTTGTGGGCGTCGAGGCATTTCTCGGCGTCAGCGCGGCATACTGCGATGCGACCATGCACATTGTGGGCGATGGCATGGCCAGCGTGATGAACGTGGACGCATTCCGTCGTGAGCTCGGCCGGCGGGAGGTGTTCTATTCGCACGTCCTGGAATACGTCAACATATTCGTCGGGGCATTGGCCGTGTCGGTGGCGTGCAACGCGCGGCACTC
This sequence comes from Vicinamibacterales bacterium, assembly GCA_963850725.1. Lineage (GTDB taxonomy): Bacteria > Acidobacteriota > Vicinamibacteria > Vicinamibacterales > JAMQPK01 > JAMQPK01. The sequence continues at coordinate 40,408 of CAWKMQ010000022.1, forward strand.
GGCCGAGGAGCGGTGCAGTCGATGGCTCCTGGAGGCGGAGATGCGGCTTGCGAACCATGAGCTCCCCGTGACGCACGAGCTGCTGGCGCATCTCCTTGGGGTTCGCCGGCCGACCGTCTCTCTCGTGTTGCAGCAGTTCGAACGGGCCGGGATTATTTCGACGGCACGTGGCCGCATTCAGATCGACGATCACCATGCACTTGCGCAGCACGCGTGCGAGTGTTATCAGCTCAACCGCCTACTCGACCAGCAGGGACTGGCCACACGTGACCCGCGAACCCCGTGGGCGCGTGACGGCCGCGCAGTGACGCCGTCCACGGTGCATCGGTGTCCGAAGTGCGACGGTATCGCCAAACTCGACGAGCACCATCTCGGCGCCGCGGCTGTTGCATTTTCGTTGTCCCTACTGCAATCACACGTGGACAGTTGCGAAGTCGCCCGCGCCGCCGCACGGGCAGCGTCCACCAAAACGGCCTGAAGGCGAGGGTCAGAACCTCAGCACGAAACCCAGCGAGGTTCTGGTGAAGTCGACCTTCCCGGGCGACTGGGCGATCGGGACGCCGAGGATCTCCAGATCGTCGAACGTCTTGAAGTAGCGGACGTCGAAACGGAGACCGGCGCGGGTGCCGAAGAACAGCAGGATGCCGCCGCCGACGCGTCCACGTCAGATCGTTCTCGTCGATCTCGGCGACGCCGGTCCCGAAGTCCGACTTCGATTTCAGCAGGCCCGCGCCGACGAGGCCGTACGGACGGACACCGAAGCCCTGCTGGCCGCCGAAGGGAATCCCGAGGACGAGGTTACCCGTTGCCGTGAGCACGTTGCTGCCGCCGACGTCGGTCTTGCCGTAGAAGTCTGGACTGAAGCCGATGTCGCCCTCGAAGCCGAAGACGCCGCCGCCCATGAAGGCAAAGCTCACGCCCCAGTTGAATTGACTGGTGTCGAACGCCTCCGAGAACTCCGTGCCGGCATCGCCGCCGAAATTCACGCCGAAGAACGGAATAAGCAGTGTGTCTGCCCGCGCGGGTACCGGCGCGAGCAGGATCGCGACGAGCGCAGTGCCGATGGCTCTGGTTGAAAGCATGTCGCTCCTCCTTAATGAGTCGCGCCGCTGGCGCAGTGCGTCACACGCCTGCAACTCCGCGTCCGCCCGACGCCAGGGCGGGGCTCACGCGCATCGCATGGCGCGTCAACCAGTTGCGGCGATTAGAGAGCGCCCGGGCCTCGGGCCAGACCGCGAAATTTCGTGGCCAGGTAGAGCGGTTTCGACTTCCGGGGAATTCGTAGTGTCCGGCTTTAGCCAGACCGGGTACGCGTTCGGACGGAGGGCTTCGCGTCGCGGTCAGAGCGCGGATCCGAGGCTGCGGGTGCACGGCTTCGCTCCGCTGCGATGCCGACCCGACCGCGGCGACGCGCTACACGATTCTGAAAAGCGCTCTGGTCTAGCTAGATTGGCATTAAAGTGGCGGGGGCGGGGATCGACCCGCACGACGTTTTCGCGTCACAGGATTTTGGACAGTCAAACATTGGTAGATTGGCGGATTGGAGATCGTGCCGAATGCTGTCAGAAGGATCAATCGTGATTGGCAGACTACCAGAACCCGGTGAGCGGTAATGTGGCTATCGTGAATCTTCAATCCAACAATATCCTTCCCGAAGCTTAGCGCGCCCCCAGGGCGAACTGGAAGCCGGCGCCAGGCCAGTAAGCCCCGAGCCGCGTAAATGGAGTGATTCGTGCCCTCACTCGCACGATCACGCTTACGCGCCGATTCAAGGCAATCGAGGCATTCAGAGTCCGCCCAGCACGCTGGGGTCGAGCGTTGTTCTCCTGGTTTGACTCGTTTCGGACGGACCGGCTCCGCCTGACGCGATCTCCGCCACCTCGGTACTCCGCATGACGACGAAGCCAAAACCGGCGAGCGCCGTCACTTCAGTCCTCGACGAGGTCGACAGCCGGACTTTGAGAGCCTCACTCAGCACGATCTCCTGATACGTGCCGCTACCGGTTACTCGAGTGCCCCTTCGCCACTGCTTTTCGTAGGGCGTTGCCCAGTCAAGCCCACTGTAGAAAGCAACGCGCGAAGACGCAGGAAATGCTGCTTCGGCCCAGAGCGCGGGTCCGACAGCGCGGCTCAGATCATCTGCTTGCGAGAAATCGAAACTGATTGGAAGTGCGAAACCGCCGCTTATAGATGGCGGACCTGCGATGTCCGCCGTTTGTGCAGAAGTAGCGCGAGTGCATGTGAGCAGAACGATCGCGCAAAGGTGACAAGAGGCCGCCTCAGAACCGCTCCCTCATGTAAGGATGCGGATCGTCGCCGCGCCAATGCACGGAGCCATCCGCCGTTTGCCCTCTGCCATGTTTTGGACTCGGTATTAGTGCCGGGGGCGGGAATCGAACCCGCACGACCCTTGCGGGTCTCAGGATTTTAAGTCCTGTGCGTCTGCCAGTTCCGCCACCCCGGCGTCTGTCGCGGCTCTATCGTATCAACAACCAGCCGCGTGGCTGACAGGCATCGGCGGGACGCTCTTTCAAGCGTCCCGCCGTGATCGAGTCTGCGAGCGATCGAGTCAGGCAGCCGCTCTACGGCTTGTTACTCACAAACGAACTCACGCACTGGCCCTGGTTCCGGAAGCCAAGTGCCACATATCCGCCTTTCTTGCACGCATCCTTGGTGGCTCCAAATGGAATACCGTTGATGTTCGCGCCATCCAGGATGACCTGCTCGGGGTCGTGTAACCAGCCGGAATCATTCACGAGGAAAATGGACGTGATCGACGTCCCCGCGTGACACGCCAGCACGGCTGCCCAGCTCGTGTTGTACACGAAGCCGCAGGTCCCTCCATTGTTGTCCCAGCCGGCATTCCCACTCAGCGTGAGGCCATCGACCAATTCCCAGACTCCCGCCGTCCAGTTGAGCGGACGCAGGTCTGCCGATCCTCCGTCGCTGAACTCAATCACCAGTCGCGGCGAGCCGCCGCCGGCGCCACTCGCGTTTGGCTTATAAGAGAAAGAGATGCTGGTAAGCGCGGTGGGGTCGGTAGGTCCGCCGACAAGCTCGGCTCCACCGTAAGTGGTACCCCAGGGACATGTCACCGGATTCACCACGCAGGTTTGCGAGTCTGTCACGAGGCCATTGCCGCCGGACTGACCCGCACCAGCGGACCAGTATGCCGTCCCGAATGGAACCCAGGTTTGCGCCGACGACTGAACAGGGCAGACGAACAGACACACGACTGCGACTGCGACGGGGAGCCATCGTCTCATCATGTCCTCCTTGCTCGGTAGCGAAGCGCTACGAGCGGCGGCGCATTATGCACCGATCACCTGGTGGAATGAGAGAAATCTGTCTCCGGTCCTTAGGGGATTATGCTAGCCGAAATGGCCGATTGATTCGCCGTCAAGCGGCGTCGTCTACCTTGTACTCGAGCAGCATGATGCCGGACTTCGGGTACAGATGATGGCCGGTCAGCGAGAGCCTGGCGCGTAACGACGGCGGCGAGAGCATGGGAATGCCGTCGCCGAGAAGGACCGGGCACGACTGCCGGTTCAACCGTATCCACGAGCCCGGCTTCGAGAAGCGTGCGGAACAGCTCGCCGCCGCCGAAGAGCCAGATATCCTTTCCCGGTTTCGCCTTGAGCGATCGCACGTGCTCGGCTGGACTGCTGTTGACGATGGTGACCGCTGGATAGTCCGCCTGACGCAAGGTGGTCGAGAACACGATTACATCGAGTCCCTGCATCGACCCGTCGCCGCCGTGCTGCAGCGTCGAGAGAAACGTCTTGCGGCCCATGATCGCCGTATCGAACTGCTCGAAGATGGCGGCGAAATCGATGTCCGGGTCCATCGTGATCCAGTCGAACTCGCCGTGCGGCCCCGCGATGAACCCATCGAGGCTCGTGGCCACCTGATAGCGCAGCCGCCTAGGCATCGAAAAACATCTCTTCCAGCGCCAGCCGGGCGACTTGCCAGACGTGCAGGTGCGTCGTCGCCGACCTGGAGCCGGCACTCGCCGCCGGTCGTGTAGACGGCCCGCGCCTGGAACGCCACGTCGAGCCGCTCGCCCGACACCGCGATGTGGTCGGTGACCGTGAAGCGCACCATCCGCCCGCCCTGCCGCGACAGCACGACGAAATAGTCCTCGCGGTCGTTATCCTCGAATCCGAAATCGATCCGGCTCAAGATGTCGTTGCGCTTCTCGACGTCCGCTTTCACCTGCCGGGCGAGCGCCCGGAAGAGCTCGTAGGTCGTGCACCGGCTGCGTTCGGCAACCCAGTCGGCATCTGCCCGCGTGGGCTCTGACATGTACCCTCCTGACCTTCCGCGGTTGACGATTATCGCGCATCTGCGGTGTACGCAGAAGATTCACAGAATGATCCCGGTTTCACACTTCGTACGCCGGCGTCCGTTCGACTTGGTGTTACCTTATGTTCAACGTGAAGTTTCAACACTGTTCAACGGCGAACAACACTGTTTCCGGTTGAGACATGTTCGCTCGCAAACCGCGATTCCAGGACCCATCCCGATGCTGGCAGATTCCTTGCTACAGCCTGTTTCATGTGACGCGTCCGATCGGATTTGTGAAAGCACAAACGTCGTAACGCGAAAACGTGAGGAAGGACATGAGGAAAAAACTACCGACTCGCAGGAAAGCCGGCCGTCCGCCAGGGGGCGTGAACGGCCAGCGCGTGCGAGATTATCCGCAGGTCAGCATTCGTGTGCCGCCGAAGCTCTTCCACCAGCTGGCGGCTGCTTACCAGATCCACCGGCCTGTCGCGGCTCGAGATCTTCGTGCGTGCGATCGACTGCTACGAGAGACTCGCTGCGCGGGCAGCGCCGGCGGCACCGCCGCAAGGCGGCCTGACGGGAGGCCGACGCTTTCCAACCGCCCCTGCTTCCGGTTATGCTCTTCCTTCCAGCCGGATAACTCTATTTGAAGGGGTAAACGTGATGAAGAAGGTGCTCGCTCTCCTCGCAGTGGCGGCCTGCGCGCTGCCGGTTCTTGTCGGCGCCCAGGGCGACAACGCGAAAATGTTGCAGATATTCTCGGCGCAGCAGCGTACCGACTGGGGCAACCTGCAGGTCATCGTCCTCAACGACCGCACCGTCGAAGCGCTGTTCAGCCAGTCACCGGCCAAGGCGGCGTTCCGGACCAAGGCGCGGATGACGAGCGTCTTCTTCGTGCAGGGGACCGTCAACAAGGAATTCCAGCTGAAGCCCGATGTCAACGTCATCCAGAAGGGCGAAACGATCGCCGGCAAGGTGACGTCGATGAAGAACTTCGCCGGCGGGAAAGTGGCCAAGGGCGAGACGATTCAAGGGCTGGCCGAGCTGCCGAAGAAGATCGATCTGTTCGAACCGTTCAAGGTGACGGTTGGCGGCGACACCGTCGACTTCCGCCTCGTTGCCGACGACATTCGCGATTACGGCAATCGCTAGCTGGAGCTAGGTAGCTGGTAGCTAGTAGGTGGTAGGTAGTAGGCCACCACCTACAACCTACCACCCACCGCCACCTATCTCCCAGTCCTCAGGGCAGCGTCAACGCGATGAACTCGGCGGGACGGCCTGCCGCCGACACCGCCACCACGATGTACTGCTTCTTGTTCACCATGTAAGTCATCGGCACGCCGGTCGTATTCGCCGGCAGCAGCGTCTCCGACACAATCTCGCCGGTCGCCTTGTCATACGAGCGGAACCACGATCCCTGCTGACCGTTCACCGTGACGAGCGGACCGCGCTCGCCGGCCCACAGCAGCGTTTTCGTCAGCATGATGCCGAGGCGTCCGCCGCGTCCGGTGCGGGGAATCGTCACGCCCTTCAGCCGTTCGTGATTCTTGATGTTGTCGGGTGTGTCGCCGATGGGCTGCATCCACACGTGGTCGCCCGTGCTCATGTTGATCGCGGTGACGCGCCCGTACGGCGGCTTGATCAGCGGTAGCCCGAAGACCGTTATCGGCGGAAGGGCCGCGCGAGCCGGAGCTGCAGCTGCAGCAGGTGCTGCACCGCGCCCCGCCGCGCCGCGTCCGCCTCGTCCACCACCCCGCCATCGTCGCCGCCGCGGCCTTCGCCGCCACCGCCGCCGCCCTGGATGTAGTTCATGTTCGAGCGCGCGGGATCGTTGATAAGGCTGAGGCGTGTGGGATTCGTGGTGGAGAAGATGTACGCGATCCCGGTCTCGGGATCGAAGGCGCCGCCTTCCCAGTTCGCGCCGCCGGTGGCGTTGGGCAGCATCAGCGTGCCCGCCTTGCCGCCCGCGCCCGCCACGATGGGCGGCGTGAAGATCGGCCCGATCTTGTGCAGGCCGGCGATGCGCACGGCCTCGGCTTTCAACTCCGGCGTCCAGTCGATGAGATCGGCTTCAGACACACCCTGACGATCGAACGGCGCCGGCCTGGTCGGGAACGGCTGCGTTGGCGAATACCACTCGCCGGGCACGTCGCCCTTCTCGACGGGTTTCTCGACGATCGGCCACACCGGTTCGCCCGTCATGCGGTCGAACGTGTACAGCCAACCTTGCTTGGATGGCACGGCGATGGCCTTGATCGGCTTTCCGTTTACGTTGATGTCCATCAGGATGCCCGGGGAAGGGAAGTCCCAATCCCAGATGTCGTGATGGATGGACTGGAAATACCAGTAGCGTTTGCCCGTATTGAGATCGAGGCTGACGACGCAGTCGGTAAAGAGGTTGGCGCCCGGGCGATGTCCACCGTAGTAATCGCCCGTGGCCATCTCCGTCGCGAGGTACACGCGATTGGCCGCTTCGTCGATGGTGATGGCGCCCCAGTTGCCGGCGTTGCCGGTGTAGGACCACGAGTCTTTCTCCCAGGTCTCGTTGCCCTGCTCGCCGGGCTGCGGAATGGTGTGGAAGATCCACAGCCGCTTGCCCGTGCGCACGTCGTAGCCGCGGATGTATCCCTTTACGTTCTCCTTCGTGCGGGGCGCGCTTCCGGGTGTATGCGCGGCGCCGACGACGACCACGTTGTTTCCGACAGCGGGCGGTGCGTTGAGCCCGATGTCGGCCGTGATGAGGTCGAGGCCGGGCTGATCGAGCTCCGTCTTCAGATCGACGATGCCGTTCCTGCCGAACGAGGAGACGGGGACGCCGTTCTTGGCGTTCAGCGCGACGAGCTGGTAGCCCGGCGTGACCGTGAGAATCCGCTCATCGCCTTTGCCGTCGGTCCAGTAGGCGACGCCACGGCCCGATCCCAGACGAGGCGCGACTTCGCCGCGCTTGCCTTCGTCCATCCGCCACATCCACAACTGCTCGCCGGTCTCGGGATCGATCGCGACGACCGCGCGGCGCATGCCCACCTGCGCGTAGAGCACGCCGCCCACCATGAGCGGCGTCGACTGCATGTTGTAGTCGGGCCGCATGCCGAGGTTGTCGGTCTTGAACCGCCACGCAATCCGCAGGCTCTTCGCGTTCTCTTTGTTGATCTGATCGAGAGGGGAGTACTTGGTGCTGCCCGGCTCGCCCGCATACGAGCGCCATTCGCCGTTTTTCGTGCCGTATTGCGCCGAGATTGACACGACGGCGCCGACGACCAGCAGCCCCGCGAGCCCGAACGTCCTGCGCGCCATTCATGACCTCCAGAGTGTGGGGTGAGAGTAGCGGGATTATAGCGGACGGGAGTGGTTCTTGGTTCTGGGTTCTAGGTTCTGGGTTGGGGTTCCAGGTTCTGGGGTTCCAGGTTCTGGGGTTCTAGGTTTCGAAGAACCGGAACCCCAGAAGCCAGAACCTCAGAACCCCGAACCGCAGCGAGCTACGGCAACGCCAGAGCGAGCAGCTCCGCCGGTTTGCCGACGGCGGCCACGGCAATCACGATGTACTGCTTGCCGCCGGCCATGTAGGTCATCGGCACGTTGGTCACGTTGGCCGGAATCTGCATCTCCGAGACGATGGCGCCCGTGGCCTTGTCGTACGAGCGGAACCACGACACGGTCTGGCCGTCGACGTTGTCGAGCGGGCCGCGTTCGCCGGCCCACAAGAGCGTCTTGGTCACCATGATGCCGGTCCGCCCCGGGCGGCCCGTGCGCGGAATCGTGACGCCTTTGAGCAGCTTGTGGTTCTTGATGTTCTCGGGCGTGCCGCCAATCGGCTGCATCCACACGTGATCGCCCGTGTTCATGTTGATCGCGGTCACGCGGCCGTAGGGCGGCTTGATGAGCGGCAGGCCGAACGCGTTCAGCGGCGGCGCGGCCTCGGCGCCACCAGCGGCGCCGCCTGCCCGTCCACCTCCGCCGGCCCCGGCGCCGCGACCGCCACCGCCTCCGCCCGCGCCACGTCCTGCACCCGCTCCGCCACCATCTTCCTCACCGCCGCCTTCACCGCGACCTCGTCCGCCGCGGCCACCGCCTCCGTCGATGTAGTTCATGTTCGAACGCGCGGGATCGTTGTAGAGCGATCGGCGGTTGAACTCGGTCGACGAGAAGATGTAGGCGATCTTGGTCTCGGGATCGAAGGCGCCGCCTTCCCAGTTGGTGCCCCCGTTGTTGCCGGGCATCATGATCATCCCGTATTTGCCGTCCTGCCCGCGGTCGATCGGCGGCTCGAACAGGTTGTCGCTGTACTTGTGAAGATTCAGCACGCGCAGCGCTTCGGCCTTGATCTCCGGCGTCCAGTCGTTCACGTCGCTTTCACGAATCCCCTGCATGTCGTACGCGGCGGGTTTGGTCGGATACGGCTGCGTGGGCGAGTACCACTCGGTGGGCACTTTGCCGCGCGGAACCGGGCGCTCTTCGATGGGCCAGACCGGCTGACCGCTGACGCGATCGAACACGTAGAGAAATGCCTGCTTCGACGGCACGGCGATGGCCTTGATGGGCTTCCCGTTCACCGTGATGTCCATCAGGATCGGCGGCGCCGGAAAATCCCAGTCCCAGATATCGTGATGGATCGCCTGGAAATACCAATAGCGCTTGCCGGTGTTCAGGTCGAGACAGACCACGGTGCTCGTAAACAGGTTGGCGCCCGGACGATGCCCGCCGAAGTAGTCGCCGGTGGCATCTTCAGTGGCGAGATAGACGCGGTTCAGCTCTTCGTCGATCGAGATCGGCGCCCAGTTTCCGGCGTTGCCGCTGTACGACCACGAGTCGTTCTCCCACGTGTTGTTGCCGAATTCACCGGGTTGGGGAATGGTGTGGAAGATCCACAGGCGTTTGCCGGTGCGCACATCGTAGCCCCGGATGTACCCCTTGATGTTCTCTTTCGCGCGCGGCGCGCCGCCAGGCAGATGCGCGGCGCCGACCACGATCACGTTGTTGCCCAGCGCCGGCGGCGAGTTGAGGCCGATATCCGCGGTCTCGAGGTCGATGCCCGCCTGGTCGATCTCGGTCTTCAGATCGACGACGCCGTTCCTGCCGAACGTCGAAACCGGGACGCCCGTCTTCGCGTTCAGCTGGACCAGGTTGTAGCCCGGCGTCACGGTGACGATCCGCTCGTCGCCCTTGCCGTCGGTCCAGTACGCGAGGCCGCGGCCAGAGCCCTGGCGCGGGGCTGCCGCACCGCGCTTGCCCTCGTCCATCCGCCACATCCACAACAGCTCACCGGTGGTGGCATTCAGCGCGACGACCGCGCGGCGGGTGCCGGCCTGCACGTACATGGTCTCGCCGATGACGATGGGCGTGGACTGCATGTTGTAGTCGGGACGCGCACCGAGGTTGTCGGTCTTGAACCGCCAGGCGATGCGCAGGTTCTTGACGTTGTCCCGGTTGATTTGATCGAGCGGTGAGTATTTCGTGCTGCCGGGCTCGGCGGCGTACGAGCGCCATTCGCCGTTCTTCGCACCGTTCTGCGCGGCGAGGGGCAGGCTCGCGCAGAGCAGCACACCGATGATCGAGAGCTTCCGCGACATGCAGTCTCCTATCCAGGTATCCAGCGGTTCTTGGTTCTGAGCGACGTGAAGCGAGGGTCGATTATAGCCCGATATAAAATGGGCGCGAAAACATGGGGGAGCGCTCGAAGACGCGTCTGGTGGTGAAGGTCGGCACCAACACGCTGACCGGCGGCGAGGACCACCTCGCGCGGCCGGCCATGGCGGGTGTGGTGCGTCAGATCGCCCGCCTCGTCGGCGAAGGTCACCAGGTGGCGCTGGTCTCGTCGGGCGCCATCGTCGCCGGACGACAGGCGCTGGAAGTCGCTCGAAATGGGAAAGACATTCCGTTCAAGCAGGTTCTCGCCGCGGTCGGACAAACCAAGCTGATGCAGATGTGGGACGAGCTCTTCTCGCGCGACGACATCATCGTCGCGCAGACGCTCCTCACGCGTGCGGATCTCGCCGACCGGCAAGGCTATCTGAACGCGCGCAACACGCTGCTCGCGCTGCTCGAGCGGAAGGTCGTGCCCATCATCAACGAGAACGACGTGGTCGCGACCGAGGAAATCAAGATCGGAGACAACGACAATCTGTCGGCGCTCGTTGCGAATCTGATTGATGCCGACCTGTTGATTCTCTTGACCGACCAGGAAGGCCTCTACACCGCCGATCCCCGTCGCAACGCGTCGGCGACCCTGATTGCCGAAGTGCCGGTCATCTCCGACGCCATTCTTGCCCTGGCCGCGGGGGCCGGCACGAGCCGGGGCACGGGCGGCATGATGACCAAGCTGCAGGCGGCCCGTCTGGCGACCGAATCCGGAATTACCGTGCTCGTCGCCGGCGGGACGACGGAGAATGTTCTGGTCAAGGCCGCCAGGGGAGAGGCCGTGGGTACGCGGTTCCCGTCGAACCGCACGCGGATGGAAAGCCGCAAGCGCTGGATTCTCGCGGGCCTCGCGGGCAAGGCGGCGGCGCACATCGACGCGGGCGCGGTGACGGCGCTCGGCCGCGGCCGCTCGCTTCTGCCGGCAGGAGTCGTGAACGTGAAGGGACCGTTCGATCGCGGCGACAGCGTCAACATCGTCGGGCCGGAAGGGAAGTCGATTGGCTGCGGTGTCGCGAACTACAGCTCGGCGGACCTGGAGCGGATCAAGGGATGCCGATCTGCCCAGATTACGCAGATTCTCGGGTATAACTTCGGGGATGAAGTCATCCATCGCAACAATGTGGTGATGCTGTAAGGAACATGGAATAGGGATTAGGGATTAGGGATTAGGGAGATGCCGGTAACGACTGACGAGCTCGTCGACAAAGCGTCGGGCGCGAAGAAAGCGTCCGTCGTGCTGGCGCAGGCGTCGACCGATCTCAAGAACCGGGCGCTGACGGCGATCGCGAACGCGATTCGGTTGCGGGAGAAGCGAGATCCTCGCGGCCAACGCGCAGGACGTGCGCGAACGCGTCGCCGCGGATCGAAGTCGATCGTCTGCGACTGACGTCCGAGCGCATCGGCGGCGATGGCTCGCGATGTCGAGGCGGTCGCCGCGCTGGCAGACCCTGTCGGCGAGACGTTCGACGCGGTCGTGCGGCCGAACGGCCTGACGATTTCGAAGCGGCGCGTGCCGCTTGGCGTGGTCGGCGTTGTCTACGAATCGCGTCCGAACGTCACGAGCGACGTGGCCGCCATCTGCATCAAGACGGGCAACGCGGTCGTTCTGCGCGGCGGCAGCGAGGCGCTGGCGAGCAACCGCTCGATCGTGGCGGCGATTCAGGATGGTCTGAAGGACGCCGGATTGCCGGAGACGTCGGTGCAGCTCATCACGTCGACCGATCGCGCGCTCGTGCAGCGCATGCTGAAGCTGCGCGAGTTCATCGACGTCATCATTCCTCGCGGTGGCGAGGGGCTGATCAAGGCGACGATCGAGAACGCGACGATCCCGGTCATCGAAACGGGTGCCGGCGTCTGTCATACCTATGTCGATCGATCGGCGGATCAGGACATGGCGCTGCGGATCGTCTACAACGCCAAGGTGCGCCGGCCGACCATCTGCAACGCGCTCGACACGCTGCTCGTGCATCGAGACCTCGCCCCGACGTGGCTGCCGAAGATGGCCGCCGAATGGGGCAAGGCGCGCGTCGAGATTCGCGCCGACGGCGAATCGTCGCGCTACCTGAGCGCGGCCGGGGCCCCATTCGTGCCGGCCGCAGCCGAGGACTGGGGCAAAGAGTTCCTGTCGCTTGTCGCCGCGGTCAAGGTGGTCGGCAGCCTGGACGAAGCACTCGACCACATCCGCGAGTACGGGTCGGGGCACTCGGAGGCGATCGTCACCGGCGACGATGCTGCCGCCGCCCGGTTCCTGAACGAAGTCGACGCGGCGGCGGTCTTCGTGAACGCCAGCACGCAGTTCACCGACGGTGGCGAGTTCGGCCTGGGAGCCGAAGTCGGCATTTCGACGCAGAAGCTGCACGCGAGAGGTCCGATGGGACTGCGCGAGCTGACGACCTACAAGTGGGTGATCGAGGGAACAGGGCAAATCCGAACATAGCATTGGTAGATTGGCAGATTGGCAGATTGGTAGATTACGGAATCGAGGATTACGCTGCAACTGAAGACTGTAGCCGGACTTGAAGCCGGACCTTGAAGGGCAATATGGAAAAAGTAGCAAAGATGGCGGACAAGCGCGCGGCGAACGCGTTGAGCGGGCGCGTCGATCGCGTTCATCGGCGGCGGCGCGATGGCCGGCGCGATGATCGGCGGGTTGCTGAACTCGCACGCCGTCGAGTCGAAGGCGATTACGGCGAGCGATCCGCACGCCGATCGCATCCAGGATCTCGAAAAGCGCTTCGGTGTCGCCACGACGGGCGACAACCTGAAGGCGGCCAGGAACGCCGAGATCGTGATTCTGTCGGTCAAGCCGCAGATGCTGCGGTTCGTCTTCCGCGACCTGTGCGGCAAGCTCGGGAAGGACGCGCTCGTGCTGTCGATTATCGCCGGCGCGAGAATCGAGTCGATGACGCAGGGGCTCAAGCACGGCGCCATCGTGCGCTCGATGCCGAATACGCCGGCCCAGGTTGCCGAAGGCATGACCGTGTGGACCTCGAACGCAGCCGTCACCGCCGCGCAGCGCGACGCAGGCCCAGACGATTCTCAAGGCGTTCGGCAAGGAGCTCTACGTCGCCGACGAGGCGTTTCTCGACATGGCGACGGCCATCAGCGGTTCGGGCCCGAGCTATGTGTTCCTGTTCATGGAGGCGCTCATCGACGCCGCCGTGCACCTCGGGTTTTCCCGCGAGGACGCGCGCACGCTGGTCACGCAGACCGTGCGCGGCTCGGCCATCTACGCCGAGCACTCGCCGTCGCATCCCGCGGAGATGCGCAATCTCGTGACCTCGCCCGGCGGCACGAGCGCGCACGCGTTGTATCAGCTCGAAAAGGGCGGCTTCCGCACGCTCCTGTCAAAGGCCGTGTGGGCCGCGTTCCAGCGCAGCGTCTCGCTCTCGGCGCTGAACAGCGCCGTGCAGCCGTTCGAGGAGAAGGACGACGGACGCTGAGGCTGACAGGCGATGGCTGGCGGATGTGCGGGATTAGCGATTGCCATATGCCACGACCTGGACTTTGTCTATTGCCGATCGGTGATCACCACCGGGTACGATTCCTCTCGCAGCAGCCGCGACGGTTTGATGGGCGGTTTGCGCATCAGCTTGAATTCTTCGATCGCGTGCTTGCGGATGTGCTCGAGCGCTTCGGTGAGATCGTCGGTCACGAGGAACAGCTTCAGATCGTTCGCGCTGACCGTGCCTGCCTTGACCATGTCCTCGAGCAGCGCCAGATAGCCACGCCAGTAGGCCGCGCCCATCAGCACGACCGGATAGTGCAGGATTTTCCTGGTTTGAATCAGCGTCAACGCCTCGTTCAGCTCGTCGAGCGTGCCCAGGCCTCCGGGCAGCGCCAGGAACGCGTATGAGTACTTGAAGAGCAGCACCTTGCGCACGAAGAAGTAACGGCACGTGACGATGCGATCGCAATACCGGTTGGGCGCCTGCTCGAACGGCAGCACGATGTTGATGCCGACCGATCGGCCGCCGGCCTCGCGCGCGCCGCGGTTCGCGGCCTCCATCAATCCGGGGCCGCCTCCGGTCATCACGGTGAAGCCGAGCTTCGCGAGTCCTTTGCCGGCCTCGATGCCGAGCTGGTAGTAGGGATGTCCTTCCTTGATGCGCGCCGATCCAAACACCGTCACGCACGGCCCGCAGAAATGCAGCGTGCGGAACCCGGCGATGAAGTCCCTCACCGCGTTGAAGAGCAACCGCGCCTCGCGAAGCCGCGAGTGCGGGCCTTCCAGCAGGATCCGATCTTCAGGCTGCGGAGATGTCTTGACTGGTTGTGGAGTCTGCTCGACGGTCAAGAGGCGACCTCTTCGGCGAAGACAAACAGGAGCGCACCCGCCATCGCCGCCAGGATGAGCGCGATGATCCAGGTCACCAGGCACACCACGACCGCGCGGGCGGTGCTCTTGTAGTCGAGCGCCTGCCGGATGGCGATGACCATGGCGACGAACATCCACGCCGTCGAGAGGCCGTAGATGACGGTGCCCAGCGCGGGAACGACGCCGAGAACCCGGAGCAGGCCGGGCGAGGCGGCGAATCCGATGGTGCGAAGCAGCTCGCCGACGCTGGTGTTGGTCTGCGGTTCGGGCATCAGGTACACGCCGACGACATACGTCGACGTGGCCCAGAACACCCACAACAACAGGGCCAGCATCACACGGTGGAGGACCGGGACGTTGTAGTAGCTGGTGGTGACGCCGATCCCGGCCGCCATGCTCGACAGCACGACGATGAGGAGCGCCTGGCTGGTCGCCTGGCGATCGGCTTCGATCTCCTCGAAGACGGGCACCTCAAGCCTTGCTGCGCCGATCGCTCTCTGGGGAAACGTCATCGGTGATCGGTCACCTCTCTGCGGTCTGTTGCATACGCATCGACGAAGCTGATCGCGGTCGCCATGATGACGGGACCGAGCACGAGACCAACCAGGCCGAATGCGGAAATGCCTCCGAGGAGGCTGATGAACACCAGCAGGCCGTTCATCTCGGTACGGCCGGCCAGCAGCCACGGGCGAAGGAAATTATCGATCAGGCTGATGCCGCCCGCGCCGATCACGATCAGCGCGATGCCACGGGCCGATCTGGTCGGTCAGGAGCAGCCAGATCGACGCCGGGAACCACACAATCCAGGCGCCCAGCGGAAGCAGCGAGAAGAACGCCATGATGACGCCCCAGAAGATCGGGGCGCCCAGGCCGAGCATGGCGAACGCGAGGCCGCCGATGGCGCCCTGCACCAGGGCGACAATCAGCCCCGAGCTGATGCTCGCGCGGATGAGATTGGCCGTCTCGGCAATCCGTCCCTCGCTGAAGGACGGATCGAACGGCAGCACGCGCCGGATGCGGCCCATGATGGCATCGCCGTCCTTGAAGAAGAAGAACAGCGCGAACAGCACGATGACGACGTTGACGATGACGAAGACCACGCCGCGCGCCAGGAAACCCGCGCTCTCGGCCAGCACACCGCCCATGCGCGTGCTCGCCATTCGCAGCACCTGGTCCAGGTTGGGAATCTCGCGGCCGAACCGCTGCCGCTGCAGCCAGCCCCACGCGCTTTGCGCGCGCGCCCATCCTTTCGAGCTGCCCGTTGCGAGATCCATCGACCCGAGCGTCTGCCGCGCTTCGTCGATGAACGCGAGCGTCACGCAGCACGAACGGCACGACGATGATGAGCGTGACGGCGGCCGTGGCGAGCGGCGCGGCGCGCGCCTTGCCGTAGCGCCGTTCGAGACGCTTGTACGGCGGGTAGAAAAAGGCCGCAAAGATGGCGGCCCAGGCCAGCGGCCTCAGAAACGGTTCGAATATGAGAAAGAGCAGATAGCCGAGAAGGAGCACGCACCCATAAAAGAGCAGCGTGGTGCTTCGCTGCCTCGCGAGTTGGTCGGGCATCTGCTACGAATCTGACACCGACGCTGCGGCGATTCAAGGCCAAAAGCACTCGCCGGGCGGTAGAATGGCGCGATGCAACGAGTGCCGGTGGCCGCGGTCTGGCTGTACTTCTGGCCGCATCGGCCGGTCCAGTCGCGCGACAGCAGGAGGGACGCAACGCGTCAGGCATGTCGATGAACTCCGGACTGACAGACGTGCCCGGTCATCAAGGTCGGACACTTCACGCGCGCCGAGCGGCCGACCGGGTGCACGGTGATCCTTGTCGGAAGCCGGCGCCGTTGCGGGTGTCGATGTGCGCGGTTCCGCCCCCGGAACGATCGAAACCGATCTGCTCGATCCCGGTGAACCTCGTGCAGCAGGTGCACGCGGTGTTTCTCTCCGGCGGCAGCGCGTTCGGTCTCGACGTGGCGACGGGCGTCCGGAAGTATCTCTACGAGCGCAAGGTCGGCTTCGAGACGCGGGCCGCGAGGGTGCCGATCGTGCCGGGCGCCATCCTCTTCGATCTCGGCACGTCGGCAATCGGCCCGACATCTGGCCGACGGCCGATTGCGGCTATCGCGCGGCCGCTGCAGCCGACGACGGTGCCGGTCAGCCGAGGGCAACGTCGGGGCGGGTGCAGGCGCCACGATCGGCAAGACGGCCGGCGGCGGCGGCCCGATGAAAGGCGGGCTCGGCACGGCGTCGATTCGCGTGGCCGCGGGCACCGAGTCGCTCGTCGTCGCCGCGCTCGTGGCCGTGAACGCGGTCGGCGACATCATCGATCCCGCGCACCGGCACGGTCGTCGCCGGCGTGCGGACGCCGGACGGGAAAGGGCTGGCGGATGCGCGAAAGCTGCTGCGACGGCGAGGACCGCGCCCGCGAGAGGCCGGCCAGAACACCACGATCGGCGTCGTCGCCACCAACGCGCGCCTGACGAAGGTGCAGGCGACCAAGGTGGCGCAGATGGCGCAGGATGGATTCGCGCGGGCGATCTACCCGTCGCACACGATGGGCGACGGCGACGCGATCTTCGCGCTGGCGACCGGGGCAGCATCGACAACGAGCGACGTGTCGCGCATCGGCGCGCTGGCCGCCGACGTGATGGCGGAGGCGATCGTTCGGGCGGTTCGCGCGGCGACGAGCATTCCCGGCTATCCCGCCGCGCGGGACATTCAATGAGCAGTCCAGCTAGAACTAGCCGGACACTACGTACGTCGACAACGCGGAGGACTGAATGGCGGCGAAGCATCGGGTTGCGGTGATTCCAGGTGATGGTATCGGTCAGGAAGTGATTCCGGCGGCGCTGGGCGGTGCTCGAGGCGGTGGCCTCGCGCGGCGGCTTCAGCTTCGATCTCGTCGAGTTTCCGTACGGATGCGCGTACTACGCGAAGCACGGCCGCATGATGGCCGCCGATGCGTTCGAGCGTCTCGCCGAGTTTCCGGCCATCTATTTCGGCGCGGTCGGCGATCCGTCGGTGCCCGACCACATCGCGGTCTGGGAGCTGATTCTGCCGCTGCGGCAGCGCTTCGATCAGTACGTCAACCTCAGGCCGATGCGGCTGTTTCCCGGCGTCAATTCACCGCTGGCCAACCGCGGGCCCGCCGACATCGACATGATTTGCGTGCGCGAGAACTCCGAAGGGGAGTACGCGGGGATCGGTGGAAAGATTCACGCCGGCACGCCGTTCGAGGCCGTGGAGCAGGCCGGGCTCTTCACACGCCACGGCATCAGCCGCATCGCGCGCTACGCGTTCGAGCTGGCGGCCAAGCGGCCGAGACGCGAGCTCGCGAGCGCGACCAAGTCGAACGCGCTGCAGCACTCCATGGTGCTGTGGGACACGGTCGTCGACGAGGTCCGCAAGGATTTTCCGAACGTGACGTTCAAGAAGTATCACGTCGACGCGCTCGCGGCGCGCATGGTGACCCATCCCCAGACGCTCGATGTCATCGTCGCATCGAATCTGTTCGGCGACATCCTGACCGATCTGGGCGCCGCCATTTCGGGCAGCCTCGGTCTGGCGGCGAGCGGCAACATCAATCCCGAGCGGAAATACCCGTCGATGTTCGAGCCGATTCACGGTTCGGCGCCCGACATCAAGGGAAAGGGCATTGCGAATCCGATTGGCGCCATCTGGGCGGGCGCGTTGATGCTCGATCACCTCGGCGAACACAAGGCGCACGACACGATCGTCGCGGCGATTACGAAGGTCCTGTCGAGCGGCGATACGAGGACGCCCGACATGGGCGGCAAGGCCAGTGACAAAAGAAATGGCCGCTGCAATACAAGCGGCCATTTAGATGCCGAATTTTCAATTGACAATTGTCGATTGAAGATCACCCGTCAATTGGGCAATCGTCGATTGCGAATGTGGCCATGCTGATTACGCCGTAGCCTCCACAGGCTCGGCGGCACTCGCGCGAGGTCATCGCCGGCTCGACCAGCAGACGCAGCCCATAGCCATTGGGCGTCCCCGTCGTGCGCTGAAAGGCGCCGGCGCGATAGACGGCCGAGAGCACTTTGCCAGTCCGCAACGCGGCAGGCAGTCCATCGGCGTTCCGGGCGTCGCGCTCGAGCTGGAACGTGACCAGACGGTAACAGCGGAATCGACGTCGATTCACTCCACTCGATGAAGACCCCTGTGTCGCTGATGTCGCGCGTCACGACCGATGCGAACCGGGTCGTGCCCCGCGCATCTTTCCACGTTACCCGACCGGGCAGGACCAGCGAACGGCGCGCTGCTCTGTGGGGCGAGGGTCTTGGCGTCTTGGTCGCGATGCTCAGTGCCTGCATTGAGTTGATCCTCCAGGGAACCGTGATGCCCGGACTGTGTATCAATCGACAAGCCAACCAATTAGCCACCCTGTGCCGAAGTGGGATGAACTCGTTAAACTGTTGATGTATATAACGTTAGTTGTGGTATGAGGCGAACACGCGTGGTGTCATACCCGCGAGGTCAGGATACTAAGTATCCACGCGTCGCTTCAACTGCTTACTTGGTATCCTGCGCGGCAGCGCTATTTGGGCTTGGACTGAGCCGGCATTTCCCATACGTGCTCACACTTCAAGCACAAGCACGACGGCGGGTCCCAGCTACGCGCCTTCACCGCGATGGTTTGTGACGAACCGCAGCTCGGGCAGGAAGGGCAGGTTTGTGTTCTCTCGGATCTTTTCGGCTTCGGCGACAAGCGAAGAAGGTAGCAGGGAATTGTGCTAGCCACAATGGCGTTCGCAACGAAGAACGCAAAAAAATTCCGCTGCATCAAATCACGACACTTTATTCCCGAAGCGGACCGCTCTCGAAGCCGAGCCGGCGAAGCTTGAGGTAGAGACCTCTCCGCGTGAGGCCCAGCGTACCGAGCGGCTTCCGAAATATTCCCGCTGCTCTGGTGAAGCGTTGCTTCGATGATCTCGCGCTCGAGCCCGTCCACGGCATCGGCAAGCGATGTCACCGGCAGCCGCGCGGCGTGACGCTGCGGCGGATCGGTCGCAAGCTGCTGCTGGCGGATCGCGGTAGACGTAATCTCGGGCGAAAGGTGTTCAGGTCCAATACCCTGACCCGGATCGGCTGAGCGCGACCAGACGCTGGATCTCGTTTCGAAGCTGGCGGATGTTGCCGGGCCACCAGTACTGCGCGAGCATTTCGAGCGTCTCTGGTGTCAGAAACACATCGGGTTTCCCGAGGCGTTCCGACGCTTCGCGCAGGAACAGGCTGGTGAGGTGTGGAATCTCTTCGCGGCGCTCGCGAAGCGGCGGGATGATCAGGCGGATAACCGTCAGCCGGTAGTAAAGATCCTCCCGGAATTTTCCGTCGGCCACGCGCTGCTCGAGATCGGCGTTGGTCGCCGCAATCACGCGCACGTCGACGCGCTGCGGGCGCGTTTCGCCAAGCGGCATGATCTCGCTCTGCTCGAGGAAGCGCAGCAGCTTCGGCTGCACGTCTATCGGGAGGTCGCCGATTTCGTCGAGGAACAACGTCCCGCCCGCGGCGGTCTTCACGAGTCCAAGCTGATCGTTCACGGCGCCGGTAAAGCTTCCACGCCGGTGGCCGAAGAGCTGGCTGTCGGCGAGCTCGCGCGTAGTCGTCGTGCAGTTGTACGGAAGGAAGACGGCCGAGCTCCGCAGCGAGCCCACGTGAATCGCGCGCGCGACCAGTTCCTTGCCCGTGCCGCTTTCGCCGGTGATCAGCACGGTCAGCTCGTTGCCCTGCAGGCGCTGAATCTGTTCGACGACGCGCATCATCGCCGGGCTGGCGCACAGGAAGCCCGGCAGCAGCGGGTCGAGGCGTTGCTCGTGGCACGATCTCCGCCGGCGCCGCCGGCCGTTGACGCGCGGTGCAGAGATCGAATCCCTGCGCGGCAATCGCCGCGATCATCCGAAGCCGGCGCCGAAGTGCGTCGGCGATCGGCCGTGGTGAAAGGACCGCGACGTGTCGCGGGCCGTCTTTGTCGCGTCCCGTGGGCTCGGAGACGACCCAGCCGGTACCCTCTGTGCGTCCCATCGCGCGCGTCGCGATCGTCCTGGCCCGATCGACGTCGCCTCCGGTCCAGGCAATCAGCCTGAGGTCGCCCTGCGCCGGGGCGACGAAGACGACCGCGCATTCGGCGTCGAGCGTGTCGCGAACCGCGGCCGCTGTTTCGTGGCTCAGCAACTCGGGAAACGCCGCGGCGTCGACCAGGCGCCTCACGATGGCGTCATCGTCGTCGATCGAGCCGACAACGGATTCCGTCGTTTCTGCCGCCGGCAGCTTCGCCGCGGCCTTCTGGGTTTCCAGGAGATCGCGCGCCGCGCCGAGCGATTCGAACAGCATGGCGGCGAGGCCGAACTGATGTTCGGCCTGCGATCGCGCGCCGGCACGTCCCGCCAGCTTGCCGAGTGCGAGATGGCTCAGCGCGCACTGATACTCTTCGCGAATCAGCTCGAAGACGCTCGCACTCTGGGCGATGTCGTGGTACGCCTCGGAGAGCCGGCCCGCCGCGCCGTGCGTTGCCCCGCGCAGCCGCAGAAACTCGCCCCACGCGCCCGGAATGATGCGCGCGTCGATGCGCGACGCGATGTCGGCCAGTCGCGCCTCGGCGTCCGGTCGCGCGGCCGGCGGCGACGAGCGCTTCACACGCGATCAGCTCGGCCTGAATCGCCTCGGCCGGCGGCGCCTGTCTCGGCGATCTCGCTGGCGAGCCGCAGCGCTTCGGTCGGTGGCCCCGCGGCGCGCGGCGAGCTTCGCTTCGAGCACGCGAATCGACCATTCGTACCAGAGGTCGGTCTGGCCGCCGTAGCTGCCGTACGCTTCGCCCGCCTGGCGCAGGTAATCGTCGGCCGATTCGTAGTCGCCGCGCATCAGCGCAACCTGCGCCAGCGAGTCGAAGACGGCTCCGGTAATCTCGTGGAATTGCGTCTCGCCTCGAGCCTCGAGCGCGCGATGCAGAATCTGGTTCGCGCGCTCGAGCTTGCCGAGCCTCACGAGAATCTGGCCGAGCGTGGCCAGCGCGATGGCGAGGCCGCGTCCCTTGCCGTCCTGTTGCTGCAGGATCGCCGCGGCTTGTTCGGACAGCGACAGCGCCTGGTCGTGACGGTGCTGAATCAGCGCGACGTTCGCCTGGTTGTTGAAGATGATGCCGAGCACGTCGTGCGCCTGCACCGACGGCGGCGAGGTTTTCGGCCTGCCGCAGCGCCGACATCGCCTCGTCCATGCGCCCGGCCTGCCCCAGCACGACACCTGAAAGCGAATGGAGCAGCGCGAGGTAGCGGCGGTTGCCCGCGGCATGGAGGGCCGGCGCCGCTTTCGCGATGTGCTCGCGGACGATCGCGCGGTCGCCAACCTGCTTGTAGCAGTGGCCGAGCTCGTAGTGCGCGAGCCCGATGGCTTCGGAATCGTGCGCCTGTTCGGCATGCCGCAGCGCGCGGCCGAGCAGCGCGATGGCGCGTGATTGATCGCCTTTGGCGTACGCGATGCGGCCGTGAAGCCGCCAGATGGCCGACAAGAGCGCCGGAGGGAGGTCCTCGCGGTGAGAATCGGGCGGCCTGCCGAGAATCGCCACGGCCTGCGCCACGTCGTCGCCCATCAGCCAGGCTTCGGCGAGCGTGCATCGCAGGCCAAGCTGGTCCTCCTGCTTGAGGCCCGAGGACTTGAGCGCCTGGGTGAGCACGGCGATGGCGTCGGCATGCCGGCCACGTTCCAGGGCCGCTTTCGCCCGGGCCAGCGCCGGCTGAAAGGCGATGGTGACCACCGACGGCGAGTATACGACAGGTAAAATAGGGGAGATTGGCTCGCGTTCCCCTTTGCCTCCTTGTGCTTGCGGCGATCGCCTGCGGCCGCGCCGACACCGTGGAGCCGCCCCCGGCCGAGGTGGCGCGGCACCGCCGGTGCCGTCGGCGCCCGCGCGGCCAACCGCGCCCCGCATCGTGGCGCTGGGTGACAGCCTGACCGCGGGGCTCGGCCTTCCGCAGGAGCAGGCCTACCCGGCACTCCTCCAGCGCAAGCTGAAAGAGCAGGGCTCCGGCCTGGAAGTCATCAACGCCGGGGTCTCGGGCGATACGTCGGCCGACGGCCTGCGTCGCGCAAACTGGGCGCTCGAGGGAGATGTGCGCCTGTTGATTCTGGCCCTGGGCGCGAACGATGGGCTGCGTGGCCTGCCCGCGGCGCCAGATGAAAGACAATCTGCAGGCGATCATCCATCGCGCACAAACAGCGAGGTATTCCCGTGCTGCTCGTCGGCATGGAAGCACCGCCGAACTACGGGGAACAATACGCGCGCGCGTTTCGTCAGGTGTTTCAGGATCTCGCGCGGGAGAACGGGCTCACGTTCGTTCCGTTCCTGCTGGAAGGTGTCGCAGGCGTGCCCGATTTGAACCAATCCGATGGCATCCATCCCACCAGCGCCGGCGCCGCCCGCATCGCCGATCATCTCTGGCCGGACGTGAAGACGATGATCGCGAAATGATCGAGCTGCGCGGCGTTTCCAAGACAGTCAAGAGCGGCGATCACCTGCTCACGATTCTCCATCCGATCGATCTGAAGGTGCCTTCGGGACAGCGCCTCGCCATCGTCGGTCCTTCGGGGAGCGGCAAATCGACGCTGCTGGGACTCATCGCCGGTCTCGACGCACCATCCAGCGGGGCGATTGTCATCGACGAGACCGACATCACGACGCTGGGCGAGGATCAGCTCGCGCGGCTTCGTGGAGAGAAGATCGGCTTCGTGTTCCAGTCGTTCCACCTGATCCCTTCCCTCACGGCTCTCGAGAACATTCTCGTGCCCATGGAAATCGCCGGGCGGCGCGACGCGGCCAGGCGGGCGCGCGACCTGCTCGTGGAGGTCGGGCTCGACGATCGCGGTCATCACTACCCGTCGCAGCTCTCGGGCGGCGAGCAGCAGCGCGTGGCCATCGCGCGCGCGCTGTCGAACGAGCCGGTTATCGTGCTCGCGGACGAACCGACCGGGAATCTCGACAGCCGGACGGGCCACCAGGTCATCGAGCTGCTCCTGGCGATCAACAAGCAGCGGGGCGCGACGCTCGTTGTCGTGACGCACGACCAGGAGATCGCCTCGGTCGCCGACGGCCGCGTGTTCCTGCGCGACGGCAAGATTGCAGAGCGGGTGGGGATCTAGATGCGATTCATCCTGCGCACGGCGTGGCGCGAGACCCGATCGGCCTGGAAGCGGCTGATATTTTTCTTCGTCTGCATCGCGATTGGGGTCGGCGCGATCGTCGCGCTCAGATCGGTCGTCCAGAGCGTGCGGCTCGTGCTCACGACCGAAGCACGCACGCTGATTGCCGCCGATATCCTGATCTCGAGCGATCGTCCGTGGCAGCAGGGGACGCCCGAACGGATTGCGGCCCGGCTGGCAGCGATACCGGGAACGTCGAGGATCGATTCCATCGAGATGGCGACGATGGCCAGGCCGGTGGACGAGCGCGCGGGCATCAGCAAGGTCGTCGAGCTGCGCGCGGTCCAGCAAGGGTTTCCGTTCTACGGTCAATTCACACTGGCCGATGGCCGGCCTGTACGACCATTCGATGCTTCGCGGCGGGGGAGCACTGGCACGGCCCGAACTGCTGGCGCAGCTCGGACTGAAGGTCGGCGACGAGCTCGTCATCGGCCGGTCGCGCTTCACGATACGCGGCGTCATCGGCGTGGAGCCCGGCCGCTCGCTCAGCGCGTTCAGCCTCGGTCCGCGCGTGATGGTCGACTACGAGGATCTGGCCGGTACGGGGCTGCTGACGATAGGCAGCCGCGTCGTCCGGCAGATGCTGCTGCGCGTGCCCGACGATCGGATCGACACGCTGACGCGCGATTTGCAGACCGAGCTTCGGCCGCAGTTCGTCCGCGTACGCTCGTACCGCGATCGCCAGGAACAGATTGGCGAAGATTTCCTGCGCGCCGAGAACTACCTGAGCCTGGTGGGCCTGGTGATCGTCGTGCTCGGCGGCATCGCGGTGTCCAGTGTGACGCGCGTGTTCGTGCGTCAGAAGATCAAAAGCATTGCGGTGATGAAGTGCGTCGGCGGCACCAGCCGGCAGATTCTGTCCGTGTATCTCGTGCAGGCGCTTGGCCTGGGCCTGGCGGGAAGCCTTGCCGGCGTGGCGTTTGCCGCCGCGGCCGTCGCGGCCATTCCCGATACGCTCAACCAGATTGGCACGCTGACCGTGACTTACGGCTTGTCGTGGTCGGCGGTCGTGCAGGGGGTTGGTGTTGGCGTTCTCGTGTCGTTGTTGTTCGCAATGGTCCCGCTGCTCGAAGTGCGGCAGGTGAAGCCATCGCTGCTGCTGCGTCAGGAGACGACCGGGCGGCGCGCCGACTGGTTCCAGATAGGCGCGACGGTCGTCGTCGCGGGGGCGCTGGTCGCGCTGGCATCGTGGCAGGCGGCGTCGCTGCGCATCGGCCTGAGCGTCTGTCTCGGGTTCGTGGGCCTGACGCTCGTGCTGCACGGCCTCGGCTGGGTCCTGACGCGCGCGACGCTGCCGCTCGCGCGATCGCGGTGGTTTCCGTTGCGGCAGGCGGTGCTGCATCTGGGCAGGCCCGGCAATCAGACGCGCGTCATCCTGCTGGCCGTTGGACTCGGCACGTTCTTCATCATGGGCGTGCGCGGGCTGCAGGTGAATCTGCTCAGCCAGTTCGCGGTGCAGGTCGGCGACACCACTCCGGATCTGTTTCTCGTGGACATCCAGCAGGATCAAGTGGACGACATGAAGGCGTTTCTCGCCGAGCATCTGCCCGCCGGCGCCCAATCGACGTTGATTCCGGTGTTGCGCGCGCGTGTGACGGGACGCGGCGTCAACCTCGAGGACGTCGAGGACCTGCAGGGTCGCGGCATGCTGTCGCGGGAGTACACGATCACCTATCGCGGCGGTCTCGAAGCGAACGAGACGCTCATGACGGGGCGATTTCCGAGACCGTCAGTGGGGCCCGATCCGCTCGCGAGTCCCGAAGGCCGATCCCAGGACAAGCTCCCGGAAGTGTCGATCGAAGAGGGCATCGTCGAACGCTTCGGCATTTCAGTGGGCGACGTGATGCGCTTCGACGTGCTCGGGCGGCCGATGTTCGCGCGGGTCAGCGGCATCCGTAGAGTGGACTGGCGCGACGGGCGAAGGGGCGGGTTCATGTTCGTGTTCGGCGCCGGAACGTTCGAAAGCGCACCGCATTGGTACATCGCGCCGGTGCGCGCCAACATGCCCGACCCGGCCCGGCGCGCGCGGCTGACGCACGATCTGGTCGTCAGGTTCCCGAACGTCTCGGTGATCGACCTGCGCGAAGTGCTCGAGACCATCCGGAAAGTGTTCGGTGTCGTGACAGTGGCCATCGACGTGGTGGGCAGCCTTGTCATGCTCACCGGTGCGCTCATCCTCGTGGGTGCGGTGGCGGTGACGAAGTTCCAGCGTGTCTACGAGGCGGCGATCTTCAAAACGCTTGGCGCCAGCTCGCGCTCGATTGCGGCCATGCTGATGGTCGAGTACGGCCTGCTCGGGACGCTGGCCGGTGCTGTCGGGTCGTTCGGCGCGCTGGCGCTGGTATGGGGCATCAGCCGGTTCGCGCTCGACATTCCATGGCGGCCGGCCCTTCACGAAAACGCGGCGAGCACCATCGTGACTTCGTTGCTGATTATGGTGATTGGCGTGGTGGCGAGCGCCGACGTGCTGACGCGCAAGCCGCTTGCGGCACTGCGGGCCGAATAGCTACAATATTGGATTGCGATGGACGTAAACGCGTTCAAAGAGATGCTGCTGCGGAAACGGGGGGACATCCTCACCGGTGGTGGACGCGATCCGCTCACGGTCACCCTCGACACCAACACCCGCCAGGGTGATCTGGCCGATCAGGCCACGGGCAACAACGAGGTCCACATCCAGCTGAAGCTGAAGCAGACCGACGCGAAGATTCTCCAGGCCATCGAAGAAGCGCTCGAGCGCATTCAAAAAGGGACCTACGGCGTGTGCCGCGACTGCGGCGAGCCCATTGCCGAGGCGCGCCTCAACGCCATCCCCTGGACGCGGGTGTGCATCACCTGCAAGGCCAAACAGAATTCGTGACCCCCGCCGAGCTGCAGGCACTGCTTCAGGAGTTCCACCGGGAGACGCTCGAGCTGTTCAACGCGCGGCTGTCGTATGCGCGATCGGTCGAGGCCTACGATGCCAACAACGGCTACCAGCAGGTGCTGGGCCGCCAGGACGTGCATCTCAGGTGGCTGGCCGACGCGATCGAGGCGCTCGGCGGAACACCTGTCGAGACGCCGGCCCAGAGCGAGCCGGGGAACAGCGCCGGCGACGGCGGCCGATCGCTGATGGAATCCGACGTCCGCAGCCAGCAGGCCTTCATCGATCGATGGATGCCCCGCGTCCGCCAGGTGACCCACGCGCGTAATCGGAAGATGCTCGAGCTGATTCTGGGAGAGATGAACGAGCACCTTCGTGTGCTGCAACAGGCCGCCGAAGGCCGGACCGACCTGCTCGGGCCGCCACTCGGATGGCAAGATTCTGCGCGGCCACGTGATGGCCGCCCGCCCGCAAAACTAGACGGAAGGGGCTCGGCACCCGATGCTCCGGTCATTCGCGGTGGCCATCGCCCTCGGCAGCAATCTCGGCGATCGACGCGCGCATCTCGAATACGCCGTCGAGGCGCTGAAGATCGATCTCGACGACATGAAGGTTTCAACCTTCGTGGAAACGGATCCGTCGGGCGTCGGACCCGAGCACGGTCCTTATCTGAACGCGGCCGTGTCGGGATTTACGCGGCTGCCGCCGCGCGATTTGATGGACCGCCTGCTGGAGATCGAAGAAGAGCGGGGCCGGATGCGGCCCTACCCGATGGCGCCCAGAACGCTCGATCTCGATCTCGTGCTCTACGGAAACGAAATCATCAACGAGGACGGTCTGCGGGTTCCGCACCCGCACTTTCGCGAGCGCGAGTTCGTGCTGGGCCCGCTCGCCGAAATCGCGCCGGAGATGGTCGACCCGGTCACGGGGAAGTCGGTCGCCGAGCTGCGCCTAAAAACTTAACAAGAGATTAGGAGATTAAGAGGGCTAGGAGAATTCTTTTCAAAGAATTCTCCTAATCTCCTGGCCTCTTGTTTTGCTGTTTCCTTGGGCATCGGCGAGGAGCATTCTTCCAAGAAAATCTCCTAGTCTCCTGATCTCCTGTCTTCTTACTCGTACCGGAGCGCGACGATCGGATCGAGCGCGGCGGCTTTCCGGGCGGGGTAGAAGCCGAAGAAGATGCCGATGATGGCGGAGAAGCCGAAGGCCATCGCGATGGCATCCATCGACACCTGCGTCGGGTAGTCCCAGATGCGCGTCGCCAGCTCCGCAAACCCGAAGCCCAGCGCGATGCCCGTGCCTCCGCCGATCATGGAGACCACGATGGCCTCGACGAGGAACTGCAGCAGCACGTCGCGCCCCTTGGCGCCGATGGCCATGCGGATGCCGATCTCGCGCGTCCGTTCGGTCACCGACACCAGCATGATGTTCATGATGCCGATGCCGCCGACCAGCAGCGACACCGCCGCGATGCCTGCCAGCAGGTTCGTGAACGTCTCGATGAACGCCGTCCGGATGTCGGCGATCTCTTCCTGCGTCCGCACGGTGAAATCGTCGGGGTCGCCGGCGATGAGCTTGTGCTGGGTTCTCATGAGCATCGCGACCGCGTCGGCCACGGCAGGGACCGCATCGGCGCTCGCCGCCGAGATCGTGATGTTCTGGATGTTCTGCTGCCCCTGCAGGCGCTTCTGGACGGTGGTGTACGGCGCGAAGATCGTGTCGTCCTGGTCGTTGCCCATGGCCGCCTGGCCCTTGGTGTCCATGACACCGATGACCTTGAAGGGCTGATTCCGCACGCGGATCATCTGTCCGGTCGGATCGACTTCGGGCCCGAAGAGCTGATCGCTGACGGTCTTACCCAGCACCGCGACTTTCGCCGCGCTGCTCACGTCCTGCGGGCTGAAGAACATGCCGTGTT
The DNA here is from genome assembly GCA_963850725.1 of Vicinamibacterales bacterium. Lineage (GTDB taxonomy): Bacteria > Acidobacteriota > Vicinamibacteria > Vicinamibacterales > JAMQPK01 > JAMQPK01. The sequence goes on from CAWKMQ010000022.1 coordinate 68,638, forward strand.
TCACGTTCCACTCACGCATGAGCGGGAAGTCGACGTCGGTGCCTTCCAGGCGCGTCGACCAGTTCTGATTGCCCGCAATCACCTGCGCGCGGGTGTTCACGCCGGGGGCGATGTACTGGATATTCGGAACTTCCTTCTTGATGGCGTCGACATCCTCGATCTTCAGGCTGGAGGCCGCGCCCACGCCGCCGCGCACGCCGCCCATGGTGAAGTTGCCGGCCATGACGGTGACGAGGTTCGTGCCGCCCGATCGAATCTGCTCCTCGATGCGCTCCTGGGCGCCGTTGCCGAGCGCGACGAGCGTAATCACGGCCGAGACGCCGATGATCATGCCGAGCATGGTCAGGGCCGTGCGCATCTTGTTGCGCCCGAGCGCCTTGAACGCGATACGGGTGGTCATGACGGGAGACATGGGCACCTCATGCAATGGCGATTGCCGATGGCAATTGCCAAATTGATTGCAAATTGTCGATCGAGAATCTGGCATTGCTGCATCAGGCTATGGCTGGCATCGAGGCCAGCTCTGTTTCCGCGTTCCGTCTGTTCGTCACCGGCACATTTCCGACGATCCGGCCGTCGCGGAAGCTGACGACGCGCGTGGCGTACTCCGCGATGTCGCGCTCGTGCGTAATCAGGAGCACGGTGATCCCCTGCTCGGCATTCAGCCGCTGGAAGATGCCCATCACCTCGACGCTCGTCCGCGAGTCGAGATTTCCCGTCGGCTCGTCGGCGAGCAGGAGAGACGGCTGATTGATCAGCGCGCGGGCGATCGCGACACGCTGCTGCTGGCCGCCCGACAGCTGATTGGGATGATGATGCGCCCGCTCGGCTAACCCAACGGCCTTCAGCGCCCCCATGGCGCGTGCGCGGCGATCGGCGGCCCTGAGCGTCTGGTTCATGTAGAGCAGGGGAAGCTCGACGTTATCGAGCGCCGACGTGCGTGCGAGCAGGTTGAATCCCTGGAACACGAACCCGATTTTGCGATTGCGGACCTCCGCCAGCTCGTTCCGGCTCAGCTTGGCCACGTCGCGCCCGTCGAGGATGTACTGGCCGCTCGTCGGATGATCGAGACAGCCGAGAATGTGCATCAACGTCGACTTGCCCGATCCCGACGGTCCTGTCGCGGCGACGAATTCCCCCTTCTCGATGTCGAGTGAGACGCCGCGCAGCGCGTGCACCTTCACTTCGCCGACCTCGTAGGTTCTCGTGAGATCGCGGACCGAGATGACCGGCATTACTGCCCTCAGTCGCCGCCCCGGCCGCGGCCGCCCCCGCCGAATCCACCGCCACGGCCTCCTCCCATGCCGGGGAAGGCATTGCCGCCCGGCGGCGTGACGGCCTGACGAACGGCGCCGGTGATGACGTTCGTGACGACCTCCGTTCCCTCTTCGATGCGGCCATCCATGGCCTGGATGAGCTCCGTCTGCTGGCCGTCGGTGACGCCCAGCCTCAGGCGCACGCGCTGCAGCTTGGCATCGACGTTCAGCCAGACCTGGCCAAAGCTTTCGGTCTGGCGGAAGCGGTCCGAAGAGCGCGTCGAACGTTGTGGCGCCGCCCTGAGACGCTGGAGGATCGGCGGCCGCGCGCGCTGCCGTCCGCGGACCCTGGCCGCGGCCGCGCTGTGGAGCGCGCGGTTTGACCATCGGTCGGCAACTCGACGCCGCGCGCGCGCATGCGTTCCATGAACTGCTCGCGCTCCTCGGGTGTCATGGTCGCCATGCGCTCCTGGAAGTTCCCGCGGCCGCGCCGGCCGCCGCCACCGCGCCCTGTGCCACCCCCCGAGCCTGGCTCTGCGTCGACGCGGTCGCCGGTCCCTCGCGTCGGAGGCGCGGACGCATTCGCGTCTGCCGGACGCTGCGTCGCCGGCGCGCCTTTGCTGGTGGCACGCGGCTCCGTGGCGCGCCCGCGCGCTGCGGGCTGCTCGCGCTCGCGAGGTTTCTGCTGCGCCACCGGTGGTTGCTGTGCGGCGGGCTGCTGACCAGGCATGGCGTTTCGCGTGTCCGGTCCTTCGCCGGCTCCGCGGCCGCGGCCACCTCCGCCCGTCGGCGGCGGCGTCTGGCCGAGCGCCGTGAAAATCTCGGTCGTCGGACGGAACCGGAGCGCGGTGTTCGGGATGCGCAGCACGTTTTCGCGGCGCGCGATCTCGATGTTGACGTTCGCGGTCATGCCAGGCTTCAGCTTCAACTGCGGATTCGGCACGTCGATGACGGTCTGATAGGTCACGACGTTCTGAATCGTGGTCGGCTGGAGCCTCACCTGCGTGACGCGCTCCGCGGAATTCTTCGTTCGGGAAGGCGTCGACGCGGAACCGCACGAGCTGCCCCGGACGGATGCGTCCGACGTCGGATTCGTCGAGGCTGGCGAGGACCTGCATCTTCGTCAGGTCCGCGGCGAGCACGAAGAGCGTGGGCGCCGACATGCTTGCCGCCACTGTCTGTCCGACGTCGACGTTGCGCGAGATGACGAGACCGTCGATCGGCGACTCGATGACCGTGTGCTGCAGGTTCACCTGGTTCTGCTGCAGGGATGCCTGCGATTGCGTAACCCCGGCCTGCTGCGATCGCAGCTGCGCCTCGGCCGAACGCACAGCGATTTCAGCGGCTTCGAGCTCGGTCTGCGCGATGAGCTTCTTCGCAGACAGCTCGCGGGCCCGATTCAGCTTCGTGTGCGCATCGTCCAGCGACACCCGCAGGCGCTCGAGGTCGGCTTCGGCGCGAATCAGGTTGGCGCGGGCCTGCTCGATCTGCGTTTGAAAGAGGGAAGGGTCGAGTCGCGCCAGAACCTGGCCCTTGCGAACCAGCGAATTGAAGTCGGCGTTCAGTTGCAGGATGGTGCCCGAGACCTGCGTGCCCACCTGTACGGTCGTCACGGCCTGGAGCGCACCCGTAGCGCCGACTGTTTCGGCGAGATCGCCGCGCGTCACACGGGCGAAATTGATCGTCGGCGCGACAGGCTTGTGCGTGTGTTGGTAGTAGGCGTAGCCGCCGCCGGCCAGAATGGCGAGAACGACGGTGACCAGCGTGAGTCTTCGCATCAGTTATTTTGACGCAGGGCGCGCCGATACCGTTCGACGCGCCCTTGTGAAACTTGTGTGACGCGGGAGGCCGTTAGTGCGCGGCGGTCTGCTCCTGCGGCCGCTTCCTTCGCAGGCCGGGCAATCCTTCTTCGAACAGCGTATAGACCGTCGGGACGATCACCAGCGTGATGAACGTCGACGTCAGCAGGCCGCCGATGACCACGCGCGCCAGCGGCACCTGCAGCTCGCTGCCTTCGCCGATTCCAAGCGCCATCGGCACGAGGCCGAGCATGGTCGCCAGCGCCGTCATCAGGATGGGCCGCAGCCGCGTCCGCCCCGCCACTTCGACGGCCTCGCGCAGCTCCATGCCGTCGCGCCGGCGCAGGATGTTGGTGTAATCGACGAGGAGGATGCCGTTGCTGACGACGATCCCGCCGAGCATGATGACGCCCGAGATAGGCCTGCAGGTTGAAGGACGTGTTCGTCAGGTAGAGCGCCAGCACGACGCCGATGGCCGCCGTCGGCACGGAGAACATGATGATGAACGGATCGCGCAGCGATTCGTACTGCGATGCCATGACCGCGTAGACGAGGATGAGCGCGAGAATCAGCACGAGGCGCAACTCGTTGAACGTCTTCGCCTGCTGCTCGACCTCGGCGCCGAACCCAATCGAGAAATCCTGCGGCCGGCTGATTTCCGGCAGGCGCTGCTGCACCGCCGCGACCGCCTGGCTGAGCGGGATTTCGGGCTCGGCGCTCACCATCACGAGACGCTCCTGGTTCTTGCGCTCAATCTGGCTCGGTCCGAGCTGCGACTGAATCACCATCACGTTTCTGACGGGCAGCGACACGCCGCTGGCGGTATTGACCATCACGTCGTTGACGTCCGACACCAGCTCGCGATCTTCCTGCCTCAGACGGACGATGATCGGATATTCATAGCCACCCTGGCGGAACTGCGCCGCAATCGTGCCGGCCACGTTCGTACGAATCGTGTTGGCGACGGTCGTGGTGTTCATGCCGAAGAGCGCCGCCTTCGGACGGTCAATCTGAACCGCGAGCTCAGGCCGCGCCTCGTCGCGGGCAAGCCGCGGGTCGGCGATTCCAGGGATGCTCTGCAGCAGATCCTGCACCTCCAGGGCGATGCGGCGCCCGGCCTCGAGATCTTCGCCGCGGATCTCGATTGCCATGCGGCTGTCGTTGCCCTGGCCGCCCGACATCAGGCGGTTGATCTGGTTGTTGCCGCCGCTGGCATTGGCGCGGACGATGACGCCCGGGATGCCGGACAGCTGCCGGCGCAGGTCGAACGCAATCTGATCGCTCGAGCGGGTGCGCTTGTCCTTCGGCACGAGGAACATCTGGATGAAGCCGCGGCTCGTGCCGCCGCCACCCATCCCGCCGCCACCACCACCGCCGCCACCGACGCCGGCGCTGGCGATGAAGGTCTCCGCCTCGGGGACGAGCTGGCGCGTCATTTCCTCGAGGCGCGCCATGATCGCATCCGTGCGCTCGATGCGCGTGCCGGATGCGAGCTCTGCCGACACCGAAACGACGCCTTCATCGGTCTGCGGCGCCAGCTCGGTATTGAGCAGCGGGAACAGCACGACCGCCGCGACGACCGATGCGACGCCGATCGCGATGACGATGGGCCGATGCGCGAGCGCCAGGTGGAGGAACCGGCGGTACCCGTCGTCCATGCCCTCGAGGAGGTGCTCGCTCGCCGTGAACAGGCGGCCGCCGAGGCCTGTCCGCTCTGCCTCGGGCGGCGGCAGCTTGAGCAGGTGCGCGCACAGCACGGGCACGAGCGTCACCGCCACGAGCAGCGACATGAGCAGCGAGAAGATGACGACGACCGAGAGCTGCTTGAACAGAATGCTCGAGATGCCCGTCAGGAAGAGCAGCGGCACGAACACCGCGATGTGCGTCAGGATCGACGCGACGATGGCGCCCCAGACTTCCTCGCTGCCTTCGACGGCGGCGGTGACGCGATCCTTCCCGTGTTCCATGTGGCGGTACGCGTTCTCGAGCACGACGATCGCCGCATCGACGACCATGCCGATGCCAAGCGCGAGGCCGCCGAACGTCATGATGTTCAGCGTGTAGCCGGCGAAATAGAGCAGCGCGAAGGTGCCGATCACTGAAATCGGAATCGACGTGCAGACGATGAACGTCGAGCGGAAGCTTCGGAGGAAGCAGGAAGATGATGAGCGTCACGAGCCCGGCGCCGAGCAACGCGTGCTCCTGCACGGAATTGATCGATCGCTTGATGTAGACCGAGCTGTCTTCGAGGACGTTCGAGCTTGATGTTGGGCATCTCTCTGTTGATGCGCTCGATCTCCGCCCGGATGCCGTCTGCCACCTGCACGGTGTTCGTGCCCGACTGCTTCTGCACTGAGAGACGCACGCCGGGAAGGCCGTTAATGCGCAGGATCGATCGAATGTCTTCGGTGGTGTCGACGACCTCGGCGACGTCGCGAATGTAGATGGGCACGCCGCCGCGCGTCATCAGCACGAGATTGCGGATTTCGTCGAGGCTCTGGAACTGCGCCCTGGCTGCGCAGGAGGTACGTCCGCTCGCCCTGGTTGACTTCGCCGAGCGGCGTGTTCTGGTTTTCCGAGCGAAGCAACGCCGTGACGCGCTCGACCGGCAGGTCGAGCGAGGCGATCTTTTCCTTCGACAACTGGACGTGAATCTGGCGGCGCGAGGCCGCCCATGGTCGTCACGGCCGCGACGCCTTCCACGCGCTCGAGCCGCGGGCCGAGCTGGTTCTCGGCCATCTCGCGCAGCGTGACGCGGTCGTAGTTGCCTTCGATGCCGAGGCTCATGATCGGCATCGCGTTCGAGTCCTGCCGGAAGATCTGCATCGGCTCGGCGTCGATCGGCAGGCGTCCGCGCACGCGGTCGAGCCGCATGCGCATGTCGTCCATCGCTTCGCTGAGGTCGGTGCCCCAGGCGAACGAGAGCGAGACACGGCTCGAGCCCTCGTTGGACGAGGAATTCAGATGTTCGAGCCCCGCGACCGCGCTGACCGTCTGCTCGATCGGCCGCGTGATGAGCTGCTCAATCTCCTGCGGATCCGACGCCCGGATACCGCACGATGACGCTGACCGTCGGATACGTCACGTCGGGCAGCAGATCGACCGGCAGGCGTGTGACCGAGATGCCGCCCAGCAGGATGATGATCGCGCTGATCATGAACATCGTGACGGGCCGGGCGATTGCGATGCGCGGAATACTCATTGCTCGCTCCAACGTCGGACAGCCCTGAAGGGCTGTGCCACCGAATAACTTGCCCTGCAGTGCCGCTCAGCCTGATTTCCGGGCTGCTGACCCTGGTTGCGCGTTGCACGCCGTCGGCCGCGCCTGCACCATCGCCACGACGCCCCGCCGCCGCGACGGCCGCCGCGCCGCCGGCACGACCGCCGCCGCCGGCGCGCTGTCCGGCCAGCACGATGCGATCGCCGGCACGGAGGCCGGCCGCGCCTGTTGAAATGATCTTCTGGCCTTCGGTCACACCAGCCGTGAGCTCGGTAAATTCCTGCTGCTCGATGCCAATCGTCACGGGTTGGAACGACGGCTGATCGCCTTCGCCCGGCACCCAGACGCCCATTTTTCCCTGGATGTCGACCACCGCGGCCGTGGGCACCACGAGGGCGTTGTCGTGCTTCTCGACCGTGAACAACACGCGCGCGTACATCCCGGCTTCAGGCGGTAGCCGGGATTCGGAATCTCGATTTCCACCTGCGCCGTCCGCGTCGCCGGATCGAGAATCGGCGCCAGCCGCGCGACGCGCCCCTTGAAATGCTCGTCGGGATACGCGTCGACCTGGACGTCGGCGTCGATGCCCTGGTGAATTCTTCGCAATTCCTTTTCGACGACGTTGATGACCAGGCGCACCGTGCGGATGTCGACCACGGACATGAACGACGTGTTCACGCCGACGCTGGCGCCCGGATCGAGCGTGCGCTTGCCGATGAACCCGTCGACCGGGGCGGTGATGATCGTGTTCGCGAGGTTGATCTTCAGCTCGTCGAGGCGCGCGCGCGCCTGCGCCATCTGCGCCTGCGCGAGCTCGAGCTGCGCCATCGCCGCCTGGTAGCGCGCGTCGGTATCGTCGAACGTCTGGCGGGGCAGCAGGTCGCGTTCGTAGAGGCTCTTCGAGCGCTCCATGTTGTTCTGCGCCAGCTTCAAGTCGGCCTGCCGCTGCCGGATCGTCGCCTCCGACACGCTGTAGGTCGCTTCCGCCTGGTTGATCTGCTCGACGATCTCGCGATCTTCGATCTTGGCAATCGCCTGTCCGCGGCGCACCGAATCGCCAAGCTTCACGTACACCGCTTCGAGACGGCCCTGTCCGCGCGGCACCGCGTCGACCGTGGCGTCGCCGACGAGGTTGCCGACGACCATGATGGTGTCGGTCATCAGCCTGCGCGTGACCGGCGCGAGCTCGACGGTCATGGGCGGACGTGGACCGCGGCCGAATCCGCCGCCACCCATCCCGCCCCCGCCAAAGCCGCCGCCACCGCCGCCACCGCCGCCGCGCTGCGCGCGTGCCTCGCGCTGCACCTCGGCCTGCGCGGCCGCGCTTGCGGCGCGGTCGCCCGAGAAGTAATAGACTGCCGCCCCGCCGGTGACGACCAGGAGCAGCAGGATGATGCCGTATTTGCGCATATGAGAAACGCGGACCTCTCTAGCGCGCGCCCGCCTGCTGCGCGCGGTCGAACTCGACGAGCGCCTTCCGATAGTTCAAGAGCGCGCGCAGTTCGGAATTCTGCGCCTCGCGCAGGTCGCGCTGCATCTGCACGACCTGGTAGTTGTTCGACATGCCGACGTCGAAGCGGCTCATCTCGGCGTCGAGACGGCGCTGCGACAGCTCGCGCGCTTTCTGCGACGCGGCCAGCGCCTCCATGCTGTTGGTGACCTGCAGCGCGGCGTTGGTCACCTCGGTGGCGATGCTGAGCTCGGCGGCGCGAATCTGCGCCTGGTTCTGCTGCATGAGCAGTTTCGTGCGCGCGGCCTGTGCCTCGAAGTTGTTGCCGCCGATCGGATAGCTGACGTTCAGGGCGAACTGCCAGTTGGGGTAGTCGCGGCCGAGCAGCGTGCCGAGCGCGTCGTTGTAGCCGCCCTGCACGGCGATGCCCTGGCGCACGCGATCGAGGCCGCCGCCCGTGAAGTTGTACTGCGTGCCGCCGAGGCCGGACGCGCCGTAGGTGACGAGCGCGTCGACGTCGGGCAGCGCGGAGTTGCTCTGGTACTTCAACAGCACGTTGTTGCTCTCGAAGTTGTTCCGCGCGATCATGCAGATCGGTGCGTTGCTGCAGCGCCGTCCGCACCGCGCCTTCGACGTCGATCGCGGTGGGCTGGTAGTCCGGACGGTCGGTCGGTTCGATGTGCTGCGCCCAGAGCGGATCGTTCGTGCCGCTCACGATGAGACGCTTCAGCGCCAGTTCCGCCGTCCGCATCGTCGCGGTCGCCGTCGTCAGCGCCTGCAGGCGGGTGGCTTCTTCCGCCTCGGCCTGGACGACGTCCATCGGCGCCATCGTGCCGACTTCCACGCGAATCTTGTTGTCGGAGAGCAGCTTCGACGCGAGCGAGAGCGATTCCCTGGCGACCGCGACCGCCTGAATCGTGAAGACGTAATCCCAGTACGAGGAGCGACCAGGGCGAGCGTATTGGTCGTGCGCGCCTTCAGGTTCAGCTCGGCGTTGCTGTGGTTGATTTCGGTCGTCGCAATCTGCTGCCGTGTCTGGTCGATCTTGAATCCGCGCAGCAGCGGCTGCGCATAGCTCATCAGGTACGAGCTGTTGTCCTGCGGATCGAACGAGGCCAGCTGGTCGGTTGGCGACACGACCTTCGAGTTGTTGAAGCCGAGCGTCATGGCTGCCGCCGCCCCATTGCAGGTTCTTCGTGATGCCCGCGTTGTAGGTCATCGTCGACACGTTCGGACTGCCGGGGTTCAGCAGGTTCGTCGGCGGCCGCACGTTGTCGCGGCGTCCGAACGTGGAGGTCGCGGTCGGCTTGTAGTTCGCGCGGAACGACGCGAGGGTGAAATCGAAGGTCTGCGGGTTCAGCCGCTCGACCGCAATCTCGAGGTTGTTGTCGACGGCGCGCCGGCACGGCCTCTTCGAGCGTCAACGGCACCGACGCGGCGTCGGGCGGCTGCTGCGCGGCGCGTGCACGGGCCGCGTCGAGCCCGGCGGCGTACCGTTCGACGGCCTGCTTCACCAGGTCATCGGTCCGCGCCGTGTCGGCGGCCTTGGTCTGGCCGTGAACGGTCCCCGAGACGAGCAACAGCAACGACGCCGACGCGACGAACTTTCTTCCCAACATTCCCACGCTCCATTAATCGGGCCCGGCATGCGCCGGACACTTGGTTGTTTGTCTGAACAGGTCTGAAAGCTACTTGTGGCCCTGGTTCTGGCTCTGGCGGTTGCGTTCCGCCTCGTGCCGCTTCGCGATGGTGTCGAGGCCCTTTCGCTGGTCTGGCGTCAACACGCTGTGAATCCGCACGAGCATCTGCGTCCGTTCCTTGCTGATGAGGAAGCGCGCCATCTCGAGACGCTCGGCGGCTTTCAACAGCTCGCGCTGCGACGCCTGCGGCTGCTCCATGAGCATCCGGAAATCGCCCTGCACGCGGTCGAGGTCGTCCTTGTCGGCCCTGAGCCTGGTCATCGAGGTCTGCACGATCTGCTCGATTTGCGACGACTGCTCGGCCGTGAGCTTCAGCTCCTGCATGTATTTCTGCGTCTTCCACCAGTTCGAAGGGGGACGCGCGCTGGAGTGGGCGCTCGACGACTTGTCCTGTTCGCGAGCCTCGAGCCCGCCAGCCAGGCCCGCCGGCACAGCCAGAGCGCCGATGATCGCGAGGGTCAGAATTGTACGCATTTGAAGTTACCTCTGCCGGTTACTAACCCTAAATACGACGCCGGTATACAGGGTGTTTACGAGTTGCAGAGCGCACCGAGCCGCCTGACCGCCGTTCCTACAAGATTGTCTGGAGTCGAAGCCCCAGATGTTAGCCCAACCGACACGTTTCCCAGAGGGGGGAGCCATCCAGTGGCCTCCACCTCGATTTTCCCACCGGCTGGCCTGTAGCGGATGGTCGTCGCCGACTGCAGGCATTCGGGGTCGGCAATGTGGAACGTGGGCACCTTTTCGGCACAAATTCGCGCGAGATTGCAGGTGTTGCTGCTGTTGTAGCCGCCGATGACCAGCATGAGGTCGATCGGCCTGTTCCCGTAAGAGCGCCACGACGGCGTCCTGGCGGTCCTGCGTCGCGCTGCAGATGGTGTCAAACGCGCGGAATCGAGCCGCGGCCTCGTCGGGCCCGTAGCGGTCCACGATGGCCTGCCGGAGAAGTTCCTGAACCTGGAGCGACTCGGACATGAGCATGGTCGTCTGGTTGGCCAGGCCGATATGCGCCAGGTCGCGGTCGGGGTCGAACCCCGGCGAAACGGCATCGCGAAATCGCTCGAGGAAGGCGTTCCGATCGCCGCCCTCCCGGATATAGCGGCACACCTCGGCGGTCTCGTTCAGGTCCAGCACGACCAGAAAGTGACCGCCCGCGCAGTCGAGCGCGTGCGACGCGGTCGCCTGCGTCTCCTCGTGCCAGACCTTCCCGTGAATAACCGACGTGAGGCCCTCCTGCGAGTATCGCTTCACGTTCTTCCACACGTTCAGCACCGACCCGCAGGTCGTATCGACCATGACGCAGCCGATAGAGGAAAACCGCTGCATTTCCGCGGTGGTGACGCCGAAGGCGGGCAGAACCACGACGTCATGCGGACCAAGAGGCTCGCGTTCCGACCGCGTCGGTCAGGAACTGGATGCCCTTGCTGCGCAGCCGATCGTTCACATGCGGGTTGTGGATGATCTCGCCGGTCAGGAAGACGCGGCGATCGGGAAAGCGCTCGCGCGTCTGGTACGCGTAGTCGACCGCGCGGTCCACGCCGTAACAGAATCCGAATTCGCGCGCGAGATGAACGGTGAGCCGCCCCTCGCGAAACTGAAAGTTTTCCGCTTTGATCTGCTCGACGAGATCGCTGTGGTAGTTCTGATTCAGCTCGGCCGCGACCATGTCTTTCAGGTCGAGGCCCTTTCGAAACACGAGCGAGGAGGTCATGGTTTTGTCGCGGGGCTCGGTGGCCCCGCGCCGCTCGCTCGTCAACGAAGGTAGCTCACTTCGGCGATCTCGATTGGGGTCGTCATGAGGTCGATGGCGCCCAGGTCCGGCCGCATCTCGCGAACGCGCGAGCCGACCAGGGCCTCGTCCACTTCGTTGAGCAACTGCTCGTCACGAGCGTCGGCGATCTGCCAGGCGGCCGCGCGCGTCACCGCCGACTGCTGGATGGCCTGATTGAGGGCCGCATAGTGCATGCGCCGATCCATGGCAAAGCCGAGGAACATGCCGGCCGCCAGCCCGGCCGCGGCCGCGCCCGCGACCCAGCGCCGCGCCGGACCCAGCAGACGATGCACGGCAGGGTGCGTGACCGTGCGGTGCGGAAACGCGACGACCTCGGCAGGATGATCGTGCCGCTCGATGCGCCGCATGATGCGGTCGCGCTGGTCGTGCAGCCGGTCCGAGTCGAACGCGGTGTCGGCCTCGCGTACGGCGGCTTCGTGCATGTCGTGCAGCGTGCGCACCAGCTCGTCGAGCCTCGCGGCGCACTGGCGGCAGGCACTGATGTGCCGGTTCTCGCTGGCGAGCACGTAGGTTTCCATCAGCTGGTCGTCAGACAGATGCGACCCCTTGATGGGAGCGATGCGGTCTTCAAATCGCATGACGCTGTCCTTCCATGGCCGTGCGGAGCTTCCGGATAGCGCGGAACAAGTGAACCCTCACAGTCGATTCGTTCAATCCGGTCATCTCGGCGACGTCGCGCGTCGAATGATCGTTGTAGTGACAGAGCATGAAGACGAGGCGCTGGCGCTCGGGCAGCTTCTGCACGGCGGCAATTGAGCGAATCGCGCCATTCGCGCGCCATGAGCTCGGCCTCGGGCGTGCGATCGGTCGGCCGCGTGGCGCGCTCGATGGCGTCCTGATCGCGACGTCCGGCGTCGCCAACCGGCAGCATCCAGCGCGAACGGCGCGCCCGCGCCTTCTGCCGATCGAGACAGCCGTTGATCAGGATTCGCGTGAACCAGACTTCGAACGACAGATGCCGCTGGAACGAGGCGATGTGGGTGTACGCCTTGACGAAGGCGTCCTGCACGGCCTCGTCGGCCTCGGCTACGTCGCGCAGATAGTGCCAGGCGATGCGCGACGCCCGGCGCTGCTGTCGGGTGACGATTTGGGTAAACACCTCGCGCGCCGCGTGGTCGTTGCCCGCGGCGAGGAAGTCCTGAACCTGTCCGGCCAGCGTCGATTCGAGATCGGCGGGACGAGCCGCGCCCGGCGTGGCGAGCGTATTCTCGCCGCGGGGTCCCTCTGCGGGAGCTGGAAGGGCGGAACCGCCGGCTGCCATCTGATCGTGCCTACTCATGGATACGACTGTGCTGGCCTTTCATTTACAGACGGTTACAGGGAATGGGGGCCAGGAAACCTGGCACAAAGATGATAGCATCACCACTCGTGGGATTTGAACCGGTAATTGGCCTCGAAATCCATGCCCGCCTGCTCACAAATACCAAGATTTTCTGCGGGTGCAGCACCCGGTTTGGCCACGCCCCCAATACCAGCGTCTGCCCGGTCTGCCTGGGGTTTCCCGGCGCGCTGCCGGTCCTGAACCGCCGGGCGGTCGAATTCGCCGCCAAGGCCGCGCTGGCGCTCAACTGTACCGTTCAGGAACAGTCGATTTTCGCGCGCAAGAACTACTTCTATCCCGACCTGCCCAAGGGCTATCAGATCTCGCAATATGAACTGCCGCTGGCGACGGCGGGGGTGCTCGAGTTCACGGCCGGCGGCGCGGGCAGGCGCGTGCGCATCACCCGCGTCCACATGGAAGAAGACGCCGGCAAGTCGCTGCACGAAGGCTTCGCCGACTCGGACCGCAAGACCTATCTCGATTTCAATCGCAGCGGCACACCGCTCATCGAAATCGTGACCGAGCCCGATCTGCGCTCGGCCGCCGACGCGGCCAACGCGTTCCGGAGACTGCGCGAGATTCTCATCGCGATCGGCGTGAACGACGGCAACATGGAAGAGGGGAGCCTGCGCTGCGATGCCAACGTGTCGGTGCGGCCGGCAGGCGTCGAGAACGCTCGGTACGAAAACCGAAGTGAAGAACATCAATTCCTTCCGCTACCTCGAAAAAGCGCTCGAGTACGAGATCGACCGCCAGATCGGCGTGCTCGAACACGGCGGCACCGTCGTGCAGGAGACGCGGCTGTGGGACGCGAACGCGCGCGAAACGTTCTCCATGCGCACCAAGGAAGACGCCCACGACTATCGCTACTTTCCCGAACCCGATCTCCCGCCGGTCCTCCTGTCGCGCGAGCGCATCGACGCGATTCGCGGCTCGATCATCGAGCTGCCCGACGCGCGGCGCCAGCGCGTGATGGCCGAGTATGCGTTGTCCGAGCAGGAAGTGACGGCGCTCGAGAACACCGAGCTCGATCGCGCTCTTCGAGGAAACCGCCAGAGCGTCGGGCCACCCGCGCGCGGCGTTCAACTGGGTGTCCGGTGAAGTCGCCAGGAAGCTCAACGATCTGGGCGAGCGTTTCGATCGGCAGCGCGTGTCGGCCGCGGCGCTGGCGGGATTGATCGGGCTGGTCGACCGGTCGACCATCAGCGCGTCGATCGGCAAGACGGTGTTCGAGAAGATGTACGACACGGGGCGCAGCGCCGACGACATCGTGGCCGCCGACGGGCTGGCACAAATTGGCGATGAGGAGGCGATCCTGTCGAGCGTGCGCGAGGTCCTCGTGGCGAATCAGGACGCCGTTGCACAGATTCGCAACGGCAAGACCGGCACGTTCGGGTTCCTCGTCGGCCAGGTGATGAAGAAAACGGGGGGCAAGGCGAACCCGAAGCTCGTGAATGAGCTATTGCGCCGGGAGCTCGACCGGTAGAATATTCACAGCGGCTCTTGATAGAAACCCATCATCTTTCAAAACTTTACAGCCGTGGCGTGTACGCGCTGCGCGACCTCTCGATCCGCGTCGAGAAGGGTGAGTTCGTGTTCCTCACCGGTCCCAGCGGCGCGGGCAAGTCGACGTTCCTCCGCCTGCTGCTGCGCGAAAGCCTGCCGAGCGACGGCGCGGTCACCGTCGCCGGGCGCAATCTCGCCAAGCTGACGCCCGGCCAGGTGCAGGCGTACCGGCGCAGTGTGGGATTCGTGTTCCAGGACTTCAAGCTGATTCCGCGCAAGACCGTGCTCGAGAACGTGTCGATCGTGCCGCGTGTGCTCGGGGCGCCCGTCTCGACCCAGCAGCGCAAGACGTTTCAAGTACCTGAAATGGGTCGGGCTCCAGCACCGGATGAACGCGTACCCGCAGGAGCTGTCGGGCGGCGAACAGCAGCGCATCGCGATCGCCCGCGCGCTGGTGAACGATCCCATGCTCATCCTCGCCGACGAGCCGACCGGCAACCTCGATCCCGACCTGTCGCTCGACATCATGAACCTGTTCCGCGAGGTCAACGCGCGCGGGACCACCGTCCTCATCGCGACCCACGATCGCGATTTGATCCACCGTGTCGGCCGCCGCGCGATCGCGATCGATCACGGCCGGCTCATCGACGCCGACGAGCGCGCGACGACGGCGTCTGGAAGCAATGCGGGCGCTTAAGTATTTCTTCGACGAGGCGCTGGCGAGCCTCATGCGCGGCCTGAAGACGGCCGCCATCGCGACCGCGACGATTGCGGTCGCGTTTATCGTGCTGGGCGCGTTCCTGATTCTGACCAGCAACCTGGAGCGCCTGTTCGCGCGCTGGCAGAACGCCGCGGAATTCTCGGTCTACCTCGCAGACACGGTCACCGCAGAACAGCGAAGCGCGGTCGAGAAGGCGCTGCGGCGAGAGCACGGTCGTGGGTGCGGCAGAGCCGGTCTCGAAAGAGGAAGCGCTTCGCCGCTTCAGACAGAATTTCCCCACGCTCGCGGACGCCGCGGGGGACTTGCCGGCCAACCCGCTGCCGGCGTCCTTCGAGATTCGTTTGCGCCCGGAGGCGAGCCCGTCCGACATCGAATCTCTCGCACGGAGCGCGGCCGGCTTGCCGGGCGTCGCCGATGTGCGCTACGACCGGCAGTGGATCGAGCGGTTGATGCGTGCGGCCGGCGCGGTTCGAACGGGCGGATTTACGCTGGCCGCGCTGCTGGTGTTTGCCGCGGCCCTCACGGTGGCCAGCGTCGTGCGGTTCGCCCTGGTGGCCAGACGCGAAGAGATTCACATCATGCAACTGGTCGGAGCGCCGATCGCGTACATTCGCGGGCCGTTCGTGGTCGAAGGACTGATTCAGGGGGGAATCGGCGCGATCGTGGCGCTGGTCGTGCTGTGGATCACATTTTTTGTGGTCCGGAGCCGGGCCGAGGCCCTCGTCGAGGCCGCCATCGATCCGGGATCGCTGGTGTTTCTGTCGCTTCCCGCCGCCGCGGGACTTCTTCTCGCAGGGATGGCGGTCGGATCGCTCGGTGGATTCATCGCCGCGACCGGCACGCGCGAAGTCGCCGAGTGAGTGTCCGCCTTCGCGCGTCGAGCCCACATGCCGCGCTTCGGCGCGCTCATGAAACTCGTTGACAGTTCTCCGGCCGCTTCGTAGACTGGATCCATCCCTCAATGGCGCAACCGAAGGCAAGACCCGGGACCAACCTCACCGAGTTCTATCGGGAGGAGTTCCTGAAACATCGACGCTGTCTCGAAGAACAGCGCGAGTATTATTCAGTCAGCGCCATCACATCGGTCGAAGCCGCCCTCACCCGCATCATTTCCCAACTCGAACAGCTCTCAACGAAGAAAGACGCCGACCGACTGGTCAGCAGTCTGCTTCGGAAGTTCAACGTCGTGACGGGACTGTCGGGCTGGAGCGATCCCAAGAACGTTCACTGAGATTTTCGCCCTGTCCGATTTTCGCCAACACGTCCTGACCATTGCACGCGCGGCGATCGAAGCTGCGTCACCGCACCACCTGATCGATCGCGCCGTCCGTCTCATCAGCATTGCCTCGCGGCTGCAGGGGAAGACGCTGCGCGTCATCGCGGTCGGCAAGGCGGCGCCGTTCATGGCGGACACGTTTGCGCGCATCGCCGGCGATCGCATCCGCGACGGCATCGTCATCGGGACGCATCTGCCGATCACGCTGCCGCCGATGCTCGAATGGATCCCCTCGAGCCATCCGCTGCCCGACGAGCGCAGCGTCGCGGCGGGGCGGCGTGCGCTGGAGGTGGCCCGTCAGAGCGATCCGGGCGAAGTCCTGGTCGGTGCTGCTGTCCGGTGGCGCGTCGGCGTTGATGGCGGTCCCCGCCGGCGACCTGACGCTCGAGGACAAGCGCACGGCCGTGAACGCGCTGCTCAAGGGCGGCGCCGACATTACCGCGCTCAACACGATCCGCAAACACCTGTCGGCGGTAAAGGGCGGGCGCCTGGCGGCGGCCGCGCCAGCCGCGACGGTGTGCCTCGCGATTTCGGACGTCGTCGGCGACGACCTGAGCGTCATCGGGTCGGGTCCGACCGTGCCGGATCCGTCGACATACCGCGATGCCTGGAGCTACATCGAGCGGTTCGGGGTCGAACGTCAGCTCACGCAGCCGGCGAAGGATTACCTCCGGGCCGGACTCGAGGGGAAGATCGCCGAGACGCCCAAGGCCGGCGATCGCGGGTTGACGCGATCGCTCACGCGCGTCATCGGCGGGCGATTCGACGCGATGAAAGGCGCCGCGGAGGCGGCGCGGCAGCTCGGCTACGAGGTCGTGCTGAGCGAGGAGCCGATCGTCGGGGACGCCCGCACCATGGGGCCGATCGTGCTGGACCGCGCACGGTCGCATGCGCTGGCCGGAACGCGCCCGATGGCTGTCATCGCGAGCGGCGAGACCACCGTCAAAGTCGTCGGCACGGGCAGGGGGGGACGCAATCAGGAGCTCGCCTTGTCGGTCGTCAAGGCGCTCGCCGCCGACTCGAGCGACATCGCGCTCGCAAGCATAGGCACCGACGGGATCGACGGTCCGACGGACGCGGCCGGCGCCTATGTGGATCGCACCACCCTCCACCGTGCCGGTCAACAATCGCTCGACGCGGAGGCGTATCTCGCCGACAACAACGCCTACGCGTTTTTCCAGCGTCTCGACGACCTCATCATCACCGGACCGTCGACGACCAACGTCGGCGACCTCCAGGTCGTCCTTTTCCGCTGAACGGCTTCGGGCTCCCGGCTGCCGTCAGCCCACCGATACAAGCCAGCCCGCACTGTGTTTTACTGACAACAACTGAAAACTGAAGAAACTGAAACTGAAGACTGAAATGCTATCCAGAGAACAAATCGTCAAATTGCTACGTGAGAAAGTCACACACCCCGCAACTCCCAGGGAGTTGCTTCGAATTCTGAAAATTCCCCGGGAAGAACGCGCGACGTTTCTACGCCTCGTCAAGGCGCTGACATCGGCGGGCGAGCTCGTGGAGACCAAGGGCGGCCGCGTGGGGCTGCCGGACAAAATGGATCTCGTCGTGGGCCGCCTGCAGATGCACGCGGCCGGCTACGGCTTTGTCGTGCCCGACAAGGCGGGTGGCGAGGCACCCGACGTCTACATCGCCGCCATGAACATCAAGGAGGCGATGCACGGCGATCGCGTGCTCGCGCGCATCGAGCGCCGGACGGGCGACGACCGCGTCGATGGACGCATCATCCGCGTGCTCGCGCGCGGGAACACGACGATCGTCGGCCGTTTCGACATCGACGACTCGGGCCTCGGCTTCGTGCAGCCCTTCGATCGACGGATTTCGAGCGACGTGCACGTGCCGTCCGGGCAGTCGGGCGCGGCCGAGCGCGGCGAGATGGTGCTCGTGCAGATCACGACGTGGCCCACCGCCGCGCGCGGCCCGGTCGGGAAGGTCGTCGAGGTGCTCGGCGATATCGACGAGCAGGGCGTCGACACGCAGATCATCATCCGCAAGTACGGCATTCCCGACGCGCACGGCGAGGCCGCCATCGAAGAGGCTCTCAGGTTCGCGCCGGTCGGCCCCGACGACATCGTCGGGCGCACGGATTTCCGTCCGACCGTGACGGTCACCATCGACGGCGAGCACGCGCGCGATTTCGACGACGCGATCAGCCTCGAGATGCTGCCGAACGGCCACTACTGGCTGGGCGTCCACATCGCCGACGTCGCCCACTATGTGACCGAAGGCAGCGCGCTCGATCTGGAAGGCTACGAGCGTGCGACGTCGGTGTATTTCCCGGAGCGCGCCGTTCACATGTTTCCGTCGGAGCTGGCCACGGGCATCTGCAGCCTGAACCCGCGGGTCGATCGGCTCGTCCAGTCGTGCCTGATGGAGATCGATGCCACCGGCTCGGTCGTGCGCTCCGAGTTCCATGACGGCGTCATCAACACCGCCGCGCGGATGACCTACACCGACGTGAACGCGATTCTGACGACCAGGCCGCCGGAACTGATGCAGCAGTACCGCGACCTGGTTCCGAAATTCCGGCTGATGGCCGAACTGTTCCACGTGCTGAACGGACGGCGGAAGCGGCGCGGATCGATCGACTTCGACCTGCCCGAAGCCGAAGTCATCATCGACAAGGCCGGCCGCGTGGCGTCGATCGTCGAAGCCGAACGCAATATCGCCCACAAGCTGATCGAGGAATTCATGCTCCTGGCGAACGAGACCGTCGCGTCGTTCGTCGAAGGGCGCGGCATGCCCTGCCTCTATCGCATCCACGAGCAGCCGGACGTGTTGAAGGTCGAGGAGTTCGAAGAGTTCATCTCGGGCTTCGGCTATTCGCTCGCCGCGCCGCCCGGCGCGGTGCGCCCGAGGCACTTTCAGCGGCTGCTCGAGAAGCTGGACGGCAAGCCCGAGGAGCGCCCGATTGCGTTTCTCATGCTGCGCACGATGCAGAAGGCGAGGTACGCCGAGCGGAACCTGGGCCACTTCGGCCTCGCGGCCGACTCGTACACCCATTTCACGTCACCCATCCGCCGCTATCCCGATCTCGTCGTCCATCGGATGCTGCGGGAG
The DNA here is from genome assembly GCA_963850725.1 of Vicinamibacterales bacterium. Lineage (GTDB taxonomy): Bacteria > Acidobacteriota > Vicinamibacteria > Vicinamibacterales > JAMQPK01 > JAMQPK01. The sequence goes on from CAWKMQ010000022.1 coordinate 87,757, forward strand.
CTTCGGCACAAGGGCGTCGACGCGGAACGGGTCGAGGAACTGGAAGCCGACCTGCCCGAGGTCGCGCGCCATTCATCGGAGATGGAGCGGCGTGCGGACGACGCCGAGCGCGAGCTCGTGCAGTGGAAGAAGGTGCGCTTCATGGCCGACAAGGTCGGCGACGAGTTCGAGGGGTACATCACCGGCGTGGCGGCGTTCGGACTCTTCGTCCAGCTCGTCGAGCACTACGTCGAAGGGCTCGTGCACGTCTCGAGCATGGCGGACGACTACTATCGCTTTCTCGAAAAGAAGCCACTCACTGCGCGGGGAGAACACGCACAAGGTGTATCAGCTCGGCGATCGCGTGGACGTGCAGGTGGTCCGCGTCGACATGGAGCGGCGGCAGATTGACTTAGGGCTTGTGGAAATCCTGGAGACGGTGAGGAGCGATGAAAAACGGCGCGGGCCTCGTCGAAGCAAGGCACGGCCCAAGCATGAACAGCGCCGGCAGCCGAAGCGCCGCAGCGGGCGGCCTGGCCGCCGCGAGCGCCTGAAGTCTAAGCGCGGGCGGCGCTAGGCGTTCTTGTCGTTCTCGCCCTCTTTCATCCCGTCCTTGAAGTTGCGGATCGACTTGCCGATGCCGGTTGCGAGTTGAGGCAGACGGTTCGCACCGAAAATCAGCACGACGATGAACAGGATGATGAAGAGCTCCGGCAGACCAATACGGCCCATGTCTGACTCCTTGGATTAACCGACGCTGTTCATTGGTACTGCCAAACCGAGGGGCCAGGAGCAGCCGAATTGCGCGTGCGGCGAGCGCCCATTCGCGGGTTGCCAGCAGGCGCCGGCGCAGCCCGCGGTAGGGTTGCACGCCGGTGACCAGATCGACGAAGACCTCCCGAATGGCGCCGCTTTCCTGCAGGGCGCGAACCAGGAGCGACGAGAAGGCGGGGCTGAAGAACGGGCCGCTCAGGCGGGCGGCGCGCGCGATCTCGGGCCTGATTTCGTGATCGACCCGCGAGGCGTAGAGGCTGGCCGCGCGCTCCGACGAGGCGGTGGCGAGGGCGTCGGCCGCCCACTGCGCAGACAGGAGCGCGTAGTAAATACCTTCGCGCGTCAGCGGATCGACCAGCCCCGCGGCATCGCCCACCAGCATCCATCCAGGGCCTTCCACCGCCATGTGCATCGCGTCGCGGTCGCCGACACTGGGGATGGGCCACGCATACGGCGTGAGCGTGGCGCCGCGGTCGAGCCCGTGCTGCCGGATCCAGTGATGCGACTGCGTGCGCAGAAGAGCCGAGGAGACGCGATGCGGCGGCCGGCGCGCAGATGCCGACCGCAAGATGATCGGGGCGTGGAAACGACCAGAGGTAGCCAGGCTGTTCGCGCATCGACTTGATGACGATCGCCGACGAAGTGGCGCCCCGTACGAAGTAGCCGGCGGCCACCGACAGCTGGCCCCGGGAGAACGGCCGGGCAAGTTTCTTCCGCACGATGCTGTTCGGGCCGTCCGCGCCGATGATGCGATCGACCACGTGTTCGCCGCGATCGGTCTTGACGATGAAACGCGAACCGCGCCGGCACGACATCGACGACTTTTTCCGTGATGAGCCGCGCGCCGGCGGCGAGCGCGGCGTCGACGAGCGCGCGATCGAACACCATGCGGCTCACGATGACGAGCGCGGCGCCCCCGTCGCCACCGGTCAACGGCACATCGGCCGCGTGAACGGCGCCGTCGCGCGCGGGCGCGGGAGGTTCGATGGTGGCGGACCGTACGACGACCGACGGCAGCGAGCGGATATCGACGGCATCGGCGACGAGCGCGAGGGCGCGCCCCGTGAGTCCTCCGCCGCAGGGCTTTTCGCGCGGATGGCTTGGATCGAACAGCGTGGCCGGCGCACCCGCGCGTGCCAGGCGGAGCGCGGCCATCGCTCCCGCCGGGCCCGCGCCGATGATGGCGATCGTCACATTAGCTCTCAGCCGTCAGCTGATATAGATTAAATCAGCGATGTCACACAGTCTGGTCATGGCGCTCTTTCAGAATGTCAGCGGGGCAGCCGAGGCGGCGCGCGCCCTTCACGCGCTGGGACTCGGTCCCGCCGACTTGTCGGTCGTCGCGCGCGATCATATGGCCGAGGGGGCGATCGCGAGCCAAATCGATGCAAGCCCCGGCTCCGAGCTGGAGGATTCGCTCACCGCGTCCCGCTTCGGAGAACTGAGTGGATATGTACTGGCCGCGATTGCGATCGGGCTTCCGGGAACGGGCGCGGTCGTGGCAGCGGGGCCGCTTGGCCGCGGAGCTCGGTGAAGTGGCAGGACACATGGCCGGGGACGTGGCCGGCGACCTGAAAGCCACGCTCGTCAAGGCCGGGCTGTCTGAATCGGAGGCGGAGCGATGGCGCGCGCAGATCGAGAGGGGCGACGCGATTCTTCTCGGCGCGCACGCGCGATCGGTGGACGCCCGCGCCGTCGAAGCCGCGATGTCGGGACAGAGCATCGGGAAGGTCATTCAGACGCAATGGGGCATGACGTACGGGCATTCGGCGGATTGGCAGATTGTCAGATTAGCAATTTGAGAATGCGAGGCTGAATGTCAGTCGAAGTCGAAACGGGCCGGTTTACCGTCGGGGTCTTTCAGGATATTGCGTCGGCGGAAAAAGGCGTCGACGCGCTCCGGACAGCAGGGGATTGCCGTCGAGTCGTTGTCGATTCTTGCAAAGGCGTCCCCCGAGGTGTCGAGCTTTATCGAGCGCACGCTCGGCGCGGCGCAGCCGCTGGAGATCCACGACATCGGCCCGGCGATGGCGCGCGGCCCGCTCGTCGCGGCGCTGCAGGGCGACGATCAAGGCCTGACGAAAACCGGGATCGCCGGCACCATGCGGCGCGTGGGGTTTCAGGCGCACGATGGCCGGATTTTTCACGTGCTGACGGGCCGCGGAGGCGTCATGGTGGGCATTCACAGCGAGCCGAGGGCTGCCGACGCGTTGGCGGTTCTGCACTCTTACGGTGGCGGCAACGCCGCGATTGGCGCCTGGACGGGACGGGTTTAGAACCGGCGGTTCCAGGTTCTGGGTGCTGGGTTCTGGGTTCGGGACGGTCCGAAGTTTCGGGGGCGCCAGTCTTGTTTCAAGATTCGCGCAGTTGCGTGAAAGCCGCGGGCGCCATTCGAACGTCGTAACATTGAAGCGAACCGAGAACCGCAGTGTTCGCAGCTGGTTCGCGTTTTGCAACTTGCGCCATCGGGGTTCAAGGCGCAAAATAGATTTGTAGGCCTCGTCCTTTCCCTAAGATGAGCGATTTTCGTCCCGACGCACCTCCGGAAGTTCGATTTCTGTTCGAGGAATCGCGCAAGCGTTCCACGGGTGCGCTGGGCGTGTCCCTGGGGATCCACTTCGCCTTTTTCGGGCTCGCGGTCTACCTCGCGATGCATCCCTTCGTGGCGCCTGCGTCCGGCGCAGACGCCCGAAAAGCTGAGCGATCAGATCGTCTGGCTCGACGTGCCGGGACCGGGCGGCGGTGGCGGCGGCGGCGGGAATCAGAAGGCCGAGCCCGTCAAGAAGGTCGAGCTCAAGGGCGAGGAGAAGATCACCGTGCCGGCGGTGAAAAAGCCGGAAATGGAACAGCCCAAGGAGAAGCCGCCGGAAGATCCGCTTCAGAACCTGACGATCCCCGCGCAGACGCTGGCATCGGCCGATCTCGCTCAGGCGGGAGCGATGGAAGGGATTCCGACGTCGGATTCGCTGGGACTCGGCCGCGGCGGCGGCGCCGGAACGGGCGTTGGCACGGGTATCGGATCGGGGCGAGGCTCTGGTCTCGGCGATGGATGGGGCGGTGGCACCGGCGGCGGCGCGTATCGTCCCGGCAATGGCGTCGAAACACCGCGGCTGCTGAAGGAAGTGAAGCCGCAGTACACCGCGCAGGCGATGCGCGCGAAGATCCAGGGCGAGGTGCTTCTCGAGTGCATCGTCGGCCCCGACGGCCAGGTGGGCAATATCCGCGTGGTGCGATCGCTGGATTCGTCGTTCGGGCTCGATCAGGAAGCCATCAAAGCCGCGCGCCAGTGGCGCTTCGCGCCCGGCACGAAGCAAGGTCAGCCGGTGGCGGTGCTCGTCACGATCGCGATCGCGTTCACCTTACGGTAGGTTCGTGAACAGTTCTGAAGTTCGTAGTGTCCATCGGGTTCGTAAGGTTCGCAAAAACGAAAGGCCCGAGAGGATCTCTCCTCCCGGGCCTTTTCTTCACTCTAGATTCTCAGTTTTTAGATTCTAGATTCTAGTTTGCGGCGATTCAGTACATGCCGCCCATGCCGCCGCCGTGGCCGCCGGGCATCGCCGCTTCCTTCTTCTCCTCAGGAATCTCCGACACGAGCGCTTCGGTCGTGAGGAGCAGCGAGGCAATGGACGAGGCGTTCTGCAGCGCCGAGCGAACGACCTTGGTCGGGTCGATGACGCCGGCCGCAATCAGGTCTTCGATCTTGTCGTCCTGCGCGTTGTAGCCGGTCGAGCCGGTGGCGTCCTTCACCTGCGCGACGATGATCGAGCCCTTCTTTGCCGGCGTTGGTCGCGATCCAGCGGAGCGGTTCCTCGATGGCGCGGCGGATGATGTTGACGCCGATCTGCTGATCGCCCTCGAGCTTCATGCCCTCGAGGCGCCTTGCCGGCGCGGATGAGCGCGACGCCGCCGCCGGGCACGATGCCTTCTTCGACGGCCGCCTTGGTGGCGTGCATCGCGTCTTCGACGCGCGCCTTCTTTTCCTTCATCTCGGTCTCGGTGGCCGCACCGACCTTGATGACGGCGACGCCGCCGACGAGCTTCGCGAGGCGCTCCTGCAGCTTCTCGCGGTCGTAGTCCGAGGTCGTCTCCTCGATCTGCGTGCGGATCTGCTTGACGCGTCCCTCGATGTCCTTCGAGTTGCCGGCGCCTTCGACGATCGTCGTGTTGTCCTTGTCGATGGTGACCTTCTTGGCCTTGCCGAGGTCTTCCATCTTGATGTTCTCGAGCTTGATGCCGAGGTCTTCGGTGATGGCGCGTCCGCCGCTGAGCGTCGCGATGTCTTCGAGCATGGCCTTGCGGCGATCGCCGAAGCCGGGCGCCTTGACGGCCGCGGCCTGGAGCGTGCCACGCAGCTTGTTGACGACGAGCGTGGCGAGCGCTTCGCCTTCGACGTCTTCAGCGATGATCAGAAGAGGACGGCCCATGCGCGCGACCTGCTCGAGCACGGGGAGCAGATCCTTCATCGAGCTGATCTTCTTCTCGTGGATCAGGATGACCGGATTCTCGAGCACCACTTCCATGCGCTCCGGATCGGTGACGAAGTACGGCGACAGATAGCCGCGATCGAACTGCATGCCTTCGACGACGTCGAGCGAGGTCTCGAGCGTCTTCGCTTCTTCAACCGTGATGACGCCGTCTTTGCCGACCTTTTCCATCGCGTCGGCGATGAACTTGCCGATCTCGGCATCGCTGTTCGCCGAGATGGTGCCGACCTGGGCGATCATCTTGCCGGTCACCGGCTTGGACTGGGCTTTCAGCCCTTCGATGACCTTCTCGACCGCGCGATCGATGCCGCGCTTGATGTCCATCGGGTTGGCGCCCGAGACGACGTTCTTGACGCCTTCGCGGTAGATCGCCTGCGCGAGCACCGTTGCGGTGGTCGTGCCGTCGCCGGCGACGTCCGAGGTCTTGCTCGCCACTTCGCGCACCATCTGCGCGCCCATGTTCGCCAGCGGATCCTTGAGTTCGATCTCTTTGGCGACGGTCACGCCGTCCTTGGTGATGGTGGGCGAGCCGAATTTCTTGTCGAGAACGACGTTGCGGCCCTTCGGCCCGAGCGTCACCTTGACGGCGTCGGCCAGCTGGTTGACGCCGCGAAGAATCGCCTGTCGCGACTCTTCGCCGTAAATAATCTGTTTTGCCATCGTGTGCTCCTGATTAGTAAAGCTGAGGCAGGGCCAACGCCCTGCGCTACCTTTCTGCCGCAGTGGCAGGCTGAAGCTCTGCGCTACTTCTTCTTGCCGCTGCCCGAGTCGATCACGGCCAGGACTTCGTCCTCGCGCATGATGAGGTATTCCTCGCCGTCGAGCTTGATCTCCTGTCCCGAGTACTTGCCGAACAGAATGAGATCCCCGGCTTTGACGTCCAGGGCGATGCGGCCGCCGTCGTCCTTGACCTTGCCGTTGCCGACGGCGACGACTTTGCCCTGCTGCGGTTTTTCCTTGGCGGAATCCGGGATGATGATCCCGCCGACTTTCTGTTCCCCTTCCTCGATGCGCTGAACGAGGATGCGGTCGTGTAGCGGTCTAGCGTTCATAGGTCGCTCCAGCTGATTGAGTGAATAACGTGTTTTCCTTGGCGTTCAGGACAACCTTTGGCGGCGCGCCGCGCCAGTCCCCCTCGGCCGAGGTCCGGGGCATAGGCGGCGTTTAGCACTCGCCTTACAAGAGTGCTAATTTAGTCAATCTCTTTTGGCGCTGTCAAGGGGCGACTGCTAAGGGCTGGTGAGGGCACGCGAGGATGACTGGCGAAGTAGTGTCCTGTGGTCGCCGGGCCTCAAGGGCGTCGGCCCCGAGTTTCGGATTTGCGCTACGGGCTATCCATGCCGCGGTCACGCCGACGTGCGGCGTGGCGAATGAAAACGGGAAGGCGTTCACGGGCGGCGCTTGATCCTCAGCTCGGCGATCTTCCGGCTCAGGGTGTTCCGGTGCACGCCGAGCGCATCGGCGGCCTTCGACAGGTTGCCGTCCGACTCGGCCAGCACCTTGGCGATGAACCGGCGCTCGAATTCGCGGGACGCCTCGGGAAAGCGCACCCCCCTCTCGACCATTTCGTCAATCAGCCGTTCGAGTTTTTCGTTCATCCGTCGCGGTCCGTCATCATTCGAGGTCCAGGCCGGTCAGGAGCTGGAACGCCTGGATGTACTTCTCGCTGGTGTTCTTGATGACGTCGTCGGGCAGGCTCGGAACCGGCGGCTGCTTGTTCCAGCGGATCGACTCCAGATAGTCGCGCACGAACTGTTTGTCGAAGCTGGGCTGCGGGCCGCCGGGCATGAAGATGTCGCGCGGCCAGAAGCGCGAGGAATCGGGCGTCAGCACTTCGTCGATGAGGATGATCTCGCCGGCGTTCGGGCCGTCGACGAGCCGCCCGAACTCGAATTTCGTGTCGGCGACGATGATGCCCCTGTGCTCGGCGTGCGCGGCGCCGCGCGAGTACAGACGCAGCGTCATATTGCGCAGCTTTTCGATCGCCTCGCGTCCGACGATCCGTCCGGCTTCGTCTTCGCTGATGTTGACGTCGTGTCCCGTGGTGGCTTTGGTGGCCGGCGTAAAAATCGGCTCGGGCAGCCGGTCCGATTCGCGCAGTCCGGCCGGCAGCCTGATGCCGCAGACCGAGCCGCTCTGCTGGTATTCCTTCCACCCTGAACCGGAAAGATAGCCGCGCGCGACGCACTCAATCGGAAAGGGCTCGGTCTTCCTGACGAGCATCGACCGCCCGTGCAGATCCTCGGCATAGGGCCGTGTGGTCGCCGGATACTCGTCCACGCGGGTCGAGCGCATGTGATTCGGCGACGATGTCGCTCGTTTCGCCGAACCAGAACGCCGAGAGTTGCGTCAGAACCTTTCCCTTGTCCGGAATGCCGGAGCCCAGGACGTAATCGAACGCAGAAATGCGATCGGTCGCGACGATCAGGAGAACGCTCGGGTCCTCCGGGAACGCGTAGATGTCGCGAACTTTGCCCTGGTTATGGCGTGTGAGACCGTTAAAGGCGGTTTCAAGGATGAGCGACGACGCAGCCAATAGTAATCCTCGGCAAATGGCGAAAAGCGCTCATCTTATCGGGGACGTCGACAGGCCGCAACCACAACTAATGCGTTCTTGGCATTCCCTGCAACCCCCCTTATAGTAGACGCGCCGCTCTCCCCTGGGACTCATGCGCAAATCGCTTCGCACGGTCGTCATTGTCGCGCTCTCGGTCGGCCTGCTCGCCATTTTCCTTCGCGGCGCGCATCTCGACATCGTCTGGGCGGAGATTCGGCAGGCGAACGCGTGGCTGCTTGCGCTCTCGGCGGCCATCACGGTGCTGACGATGGTGCTGCGCGCGCTTCGGTGGCAGTACCCTTCTGGCGCCGATCGGCCACGCGCGCTTCGGTCCGGCGTTTCGCACGACGACGATCGGCTTTGCCGCCAGCGCCGTGCTGCCGGCGCGGGCCGGCGAGGTGATTCGCCCGTTTCTGCTCGCGCGCCAGGAAGGGCTGAGCGCGACCGCCACCTTCGCGACGATCATCATCGAGAGGGTGCTCGATGCGGTGACGTGCGTGTTTCTGCTGGCGTCCTACGTCCTGGTGTTCGATTCGGGCATGGACCGCGCAGATCGCCGTCTGTACTGGCTGGTCGAGGTCGGCGGCATCGTCGTCGGCGCCGGCGCGTTTGCGGTACTCGGTGCGATGTTCGTGGCGGCGCGCGATCCGGCGGCGGCGGGGCGCTGGGCGTACAAGCTGGAGCACCTGCTGCCGGGGAAGCTCACGCACAAGCTCGCCGCCGTGCTGTTGAAGTTTTCCGAGGGGCTTGCGGTCGTGCGCACGCCAAGAAGGCTGTTGCTTGCGGTGGCGTTATCGCTTCCGCTCTGGGTGTCGATCGGCTGGGGTATCTGGTGCGTGACGACAGCGTTTGGCATCAACCTTCCGTTTACGGGTTCGTTTCTCCTCATCGCGCTGCTGATCGTCGGCGTGTCGGTGCCGACGCCCGGCGGCGTGGGGGGCTTCGAGGCAGCCATGCAGATAGGGCTGACATCGTTTTACGGCGTGCCCAACGATCGCGCGGTGGGCGCGGCGCTGGTGCTGCACGCGGTGTCGCTGCTGCCGACGATCGCGCTCGGGTTCGTGTTCGTGATTCAGGCCGGCCTCGGGTTCGGCGGGATGCGCAATCTCGCGCACGTCGCCGCCGAAGGCAAACCTTGAACAAGAGATCAGGAGATTAGGAGAAATCTTCTTGAAAAGGCAAAAGACGCCTGATCTCTTGATCTCCTGTTGTGTTTGGTACTGATGAATGAAGTGTCCGTATTGTGCTCATCTCGGCGATAAGGTCGTCGACTCGCGCGAAAGCCGCGAGGGCGAGGTTATTCGCCGCCGGCGCGAATGTCTCGGGTGCGCCAAGCGCTTTACCAGCTACGAACGGATCGACGAGATCCCGTACATGGTGGTGAAGAAGGACGGCAGCCGCGAGCGCTTCGAGCGCCAGAAGCTCGTCGCGGGACTCCTGAAGGCGTGCGAAAAGCGCCCGGTCAGCGTCGCGTCGCTCGAGGCGGTTGCCGACCGCGTGGAAACCACGCTGCAGGAGCGATCGGAGAAGGAAATCAGCACCCACGAGATCGGCGCGTTCGTCATGCAGGAGCTGAAGAAGCTCGACAAGGTCGCGTACGTCCGTTTCGCGTCCGTCTACAGGCACTTCCGCGACATCGGCGAGTTCATGACCGAGTTGAAGGATTTGCTGAACGCCAAGGAATGAGACAGGGCTGACCATGGTGCCGCCGCGCCGGTCGTTGCGCGACAATCCGCGGCTCATCCTGGCAGGCATGATCGTCCTGCTGGCCGCGCTGGCGGGGATTGTCGCGCTGGCGAATCGATCGGCCGGACTCTCTCCCGACTTTCTCACCGAATTCGTCCTCTACGGGTTGTGGGCGGCCGACCTCACGATCCTCCTCGGCCTCACGTTCGTCCTCGCGCGCAACGTCATCAAGCTCATCATCGAGCGGCGCCGCGCGCTGCCGTTCGCGCGCTTCCGCGGCAAGCTCGTGGCGGTGCTGCTCGGCATGACGCTCATTCCCGCCGTGCTCGTCCTGCTCGTGGGCAGCGAGCTGATTCGCAACAGCGTCGATCGCTGGTTCAACGCGCCGGTCGAGGAAGTGCTGACTGCCGCCGATCTGATTGCGAGCGACTACTACCGCGATCGCCAGGTACGCGTGACGGCCGACGCCGAACGAATCGCCGGCGGGTGTGCTGGCGGGCGCGGCGTTCGACGGCGCCGACGTGGGCATGGTGCGCGATCGGATCTCGCCCGAAGTGACGCAGGGGCGCGTGAAGATGGTCGAGGTCTATCGTGTGGCGCCCGGGACGCAGGCGCCCGAGGCGATGGCGTACGTCGACGTCGCGGCGCCCGACATGCCGCGCGGCTACGCGCGGGCGGTGGCCGATCGTATGGCGTCGCGCGCGGCCGTCGGCGAGGTCGAGGCGCCGACACCCGAGCAGTTGCCGGGAGGCGGGGAGCTGATTCGCGCGGCAGCCGTCGTCCGGCGTGCCGGCTCGACCCGGCCGCTGGCGATCGTGGTCGCGAGCGACGTGCTGTACGGCGATCTCGGCGGGACGGGCGCGACGAATCCAGGACGCCTACGAGGAATACAGCATGCTGCGCGTGCTGCGCCAGCCGCTCGCGGGCGTCTACCTGTCGTTCTTCCTGATGATGACGCTCATGATTCTCGTGGGCGCGACGTGGATGGGCTTGTATCTGGCGAAGCGGATCACCGAGCCCGTGCAGCGTCTGGCGACGGCTGCTCGCGAGATCGAAGCCGGGCACCTCGACTATCGCGTCGATCGGGAGACGGTCAGCGACGACGAGTTCGGGTCTCTCGTCGAAGCGTTCAACAGCATGGCCACCGAAGTAGGGAAGAGCCGCAGACGGCTGGAACGCTCGACCGTCGATCTCGAGCGCAAGCATCTGGAGGTCGAAGGGCGCCGGCGCTACATCGAGACGATTCTCGAACGGATTGCCACGGGCGTCGTGTCGATCGACGCATCTGGAGCCGTCAGCACGCTCAACCGTGCGGCGATGCGGTTGCTCGAGCTCGGGCCAACGGCTATCGGTCAGCAGGCGTCCGAGGTGTTTGGACGCGAGGATCTGCAGCCGTTTGGCGCGCTGCTTCGCGCCGCGGGGACCGGCAAAGCGGAACCCTCGGCGCAGGAAGTCGCGCTGATGCGGGACGACCGGGAGCTTCAACTTGCCGCCGTGGCGACGGCGCTGCGGGGCACTGAAGGTTCGGACGGGCTGGTGCTCGTGGTGGACGACATGACGCCGCTCATCCGGGCGCAGAAGACGGCGGCCTGGCGGGAAGTGGCACGGCGCCTTGCGCACGAGATCAAGAATCCGCTGACGCCGATTCAACTGTGTGCCGAACGAATCCGGCGCCACTTCAGCCAACGCCGCGGAACCTGCGCACGCTCTCGTCGAAGAGTGCACGTCGACCATCGTGGGAGAGGTCGATTCGCTGAAGGCGCTGGTGGACGAGTTCTCGCAGTTCGCGCGCATGGCGCCGCCGCGCGTGACGCCGACCGACCTCCACGTCATCCTCAGCGAAGCCCTGGCGCTGTACGACGGGCTGCTGGGCGAGGTTCGCTTCGTGCGGTGCTTCACGGAGAAGCTGCCGAAGGTGCGGGTCGACGCCGAGCAGATTCGCCGCGTCGTCATCAATCTCGTGGACAATGCGATCGAGGCGATGAATCGTTCGGGCGTCATCACCCTCGAGACACACCATGACGCGAGCGCGTCGCTCGTGCGGCTCGTCGTGACCGATAACGGGCCGGGCATTCCCGCGGCGGAGCGGGAGAAGCTGTTCCTGCCGTATTATTCGACCAAGCGCCGCGGCAGCGGACTCGGGCTCGCCATCGTCCGGCGGATTGTCGCCGAGCACGGCGGGACGATCGAGGTCGGCGACAACGAGCCGCGCGGGACGAAGTTCACGATCGAGTTGCCATGTTGAAGTGCGTGTCCCGACGCGAGCCGCCAAGACGCATGAGAATGAGCTTGCGAACTGCGTGAAAGGCGCGTGACCAAAGCGTCAGTGCTGATAGTCGACGACGAGCCGGGCGTGCGGACCGCTCTCAGCGGTGTGCTGCGCGACGAGGGCTACGACGTCGATTCCGTCGAAAGCGGCGAGGGGTGTATCGACCGCCTGGTGCGAGAGGTATTCGACGTCGTCGTGCTCGACGTGTGGCTGCCGGGCCTGGATGGCCTCGCCACGCTCGGCCGCCTGCGTCAGATGAAGATCGAATCGCAGGTCGTGATGATTTCGGGGCATGGCAACATCGAGTCGGCGGTGAAAGCGATCAAGATGGGGGCGTTCGACTTCGTCGAGAAGCCTCTGTCGCTCGAGAAAACCGTGCTGGTCGTGCGCAACGCGCTGAGACAGCGGCGTCTCGAAGCCGAGAACCGCGCGCTGCGCGCGCGGGCGGATCGCGCCGGCAGGATGGTGGGCGAGAGCACGATCATCCGCCAGTTGCGCGAGCAGGTGGCGATGGCCGCGCCGACCAACGGCCGCGTGCTGATCTTCGGCGAGAACGGCACGGGCAAGGAAGTGGTGGCCCGGACGGTGCACGCGCTGAGCCGCCGGCGGAATCAGCCGTTCGTCGAGGTCAACTGCGCCGCGATTCCCGAAGAGCTGATCGAGAGCGAGCTGTTCGGCCACGTGAAGGGCGCGTTTACGGGAGCGGTCGCCGATCGCAAAGGCAAATTCGAAGCCGCGCAGAACGGCACGATCTTCCTCGACGAAATCGGCGACATGAGCCTGAAGACGCAGGCCAAGGTGCTGCGCGTCCTGCAGGAGCAGGTGACCGAGCCGGTCGGCAGCACGTCGCGCGTGCAGGTGGATGTGCGCGTGCTGGCAGCCACCAACAAGGATCTCCTGGCGGAGATCCGCGCCGGGCACTTCCGCGAAGACCTGTATTTCCGTTTGAACGTCATCCCGATTTTCGTGCCGCCGCTGCGCGAGCGGGCCGAAGACATTCCGCTGCTGGTCGAGCACTTCATCGCGGATTTCGCTCTGGAGTACGGCCGGAGCGCGAAGACGGTCACGCCATCTGCGATGACGCGATTGCAGACCTACCGGTGGCCGGGCAACGTGCGCGAGCTGCGCAACGTCATCGAGCGGGTGATCATCATGGCGCCCGGAGACGAGATTAACGAGCGCGATCTGGCGTTTCTTGCGAGCGACGCGGTCGCCGAGAAGCCGGTGGAGGAGCCCGTCCTGCCTTCGGTTCCGCTTCACACGGCGCGCGATCAGTTCGAACGGGATTACATCCTCAGAGAGCTGGCGCACCAGCAGGGCAACATCTCGCGCACCGCCGAAGTGCTCGGCGTGGAGCGAAGCAATCTGTACCGCAAGATGAGAGCGTTCGGCATCGCCCCGAGAAGAATGGAAGCGGCGGAGGACAGTGAGGAGGAGGCAGTGTGAAGGAAGAAGGAAAAAGAAGAGGGAATAGAGAAAGAAGGAATAGAGAAAGAAGAACAACGAATAGAGAAAGAGGCAAGGGCTCTATTTCTCTCTTCCTTCTTCCTTTTCGAGCCTTGCCTCCAAAACCCTGTCGAGATCCTCTTTTCGAACTTTCAGCCGTCGCGACGGGTCGGGCGGCAGGGCGTCCGCCGGGACCAGGCCCACAATTTCACTCTCGAGGATACGCACCCCGTCGGCCGAGGCTTCGCGCGCCACGGCGTCGAAGACGGCCGTCATCGACGTCTCTTTGTAGTTGGTGAGGTTCATCGACACCTGCACGATGCCGCGATGCTCGAGCTGGACGCCCATCGCTTTGACGAAACGGGAGACCGCCGCCGCTGGTCCGGATGACCGACGCAATCCGCTTGGCCACACTCGCGCCGGTTGGTAGCCAGATTGATGTTGTAGGCGATGAGGATCTGCCGCGCGCCGATGGCGGTCGCCCCGGCGCTGGGGTGGGGCCGATCGGGCCCGAAATCGGGTCGCCATTCGGGCTGCTTCATCCGGTGGGCGAGCCCGTTGAGGCCACCGCGCCGCACGTCTGCGAGGTTCCGGCGCTCATCGGTCGCGGCGGCCTCCTCGTACAGGAACACCGGCAGCCCGAACTTGTCGGACACGCTCCTGGCGACGTCCTTCGCCAGCCGCACGCATTCATCCATGTCCGTGCCGTCCAGCGGCACGAACGGCACGACGTCCACCGCGCCGATCCGAGGGTGCACGCCTTCGTGGGTTCGAAGATCGATCGATGCGATGGCGGTCTCGAACAGACGCTGTGCAGCGTCGCGCACCGGCTGACGGCTCGCCGGCAAAGGTGTAGACGGACCGGTTGTGCGATGGATCGGAAGACTGATCGAGCAGGTGCACGCCGGGCGCGGCGATCGAGGCGGCGATCGCCGCGATGACGTCGGCACGGCGGCCTTCGCTGACGTTCGGTACACACTCAACGAGCGACATGGGCCCCTTGTATCACAGGTCGTTCTGCCTCATAATTTCGGCGCAAGCGTCGGAAGACAGCAATCCCTCAATCTGACAAGTCGACGTCAGTACCTATGTCCGATCCGCTCCGCACGAACCTCAACGCCATGGCGCCGTCGACAGACGGAGGCGCCGAGCGCGACGCCAAAATCGAAAGCCTGCTCATCGCGGGTCTGGACCACTACTTCGCCGCCGACTACGCGCAGGCGATCGACGTCTGGACGCGTGCGCTGTTTCTGGATCGCAATCATGCGCGAGCCCGCGCCTACATCGAGCGCGCGCGAAGCGCGATGGCCGAAGAGCAGCGCGAATCCGAAGAGCTCCTGCACAACGGCGTCGCGGCATTCGAGCGAGGCGAGATCGAGGCGGCCCGGCAGATGTTGAACGCCGCGGTTAAGCGCGGCGGCGCGCACGACGTCGCGCTCGCGTTCCTGACCCGGATCGATCGCATCAACGCGGCCACGCCGGCGGCGCCGGCGCCGGTCGCCGCCCCCTCGAGGCTTCCGTTCCGTCCGCGTCCGGTAGTCGCGGCCCGGTCGGTCTCGCCCTGGCCGTTCGTCGCGCTCATCCTGGTGCTGATGGCGGCGACGGTGGTGGTGGTTCGATCGTGGGATCGTCTGCGGACGGCGATGCCCGCCTTGAGCACGGGCGCGGAGGACGGGCTGACGCCGGTGAAGACCCCGGCGGAGCCGCTCATCGTTCCCCGAAGTTCTGAAACCGCGCTCGATCGGGCGCGGTCGCTCTTCGCGTCGGGCCGCCTCTACGATGCGCTGCGAGCCGTCGATCTCGTGCGGCCGACGGATCCACTGCGCGCGGAGGCCGACAAGCTGAAGGCGGAAATCCAGCACGAGCTCCTGGCCTACCAGACCTCGCCCGGCGGAGCGGAGCTGACCAAGCCATGAGACAGGCCAGGCGACGATGAAGTGCCCGAAGTGCGGGTATCTGGGGTTCGAACGCGGCGATCGATGCCGCAACTGCGGCTACGACTTCTCGTTGGCATCACCTCCGTCCGAAGCGTTGGACCTGGTCCTCGATCCCGGTCCCGAACACCTCACGCCCCCGCTCGACCTGGATCGCGTGATCGGCGCGCCCGATCCGGAGGCGCTCGGCGATCTGCCGTTGTTCGGCGCGTCTCAGTCCGATGCCGCCCAACGCGCGCTCGCGGCGCGGCGCGCCGCAGGGTTGGCGACGAATGCCGACGACATGCCGCTCATCAGCGCGTCGCACGGCCACGTGCGCCGTTGGGTGTGCGCCGGGCGACTGGAGAGGTGCCGCGGGCACGTCCCCGCACGACCAAACGCCCGGTTCTGGAAGATGACACGCTGTTCGAACCGGCTCCGGTTCCGGTTGCCGCGCTCGGTCAGGCGCTGCACGCCAAAGCGTCTGCCAGCATCAGCGATCTCCCGGCCTCGCCGGTAAGGCGGATCATGGCTGCGCTGGTCGACGTGGCCCTCCTCTCGGCTGTCGATTCCGTTGTCGTCTATTTCACGCTGCGGCTGCTCGGCCTGACCACGTCGGAGCTCTTCGAGTTGCCGTTTCTCCCGCTGGCGGCGTTCTTTCTGCTGCTCAATGGCGGGTACTTCGTCGCCTTCACGACGGTCGGCGGGCAGTCGATCGGCAAGATGGCGCTCGGCATCAAGGTCGTCAGCGAGGAAGAGAGCTCCGTGTCGGTCGGCCGCGCCACGCTTCGCACCCTTGCGTACATCGCATCGGCGCTGCCGCTCGGCGCCGGCTTCCTGCCTGGCGTCATCAGCGCCGATCGGCTCGCGTTGCACGATCGGCTGGCCCACACTCGCGTCGTTCGCCCATCCTCGATGTAGTTCCAGCTGCATGCGCCGGCTCGCGGTCTTTATCTGCAGTTTTGGGTACATTGGCTTTGTTCCCTTTGCGCCAGGCACATTTGGCTCGGCCGCCGGCGTGGCGATCTATCTGGCGGCGAGGCACAGCCCGGCTGCGTATCTCCAGCCGCTGCTCATCGTGGCGCTGTTTGCCGCCGGTGTCGCCTTGACGAAGGCGTGCGAGGAAGAGTTGAGATGCACCGATCCTGGCCCGATTGTGATTGACGAAGTCATGGGTATGCTGATCACGCGTCTTCATGATTCCGGTGGGGTGGGTGGGGCTGCTCCTCGGCTTTCTCCTCTTTCGCGCGCTCGACGTGGTCAAGCCGTTTCCCGCCCGTCAGCTCGAGCGGCTGCACGGCGGCCTGGGCGTGATGGCCGACGACGCCATGGCGGCCGTCTATGCCAACCTGCTGCTTCGCGGGGCGTACTATCTCGCGCCGGGCTGGTTGTCATGAGAGCAGAGATTGTCGCGGTGGGCAGCGAGATGCTGACGCCCACGCATCTCGATACCAATTCGCTCTTCATTACCGAGCGGCTCAACGAGCTGGGCATCGACCTGCAGGGGAAGGCCGTGGCCGGCGACGACCGCGACGTGCTGAAAGCGATCGTGGCGGATGCGCTGCGGCGAAGCGATCTGCTGATTCTCACCGGCGGTCTCGGGCCGACCGACGACGACCTGACGCGCGATGTCGTCGCCGACCTCATCGGCGAACCGCTCGAATACCACGCCGACATCTTCGAGCGCATCGAGAAGCGTTTTACCTCGCGCGGCCTGCGCACGCCGGCGATCAACCGCCGGCAGGCCATGGTGCCGCGCGGCGCCGCGGTGCTGCCGAACAAGAACGGCACGGCGCCGGGTCTGTGGATCGAGCACGATCGAAAGCTCATCGTGCTGCTGCCGGGGCCGCCGCGCGAGTTGAAGCCGATGCTCGAAGCCGTGATCCAGGAGCGGCTGCTCGGGCACGTGGGGGCGTCGCGTCTTTTCCGGCGGGTCCTGCGCATCACCGGGCAGAGCGAATCGTCCGTCGAGGAGAAGATGCAGCCGCTCTACGCGAAGTGGCTCGCGGCGCCGACGAAGATCGCGACGACGATTCTCGCGTCGCTCGGGCAGATCGAACTGCACCTGACGGCGGTAGCCGCGAGCGTGGAAGAGGGACAGCGCGCGCTCGACGCGGCGGTGACGGAGGTGCAGCGCCGCGCTCGGCCACGATCTGTTCAGCACGAAGGGCGAGACGATGCAGGAAATCGTCGGCGAGCTCTGCCGCGCGCGGGGATTCAGAATTTCCGCCGCCGAATCGTGCACCGGCGGACTGGTGATGGCGCGGCTGACCGAAGTGCCTGGAAGCTCCGACTACGTCGATCGCGGCGTCGTCGTCTACAGCAACCAGTCGAAGACCGACCTGCTCGGCGTGCCCGCCGACCTGATCGAGCAGCATGGAGCGGTCAGCGAGCCGGTTGCGGAAGCGATGGCGCGCGGCATGGTGAAGAGTCGCGGGCACCGATCTCGCCGTCGGCATCACCGGCGTGGCCGGGCCCGGCGGCGGCACACCCGAGAAACCGGTCGGCATGGTCGTCGTCGCGGCGGCCTGGGCGCGACAGAACGCGATCGAGACGCGCGTGCGCACTTCAAGTTCGTCGGCGGGCGGGAAATGGTGAGGTTTCAGGCGTCGCAGGCCGCGCTCGACATGGTGCGGCGGTGGCTGACTGAAGAGACGTAGGTGCGTGAGGTGCGTTAGGTGCGATCGAGGTGAAGCGACTGTTCGTCGCCGCCGATATCGACGACGCCACCCGGGCTCAAATCGAGATCATTTCGCGATCGCTGCGTGACGCGATCGAGCACGCGCGCCAGGGCGTCGTGGGTGCGTGCCGATCGCATGCACCTGACGCTGCAGTTTTTCGCGCGCCGCTGATGCTGCCCTCGAAGCAACGCATCATGGCCGCGCTTGGCGAGCGCGCTTCGACGCACGCTGCCATTCGACCTGTCGTTCGACGGCCTCGGATTTTTTCCCGAGCGCGGCTCGCCGCGCGTCCTGTGGCTCGGCATCCGCAATGGTGTGGCCGAGCTCCGCCGGGTGCAGCAGATGCTCGCACGAACGGCTGGCGTTGCCGCCGGCGCGAGCCGTTCACACCGCATCTGACCCTGGCGCGGTTCCGGGAGCGCATGTCCCGCGGCAGCCTTGGCGGAAATTGCCGATATTCCGGCCTCGGCGGGCCCCAGCCGGATCGATCGTGTAACCTTGTACGAAAGCCGCCTCTCGCCGGCCGGCCCGACCTATCTCCGACTGGCGGAGGCGCCTCTGCGACTGTGCCATCACCACCTTCATCGTGCTCTGATGGCCGGGTATCTGCTGGGCTCGATCCCGTTCGCGTACCTGCTGGCCCGCCGCCATCGCGGCATCGATCTGCGGCTGGCCGGCAGCGGCAACGTCGGCGCCGCCAATCTGCTGCGGACGACGACGAAAAAGATCGGCGTCAGCGCGATGGCGCTCGACGTGGGCAAAGGGCATCGCGAGCGTGCTCGTGGCCCGGCAGATCGATCCGGGCGCGACGGGTCCCGCGGTTGCGGGCATCGCGGCGGTGCTCGGCCACATCTATCCGGTATGGCTCGGGTTCCGCGGCGGAAAGGGCGTGGCGACGACCTGCGGCGTGTTTTCGATTCTCGCGCCGCAGGCGACGGCGATCGCGACGCTGGTGTTTCTGGTGCTCGTCTGGTGGACGCGCTACATCTCGCTCGGATCGGTCGCCGGCTCGGTGAT
This sequence comes from Vicinamibacterales bacterium, assembly GCA_963850725.1. Classification (GTDB taxonomy): domain Bacteria; phylum Acidobacteriota; class Vicinamibacteria; order Vicinamibacterales; family JAMQPK01; genus JAMQPK01. The sequence goes on from CAWKMQ010000022.1 coordinate 106,563, forward strand.
GCTGGCGCCGCTCGCGTACGTCATGCGGCGCGCCGGAGGTGACGGTCATCGCCGCGATCATCGTCGCGGCCATCGTGATCCATCGGCATCGATCGAATCTGAGGCGCGTGTTTGCCGGCATCGAGCGGAGGATCGGACAAAGCGCATGAAAAACGGTCGCGATTCTGGGATCGGGAAGCTGGGGCACGGCGCTCGCATTTCATCTCGCGCAATGCGGGCCACGACGTCCGGCTGTGGGGCAGGAATGCCGATCTCATCAACGAGATGAAGGCGCGGCGCGCCAACGCCGTCTACCTGCCCGACATCGTGCTGCCGGCCGGTGTCGTGCCGACCGCGTCGCTCGAAGAAGCGCTGCATCGCGCCGAGATCGTCGTGGCGGCGCTGCCGTCGCACGGCACGCGGGCCGTCATCCGATCGGCGGCGCCGTTCATTCCGCGGCAGGCGCTGATCGTGAGCGCCACGAAAGGCATCGAGCAGGACACGCTGCTGCGCGTGTCGGAAGTGATCGCGCAGGAAGTGCGCGGCGCGCGGCCGGTCGCCGTGCTGTCGGGGCCGAGCTTCGCGATCGAGGTCGCGCGCGGCCTGCCGACGGCCGTGTGCGTGGCGTGCGCCGATCCGGTGCTCGCCGAGGACGTGCAGCGCGAGTTTCGCGCGGCGTACTTCAGGCTGTACGCGCAGCACCGACGTGGTCGGCGTCGAGATCGGCGGCGCGCTGAAGAACATCATCGCGATTGCCGCCGGCGTCGTCGAAGGGCTCGGACTTGGACAGAACGCGCTCGCGGCGCTGATCACGCGCGGCCTCGCCGAGATTACGCGCCTGGCCTGCGCGGTCGGCGGGCGGCGCGAGACGCTTGCGGGCTTGAGCGGCCTCGGCGATCTCGTGCTGACGTGCACCGGCTCGCTGAGCCGCAACCGGCACGTCGGCGTCGAGCTGGCGCACGGGCGGCCGATCGCCGAAGTCGTGGCCGGCATGAAGATGGTGGCCGAAGGCGTCAGGACGACCGGCGCCGCGCTGGCGCTCGGCCGCAAGCACGGCGTCGAGCTGCCGATCGCGACGCAGATGGCGGAAGTGCTGGCGGGGCACCGCAGCGCCGCCGTCGCCGTCGAAGAGCTGATGCTGCGGCCGCAGAAAACCGAACAGGAATCCCGCTAGCGCCGCGAACGCAACACATGGGATTTTTCGATCGAATTCGCGAAGGGCTCTCCAAAACCACGCAGCAGATCGTTCAGCGGTTCGACGAGCTCGTCTCGCAGGACGGAAGCGCCCGAGCGCCAGGGGCGGCCGATCGATGTCGACACGATCGAGGCGCTCGAAGAGCTGCTGATCATGGCCGACGTCGGCGTGGCGGCCACCGATCGCATCATCGAGGCGGTCAAGCGGCAGACGGCGTCCGGCAAGAGCCTTCGCGATGCGGTCAAGGACGAGATCCGCGCGATCTTTGCGGCCGTGCCGCCGCCCGCCGTCGAACGGACACGTGCCGCACGTCGTGTTGATCGTCGGCGTCAACGGAACCGGCAAGACGACGACGGTCGGAAAGCTGGCGCAGCTGCTGAAAGCCTCGGGCAAGCAGCCGCTCGTCGTGGCGGCCGACACGTTTCGCGCCGCGGCGGTCGAGCAGCTGGAGATGTGGGCCGGGCGTGCCGGCGTCGATCTGATTCGCGCGCGCGAGGGCGCCGATCCGGCGGCGGTGGTGTTCGACGGGATCGCGTCGGGCAAGGCGAAGGGCCGCGATCCGATCCTCGTCGACACGGCGGGACGCCTTCACACGAAGGTGAACCTGATGAACGAGCTCGAAAAGATCCGCCGCGTCGCCGCGCGCGAAGTGACGGGCGCGCCGCACGAAGTGCTGCTCGTGCTCGACGCGACCGTCGGCCAGAACGGCCTGAGCCAGGCCCGCGAGTTCATGAACGTGGCCGGGGTGAACGGCGTGGTGTTGACGAAGCTGGACGGCACGGCGAAGGGCGGCATTGCCGTCGCGATCGCCGAGCGAGCTGAAGCTGCCGATTCGCTACGTCGGCGTCGGCGAGTCGATCGACGACCTCGATCCCGTTCGCCGTCGACGAGTACGTCGATGCGCTGTTCGAACAGAAGTGGTGATCGGGGTCTGACCCGTTTAGGTTACCGAACTGACCGCTCGAGCCGAATGCTTCTGACCTCGAGTACATGAACCGCGCGCTCGATCTGGCCGAGCGCGGCCGGGGGACGACCAGTCCCAATCCGATGGTCGGCGCGGTGGTCGTGCGCCGCGACGGGACGATTGTGGGGCAGGGCTATCACGAGCGCGCCGGCGGACCGCACGCCGAAGTTCGCGCGCTCGACGAGGCCGGCGAGCTGGCGCGCGGGGCGTCGCTCTACTGCACGCTCGAGCCCTGCTGCCATGTCGGGCGCACCGGTCCCTGCGTCGAACGCGTCACGGCCGCCGGCATCGCGCGCGTGGTCGCGGCGACGGTTGACGCCGATCCCGCGTGTCAGCGGCCGGGGGTTCGATTTCCTCCGCCAGAAGGGCATCGACGTGGCCATCGGCGCCGGCCGCGCGCGTGCCCTCCGATTGAACCGGGCCTACTTCACCTTCAAGACCAGGCACCGGCCGTTCGTCATCATGAAGGCGGCGACGAGCCTCGACAACATGCGTGGCGGCACGGGCCGGGCCAGCGTACCGAGATCAGCTCGGACGAATCCCGCAGGCACGCGCACGCGGTTCGCGCCGAAGTCGACGCCATCGCGGTCGGTTCGGAAACGGTGCTGGTGGACGATCCGATGCTGACCGTGCGCGAGATCCACCGCGGGCGGCCGCTGACGAGGGTGCTGTTCGACCGCCGGCTGCGGGTATCGCCCTCGGCGCGGGTCTTCTCGACGCTGGAGGCCGGACCGGTAATAATCGTCACCACGCCCGATAGCATTGAGGCCAGGCCCGATCGCGCGCGCGCGCTGGAGAAGGCGGGCGCAGAGCTCGAGCCGATACGCGACGGGAGCGCTGGCCGAGGCGTTCGAGCGTCTGGGCGAGCGGCAGATCATCTCGCTCGTGCTCGAAGGCGGCGCATCGCTGCAGTCATGCCGCCTGGTCCGAGGGACTCGTCGATGCGGTCCACCTGTATGTCGCGCCGATGACGATTGGCGCCGGCGGGGTGCCGTGGATCGACGGCCGTCTCGTATCGGTCGCATCGCTCGCCGATTACCGCTCGATGCCGCTCGGCCCGGACATGTTCATGGAAGGCTATGTTCACGGGATTGATTGAATCGGTCGGCGAGGTGGCCGATCTGTCGGCGATTGCCGGTGGCTACCTGCTGCGCATCACGACCGACCTCGCGGGCGATTTGCGCGTCAGGGCGAGAGCATCTCGGTGAACGGCGTCTGCCTGACCGTCGTGAAAACGGATCCGCGGATCCTTTTCTGCCGAGATCGGTCCGGAGACGGCGAAGGTGACGAGCCTCGGCAGCCTGCACGCCGGCTCGCTCGTCAATCTCGAGCGGGCCATGCAGGCCAACGGCCGATTCGGCGGCCATCTGGTGCTCGGGCACGTGGACGGCACCGGCACCGTGCAGGCGATCCGCCCCGAGGCCGAGTTCACCTGGATGACGATCGGCTATCCGGCGTCGCTCGCGCCGTATCTTATTCATCGGGGATCGATTGCCGTCGACGGCATCAGCCTGACCGTGGCGAAGCTCGACGCGGCGTCCTTCGACGTGCAGATCGTGCCGTTCACCTGGTCGCATACGAATCTGCGCGCAGACGCGCGCCGGCGATCGCGTGAACCTCGAGTGCGACATGGTCGGCAAGTACGTCGTGCGCGCGATCGAACAGGAGTTGTCTGTGCTGAAGAGCGTTCATGAGTGCATCAACTGAAAATCGCAAAAGGCCGGAAGAAGAAGTCGGGCCCGTTCGCCCGCATCGAGGACGCCATCGAGGCGTTTCGCGCCGGCGAGATCATCATCGTCTGCGACGACGAGGATCGCGAAAACGAAGGCGATCTCACGCTCGCGGCCGACAAGGTGACGCCGAAGGCCATCAATTTCATGGCGAAATACGGCCGCGGCCTCATCTGCATGCCGATGACCGGCGAGCGGCTCGACGAGCTCGAGATTCCGCTGATGGTGAATCAGAACACCGCCCGGCTCGGCACGGCGTTCTGCGTCACAATCGAAGCGAAGCACTCCACGAGCACGGGCATCTCGGCCAACGATCGCGCGAACACCGTCATCGCCGCGATCGATCCGCGGACCAGGCCCTCGGATCTCGCGCGTCCCGGCCATATGTTTCCGCTGCGCGCGCAGCCGGGCGGCGTGCTCGTGCGCGCGGGGCAGACCGAAGCGGCGGTCGACCTGGCGCGCATCGCCGGGCTGTATCCGGCCGGCGTCATCTGCGAAATCATGAACGACGACGGGTCGATGGCGCGCGTGCCGGAGCTGACGAAGTTCGCGAAGCGGCACCGTCTGCTGATGATCACGATCGCCGATCTGATCAAGTACCGCATGCACAACGAGTCGATGGTGAAGGCAGGTGGCGCAGGGCGAAGCTTCCCACCGAGTTCGGCGAGTTCGAGGTGCACGCCTTCGAGAATCAGCTCGACAGGCAGACGCACATCGCGCTCGTCTACGGCGAGGTCGGCGACGGCAGCGACATCGTGGTGCGCGTGCACTCGCAGTGCCTGACCGGCGACGTGCTGCATTCGCTGCGCTGCGATTGCGGCGGCCAGCTCGAATGCGGCCATGCAGCGCATCGCGGACGAAGGGCGCGGCATTCTGCTGTACCTGAACCAGGAGGGGCGGGGCATCGGACTCGCCAACAAGATCCGCGCCTACGAGCTGCAGGACCAGGGGCTCGACACGGTCGAGGCGAACGAGAAGCTCGGGTTCAAGGCCGATCAGCGCGACTACGGCATCGGGGTGCAGATCCTCCGCGAGCTCGGTGTGCGCTCGATGCGTCTGTTGAGCAATAATCCGCGCAAACTCGTCGGCATCGAAGGGTACGGCTTGAGCATCTCGGAGTGGCTGCCGCTGGAGATTCCCGCCTCCGAGTCAACGCGCCGCTATCTGAAAACGAAGAAGGACAAGCTCGGGCACAAGCTGTCTTCGGTGTAAGTCGGAACAAGTGTACCGGCTTAAAGTGGAAAAAGTAGGAGACGCATCATGATGAAGCGCGCGTTCGGACTCGTGCTCGTTGTCGCCGGATTCGCCGTCGTGTCCGCGCAGGAGGGTGGCCAGGCGCCCGCGCGCGGAGGCCGCGGCGCCGGACCCGAAGAGCAACTGGTGCTCTCGCCGAAAGTGAAGAAGTTGAACGAGTGGGTCGCGCCGCACAAGCCGCACACGAAGCTGGCTGATGTGCTGGCGAAGCACAAGGGGCAGGCCGACTGGGTCGAGCCGATCGTCGACGACGAGAACCTGCATGCCGACTACATCTCGATGGGCCCTGGCAAGTCGACGCCGCGCAGGATGAACGCTGATACCCGTGAGTGGTGGGTGGTTCAGGACGGCCAGATTCGCTTCACCATCGACGGGCAGGAGCCATTCGTGGCGTCAAAGGGGTATCTGGTTCAGGTGCCGTATCGCAACATGTACACGATGGAGACGGTCGGCGATCGGCCGTCGCTGCGCTTCGAGGTGAACATCGCCAAGGCGCAGAAAGATGTATCCCATCGACGCGAAGCCCGCGCCGCTTCCCGGCATCGACTTCGTGCGCGCCAGGGTTGCGGGGAAGGGCACCTACGCCGAAGGCAACAAGCCGTGGGTGGATTTCAATGCCGTGGCGGCCGGCACCGACAAGACGCGCCGCTTCGTCCACGACGATCGCGCCGTGGCGAACATCATCATCGGCCCCGGGATTCCGCCGCCGCGCGCTGACCAGAAAAGGGCATTTCCATCCCGAGAGCGCGGAGTTCTGGTTCATCCTCCTGAACAAGATTCGCTACAACATCGAAGGGATGCCGGTCTTCGAAGCGTCGCAGGGCGACATCGTCTATGTGCCGAAGATGCGGTACCACCTGGCGAGCTTCGGCGGAGACGGGCCGTCCTGCCGGCTCGCGATGAACGGGTATGTGGATTTGTCGCATTCGTTCGACGCGGACGAGGCGCAGTAGAACTCGGGTTCGTGGGTTCGTCGGTTCGTGGAGTTCGTCGGTTCGTGGGGTTCGGAGCGACGAACCTGACGAACCTCACGAACTACGAACGACGAACCTGACGAACCTGACGAACCTACGCTGCGGTTCCTGTTCCCGCCTATCCGTTGACAGATTCCGACCCCCCTCCACTACGATAAGAGATTGCGCTAGAGGACCTTACAGGGTTCCTGTTCCTGCCTGCGAACCCGAACCTCGGAGCTGGGACCGGAACCTTGGAACCCAGGGAATCCTGAAAGATGTTTGACTCGCTCAGTAACCGCCTGCAGGACGTCTTCAAGACCCTGCGGGGCGAGACGCGGCTGACGCCCGAGAACGTCGAGGCGGCGCTTCGCGAGATCAGGCTCGCGCTGCTCGAAGCCGACGTCAACTTCAAGGTCGTCAAGGCATTCGTCGATCGGGTCCGCGATCGGGCGCTGGGGCAGGATGTGCTGCGCAGCCTGTCGCCCTCGCAGCAGGTCGTCAAGATCGTGCGCGACGAAATGGTCGCGCTCTTCGGCGATACCCAGGGCGGACTGAAGGCGACGAGCAAGCGGCCGCGCGTGATCCTGCTGCTGGGGTTGCAGGGCGCCGGCAAGACGACGACCGCGGGCAAGCTGGCGAAGTGGCTGACCAAGCAGGGCAAGCACGCCTTGCTCGTGTCGACCGACGTCAAACGGCCGGCGGCGATTCAGCAGTTGAACGTCGTCGCCCAGAAGGCCGGGCTCGGCGTCCGCGTCCACGACCCGGCCGGGCAGATGGATCCGGTCGCGCGCGCGAAAGGCGCGGTGAGCCGAGGCCACCAATCTCGGGTACGACGTCGTCATCGTCGACTCCGCCGGCCGCCTGCACATCGACGACGAGCTCATGACCGAGCTCGAGTCGATTCGCGATACGACGCAGGCGTCAGACCTGTTGTACGTGGCCGACGCCATGACGGGGCAGGACGCCATCAAGAGCGCGGGCGAGTTCAACCGCCGGCTCGGCGTCAGCGGCGTGATTCTGACGCAAGCTCGACGGCGATGCGCGCGGGGGCGCGGCGCTGTCGGTGGTGGCGGTGGTGGGCGTGCCGATTGCGTTTGTCGGCAGCGGCGAGCGCCTGGAAGATCTCGAGCAGTTCTATCCCGATCGTCTCGTCTCGCGATTGCTCGGGATGGGCGACGTGCTCTCGCTCATCGAGCGCGCCGAGCAGGCGATCGATATCGAGGAAGCGCAGAAGCTCGAACAGAAAGTCCGGAACGACGATTTCACGCTGGAAGACTTCCGCGATCAGCTGCAGGCCATCAAGAAGATGGGCCCGCTCGAGCAGATCGTCGGCATGATTCCCGGCATGGGGAACATCAAGCAGCTCGCGCAGCAGAAGCCGGACGACAAGCAGATCGGGCGCATCGAGGCCATGATCAACTCGATGACGCCGCACGAACGGCGGCGCAGCGACGTCATCAACGGCAGCCGGCGCAAGCGCATCGCGCGCGGCAGCGGGACGTCGGTGGAGGAAGTGAACCGGCTGCTGAAGCAGTTCGTGCAGATGCGCAAGATGCTGAAGGTGATGGGCGGCATGGCGGGCGGCAAGCCCGACCGGAAGGCCCGCGCGAGGCTCGGTTCATTGATGGGGAGAATGAGGTAGAGGAATGTTAGTCATTCGCATGAGAAAGATGGGTTCGAAGAAGCGGCCGTTCTTCCGCGTGGTGGTCACCGATTCGCGCACGGCGCGCGACAGCAGCTTCGTGGAGATCGTGGGGCACTACAACCCGCGCCTGAAGCCCGCAAAGGTCGAGATCGATCGCGAGCGGATCGACCACTGGGTCGGCAAGGGCGCCCAGTTGTCCGACACGGTGCGCACGCTGCTCAAGCGGCACCTGACGTGCGCCTGCCGCCGCTGCGGCGGACAAGACGACGGGCGCACACGGCGTGACGGCCGTCCGCGACGTCATCGAGACGGTGGCGAAAGCGCTCGCGGATGCGCCGCAGAAGGTGCTCGTGACCGAAACAGAGCACCAGGGCACGACGCTCGTGGAAGTGACCGTGGCGCAGCCCGACGTCGGCAAGATGATCGGACGCCAGGGGCGCACGATTCAGGCGATGCGGACAATTGCGTCGATCGCCGGCGAGAGACTCGGGAAGAGGGTCACCCTCGAAGTCAGGGACTAGACGATTAGGGATTGGGGATTAGGGATTGGGGCTGAGACGCCCGAAGCCTGACGCCCGAAGCCTGAAGCCTATGAGTGAGTGGGACGATATGGCGGTGGTGGGCCGCATCGCGCGCGCTCACGGGAACCGCGGCCACGTCATCGTCGATCCGGCGACCGATTTTCCGGAAGAGCGATTCAAGCCGGGGTCGGTGCTGCAGATACGTCGCGGAGATGCGACCGAATCGGTGGCCGTGGAACATGTCCGGTTCCACCGGGGGCGGCCGATTATCGGGCTCGCGGGCATCGACACGATGGACGCGGCCGAGGCGCTGGCCGGCACCGAGTTGCGCATCGGCGCCGACGCGCTGCAGCCGCTGCCAGCGGGGTCGTTTTACCGTCACGATTTGATCGACTGCGCCGTCGAAACGCCGCGGGGCGAGGCCATCGGGCGCGTGACAGGCGTGGAGGGCGACGCGGCCGGCAGCCGGCTGATCGTGGAGAGCGGGAGCGGGGAAGTTCTGGTCCCGCTCGCCGAGGGCATCGTCGTCGCGGTCGATGTGGCGGGCCGGAAGATCGTCGTCGAGCCGCCGGAAGGGCTGCTCGACTTGAACGTGACGAAGCGGAACAGACTTCTTAATAAATTTGAGATTCTAGTTTCAGATTCGAGTTCGATTTGCGTTTTGATATCGTCACGATCTTTCCTCGCATGATCGAGGCGGCCCTTGCCGAAGGGATTCTCGCAAGGGCGATCCAGCGAGAGGTGCTGTCGGTGCACGCGCGCGACCTTCGGGAGTTCACCGAAGATCGGCATCGCACCGTGGACGACGTGCCCTATGGCGGCGGTCCGGGGATGGTTCTGAAGCCGGAGCCGCTGTTCAAGGCGGTCGATGCCATTCGCGAGGACACGGGCGAGCCGGAAGCGATCGTGCTGGTGTCACCGCACGGCCGCCGGTTTTCGCAGATCGAGGCGGCGCGGTTGTCGGGTCTGAGCCACGTGGTGATTCTCTGCGGGCGCTACGAAGGGATCGACGATCGCGTCCGCATGAATCTGGCCACCGAGGAGCTGTCGGTGGGCGACTACGTGCTCAGCGGCGGCGAGCTGCCGGCGCTGGTCATCGTGGATGCGGTGGCCCGGCTGATTCCGGGTGTCGTGGGCGACGAAGACTCGGTCGCCGGCGATTCGTTTGCGCGCGGGCTGCTCGACTATCCGCACTACACGCGGCCCGCGGAGTTCAGGGACTGGAAAGTCCCCGATGTGCTGGTATCCGGCCATCACGGGGAGATTCGCAAGTGGAGAAAGCGGCAGGCGATTGAACTGACGCTGATGCGGCGGCCCGATCTGCTGGCCGGCGCCGAACTGGATGTCGAAGAGCAGGAAATCCTGCGAGAGTTGATGGAAGCGAAGAAGGGAGTCGCCCATGGGAGCGATTGAAATCGTAGACAAGACACAGATGACCGAACGGCCGGCGATGAAGTCCGGAGACACCGTGCGCGTGCACGTGAAAGTGCGCGAAGGCGACAAGGAACGTGTGCAGGTGTTCGAGGGTGTGGTCATCGGCATGCATCGCGGCGGCGCCCGCGCGTCGTTCACGGTCCGCAAGATCTCGTTCGGCCAGGGCGTGGAGCGCATCTTTCCGCTGCACTCGCCCATCATTCAGAAGGTCGAAGTGCTGCGGTCGGCGAAGGTGCGGCGCGCCAAGCTCTACTTCCTGCGCGACCTCAAGGGCAAGGCGGCGAGGATGCGCGAAGGCGGGAAGTAGAATCAGCGGTTCAATGTTCCGGGTGCTGGGTTAGAACCCCGAACCGTTAGATCTATGAGCCGCGTCGCCGCCACTCGCACGCTCGAAAATGCGCTGCGCAAGCTCGGCTTCAACCGGGTGTGCGGCGTCGACGAGGTCGGCCGCGGGTGTCTGGCGGGTCCCGTGGTGGCGGGTGCAGTTGTGTTGCATCCCGATCGCCACATTCGGTGGCTGAGCGATTCGAAGAAGGTTCCTCCCGCCGAGCGCGAGGATCTGTTCGACGAAATCACCGCGCGCGCGGTGGCCTGGGCGGTTGCGGAGGCCACCCCGGGCGAAATCGACACCATCAACATCCATCAGGCGTCGCTCCAGGCCATGCGCCGGGCCGTCCTGTTGCTGGCGCCGCTGCCCGACGTGGTTCTGGTGGATGCGTTCCGCATCCCGGATTTGCTCATGGCCCAGCGGGGCGTCGTGCACGGCGACCAGCGCTGTTCCGCCATCGCGGCCGCGTCGATAGTAGCGAAAGTGACGCGTGATCGGCAGATGCGGGATTTACACGATCGGGATCCTCGTTACGGTTTTGATCGCCATAAGGGCTACGCGACGGCCGATCACCTGGCTGCCGTGAAGCAGTTTGGCTATTCTTCTGTGCACCGGCGGTCGTTCAGCCCCCCTGCGCTGCCGCTGGAATTTGATACGATTGACTGACTGATCGCTGCCTGTGCCATTTGATCGCGAGGGAACGCTCAAGAAAGCCGAAAAGCTCCTCCGCCAGGGGAAGCTCGATCAGGCCATTGCGGAGTACCGCGCGGTCATCGAGGATCAGCCCTCCGACTGGAATACCGCCAACGCGCTGGGCGACCTCTATGTGCGCGCCGGGCAGACCGACAAGGCCGTCTTCGAATACAACAAGATCGCCGAGCACCTGGGCGGCGAGGGCTTCCTGCCCAAGGCCGCCGCGCTCTACAAGAAGATTCTCAAGATCAAGCCGGACGAAGAGAAAGCCCTGTGGCATCTGGGCAATATCTCCGCGCGCCAGGGACTGCTCCTGGATTCCCGTTCGTTTTTCAATACGCTGGCCGACCGGCGGCGGGTCCGCGGCGACGTCCGGGGAGAAGCCGAGGTCCGCATCCGGCTGGGTGACCTCGACGGCGCCGATCTCGATTCCCGCATTGCCGGCGCGCGCGCGCGCGTCGAGTTGGGGGACACGAAAACAGCCGTCGATCGCCTCAAACAGGCCGCTGCCGATCTGCAGGAAAAAGGCAAGGACGCCGACGCGCTGCGACTGCTGACCGAGGCGGCGCAGTTCAATCCCGAAGACCTGGATCTGCGCCTGCTGCTGATGCAGGCATACATGGCGCGCGGCGACTTCGAGGCGGCCTGCCAGTTTGCTACGACGGCCGCCGACCTGCGCAGTGTGGCCGACGCCCTGTTCAAGCTGGGGCGCGACGACGAAGGCCTCAACGTGCTGGCCAGCGCGGCGGACGCGGATCCCGCGGACATCAGCATGCGGGTCGATCTCGTGAACAGGCTGGTCGCACGCGGCGACCTGGCGGGTGCGCGCGTTGTCCTCACGCCGGAGGTGGCGGGCAGCGACCCGGGCCTGTTGTGGATCCTGGCGGAGATGGAACTGCGCGACGGGCGGGTCGAGGAAGGCACGGCGGTGCTTCAGCGGGTTCTCGCCGAAGACCCGGGCCGGCGGGACGGCCTGGTCATCCTCGGTTGTTCGGTGGCCGAAGTGAACCCAGATGCCGGGTACGAATGCATCGAGCTGGCGGCGCGAGCGGCCATCGCCGGCGACGAGTGGGGTTCGGCGGCAGCCGCGCTGAACGAGTTCGTCAGCCGGTTCCCGAATCACATCCCGGCGCTGATGCGCCTCGTGGAAGTCTGCGTGGACGGCGGCCTGGAAGCGACGATGTACAGCGCGCAGGCACAGCTCGCCGATGCGTATCTGACGGCAGGCGCCGGCGTGGAGGCGCGGGTCATCGCGGAAGATCTCGTGGCGCGCGAGCCGTGGGACCGTCTCAACATCGACCGATTCCGCCGCGCGCTCACGATGCTGGGGGAAACCGACGTCGACGCCATCATTGCGGACAGACTGAGCGGCCAGACCCCGTTTACCAGCACCGACTTTCTGTGGCCTGCCGAGCCCGCTGCCACGGAGATCGTACCGACGCCGATCGGCGATCCGGTCATCATGCCGCCCGCGCCTCCGCCGCAGGTGCAGCCCGAGGCCGTCATTCCCGATCCCGTCGTCGACGTGAAGCCGCCCGTGCCGCCTCCACCAGCCGCGCCGCGTGGTCCAAACCGCGATGCGTTCGCGATCGATGTGGACAGCATCCTGGCTGCCGATTTCGGTACTCCGGCAGGGCGGAACTTCAGCTCCGCCGAACGCGCAACTCAGGATGCGGAAGCGCCCAGACCGGAATCGGCTGAAGTAGACCTGAGCGATGTGCTTCACGATCTTCGCAAAGAACCGGCAGGCGCGGGGCCTGCGGCGCCGGCTCCGCCCCTCGAGAGTGTCTTGAAGGGGCTGCGCGATGAGGCCGCTCACGATTCGTCGCCAGAGACCGCGGAGCAGCATTTCAAGCTGGCCGGCACCTACATGGACATGGGCATGCAGGACGAGGCCATGAAGGCGCTCGAAGTGGCCGCCCGTTCGCCGCGTCACCGCTTTCGCGCGGGCGCCATGCTGGGCAAGGCCTATCTGGATGCCGGCGATCGCGCGAATGCCATCGACTGGTTCGGGCGTGCAGTCGAGGCTTCCGCACCGAGTCCAGTGGCCCATCACGCGCTCCTCTATGATCTCGCCTTGCTGCTGGAGTCCAACGGCGAGGGCGCACGGGCGCTGGCCGTGTTCCTCGAACTGCAGTCCGAGGCCGGCGAGTACCGCGACGTGTCGAGCCGGCTCGAGCAACTGAAAGTGCAGATGGGAAGCTGATGTTGAAGCGCCTGCTGCTCGTCGCCTACTTCATCGAGGTCGGCCTGCTTCTGGTGCTGGTCCCCTGGTCTCCATTCTGGGAACGCAATTACTTCGTGACCGCTTTTCCTGCCATTCACGCCATCATTCGCAACCATTACGTCCGGGGCGGCGTGTCCGGTCTCGGCGTCGTCAATCTGCTCATGGGGTTCAACGAGCTTGCCTCGCTGCTGATGGCGCGCCGTCGCATGGAGACGATGGAGACGATCGAACAGTCATGATGTGTCTCGTCACCGATCGCCGGCGCCTGTCCGGCGGCCGTGATGCGATCGATCGACTCGTGGATCTCGTGACGGCGGCTGCGCGTGCCGGCGTCGATGTGATTCACATCCGGGAGCGGGATCTCGACGCGCGCGATCTCGGAGCGCTGGTGAGCCGGTGCGTGAAGGGCGTCGAACGAACCGCCACACGTGTCGTCGTGAACGATCGCGTCGACGTGGCGCTGGCGTCTGGCGCGCATGGCGTGCACCTGCGCGGCGATTCCGATCCCGGCCGGTGCGGCTCGATCCCTGCTTCCCGCCGGCGCCATCGTTGGCCGCTCGGTCCACGGTGTGGAGGAGACGTCGGCCGTCTCCCGTGCGGGCGGGCTCGACTACTGATCTTCGGAACGCTCTTCGAGACCGGTTCGAAGGAGCCGAACCATCAGCTTGCCACGCTCGACGAGCTGGCCGCCGCCTGCCGCGTCGCCGGCGCAGGCCTGTCCGAGCGGCCGGGCATGGACCGGAAGGCCGGACGCGGCATCCCCGTGCTGGCGATCGGCGGGATCACGCTGGAAAGAGCGTCGCTCGTCCGCCGGGCGGGCGCATCCGGTGTCGCAGGCATCGGCCTTTTCATCCCGCCGGCGGGGCAGGAAATCGACGGTTATCTGCAAGGCGTTGCCTCGCATCTGCGCCGGACGTTTGACAGCGTCGAAGCGGTTACCTAACATTGAGCGCAATTCACCGGTCATGCCCCAGGGTCCCCCAGCCCGCACTGTCGGAGCTCGCTTGCGCGACGCACGCGAAAAGCGAGGCGTTTCGCTCAGGCAGATCGCGAACAGCACGCGCATATCCGTGATGTCACTCGAAGCCCTGGAGCGCAGCGACCTGTCCCGCCTGCCCGGAGGTATCTTCACGCGCTCGTTCATTCGCGCGTACGCGCAGGAAGTGGGCCTCGATCCCGATCGGACGATACAGGACTTCATCGCAGAGCTTCCGGCGGAGGCAGCGACAGCCACGGCCCATCCCGCCGCGGTCGAAGACGGTGAGAAGCTCGAGAGCGATCGCAGGGCCGTGACGACGGCGTTCCGCCTGGTTCTTGTCAGCGTGCCGATCGTTGGCCTCTTCATGTACTACAGTTCGCAGGCCGCAGCTCGAGATCGTGAGCTCTCCTTCCGCGGCGGTTGAATCATCAGCCGCGCCGGACCCGGTTGCGTCGCCACTCGAGCCGACAGCCTCCCCACGCGAGGCGGGCATGGCCGTGCCCGCGGCGGGCGTCCCTGTCACGGACCTGACGATGCAGATTGCGCCGCGCGCGACGTGCTGGGTGTCGGTGAACGCCGATGGCGAGCGGGTCGTTCTCGGGGCTGATGGCCGCCGGTGAGAAGCATGCCGTGACGGCCAGAGAACAGATCGTCGTCAACGTCGGCGATGCCGGTGCGTTCGAGTACACGTTGAACGGGCGGCCGGGCCGGGCGCTGGGCGCTCCGGGCGAGGTCGTCAGCAAGCGAATTACGCTCTCCAACTTCAGCGAGTTCCTCGCCCCGTAATGGAAGTCGGTCTCCGCAGCCCGCTCCTGGACTTTTTCAAGCGTGGAGAAGTCGCCAAGGATGTTCGCCTCCTGGCGGCACGCGGCGCGCTCGCGCCCCGCGCGCACGAACAGGTGGCGCTGCTCGCGATTCTCACCGAGGACGCCGATCCCGAGGTGCGCGGCGCCGCCGAAGCGACGCTCGCGTCAATCCCGGCCGAATCGCTCTCGGGCTTTCTCGGGAGATCGGACGTGTCGGAGGGGCTGCGCGACTTTTTCCGCGGGCGGGGCATCGAGCCGACGCTGGGTGGCGTGGCCGGCGACGATCCGCTGGTCGACACCGACCCCGGACCCGGCGCCGAAGGGGACATCGCCGAGGGCGAGGAAGGGGACGGCTCGCGCGAAAGCGCCGGCCAGAAGCTCGGGCAGATGAACGTCGCCGAGCGGATGAAGGCGGCGATGAAGGGATCGAAGGAAGAACGCGTCGATTCTCATCCGCGATCCGAACAAGCTCGTGTCGTCTTCGGTGCTGAGCAGCCCCAAGCTCACGGAGTCGGAAGTGGAGTCGTTCGCGAAAATGGCGAACGTGTCCGAAGAGGTCCTCCGCATCATCGGCATGAACCGGGCGTGGGTGAAGAACTACGGGGTCATCCACGCGTTGACGAAGAACCCGAAGACGCCGCTGGCCATCTCGATGCATTTCGTGCAGCGTCTGAACGACAAGGACCTCAAGATGATCGCCCTCGACCGGAACCTGCAGGAGCCGCTCAAGCTCGCCGTCCGCAAGCGTCTGACCTCGCCCGAAAAGAAATGATTCGGATGCTCTCGGCCGAGGACAAGCTGGCCGAAATCAAGAACCTGTACTACCAGACGTCCCGCGCCACGATTAAGCAGGATTTCGCCAAGGCCATCGAACTGCTGAAGTCGATGCCGAGCGAAGAAGAACGGGAACGGGTGGCGGTGTACATGGACGGCCTGTCGCAGATGCGGTCGGACTGGGCAAGGGGCAGGGGAAAGTGAAAAGTAAAAAGGGAAAATGAAAAGTAAAGGAAAGGCGAAAGGTAGACGTAAGCAGACTTCTACTTACTTTTCACTTTCTACTTTTTACTTTTTACTTTCTCCGCTCTTTTCCTCCTCAGCGCAGCTCTGAAGTCCTCCACGCTCCTCGTATTCAGCACATCCTCCTTCGTCAGCCACGCCCGGCGGGCCATCTGGACACCCCATTTCATGAACCTGAACGCGCTTTGTCGCGTGCGCATCCGTGCTGATGACGATCTTGACCCCGCGGTCGCGGGCGGCCCTGGCATTGATGTCCGAGAGATCGAGGCGGTCGATCTGGCAGTTGATCTCGAGCGCGACACCAGCCGCGGCCGCCGCGTCGATGAACCGGTTGATGTCCAGCTTGTAGGGCTCGCGTCGCAGCAGCCGGCGGCCCATCGGATGGCCGATGATGTCCACATAGGGGTTCGCGATCGCCCGCAGCATGCGGTCGGTCATTTGCGCTTCGTCGAGGTTGAACGACGAGTGCACCGATGCCACGACAACGTCGAGCTCCGCCAGGCAGTCGTCGGCGAGATCCATCGAGCCGTCCGTGCGAATGTCGCACTCGATTCCGGCCAGCAGCGTGATGCCCTCGAGCCGCCCGCCAATCTCCCGGATGCGCCGCGCGTGCTGGATGGCGCGGTGCTCGTCGAGCCCGTTGGCCATCGCCAGCGCCTTGCTGTGATCGGTAATCGCCAGGTACTTCAGGCCCAGCTCGCGTGCGGCGATCGCCATGGTCTCGATGTCTTCGCGGCCGTCGGTCTCGGTCGTGTGCGAATGGATATCGCCTTGAATATCGTCGAGCGTGACGAGGCGGGGCAGCGCGCCGCGCTCGGCCGCTTCGAGCTCTCCCCGGCCCTCGCGAAGCTCGGGCGGTATTTCGTCGAGACCGAGCGCCGCGTAGATGTCGGCTTCGGTTCGTCCCGCCACCATCGAGCCGTCGTCAACGCGGAACAGGCCGTACTCGTTCAGCTTGAAGCCGCGCGAGATCGCCCGATCGCGCAGCGCGATGTTGTGCGATTTGGAGCCGGTGAAATACTGCAGGGCGGCGCCGCGGCTGTCGGGCACGACGAGCCGCAGGTCGGCCTGAATGCCACCCCCGAGCAGGACGCTCGACTTCGTCTCGCCCTGCCCGAGAATACGCTCGACCAGCTTGTAGCCCGTGAACGTCGACATGACGTGCGGGGCCATCTCCCGTCGCGAGAATGTCGATGTCTCCCGAGGTTTCGGCGCCGCGCCTGATGCTGCCGACGTTGTCGAAGATGACGGTCGGACACGCGCCGCGGAGGTACTCGAGCAGGAGAGCGGCCGCCTCGGCGGCGTCCGGCAGGAGATGGCGCCCCGAGTTCTGCCTGCGCTCGACGCAGGCGCGCAGAATCAACTGCTCCTTTTTCGGGCCGAGTCCTTTCAGCGCGCGGATGCGGCCGTCGTGACAGGCCGTCTCGAGCTCTTCGATCGTCTTGATGCCGAGCTGCGAGTAGAGCATGGCGACGGTCTTCGGTCCGACGCCCTGGAGATGGAGGAGATCGAGGATCGTCGGCGGAAACTGCTCGAGGAGTTCCCGGTGATATCGCGATTCGCCGGTGTCGGCAATCTCGCGGATCTTCGCGGCCAGGTCCTTGCCGATGCCGGGAATCGCGCGAAGCTGTTCGTCGGTGCAGGAGGCGAGCTTGTCGGTGGCGTGGGCGATGGTTTCCGAGGCGTTGCGGTATGCCCGTATCTTGAACGCGTTCTCGTTCTTGATCTCGAGGAGATCTGCGATCTCCGCAAAGATCCGCGCGATAGCCGGGTTTTCCATGGTTCGTAAACAGGAGATTAAGAGATCTGACTCCTAGTCTCCTGTTTTTTGTACACGCAGACCGTCGGTTTCGATGCGGTAGTCCAGGAGCCTTGCGCCGCCCGAGGAAAGGGCCTGCTGGACGGCCGGCACGTCTTTCGGGTCTGCGAGGCAGAACAGGCACCCGCCGCCGCCGGCGCCGCACACTTTGGCGGCGCGTGCGCCGGCCGCGAACGCCGACTGCATCAACGCCTCGATCATCGGCGTCGTGACGCCCGGCGCGAGCTTCTTGCGCGCCTCCCATTCACGGTTGATCTGGTTCGCGGCGGCGCGTCCAATCCGCCACGGCTGAGGGCGTCTCGAAGACCGGCGGTCGCTTCCACGATCCGATCGAAGCACGCGACGACGTGGCGGTCGCCGTCGATGTGCCGCTTCATGATTTCCCAGTTGTTCGTGCCGGAGAAATGCGGCGCACCGGTGTAGGCAAGGACGACTCTCTCCTGCAAGGCAACGGGTCGACGTCGATGGCCGACGCGCCTGACGCCCTCGGGTCGCAGCTCGATGGCCGCGACCCCGCCATAGTAGGCGGGGCGATAGTCCTGCAATCCGGTCGGCACGTGAATCACCTGCGCCTCGACGTTCATGGCGATGGTCAGCAGGTCTTCTCCCTCGAGCTGCATGCCCGCCCATTCGGCGAACGCACCGCAGACGGCGACGTTCAGCGCCGAGGAACCGGCGATGCCCGCGCCGGTGGGAGACTCTCCGCGGGTACGAAGCGTCAGGTTCCTCGCCTTGAAGAAATACGCGAGCTTGCTGAGCAGCGGAAGGCCGTCGCCGTCGGCCAGCGCTTCCCAGCTCGACGCTTCAACCGTTTTCGAGGAGTCGATCGATTCCAGCACGATCCGGCCGTCGGTGCGCGGCAGGATCTCGGCGTGCGCGCGCAGGCTGATCGCGGCGTTCACGGTTTGCGCGTTCTCATGGAAGAGGTACAGCGGCCAGATGTCGACCGTACCGCCCGCCAGGTCGATTCGTGTCGGAGCAGATGCCTTTATGTGCATGGGTGGCATGGCTCGCCGAAGCGCAACGCGCGAAGGCGGTCAATGGGCGCGAAGCAGCAGGACCGGAACGCGAACCGTGTGACGGACCTTGTCGACCGTCGTGCCGTGGACGAGGTCCGAGAGGAAGCGGTGGCCGTGCGTGGACATGGCGATCAGATCGACGTGCTCCTCGTCGGCAATCTTGATGATCTCGGTCGCCGGATCGCCCATGGCGAGCCGGCAGTCGACCTGGAGCCCGGCATTGCGAAGCTCGTCGGCCCGGCGCTGGAGATACGCGCGATCGTCGCGGATTTCCTCCGACTCGCGCAGCTGGAGATCTTCGAAATGGCGGGCGGCGAAGCCGTCGGCAACGTGCACCAGCAGCAGGCGTCCGTTGGTCATTCGGGCGAGGCTGATGATGTGATCGAGGATCGCTTCATCGGCTTTCGAATGCTCGACCGCGACGAGAATGTGCTGATACACGTCAACCCCCGAAGAACTGAATGGCGGTCTGGTAAAGCAGGTACACGTTCAGCCCTGCGATGATAAGGCAAACGGGCCACGCCAGCGCCTTGATCCAGAATTTGGATGCGAACGGTCCCATGATCTTCGGGTTGCTCGTGAACTGGATGAGCGGGAAGATCGCAAACGGAAGTTGAAGGCTCAGCACGACCTGACTGAGCACCAGCAGGGGCCCGGAGCCCTCCTCGCCCTTGATGGCGATGACGATGACCGCCGGCACGATGGCGATGAGACGTGTGATGAGCCGGCGCAGCCAGGGTCGAAGGCGGATGTTCAGGAAGCCTTCCATGACGATCTGGCCGGCGAGCGTCCCCGTCAGCGTCGCGTTCTGACCGGAGAAGAGCAGCGCGACGGCAAACAGCATGCTGGCGCCCGTTGCGCCGAGCAGAGGATCCAGCAGCAGGTAGGCGTCGCCGATGTCTGCGACCCCATGGTATTTCGGATCCGGGTTGAACACCGCTGCCGCCATGATGAGAATGGCGGCGTTGATGAAGAGCGCCGACATCAGGGCAACGGTGGAATCAATCGTCGCGTAGCGAATCGCTTCCTCTCTGGCCTCGAGCGAATCGCCGTACTTGCGCGTCTGCACGATCGACGAGTGCAGGTACAGGTTGTGGGGCATGACCGTTGCGCCCAGGATCCCGATCGAGATGTAGAGCATCTCGGGATTGCGCAGGATCTCCGGCTGAGGTACAAGGCCGAAGGCGAGCGCGCCCATATCGGGCCGCGCCATCCACAACTCGATCGCAAAACAGCTCGCGATGCCGAGAATCAGCGTCAGCACGATGGCTTCGACATAGCGGAAGCCGCGATTCTGCAGGTACAGCACGAGGAACACGTCGGTGGCCGTCAGACACACGCCCCAGAGCAGCGGGATGCCGAAGAGCAGTTGCAGCGCGATGGCCGCGCCCAGGACTTCGGCGAGATCGCAGGCCGCAATCGCGATCTCGCACACGATCCAGAGGGCAAATGCCGTGCGGCGCGAGTACGCGTCGCGGCAGGCCTGCGCCAGGTCGCGGCCGCTGGCGATGCCCAGCCGCGCGGCGAGCGACTGGAGCAGAATCGCCATGAAGTTCGAGATCACGATCACGCTGAGCAGCGTGTACCCGAACTTGGCCCCTCCCGCGATGTCGGTGGCCCAGTTGCCCGGGTCCATGTAGCCGACCGCGACGAGATAGCCGGGGCCGGCGAAGGCCAGCATCTTCCGCCAGAAGCCGCCGGTCACCGGAATCGGGAATGGTTCCGTGGACTTCGGGAAGGCTCAGGCGGGAGGGTGGTCCCCAGGATTCGTCCGGTGCGGCGTCGGGTTCCCGTTCCATAGCAACCTTATCGGTCGCGGCCATCCTATAATGATAAGTCGTGTCGCCTCAACCGCTTCGCCGCCGCATCGGCCAGCTGCTCATCGGCAGTTTCGCCGGTAGTCAGATTCCCGTAGAAATGCGCGCGCTTGCGCGCGAATTCGATCTTGGCGGTATCACGATCTTTCGACGCCTGGCAAATATCGAAGATCCCGAGCAGGTGGCCGGCCTGGCCTTCGACATCAGGAACCTGGGTATCGAAATGCCCGGCTGGGTCGGTATCGACCAGGAGGGAGGGCGTGTCGCCCGCCTGAAGTCGCCCTTCACGGAGTGGCCGCCGATGGCGACGCTCGGCCGAAGCGACGACATCGCGCTGACTCGAAAGTTTGCGGCGGCGCTGGCGGCCGAGATGGCGGCCGTCGGCATCACGCTCGACTACGCGCCGGTGCTCGACATCCACACGAATCCGAAGAATCCGGTCATCGGCGACCGCGCGCTTGGCGAGAAGCCGGAAGTCGTGTCGAAGCTCGGCCGCGTGATCATCGAAGAACTGCAGCGTGCCGGCGTGGCCGCCTGCGGCAAACATTTTCCAGGTCACGGCGATACCGCGACCGATTCCCATGCCGAGCTTCCGATCGTCGAGCATCCGCCAGACAGGCTGCGTGCGGTCGAGTTCGCGCCTTTCAGGATGGCGATCGAAGCCCGTGTGGCGTTCATCATGACCGCGCACGTGCTCGTGACGACGATCGATGACGAGCTCCCGGCGACGTTGTCGAAAAAGATCGTTCAGAAGATCCTGCGGGAAGAGCTGGGGTTCAACGGCGTGATCGTCTCGGACGATCTCGAAATGAAGGCAATTGCCGATAACTATTCTGCCGGCGATGCGGCCGTCGCCGCGATATCGGCGGGCTGTGATGCCATTCTCATGTGCGGCAGCGGCAGCGCGGTGGACATCGGGCTTCAGGTTCAGGCGTTGGAGGCCCTGATCCGCGCGATCGAGGACCAGCGGTTGCCGTTGAAGCAGGTGGAAGCCGCGCTCGAGCGCAACCGCCGGGCGAAGGAGGGCTTTCTGCGCGAGTGGCGTCCTCCGACGGCGGCACAACTGCGGCAGATGATCGGCTCGGAAGAGCATCGAGCGATTTCGGAGCGGATGTCGCAGTTCGCCTGAACCGAATGTTGAAACCACCACGCCTGCGCCCGGGAGACCGCATCGCCGTCGTCGCGCCCGCCAGTTCATTCCAACGCGAAGAGTTCGACAAGGGGGTTCGCGAGCTCCAGCGAGCTCGGTTTCGAGCCCGTATTCGACGAGACGGTGTTCGCTCGACATGCCGGGTATGTCGCGGGCACCGGGTCGCGTCCGCGCGCAGGCCTTCCTCGGCGCGTGGCGAGACCCGTCGGTGAAGGCGCTGGTCGCGGTCCGCGGCGGCTTCGGCAGCGTGCACGTGCTGCCGCTCCTCGACAAGGAAGATCTTCGCCGCACGCCGAAGGCCTTCATCGGCTACAGCGACCTGACGACGGTTCTCACGTACCTGACGACGCTCCATGGCATCGTCTCGTTCCACGGTCCGATGCTGGATCGGAGGCTCGGCCGTGGCGTCGAGGGCTACGATCGCGACTCGTTCGTCCGCGCGCTGACCCAGGCAGAGCCGCTCGGCGAGCTTGGCGGCGGCCACGCTCGAGGCGCTTCGACCGGGAGAAGCGGCGGGGCCGCTGATGGGCGGGACGCTGGCGCAGCTCGTGGCGTCGCTCGGCACGCCCTACGCGTTCAAGCCGCCGCAAGGGCCACATCCTCTTTCTCGAAGACGCCGGCGAGCGTCCGTATCGGCTCGATCGCATGCTGACGCAGCTGCGCCTGGCGGGTGTCGTCGACTCGGCATCGGCGGTCGTGCTCGGCGAGTTCAAGGATTGCGATGAGCCACGCGGAGAGCCGTCGGCGAAGGGTGTGCTGGCGGCGTTACTGAAGGACTTCGAGGGGCCGGTGGTTTACGGCTTTCCGTCGGGACACACAACCGCGCCGTTCGTGACGCTGCCGTTCGGCGTGCGCGCGCGCGTCGTCGCAAACGGACGGTCGCGGTTGATTATCGAAGAGGCGGGCGTCGAGTGACGATTCATTTCATCGGTGTATGCGGGACGGCTATGGCGACACTGGCGGCGCTGTTGAAGCGCAAGGGCCACGACGTGCAGGGCTCCGACGAGAACGTCTATCCGCCGATGAGCACGTTTCTGGAATCCGAGAAGATTCGGACGCTTTCCGGCTATCGCGCGGAACACATCACGCCGAGCATCGATCTGGTGGTCGTCGGCAACGCGATTTCCCGTGGGAACATCGAGCTCGAGATCGTGCTCGACCGGAAGGTGCGGTACTGCTCGCTGCCCGAAGCCGTCAGGGAACACTTTCTCTGGGACGCGACGTCGATTGTCATCGCGGGCACACACGGCAAGACGACCACGACGTCGCTGGCCGGCTGGCTGCTCGTGCACGGCGGCCTGGACCCGAGCATTCTGGTGGGCGGCATCGCCCGCAACCTCGGGGACGATGGATCGAGCTATCGGCTGGGCCAGGGCCGCGAGTTCGTCATCGAGGGCGATGAATACGACAGCGCCTACTTCGACAAGACGGCGAAGTTCCTGAAGTACCTGCCGGACATCGCCGTCATCAACAACGTCGAGTTCGATCACGCCGACATCTACAGCGATCTCGACGCCGTGCGGCTGGCGTTCCGGCGGCTCGTCAACCTCGTGCCGCGCACCGGACTGCTGTTGCTCGGGGCCGATTCGCCAGACGCGCTGGCGTTGAAGAAATGGGCCGTGAGCCCCGTCGAGACATTCGGACTCGACGAATCATCCGACTGGCGCGCATCGGATATCACCGTCTCGAACGCGGGGCAGTCGTTCAACGTACTGCATCAGGGGTCGCTGTTCGGCGCGATGCGGCTTCCGCTCTTCGGTGCGCACAACGTTCGCAACGCGCTTGCCGCGATCGCGGTGGCGCATACCGTCTCCGTGCCGGCGGCGCTCATCGCCGAAGGGCTGGCGAGTTCCAGGGTGTGAAGCGCCGGCTCGAGATCTACGGCGAGGCGGCTGGAGTGACCGTGTACGATGACTTCGCCCACCACCCGACCGCCATCGCCGAGACGCTGGCGGGTCTCCGCGCGGCGAATCCTCATAAGCGCATCTGGGCCATTTTCGAGCCACGCTCGGCGTCGTCGAGCCGCCGCGTATTCCAGCAGGATTTCGCGCGCGCGTTCGGACCCGCCGACGAGGTCATCATTGCGCCCGTGTTCCGCACGAGTCTGCCGGAGGCCGAGCGGCTGTCCGCTCAGGAGCTCGTGAGAGACCTCAAAGGCGCGGGTCAGCGTGCGAGGGCGGCCGCGTCGATCGACGACATCGTGACGACGATCGTGAAAGAGACGAAAAGCCGGAGACCTGGTCGTCTTCATGTCGAACGGCGGCTTTGGCGGCATCCATCAGAAAACCCTGCAGGCGCTTGGTGCATGAGCCAGGGTCGCGTCGCCATTGTGGGAGATACCTGCGTCTCGATTGAATTCGGCACGACAATCGATGACGCGATCAATGCGCGATGCGTGGCTTTCGCAAGGTTGCTCGAGGGCCTCGCCCTCGACGGCGTGCGCGACGTCGTGCCTACGTACAACGCCGTGACGGTCCATTTCGATCCGCGCATGATGAATCGCGGACTCGCTTTGCATAGAAATGAAGGCGCTTGCCGTGCGGACCGTCGGGCGAAGCGAGCGCCGATACGCGGACCGTCGAAGTGCCGGTGAGCTATGGTGGCGAGGCCGGTCCGGATTTGGCGGCGGTTGCGGCGTTTGCGCGATGTCCGCAGGACGAGGTGATTGGACTGCACACCGCGACGGAGTACCGCGTGTACATGCTCGGTTTTCTCCCAGGATTCCCATACATGGCAGCGGTGAACGCGAGAATCGCCATGCCACGGCTGGATGCGCCGCGTTTACGCGTGCCGGCGGGGTCTGTGGGAATCGCCGGGATGCAGACGGGGATCTATCCGTGCGAGTCGCCTGGGGGCTGGAGAATCATCGGGAGAACATCGCTCAGACTGTTCGATGCGGCCCGCCCCGAGCCATTTCTGCTGAAAGCCGGCGACCGCGTGAAGTTCGTGGCAGCGTGACGCGATGGCGCATCTTTCCATCATTCGTCCGGGGCTGTTCACGACGGTGCAGGATCTCGGGCGTTGGGGCTATCAGTCGCGGGGCGTGCCGGTGAGCGGCGCCCTCGACTGGTTCTCACATCGTCTGGCGAATCTTCTCGTGGGCAACGATCCCACGGCCGCTGGGCTGGAAGTGACTTTGACGGGACCGCAGGTTCGATTCGAGCGTGCGACGAGCTTCGCGGTGACCGGCGCGGAGTTTGAGCTGACACTCGACGATCAGATCGTGGAGATGAATCAGGCGGTCGAGGTGCGGGCGGGATCGGTGTTGCGCTTTGGGGAGCGGATGCGGGGCGCTCGAGCCTACATCTCGGTTGCCGGCGGCGTAGATGTCTCACCGGTTCTCGGGAGCCGCTCGACACACGTCCTGACCGCGATGGGCGGTCACGAAGGCCGAGCCCTTCGCGTCGGTGATGCGCTGGCTCAAGGAGAAACGGTTCCGGGATCCGTTCTTGAAATAGCTCCGGGAGCATTTTCAAAGGCGGGGCCACTTTTCCCGTGGCGGAAACTTCGAGTTGTTCCTGTCGACCCGGGGATGGCAAAACATCTGACAGCGAGCGCGCTTCCGGATTTCGTCGCAGTCGAATCGCATGGGATACCGGCTTGAAGGTGCGACCGTGCCGATCAAAGCGACGGGAGAGCTCGTTTCGACGGCGGTGCCGACTGGCGCCATCCAGGTGCCGCCCACCGGGCAGCCGATTCTCCTGATGAACGACCACGCGACGACCGGTGGATACCGAATTGCAGGCGTTGTTATTACGGCGGACCTTCCAGTTGCGGGCCAGCTGGCGCCCGGCGACTGGGTGGAGTTCGAAACATGCTCGGTCGAAGACGCCGACGAGGCGTTGCGCCAACGGGAGGCCCTGCTTGGCGCCTCATGACGAATTTCTCGCGGCAAATGATGATGGCGTTTGGCGACGGGCGGCTTGCCAGCGAGGCGCCGCTGGCACCATTGACGACGTTCAAGGTCGGCGGGCCGGCGGAGTGGCTCCTGGAGACGCGATCGTCCGACGAAATCATGGAGGCGCTCCGTATCGCGCACGCCAATGGCGTGAGGGTGACCCTGCTTGGCGGCGGATCGAATGTGCTCGTCGGCGATCGCGGCGTCCGCGGACTTGTGATCCGGCCCCGTGGCGGGCAAATCGAGCAGCTCGACGCCGAGCGCGTGCGCGCCGACGCGGCCACGACCATCAACGGGCTGGTCCGCTGGACCGTCCAGAGGGGAATCGCCGGGCTCGAAGCGTGGGCCGGTACGCCCGGCACGGTTGGCGGCGCCATCTTCGGCAACGCGCACTTTGGGGGCCGCCTCATCGGCGAGCTGGTGGAATCGGTGCGGCTCGCCTGCGCCGACGGATCGACCCGCGATGTTCCCCGCGACGAAATGGATTTCGGGTACGATCGAAGCCGCTTGCAGAAAACCGGCGAAGTCTTGCTGTCCGCGGTCTTCCGCGTGTCGTCGGGCGATCCCGCGGCGCTTCGCGACGTAGCCCGCCAGTCGCTCGCGTACCGCAAGAAGACGCAGCCGCTCGACACGCCGAGCGCGGGTTGCATCTTTCAGAATCCCGAGCGTCAGGATGTGCCGCCGGACATTCCCGCGTCGGCCGGTGCGCTCGTCGATCGAGCCGGGCTGAAAGGCGTCGCGCGTGGCGACGCGCGCGTCTCTCCGACGCACGGCAACTTCATCGTCAACGAAGGGCGTGCGACGGCAGCCGACATTCGCGGCCTCATCGATTTGTGCCGGTCGCGCGTGAGCGAGCGGTTTGGCGTCGCGCTACAGGAAGAGATCGTCTACCTGGGAGATTTCTGATGTCGAGTTTGTTGATTGAAGGCGGCCGCCCGATCTCGGGAAGAATCGACGTCGAGGGCAACAAGAACGCCGCGCTTCCGCTGCTGGCGGCGTGCCTGCTGACGACCGAAGAGTGCGTGCTCACGAACATGCCGCGCATCGGCGATGTCGAGGTCATGGCGAAGCTGCTGACCGAGGTGGGCGCCGAAGTGCATGGCGTCGGCACGACGACGGTGCGCGTGAGGTGCCGCGACATTCTCACATCGGAGCCGACCAGCGAGCTGGTGGGCAAGCTGCGAGGCTCGGTGCTTCTGCTCGGGCCCGCTGCTGGCGCGTACCGGACGCGCGGTGCTGGCGACCCCGGGCGGCGACTTCCCGGCACGCCGCACCATCGGCACACACATCGATGCGCTCGTGCACCTCGGGGCGACGGTTCTGCCTTCGACGGGGCATGCGTTGGAGGCCCCTGACGGGCTGCACCCGGCGTCGATGTATCTCGACGAAGCGTCGGTGACAGGCACCGAGACCGCGCTTCTCGCGGCGGCGACGATCGAGGGCGTCACCGAAATCCGTCACGCCGCCACCGAGCCGCACGTGGTCGAGGTGTGCGAGTTCCTGCAGCAGATGGGCGTCGGAATCACCGGCGCAGGATCGTCGACGATCCGCATCGAAGGCACGACGCGGCCGAGCGGTGCGACCCACAAGCTGAACGGGGACTACATCGAGGCCGGCAGCTGGGCCGTGGTCGCCGCGGTGACGGGCGGGGCGATCGAGGTCCGCGGCGCACGCGCGGAGGACGTCGAAGGGATCGCCTTCGTGCTGAAGCGGATGCGCATCGAATGCACGTTCGAAGACGGTCTCATGACGATTCAACCATCGAGCCCGATTGCGGCAGGACGGATTACCACCGGCCTGTGGCCGAGCTTCCCAAGCGATTTCGTCAGCCTCGTCACGGTGCTGGCGACGCAGGCCGAGGGCCGGACGCTGATTCACGACTGGATGTACGAACTGCGTCTGTTCGCGCTGGAGCAGCTCAGCGGCATGCGGGCCGATCTGTTTCTCTGCGATCCCCACCGGATCATCGTGACCGGGCCCAGCAAGCTGCGGGGACGCAAGCTCGACAGCCGCGATCTGCGTTCTGGAATGGCGCTGATTGCCGCCGGGCTGGCCGCCGAAGGGCAGAGCCGCCTGAGCCCGCTCGAGACCGTCGAACGCGGCTACGGGCACCTGGTCGAGCGGCTCAAGATGCTGGGCGCGCGGGTTGAGCAGATCGAGCAAAGAGTGCCGCAACCTCAGGTTTGACGACCTTGCCCATGGCGTTTCGCGGCAACTGCGACACGCACGCAAGGTTCCTCGGAATTTTGTAAGGGGCCAGACGCGTTCTGGCCCATTGTTTCAATTCCTCGAGATCGAGTCTCGCGTCCGGCCGCAGTTCGGCCGCGCAGCAGACGCGCTGACCCCACTCCACATCGTCCACGCCCACGACGACGCACTCGGCAATGGCGGGATGCGTGCGCAGCACCTCCTCGATTTCGAGCGCGGAGATCTTGTGTCCGCCGGATTTGAGGATGTCGACGCTCGCGCGTCCGAGCAGGCGATACGCGCCGTCCTCGACGACGGCGGCATCGCCGGTGCGAAACCAGCCATCCACAAACGCCTCTCGTGTGGCGTCGGGCTGCCTCCAGTATTCCGAGAACACCCCCGGCCCTTTGAGCTGCAGCTCGCCGTCAACGATGCGTGCCGATACTCCGGGCAGGGGCTGGCCGACATACCCGGGCCGCCGATCGCCGTGCAGTGGATTCGAAAGCGCCATCCCGACCTCTGTCATGCCATACCGTTCGAGGAGGACGTGCCCGCTGATCTCCTTCCATCGATCGAGCACGATTCTGGGAAGCGCCGCGGATCCGCTCATCATCAGGCGCAGCGCGTGGCAGCCGCGCGAGCGTGACTCTCGAATATCCGCCGGCGCGCCGTCCCACGAACCGATCAGCCGGTGATAGACCGTCGGAACCGCGCTGAACAGCGTGAGCTCGCCCGACGAGAGGCGTTCCCACGTCGATTCGCTCTCGAACCGGGGCGCCATTTCGAGCACCGCGCCGCTCCAGAGCGCGCACGAGACGATGTTGAGGATTCCGTGCACGTGATGCAGGGGAAGGACGAGCAGCGTGCGATCGGATGCGGTCCATTCCCAGGCGGTCACGAGCGACTCGATCTGCGCGGTGAGATTGGCGTGCGTCGTGACGACGCCTTTCGGACGGCCGGTCGTGCCGCTGGTGTAGACGATCAAGGCGCGGCGGTTCATTAGGTTCGTTGGGTTCGTAAAGTTCGTAGAGTTCGTAGGGTTCGTCAGGTTCGTGGAGTCGTAGCGTCAGGTTCGTCGGGTTCGTAAGGTTCGCGCTCGTGTAGAAGCGCGCGCCTGCCGAGCTCGCGAGGGGCTCGATCGCTGCCTGGTTCTCAGCGTCCGCAACCACAATGGACGCGTCCGAATCCTGAATCAGGTACGCGAGCTCGGCCGGTGGGTGAGACAGCGGCAGCGGGACGGCGATGCCGCCGGCGAGCCAGATGCCCCACTGCACGGCCACGTACTCGAATCCCGGCGTGACGAGAAACGCCGACGCGTGCCTCATCGAGATCGCTGCGCCCGTCGAGCAGTCGCGCTGCCACGTCCGCCGCCGCGGCGCAAAGCTGATCGTATGTGTAGCGTCCGTTGCGATCGAAAATGGCCGTACGAGTCCCATGAGCGCTTGCGCGCGCCACGATGGCAGGCACCACGGGAGCCATGCTACTGCGGAGGTGGTGATTGCCCCGGGTTGGGCGGGGCTTGAGGCGCCGGTGGAAGGATCGGGCGCGAGGATGGCAGCCCACTGGGAGCCGGCCGTTCGGGCAATTCCCCCGGCGGCGGCGCCTGGTCTTCCGGAGGAAGCGGCAGATCCACGCCGCCAGCCGGCGCGGGGCTGACAGGTCCGGCGCTCGGTCCCGAGTCGCGGCCCATCTGGAAGGCGCGCAGGTCGTCCTCGGTGATGTCGAGCACGCGCACGATGCGCGGTGTCAGCATCAGGATGACGTCGGTCTGCTGCCGCTCGTTGCTCGAGTGCCCGAAGATGTGCCCGACAGCCGGAATGTCGCTCAGCCCGGGGATTCCATCGCGGACCTTCCGCTCGTCATCACGAATCAGGCCGGCGAGCATGTTGGTCTCGCCGTCGCGCAGGCGAATCGTCGTCTTGATGAGCCGGTTGCCGAACGTCGGCAATCCCCCAAATCCCTCGCCCGAGATGCTCGTCACCGAGATCGCCAGCGCCAGCGTCACGTCGTTGTCCATGTGCGTGCGCGGCGTGATGTCGATGTTGACGCCGATGTTCTCGTAGTTGAACGACGTAATCGGCTGCTGGTTCACGCCGCCAGTCGCGATGGGCGAGAACGTCGTGACGGGTACCGGCACGCGCTCGCCGAACTGGGCCTGCGCGGCGATGCCGACCTGTGACCGGAGCTGGGGATTCGCGAGCACGCGCGTCGCGCGATCCTGCTTGATGAGCCGGTAGTACAGGCCCGGCACGTTGGTCATGAATACGTTGGAGGCGGTCAGGTTCTGCAGATCCTGGAGCGTCAGGCCTGGCTTGTTGACGTCGGCCACGCCGTTGATGCCGGCCGAGTTCGGCGACGCGAACTGCAATCCCCATTCGTTCAGCCGCGTCCGGTTCACCTCGAGCAGCTCGACATCGGTCATCACTTCGGGACGGGCCTTGTCGATCATGCTGATGAGCCGGCCCGCCGCGTCAATCCGTTCGGCCGTGTCGGTAATGGTGATGGCGTTGGTCCCCGCGATCGCGGCGATACGGCGGGCGTCGATGACGATCCGCAGCATGTCCATCGTCTCTTTGACGTCGGCATTGCTGAGATAGAACGTGCGCACCAGGTCTTCTTCGTACTCGCGCCGTTTCGCCGGTGTATCGGGCACGATGGCGATCGTGCGTGGCGCCGTCACCCGATAGAAGGTCTGCGTGCTGGCAGTAATCGCGCGGAGCGCCTGGTCCAGGGTCTGGTTGCGAATCTCGATGTTGATCGGCTGCGCGCGGAAGGCCGGGTCGAAGACGACGTTCACTTTTGACATCTGCGCCAGCGCGCGAATGACGATGTCGCTGCTCGCGTTGCGGAAGTTCAGCTCATCCGGCAAAGGATCGGCCGGAATCGAGATGCCGGGCAGCGGCTGGTCCCGCATGCGCTCGACCAGCGCCTCGAGCTCGGTTTTTCCATCTCTCCGCACCGGCACCTTGGCGCGGAGCACGCTTTGCGTGTCCGCCAGCTCTTTCTGCACCTGGGCGTTTTCTGGATTGAGCTCGGCGGCCAGCTGATATTCGGCGACCGCTTCGTCGAGCCGGCCGGTGCCGGCGAGGCGGCGCGCCCGCGTGAAGTGATCCTGCGACGCGCGCAGCTTGGCGCGCTGCAGGCCGGTTCGCGCGTTCACGTCGTCCGGATTGCTCTGGAGCGCCCGGGTGTACTCGACGACCGCCACGTCGTAGTCCTGCCGGTCTTCGGCTTTGCGTGCTTCCCGAAGCGCCGCGCTGGTAATGCAACCGGAGATCGTCGCGGCGATCAAGAGAACTGAAATCGATCGCCCGAATGAGAATCGCGCGAGCACCCTAGCGGCCCCCGCCATCGGTGACGACTTCAACGTTGCGCGGCATCTGAAACACGAACTGGTTATCGGCAATGCCGACATTTTCCTTGAAATTCGAGAAGGTGAACGCCGAGCGGCCGCCCTGCGCGTCGATCGTGATGAGCATCTGCAAATCCAGTGTTTTGGGCTCGACGACCAGCGTCAACGACTCGGTACTCGGGCTCGCGCCGCTTGGGCGTCAGCTTCAACGCGATCGAGCCGGCGGGCGCATCGGGCACCTTGTCGAACGCGGCGTTGAAGTCGCGGGTGAGGTCGCCCTTGCCCGTCAGGAACAGCGCCGGCGTCGGGGCCTGTTCGTCGCGCGGCATCGTGCCGACGACAACCTGCTTGTCGAGCGGAATGTAGGAGTAGATCTTGCGCCCGTCGGAAACGAAGAGCTTCCGCTCGGGAGCAGTGTACTCCCATCTCATCTTTCCGGGTTTCTTGACCAGGAGCTTGCCGCGCTCGGTGGCCTGCTGTTTGAGCACGCCGCCACGGTAGGCATGGACGAAGTCGGCGGAAAAGTCGGCCACCTTGTCGTACCTGCGCTGCAGGTCGCGCGCGAGGGCGTCGGCCGTCTGGGCAGGGGCCGACTGGGCCGCCATGACCCCCGACAGGGCCAGCATGATGCCCGCAGTTACGAAGGCGAAGTCCCACGGTACCTTAAAGATAGCACTTTCCAGGGCTTAGGGCTCAGGGCTTAGGGCTGAGGGGAAAGACGGACCGTCGGGATGGGAGCGAAGATTCCTGAGTCGTAAAGGGTGCGATTCTCGGGACTCAGGGCCCTGAAGCTGATGCCGCGTTCCAGCGTCAGCTCGTGGCGGCCGTTGACGATGACGTGGCCGAAGCCGGCGCGGCGGATGGTGTCGGTCGGCAGCCAGGACTCCATCCGAATGTCGAGGTCGAACGGCTCGAATCCGCACGCGCACGCGAAACGGCCGGTCGCTCGTCTGAACGAGCTCGGGGCGCTCGCCGACTCTCCCGGCGATCACGTTGTATTGGCGAAGGGTTGGCTCCGCGGTCGCGGTGGTCAGGATTTTCCAGCCGCGGCCGACGCTGATGGGATTCAGGGGAAACTCGCGGTCGGGTCGCAGTATCGCGAGCACGTACGGAGTGCCACCGCGAATCGACTTCAGATCATCGCTGAACTGCAGTTTGTCTGGAGGGGGGTCGTGCTGCCATTGGGACGGGTTCGGGGGGTGGACCTTGTCATACGCCCGGCCTGTCAGCACGACGTCGCGCCCGGCTATCGCATTCTCGGCCACGAATATCGCGAATCGATCGCGTCCACCCGGCCACGCCAGCCACGTCAGCTCCTCGGTGGCAAACCATGGCACGCCCGGCCTGTGCTCGCGCATGAAGTACTCGAACGCGTTCTGCACCTGCCAGTTGCTGTCGACGCCAAACACCGTCGGACGGTTCGTCGGCGTGAACGCGTGGAGCAGCCGAACGGCGCGGTTATCCTGGCTTCGATCGACGGCCGGAAACGTGTCGTAGCCCCGCCAGGCGGGATACAGCAGAAGCACGAACCCCGCCGCGCCGCCACGCCGCGAAGAGGGAGTTGCATGAGCCCGCCGACGAGCGCGGCCACGCCGGCGCCGGCACACAGCGCGACGATGTAGTGGGAAGGAAGGAAGAAGATGTAGGCGTCGCCGACGTTGTACGTCCACGCAAACGCGAGGTTTGCCGCATAAGAGCAGCAGAAGCAGCACACCTCGTCCCGGCCAGCGGAGGGTGACGTATCCGACTCCCGCAACTGCGAGGAGGATGCCGGGCATGCCGAATTGCTGCCGCAGGTCGAACCAGTACATCGCCGGACGCGATTGAAGCCCGGTTTCGGACACGTTCATCACGAGCGTTTCGCGCCAGTCCGCTTTGGTGACGTCGAACCAGAACTTGCCGAGCCCTTCGGCGAGCGACGAAGGCGGCTCGAGGTCGGCCCACAGCCCGCGGAAATTCCAGGCGTATTGAAGCACGCCCAGAAGCGCAATGACGATGGCCATCGCTATCATGCGGACGCTCAGGGGATCCGTGGGGCCGCGCCGATGCATCAGCAGGAAGATGGCGAACCCCGGCAGAAGCAGCACCATGCTCAAGTGATTGCCGAATCCCAGGGCGTAGATCGCGTAGAACCACGCGAGCCGTCCGGCCGTCGGCTCGTCGCCCCATGCAAGCAGCGCCAGCATCGATGCGCCCACGAGGAGCAGGTGAAGCGTATAAACCTCGGCGGTAACGGCCTGCGACCAGAACGTATACGAGAAGGCGAGAAACAGCCCGGCTGCGGCGCCGGCGAAAAGAGACTGGGCCAGCCGCGCGCCAAGCCACGTCGCCAGGCCCACCGCCATGGCACCGTAGACCGCGGACGCGAGATTCAGGGCGCGCGCGGGCTCGCCGGGATGGAACAGGACGAACAGGTGGCCGAGGCCGTAATAGAGAGGGTAGGCCTGCCGCGGCGTCAGCGTGAGCGAGCTGACACCGGTTTGAAACGAGGCGCTGTCGCCGAAATCGAGCCCGGGAAGAAGCGTCGCGTAGTAGCAGAGAAACGCGACAACCGCGACGAGCGCCGAGACTAGCCCTTGGCCAGCGATCCGGGTTCGGGCGGAGCCGAGCGTGGTGCTTCCTTCGTTTCGATAGGAAAGTTGGCGGCGAGCCATTCTGGGACCCCGCCTTTGAGGACCCTAATCTTGATCCCCTTGCGCAGCAGCTCGGCCGCTACGTGTGTGCTGACGATCTCGTTGGGATCTGAATCGTAGGCGACGATATCGCCGCCGGTCGGGATTGGGACCGATTCGATCGCATATGGCGGCACCCGGATGGCGCCCGGCAGCTTGACCGTGCTGTGCTCATACGCGTATTTCAGACGCACGTCGAGGATGGTGGGTTTGTCCCCACGATCCAGACGTTCCTTCAGTTGTTCTTTGCTGATGCGTTCGACGGGCACGCGCTATTCTCGCCATGCCCCGGACAGACGTCAAGTTAGCGGCTTCGGCGGCCCTTCGGCGCGGCGTGGTGGTTGGTGGTGGCGGCCACCGGAACCGGAACGAGCTCCGGCCGTTTGGTCCGCACCTCCCACCCGTTCGACCGCTTACCGCAGTGAATGCAGCAAAGAAAGACCGAGCCCGACGCGCAGGTGACGCCGAAATCGTGCCGTCCCGACAGGTAGCAGTTCAACAGGTTCCACATATCGGACCTCTTTCTTCGTTATTCATGCGCGTATCGCAAGTCAGGTACCGCCTTCGTCCATGACGTGATCGCCACGCAGAGGTGTGCACCGAGCGGGCAATTTCGCAGCAAAATCGAATCCCGTTGGCCCGCGCGCGCGTCAGTGGACCGCCGGTTCGAGCGCCGCCGAGCGTCTGGACGGTGACCAAATCTGACACCCGGATTACGTGTTTAGGCTGACCGTACGTAAGTAAACGCCGTGTAAGGCTGCGGGGGCCTTCGTCCGACATATCCTTACAGACCACATGGCCAAGGAAGTCAAAATCGGTAACCGCAGATTCTGGATTGTGTCCGAGCCCAACGATCGGGGTTGGAAGGCGCAGGTGCTCGAAGTGCTGGACGAGCACGGAGAAACCCGGAGCATGGAGATCGAAACCACCGGCGACACGCGAAGTGTTGCCGACGATCGAGCGGTAGGACAGCTCCAGCACCGTTTGCGGGATCAATCCTTCTGAACCCCCCGGACAAACCCTTTCACAGTTCTACGCAGTTCGCGAGACTGCTCTGAGCAAGTCTGGGAAGTTGAATGGCTTGGCGACGTGATCGTCGAAGCCGGCGTCGAGCACCGCCCTCCGGTCTGCGTCCGAGGCCAGGGCCGTCAGCGCAATCGCCAGGCTGGGCGAGCCGTCCGCATGCGCACGCCTGATGCGCCGCAGCAGTTCGTAGCCGTCCATCCCCGGCATCGCCAGGTCGCAGATGAGCACGTCGAAGAGCTGCCCGTTCAATTCGTCCAGCGCCTGTTGCCCCGAGCTGGCCTCCGTAATGGCGGCGCCCGTCCCCGCCAGCGCCTGCGCCGCGATTTCGCGGCTGTCGATGTCATCGTCAACGACAAGAATACGTTTGCCAGACAGGTCTGGCCGCGCAAGGGTATCCGCCTGCCTTGCCGGCACATCCGCTCCGACCAGCCGGGGCAGCGAAAGCGTGAACCGGCTGCCACGGCCGCGGCCGGCGCTGGTCGCCCGTAGTATGCCTCCGTGCAGTTCGGTGATCTCTCTGGCAATCGCGAGGCCTAGCCCGAGTCCCCCGTGCTCGCGCGTCGACGACTGATCGGCCTGCCTGAAGCGCTCGAAAATGTAGGGCAGAAACTCGGGTGCGATGCCGATGCCCGTGTCGCTGACGACGATCGAACAGCTGCGCTCATCCGCGGTCAGATCGACGCCGACTGTGCCACCCGATTCGGTGAATTTGACGGCGTTCGACAACAGGTTCCAGACGACCTGCTGCAGCCGGTCGCGATCGCCAGAGACCATGACGGGCGAGGGGGCGATGTTGGGTTTCAGCCCCACGCCCTTTGCCGCTGCCGCTGTCTGAACCACGTCGAGCGAGGCTTCCACGACCGACCGTGCGTCGACCGCCTGGGTACGGAGCTGAAGCTTGCCGGTCGCCACCCGTGACACCTCAATCAAATCTTCGACAACGCGGGCCTGCGACTGTGCGTTGCGTTCGATGCTGGCCATGGCGCGCTCGAGCGTTGCCGGATCCATGTTCGTGGTGCGTATGATCTGGAGCCAGCCGAGCATGGCGTTCATGGGCGTTCTGAGCTCGTGCGACAGCGTGGCGAGGAACTCGTCCTTGATGCGATTGCTTTCCTGAGATCTCCTGAGCAGATCGTTCCGCTCGCTGTCTTTCTTCTGAATAACCTCGAGCATGGTGTTGAACGAATGGACCAGGCGTCCGACTTCGTCGCCGGTCGTGGCCTGCGCGCGCATGGAGTAGTCGCCGCTTGACGCGACGCGATCCAGCGTGGAGGAAAGCTCGACGATCGGCGTCGCGAGGTACCGCTTCAAATGGCTCGTCAGCAGGACGGCCACCAGAAAGCCCGTGGCGAGCGCGATGAGCGCGACGAGGGTCTGACGGCGCATCCAGGCGAGCAGAGCCGAATAGTTCCCGCGGATGTAGACGGTGCCGACGGCCTGGTTCCCAGCCATGGCGTGTTGGACGGCCGTAGGCACCCCAGCCGCCGTCGTGGCGGGCCAACTGGCCGGGCACGTAAACCCGATGCGCTGGAAGTGGCTGAACAGCTGGCCAACCCGGTCGTACACGCACACCAGGTCGATGTTCGGCCGCTCATCGAGGGCTTCGACCATACCGTCAACCGCCCGTTTATCGCCGGAAGCAACAGCGGCTCCGGCGTTGTGGGCGACGACCGACGCCTGCGATTCGACGTCGATGTGCTGATTGCGCCGCGCCATGACGAAGGTGGTGACGAGCGACGCGAGGATGGCGACGAGGAGCGCGAAGACCGTCGGCACGAGGCCGAGGGTCAGTGTTTTTCGAGCGATTGGGAGATCACGGAATGGCCGCATGGTGGGGCTAGAGCCACTTGGCCTGTTTGAACCTCACATATAACAAGCCGCACAGCCCGAAAATCACCGCGAGCACGAACGGATACCCAAACCGCCATCTGAGCTCGGGCATCTCGGCGAAGTTCATCCCGTAAATGCCCGCGATCGCCGTCGGGACGGCAAAAATCGCCGCCCAGGCGGCGAGCCGCCGCGTGTCCTCGTTCTGCGAGACGGACACGAGCGACAGATGCGCTTCGAGCGTCGTGCTCAGCAGGTCGCGCGTGCTGTCGATCATGTCGTTGATGCGCATCGCATGGTCGTAGACGTCCCTGAAATAGGGACGGGTCTGCGAGGGCACGAGCTCGTCGTCTTCGAGCCGGATGAGGCGGGCCGAGAGCTCGATGACGGGCGACACCACGCGCCTCAGCGTGATCAGATCGCGCTTCAGCTTGTAGATCTTGGTGGTGGTCCGCCTGTTGAACGAACCGGTGAACACCCGCTGTTCGAGCAGCTCGAGCTCTTCGCCGAGCGCATCCACGATCGGGAAGTACTGATCGACGATGAAGTCCATCACCGCGTAGAGCACGAAAGCAGGGCCCTGCTTGAGAAGTTCCGGCGTCGACTCGGCGCGCGAACGGACGGGAGTGAACGTGGTCGCATACCCGTGCCGCACCGTGACGATGAAGTTGCGGCCGAGAAACATGTGGACTTCGCCGTATCGGACATCGCACGGCTTGCCTGGCTTCGGATCCTCGATCTGTGCCGTGCGCAGGACGACAAAGAGGGAATTGTCGTAGCGCTCGACCTTCGGGCGCTGGTGGGCCCCCAAAGCGTCTTCGATAGCCAGATCGTGGAGACCGAACTCTTCCTGAATTTTGCGGAGCAGCGGTTCGTTGGGCTCGTAGAGCCCGATCCACACGAACGTCTCGGGCCGCTTCAGGACCTCGCTGATCTCGTTGATCGGCACTTCGCCAATACGGCGCCCGCCGGCATATGACGCGCTGGCGATGATGGTGCCCGCCGCGACGGCCGCGGTGTTCATGACCGCATTGTAACTGTGTTAGCGGACGGTGGGCCGTGGAAGTCGGTGGCAGAGTCGATCTAGCATGTTGGTATGCCGAAAATCGCCCTCGTTTCGCTGATCGCGGTCACCTTAACCCTGGCGCTCGGGGCTCAGACTCCCCAGACCATTCCGCCGCCGGGATCGAAAGCGCCGGTGTCCGGGTACACAGTTGTGCGCAGCTTTCCACACGATCCGAAGGCCTTCACCCAGGGTCTCGAGTACTTCGATGGCTATCTCTTCGAGGGGACGGGGCAGAAAGGGCAGTCGGCCGCTCGCAAGGTCGAGCTGGAGAGCGGCAAGGTCGTGCAGGAAGAGAAGCTGCATCCGCAGTACTTCGGCGAGGGTCTCACCATCGCGCAAGGCAAGATTTTCCAGGTGACCTGGAAAGACCGTCAGGGATTCATCTACGACGCGAAGACGATGAAGTTCATCAGGAACTTCACCTACTTCGGCGAAGGGTGGGGGCTGACGCACGATCCGCTCGGCATCATCATGAGCGACGGTACGAGCACGCTGCGATTTCTCGAGACGACCCGCTTTCAGGAAAAGCGGCGCCTCAAGGTGGTCGATGCCGGCGTGGCCATCGGCAACCTGAACGAGCTCGAGATGATTCGCGGCGAGATCTGGGCGAACGTGTGGCAGACCGATTACATCGTGCGGATTTCGCCCAAAGAGGGGCGCGTGCTGGGCTGGATCAATCTCAAAGGGTTGCTGGGCGCGCCCAACGCGAAGATGCCGCCCGATGCGGTGCTCAACGGCATTGCCTACGACGCGCAGAAGAACCGGATCTTCGTGACGGGGAAGTTGTGGCCGCGCGTGTTCGAGATAACCGTGAAATAATCTGACGTAGTGTCCGGCTTCAGCCGGACTGTGCTTATCGCTGTTGTTTGAATTTCGGAATCATCGGCCCCAGCGCGGCGAGTGACGCCAGATCGACGTTGCCGACGATGTTGACGACCGTCAGTTCGTTGGCCTCCGCGGCGATCACCGACGAGGCCGCCGTTGGTGCCGCCCTCTTTCCACAGGTAGATCTCCGTCAGCTCTCCCTTGCCCTTCACTCCGACAATACGCGACCATCCCTCGCGCGCGACCTGCTTGCGAACAGCCTCGACGTCGGCGTCGGTATAGGCGCCCGGCGCGTTGAACTCGAAATGCTTGACGTAGATGCCCCTGATTCCGTCGATCAGCTCCTGGAGCTTCGCGTTGTCTCCGCCCCTCCCGGCGAGAAAGCCGGCCGACTTCTTCAGCATGGCCGAGTCGACCGTCACGTCGACGCTTTCCGTGGCTTTCTCGGCAAGGCGGCTCAAATGGTCCATCTGAATTCGAGCGCCCTGCGCCGAGGCGGTCCCGGGGAACAGGACATAAGCAAGGACGAGGACGCAGCTGCTAATACTGAGCCTGGCGTTCATATCGGGAGATCTCCTGAACCTTCATTTGCACCGCTGACACCTTCGCGCTGGTGATCTGCAACGCCAGCACGACATTGCGGGCCGTTTGTTCGGCGTCCATCTGCTGTTGCCGTTCGTGCTGCCAGAGGTAGTAGGTGCCTCCGGCAACGATCGCGAGCGATGCGGCGACGGCCAACGCATAGCCGGTCCACCGCGCCGGCGGCTTCGGCTGGCTGACTTTTTCGCCCGACGCGATTCTGCCGAGCACTTTCTCGTCGAATCCACGCGGCGGGTTCTTGCGTGTGAGCGCCTGCCGCAGTTCGCGTTCAAGATCCATGGACGTGTCCCCGATCTGCCAGCTTGCGGCGCAGCACTTCCAGCGAGCGCCGCAGATGGCTCTTCACGGTGTTCAGCGGCATGTCGACGACGGCGGCGATCTCGGCCAGGTCGAGGTCCTCCTGGAACCGCAGCGTGACGACGATTCGCGGGTGCGGAGGCAGTTCGGCCACGAGCCGTCGCAACAGCGCGTCGAGCATCGGGTCCTGGAGTCGCGCGGCGGCCGCGGGCTCGTGCACCACTTCCATCGAGACCTCACGGCGGTTACGGGGACTTCTGACCCAGTCGATGCACCGGTTGCTCGTGACGCGCCGCAGCCAGAAGACCAGATGCCGGGCCGACTCTATGCGCGCGAGATTCTGGTGGAGCACCAGAAACACGTCCTGCGCCAGCTCTTCCGCCTGACTCCAGCTCTGGAGGAAGTGGTAGGCCAGCCCGAAGACCATCGCCTGGTGCTCGCGCACGAGCGCCGCGAAGGCCTCTGGAACGCCCGCCCGCGCCTGTGCCAGGACGTCGTCTTCCGAGGGCACCGGCACGTCCGGGGACGTGGCAGCCGTCAGCATCTGACTCATATACGTGAGGCGGGCCGGGAAAGGTG
The DNA here is from genome assembly GCA_963850725.1 of Vicinamibacterales bacterium. GTDB lineage: Bacteria > Acidobacteriota > Vicinamibacteria > Vicinamibacterales > JAMQPK01 > JAMQPK01. Next base: position 146,425 of record CAWKMQ010000022.1, read on the forward strand.
CAGTGGTGCGGCGTTTGCAGCTATGGAATGTGTTTCCGGCGGGTTTTCAGGAGCCATGCAGATCCACATCGTGATTCACCGGTCGCCTGTCAGATCGAACGACGTTCTGCGCCGGTTGTGGAGGGTTTCCAGACAGATGGCCTGCCGGGTGCTCGGCCACCGCAATGAAGTCGCGGTGGGTTCCGGCACGGTCGCGCTCAAGTGCGACCGATGCGGATGGCGGTCGCCGGGCTGGATGCTCGACAAGCGGCCGGCCGCGTCGAGCCACAGCGACACCTCTACGGATGCGCCCAGGGCCGCACGAGCGGCAGGTCACCTGCGCATGGTGAAGAGTCCCACGCGATAGAGCGTCCACGAACCCAAATTCCCGCCTGCTGATTCGACGATTATCCAGTGCTTGCCTATAAGGTAAGCATCGGGATAAGCGATCGGACGGCACAATCCGAATCAAGCCAAGACTGATCGGCCTCGACGTGCTCCGGCTTTGGCCATCATGCTCGTGCTTGGTCGGCACATGCCGCCACCCCCCGAAACGTGGCCGAGTGGTTGCAGGTCAATCTTCTTGACCTGGCAACGCGGTGGTTGGGTGGGCGTTGATCTGTTTTTTGTTCTTAGCGGATTTCCTGTATCCGGCTTGCTGTTTACCGAGCACAACTCGCGGAACCGTTTGTCGATTGGCCGCTTTTTCATGCGACGGGGATGGAAGATTATCCTCCCTTCCTACACTCATCGCGGCCACGTGATCGGCACGCTCATCCTCGGCGGCTCCATCGAGCCCAGTCGCTCGTATCTGAACTCATGTTCCTTCAGGGCTATGTAAACTGGGCTATGGGATCACACCTGGTCGCTCGCGGTCGAAGAGCACTTCTATCTGCTTCTACCGCTTCGACCGATCCTGATGCTGAAAATAACAACAGCGACTCGCCTACCCCCTAAGCCTCTACCTTGCTCTGGTGGGATGTGTCGCCGTTCTCTCGCTTCTGAGACTGCTCACCTGGCGATATCGACCGATCTATGACCATCACACGCACCTTTTTCCCAGTCACCTCAGACTCGACTCGTTGTTCTTCGGCGTTGCGATCTCAGACTGTACCATTTCCATAAGAGCAGGTTTATTCGAATCGCTCTCCCCTTGGCGGCGGTGGCTGATAGTCGGCGGGCTTCTGCTGTTTATCCTGCGTTTTTGGTTCCAACTCGAAACGACGCCGTTCATCTTCACCGTAGGACTGAGCGTCCTCGTGTAGCAAGTGGCATGCTGATGGTAGGCACATTTCTGAGTGCCGTCCCTCCCAGCCGCCCCATCATCGTTATTGCGAGGCTGGGTGCCTACTCCGATACGATTTATCATGGCACGCGTTTGTGCGGGAATGGGCCGGGCCGGTGGTCGAGGTGGCTTTGGGCAAGGTGGTCGGGGTTCGGCATTGAGACCGCGGTGTATCTGTTCGGCTCACTCGCTGTTGGCGTAATCATGGCCAGGATCGTCGAGGTCCCTGCGTTGCAACTGAGAGACTGCCGGTTCCCCTCACGCACGACCGGGCCGATAGCGGTCTCCAACGCTCCCGCGCGATGGGCAAGAGCCCGCGCGATCGGGAAGAAAATGCAGAATTGAAGGATTTGTTAGGGAAAGTTGGTGGACGGCGGGAGGATCGAACTCCCGACCTCCGCATTGCGAACGCGGCGCTCTCCCAGCTGAGCTAGCCGCCCACCGATGTCGCACAAGTGCTGCGTGCGAACGGCAATTTTACCACAGGCGATACAATTCACCCTCCATGGCTCCTCTCAAACGCATCGGCGTGCTCACGGGCGGCGGCGACGCCCCGGGACTGAACGCGGTCATCCGGGCGGTCGTGAAAACGGCCTGCAACGCAGGCATCGAGGTCCTGGGCATCGAGGACAGCTTCGACGGCCTCATCGACGCAGGACGCATCGCGCCCGCTGACCCCGAAAGACGTCACCGGCATCCTCCGCCTCGGCGGCACCATCCTCGGCACCACCAATCGCGGCAACCCGTTCGCGTATCCGGTCGAAACGAAGCGACGGCAAAGTCGACTACTCGGCGCGCGTGGTCGAGAATTTCCACAAGCAGGGCCTCGACGCGCTCGTCGTCATCGGGGGAGACGGCACGCTCAGCATCGCCCATCAGTTCGTCAAGCAGGGCATTCCGATCGTCGGCGTGCCGAAAACCATCGACAACGACATCGTCGGCACGGTCAGCACGTTCGGCTTCGACACGGCCGTCGATTTCGCGACCGAGGCGATCGATCGGCTGCACAGCACGGCGGAAGCGCATCACCGCGTCATGGTGGTCGAGGTGATGGGACGCTACGCGGGGTGGATCGCGCTCTATGCCGGCGTGGCCGGCGGCGCGGACGTGATTCTGATTCCGGAGATCCCGTTCGACTTGAACATCGTCGCCGAGCGCCTCAAGGAACGCGAGAGATTCGGCGCGCGCTTCAGCATCGTCGTCGTCGCCGAAGGTGCGGTCCCGATGGGCGGGAAGGTGTCGCTCATCGCGGAAGGCGACGCGGCCACGGCCGAACGGCTCGGCGGCCTCAGCGCGGTCTGCGCGCGCGAGCTCGAGAAGCTGACCGGCAAGGAAACGCGGTACGTCGTGCTCGGCCACCTGCAGCGCGGCGGCACGCCGACGAGCTTCGATCGCGTCCTGGCGACGCGTTTCGGCGGCAAAGCCGTCGAATGCCTGATGAGAGGGGAGTTCGACGTGATGGTGGCCTCACAGCCGCCAGACATCGTGACGGTGCCGCTCGAAGAGATCGGCGGAAAGCAGAAGCGCGTGCCGCCGGATTTCGATCTGGTCCGCACGGCACGCGCGCTTGGTATCTCGTTCGGAGATCGACGTACGCAGCTCTGCAGTCAAGTGCTCGCGGCTCGTCAACGCGCCACGCGGTTACTTGGTGCCGCTGGTGCTGACCGCCGCGTCGTGTAGCTGTCGAGCGTCTTGGCGAACGCCGTCGACTTCGTCCGGCGGCTTGACTGCCACCGAACAGCACCTCACGCGCCGTCGATGTTCGGGCCGTAGACGTCCTTCATGTCGCTGTCTGCGGTTTCGATGACGGCGCCCTCGAGCGCAACGCCGGCAAAGAGTCCTTTGCTGCGCGAGTAGCTCAGAATCTTCGCGTTGAACTTGGCGTCGGTGTCGGCGGCCGCCTCACGGCCAACCGGACCGGCGGCGACCGACATGCTCCCGCCCAGCTTGACCTTGGATTCCAGCAGGCTCTTCGCGCTCTCGGGCGTCATGAACAGCATGATGTAGTCGGTGGATTCCACGCCGATCTGCAAGCCAAAGCTGCCACCGCCGATGTTGAGATACGCCGGCGCGCTCCAGCCGTTCGCCATTGCGGCAGGCCGCGACGCCACGCCCGCCCCGTCCGCCGAAACCGAACGCCGCCTTGAGCACCGAGGGAAATACGGCGATGCAGTCGGCGTCGTCGAGAACCCCCTGCGGAATGCCCTTGTCGGGCGCGCTCATGATTTCGCGAAACATCGTTGCCGCCTTCGTCGTCTGCTCGATCTCGTCGTGGATATCCTTGGCGGCCGTCTGTGCGGCCGCCTGGCCTGCCATGCCGACGATGAGGCAAATCGGCAGACTCAGCAAAACCCTTTTCATATGAAGACTCCTCCGCCTGGCTCCATGTGCAAGGGGAGCGCCACACCCTGGCCGCGGGAAAGTCGAAATCATGAGTGAATTGCTCGAAGGGATGGGGCAGATGGCTGACCAGCTTAGACATGATCCGTCATGGAGATGGCAGACCGGTCCGTGACTTGCCAGCCCCAAGACAGGTCTAGTGGCCCAGCAGGTCGGCGTCCTTCTTCTTCTGGGCGTCGTCGATGAGCTTGACGTGCTGATCGGTGATTCTCTGAACCTCGTCCAGCCCCTTGCGCTCGTCGTCTTCGGAAATCTTCGAGTCCTTCAGCAGCTTCTTGAGGCGATCGTTGGCGTCGCGCCGGATGCCGCGAACGGTGTTGCGCCCTTCCTCGGCCATCTTGTGGACGTGTCGAGACAACTCCTTGCGCCGTTCGTCGGTCAGGGTCGGAATGGGGATGCGCACGACCTTGCCGTCGTTGGCGGGGTTCAGGCCGAGATCGGAGATCCGAATCGCACGCTCGACCGCGCCAATCAGAGAGGGATCGAACGGCTGCGCCACGATGAGCGTGGGCTCGGGAATCGAGAGGCCCGCCACCTGGTTGAGCGGAACCTTGGTGCCGTAGGCCTCCACCTGCACGTGATCGAGCAGGGCGGTCGACGCCCGGCCGGTGCGTACGCCGGCCAGCTCGTGTTTGACGTGCTCCAGAATGCCGTCCATCCGCTTGTTGACTTCGCCGAAGATGCCTTTGAGGTCGTTGACGTCCATAAGTCGATCTCCCCGCCGTTCATATCCGTCACGAGTGAACCGACGGGCTCGCCCATGACGGTCCGGCGCAGGTTGCCGGGTGTGCGCAGGTTGAAAATAATGATGGGCAGGCGATTGTCCATGCAGAGCGTGATCGCCGTGGAGTCCATCACCCGCAATCCCTTGTCGATGACTTCGAGGTAGGAAATCCTGTCGAACCGCGTGGCCTGCTTGTCGATCATGGGGTCGGCGGTGTAGATGCCGTCGACCTTCGTGCCCTTCAGGATGACGTCGGCCTTCATTTCCATCGCGCGGAGCGCGGCCGCGGTATCGGTCGTGAAGTACGGGTTGCCCGTGCCCGCGGCAAAGATGACGACGCGGCCTTTTTCGAGGTGGCGGATGGCCCGGCGGCGGATGAACGGCTCGGCCACGGCGCGCATCTCGATGGCCGTGACGACGCGCGTCAGCACGCCCTGCTGCTCGAGCGCGTCCTGCATGGCCAGCCCGTTGATGACGGTCGCCAGCATGCCCATGTAGTCGCCCGTGGCGCGATCCATGCCTTTTGCGCTGGCCGCCACGCCGCGGAAGATATTGCCCCCGCCGATGACGATGCCGACCTCGACGCCGAGGCTCTGTATGTCCTTGATGTCCACGGCGATGCGCGGTGGTGACGGCGGGATCGATGCCGAAGGTGCTGCTCGCCCATCAACGCCTCCCCCGACAGTTTCAACAGGATGCGTTTGTAAACGGGGGCGGCGGGCATGGCGAAGGAGAATTATAGTCGAAAGTCGCAGGTCGAAAGTCGCTAGTCGCAAGTCCAGTCGCGCCAGTCGATCGACCGTGGCGCACTGCGACTGCGACTTGCGACTACTCGGCGCGCTTTCGCCGATCTTGTAACGCGCGAAGCGGCTGACGTGATGTTCTCGCCCATTTTCGCGGTGGCGTCGGCGATGAGCTGCGAGATCTTCACGTTCGGATCGCGGATGGACTTCTGATCGAGCAGGACGACCTGTTCGAAAAACGCGTCGAGCTTGCCCTCGACGATTTTCTCGATGATTTCCGGCTTCTTGCCCGACTGGGCCATCTGGGCGCGATAGATGTCTTTTTCCTTCTCGAGCACGGCCGCGGGGACTTCGTCGCGCCGCGCGTACTTCGGATCGGCCGCCGCGATGTGCATCGCGATTTCCTTCACGAGCGCGCCGAACTGGTCGGTGCGCGCCACGAAATCGGATTCGCAGTTCACCTCCACCAGGACGCCGATCTTGCCGCCCATGTGGATGTAGCTGCCGATCGACCCCTGGCTGGTGGTCCGGCCCGCTTTCTTGGCGGCCGACGCCAGCCCGCGCTTGCGGAGCAGGGTGGTGGCCGCTTCGATGTCGCCGTTCGCTTCGGTGAGCGCCGCCTTGCATTCCATGAAGCCGGCGCCGGTCATGTCACGAAGCTTCTTTACGAGTGCAGCAGAAATTTCCATCTCATCTCCGACGAGTACAAAAAAAGCGCCGGTCGGCGTTCGACCGGCGCTCGGTCAGCTCGGGGATACCTACACGCCGGCGGGAGACGTCGCCGCTTCCGCGACCGCTCGCCGGGTCGGGCGCGCGCCGCGCTTGTCGTCGGCGCCGCCATCGTCCTGTGCGGCGGCCGATTCGGCCTGCGCCGATTCGCGGGCGCCGCGGCCCGCGTTGACGGCGTCGGCAATCCGCGCGGCGAACAGCCGGATCGCGCGCAGGGCGTCGTCGTTGCCGGGAATACGGAAGTCGACTTCATCGGGATCGCAGTTGGTGTCGACGATGCCGATGATCGGAATCTTGAGCTTCCGCGCTTCGTCCACCGCAATTTTCTCTTTGCGCGTGTCGACGATGAAGACGGCGTCGGGCAGCTTCGCCATGCCGCGAATGCCCTCGAGGTTCTTCTCGAGCTTGCGGCGCTCCTTCTCGAGGCGCGCGACTTCCTTCTTCGAAAGGGTGTCGTACCGGCCGTCGGTGGACATCGACTCGAGGTCGCGGAGACGCGCCAGGCTGCGCTGGATGGTGTTGAAATTGGTGAGGAGTCCGCCAAGCCATCGCTGGTTGACGAAGTACATGCCCGAGCGCACCGCCTCTTCGGCGATGACGTCCTGGGCCTGCCGCTTCGTACCAACAAAGAGGAGGGTCTTTCCCTCGGCGGCGAGATTCATGACGAAGTCTTCGGCTTCCTTGAACAGCTTGACCGTCTTGCCCAGGTCAATGATGTAGATACCGTTGCGCTCGCCGAAAATGTACTCCTTCATCTTCGGGTTCCAGCGCTTCGTCTGGTGCCCGAAGTGCACTCCGGCTTCCAGCAAATCCTTCATGGCGATCGGGGTCAAGCGGCCTCCATACCTTTCCAATCTCCTCCTCGGCACCGGCGCAACTGACGTTGCGCCCTACCGTTCGTGTAGCTAACGTTTGCTGAACTGGAAACGCTTACGCGCGCCAGCCATGCCGTATTTCTTGCGCTCTTTCGCGCGGGCGTCGCGCGTCAGCAAGCCGCCCTTTTTCAACGCTTTGCGCAGTTCGGCGTTGTATGCCACCAGCGCGCGCGCGATCCCGAGCCGCACGGCCCCCGCCTGCCCGTTGATGCCGCCGCCCGCGACGGTGCAGACCACGTCGAACTGCTCAACGGTTTGCGTCAGCACCAACGGCGTCTTGATTTGGGTTCGCAGGGCTTCGGTGGGGAAGAACGCGTTGAACTCGCGGTGGTTAACGGTGACGGTACCCTTACCTGGCCTCAGGAAGACTCGTGCGGACGACGTCTTCCGGCGGCCGGTTGCGTAAAATTCTGTGACTGGCAACTTATGCGACCTCGAGTGACTGTGGCTTCTGAGCCGTGTGTGGATGATCGGGGCCGGCGTACACCTTCAGCTTGCGGTACATGGCCGCGCCGAGCGTCGTTTTGGGAAGCATGCCGTGCACGGCTTCCTCGACGATACGACGTCGGGCGCGCCTGGCGGACGATCTTCGCGCGTTCTTCGCGCAGGCCGCCCTCGTAGCCGCTGTGACGCCGATACAGCTTCTGCTCTTCCTTGCGCCCGGTCAGTTTCACCTTGGCCGCATTGACAATGACAACGTGATCGCCGGTGTCGATAAACGGGGTATAGGTGGCCTTGTGCTTTCCCTGAAGCAATCTGGCCGCCAGGGTCGCGATACGGCCGAGCACCTGCCCGTCGGCATCGATGACGTGCCAACGGCTTTCAATGGTCTTCGGAGTGGCTACATACGTCCGCATGAAACGATGGATCCTCTGAGAAAAACTGGCACAACGGTAAACCCAAATCTTACGTGGAGTTGTCAAGAGTGTCAAGTGACTGAGCCGTACAGCATTGCACTCGTAAGTGATTTCCCCATCAAGCTCGAAAGCGCGAACGCCGATACCTACAGCGGCGGCATCGATGCAGATCACAGCTTCGTTATTCGGCGACAAAAGCGTGATCGAATCTGCCGTGGATCGCCGATTTTCGTCGGTGATGTTGCGGGCGCCGGTGGCACCGGCCTTGCCCGTCGGAGCGCACGAACCGTGAAGAGCTTTTCTTTATTCACTAAAAGCCGATCCGTGGTCGGACTCGATATTGGCTCGAGCGCCGTCAAGGCGGTCGAACTGAAGGCCGCCGGCAAGGGCTATCGCGTCGCGGCGTACGGCACCGAGGCCGTGCCGCCCGACAGCATCGTCGACGGCGCCATCATCGATGGCACCGCGGTGGCCGAAGCGATCCGCCGCGTGTTCGAGTCGAAGGCCTTCAAGACCAAGGACGTCGCGGCGTCGCTCTCGGGCAACGCCGTCATCGTCAAGAAGATCTCGCTGCCGGTGATGACGGCCAGCGAGCTCGACGAATCCATCTACTGGGAAGCCGAGCAGTACATCCCGTTCGACATCCAGGACGTCAACCTGGACTACCAGATTCTCGACGCCGGCGGCGCCGACGCGAAGGGCACGATGGAAGTGCTCCTGGTCGCCGCCAAGAAGGAAAAGATCGCGGACTACACCGGCGTGATTGCCCAGGCCGGCCGCACGCCGGTCGTGGTCGATGTGGACGCCTTCGCGCTGCAGAACGCCTACGAGCTGAACTACGGCTTCGAGCCGGGCGCGGTCGTCGTGCTGCTCAACGCGGGTGCGAGCGCCATCAACATCAACATCATCGCGAACGCGCAGTCGGTGTTCACGCGCGACATCTCGCTTGGCGGAAACGCCTACACCGAGGCCGTGCAGCGTGAGCTGAATCTGCCATTCGAGAGCGCCGAGCTCCTGAAAAAGGGGACACCCGTCGATGGCGCGACCTTTGAAGACGTCATGCCCGTCCTGCGGGCGATGACGGAGAACGTGCTGCTGGAAGTGCAGAAGACGTTCGACTTCTTCAAGGCGACGGCGTCGACCGATCACATCGACCGCATCATGCTCAGCGGTGGCGCCTCGCGCGTCGAAGGGTTCGCCGAGGCCCTGCAGGAGCGGTTCGGCACGCCGGTCGAGATGTTCGATCCGTTCCGGAAGGTGACGCTCGACGGAAAGAAGTACTCCGCCGATCAGCGCGCGACGATCGCGCCCACGGCGGCGGTGGCGGTCGGGCTGGCGCTCAGACGGGCAGGTGACCGGTGATCAAAATCAACCTGCTCGCCGTCGATCGCGATCGCACCAAGCGCAAGGCGAAGTTCCAGATCGGCCAGAAGATCACCGCCGCGTGCAGCCTCGTGCTGGTCGTCGCCGCGCTGGGCGTGGGCTGGTGGTTCTGGTACCTGCAGCGCACGTCCACGGAGCTCGACGAGCAGATCGCGGCGGCGCAGCGCGAGACGCAGCGCCTGCAGAGCATCATCCTGCAGGTGCAGCAGTTCGAGGCGCGGCGTGCGCAGTTGCAGCAGCGCGTCACGCTCATCGAGCAGCTGCGCAAGGGACAGACGGGGCCGGTGCATCTGCTCGACCACGTGAGCCGCGCGCTGCCCGACTCGATGTGGCTGACCGACTTGAAAAATACCGGCGCCGATGTGGCCATCGACGGCCGGTGCACGTCGCTCACCTCGCTGTCGGACTTCATCAGCGGGCTGGAAGGCTCGAAGCTGTTTGCGGGCGCCGTCGAGATCGTCGACAGCCGCGTCGAGCTGGCGACGAACACGACGCCCGAGCTGATTCGTTTTTCGGTGAAAGGAAAGCTCCTCGCGGGAGCTGCGAATTAACGGCATGGACCTGAATCTCAACAAAATCCCGTGGTACGGCCAGGTCGGCATGTTCGTCGTCATCGCGCTGGCGATGGTCGGCGTGTTCTACTACTTCTACGTCGTGCCGACCGAGGCCGAGATGGCGACGCGCGAGACGCAGCTGACCGCGCTCCGCACCGACATCGCGAAAGGCGCGTCGACGGCGGCCCAGTTGCCCCAGTTCAAGCAGCAGGTGAGCGAGCTGGAGACGCGGCTCGAGGGTCTGAAGGCGGTTCTGCCCGAACACAAGGACGTGAGCGATCTGCTCCGGCGGATTCAGACGCTCGCGACGCAGTCGAATCTGGCGATCCGCGCCTTCAAGCCGGCGCCGTCGGTCACCAAGCAGCTTCACGAGGAATGGCCCATTCAGCTCCAGCTGGACGGCACGTACCACAACCTGGCGATGTTCTTCGATCGCGTCAGCAAGTTCTCCCGAATCATCAACGTGAGCAACATCTCGATTCGGGGCAAGGAAAAGCCCGACGCGACGTCCACGATCACGGTCGACTGCACGGCGACCACGTTCGTGCTGCTCGAGGCCGCGAAGCCAGCCGCGGCAAAGGCGAACTGACGTGACTTCAATCCTTACGCGCGCTGCCTTGTGCGTCGGACTGCTGCTTGGCGCATCGGTGCTCGCCTCGGCGCAGGGTGCGCCGGCGGCGCAGCCCACGGCTCCGCAGCCGGCCGCCGCTCAGCCCGGTGCACCGGCCGCACCGGCACCGGCCGCGCCGGCGCCCGAGGCGTACACCTACGAGCCCGACGGCCGGCGCGATCCATTTATCAACCTGTTGTCGCGGGGCGCCGATCAGGCGACTCCAGGCCGGAAGACGTCCGGCCTCTCGGGGCTGGCCACCGGCGACGTGATGCTGCGCGGCGTGCTGGCGAGCCGCGGCGCGTTCGTCGCGATGGTGTCGGGACCGGACGGAAAGACGTACGCGGCGCACGCCAACGATCGGCTGCTCGACGGCGTCATCCGAACTGTGACGGCGAACGGCATCGTCATCATGCAGGAAGTCAACGATCCGCTCTCGCTGGTCAAGCAGCGGGAAGTGCGAAAGGGACTCAGGACCGCGGAAGATGTTAAATAAACGACTCCTCCTTAAACCCGGCTTGATGGTGGTGCTCGTCCTGGCAGGACTGTGGGCGACCGGCCGCGCGCCGGTCGGCGCCTTCGGGCCCGCGCCGGAAACCACTGCCGAGCCGTCGCCGCAGTTGAAGGGACTTTCCGCCAGCGCAGGGCGGCGCATCACGACGGTGACCATCGAGACGACCGATCCGGTGGCGTATCTCACGCAGCGGCCGGATCCGAAGACGCTGGTCGTCGATCTGCGCGACGTCGACGCCGCGCGGGCGGCCAGCGTGGTGCTCGGCGCCAAAGGCCTGGTGGCGGGCGCTTCGGTCGAAAAAGCGACGGGTGCCGACGGCGCGCGCGTGGCGCGCGTCCGGATCCATCTCACGCAGGCGGCGGCGCATCAGGTGCGGACCAAGCGCAACCTGATCTATGTCGACTTCGACAGCGCGTTCGCGGCCGACAGCCTCGGCAATGCGCGTGCCCGCCGGCGCTCCGCGCGTGGCGCCGACGCGCTACGCGACCATGCTCGAAAGCATGCGCGCCGAGCCGAAGCCAACGGGCGCGAGCATCACGCTCGTCGGCAACGGCGAGCTCGTGGCGGCGTCGGTGACGCCGATGAGCGATGGCACGCCGCGAATCGTGCTCGGACTTTCCGAACGTCAAGTCGACGGCGCCCGATGAAATCGCCGTCGGCCGCGGGCCGGTGTCCGTCGTGCACGTCGCCACGTCAGGCTCGACGTCGGTGCCGACGACGCGGGTGACGATCGACCTGATGCGACCCGCGACCTATCGAGTCATTCCGCCGGACGACTTCGGCCGGACCTACACGATCCTGCTCGAGGAAGAGGCCGCGGCCCTGGTGATGCCGCCGGCGCCGGCCGCGACGACGCCCGGCAGCAATACCGTGGCCGCGCTCGATCCGATTAACGCGCTGCTGTCGCGCAGCGCGGCCGGTCCGGCACGGGGCACGGGCCCGCTGGCGCAGGCGCCGCAGGGGGCGACGCCGCAGTTGCCGGCGTCGGCTCCGGCTCAAGGCGCGCAGCCGCGCTTCACCGGCCATCCGGTGTCGCTGGAATTCGAAAGCGCGGATCTGCGGACGGTGCTTCGCACGTTCGCGAACATCAGCGGGCTGAACATCGTGATCGATCAGTCGGTGCAGGGCGCCGTCGACGTCTCGCTGCACGAAGTGCCGTGGGACCAGGCGCTCGACATCATCCTGCGCGATCACAAGCTGGGCTATTCGGTCGACGGGACGATCGTGCGCATCGCGCCGCTCGCCGTGCTGGCCGACGAGGAAGGGCAGCGCCGCAAGCTGGCCGAAGAGCGCGCGCTCGCGGGCGAGCTCGAGCTGCTGACCCGCCCGCTCAGCTACGCCAAGGCGGCCGAGCTGACGCCGCTTCTGACGCGCACCGCGCTGTCGTCGCGCGGCGATATCCAGGTCGATCCGCGGACCAACACCATCATCATCCGCGACCTGGCCAGCCGGCTTCAGGGCGCGTCGGCGCTGATCGATTCGCTCGATCGGCCGCAGCCGCAGGTCGAAATCGAAGCGCGGATCATCCAGACCACGCGCGACTACGCGCGCAAGCTCGGCGTGCAGTGGGGGTTCAACGGCCGCGTGGCGCCCGACCTCGGCAACACGACGGGCCTGGCGTTTCCGAATCAGGGAGCGATTGGCGGACGGACCGGTGGAGTCGCAGGGCAGCCGGTGCGGATGCCGACGTCGACCGCCGTGGACCTCGGCGTGAACACGGCGAGCAGCGCCATCGGGCTGGCGCTGGGTTCGGTCAACGGCGCCTTCAACCTCGACGTGGTGCTGACGGCGCTCGAGGAATCGGGCAACGGCCGCATCCTGTCGACGCCGCGCGTGGCGACGCAGAACAACGTGCCCGCGGAAATCACCCAGGGCGTGCAGATTCCGATTCAGACGGTGGCCAACAACACCGTCACCGTGTCGTTCCGCGACGCGGCGCTCAAGCTGAACGTGACGCCGCAGATCACCGCGGCGAACACCGTGATCATGAGCATCGTGCTCGAGAACTCGTCGCCCGACTTCAGCCGTGCGGTCACCGGCATTCCGCCCATCAACACGCAGCGCGCGGTGACCTCGCTGCTCGTCTCGGACGGACAGACGTCGGTGATCGGCGGCATCTACATCAATTCGCGCGATTCGTCGATCGATCGAGTACCCCGGGGTCTACAAGATTCCGCTTCTGGGCTGGCTGTTCCAGCGGCGCGAGCTGACCGACGAGACCCGCGAGCTGCTGATCTTCATCACGCCGCGCATCATCAAGGGCTAGCCATGGGCAAAGGGAGAAGAGTGGACATGCGCGCAGTTATTCGTTCGGGAATCGCAGGCGCGGCGGTGGCTGTCGCGCTGGCCGGTTCGATCTCGTGCGGCGACGTGGCGCGAACGGGGAAGTCGCCCTCGATGATCGTCATCGATTCGCTGCAGGCCGCGTCGGGCGCCGATCCAGGCAGCCTGAGCGGATTTCTGCTGTCGGACGTCGTGACGCTGGTGGAACAGACCATCAACGGCGAGACCGTGCAGAGTGCCGACCATCTTCAACGACGTCGGGCAGGCGACGTTGCGGTTGATCCTGAAAGATCAGGGCGCCGGCCGGCGCGCTGCCGACGACCTTGAACGCCGTGACGTTGAACCGCTATCACATCAACTACCGCCGGGCGGATGGACGCAATACGCCCGGGGTGGATGTGCCATGGCCGGTCGACGGCGGGGTGACGGCGACGCTGACCGGCGGCACGGTGGTCGTCCCGTTCGAGATGGTCCGCCACCAGGCCAAGCTCGAAGCGCCGCTTCGCGCCATGGCCTTTGGCGGCGGCCGCATCTTCATCTCGACGATTGCCGAGGTCACGTTCTACGGAACGGATCTCGCCGGGAACGAGGTGCAGGCGTTGGGCACCATCAGCGTGAGCTTCGGCGATTACGGAGACCCAGAATAGGAATGGTCATGACCACACATCTCAAACACGCGCTCGTGCTCGCGCTGGCCGCTGGTCTGGCCGCGTGCACGGTGACCGATACCGTGGCGCCGCCGCTGGCAGGCCCGTCGGAGATGAGCCTGTCGCTGGCGATCACCGCGACCCCCGACGTCCTTTCACAGGACGGCCGGTCGGTATCGCGAATCAGAGTCTCGGCGCGGGACCCGAACAATCAGCCCGTGTCGAAGACACTCTATGTGGAAATCGAAGGCGGCGACTTCGGCACCCTGTCGACGCGTGAAGTCACCACCATCAACGGTGAAGCGGAGTTCACGTACACCGCGCCTCCCGCAGGCGACGGAACGGTTCAGGACGTCTCGATTCGAGTAAGGCCGAGGGAGACGGATTTCGCCTCGTCGTTGTCGCGGGTGGTGAACGATACGACTCAGGCCAGACGGAACCATCAACACCGGCGGGCTGTCACCGGTGTTCGTCTTCCTTCCGACCCAGCCGGCAGCGCACCAGACCGTCAGGTTCGACGCCTCGTCTTCCACGGCCGGGAGAGGCGCGACCATCACGCGTTACGATTGGACGTTCGGCGATGGGACGTCCACGTCGAGCAGCAGCTCGGCGGTGACCCACGCATACTCGACACCGGGCTCCTATGCCGTGAGGTTGACGGTGACCGACTCGCAGGGCGCCTCGGCGACGTCGGCAAGCCAGGTCGTGGAGGTGGGCGCCGGCGTCGCTGCCGGTTGCGGCGTTCGTGTTCTCGCCGCTGGAACCCGTCGTCGGCGAGACGGTCTTCTTCAATGCCGCGCACGTCGACGGCCGGGCCCGGACATCAGATCGTGAGCTACAGGTGGGATTGGGGTGATGGACAGCCTGCGCAGGGCGGGTCGACCCGGTCGCACGTCTTCGGCGGCAGCGCCTCACCGAAGACCGGGAACTTCGTCGTCGTGCTGACGGTCACGGACGAGGCCGGGCAGACGTCGACCCTCGCCCAGACCATGCCGGTATCTCCATAGGTTTCGAGTAGACGTGCCAGACAATCCTCGCATCGAGGAGCTTCGACGCCGGGTCCAGACGGACCCGGCGTCGATTGCTTTTGCACAGCTGGCGGAAGAGTACCGTCGAGTGGGCAGCTATCAGGAGGCGATTGCTGCCTGCGACGCCGGGCTCAAAATCCATCCGGGATATCTGTCTGCGCGTGTGACGCTCGGTCGCGCGCTCATCGAAGTGGACGACCTGGATGCCGCCGAGGTGGAGCTGCGTCAGGTTCTGCAGATCGCGTCCGAAAATCTCGCCGCCATTCGAGGGCTGGCCGAGATCCACCATCGCCGCGGTCAATTGCCCGAAGCGCTGCAATTCTATAAATCAGCCCTGGTTCTGGCCAAGCACGATCCCGATCTCGAACAGACCGTCGACGAGATCTCCCGGGCGCTCACCACCGAACCAGCCCCTGTCGAAGATGATGGGATGTCGTTCGCCGAGGCGCAGGCCGAGTTTCTTGCGGCATTGGAAGGGTTCGAGGCGCTGGGCGCCGCCGAGCACGAAGAATCGCTGGCCGAGCCTGAGGTGTCCGCTCCGGCCGAGCCCGAGTCGCCGGAGCTGGTCACGCTCGCGTCGGTCGAACCGGCCGAACTCGAGGAGCCGCTGGAACCGATCGAAGTCCCCGTGCTGGTGGGCGCCGGAGCGCCCGAAACTCCAGAGCTCTATCAACTCGAGCGCTTTCTCGACGCGATTCATACCTACCGCCAGCGCCGGGCGGTCTAGAATCTCCTCGTGCGCCTCGCTCCTCGCGAAACCCTGGCGGCCCGGCACGGCAAGCTTCGAGAAGCGGTCAACGCGGCCGATCTCGACAGCCTGGTCGTGACGCATCTGCCAAATGTGTTCTATCTCACGAACTTCCAGGGAACCGCCGGCGTTGCGGTGGTGACGCTGGAAAGGCTGTACTTGATTCTCGATTTCCGGTACAGTGCGGCGGCGAGCGCGCTGTGGGACACCCCGCATGGGTGTCCGGACGCCGAGATCGTTCCCGTCGACCGGACGTATGACGAGACGCTGACGGTGCTCATCAAGAAGCTCCAGTTGCAACGGCTCGGCATCGAGGGCGCGTACGTGTCGGTCAACCGTGCGCACGACCTCGCGAAGAGCCTCGACGCCACGATCCAGGCCGGATCGGGCGTCATCTTCGAGGAGCGTGGACCGAACGCGGCGGCCCGTCCCGTTTCGGTCGTGGCAACCGACGGCGTCGTCGAACAGTTGCGCATCGTGAAGGATGCGCACGAGATCGCGATGCTGCGTCGTGGCGGCGAACTGCTTTCGACGGTGGCGGTCGACGTGCTCGGCGAAATCAAGGCCGGCATGAAAGAGCAGGAGTTTGCCGCGAGGATCGACTGGCGCATCAAGAACGCCGGCTTCGAGCGGTGCTCGTTCGAGACGATCGTGGCGAGCGGCCCGAATGCGGCGCAGCCACACGCCCATGCCAGCGAGCGTGTCATGAGGGACGGCGACCTGGTGGTGCTGGACTTTGGCGGCGTCTACGGCGGATACTGCGTCGACCTGACCCGGACAATCGCCCTGGGGCGGCCCGATGCCGAGATGACGCGGGTCTACGGAGCCGTGCTGGAGGCCCAGAAGGCCGCCATCGGGGTGATACGACCGGGGGTGCTGGCCGGAGACATCGACGCGGCGGCCCGGGGCACGCTGCACCGGCATAAACTGGCGGAGGCCTTCGGACACAGCACGGGCCACGGCCTGGGCGTCGAGATTCATGAGACGCCGCGGATAGGCCCTCGACGAGAGGCGACCGGAAACGCGCCGGCGCCGTCGGATGTTGCGATCGAGCCCGGGATGGTCTTCACCATCGAGCCGGGCGCCTATCTTCCCGGTTGGGGAGGCGTGCGGATCGAAGACGATGTGCTGGTGACGTCCGACGGGGTCGAGGTGCTGACAAACGTTCCTACGGGTCTGAAGCAGGACTACACAAACGAATGGAATTTGACGAGATCAATCGCATCCTGGATATCGTTCGCGAGCACGACCTCAGCGAGTTCGAGCTCGAGCGCGAAGGATTCAAGATACGCATCAAGAAAGGTTCGTCCATCCAGGGCACGGGAGGGTTTGCGCCGCCGATCGTGCAGCACGTCGTGGCGGCGCCCCCGCCGTCTGCCGCGGTTCCGGCGCCACCGCCGCTCGAAGCCGTACCCAGTTCACCGCCGCCGGCCTCCGACGAAGTCGATTTCGCCATCGTGAAATCGCCCATCGTCGGCACGTTTTTCCGCTCATCCGAGCCGGGCAGCGCCCCGTTTGTCGATGTGGGCAACACGGTGAAAAAGGGTCAGGTTCTGTGCATCATCGAAGCGATGAAGCTGATGAACGAGATCGAGTCGGAGTACGATGGGGAGATTGCGAAGGTCTACGTCGAGAACGGACAGCCCGTTCAGTACGGCGAGCGGCTCTTCGCCATCAAGGTGTGAGTGGGTCTCATTAGGGCCCCGCAGCCAAGCATGTTCAAAAAAATCCTGATTGCGAACCGCGGTGAGATCGCCATGCGCGTCATCATCGCGTGCCGCGAGCTCGGCATCAAGACCGTGGCGGTGTATTCGGAAGCGGACGAGCACGCGCTGCACGTCCGGTTTGCCGACGAAGACGTGCGTATCGGGCCGGCGCGGAGCGCCGAGAGCTATCTGAACGTTCCGGCGATTATCAGCGCCGCGGAAATCACGGGTGCCGACGCCATTCATCCCGGTTACGGCTTCCTCTCCGAATCGGCGTACCTCGCGGAGGTCTGCGAGGCCTGCCATATTCGCTTCATCGGACCCGATCCCAAGGTGATTCGTCTGATGGGCGACAAGGCCCGCGCGCGCCGTGCCATGAAGAAGGCAGGCCTGCCGATGCTGCCCGGCACCGACGGTCCGGTCGAGAACGAAGAAGCGGCGCTGAAGTTTGCCACCGGGTGCGGCTTCCCGGTCATCGTGAAGGCGACGGCGGGCGGAGGCGGCCGCGGCATGCGCGTCGTGAGGAACCCGCAGGAGCTGGGCCACGCGATCAAGACGGCACAACGCGAGGCGGAAGCGGCGTTCGGCGTCCCTGACGTGTACATCGAGAAGTATCTCGACAACCCGCGGCACATCGAGGTCCAGGTGCTGGGCGACCACCACGGCGCGGTCGTGCACCTCGGCGAGCGTGAGTGCTCGATCCAGCGGCGGCATCAGAAGCTGCTCGAGGAATCGCCGTCGCCGGCGCTCACCGAGAAGCAGCGTCGCAAGCTCGGGAACCTGGTTGTCGACGCGGCCAAGGCCGTGCAGTACACCAACGCGGGAACCTTCGAGTTCCTCATGGACGACCAGGCCCGGTTCTACTTCATGGAGGCGAACACGCGCCTGCAGGTCGAGCACCCGGTCACCGAGTTCGTCACCGGTATCGACATCGTGAAGGAGCAGATTCGCATCGCGGCCGGCGAGCGGCTGTCGTTCAGGCAGGGCGAGATCACCTTCAACGGACACTCGATCGAGTGCCGCGTCAATGCCGAAGATCCGGAAACGTTCGTGCCGTCGCCCGGGTACATCAGCGTCTTCAGCATCGGCGGCGGGCCTGGCGTTCGCGTCGACTCGGCCGCGCACTCGGACTGCACGATTCCCCCGTACTACGACTCGATGATCGCGAAGGTCATTTCGTACGGCCGCGATCGGCACGAAGCGATCGTGCGCATGAAGCGGGCGCTCGAGATGGCGGTGGTCGAAGGCATCAAGACCACCATTCCGATGCACCTGCGCATCCTCAACGACCCGGATTTCGTGGCCGGCAGGCTGAGCACGAAGTTCATGGAGCGTTTCGCGCCCGCTCCCGAGAAGGCCGCCACTCGCGCCGAGGCCGTCTGATACGTGCTCCTCTCAACGCCATCATCGACGACGAGGTGACTCGCCGTGCGGGGTGGACCGTTAGTGCCCTGACCGACGCTTATCTGGCTGGCGGGGCGCGGTTCCTTCAGATTCGCTCCAAACAGGCGTCGAGCGCCGCATTTCTCGCGATGTGCGAGGACGTGGTGGCCCGCGCACGTCCGCACGACGCCACGGTCATCGTGAACGATCGCGCGGACATCGCCACGCTCGCCGGTGCCGATGGAGTACACGTCGGGCAGGAAGACCTCGATCCCGCGTCCGTGCGCCGGCTCGTCGCCCGCCCGGCGATCGTCGGCTTGTCCACGCACTCCGCCGATCAGGTGCGCGAGGGATTGGGCCTGCCGGTGGATTACATCGCGGTCGGTCCCGTGTTCGGGACGACGACCAAGGACACGGGGTATCGCGAAGTCGGGCTTCAACTGGTGAGAGACGCCGCCGCGATCGTGCGCGAGGCGGGTGCCGTCATGCCGATCGTCGCGATTGGCGGGATCACGCTGGAGCGGGCGGCCGACGTCATTCGTGCCGGGGCCGCGTCGGTCGCCGTCATTTCCGATCTGCTTTCGACGGGAGATCCGGAAGAGCGCGTCCGCGAGTATCTGCGCGCGCTGGTATAGACACGTAATCGGATTACCTCGCGACAGGGCTAAAGCCCTGTGCCACCGAAAAGGTGCCCCGCCGGACATGAAAAACCGTCTACTGCCGACCCTGCTTCTGTTGACCGCGGTGATCCTCGGGGGAACGCTTGGCTATGTGGTCATCGAGCGGTGGCCCGTCTGGGACGCGTTCTACATGACGGTGACGACGGTCGCGACGGTGGGATACCGCGAGATCCACCCGCTGTCGACGGCCGGCCAGGCTTTTACGCTCCTCCTGATCTTCGTGGGAGTCGGCACGGCGCTGTATGCTTTCTCCGTTCTGGCGGCCGTGGTCGTGGAAGGCGGATGGCCGAAGTACGTGGAACGATGGCGGTACATGCGCATGATCAAGAACCTGTCCGATCACTACGTCATCTGCGGGTACGGGCGCATCGGGTCGATCGTGGCCGCCGAGTTCACCCGTCAGAAAATGCCGTTCGTCATCGTCGATCGCGATCCGGCACGCGTGCTCCAGGCCAACCAGCACGGCCATCTCGCGGTGGAAGGCGATGCGAGCCGCGAGGACACGTTGAAGCCGCTCGGCATCGAACGGGCGCGGGGACTGGTTGCGGCCGTGGGAACGGACGCCGAGAACGTGTATGCCGTGCTCACCGCCCGGGTGATGAAGAGCGATCTGTTCATCATCGCGCGCGCCGAGGGTGAGGAGTCGGTGTCGAAGCTGAAGAAGGCCGGCGCCGACCGCGTGATTTCGCCGTACAGGATTGGCGCGGTGCAGATCGCGCAGACGGCGCTGCGGCCCGGCGTCGTCGACTTCGTTGAAATCGCGACGAGCTCCGACAACCTGGAGCTGTCGATCGAGGAAATCCGTGTCGAGGAGAAGTCGATCCTCGCCGGACGCCCGCTGGCCGAGGTCATTCAACGCGATAAGATGAACGTGGTCGTCGTGGGCATTCAGCACACGCATGGACGCATGGAATTCAATCCCACGCGAGACACCGTGCTTCACGCCGGGGATCACCTCATCGTGCTCGGCAGTGCGTCGACGCTGAAAGACCTCAGCCAGGCGGCCAGATAAATCCATGCCTGCGCGAATTCTCGATGGGGCCAGCCGTGGCCCTGCAAATCAGAAGCGAGCTGTCGGCTCGAGCGGCCGCGTTTGCGAGCGCGGGCGGGGCGGCAGCCGGGCCTGCACATCGTGCTGGTCGGCGACAAGGCCGACTCGCTGATTTACGTCAACAGCAAGTTGAAGTCGGCGGGCGACGAGGGCATGAGCGCCACGCTGTCGCACCTGCCGGCGACCACGTCGGTCGATGAGATCCTGCTCGCGCGCATCGCGCAGCTGAACGCCGATCCGGCAGTCGACGGGATTCTGGTGCAGGCGCCGTTGCCGGAGTCGCTCGGTCCAGGTGCGATGGCAGCGGGTGTTCGACGCGATCGATCCGGCGAAGGACGTCGACGGCGTGACGCCCGCCAACGTCGGGCGGCTGGTTCAGAATCGCGCCGATCTTGTCGCGTGCACGCCGGCCGGCATCATGGAATTGTTGAAGCGCAGCGGTCTCGACGTGGCCGGCAAGCACGCGGTCGTCATCGGCCGCAGCGACATCGTCGGCAAGCCCGTTTCGCTGCTCCTGCTGCACCGCCACGCCACGGTCACCGTCTGTCACTCGCGTACGCAGAACCTTCCGGCGGTCGCGGCCACGGCCGACATTCTGGTGGCCGCCTTGGGACGCCCTGGATTCGTGCGGCGATCGTTCGTCAAGCCGGGCGCGACGGTCATCGACGTGGGCATCAATCTCGTGACCGATCCGAAGGTGGCCGGCGAGATCTTCGACGAAGGGCATCCCCGGCGCGGGTTGTTCGAGCGGAAAGGGTCGGTGCTGGTTGGCGACGTGCATCCGGAGGTCGCGGAAGTCGCCGGCGCGCTGACGCCGGTGCCGGGCGGCGTCGGCCCGCTGACGATCGCGATGCTGATGGCCAACACCATCAAGGCGGCGGAGTTGCGCGCTGGCCGCTCCGTACGTAGTGTCCGGCTTTAGCCGGACCGAATCCACATGTTGAAAGTGGCGCTGACCGGCGGTATCGCGACGGGCAAGAGCTATGTCGTCGCACGGCTGAAAGACCGCGGCATTCCCACCATCGATGCCGACGAAATCGTTCACGACGCGCTCGGTCCCGGCACGTCCACCGCGAAGACGATCGCGGCCACGTTCGGGGGCGAGTTTCTGAGGCCTGATGGAAGCGTTCACCGCTCGCTGCTCGGGGCGAAGGTGTTCGGCGATCCCTCGATGCGGCGAAAAGCTCGAAGCGATTGTTCACCCCCTCGTCTGGGACACGATTCGCCGGTGGTTCGACGCGCTCGCGCAGCCCATGGGCGTCGCGTCGATCCCGCTGCTCTACGAGACGAACCACGAGAGAGACTTCGACTTCATCGTGGTGACGTTCTGTCCGCCGGAAATTCAGCTGCAGCGAATACTCGATCGGGATCGAATTTCAGAAGAGGAAGCGCTGCAGCGGATCGCGGCCCAGATGCCCGCGGACGAAAAAGCGCGGCGTGCGAACTTCGTGATTCAGACAGGTGGCACGAAGCCGACGACCGATCGGCAGGTGGACGAGTTGATGAGCGCGCTCCGGCAGTTCGCGATACCCGGCTCTAACTAGGTTACCGGCTACCAAGCCGCTTCGCGGTGTCGAGAAAGGTTTGCCTCTCGACAGGCGAGGCGAAGTGCCGATTCCGGACGACGCAGATGCCGGGCAGAAAATCGATTTCGATATCGTCAGGATTGTCACGGACTCCTGTGCATCCGCTCCACGGAAAGAGTCATTTCCATTCCGGCCTGCCGCACCCACAGCGCGTCGGTCCGCAGCTCCAGCTCGCTGGGGATCGTCGGCTTGCCGCCGAATTGCTCGGACACGACTTTCCGGTGTTGTTTGAGGAACTGCTTCGCGAGCTCGCGTCGGAACACGGGGCCGAAGAGGACGCCCGCAAGACTCCGGCCAGGAGCGCGAGCGCCAGCTGCGAAACGGTGCGGGCGCCTCCGAAATACGCCCAGGTCGCGGAAAGAACGAGGCCAAGCCGCTACGCTGACGACCAGAACATGCTGACGAATCTGCTTTTGGAAAGCCGCGTCCTGTTGGCCAGCCGCCACGCCGTTTCGACCGCATCGTCAATCGACGCATCGTATGCAAGGCGATAGAGCGCATCGGCATTCATACATGTTTTCGGCAGATCCGCTGTGACTCTTGACTGAGGCAGGATCGACGCCTCGACTCGGACTCCAGGACTCCAGACTCTTAGGACTCTTGGACTCCAAGACTCCTAGACTCCCAACTCCTCGGGTTCCTTTGCCGGCGCGATCCGATCTTCGACAAAGGTGTTCCATTCGTGGCAGTGGGGACATTGCCAGAGCAGCTCGGTGCTGCGATAGCGGCAACGCATGCAGATATGCGGGTCCATGTAGAAGACCGCGTGTTTGGTGAGATCGACGTAACGCTGGACCAGCGAGCTTTCGAAGTCGAGACGCGCGAGCACCTGCCAGATGGCCTGATGCAGCGTCAGGGCGTGAGGATTGTGGACCAGCGCCTCGAAGAGCAGTTCCAGAGAACGGCCGGCGTCGCCGCGCGCTTCGACGTGTTTCGCCAGCGCCAGCCGGGCGCGCCAGTCCTGCGCGTTCGCGGCAATCAGCTTGCCGAGCAGCTGGGCGAACCGTTCGGGCGTGCCCATCTTCTCGTAGGCGAGCGAGAGACGATCGAACGTGAGGTAGGCGCGCTCGGGCGCCTTGCCGATCACTTCCTCCCAGATGCCCGTCGGCCTGCGCCATGCGCTCCTCGCGCGCGTGGATGTCGCCGAGATTCAGATACGCGGGAACACCGCGGGATCGAGATCGATCGCCGACTGAAAGCGCGCCGTGGCGCCCGCATAATCACCCCTGGCTACCGCCTGCAGACCGAGCTCGTTTTCGAGAAACGCGAGGATCGCCTGGCTGCGGCCGTCCTCGGCGCCGGCCTGGTTGCCGATAGAGCGCCGCACTTCGTATGCTTCCTGCCACTGATGCTGATCCTCGTGGAGTTTCTCGATATTGAGCAGCGCGTACTGGTTCTTCGGATCGAGCTTGATGACCTCGTTGAACGCCTCGAGCGCGCGATCGACGAAGCCGCCACGCTTGAAGTCGAGACCGAGGCACAGCAGCACGTGCGCATGCTCGAGGCGCGTCAACCGGGGCCGCTGCAGGAGGCTCTGGTGAATGTTGATGGCCCTGGCCACCTGCCCCTTCTCGCGATACAGGCTGCCGAGCAGGAGGTGGATTTCCAGCGCATCGCCGAGATTTTCGGCGGCCTTGCTCAGCTCCTCGATGGCGAGATCGATCTGATTGGTGACGAGGAAATTCAGGCCGACGATGTAGTGCAGCGATTCGGGCACGCGGCGGCGATCGATCAGCCGACCCGACCGCAGCTTGTAGCGCTCCCACGCTTTCCCGACCGTCAGCCCGATGAGCAGCGCGACGAGTGCGGCGAGGAAGGGATAGTAGGCGCTCAAAACAACTCTGTCCGCCAGAGGTCGTGGAGATGGATCACGCCCGCGACCGTCTGGTCGTGGCCCGCGACGACGAGCGACGTAATCTTGCGCTGCTCCATGATGAGCAGCGCCTGCGCCGCAAGCGTCGAGGGATCGATCACAATCGGCCGGCGTCGTCATGACGTCGCCGGCAGTCTTCTCGAGCAGCCCGCTGTTGCCGACCATGTAGCGTCGAAGATCGCCGTCAGTGATGATGCCCACCAGTTGGGCGGTCTCGTTGACGACGCACGTCATGCCGAGGCCTTTGCTCGACATCTGCGAGAGGACGTCCCGCATCGGCGTGTCCGCCGTGACGATCGGGGCGTCCGCGCCCTGCTGCATCAGCTGATCGACACGCATCAGCTTCTTGCCGAGCTTGCCGCCGGGATGGATCTTGGCGAAGTCCTCCTCGCGGAATCCCTTTTCGACGAGGAGCGTCATGCAGAGCGCATCGCCCATCGCGAGCGCGGCGGTCGTGCTGGCGGTCGGCACCAGATTCAGCGGGCAGGCTTCCTCCGAGACCTGGCAGTCGATGGACGACATCGGCCGACTGGGCGAGCGTGGAAGCCGGATTGCCGGTGATGGCCACGATGCGCGCGCCGATCCGCCGGATCGCTTCGAGCAGCCGCAGCACTTCCTGCGTTTCGCCGCTGTGCGAGATCGCCAGCAGCACATCCTCCGGCTGGATGACCCCGAGATCGCCGTGCGTCGCTTCGGCTGGATGCAGGAAGAATGCGGACGTGCCCGTGCTGGCCAGCGTGGCCGCGATTTTGCGGCAGATGATGCCCGACTTGCCCATCCCCGTGACGATGACGCGGCCCTGACACTCGTAGAGCATCTTGACGGCGCGATCGAAGTTCTCGTCGAGCCGATGGATGAGCGCCGTGATGGCCGCGGCCTCGGTCTGGAGAACCTTGCGCGCGAGGGCGCGATCGGTTTTCGTTGGTGTCCGTGGTATGGCCATGTCGGGTCCCGACCTTCTTATCGGACGACGCCGGCTTCGCGTCTAACCGAGTCGAGTCGCAGCAGATGGCGCAACAGCGGCTCGAGGCGTTCGAGCGGCAGCGCGTTCTGTCCGTCACTTTTGGCCCGCGGCCGGGTTGTCGTGCACCTCGACGAACAACCCGTCGATGCCGGCGGCCACCGCCGCCGAGGCGAGCGGCTCGATGTACTCCGCCTGGCCGGCCGTCACCCCGTCCCCGCCCCCGGGCAGCTGCAGACTGTGGGTCGCATCATAAACCACTGGATAGCCGAGCGATCGCAGGATCGGGAAGGCGCGCATGTCGACGACCAGGTTGTTGTAGCCGAAACTGAATCCCCGCTCGGTGATGAACACCTGCGAATTCCCCGAATCGACGACTTTGGCGATCGCGTGCTTCATGTCGGCCGGAGCCAGGAATTGCCCCTTCTTGATATTGATGGCCCGGCCCGTTCGTGCGGCCGCGACGATCAGATCGGTCTGACGGGAGAGAAACGCCGGAATCTGCAGCACGTCGGCGACCTCGGCCACCGGCGCCGCCTGACTGGCATCGTGGATGTCGGTCAGGACCGGAACGCCGAAGCGCGCCTTGATGCCGGCGAGCACCGCGAGCCCTTCCTGCAAGCCGGGGCCGCGAAACGACTTGAGCGACGTGCGGTTCGCCTTGTCGTACGACGCCTTGAAGATGAACGGCAGCGCCGCAGCGCGACGTGATCTTGACGAGCGATTCGGCGATCATCGCCGCGTGATCGGGGCTCTCGATGACGCACGGGCCGGCAATCAACGCCAGGGGCGCGCCCGAGCCGAGGACCACACTTCCCGCAGCGACACGTCTGGTGTCGGGCATCAGGCGATGCCGGCCTCTGCCGGCCGTTCGGCGCCAGACTGAATCTTGTGCCTGTGGCTCGCTTCTACGAAGCTGGCGAACAGCGGGTGCGGTCGAAGCGGCTTCGACTTGAACTCGGGATGGAACTGTACGGCGACGTACCAGGGATGGCCCGGCAGCTCGATCATCTCGACGAACTTGCCATCAGGGGATTTGCCCGAAATGCGCAGGCCCTTGTCGACGAGCGTCGGCTCGTAGAGACAGTTGAACTCGTAGCGATGGCGGTGCCGCTCGACGATGTTCGATCGCATCGTAAATCTTCTGTCCGAGCGACCCGGGCGCCAGCACGCATTCGGTACTGTCCGAGCCGCATCGTTCCGCCGAGGTCGTCCACGCCGAGCAGGTCGCGCAGCTTGTAGATGAGCTTGTGCTCGGCGTCGGGCGAGCATTCCGTCGAGTCGGCTTCCGACAACCCGCACACGCCGCGGGCGTATTCGACGGCCGCCCATTGGAAGCCGTAGCAGATGCCGAAGTAGGGGATGCCCTTCTCGCGGGCGATCTGCGCGGCTTTCATCATGCCCCGCGTGCCGCGGGTGCCGAAGCCGCCGGGAACCAGAATGCCATCCGCCCCTTCGAGCAATTGCTCGCCGTCGGGCTGTTCGAGCGCCTCGGCCTCGACCCATCTGATGTCGACCTTGAGGCGATGCGCGAACCCGCCGTGGTAGAGAGCCTCGTTGAGGCTCTTGTACGAGTCCTCGTAGCCCACGTACTTGCCGACCACGTGAATCGTGACCCGATCCTTGGGATTCTTGATGCGCTCGACGAGCTGTTCCCAGGGCTCCATGTGCTTTTCGGTGAGCGGGAGGCCCAGGTGCTTCAGCACGATCTTGTCGAGACCCTCGCCGCCGAGCACGAGCGGCACTTCGTAGATGTCGAGACGTCTTTCGCCGTGATGACGGCTTCCTGGTCGACGTCGCAGAAAAGGGCGATCTTCTTCTTCAGGTCGGCGTCCAGAAAGCGGTCCGTGCGGCACAGCAGGATGTCGGGCTGGATACCGATCGAACGCAGGTCGCGAACGCTGTGCTGGGTCGGCTTGGTTTTCAGCTCGCCGGCCGCGCCGATGAACGGCACGAGCGTAAGGTGAATGTACAGCGTGTGCTCGCGCCCGACGTCCTGACGGAACTGGCGGATCGCTTCGAGAAACGGCAGGCTCTCGATGTCGCCGACCGTGCCGCCGATTTCGACCAGCACGATGTCGACATCCGACGAGACCGCGCGGATGCTGTCCTTGATCTCGTTGGTGATGTGCGGAATGACCTGCACCGTGCGGCCGAGGTAGTCGCCCCGGCGCTCCTTCTGGATGACCGATTGATAGATCTTGCCCGTCGTCCAGTTGTGGTTTCGCGTGGTCTGCGTGTTGGTGAATCGCTCGTAATGGCCTAGATCGAGGTCGGTTTCGGCGCCGTCGTCGGTGACGTAGACCTCGCCGTGCTGGTACGGGCTCATCGTGCCCGGATCGACATTGATATATGGATCGAACTTCTGCAGCGTGACCTTGTAGCCGTGGCCCTCGAGGAGGGCGCCGATGGACGCGGCGGCGAGGCCCTTGCCGAGCGACGACACCACGCCGCCTGTCACAAAGATGTATTTCACCGGACGCGTTTCCTTGTTCACCATAGCGTTTCAGGGTCTCCTTTTCGCGACTTCTACACGCGCGCGTCGGCCGTCAACAGCCGGCGCACGCGTTCCAGATCTTCGTGAGTATCGACGCCAATCGAGTCGTGCGTGGTCTCGACCATCCTGATGGAAAATCCGTGCTCGAGCGTGCGCAGTTGCTCGAGCGCTTCGGCGCGCTCGAGCGGCGTTGGCTCGAGGGAAGCAATCTTGAGCAGAAATTCACGCCGCTGGACGTACAGACCGATATGTTTCAGTGGAACCGGCGCATCGGACCGGCCGGTCGTGTCGCGGACGTGCGGAATGGGTGCGCGGGAAAAGTACAGCGCATCACCGAGTCGGTTGGTCACGACCTTGACGATATGCGGATCGCGCACGTCGTCGGCCGCGCCGAAACGCCGGCAGAGCGAGGTCATGTTCAGCGCCGCGTCGTGGCGAAACGGTTCGATGGCTTCGTCGATGGCGGCCGGCTCGATGAGCGGTTCGTCGCCCTGCAGATTGACGACCAGGTCGCAGTCCAGCGCTTCGGCAACTTCGGCGATTCGATCGGTGCCGGTTGCGTGCGTCGATTTCGTCAGACGCACATCGCCGCCAAATTTTGTCACCGCGTCGGCAATTCGCTGGTCATCGGTGGCCACCAGCACGGCGTCGACATTGCGCGCCGCAGCGGCGCGCCGATAGACGTGCTCGATCATCGGCCGCCCCGCGATGTCGGCGAGCGCCTTTCCCGGAAAACGGGTGGACGCGTAGCGGGCAGGGATGACAGCGACAGTATGTTTATGGTTTTGGGAACGATCGCGGATGCTTTCGGAGCAACCTGCGGGCCGCACGGTGAATAGTACACAGGTTTGCCGGCATTTTCGCTGCGATCGCGTCAGCGGAAGTGCTAGGATGATCAGGTCGTGTTGACGACTCGGAGCACGTTGAATGCACTCTGGGTTGGCGGGGGCGGTGTCCTCGCCACGTGGCTCGCCGTGTCACCAAATCCAGGTCCACCGGCTGCCGCGCAGCAGTTCTCCGTGCCGAGTACCACGACCAGGACAGAATCGTCGGCCGAAGGGTTGAACGCGCAGGCCGATCGACTTCGCGAGCGCACGGCCGCCGTCAGCTTGCGGGCGTCGACGCGCAATCCATTTCAATTCAATTCGACACGCACGCGCTCGAACGTCGGGACAGCGCGCGAGCAGGCTGCAGAGCCCATGGCGCTCGCGTCGCCGGTGCCAGTCGCACCGCCTGCTCCTGTCATCACGCTGGCAGGCATCGCGCAGACGGCGGGCAAGCGCACCGCAATTATCACGATCGCGGGGCAGTTGTATCTGGTGCGCGAGGGCGATTCACTGGCCGGCCGCTATACGGTCGTCAAAATCGATCCGGAGAACGTTCTGGTCCGCGACAGCGACGGCGCCGAGCAGCGCCTCGTCCTTCCGTAGTCGGCCTCAAGCCACAGAATCAGACAGCCCGAGCGGATACTGTACGATCAGTGATCCGGCCTTAGCCGGACCGGAATTCGGATACAACGAGTTCCGTTGTGGAACAGGGCTTCAGCCCTGTCCCACGCGTCGAGCCGCACGCGCCACACGCTGATGATGTTGGGGATCTTCTGAATCTCGGCGAGCACCTGGTCGGTGACCGTGGCGGCAGGCCCGTTGTCCGGATGCTCGTCCACCTTGACGACGCCGATCGCGCAGTTGACCAGGCACTCGGGATCGCGCCCGAGCGCGAAGTTGGCGATGTTGACGCCGTGGCGGCCGAGCAGCGTGCCGACATCGCCGATGACGCCGGGCTGATCGTTGTTCCTGATGATGAGCAGCGTCCCTTCGAGTGGTGATTCGACGCCGACGCCGTCGACCAGCACCAGGCGCAGGCTGCCATTGGCGAAGACCGTCCCTTCCACCCAGCGCTCGCCGTCGCTCGTGTGCAGCTTCACAGAAATGAGGCTCGTGTAGTTGCGCGCGCGTGTGCTGCGCGATTCGACCAGCTCGATGCCGCGCTCGGCCGCAATCGTGCGCGCGTTCACGGGCGTCACGCCGCCCGATGAGAGGATCGCGGACAGCACGCCCTCGAGCACCGCGCTGCCGAGCAGTTGATTGTCCTCGGCCGCCAGCTCGCCGTAATAACGCACGCCGATCGCATTGATTCGCGCCTGACCCATCTGGGCGACGACCGAGCCGAGCGATCGCGCGAGCATGAGATACGGCCGCAGCCGCTTGTACGCCTCCTGCGACACGGAAGGGAAGTTCACGGCGTTGCGGATGATGCCCTCATTGAGAAAGTCCCGCAATGCCGCCGCGGTCTCGCTGCCGACCTGTTCCTGCGCTTCTTTGGTGGACGCCGCGATATGTGGCGTGGCCACGACCTGTGGCAGCGTGGCGAGGCGCCAATCCTGAGGCGGTTCGGGATCGAACACATCCAGGCCGGCGCCGGCCACGTGGCCGCTTTCGATGGCATCGGCCAGGGCCGACTGATCCACCAGTTCGCCGCGCGCGGTGTTGATGATGCGCACGCCCTTCTTGCATTTCGCGAGCCGCTCCGCGTTGAAGAGATGCCTGGTCGAGGGCAGCGACGGCACGTGGAGAGAAATGTAATCCGCCCGCGCGCACAGCTCGTCGAGGGTGACGAGCTCGACGCCGAGCGACGCGGCCATGTCGGCCGAGATGAACGGATCGTGCGCGACCACGTTCATCTCGAATGCGTGGGCGCGCGCCGCCACTTCCTGTCCGATCCGGCCGAGGCCAACCAGGCCAAGGGTCTTTGACCGAATTTCGGCGCCCGCGAACTTCGACTTCTCCCACTTCGCGTTCTTCATCGAAGCGTCGGCGGCGGGAATGTTTCTCGCGAGCGACAGAATCAAGCCCATCGCGAGCTCGGCTACGCTCAGGCTGTTCGCGCCGGGCGCGTTCATCACGACGATGCCGCGTGCGGTGGCCGCGGGCACGTCGACGTTGTCAACTCCCGTGCCAGCCCGTGCGATGACGCGGAGCCTGGTTGCTGCTTCGATGATCTCGCGGCTGACCTTCGTCGCGCTTCGGACGATGAGCGCGTCGGCGTCCTTGAGATCCGCCATCAGCTCCGCGGCCGGCCGGCCCTGGCGGTTGTCGATGTTCCAGTCCGGCTGTCGAAGTAGGTCGATTGCAGAAGAAGGCAGGCCGTCCGCGATGACAATTTTCATGAAGTGATTAAAGTATAATCCGTCGGCTTTGCGTGGCGGCGCCACAGGCGGCGGGCGAATCGCACCATGATGGTGCAATCCGCTAATTTCTTCGGATAGTCCAACGCAGAAGCGGTTTTCGTGGATCTTTTCAACAGGGTTTTCCACAATTTCTGTTGAACGGATATCAATGGCGGAAGTGAGTTGACCTAATTTTCAGGAGCTTCGATGAATCGCAAGGTGACAGTGGTGGGCGGTGCGGGCAACGTAGGTGCGACGGTCGCGCGCAGCATCGCGGAAAAGGAACTCGCCGATGTAGTGATCGTCGACATCGCCGATCAGAAAGCATCAGGCGTTGCGCTCGACATTCTCGAGACGTGTCCCATTATTGGATCCGACAGCCTCGTCATCGGCGGATCCGATTACGCGCAGAGCGCCAACTCCGACGTCGTGGTCGTCACCTCTGGCGTGCCCAGAAAACCTGGCATGAGTCGTGACGACTTATTGAATGTGAATTTCAACATCATGAAATCGGTCACCGAGCAGGTGATCAAATACTCGCCCAACTGCATCATCGTGCCAGTGGCCAATCCGCTCGACGCGATGTGTCAGGCGGTGTACAAGCTCAGCAAGTTCCCGCGCGAGCGCGTCATCGGCATGGCCGGCGTGCTCGACTCGGCCCGCATGCGCACGTTCATTGCACAGGAGTTGAAAGTGTCGGTGGAGAACGTCCATGCGTTCGTGCTGGGCGGGCACGGCGACACGATGGTGCCGCTGCCGCGCCTGTCGACCGTCGCGGGCATTCCGATCACGCAGCTTCTGTCAAAGGATCGAATCGAGGCCATCTGTAAGCGGACGGCGGACGGCGGCGCCGAAATTACAAAATTGGTGGGCACCAGCGCGTGGTATGCGCCGGGAGAGTCCGCCGCCGAAATGGTCGAGGCGATCCTGAAGGACAAGAAAAAGATTCTGCCGTGCTCGGTGTACCTTGAAGGCGAGTACGGCGTGAAGGGGCAGTATCTCGGCGTGCCCGTGAAGCTGGGCGCGCGCGGAGTCGAACAAATCATTCAGATCAAGCTGGAGCCCGAGGAGCAGGCGGCGCTGATGAAGTCGGCCGGCGGCGGTCAAAGAACTGGTCGACGTGATAAAGATGTAACTAGTTCATGGTTCGTGGGTTCGTCGGTTCGTGGGTTCGCGAGGTTCGGTCGCGAAGCGACGAATCGGCGACGAAACCTGACGAACCTGCGAACTTCACGAACCCGACGAACTCACGAACTTAAGCCCGTTCAAGCCCCCCGCCCTTCCAGATCGCGCGCCTGTACTCCGCGAATCATCCGCGCGATGTTCGAAATCGGGATCAGTTTAGGGCAGACGGCTTCGCATTCGCCCTCGTTGGAGCAGTTGCCGAAGCCTTCGGCCTCCATCTGCTCGACCATCCGCACCACGCGGCGCTCGCGTTCGGGCTCTCCCTGCGGCAGCAGGGCCAGATGGCTGATTTTTGCGCTGGTGAACAGGTGCGCGGCCGCGTTCTTGCACGCCGCGACGCACGCGCCGCAGCCGATGCAGGCCGCCGCGTCCATGGCGAGATCCGACTTGTCCTTCGGCACCGGGATCGCATTGGCATCCTGCGCGCCGCCCACACCCACCGAGATGTAGCCGCCGGCCGCGAGGATTCGATCGAACGCCGAGCGATCGACCGTGAGATCCTTCAACACGGGGAAGCCCTTGGCCCGCCACGGCTCGATGACGATGGTCTGGCCGTCGGTGAACCGGCGCATATGCAGCTGGCAGGTGGTGGCGCCCGGGTCGGGTCCGTGCGCGACGCCGTTGATCATGCAGCCGCAGGCGCCGCAGATGCCCTCGCGGCAGTCCGAGTCGAAGGCGATCGTGTCTTCCCCCTTGCGGATGAGCTCTTCGTTGACGACATCGAGCATCTCGAGGAACGACATGTCGATCGAGATGTCTCTGGCGACATAGTCGACCAGGCGCCCGGGCTGATCCTTGGCCGGCTGGCGCCAGACTTTGAGGTTGACCGTGATGGCTTTGCCGCTCACTTGTAGCTCCGCTGCGATGGGTGCGCTTCTTCGAAGGTCAGCGGCTCTTTGTGGAGCCTGGGCTCGACGCCGACGCCGGTAAATTCCCAGGCCGCCACGTAGCTGAAGTTCGCATCGTCGCGAAGCGCTTCGCCGTCGGGCGTTTGAAATTCCTCGCGGAAGTGCCCGCCGCACGATTCATTGCGACGGAGCGCGTCGAGCGTCAGCAACTCGCCGAACTCCATGTAGTCGGCCACGCGGCCGGCGTAGTCGAGCATCGGGTTCAGGTTGTTCTTCTCGCCCGGCACCCTGACGTCGTGCCAGAACGCGTCGCGAAGCGTGCGAATTTTCCCCAGCGCTTCCTGGAGTCCGGCGGCGTTGCGGGCCATCCCGACGTAGTCCCACATGACATGGCCGAGCTCGCGGTGGAGCTGCCGCACCGTGCGCGAGCCTTTGACGCCCAGCACCTTGTCGATCCGCGCCTGCGATGCGCCGGCCGCCTCTTTGAACGCGTCCTGATCGGTGGAGACCTTCGGGAGCTTGGCGTTCGCGAGGTAGTTGGCCACGGTGTACGGCGCGATGAAGTAGCCGTCGGCCAGGCCCTGCATGAGCGCGCTCGCGCCCAGACGGTTCGCCCCGTGGTCTGAAAAGTTCGCCTCGCCGAGGACGAAGAGGCCCGGAATCGTGCTCTCGAGGTTGTAGTCCACCCACAGACCGCCCATCGTGTAGTGGATGGCAGGGTAGATCCGCATCGGCACCTTATAAGGATCTTCGGCGGTAATCCGATCGTACATCTCGAACAGGTTGCCGTACCGGGCCTTGATGACGTCGATGCCAAGCCGCTGGATGGCGTCCTTGAAATCGAGATACACGGCGAGCCCGGTATCGCCGACGCCGTGTCCTTCGTCAGACTGCTGCTTCGCGGCGCGCGACGCGACGTCGCGCGGCACGAGGTTGCCGAAACTCGGATACCGGCGCTCGAGGTAGTAGTCGCGCTCGCTTTCGGGAATCTGTTCGGGCGGCCGCCGGTCGTCCTTCGTCTTCGGCACCCAGACGCGGCCGTCGTTGCGCAGCGACTCCGACATCAGCGTCAGCTTCGACTGGTGATCGCCGCTGACCGGAATGCAGGTCGGGTGAATCTGCGTGAAGCACGGATTTGCGAAGAGCGCGCCGCGTTTGTGGGCGCGCCACGCGGCCGTCACGTTGCAGTTCACCGCGTTGGTCGAAAGGTAATAGAGCGTCCCATACCCGCCGGTGCAGAGCAGAACCGCCTGTCCCTCGTGCCGCTCGAGCTCGCCGGTAATCAGGTTCCGCGCGACGATGCCCCGGGCCTGACCGTCGACGACGACCACGTCGAGCATTTCGCGCCGGGTGTACAGCGTCACATTTCCCGCATCCACCTGCCGCAGCATCGACTGGTACGCGCCGAGCAGGAGCTGCTGCCCGGTCTGTCCGCGGGCGTAGAACGTGCGCGCCACCTGCGCGCCGCCGAACGAGCGGTTATCGAGAAGGCCGCCGTACTCGCGGGCGAACGGGACGCCCGTCGCCACGCACTGGTCGATGATGTTGACGCTCAGTTGCGCGAGCCGATAGACGTTCGCTTCCCGGGCGCGATAGTCGCCTCCCTTGACGGTGTCGTAGAAGAGCCGATATACGCTGTCGCCGTCGTTGCGGTAGTTCTTCGCCGCGTTGATGCCGCCCTGCGCGGCAATGCTGTGGGCGCGGCGCGCGCTGTCGAGGATACAGAACAGCTTGACCCGGTATCCCTGTTCGCCGAGCGCGGCGGCGGCCGACGCGCCGGCCAGGCCCGTGCCGACGATGATGACTTCGTACTTGCGGCGGTTCGCCGGATTGACCAGCTTGTTCTCGAACTTGCGCCGTTCCCACTTGTCCGCAAGGGAACCGCCGGGAATCCTGGAGTCGAGCGTCATGATCGCCCTCCCGCGAAAAATACCCAGAGCGCAATCACGATGAACCCGCCGGCGATGATGACGGCCGAGACCTTGCCGACCTTGCGTATGAGCGGCGTGAAGCGCGGGCCGCTCAGGCCCAGCGACTGAAAGGAACTGGCGACGCCGTGCCAGAGATGCAGCCCCACGAGCACCATCATCCCGATGTAGAGCGCGACGGTGATGGGCGAGCTGAAGTTCTCGAGCTCGATACGGTAGAGATCGTTGATGC
Organism: Vicinamibacterales bacterium; assembly: GCA_963850725.1. Classification (GTDB taxonomy): domain Bacteria; phylum Acidobacteriota; class Vicinamibacteria; order Vicinamibacterales; family JAMQPK01; genus JAMQPK01. The sequence goes on from CAWKMQ010000022.1 coordinate 180,883, forward strand.
CTTCGCCGACGTCGTAGTGCGCCCTCAACTTGAACTGCCATACGTGAATCGGCACGAAGATCAGGATGGCCAGCCCGGTCAGAATCATCGACGCGGAACCGAGGCTCTTTTGACTCGTCCCGCCCGCCCATGCTTTCGTGGCGTACTTCGCCGGACGCGCCTGCTGATTCTGAAAGGTCATCCGGATCGCCTTGACGAGGTGAATGAGGAAGACCAGGAGCAATCCAATTTCGATCGGAATGATGAGCGGGTTGCTCGTCAGGAAGTGCGCGTACCCGTTGTACGTCTCGCGGCCGAGGAATATCATCAGGTTGCCGATGATATGCACGATCAGATACAGGAAGAGCAGAACGCCCGTCACGCCGATGATCAGCTTCGTCGTGATCAGCGACGCCAGGACGCTCCGTCGGGTCGTCATGTCTTGAATTCTATTCGCAAGCGCCCTGTGCCGACAAACAACGGCGCGGCGCGTTGGGCGGTGCGAGAAAAGATGATACGATTCACCGTTTCCCGCATATGAAAATTCACGAGTATCAAGCCAAACATATCCTTGCAAAGTACGGCGTGCCCGTTCCGCGAGGCGAGGCCATCCTGAAGGCGGGAGACGCCAAAGGCGTCGCCGACCGGCTCGGCGGTGGAACCGTCGTCGTGAAAGCGCAGATTCACGCAGGAGGACGCGGCAAGGGCGGCGGCGTGAAGCTCGCCAAGAATCCGGGCGAGGCCGATGCGCTGGCGACGCAGATCCACGGGATGACCCTGGTGACGCATCAGACCGGGCCCGAGGGCCGCAAGGTGTCGCGGCTGCTCATCGAAGAGGGATTGCCGATTGCGCGCGAGCTCTACCTCGGCATCGTCATCGATCGGGCCGCGGGACGCGTGGTCATCATGGCGAGCCCCGACGGTGGAATGGAAATCGAGACCGTCGCGGAGAAGACGCCGGAGCGGATTCACAAAGAGTACGTAGACCCGGCGACCGGCCTCATCCCGTTTCAGGGACGAAAGCTCGCGTTCGCGCTGGGCCTCGAGGGCGATCAAGTCGGCAAGTTCGGCAAGATGGTTGCGTCGCTCTACGCCGCGTTCGTCGGCACCGATGCGTCGCTCCTCGAAATCAACCCGCTCATCGTCACGAAGACCGGCGACCTCATCGCGCTCGACGCGAAGATGAACTTCGACGACAGCGCGCTCGGCCGGCATCCGGAGTTGAAAGAGCTGCGCGATCTCGACGAAGAGGACCCGCTCGAAATCGAGGCATCCAAGTTCAGCCTCAACTACATCCGCCTGGACGGCACGATCGGCTGCATGGTGAACGGTGCCGGGCTGGCGATGGCCACGATGGACATCATCAAGCTCGCCGGCGGAGAGCCGGCGAACTTCCTCGACGTCGGCGGCGGCGCGAACAAGGAACAGATCCGCAACGCCTTCAAGATCCTGATGGCGGACAAGAACGTTCGTGCGGTCCTCATCAACATCTTCGGCGGCATCCTGCGCTGCGACGTGCTCGCCGCGGGTGTGATCGCCGCCGTTCAGGAACTTGGCGTGCCCGTGCCCATCGTCATCCGCATGGAGGGCACCAACGTCGAAGAAGGCAAGAAGATGCTCCGCGAGAGCGGCTTGAATTTCACCACGGCGAACTCGATGGGCGAGGCCGCGGAGAAGGTCGTCGCGCTTTCGCGCGCAAACTGACAACTGACGACTGAGAACTGAAGACCACCAACCGACACATGGCGATACTCCTAGACAAGTCCACGCGGTTGATCGTTCAAGGCCTCACCGGCAAGGAAGGCACCTTTCACGCGAAGCAGGCGGCGGCGTACGGCACGCAGGTCGTCGGCGGCGTCACGCCGGGGAAGGGCGGCACGACCCACGAAGGCTGGCCGGTTTTCAACACGGTCGCCGACGCGGTGAAAAGCACGGGCGCCAACACCTCGGTGATCTTCGTACCGGCAGCGTTTGCGGCCGACGCGGTCATGGAGGCGGCTGACGCCGGCCTGCGCCTCGTCGTGTGCATCACCGAAGGCATTCCTACACTCGACATGATGCGCACGTTCACCTACCTCAGAGAAAAGCCGACGCGCGTCGTCGGACCGAACTGTCCGGGGGCGATTTCGCCGGGCAAGGCGAAAGCCGGCATCATCCCCGGCCACATCTGCCGCGAAGGGCGCGTCGGTATCGTGTCGAAGAGCGGCACCCTCACTTATGAAGCCATTCACCAGCTCAGCCAGCTCGGCATGGGTCAGTCATCGTGCATCGGCATCGGCGGCGACCCGCTCATCGGCACCTCGTTCGTGGATGTGCTGAAGCTGTTTCAGGACGATCCCGAAACCGACGCCGTGGTGATGATTGGCGAGATCGGCGGCACGGCCGAAGAGGAAGCCGCGCAATACATCAAGAAGTCCTTCAAGAAGCCGGTGGTGGGCTTCATCGCGGGTCAGACGGCGCCTCCCGGGCGCCGCATGGGGCATGCCGGGGCGATCATCGCCGGCGGCAAGGGCACCGCGAACGAGAAGATGGCGGCTCTGACGGCGGCCGGCGTGACGGTGGTGAAGAGCCCGGCAGACATCGGAACTGCTGTAAAGAGCCTGCTGTAAGCGGTTTGCCGCGATTTGGCGATATAATGTGTGGTTGGGGTCAGGAAATTTCCCCAATAGCCATCGCGCCGTAGCGCCACACCAAGGACCAGGCATGTCACCGACAGACGTCGTATCGCAGGAGAAGCCCACCCAGGCTCGCACCAAGGTCATCAACGATTTCAGTATTCAGGTTGCCACCGTCAACGGCTCCGGCAGTCAGACCGCCAACCTCGTCCTCCTTCGCTCCATCCTCCTGATGGGTGTTCCGGTCTCGGGGAAGAACATGTTTCCCTCGAATATTGCCGGCTTGCCCACCTGGTACACCATCCGCGCCAGCAAGCGCGGCTATGTCGGACGGAAAAAGGAAGTCGATTTCCTCATCGCGATGAACCCGGAAACGGCCAAAGAGGACGTGATGACCCTCGACGCCGGCTCCGCGGTGGTCTACGACGAGCCGCTCAAGCTGAACGCGCTCCGCTCGGACCTGACCTTCTATCCGGTGCCGTTCGACAAGCTCGTGACGCCGGTCTGTCCGGATGCCAAGCTCCGCCGGCTCGTCCGCAACATGATCTACGACGGCATCCTGGCGAAGCTCCTGGGCATCGACATGGGCATGATGGAGCAGGCGCTGGCCCGCCAACTCGGCAAAAAAGCGAAAGCGGTGACGCTGAACCAGGGGGCATTGAAGGCCGGCTGGGACTACGCCGAGGCGACCTTTACCAAGCAGGACCCGTTTCACATCGAGAAGATGAACGAAACGGCGGGCAAGATTCTCATCGAGGGCAACGCGGCGGCCGCCATCGGCTGCATGATGGCCGGCGTCACCGTCGTCGCGTGGTATCCGATTACCCCGTCCTCCTCGCTGTGCGAATCGCTCATCGGCTACATGCGCAAGTACCGCATCGACAAGGAGACGGGTAAGGCGACATTTGCCATCGTGCAGGCCGAGGACGAGATCGCCTCGCTCGGGATGGTCATCGGGGCGGGCTGGGCAGGGGCGCGCGCGATGACCGCAACCGCCGGTCCCGGCATCTCGCTCATGTCAGAGTTCGCGGGCCTGGCGTATTACGCCGAGACACCGGCCGTCATCTTCGACGTGCAGCGTGTGGGCCCGTCAACGGGGCTGCCGACGCGCACGGCGCAAGGCGACCTGCTGAGCACCGCGTTCCTCTCGCACGGCGACACCAAGCACATCCTGCTGATTCCGAGCTCAGTCGAAGAGTGCTACGAGATTGCGATGAGCGCCTTCGATCTGTCCGAAGCGATTCCAGACGCCGATTTTCGTGATGATGGACCTCGACCTCGGCATGAACAACTGGATGTCGAATGGCTTCGAGTACCCGACCAGGCCGATCGATCGCGGCAAGCGTGCTCACGGCGGACGTGCTGAAGAAGCTGGGCGAGTGGGGCCGCTACAAGGACGTCGACGGCGACGGCATCGCCTATCGCACGATTCCGGGCGACGGCATGCCCGCGTTTTTCACGCGCGGTTCGGGTCACAACCCGAAGGCGCAATACAGCGAGCGGCCGGACGACTACGTCGACAACGTCGACCGGCTCGAGCCGCAAGTTCGAAACGGCGCGCAGCTACGTGCCGGCGCCGATCGTGGAAACGAACAGGAACGCGAAGATCGGCATCATCGGCTACGGCACGTCGCACTGGGCGATCGGCGAAAGCCGCGACCAGCTTCGCGAAGAAACGAAGGTCGAGACGCTCGTACCTCCGGGTGCGCGCGTATCCGTTTACCGAGGAACTGGCGCATTCATCGACGCGCACGAGCGCATCTACATCGTCGAGCAGAACCGCGACGCCCAGCTGCTGATGCTGATGAAGCTGGAGCTTTCGCCCGAGCGCGTGGCGAAGCTTCGCAGCGTGCTCCACTACAACGGGCTGCCGATCGACGCTCGCAGCATCAGCGACGACCTCCTGTCGCAGGAAGGGTTTGAAGTGGCAAAGAAGGCGACTCCCGCTTCCGCATCGTCGATGACGGGCGGCGAGTAGGAGCTTGTACCATTGGAATTACGTAGTGTCCGGCTTTAGCCGGACCGTGAGGGATAAGGAACAACATGGCGACTCCAATAAAGGTGAATCGAATCGGCCTGGAACCGCAGATCTACAAGGGCGGCAAGACGACGCTGTGCGCCGGGTGCGGGCACAACGCGATTTCAGAGCGCATCATCGAGGCGTTTTATGAGATGGGCGTCGATCCCAAACAGGTAATCAAGCTGTCGGGCATCGGCTGCTCCAGCAAGAGCCCCGCCTATTTTCTGGGCGGCTCTCACGGGTTCAACGCGGTGCACGGCCGGATGCCGTCGGTGGGCACGGGCGCGATGCTGGCGAACCAGAAGCTCATCGCCATCGGCGTCAGCGGCGACGGCGACACCGGCGCCATCGGCATCGGTCAGTTCGTCCACCTGATGCGGCGCAATCTGCCCATCATCTACATCATCGAAGACAACGGCTGCTACGGCCTCACGAAGGGGCAGTTCTCGCCGACGGCCGACGTCGGGTCGAAGCTGAAAAACGGGGTGGTCAACGACCTGCAGCCGATCGACACGTGCGCGCTGGCCGTCCAGCTCGGGGCGACGTTCGTGGCGCGGTCGTTTTCGGGCGACAAGAAGCAGCTGCTCGCGCTGCTGAAGGCGGCGCTCAGTCACCGTGGAACGGTGATGCTCGACGTCATCTCGCCGTGCGTGACCTTCAACGACCACGAAGGGTCGACGAAGAGCTATGCCTACGTGAAGGATCACGACGATCCGCTCGAAGAAGTGAGCTTCGTGCCGTTCTTCGAGGACATCTCGGTGGAATACGACCCGGGCACGACCCAGGAAGTGAAGATGCACGACGGATCGCGTCTGTTTCTGAAGAAGCTCGAGGAGTCCTACGATCCGACCGACAAGCTCGCGGCCATGCGCGTCCTGCACGAGACGGCGCGCCGCGGCGAATTCGCGACGGGGCTGATCTACATCGAGCCCGATCGCGACGATTTCCTCCGCCAGCTCAACGTGGTCGACGAGCCGCTGGCCTCATTGCCCCTCGAGCGCACACGCCCGTCCAAGGCCGCGCTCGACGAGATCATGGAATCCTTGCGCTGAGCTTCGCGGTCATGGCAGATGGCAGAATGGCGGATGGCAAAGGGCCGTCTGCCATGCCATCGTGCCAGTCTGCCATGTGCCCTGACAGGTTACCTATTTCAGCCCTTGCGTTTGGTCCGCGTTGGCCCCAATCACATCCTCGGCAATCGCCAGCCGATCCTTGGGCAGCCCGTTGCTGTCGAGGGCTCCAGGCGCGTTCTCGTTGCCTTGCTGGGTGTCCGTAGGACGGTCACCTTCCACCGCCCCCTTGTCGTGATCCGGGTCAGTCGGTTTCGGCAGAGCGGTTGGAGCGGGCATCTCGGTCTCCTTGCGACAGGGCTATATAATTGACGACTTCTATGGAACGAACATTCGCCATCATCAAGCCGGACGCCACGTCGAGGCAGTACACGGGCAAGATTCTTCAGCGAATCGAGGAAGCCGGATTCAGAATCCGTGCCATGAAGACGCTGAGGCTGACGCAGAAGGAAGCCGAGGGCTTTTACGCCGTGCACCGCGAGCGTCCGTTCTTCAAGGGGCTCACCGAATTCATGGCGTCGGGACCGATCGTCGCGATGGTGCTCGAGGCGCCCGACGCGATCAAGAAGTGGCGCACGCTGATGGGGGCCACCGATCCGGCCAAGGCCGATCCCGGCACCATTCGGAAGGAGTTCGCGAGCTCGATTGGCGAAAACGCCACGCACGGCTCCGACGCGCCCGAGACCGCGGCCTTCGAGATCGGGTATTTTTTCGCGGCATGGAACTCGTCGACTAGAGTTCGTTGACGCAGAGCCGCAAAGGCGCTGAGAATTCTACTTTTCGAGGAATTTCTCTGCGGCTCCGCGCTCTGCGTCGAGACGAGGTCCGTCGAATGGGGAAGTTGCTGGTCGTTGCGGAGGGATCTTGCTGGTGCTCGGGCTGCTCGTGATGGCCGGGTTCCCGCTGTTCCGGCTGCCCGGAGACTTCACCGTGCGCCGCGGCCCGGTGACCTTCTACTTTCCGCTGGTGACGTCGATTCTGTTGAGCATATTCTGCTGACACTCGTCATGATGTTTTTCCGCAAGATAGACAAGATGACTATCAAATCCGATCGGTGGATCAAAAGAATGGCTCGCGAGCACAGGATGATCGAGCCGTTTGTCGAGAGCCAGGTGCGTGGCAGCGCGATCTCGTACGGCGTGTCGTCGTATGGCTACGACATCCGCGTGGCCGACGAGTTCAAGGTCTTCACCAACATCAACAACACCGTCATCGATCCCAAGAACTTCGATCCGCGCTCCTTCGTCGACATCAAGACCGACGTCTGCATCGTGCCGCCCAACTCGTTTGCGCTCGCGCGCACCATCGAGTATTTCCGCATCCCCCGCGACGTGCTGACGATCTGCCTGGGCAAGTCCACCTACGCGCGCTGCGGGATCATCGTCAATGTGACGCCGTTCGAGCCCGAGTGGGAGGGTACGGTCACGCTCGAGATCTCGAATACGACCCCCTTGCCGGCGAAGATCTACGCCAACGAGGGGATCGCGCAAGTCCTGTTCTTCCAGAGTGATGAGCCCTGTGAGATGTCCTACAAAGACAAAAAAGGGAAGTACCAGGCGCAGACCGGCGTGACGCTGCCGAAGATTTGACGTACTCCGGTACATCCGTATATAAATTGGCGCATTACTCGCAAATCCCAGGGTCTCGTTTCGCGCTAAATGGACAAACTAGTCGAGCGAGAGGCGGCCGCTCGCAACCCGCTGGCATCAGCGCCCGCGATCGCCGTTCAGTTCTTCCTTATCCCGCTGCTCGTTGTCGGCGCCACGGTGCTCGTTTATGTCGGTTTTCGCAGTCTGCTCAGCGAGGGCCGGACGGCCGAGGAATATCTCACCGACATCCGATCGGGCGGGAGCAACCGGCGTTGGCCGGCCGCGTACGAACTGTCGCGGCTGATGGCCGATCCGGCGTTCGTCGAACGAGAAGGTGCGAAGCTCGCCCCCGAACTGACCAAGGCATTCGCGGAGTCGGGAAACGACGACCCCAGGGTAAGGCAGTATCTCGCGTTGACGCTGGGCCGGCTGACCCCGCCCATTCCTGCCGAGGCGCGCACGCTTCTGATAGGCGCGCTCAACGACCAGGACAGTCAGACACGAATCAGCGCGATCTGGGCGCTCGGATCGACGGGTGATGCGTCGGCCGCCGCCGACATCGAGCGGCAGTACCAGTCCGAGGACGCGGGTGTCCGGAAGATGGCGGTGTACGCGCTAGGGTCGATGCCGGTCGGGACGGGCAACGACATACTCGTCAAGGCGCTCGAAGACGGGCAGGCCGACGTGCAGTGGAACGCCGCGATTGCGCTGGCCCGGCATGGCCGCCACGAGGGCGTGCCGGTGCTGCGGCGCATGCTCGACCGCGCGTACGTCGAGCGGAACGTCACGCGGCAGCCGCAGCCGCGCGAAGACGTGGATCCGGTCGGCGAGGTGATGATCAGCGGCCTGCGGGCGATCGCGGCCTTGAAGGAATCGGCGTTGTCGGACCAGGTGAGGGCGTTGAGCACCGAAGACCATGACTTGAAGGTCAGGCAGGCAGCGATCGAGGCGTTGAAGAATCTGTAGGTAAACAACCAATGGCTGACGAAACGAAACCCCCTGCGCCTGGCGCGCCGAACGCACCTGGCTGCACCCGTCGCACCCGGCGCACCCGTCGCACCTAACGCACCTGTCGCACCCGACGCACCCGTCGCACCCAGTGCGGCTCCGGTTGCGCCAAACCAGCGGCTCCAGCTGCGCACGCCGCACCTGGCGCACCGGCGCACCTGCCGCACCCAAACCGGCCGTGCCGCCCAAGCCGGCGGCGCCTCCGCCGCCTTCGGTGGATCTGGCCGGCAAAACGACGACGGCAGCGGCCACCGCGGCGAAGGTCAGCTCGCGCGATCCTGACGACTCGTCGCCGCTCGTCACGCGGCGCGTGTGGCTGGGTATGGCATGGGGAGCGTTCTCGGCGGCCTCGGCGGCCGCGCTGGCGGCGACCGGCCGCTTCATGTTTCCCAACGTCCTCAACGAGCCGCCGCAGCAATTCAAGGTCGGCTTTCCCGCCGACTTCGGTATGGGTGTGGACGAGCGGTTCAAGGAATCGAACGGCATCTGGATTGTCCGGACGGCCGACGATATCGATCAGCACGCCAGCGGGTTCTACGTCCTGAGCACGACCTGCACTCACCTCGGCTGCACGCCGAACTATCTCGCCGCCGAAGGCAAGTTCAAGTGCCCGTGTCACGGCAGCGGATTCCGCACGACGGGCGTCAATTTCGAAGGACCGGCGCCGCGACCGCTCGAGCGCGTGGGCGTCGCGCTCGCCGAGGATGGTCAGATACAGGTCAACAAGGCGCGCAAATTCCAGCGAGAGCTCGGACAGTGGATCGATCCCGAGTCGTTCCTGCGAATCTGAACACTGCGAACCGACGACTGAAGACTGACAACTGAAGACTGATATGGCCACAGAGACCAAAACGATAAAACCGCAGGAAAGCGCCGCCACGCGCTTCTGGAACTGGCTGACCGAAACACAGGTCTGGACCTCGGTGTTCCGCCACGAGCGGCCCGATACCGATCGCAATCGCGTGCTCGTGATGCTGTCGAACGTCTTCCTGCATCTGCACCCGGTGCGGATCAGGAAGTCGGGCGTCAAGCTGCGCTACACGTGGTGCATGGGAGGGCTGAGCTTCTTCCTCTTCCTGGTCCTCACCTTTACCGGCTTGCTGCTGATGTTCTACTACCGGCCGACGCTCGAATACGCCTACAACGACATCGTCGGTCTGCGCGAGCATGTGCCGCTCGGCATCATGCGCGAGATGCACCGGTGGGGCGCGCACGCGATGGTCATCACGGTGTGGCTGCACATGTTCCGCGTCTTCATGACCGGGTCGTACAAGCCGCCGCGCGAGTTCAACTGGAGCATCGGCGTCATCATGCTGGTGCTGACGCTGCTGCTGTCGTTCACCGGCTACCTGCTGCCGTGGGACCAGCTGGCGATCTGGGCCATCACGGTCGGCTCGAACATGGCGCGCGCGACACCGTTCCTCGGGCACGAAGGGCCGGGCGCGGCGCTGCTGGCGCTGGGCGACGTCAAGCTGATTCACGCGGCCGACGATGCGCGGTTCGCGCTGCTGGGCGGCACGTTCGTCGGCGAAGGCGCGCTGCTGCGGTTTTACGTGCTCCACTGCGTCGGGTTGCCACTGGGCATTGCCGTGCTGATGGCGGTGCACTTCTGGCGCGTGCGCAAAGACGGCGGCATCTCGCGGGCCACTTTAGGCGGTAGCTGTTAGCCCGTAGCTGGTAGCAAAACTATGGATTTCATCAAAGGAATCTTTAACGTCATCGCCGATCCGCGGCTGTACTTCGTGTTGATGGTGCTGTCGCTCGTCTTGATGGTGTGGAAGCGCGAGGCCTTCGCCTCGAAAGCCGTGGGATACGGCGTGCTCGGCTTTCTGACGCTGTTCTTCGTCCTCGGCGGCCTGGATCCGAACTTCCGGCTCATCATCACGAAGCCCGACAACGTGCCCATCGTCGGGCTGATCTTCCTGCTGGTGTTCTTCACCTGGTACTCGATGCGTCAGGCCGTGCTGAACGACCAGCGCATCGCAAAAGGTGAGGGGCCCATCGAGAAGGCCGAGTCGGATCGCGTGTGGGTGTGGCCGGACCTCGTCTACACCGAGCTCATCTCGCTGATCCTGTGCTCCGTCGTGCTGATCGTCTGGTCGATCCTGCTGAAGGCGCCGCTGGAGCAGCCGGCGAACCGTGCCGTGACGCCGAACCCGTCGAAGGCCCCGTGGTACTTCCTCGGCCTGCAGGAAATGCTCGTGTACTTCGATCCCTGGCTGGCGGGCGTCGTGCTGCCGAGCCTGATCATCGTCGGGCTGATCGCCATTCCGTACATCGACAGGAACCCGAAGGGAAATGGCTACTTCACCTTCAACGAGCGAAAGACCGAGATCACGCTGTTCCTCTTCGGCTTTGTCGTCCTGTGGTCGTCGCTGATCGTGCTCGGCACGTTCCTTCGCGGGCCGAACTGGAACTTCTTCGGCCCTTCGAGTACTGGGACACGCACAAGCTGGAGGCGCTGACCAACGTCAATCTGTCGGAGTACTTCTGGGTGCGCGTGCTCGGGCAGGGGCTGCCGACGAACTACTTCATTCGAGAACTGCCGGGAATTCTGCTGTCGCTGGTGTACGTCCTGGTGCTGCCGGTGGTCCTGGCTCGAGGCGCTGTTCAAGAGCTTCTGTCGGCAAGCTCGGCGCTCCGCGCTTCTACGTCACCGTCTTTCTGTTCCTGATGATGATGTCGCTGCCGGTCAAGATGCTGCTTCGGTGGATCTTCAACCTGAAGTACATCGTGGCGATTCCCGAGATCTTCTTCAATATCTGAGACGCTATGGCTGAAAAAAAGGCTGTCGGTCACGCCTATAACATCGACTTCCTGAACGTCGTCTTTGCGGCGTCGAGCATCTTCCTGTTCCTGTCCACGATCTGGATGGTGTGGGACGACTTCGACCGCGAGTGGAAGAACACGCAGCGCCAGTTCACGCAGCTCGAACTCGAGGTGACGCGCGCGCAGCTGGCCCAGACCGAGCGTGGCATCGACAAGACCAAGATGACCGGCCTGCAGCAGCAGCTCGCCGCCGCTGAAAAAGCGATGGAGGGCAACCGTCAGCAGATCGACGTGCTGAACGACGAGATGGCCGAGATTGATGCCAGGCTCTATCGGGTGAGTCAATCGGCGCAGTTCGCGAAGGCGACCTACGACGTCCACCGATATGCGTTCGAGGAACGGCGGACGAAGGACCCCGAAGGCGCGGGCGAGGAGCAGAAGGCCATCGAAGCCGAAGGGCAGAGCCTGCGCGAGGTGAACCTCGAGGTCGAGAAGGTGACGGCCGAGCGCGCCGCGAAACAGGCCCAGCTCGGCAAGTTCACGTCGGAAGTCGGCCGCCTGCAGAAGGAGCGCGATCAGATTACGTTCGAGCAGACCCGGCTGCAGAAGGTCGTGGCCAGCATCGAGCCGAGCCTCGTGAAGGACTATTTCCGCAACGCTCCGCTGCTCGACTTCATGGCGCCGACCCTCACCGTGCGGCAGGTCGCCACGCCCAACGTCGTGGACGACGTGAATTTCGCGCGCGTGATGAAGATGGACCGGTGCACGACGTGCCACCTGGCGATCGACCGGCGCGGCTACGAAAAGTACCCGCAGCCATTCCGCACGCACCCGAACCTGACGGCCTACGTGGGCAGCGATTCGCCGCACCCGGTTTCGACCACGGGATGCACGGTCTGTCATCAGGGGCTCGGCGGTTCGACCAGCTTCAACGACGCGTCGCACTATCCGGCCAACGTGAAGCAGCGCGAGGAGTG
>CAWKMQ010000023.1:0-224796 GCA_963850725.1 Vicinamibacterales bacterium
TTCTTCCGCCCCTTCGACGCGGCGTTCTCCTCGATGACCTCGTTCTGCCTCGACGATCTCGCCGGTCTTGAACTTCGTGCCGCCGCCGTTGGTGACGAGCACGAAATCGGCGACCCGCGCCTTCCTTCACCTTGCGATACGGCGACTCGATGAAGCCGAACTCGTTGATGCGCGCGTAGCACGACAGCGACGAGATGAGGCCGATGTTCGGACCTTCCGGCGTCTCAATCGGGCAGATGCGCCCGTAGTGCGTCGGATGGACGTCGCGGACTTCGAACCCGGCGCGCTCGCGCGACAGGCCGCCGGGCCCGAGGGCCGACAGGCGCCGCTTGTGCGTGATCTCCGACAGCGGGTTGGTCTGGTCCATGAACTGCGACAGCTGCGACGACCCGAAGAACTCGCGAATCGCGGCCATGACCGGCTTCGCGTTGATCAGGTCGTGCGGCATGGCGGTCGCCATTTCCTGGTAGACCGACATCTTTTCCTTGATCGCGCGCTCCATGCGGACCAGCCCGATGCGGAACTGGTTCTCGAGCAGCTCGCCGACCGAGCGCACGCGCCGGTTGCCGAGGTGATCGATGTCGTCCACGTTCACCGGGTTCTTGCGCAGCTTCAGCAGGTACTTGATGACCTCGTAGAAGTCCTGCGGGTGCAGGATCTTCTCGTCGAGCGGCGTGTTGAGGCCGAGCTTCGTGTTCAGCTTCAGCCGGCCGACGCGCGAGAAGTCGTACTTCTGCGGGTTGAAGAACATGTTCTCGAAGAGCGACCGCGAGCTGTCGAGCGTCGGGGGATCGCCCGGGCGCAGGCGGCGGTAGATCTCGATGAGCGACTCTTCGTGCGTGTGGATCGGATCCTTCTTCAGCGTCGCCGAGATGATCGGGCCGACTTCGTCGCTCTCGGGGAAGAACACCTCGATGCGATCGATGTTGTTCTCCTGCGCCATCGAGATCACGCGCGGCGTGATTTCCTCGTTGGCCTCGAGGATGACCTCGCCGGTCGCCGGGTTGACGATGTCGGACGCGGCGAACGCGCCCTCGAGCTCGGCGTCCGAGATCTCGATGGCCTCGACGTTCGGCCTTGCGCAGCGCCGCAATGGCCGAGTTGGTGATCTTCTTGCCCGCCTGGATCGTGATGTCGGACTTCGGAATCGTGATGTCCTTGGCCGCGCGCAGCCCGACGAGGCTCTCGCTGACGGCCCAGAACTTCGAGTCCTTCCGCATGTAGATCTTCTCGACGGTGTAGAAGCTCCGGATGATCTCGTCGTGCCCGCGCAGGCCGAGCGCGCGGAGGAAGACGCTCGCCAGGAACTTCCGCTTCCGGTCGATGCGGACATACAGCAGGTTCTTCGCGTCGTACTCGAACTCGACCCACGAGCCGCGGTACGGGATGATCTGCGCGACGAACAGCGTCTTGTCTTCGGAGTGGAAGAACGCGCCCGGCGACCGGTGGAGCTGCGACACGATGACGCGCTCGGTGCCGTTGATGATGAACGTGCCGTTCTCGGTCATCAGCGGGATGTCGCCGAAGTAGACCTCCTGCTCCTTGATGTCGCGGATGGTCTTCGCGCCGGTTTCGGGATCCTTGTTCCAGACGACCAGGCGGATGGTGACCTTCAGCGGCACGGCGAACGTCATGCCGCGCTCCTGGCACTCGTCCACGTCGTACTTCAGCTTCAGCGCGACGGTGTTGCCGCAGATATCGCAGACGTCGCCCTCGACGATGTTCGGGCGGCCGCAGCGCGGGCAGAGCACTTCGCGATCGCCGTACGGATCGGCAATCAGCACGTTGCCGCAGCCGGCGCACGGCTTCCGCAGGTGGTGCAGTCCCTGCAGCTTGCCGCACTTGCACTCCCAGTTGCCGATGGAGTACTCGATGAACTCGAGCGACGAGTTCTCGCGGAAATCGCTGATCGGAAACACCGACTTGAACACCGACTGCAGCCCGGCGTCTTCGCGCTCGGAGGCCAGCCGGTTCATCTGCAGAAAACGCTCGTACGACTTCTTCTGAATCTCGATCAGGTTCGGAATGGGAACCGTCGTCTTGATCTTCGAAAAGTCGATCCGCTCGCGGTAGACGTTCTTGGGAAGGCTGTACATCTATAGGCTCCCGGCTTCGGGCTTCCGGCTCCGGGCCAGTCAAGGCCAGCCGGAATCCCAGCGCCAAAATGCAGAAGAAATGACGGACTCCGAGAGCTCCAGGGGCTGTCACGGTCTGGTGCAGACCTCGGAGTCCGGAGTCCGGAGCCTGGAGTCCTGTCGCGCGAAGCGTGTTACTTGATCTCGACTTTCGCGCCGACTTCGTCGAATTTCTTCCGGATGGCTTCGGCCTCGTCCTTGTTGACGGCCTCCTTGAGCACCTTGGGCACGGCCTCAACGAGGTCCTTGGCTTCCTTCAGTCCGAGGCTGGTGACTTCGCGGACGACCTTGATGATGTTGATCTTCTTGTCGGCCGGGAAGCTGACGAGGGTCACGTTGAATTCGGTCTTCTCTTCGGCAGGCGCCGCCGCAGCCGCGCCGCCGCCGCCGCCGCCGGCATGGCCATCGGCATCGCCGCCGCCGCCGACACGCCGAGCTCGGACTCGAGCGCCTTCACGAGCTGCGAGAGCTCGAGCACGCTGATGCCCTTGATGTATTCGATCACCTGCTGCTGATTCAATTCGGCCATTGCTATCTTCCTTTCCTTATTGTCGCGGGGCCCCACCCCCACGACTTGTGCCTTCGGGCTCCGCTCGAGCTACTCACGGCTCGTGCATCGCGGCGATCTCTCAGCGACTTGCTAATGCTTCACGCTGTCCTCGCTGACTCAGTCTCTGCTTCCGCTTCTTCTCGTATGCGACAGCACGCTCACGAAATCGCGCGGCGCGGCGTTCAGCACGCTGACCAGCTGCACCATCGGCGCGCTCAGCAGGAACAGCAGCTTCGCGTACAGCTCGGGCTTGCCCGGCAGCGACGCGAGCTCGGTCACCTCGGCCGCCTTGATGGCGCGGCCCTGCACGACCGCCGCCTTGATCTGCAGCGACGGCGCGGTCTTCGCGAACGTCGTCAGCGTCTTGGCGAGCGCACCGGATCGTTCGCCGTGTAGGCGATGGCCGTCGTGCCGACGAAGTGCTCGGTGAGCGCCTCGAACGCCGTGCCCTTGATCGCGCGCCGGGCGATGCGTGTTCTTGACGACCTTGTAGGTCGCCTTCGCCTTGCGCAGCTCGCGGCGCAGGTCGGTGACCTGCGGGACGTTCAGCCCCTTGTAGTCGACGAGAATCGCGCTGTCGGTGCCCTTGAGATCGCTCTCGAGCTGGGTCAGCTCTTCCTGTTTTTCCGCTCGTGTGACAGCCATTAGTGTTTCACCGCACGTCGGTGGTGCACCGTATCGATGCGGATGCCAGGTCCCATCGTCGATGACAGCGTGACGCTCTTGAGATACTTGCCCTTCGCCGCCGCCGGCTTCGCCTTGACGATGCTGTCGACCAGCGCGTGCGTGTTGGCGATCAGCGACTCGGCCGCAAACGAGATCTTGCCCACCGGCGCGTGGATGATGCCGGTCTTGTCGACGCGGAACTCCACCTTGCCGGCCTTGATTTCCTTGACGGCGTTCGCGATCTCGAACGTGACGGTGCCGGTCTTCGGGTTCGGCATCAGCCCGCGCGGGCCGAGCACCTTGCCGAGACGGCCGACCGCGCGCATCATGTCGGGCGTCGCGACGACGGCGTCGAAATCCATCCAGCCGCCGTTGATCTTCTCGACGACTTCTTCGCCCGCGACGTGATCGGCGCCGGCGTCCTGCGCTTCCTTCTGCTTCTCGCCGCCGGCAATGACGAGCACTTTCTTGCTCTTGCCGAGGCCGTGCGGCAGCACGACCGTGCCGCGGACCATCTGATCGGCGTGCTTCGGATCGACGCCGAGACGCGCCGTCAGCTCGACGGTCTCATCGAACTTTGCGAATTTGACTTTCTGCAGCAGGGGAATCGCATCCTCGATGGTCAGCGGATGCTCAGGAACCTGCTTCTTGGCGGCTTCGAACTTCTTACCCAACTTCTAACCTCCTGTGGTGCAAACGGGTCCGATCGGCCCTCCCACTTTCTTACTTGCTGCGGGCTCACCGGACTTCTGCGGCTTCGGCGCTCGCAGCTTGCCGATCTGCTCAGCGCTCTGAGCTCTAAGCCCTGAGCCTACGCTACTGAATCACGTCCAGCCCCATCGAACGCGCCGTGCCGGAGACCGTCTTGATGGCCGCTTCGAGCGATTCCGCGTTCAGATCGGGCAGCTTGATCTTGGCGATCTCTTCGACCTGCTTCGCCGTCACGGTGCCGACCTTGCTCTTGTTCGGCTCGGCCGATCCCTTGGCGATGTTCGCCGCGCGCTTCAGCAGAATCGACGCCGGCGGCGTCTTCGTGATGAACGTGTACGACCGATCGGCGTAAATCGTCACGACGGCCGGGATGATCAAGCCTTCCTGGCCGGCGGTCTTCGCGTTGAAGTTCTTGCAGAAGTCCATGATGTTGACGCCGTGCGGACCGAGCGCGGTCCCGACCGGCGGCGCGGGCGTCGCCTTGCCCGCGGCAATCTGGAGCTTCACCATTGCCTGTACTTTTTTCGCCATAAATCTTTCTGCCTCACGCAGAGGCGCAGAGGCGCAGGAATTCTTTTCAGAAAAGAACTCTGCGTCTTTGCGTCTGCTGAGTCAAATCTTCTCCACCTGCAAAAAGTCGAGCTCGACGGGCGTCGCGCGGCCGAAGATCGTCACCATCACCTTCAGCGTGTTCTTGTCGAGGTTCACCTCGTCGACCACGCCGTTGAAGCTGGTGAACGGCCCTTCGTTGATCCGCACCTGCTCGCCCTTTTCGAACATGTACTTCGGCTTCGGCTTCTCGGCCGCTTCCTTCACCTGGTCGAGAATCTGCTCGACCTCTTCCTTGCTGAGCGGCGTCGGCTTGACGCCGGCGCCCACGAAGCCGGTGACCTTCGGCGTGTTCTTCACCACGTGCCACGCGTTGTCGGACATGTTCATCTCGACAAGGATGTAGCCCGGGAAAAACCGCTTCGGGGTCACCACTTTCCGCCCGGCGCGCATCTCGACGACGTCCTCGGTCGGGATCAGGATCTCGCCGATTTCGTCCTGCAGCCCGTAGGCCTGCACGCGCTGGCCGAGCGACTCGGCGACTTTCTTCTCAAAGCCCGAGTAGGTGTGGACGATGTACCACTGCTTCGTGCTGACGTCTGTCATTGCGCTCACTATCGTTACTGGCTGAACCGCTGGAACAGCGTGAACACCGCGCGGTCCAGAATCAGATCGACGATCCAGAGAAACATGCCGAGCACGATCGAGAAGAGGATGACCACGATGGTCGCCGCGTAGACTTCTTTCCTCGACGGCCACGTGACGCGCTTCAGCTCGTTGCGGACTTCGATGAGGAACACGCGGCGCGCGATTCCACCAGCCCGCTGACGTTCTCCCGCGCTTCTCCGATGTTTTCAGTTACCACGTTCGTCGCCATTTACTCTCAGTTCTCAGTCCGCCTTCGCGCTCTCGGCTTCGGTGCCAGCCTTCGCATCCGCTGAGCTCGCCAAGCCGAAGCTCGACCGCATCGTCGCTGACATTGGCAGGCCAGGAGGGTCTCGAACCCCCAGCCCCCGGTTTTGGAGACCGGTGCTCTACCAATTGAGCTACTGGCCTAACTCACTCGCTGTCGCAGCGCTGGTCAGAGCTGAGGGCTGAGGGCAGACGACGTCTGCCACTCTGCCATCTGCCACTGCCCTGTCAGCCGATCAGCGTCAGTTACTTCGTCTCCTTGTGCCCCGTGTGCTTCCTGCAGTACCGGCAGTACTTGCTCAGCTCGAGGCGCTCGGACGACTTCTTCCGGTTCTTCGTCGTGCTGTAGTTCCGGCGCTTACAGTCGATGCACGCCAGAGCAATGATGTCTCTCATAGCGCAGTTCCTACTACGCCACGAATCTCCGTAATCGTGCCGGCGCCCACCGTGCGGCCGCCTTCGCGAATCGCGAAGCGCGAGCCCTTCTCGATGGCGACCGGCGTAATCAGCTCGCCGATGATGTCGGTGTTGTCGCCCGGCATCACCATCTCGACGCCTTCCGGCAGATGGAGCGAGCCGGTGACGTCGGTCGTCCGGATGTAGAACTGCGGACGATAGCCGTTGAAGAACGGCGTGTGGCGTCCGCCCTCTTCCTTCGAGAGCACGTACACCGTCGCCTTGAACTTCGTGTGCGGCGTAATCGATCCGCCCTTGGCGAGCACCTGTCCGCGCTCGACTTCTTCTTTTTCCGTGCTGCGCAGCAGGACGCCGACGTTGTCGCCCGCCACGCCCTCGTCGAGCAGCTTGCGGAACATCTCGACGCCGGTGACGATCTTCTTCTTGGTCGGACCGAAGCCGATGATTTCGATTTCCTCGCCCACCTTCACCTTGCCGCGCTCGATGCGGCCCGTGACGACGGTGCCGCGGCCCGAGATCGAGAACACGTCTTCGATCGGCATCAGGAACGGCTTGTCGACTTCGCGCTGCGGCATCGGGATGTAGGTGTCGAGCGCTTCCATCAGCTTGAGCACGCCTTCGGCGCCGCCCGGCTCGCCGTTCAGCGCCTTGAGCGCCGAGAGGCGGACGACCGGCAGATCGTCGCCGGGGAACTGATACGACTTCAGCAGCTCGCGCACTTCGAGCTCGACGAGGTCGAGCAGCTCGGGATCGTCGACCGCGTCAACCTTGTTGAGCGCGACCACGAGGTACGGCACGTTCACCTGGCGCGCGAGCAGCACGTGCTCGCGGGTCTGCGGCATCGGGCCGTCGGTGGCCGACACGACCAGGATCGCGCCGTCCATCTGCGCGGCGCCGGTGATCATGTTCTTGATGTAGTCGGCGTGGCCCGGGCAGTCGACGTGCGCGTAGTGCCGGTTCGGCGTCGAATACTCGACGTGGCTCGTCGCGATCGTCAGAATCTTCGTCGCGTCGCGGCGGCCCTGCGACTCGGACGCTTTCGCGACCTCGTCGTACGAGATGAACTTGGCCCAGCCCTTGTCGGCGGAGACCTTGGTCAGCGCCGCGGTGAGCGTGGTCTTGCCATGGTCGATGTGACCGATGGTGCCGACGTTGACGTGTGGCTTTGAACGATCAAATTTTTCTTTCGCCATGCCTGCGTCTCTCCGTTGCTGATGTCGCTATCGCCTTCGTTATACCTGCCGCCGTCGCAGGCGTCGCCGCTCGCCGACCTGCGCTCAGCTGGCTGCCATCCGAAGCTCGTCGAGCCAGCGAGCGAAGGATGGAGCCGATGACCAGAATCGAACTGGTGACCTCGTCCTTACCAAGGACGCGCTCTGCCAACTGAGCTACATCGGCCTTCGCCGCTTCGCGGCTACGGCCGACAAGTCGCCGCCGCAGTCGGCCGTCACTGCCGACCTAACTCACGCTCGCAATCACCGCCTTCGCAGTGGCTTGCCAGCCGAAGCCCGCCTGCATCCAGCGGGCGAAGGCTGGAGCGGGAGACGGGGATCGAACCCGCGACCAACAGCTTGGAAGGCTGTGACTCTACCACTGAGTTACTCCCGCCTTCGCGCTGCGCACTTCGCTACCGCGCTACGGCGGGCAAGCCCGCCTGCTTCGCGCTCGACCGCTCACTCATCCGTCTCCAACCGCCCGCCATCAGCGAACGCTCGGCTTGCCAGCCGAAGCTCGCGAGGCGAGCGAAGGTGGTGGGGAGGGGAGGGTTCGAACCTCCGTAGCCCGAAGGCGGCAGGTTTACAGCCTGCTGCGATTGACCGCTCTGCCACCTCCCCGATTTATTACTCGCGGGGCCCTCCGCCCCGCTCGAGTCGCTCCGCTTGCGTCCCGACGCCGCTCGGGACGCCAGCTGTCGAGCTGATCGCCGCACAGCTGCGACTGATCTTTTTGTGCTGCTTAATCCTGCAGACCGATTACTGCACCCCGTTGCTGTTCCCGCCTGTCGTGAGGCCGGTTGGTCGGCCGCAACAGCCAAATGGAGCTGGCGAAGGGATTTGAACCCCCGACCGGCTGATTACAAATCAGCTGCTCTACCGGGCTGAGCTACGCCAGCCAGACAAAAAGCTGAGTTTAGCACAAGGTGTGCCACGGATGAAAGCAAGGCTAGTCCTGGCCTCAGGCCTGGTCTCTGCCGCCGAGGCCTCGAACAGGACGACTCCCGCCGCCACCGAGACATTCAGGCTGTCCACGTGGCCGAGCATGGGGATCGCGGCCAGGAAGTCGCAGCGCTCGCGGACGAGACGGCGGAGCCCGGTTCCTTCCGCGCCGAGCACGATCGCCGTCGGGAGCGTCAGATCGATCTTATCGTACGTTTCAGGCGCGTCGCCCGCGAGGCCTACCGTCCAGATGCCGGCCTCCTTCAACTCTTCGAGCGCGCGGGCGACGTTGACGACATCGGCGATCTTGACGTGCGCGATCGCCCCCGCCGACGCCTTGGTCGTCGCCGCCGCTCAGCGGCGCCGAATGCCGCGTCTGCCGCACGATACCGTGCGCGCCCACCGCGTCGACGCTGCGAAGAATCGCGCCGAAGTTGTGCGGATCCTCGATGCCGTCGAGCACGACGATGAGCGCCGGCGGCGCGGCGCGCGCATCGCCGATCAGATCGTCGAGGCCGTAGGCATCGCGCTCGGCGAGGTCGGCCACGACACCCTGGTGCGACGACCCGCGCGCATCCCGATCGAGCTCTTCGTCCGGCACGCGCCGGATGGGGACGCTCGACTGGCCGGCCAGGGTCAACAGGTGCTCCAGGCGTCGATCGCTCCGGCGCCCGACGCGCAGCGAGACGACGCGCCCGGCCTTCAGCGCCTCGGTCACCGCGTTGATGCCGTAAATCAGCATTGCAACAACGATCTGCTCAGCGGCAACTGCCAATGCGCGTGCGAATTGCTGCGCGCGCTCGCGCGCGCCCATGATGCGCGCGATCCCGATAGACGATTCGATCTCGGCGCCATGTTCCATCGCCGGCACGAGCAGATCGAGCTCGGGACCGTCGCCCGCGCCGGTCAGGGCAATGCGAATCGGATGGAACAGCGCGCGTCCCTTCAGACCGGTTTTCTGTTTCACCCGATCGGCGAGGCCGCGAAACGTCTGTCTGTCGGCGAGGCGCGGCGAGGCGTCCAGCTCGTCGGCCAGCGCGCCGATGACCTGCCGCGCGGCGCCGTCGCTCGCTTCCGCTCGGATCGTGCTGTCGGCCAGCGCCGAGGACGCGGAAAACTCGAAGAGCTGGCGCAAACGCTGCGGCACCTGATCGAGGCGATCCACGGAGACATTGAAGATCGGCACGAGGCTCGCGAGATACTGAAGACCCTCCGGCCGCAGCCGCGACGTGACGTAGCCGGCCCGCTCGAGATAGGGCAACGCCAATCGCGCCAGGCGCCCCGGATCGGCCTCTTTCAGGTAGTGCCGGTTCACCCAGGCGAGCTTCTCCTCGTCGAAGACGCTCGCGCTGTGCCCGACATCGCTCAGCGAAAACCGCTTCGCCATCTCGGCGAGCGGCACCAGCTCCTGGCCTTCGCCAGGCGACCAGCTCAAGAGCGCCAGGTAGTTGAGCAGCGCCTCGGGCAGGTAGCCTTTCTCGCGGAACTCATCGACCGACACGGCACCATGCCGCTTCGACAACTTGGTGTGGTCGGGACCGAGCACCATCGCGACGTGGCCGAAGGCCGGCGCCGTCAACCCCAGTGCCTCGTAGATGAGGATCTGGCGCGGCGTGTTCGAGATGTGGTCTTCGCCGCGCACGACGTGCGTCACGCCCATCAGCCCATCGTCGACGACCACCGCGAAGTTGTAGGCGGGATGCCCGTCCGAGCGCTGGAGCACCTGATCGCCGATGACGTCGGTGTGGAAGCGGATTTCGCCGCGGACGAGATCCGCGAACACGATGTCGCGATTCCCGGGCGTCCGGAAGCGGACCGCCGCCGGCTCTCCCCGCTCGACGCGTGCATGAGCCTGTGCGGGATCGATCTGCGCGCAGCGCCCCGAATACTTCGCGGGCAGGTTCTTCGCGAGAGCCTCTTTACGCTCGGCCTCGAGCTGTTCGGGCGTGCAGAAACAGTAATACGCCTTCCCCTCGGCCAGCAGCATGTTCGCGCGCGACTGATACTTGTCGAGCCGCTCCGACGATCGATACGGACCCACCGGGCCGCCCACTTCGGGTCCTTCGTCCCAGTCGAGACCCAGCCAGCGCAGATCTTCCAGGATGGCCGCATCGGACTCGACGGTCGATCGCTCGACGTCGGTGTCTTCGATACGCAGGATGAAGGTTCCCTGCTGTCCGCGCGCCAGCAGCCAGTTGAACAGTGCCGTGCGGACGTTGCCGACGTGAAGATGGCCCGTGGGGCTGGGGGCAAATCGAACGCGCATTACTTAGTATGTCGTGGGGCCCCACCCCACGACCTGTACCTCGCGACCGTTGGTCGCTCGGCAATGCTTGACACGTTGATCTGCTTAGTCAACGGCTTGGTCCAAGCAGGACAACTGCGTGCACCGCGATCGCTTCGTTGCGGCCAAGGGCGTCGACTTTTTCGTTTGTCTTTCCTTTGACGCTCACGGCGGAGGTTTCGATCCCGAGCGCGTGCGCCAGATTCGCGCGCATGGCCGGGACATGCGGCGCCAGCTTCGGCCGCTCCGCGATGATGACGGCGTCGACGTTCGACACGGAATATCCCGCCGCGCGCACGATCGCCATGGCGCCTTTCAGCAGCTCGATGCTGTCGGCGCCTTTCCATTTCGGGTCGGTATCGGGAAAGTGCTGACCGATATCGCCCGCGCCGGCGGCGCCGAGTATCGCGTCCGTCACCGCATGACACAGGACGTCGGCATCGGAATGGCCCGCCAGCCCGGTGTCGTGCGGAATCCGGACGCCACCAATAATGAGCGGCTTCCCGGCCTCCAGCCGGTGCAGGTCGTAGCCGGTGCCCACCCGGCTAATCCCTAATCCCAAATCCCTAATCCCCAGCATGGCCTTTGACACGTTCAGGTCGTGCTCCGTCGTGATCTTGATATTGGTCGATTCGCCGTCGACGAGCGCCACCGAGTGTCCCGCCTGCTCGGCCAGTGACGCCTCGTCTGTCGCCATCGTCAGCGCTTCGTGCCCGAGCTGGATGGCCTCTTCCAGGACCTCGCGGCTGAAGGCCTGCGGCGTCTGCGCGAGATACATCGATTCGCGCGCCATCGTGCGCGCGACGATCCTGACGCCGGGCGCGGCGGTGGCCTCCTTCACGGTGTCGCTGGCCTGCACGGCGGCAATCGCGGCGCCGCCTCTGGCCGCCGCGTCGATGACCCGGGAGAACAGATCGGCCGTCGCAAACGGCCTCGCCGCGTCGTGGATCACGATCACGGTCGCGCTCTTCGAAACCTGGGCGAACGCGTTCGCGACCGAATCCTGCCGCCGGTCGCCGCCGTTGACGATGCGCACCGGTTTTTTCGACGAGATCAGGTACGGCGGCGGCGACTGCGCCAGATCGGGCGGCAGCGCAATCACGATCTCATCAATCCGGTCGTGGCTGTCCACGAGCGCGAAGCTGCGCTCGAGAATGGTGCGATCGCCGAGCGCGATCATCTGCTTGGGCATCGCCGCGCCAAGCCGCGTCCCGCGTCCCGCGGCGGCGAGAATGGCCGACACGAACATGCTTCGGGATTATATCGACAAGTCGGTTGGTGGTTGGTGGTAGGTGGTTGGCGGTGGCGCAGGGCTTTAGCCCTGCCATCGGATTCCCGAACAATCACACGTTGATCTGAAACGCTTTCACGAAGTACCGCACCATGCCCGCGTACGGCGCGGCGGGCTTCGTCATGTCCTTGATGTGGCTGCGAATGGTGGCCTGCAACGCCGGCTGGACCCCAAGCGCCGCGAACGCGTTCAGCGAGTCCCGGAACACGAGGAGATCCTCGAAGGTTTTCCACCGGATGCGCTTCAGTTCCTCGCGATTGAGTCCGTAGAACTGGTTCACCGCGGCAAACGCGCGCTTGGCCGCGACCAGGTTCGACGCGGCCGCCACTTCCACTGTTTTCAACGTGTCGTTCGCAATCCACTTGAAGAGCGGATCGGGATCGTTGACGTACGGATCGACCAGGCCCGCTTTTTCCTTGGCGGCCGCCACGATGAAATCGGCCAGCGGATGGCCGGCGGTGAGGTCGAGCGCGTCGGGCGTCAGAATGCCGGCGAGCGCATCGATCGCCGCAGGCGTCGCGGGTGCGGGCAGCGCCGGGCCTTTCCACGCACCCGTCGAGGCATGAACGGGAAATGCATCGCCCTTGAAGACCTGATTGCAGATCTGGCAGGCATAGACGTAGTTGTCGTAGCAGTACGCCAGCCACCAGTACACGCTCTTCGGCCGGAAGTGCTCGACGTCGCCATGCGCGACGGTGTCGGTCGGCGACTCGCAGTACGCGCACTTGCCGCCGCTCTCGATTTTCAGCTGCGGCTTGGCGGCCTTCCAGACCGACTGCTTGAATGCCAGCGTGCCGGCCACCTTCCCGTTGATCAGGTCGAGGGACTTGTCCTTGCGGCCCGGCCCGCGAAACGACGCGGGTATCGCCGCGGCCGTGCGCACGCGCTCGAGCCTGGTCATCGTCCCTGCTTGTCGAGCGCCGCCTTGATATCGGCGAGCAACTGGTCGCGCCTGACGTCGCGCTCGGGCACGACGTGCCAGTCCGGCAGATCCTTCAGCGCCTCCTCGAGCTGCTCGAACCGCGCCTGATCGTCGGCGTTCCGGTTCTTGATACCGCTCAGGCGCACGTAATCCTTTTTCATCGTCTCGACCGCCACCGAGTCCGGTGTGCCGATGCCGAAGGCGGGGCTCATGAGCAGCTGATGCACGAGCATCGTCCGCGGCTCGATGGGGCTGGCTTCGAGCACCGGCGGATCGGAGGGGGTCGGCCGCCTCATCAGAAACAACTCGCCGGCGCCGGCCTGCTGGGCAGTGAGCGGCGAATGCGTCGTCAGAATGAACTGGAAGTTCGGAAACATGTCGCTGAGAAAATTCCTCAGCTGCCGCTGCCACACCGGATGCAGGTGCAGATCGATCTCGTCAACGATCAGCACGCCTCTCGCCGACAGCGGATCCTTGTAATCGTCGAACGTGGCGGTGACGCGGAACAGCAGATCGCCGCACCACGCGGCCATGTTCTGGTAGCCGTCGCTCAGATACGCGAGCGGCACCTCTCCGTCGACCGTGTCGAAGATGAGATCGCGCCGCTCTCGATCGATGCCCTTGAACGTCATGCCGGGAAGCAGCTTCTTCATCGCCTCGTCGACGATGCGCAGGCCTTCGTCCTGGAGCCGGTAGTGAAGATCGATCGCCCACGTCTCGAGCGGGTTCAGCATCGCGTCGGGCGAAAACAGGGTGGCCACGTTGTTCGCGCGTGGATGCTGGAAGCGCGACGTCACGGGCTGCGTCGACAGCTTCGTGCTGCTCAGGCGCCGGGATGCGCCGTAGGCGATGACGAGATAGTTGCGCGACGCGCGGGCGATCGCGCGATCGAGCATGTCGAGCGTATCTTTGTTGTTCTCGTAGACCTCTTTAATGGTGCCGCCACGCGTAATCCTGAGGCTGACGTGCCGCTTTTCTCCTTCGGCGGTCGCCAGGTCCGCGCTGATCGTGCACTCCTGTTCGCCGGCACGGATCCAGCTGTCGGGGTCGCCAATCAGCTCTGCCAGGGCCGAGCTGCCCGCCAGCACGAGGCCGATCGAGCGCATCAGCGTGCTCTTGCCGACACCGTTCTCCCCGAGCAGCAGCGTCCACTTGCGCGTGATGCCGGGCGAGGTCTCCAGCGGCAGCACGAGCGACTTGATACAGCGGACGTTGGTCAGCTCGACGCGCGTCAGGAACATGGTGAGAGTATGGCAAAGTCCGGCCCCCGCCGGACACGAGATGCACAGAAGTTCGGCGACACCAAGGTGCGGCAACACAACGTAATCAGCGGGTCCGGCTAAAGCCGGACGACGTACGTGACTAGTCGAGGGTACGACTAGTCGTACGCACTAATACTGTCGGCGGAAGCTCCGGCGTCTGGCGCACGCCGGCCCGGACGATCTCTTCGACTCGGGCCGCAAGCTGGCGCGCGTCGGCCGTGGTGGGCGCATCGATCTTCGGCGTCGGAATCGGCTGGTGCACTTCGAGCGTCACCTGGCCCGGGCACGTCATGAGGCGGTTCTTCTTCATCACGTGAATGGTCCCCGACACCGACAGCGGCACGATCGTCAGGCCGGCCTCGAGCGCCAGCAGAAAACTGCCGCCCTTGAAGCGATCCACGTGGCCGTCCGCACTCCTCGTGCCTTCAGGAAAAATAATCAGCGACACGCGATCGGCGACGAGGCGCCGCCAGCGATTCAGGATGCCGGCCCGATCGGGATTGCTGCGGTCGACCAGCAGATGACCCGCGCGGATGAGGTGCCACCCGAGGAACGGAAACCGTCCCAACGATTCCTTCGCGATGATGCGGAGCTGAAACGGCAGCGAGGCGAAGATCACCGGGATGTCGTAGATGCTCTGGTGATTGGAGACGAACATGTACGTCTCGCCCGGCGTCACGCGATCGAGTCCCGTCACGGCCACGTCCACGCCGGTCGTCGCAAGGATCAGCCACGACCACGCCCGCGCGCACCAGTGCGCCCGGTGACCTTTCCTGTCGACGAAGGTCGACAGAATCGACAAGCGTGCCGAGCACGATGGTGTAGACGGAGATGGCGGGGATGAGAAAGAAGACCGTGCGCCACCAATGGAATGGAGTTGGAGATTAAGGTGTGCAGATTGCTGACTCATGATCTTCTCCGCGAATCTACCGATCACTCGTCGGCTCGCCGGCCGCTTTCGCGATCGATTGGCGTCGGTTGCGCGTTCGCATCGATGAAGCGGCCGAAGATCATCTTGCCGGCGGTCGTCTGGAGCACGCTGGTGACGACCACGTCGATCGTCTTGCCGATCATCGACCGCGCGTTGTCGACCACCACCATGGTGCCGTCGTCCAGATAGGCGACGCCCTGGTTGTATTCCTTCCCTTCCTTCAGGATGAACACCTTCATGGTCTCGCCCGGCAGGACGACCGGCTTCAGCGAGTTGGCGAGCTCGTTGATGTTCAGCACATCGACGCCGCGCAGCTGCGCCACCTTGTTCAGGTTGAAGTCGTTGGTCACGATCTTGCCCTGCAGCGAGCGCGCGAGCTCGATGAGCTTCAGATCGACTTCTTTCAGGTCTGGAAAGTCGGCATCCGAGATCACCACGTCGAGGCCGGACATCTTCTGGATGCGCTGAAGGATGTCGAGCCCGCGGCGCCCGCGGTTGCGGCGGAGCGAATCCGCCGAATCGGCGATCTGCTGCAGCTCTTTGAGGACGAACTGCGGCACGACGAGCGTGCCGTCCACGAATCCCGTTTCGCAGATGTCGGCGATGCGGCCGTCGATGATGACGCTGGTGTCGAGAATCCGGTACCGGCGCTGGGTCTGCGCGCGCGGCCGGAACAGGCTGATGAGCCGCTCCGGCTCGAGCCACTCGCCCGACTTCGCGCCAAGCACGAGGCCGAGGTATGGCAGCGCGAGCAGGATGAGCGTATGAAAAAAGATGACGCCGAGGTTGTCGGCGTTGGCCCAGAAGTGCGCGGTCCCGATCAGGCGCGCGAGCAGCAACCCGATGGCGCCGCCGATGATCGCGCCGACGACGTTCGCGAGCGGCGTCTGTCGAAGACGATCCTCGAGAAAAATGATCAGGCCGGCGATGACGACGCCGAAGACCGCGTTGGCGGGCAGTCCCAGCTCGAGAGGATGGAGCGCGACCGCGCAGTACGCGATGACCGCAACGAACGCGATACGCGCCAGGGCACCCCAGTTCATAGGCTGGTCATTGTAGTAGCGCCTGTAAAGCCTCGTCCACTGTCCTGACGCCCACAATCTCGCAATTCGCCGGCCGCTCCGACCGGGGAATGTCGGCGTTGGCCAGCGGCACGATACAGCGCTCGAATCCCATCCTTGCCGCCTCTCGCAGGCGAAGCGAGGCCTGCATGATGGCCCGAATCTCCCCCCCTAACCCTACCTCGCCGAAGACCGCCGTGCTCGTACCCACTGCACGGTTCTGCACGCTCGAGGCGACGGCGGCCACGACGCCGAGATCGGCCGCCGGTTCGTCCACGGTCATTCCGCCGGCGACGTTGACGTAGACGTCGTCGCCAAGCAGGTTGAGGCCGGCGCGCTTTTCCATGACCGCGAGCAACAACGACAGGCGTTGCTGATCGATGCCGCTCGCCATACGACGCGCGTTCCCGAACGTGCTGCTCGTCACGAGCGCCTGCACTTCAACCAGTATCGGACGCGAGCCCTCGATGCAGCACAAGACGGCCGAGCCGGGCTTGCCGATCGATCGCTCGGCGAGGAACAGTTGAGAAGGATTCGGAATCTCGCGGAGGCCCGACCCCGTCATCTCGAACACGCCGAGCTCGCTGGCCGCGCCGAACCGGTTCTTGAACGCGCGCACCACGCGGTGCGCGTGATGCCGCTCGCCCTCGAAATAGAGAACCGTGTCGACGACGTGCTCGAGCGCCTTCGGACCGGCCAGATTGCCGTCCTTGGTGACGTGTCCGACGAGCACGATCGGGACGTTCCGGCCCTTGGCCGCGAAGAGCAGGTGCGTCGCGACCTCGCGTACCTGGCCGATGCTGCCGGGCGCCGACTGAAATCGCGCGGAAAAAATGGTTTGAATGGAATCGACGATGACGAGCGATGGCTTCAGCCGCTCGATCTCTTCGAGGATGCGCTCCAGGCACGTCTCGGCCAGGAGATACAACGGCGAGCGATCGACGCCCAGCCGCTCGCCACGCAGCTTTATCTGGTGCTCGGATTCCTCGCCGGAACTGTAGAGAACGGGACCGACCGTGCGCGCGACATGCGCCGCGACTTGCAGCAGCAGCGTGGATTTGCCAATGCCGGGCTCGCCGCCGAGCAGCACGAGCGCGCCGGGCACGATGCCGCCGCCCAGCACGCGATCGAATTCGCCAACGCCGGACGGAATGCGCGGCGCGTCGGAGGTCTGAATCTCGCTGTAGAGCTTGGCAGACGCGCCTCCGGACACCAGGCTGTAGCGGTGATTCGCCGCGACGGGCGCCGACTGCGGCTCGGGCTGCTCTTCGACGAGCGTGTTCCAGGCGCCGCAATCAGGACAGCGGCCGACCCACTTCGGCTGCTGGCCGCCGCACTCCTGGCAGACGTAGACGGTTTTCGCGGGTTTCACGACGACGATGGTACATCGTCTCAGTTGTTGGTTCGTGGTTCGTGGGCGGTTATAATCCACGCACGCAATGAGCCTTGCGCCGGGCACTCGCCTCGGCCTTATGAAGTCTCTGCGCATCGGCGCGGGCGGTATGGGCGAGGTGTATCGAGCGCGCGATGCGAAGTTGAACCGCGACGTCGCGCTGAAAGTGCTCCCTGAATCGTTCTACACGATGCCGATCGCCTGGCCGGTTCCAGCGCGAAGCCCATGTGCTTGCGTCGCTGAATCATCCGAACATCGCGGCGATTTACGGACTGGAAGAAGTACACAGATGGCACCCGCGCGCTCGTGATGGAGCTGGTCGAGGGGAGAGGATCTCTCACAGCGGATTGCACGCGGCCGCATCCCACTCGACGAGGCGTTGCCGATCGCCAAACAGATCGCCGAGGCGCTCGAGGCCGCGCACGAGCAGGGGATCATCGATCGCGATCTCAAGCCCGCGAATATCAAGATCAAAGCCGACGGCACGGTGAAGGTGCTGGACTTCGGGCTGGCGAGGGAACGGAGGCTTCAGACTCCGGGCTTCAGGCTTCGGCCGCCTGACGCAGTCGCCGACCATCACGACTCCCGCGATGACGCAGATCGGGATGCTGCTGGGCACGGCCGCGTATATGAGTCCTGAACAGGCGAAGACGCGGCCCGCAGACAAGCGCAGCGATGTATGGGCATTCGGATGCCGTGCTCTACGAGATGCTGGCAGGCGAGCAGGCGTTCGCAGAGGAAGACGTCAGCGAGACGCTGGCCGCGGTGCTGAAGAGCGAACCGGACTGGACGCGTATTGCCCCGACGTGCCGCAGGCAATTCGCACGCTGATTCAGCGATGCCTCGTGAAGGATCGACGGCAGCGCGTGGTCGGACATCTCGACGGCGAAGTTCGTCCTGAGCGAGTTGAGTAATATCGGCACGCCGCGCACTCGGCGACCACCGCTGCCGGCTGTCGACGCCTCGTTCGAGCTGGCGGCGGCTGCTTCCGGGAACAGCGGTTGCCGCGTGACGGCAATCATCGTGGGCACTGGCGCATGGGCGCTGCGTCCGGTTTCGCGTCCTCCCGTCGTCGCGCAGTTCTCGTTCACCTGGCCGTTGGAACAGCTGCTACAAAACACCCGGCAGGCTCTTGCGATCTCGCCAGACGGATTGCGAATGGTCTACTCGGCCAACTCGCGACTCTATCTTCGATCCATCGGCGAGCTGGAGCCTCACGCGATCCCAGGCAGCGAAAGCACGGCGGGGGTGCTCATGAATCCGATGTTTGCGCCTGACGGTCAGTCCGTTGGCGTATTTTTCGCAGGGCGATGGAACGTCGACGAACTCACTCTTGAAACGCATACCGATCGCCGGCGGCGCCGCATCGACGATTGGCACCATGGAAACCCCGCTTGGCGCGAGCTGGAGCCCGGAGGGCATTCTCATCGGCCAGGCGGGCGGGATAATCCGCGTGTCGCCAACTGGTGGGGCCACGGAACTCATCGCTAAGGTTGACCCAGAGGAGCGAGCCTATGGACCACAGATGTTGCCAGGCGGCGGAACCGTGCTCTTTACAGTTGGAAAAAATGTCTCCATCAGCACAGACGGCTGGGACAAGGCCCAGGTGGTCGCACAGTCGCTGACAGATGGCACACGAAAGATCCTGATTGATAATGGTTCTGATGGCCGGTACTTGCCTAGCGGTCATCTCCTGTACGCAGCCTCCGGGACGATGTTCGCAGCCCCCTTTGATGTGGAAAGCCTTACGGTCACAGGTACTGCCCGTGCCAGTTGTCGTGGGCGTACGCCGGCACGATTGGACGTGCTACCCCCGCCAGGCATTTGGCACTCTCAGAGAACGGGCACGCTCGTGTACGTGCCTGGTCCGGCCACCACATCGTCAACTGTCGCAAGCCTGGTGCTCGGCGATAGCCGGGGAGACTCGGCCCCCCTCAAGATTCCAGCCGGCGAATTCGCCCATCCCCGGGTGTCACCAGACGGCAGTGTGCTCGCGGTTATGCGAAGCAGCGGGAAGGAGTCGGATATCGCGATCTACGACCTCTCCGGGAAAGCGGAGATACGGCGGCTGACATTCGACGGCAGCAGCCGCTTTCCTGTGTGGTCTGGCGATGGACGACGCGTGACCTTTCAGTCCGCGCATGACAGCGACCGAGCAATCTTCTGGCAGCCCGCCGATGGAACGGGAACGGCTGAGCGTCTCACGAAGCCCGCACAAGGAGAAGAACACCGGCCGGATTCGTGGTCGCGCGACGGCAAGCACCTGCTGTTCTCCGTTGTCAAGGACGCGAACTTCGCCCTCTGGGTGTTGACCCTCGACTCCAGGAAGGCCGAGCCGTTCGGCGGAGTGCAGTCAGGCGAACCTTAAGCGCAAGCTTCTCTCCGGATGGACAATGGGTCGCGTACGCATCCACGCCTATTGCTGGAGGCGTGCTGTCGCAGAACAGGGGCATCTGGGTGCAACCGTTTCCCGCAACAGGGCAAAAGCATCAGGCTCCGAAGAGGTTCTTGGATTTCCATCCAGTCTGGGCGCCGGACGGTAAGGGTATCTTTTACGTCCCGGGTGCAACCAGGCCCACCGTTTTTGTGCCTATCAGTACGCGCCCGGCGGTTGCCTTCGGAACGCCTGAGGACCTCCAGCGTGGTCCGCATGCCAGGGCTTCTATCCGGCGATGTGCGGGGCTATGACATCCTCCCGGACGATCGATTCGTCAGCCTCGCGCCGGCATCGGACGATGGGGCGTCATCGACATCTCAGTAACGAGATCCGAGTCGTGCTGAACTGGTTCGAAGAATTGAACCGCCTCGTGCCTGTGAAATAACGCGCTGGCGCTTAGAGCGCGCGCGGACCGCTCAGCAGCCTGGCCGGCAGCATGAAGAGGCCGCGCAGAAGGCCGAGCACGCCGTCAACCGCGAAACCCACGATCCGAAATGGAATCAGGAGCACCCACACGATCGGATAGACCAGAAGCGCCAGGAGCGCCAGCGGCCAGCAGAGCACGAACAGAATGCACCACAGCAGGAATTTCATCACATTTGCAATACGTGCGATCCGCAGATTAGGTTGCGTAGCTGGTATCCCGAAGTCCGGCTAAAGCCGGACACTACGTACTACGAACCAACCGTACACTCAGCTACTACCTAGCAGGCGCGCCCAGCAGCAGGCGGTTCTTCGGTGTAATGCCGGCGGGAATCGTCTGCGTCCAGATGCGATAGCCCTGCTGCTGCAGGTGCACCGCGCGCGCGATATCGATCGCGAGCGGCGCCGTCGACCCAGCCGGACAATCCGCCGGTATCACCCGAATCGAGATCGTGGCAGCACGGCAGGACGGCGACCCGCGCACGCGCGCGGCGGCGCGCGCTCCAGCACGCGATCGGTCAACGAGCCGCACGCATGACTCGACACGACGATGTCGGTGTGGAGAATGTCGATGTCGTCGACCGTGCCGGCGACAAACGCGATGCGCCCGGCCAGCCTCGGCCAGGCACGGACCAGCACGTCGTGGACCTTCGCGCTCGAGGCCGGCAACGCCTTGTCGACCACGAGTGCATCTGGCGACGAATCGTCGAGCAGCAGCATGATCTGCGCGAGCAGGCCGTGCCCGCCCCCGAGGTCAATCACGCGTCCGCCGCGGAACAGCCGCCGCACCCGGCGCGCCATCTCCCACGCCTCGTACAACTCCTTGCGCGGCAGACATCCGGCCTGACAAACCGTGCGCGCCAGGCGATCGAACAGCGTGTCGTCGGGAAAGCGGCCAACGTCGCGGTTGGTCAGACGTCCACGCGAACCAGGTGAAAACATGTGATGGTTTCGTCGTGCTACCAGCTACCGGCTACCAGCTAATAGATCCGCTCGATGCGCGTGCCGACACGGCAGAGGACTTCATAAGGGTTGGTCCCGATGGCAGCGGCGATTTCGCGCGCGTCGACGCGGTCGTCGCCCTGCGCGCCGATCATCACCACTTCATCCCCGGTGTCGACGGTGATGTCCGACACGTCGACGGTCATCATGTCCATGTTGATCGCGCCGACGATGGGCGCGCGCTTGCCGCGAATGAGCACGGAACAGCGGCCCGACATGCGACGATCGAGGCCATCCGCATAACCGGCCGGCACGACCGCGATCCGCCCCGGATGTGGAACCGTCCACGTGGCGCCGTATCCAACGGTTTCGCCAACCCGCACGCCCTTGACCGCCACCACGCGGCTGCGGAGCGACATCACCGGTATCAGCGGAATCGTCGAGGCGAGCGGGGGCGGAACGACGCCGTACATCATCAGTCCCGGGCGCACGAGGTCGTACCAGACGCGCGAGTCGCGAAGCGTCGCGGCGCTGTTGGCGGCATGCCGCCACCGGGGGCGAACGCCGAGCTGCGGCAGGCGGGCCAGCGCCTGCTCGAATCGCTCGCGCTGCGTCTGAAAGAGCGGCAGCTCCGGGTCGTCGGCCGTGGCGAAGTGCGTGTACACCGCGACAATCTCGAGATTGGGGCTCGCGACGAGCTCGGGCAGCGTGAACTCGAGGTTGTCGTGGCGCAGGCCGAGCCGGTTCATGCCGGTGTCGATCTTCAGATGACACCGAAGCCGCGCACCATGTTTTGCCGCGGCGGCCTGCAGCGATCGTCCGGCGCCCGGCGTCGAGAGGGTCGGCGTCAGCTTGTGCTCGAAGATGCCCTCCACGTCGCTGACGCTCAGCGCGCCGAAGACGAGAATCTCGGCGGTGACGCCCGCCTTGCGCAGCACGATGCCTTCTTCGATGTCGGCGCACGCCAGGATCGTCGCGCCCGCTTCCTGGAGCGCCAGGCCCACCGGCCGGCGCGCCATGGCCGTAGGCATTCGCCTTCACCACGGCGATGATGCCCGGTGTGCCCGTATCGGTGTTCGTGGCGAGAAATTCCGCGATCGCGCGGAAGTTGGATTTCAGTGCCGCAAGATCGACGTGCGCGAACGTGGAGCGTGCCGACATTACTTGGTTCGCGTGGGGCCCCACCCCCACGCGCACCGCGGTCGCTAACGCTCCGGATCTTGACGTGCTCGACGATCTGCCTGGTCATCGACTCTGGTTCGAGGTTCCCGAAGCGCGTTTCGGACTTCAGGAAGGCGAGGCGCACCAGGCCCGTGGGGCCGTTGCGCTGCTTGGCGAGGTTGATCTCGGCGATGTTCTCGTCTTCGGGCTTGACGTCCGGATACTGGTCCGGCCGGAACAGCAGCATGACGACGTCCGCGTCCTGTTCGAGCGCGCCCGACTCGCGCAGGTCCGAGAGCATGGGCCGGTGATCGGATCGCGATTCCGGGGCACGGCTCAGCTGCGACAGGATGATGACCGGAACGTTGAGCTCTTTGGCCAGCATCTTCAGCGAGCGCGAGATCGCCGCCAGCTCGAGCGTGCGGTTCTCGAAGCGGCCGCGTCCCTGCATGAGCTGAATGTAGTCGATGATGAGCACGTCCAGGCCGTGCTCGGCCATCAGCCGCCGCGATTTCGCGCGCATCTCGAGCACGCCGATGCCCGGCGTGTCGTCGATGAAAATCCTGGCCTCGCTCAGCGTGCCGAGCGCGTGCGACAGCCGTCCCCAGTCGCTCTCGACCAGGAAGCCCGTGCGCAGCCGGTGGCTGTCGATGCGCGCCTCCGACGTGAGCATGCGCAGGAACAACTGCTCCTTGGACATTTCCAGGCTGAAGATGCCCACCGTGCGGCTGCTCTTCGTCCCGACGTGCTGCGCGATGTTCAGGACGAGCGCGGTCTTGCCGACCGACGGGCGCGCCGCGATGATGACGAGATCGCCGGCCTGGAACCCGGCGGTCAGCTCGTCGAGATCGGAAAAGCCCGATGGCACGCCGGTGATGAGCTGCTTGCGCTCGTGCGCGCGCTCGATGGCCGCGAAGCTGGCGTGCGCCAGCTGGCGCATCGACGTGAACCCGGCCCGCACGCGATCTTCGGCAATCGCGAAGATGGCCTGCTCGGCTTCGTCGAGAATCTGGTTGGGCTCCTGCTCGGCCTCGTAGGCCGTCGTCAGGATCTTGTTGGAAGCGACGATGAGATTGCGCAGCGTCGACTTCTCGCGCACGATGCGCGCGTAGTACTCGATGTTGGTCGCGTGCGGCAGGCCGTCGACCAGGGCGGTGATGTACGCCGGGCCGCCGATCTCCTCGAGCTCGCCCGCGCGCGACAGCTCTTCCTTGAGCGTGATGAAGTCGATCGCGTTGCCCCGCTCGCTCAACATGATCATCTTGTCGAAGATCCGCCGATGCGCGTCGCGGTAGAAATCGCGCGGCGTCAGCACTTCCGCGGCCGAATTGAACGCGTCGTTGTGGATCAGGATGGCGCCGAGGACGGAGCGTTCTGCTTCGAGGTTGTGCGGCAGCGTGCGATCGACAGCGACGGCTTCGGGCATGGTGAACGAACTGAGCGAAGCGTACCAGATTGGATTGGAGCGGTCTAGGAGAACAGGGCCTCAGGCGTACGACCGAACTCGCGGCCGATCGCCAGAGGCCCGAAATGCGTTTACTCTTTCGCGGTTTCTGTCTCGCTCGCGGCTTTCAGCTCCGCCGGTGTCACTTCAGGTTTGCCTTCGGCGACGACCCTCACCGGCACCTGCACGACGACCTCGCGGTGCAGCTTCAACGGAACCGTCTGCGAGCCCAGCTTCTTGATCGGCTCGCGCAGACCGATCTTGCGCTTGTCCACGTCGAAGCCCTTCGCGGCCAGCGCGTCGGCGATGTCGGCCGAGGTGACCGAGCCGTACAGCGCCTCGGTTTCTCCGACCTTGCGCGAGATGACGACCTCGACGCCGGCCATCTTCGCCGCGATCGCGTCCGCGGCGCCCTTCTCTTCCGCTTCCACGGCGTCGAGCTTCACGCGCTCGCGCTCGACCTGCTTGAGGTTGCCCGGCGTGGCGAGGAGCGCCAGCTTGCGCGGCAGCAGATAGTTGCGCCCGTAGCCGTCGGCGACCTTCACCACTTCGCCGCGCTTCCCGACGTTCTCGACGTGATCTCGAAGAATGACTTCCATATGTGCCTCTATAGATTCAGTTTCAGCCGTCAGCTTCAGTCGCACCCAGACTGAAGCTGAAAGAGTTCAACCTATTCAGTTACTTACGGAATCAACGCCAGCTGACGCGCGCGCTTGATGGCCGTCTGCAACTTGCGCTGGTGCGTTGCGCAAGTGCCCGAAATCCGGCGCGGCAGAATCTTGCCGCGCTCGGGCACGAACGGTCCCAGCAGCTTCACGTCCTTGTAGTTGATGTCGTCGATCTTGTCCGCGCAGAACTTGCAGACCTTGCGCCGCCGGAACAGCGTGCGCTTCTTGTCGTCCTTCTTGTCGCCGCCCCGACCGCCGCGGCCTTCCGATGAGCGTCCTCGTCCTTCACGCATTTGATACCTTTCAGTTGGTTCGTAGGTCGTCCGTTCGAGTTCGTATCGCGGAGTTCGGCGCGCTCCGTATCGTCGCGCGCAATGAACCTTCGAACCCGCCGAACCTACGAACCTCACGAACTTACGAACCGACGAACTTCAACGAACCGACTTCAGATGCTTCGTCCGCGTCCCCGCCGAAGCGGTCATCATCGTCTTCCTGCCGCTGCGGCCCTTCGCCGGGCTGCCGTTCGGGCGGCAGGCCACGGGCCACGCGGCGGCGCTGCGACTCTTCCTTGCGATGCGTGCGCGTGCGCTCGATGATGCGGTTCTCCTCGTCCACCCGGACCGTCAGGTGGCGGATGACCTGATCGCTCACGCGCAGGCGGCGATCGATCTCCTTCATCAGTTCGCCCGACCCCGTAATCACTTCGAGGACGTAGGTCCCTTCCTTGTGCGGGCCGATCTCGTAGGCCAGCTTGCGCCGGCCCCAGTTGTCGGTGCGCTCGAGCGTGCCCGAGAAGCGGGCCACGATCTCTTCAACCTGTGTGTGGAGATCAGCGATTTGCTGATCGGTCGCGTCGGACGACACGACGTAGACGAGCTCGTACTGTCGTTTCTGACTCACTTCTATCTCCTTCTGGACTCCCCTGAGGGAGGTCACCGCGCTCGGTGACAAGGTTCGCCGGGTCTCAAAAGCAAGACCCGGCGTCGTCTACGGACCCGCCGTGTCAGGCGTTATGCCTGATCTTCTTCGGTCTCCGCGGCCGGCGGCGCCGCGTTGTACTGATTCATCGCCGCCACGATGTTCTCTCTCGCGAACACCTCGGCCGCGTCCGCCGCTCGTTTCACCGCCTCGTCGATCTGCGGCTTCTCGTCCGGATCGAAGCGGCCGAGCACGTGGCTCTTCAGCTCGCCCGCCTGCCGTCCGACGCCGATCCGCAACCGCGGAAACTCGATGGTGCCGAGCTCCTGGATGATCGACTTCAACCCGTTGTGCCCGCCCGCCGATCCGTTCGCTCGAAGCCGCAACCGCCCCAACGGCAGGTCCGCATCGTCGTAGACGATGAGCAGGTCCGACGGTCGCGAGCTTGTGAAACGACGCGATCTCGCGGACCGCCCATCCGCTCAGGTTCATGAAGGTCGTCGGCTCGGCCACGAGCACGCCGTCGCCGATATCGGGAATCTTCACGGCCCTGGCTTTCCACTTCGCGTAGTTCTTCAAGGTGACGCGATAGCGGCGGGCCAGCTCTTCGGCCACTTGAAATCCGACGTTGTGCCGCGTGTGTTCGTAGTCGCGGCCGGGATTGCCAAGACCCACAATCAGCTTCAAGGCCAATCCCTGACTCGCTAATCCCTGATCCCCGATTGGATCTACTTCTTGTCTTTCTTGCCGGCAGCCGGAGCCGGCGCCGCTTCGGCAGTCTCTTCGTCCTTCTTGCCCTTCTTGATGACCTCGGGCTCGGCCGGCGTCGCCGTCGCACCCGCCGCCGCGGCGTCGGCCGGAGCCGGCGCCTCTTCCACCTTCGGAATGATGACGTGGAGAATCATCATTTCGGGATCGCTGAGCGACTTCCACTTCGGGTTGGTCGCCACGTCCTTCACGCGGATGCTCTGGCCGACCATGAGCTCGCTGACGTCCACGACGATGTGATTCGGAATGTCGGCGGGGAGGCACTCGATTTCGACCTGCCGATGGACGATATCGAGCACGCCGCCCTGCTGCTTGACGCCCTTCGGCTCGCCGTGCGCGACGACGGTCACCTGGACGCGGATCAGCTTGTCCATCGCGACCCGATAGAAGTCGGCGTGCAGAAGCTCGTGCGTAACCGGGTCGAGCTGGTATTCCCTCACCAGCACCTGGGCGGTGCCGCCGCCGGGCAGGTTCAACGAGATCAGCGTGTTTGCGCCCTGCTCGGTGCGCAGAATGCGGGCCAGCCCCTTCGGATCGACCGCGATCGCCTTGCCGGCCTCTTTCTCGCCGTAAAAGACGGCGGGAATCCGGCCGCCCGCGCGCAGCCGCCGCGCTTCGTTCTTGCCCCTCGAACTGCGTTCAACTGCGTCCAGTACTGCTGCCATGGTGCCTGTCTTCTTTCTTTAATCTGTCGCGGGGCCCCACCCCCGCGACCTGTGCCTCGCGCCTTCGCGCTCGGCTATGCTTGCGACGATTCCTGCTTAGTGCGACTCGACTCGTCCCTAATCCCTAATCCCAATCCCTAATCCCTATACAAACAGCGAAGAGACCGACGATTCATCGTGAATACTCCGAATCGCCTGGCTCAACAGCTTGGCGACCGACAGCGAAAGGATCTTGCTGTGCCTGCCGCTCTCGCCGTTGAGCGGAATCGTATTGGTCACGATCAACTTCTCGATCGGCGCCTTGTCGATGCGCTCGAGCGCCGGGCCCGACAGCACGCCGTGCACGGCGCAGGCAAACACGCGGGCCGCGCCGTTGTCTTTCAGCGCGTTGGCCGCCTTCACGATGGTGCCCGCCGTGTCGATGATGTCGTCCTGGATGACGCACGTCCGGCCGGCCACGTCGCCGACCACGTTCATCACTTCCGCCGAGCCGTCATCGCTGCGGCGCTTGTCGATCACCGCCAGCTCTCCGTCGAGGCGCTTCGCGTAGGCGCGCGCGCGTTCGGCGCCGCCGGCATCGGGCGCCACGATCGTCAGATCCGGAAAATTCTGACGCGCCAGAAAATCGAGGATCACCGGCGCCGCAAACAGGTGATCGACCGGAATATCGAAGAACCCCTGAATCTGCGCCTTGTGCAGATCCATCGTGAGCACGCGATCGACGCCCGACGCGCTCAGGATGTTCGCCACGAGCTTGGCCGAAATCGGCACCCGCGGCTTGTCCTTCCGATCCTGCCGCGCGTATCCGTAGTACGGAATCACGGCCGTAATCCGCGCGGCTGACGATCGACGGAACGCGTCGATCATGATCAGCATCTCCATGATGTGCTCGTCAACCGGCGCGCACGTCGGTTGCAGGATGAACACATCGGTCCCGCGGATGTTCTCGTCGATCTGGAAGCTGACTTCCGTGTCCGGGAACCGCCGCAGCCGGCACTGCCCCATGGGCAGGCCAAGATGGTGCGCGATCTCGCGCGCCAGCTCGGGATGGGCGCTTCCCGAAAACAACTTCAGCTCACCGTACCCTGCAGGTCTATGCGTCATGTCCACCCCAACGCGCATACCGCGTCTGGGAACCCCGGGGCAGCGGAGAAATTGGCTGGGGCGGGTGGATTCGAACCACCGAATACGGGATCCAAAGTCCCGCGCCTTACCGCTTGGCCACGCCCCAACAACGCCTTCAGCTGCCAGCGATTAGCCGTCAGAGGCTATCAGAAAACCCGTCCCCGAGTCTGAGAGCTGATGGCTTATCGCTGAGAGCTTGCCTAGGCGTGGCTCGACCACCGCAGCGCAAACGAAGATTTTAGACGATTCCCCGAGCGCCGGGCAAGTTCCGCCGTCTTTTTTAGTAGCGCGGGCTTTAGGCCTGCGGCGGGGCAGCAATCGGGCGGTCAGCACGCGCACGCCTGTCGATCTCAACGCGCGCGCCCCCTTCGCCGCCCCCGCAGCCGACCGGAAGACGCCAAACACCGCCGAGCCGCTGCCCGACATCGCGGCCACCAGGGCCCCGCTCTTCGCCA
Organism: Vicinamibacterales bacterium; assembly: GCA_963850725.1. Taxonomy (GTDB): domain Bacteria; phylum Acidobacteriota; class Vicinamibacteria; order Vicinamibacterales; family JAMQPK01; genus JAMQPK01. Next base: position 28,247 of record CAWKMQ010000023.1, read on the forward strand.
GCTTTCCTTTCAACGATCCGATGACAGGATGGCGGGCGATGACCGGCGCTTCGAGATCGTTGACGAGCTCGACGTGCGGGAAAAGGGTCCGGGAGCATTTTTCGCGTGAATTCGCACGAAAAAGGCTCCCGGAGCCTTTTCTTCATCCAGCCAGGCGTAGGCGTCTTTGGTTGAGACGCCAAACGGCGGCAGGGCCAGCACCACCCACAGTCGCGGAAGGTCTTCGAGCGGGTAGACCTCTTCGCCACGGCCAAGACCCAGCGCCGTGCCCCCAATCAGAAAGTACGGCACATCCGAGCCGAGCTGGGCGGCCATCGCATGCAGCGCGCCGTCAGGCACACGCCGCTGCCAGATGCGGCCCAGCCCACGCAGCGCGGCAGCGGCGTCGCTGCTGCCACCGCCAAGCCCCGCCTGCATCGGAATTCCCTTTCGGAGGGTCACGAGCACGTCGCGCGGCTCGCCGGCACGACCTGTGGTCTGCCAAAGCACGTCCGCCGCTTTCCAGACGAGGTTCGTGCGATCGAGCGGAACGCCTTTCGTCTCGCATCGGATCTCGAACGGCCCCGGACGCCGGACGATCCTGACGGTGTCGAAGAGGTCGATGCCCTGGAGCAGCGTCTGAACCGGGTGATACCCGTCCGCCCGCACGTCGCCGACGCGGAGCGACAAATTGATTTTGGCAAACGCACGGATCGTGACAGATCGCATCGTGTGCGGCGTTCACCGGCCCAGCGGGCCGGCCTTGCGCAACTCCTCGATCGACAGTGGCTCAACCCCGTCGGGTATCTTCACCGCGATGAGCTGGTCGCGCGGCAGCTCGCCGTTGACTTCGACCTGGCTCAGCGCCAGCCCGAGATTGAGATCGGTCCCCCGCAGCACGATGCGCGACGGACGGTCGCCGGCGAACTCCGGGTAATCCACCTCGAGCCCGCCATACCGTCCCGCGACGATGCGCCAGGCGCCCGCCGAGCGGTTCAGATAGACCGTGCCTCCGGACGACAACTCGACCGCCATCCAATCGGACCCGTACGCACGAGCCGACGCCGGCTCGGCGGCCGCCTTCACGCAGCCGCTCAACACCGCCCGCAAATCGTCGGGCCCCAGCCGCAATCCGATGAGCGCGTCGAGAATATCCGCGACGTCCGCATCGCGCACGACCCGCCGATCGCGAGACAACAGCAACGTGCCGCGCGATCCATCGGCCACGAGAATGAACACGGGCGTCCCGAACGGTGCGACCCCTTCCAGCCGCAATGCCCCGGGTACGAGCCCGCTCAACACCCGGCCCCGCATGCGCTGGCCCGCGGCGCGACCCGACAGACCGAGCTCGGCCTGCATGGTGCGCACGCCCTCGCACGCCGAACGCGCCGCCGCATATGTGGAGGAGAAATCAGCGACCGGCGTGCTGGTGCCGCCGGGCAACGCGAGAGGACGCGGCCCACAGGCGGTCAGACACGTCGTGAGAAGAAGGATGGAGAAGGCGAGGCTACTTCTGCCTGCCAAGCCGCTGACGCGCCGATTTGATCTTGTCGTCGAGCGCGGAGCGCGAGACATCGTCGCCATCGCCGTCGATCGCCCTTTGCCAGGCGTCGATCGCTTCCTGATAGAGACCGCGCTTGTTGAGCACATCGCCAAGGTGTTCCTGGATGACAGAGACCGTCGGCAGCTGCTTCGCCGCTTCTCTCAGCGGCGGCTCCGCCTGTTCGAGACGATTCTGCTTGTAGTAGGCCCAGCCGAGGGTGTCGAGATAGGCGCCGTTGCCGGGCTCGATGACGAGCGCGCGCTCCACGAACGCGATCGCTTCGTCCAGTTTCTGTCCGCGCTCGGCCAGCATGTACCCGAGAGAGTTCAGCGCGTCGGAATTCTTCGGATCTTCCGCGATCATCTGCCGGAACACGTTCTCGGCGTCGTTGTATTTCTTCCCGCGCTCCAGCGTGGAAGCCAGCTGAAGCTTGACCATCGGCTCCTTGGGAAACTTGGTGACCGCCGCCTGAAGCGACTTGATGGCATCGTCGCCTTTGCCACCGTCTTCGAGCGAACGGGCGAGCCGGATTTCGACGAGCGGATCGGTCGGCGACAGCGTGCGCGCCTGCCTGAGCAGCCCGAGGGCCTTGTCGAACTGCCGCAGCGATTCGTACGCCGCCGCCAGATCGAAGTACAAGCCCCGGAACGTCTCGCTCGTCAGGTCGGCGGCATCGGCCGCTTTGAGCCGCGGCGTCACGATGGGCTCGAGCAGGGTGACGATTTTCTGATGCTCGTTCTGGTCGCGGAAGATCTGTGCGAGCTGGCGCGGGCCGCCAAGGGCACGCGTGTCGAGCGCAATCAACCGCCGCGCGGTCACTTCCGCGGCGGCAAAATCGCGCGTCCGCCGCTGCGCTTCGGATAACAGGTACAGCGCGCGTGTGCTGCGCGAATTGCCGGCCGACCCCTCTTCGAGCACTTCGCGCGCACGCTGGGCGTCGCCCGAGTTCAAGAGCGCCGTGGCCCATTGCGTGCGCAGAGGAAGAAATTGCGGGCGCTCCTGCACGGCGCCCTCATAGGCCTTGGCAGCATCGCTCCAGCGGCCCTGGTCCTGATACACCTCGCCGAGCGTGCTGTAGAGCTCCGGCGAATCGACGACCGACTTTTCGAGCAGCGCGATGGCGTCCGCGTCGCGATCGGTCGCCTGGTACGCCTCGGCCAGCAGCGCCACGGCCTCGACCTGGTCGGGCTGTTCGGTCACGAACGGAACCAGCAGGGCAATGGCCTTGTCGTACTGGTTGTCGGTGAGGTACAGCCGTCCCAGCATCATGGGTACGCCCGGGTGCGCGTTGCGGTTCGCCTTTTCGAGGTTTTCCACGGCGCGCTGCGAGTACGTCCGGCGGTCGGTGTCGCGCGTCGTCGGCATTTCGGCCATGCGCGAGTAGAGGCTGCCGAGTATCCAGTTGGCTTCGGGATTCTGCGGATTCGCCTTGATGGCGCGCTCGCCGGCGGCGACGGCATCGGCCGGACGGTTCAGCCGCGCGTACAACTCGGCCAGCGCGGCCGGAATTTCCGCCGACGCCGGATCGAGACGTTCGGCGCGTTGATAGGCGGCCAGGGCGTTCGTGCTGTCGCCCTGGCTTTCGAAGTGCAGGCCCATCATGAACTCGTAATAGGCTCCGCCGCCCGCGTCGGCCGGCGATGGTCTGGTCTGCGCGTACGCGGACCCGCCAACGGCCGACAACACGATCGCAAATGCCACGACTTTCCGCATGCGAGGTTTGATTGTACCCTTTCTGTTATAGTTTTTGGACATCCCTCATGGAGGAACGCATCGATGGCCATCGACGCCGAATTGCTCGAAATTCTGGCCTGTCCGAACTGCAAGACACCCGTCGTGCTCGTGAAGGACGGCAAGGGGTTGAAGTGCAATACGTGTCATCGCGTCTACCCCATCAAGGATGACATTCCCGTCATGCTCATCGACGAGGCGACCATCGAGAAATAGGTCCGATTGAACATCTTGTTAGTCCGGCTCAGGTTGATCGGGGACGTTGTGTTCACGACGCCCGCCATCCGGGCCATCCGGCGCCACTACCCTGCCGCCCGCCTCACTTACATCGTCGAAGAAGACGCCGCCCCGGTGGTGCGTGGCAATCCGCATCTCGACGAGGTGATTGTCGTCTGCGGCCCGCATGCCCCCGGGCGCCTGCGCGCCGATCTCGCGCTCGTCAGACGCCTGCGGCGCACCCGATACGATCTGGCCATCGACTTTCACGGCGGCCCGCGCGCGTCGCTGCTCACCTGGCTGAGCGGCGCGCCGACACGCATCGGCTACGAAGTCCTCGGCCGCGGCTGGATGTACACGACCCGCGTGCCGCGACCCCGCGCGCTTCGCCCGCGCCACTCGGTCGTCAGCCAGTTCGACGTGCTGCGGCCGCTTGGCATCGCGCCACCCGATCCGGAAACCGATGCGACCGAGATGCCCGAGAATCCGGCCGCGGCTGACGTGGTCGCACGACGGCTCGCCGAGGCCGGCATCGGCGAGACGAATCCCCTCGTCATCGTGCACGTCAGCGCGGGAAATCCGTTTCGACGCTGGCCGAAGGAATCGTTCGTCGATCTCATCTGCCGGCTGGCCTCGGCCGATCCCCAGCGGCGCATCGTGCTCACCTCGGGCCCGTCCGACGCCGACGCCGCGTCGGCGATTGCGCGCGAGGCGCGCGCGAATCTCGGGGATCGCGAGCGCGTGGCCGTCGTCGAGTGCGGCGAATTCGACCTGCCGCAGCTGCATGCCCTGATCGGGCGCGCCGCGCTCTATGTTGGCGGCGACAGCGGGCCGATGCATATTGCCGGTACCACCGGGGTGCCGGTTGTGGGATTGTATGGGCCGACGCTGCCGGTGCGATCGCAGCCCTATCGAAGCGCGCGCTTCATCAGCGCCGCTGCCGAGGTCGACGGGCTGCCGTGCCGGCCGTGCAACCAGCGCCGGTGCGAACCAGGCGACTTCAGATGTTTGACGAGGATCTCGGCCGGATCGGTTGCCGCGCTCGCCGAGCAGGCCCTCGGCACAAACAAGAGATGAAGAGATTAGGACTGAGATGAAATCTGACTGGGTCGAGCGCATCGGGTACATGGCCCTCATCGGGTTCGTGTCGGCGCTGCAATTCTCGATCGCCGCGGCCAACATCCTTCTCGGTCTCGCGCTGCTGATGTGGCTCGCGCGCGTCGTGTCGGCTCGGCGCATCGAGGTGCCGGCGTTCTTCTATCCACTGGCCGCGTATGCGACCCTGACGCTCGTCTCAGCGGCGTTCTCCGACGATCCCAACGCCAGCTTCGTCGACTCGAAACAGCTGGTGCTGTTTCTCGTGGTCCCGATGGTCTACGAGTTCGCGCGCGGCACCAAGGCCCCGTTTGTCGTGCAGGCGATTATCACGGTCGGCGCGGTGAGCGCGCTGTTCGGGATTTTCCAGTTCGGCGTGCTGCAGTACGACAATCTCGGGCGGCGCCCCCAGGGCGCGCTCGGCCACTACATGACCTACTCGGGCGTGCTGATGCTGGTGACATCGGCGGCGGCGGCGCGCATCCTGTTCACGAAGGATCGCCTGTGGCCATCGCTCATGATGCCCGCGCTGCTCGTCATCCTGGGCCTGACGTTCACGCGAAGCGCGCTGGTCGGCGCCTGTGCGGGCATCGCGTTCCTGCTGCTCCTGAAGGACCTGCGGCTGATGGCCGTCATGCCGGTCCTGGCCGCGCTGTTCTTCGTGCTCGCGCCCCCGCAGGTGACCAACCGCTTCATGTCGATGTTCGACGCGCGCGATCCGACCCGCGCCGATCGCGTCACGATGCTGAAGGTCGGCACCCGCATGGTCGAGGCGAACCCGCTCGCCGGCGTCGGACCGGCGCGCGTCGGCGATCGCTATCGTGATTTTCTCGATCCGAGCGAGCCGAACCACGTGAACCCGCACCTGCACAACGTGCCGATGCAGATCGCGGCCGAACGGGGCCTGCCCGCCCTGGCCGCGTGGCTGTGGATGATTGTCGTGCTCGTCATCGACATGGTGAAGCGGTTGAAGATCCCGCCTTCGCCGAGGCTACGGCGGGTCGCGCCACAGCTCGCGTGGATCAGGCGAGCGACGGCGGACCAGACGCGCTTCCTTGCGGCGACGGGCCTCGGCTGCATCGTGGCGATGCTCGGGGCCGGCATGGCGGAGTACAACTTCGGCGACTCGGAATTCCTGATGCTGTTTCTCACGCTGGTGACGCTGCCCTACGCGGCGCAATGCCGGCAACCAGAGCGGACCTGAGCTTCGTCGGGGGTTGTGCGAACCGCACTGCGGCCGATGTTCGTGCTGGCGGCTCTTGCGGTAGCCGCTCGCCTGCCCTTTCTCATCAGCGGGAAAATTCCATTCGATTCCGACGAAGCGGTCGAAGGCCTCATGGCGCGCCATGTGCTCGACGGCGAACTGCCGGCCTTCCTCTGGGGCCAGGCCTTCAAGGGCGTGCCCGAGGTGTATCTGGCGGCCGGTGCCTTCTCGGCGTTCGGTTCCAGCGTCGGCGTACTCAAGGGCGTGACGCTCGCGCTCTTTGCGGCGTTCGTCGCGCTTCAGTTCGTGCTGCTCGACAGGATCGCCTCGCGGTGGGTGGCCGTCGCCGCCTCGGTGTTGCTCATCGCGGCGCCCCCGACGCTGGTGTTCTGGAGCCTTGATGCGAGCGCCGAGTACGTGTGGGTGATGCTGCTGGGAACGACGCTGGTTCTTGTCGCGTCAGGACGAACGCGACGGCCGGCGGCAGCCGGTTTCCTCATCGGCCTCGGGCTGTGGGTGCATCAGCTGATTCTCGTGTATCTGATCCCGCTGGCCGTGCAGCGCGTGGCCGGCAGCGAATGGTGGCGGCGGCGCGATTTCGGAAAACCCCGCGCGGCCGCTTTGGTACTCGGCGCGATCGCGGTCTTCTATCTTGCGCTCGCCGTGGTGGCATTCACGACCGGTGGCTTCGCCCTCGACGTTGGGGGCATCGAGATGGGCGTGCGGGCGCCGCAGAAAATGGCGCGCATCGCCGCCGCCGTCGCGGGACTCGCCCTCGTCGTCCATCTGCTGGCCACGACGCCGCGTGCGGGCATCCGGCAATTCGCGCAGGCACACTGGCCGGCCGCCGCCGGATTCCTCGTCGGATACCTGCCGGCGATCCTTTACTCGCTGCTGGTCGAGCCCGCGCGATCGCCGGCCCGAAATGCCAATCTGCGCCAACTGGTCGAGGCCGCGCCAGACATCCTCGGCAACATCGTGCCGATCGTGGCCGGCTTCAAGATGGCGACGACCGAGAGACTGGCGATTCCACTCGTGGCTGCCCTGCCCGGCGCCGCTGCGCTTGCCGCGTACGTGTGGTCGACGCGCCGTGCGCTCGCCACGAGCTTCTTCCCGCTGTTCGTCGTGTGGGTTCCCTTTCTGTTTATCGCAGGGGGTGCGTATCTGGACACGCAGTCGTACCGATATCTCGTGCCGTGGTACGCCGGACTTGCCGTCGCCTGGTCAGGAGGGAGCCTCGCGTTGGCTGGAGGCCGCCGGACGATCGCCAGCGTCATCGTCGCCTCGATCGTCCTGGTGCACGGATGGCAGCAGGTGGTCTGGTACCGGAGACTTCAGCCCGATGTCCAGTCGACGGCGCTCATCGAGTGCCTCACTCGGAACGGAATCCGCGGCGGCTACGCGGAGTACTGGACGAGCTACAAGCTGACGTTCCTGGCAGACGAAGCCATCATCATCGCACCCAGCGACGGTGTCGATCGCTACCCGCGTTACACGGACTTCGTACGATCCCTGCCGCCCGAGGAGCGATTGGAAGACGCATCACTGTGCGCCGCCAAGGCCCGCTAGAGCTAATGCCGGAAGTGCCGCCGGCCGGTAAACACCATCGCCAGGCCATGCTCGTCGGCGGCGGCGATCACCTCGCTGTCGCGCATCGACCCGCCCGGCTGGACGATCGCCGTCGCCCCGGCCTTCGCGATGGCGTCGAGCCCGTCTCGAAACGGGAAAAACGCATCTGACGCGGCCACGGACCCGGCGAGCGCGCTGGCGCCCTCGGGCTTCAGCGCCTTCATGACCGCGACCTGCACGGCATCGACCCGGCTCATCTGACCGGCGCCGACGGCGAGCGTGCGCGCCGCGTCGGTGAAGATCACGGCGTTCGACTTGACGTGCGCGCAAATGCGCCACGCGAATCGCAGCGCTCCCCATTCAGCTTCCGTGGGCGCACGCCTGGTCACCACCTTCAGCCCCGCGGCGGCAAACGTGCGGAGGTCCACGGTTCGCGCGCCTCCAGCACTTCGTCGCGCTGCTGCACGAGCATCGCCCCCAGAATCGAGCGGACTTCGCGCTGGCTCGAAGGGCCGCCAGCCGCCCCGAGATCGGCGACCACTACGCGCATGTTCGCCTTGGTCGCCAGAATCGCCCGTGCCTCTTCCTCGACGCCAGGTGCGACAACCGCCTCGATGAACGTCGACACGAGCGCCCGCGCCGTGGCCACGTCGATCGATCGGTTCAGCCCGACGATGCCGCCGAAGGCCGCCATCGGATCGGCCTCGCGGGCGCGGACGTAGGCCTCATCGATCGTGGCGCCAATCGCCGCGCCGCAGGGATTGGTGTGCTTGATCACCGCCGCCGCCGGCTCGGTGAACTCGAGGGCGATGCGCGACAGCCGAATCGAGGTCGAGCAGGTTCGTGAATGACAGCTCCTTGCCCTGCAGCACCTGCGCGGCCCCGAGACCGAATCCGTGGTCGACGACGTACCACGCGGCCGGCTGATGCGGGTTCTCGCCGTAGCGCAGCTCCTTGATCTTCTGCAGGCTGAACGCGAGGCGTGCGGGGGTAACGCTCGGTTCGATCGTGCGCTGGAAGCTCGCCGTCCGCGGTGCTGAACTCCCCCAACGTTCCGGCAATCGCCGCATCGTAGGCGGCCGTGTGCGCGAACGCCTTGCGGGCGAGGTCGAAGCGGAACTCCAGAGACGGTCCGCCCGGACGCTCGAGCTCTGCGAGCGCATGCGGATAGTCGGCCGGATCGACGATGACGAGCACGTCCTGGAAGTTCTTCGCGGCCGACCGCACCATGCTGGGCCCGCCGATATCGATTTCCTCGACCAGCGCGCCGAACGCGATCTCGGGCCGGGCCGCCGTTTTCACGAACGGATACAGATTCACGACGACGATGTCGATCGGAGCGATCTTGTGCTGGCCCAGCGTCTCCATGTCGTCGGTCCGGCTGCGGCGTGCGAGGATGCCGCCGTGAACCGCAGGGTGAAGGGTTTTGACCCGTCCGTCCATGATTTCCGGAAAGCCCGTCACGGCCGAGATGCCGGTCACGGGCACGCGGGCCTCTTCGAGGGCGCGCGCCGTGCCGCCTGTCGACACGAGCTCCCAACCACGGGCGGCGAGCGCTTGAGCAAAAGGAACGAGACCGGTCTTGTCGGAAACACTGAGAAGGGCTCTGGGCATCTGTCTACTCGGTGCGCAACGCGATCAGCGGGTCGACCATTGTGGCTCGCCGTGCCGGGCCGAGGCACGCGATCGCGCCGGCCGTGAGAAATGACGCCGCCACGAGGATCAGCACGAACGGATCGTGCGGCGTTGTTTGATACAGATACGCTGACAGCACGCGGCTCAACGCAAGAGCGCCCGCGAGACCGATCGCAAGACCGATGGCCACCAGCGTCACACCCTGGCGCACGACCATCGCAAGAACGGTCTCTCGTCCGGCACCCAGGGCCATGCGCACGCCGAACTCGCGCGTCCGCGCCGTCACCGACGTCGCGATCACTCCGCCAATGCCCGCCAGCGTCATGAGCAGCGCCAGCCCCGCAAATATGGCGAGCAACGTGGCTGTGAGCCGCGGGGCGGCGAGCGCTTCGGCCCGAAGGTCGTCAAGCGTCCTGACAGACTCCACCGGCTGATTGGGATCGACGTCGTGAACGGTCCGGCGCAACGTGCCCTCCAGACGCGCGGGATCGCCGGCCGTGCGCAGCAGCACCTGGCCCGCGAAGTTGAAAGGCGACTGCGAGAGCGGAATGTAGATTTGCGCGACCGTCGGCACGGCGAGGCCAAACTGCCGGACATCGCCCACGATGCCAACGACCGTGAACCATGTCTTCCGGTTGGTCGAAATGCGCGTGCCCAGGGGATTCTGGCCTTGCCAGTACCCGGGCCATCGCGCTGTTGATCACGGCCACCGGGAGGCTCTCCTGGGTATCGAACCGGTTGAACACGCGCCCGCTCACCAGTGGAATGCCGATCGTCTCGAAGTACCTGTCGCTCGCCACACGCACATCGGTCGTCGGACGGAGGTTCGGATCATCCGTAGGGCGGCCCTCAACCTCGAAGCGCGTCGTGCCCGGGGCCGCACCCGCGAGAGGCACGGCATTGGTAATCGCCGCCGACACGATGCCGGGCTGGCCCTCCAGCCGATCGAGAATCGGCAAGTAGAGACGGCGGAGCGCGTTGATGTTGCCGTAGCGCGAAAAGTTCCCATACACCTGAGCAGAGAGCACGCCTTCGGAGCGATAGCCGGCATCGACCCGCTGCAAACGGTAGAAGCTCGTCAGCAAGAGGCCCGCGCCTACGAGCAGCACGACCGACACAGCCACCTGCGCCACGATGAGCGCGCTCTGCATGCGCCGCCGGCCGGTGCCATCGCCCGCCTGGTTGCTGCCCTGCTTGAGGGCGTTGACGACATTCACCCGCGTGCCGAGAGCCGGCAGCGTGCCGAACAGGATGCCGGTGAGCACAGAAACGAGCAGGGTGAAGAGGAGCACCGAGACGTCGATCGCGACTTCGCCCGTGCGCGCGGTGAAGCGCCCCACAAACCTCGTGAGCATGTCGACGGTGCCGAGCGCGAAAAGGACGCCGATCACGCCGCCAGCCACCGCGAGCAAGGTGCTCTCGGTGAGCAACTGACGCACGAGCCGTCCGCGGCCGGCGCCGAGCGCCGAGCGCAGGGCCAGTTCCCGATCGCGACTGAGCATGCGCGCCAGCGTGAGGCTCGCCACGTTCGCGCACGCGATGAGGAGGACCAGGCTCGTGATGCCGAGCAGGATCAGCAGCAGATCGCGCGCACCATCGGTCAGCGCGCGCCGGAGCTCGAGCGTCGTGGCCTGGAAGCCCGAGTTGGCGACGCGATACACGCTCGGGTAATCCGCGACAAAGCGCTGGTTGACCGTGGAAACGGCCGATGCGGCCTGCTCGTGTGAGACGCCAGGGCCGAGGCGTCCGAAGACGCTGAGCCCCCCGAATGCGCGCCTGTTCTGCGCGATGTTCCGTTCGGCCGCCGCCCGGAAGGGGCACGCCAGCACCGGCATGTAGACATCGTTCTCCTGCGGATAGTGCGGCACGTTGGGCAGCACGCCGATGACGCGATGCGGCCGGTCGTTCATCTCGAACATCCGGCCGACAATCGCCGGATCGGCGCCGAACTTCTGGCGCCAATACCTGTGGCTCAGGATAAGCACGGCCTCCGCGCCAGGCTCGTCGTCCGCCTTGACGAAGCTTCGCCCAAGGATGGGCGTGATGCCGAGGAGATCGAAGAAGTTGTGGGAGACGACGCCGGCGTCGACGCGATCCGGCTCGCCGCGGTTCAGCAGATCGAAGTTCATCTGGTGATATTCGACAAGCCCGTCGAACACCTTCGCCTGCTCGCGGTAGTCGTAGTACTCCGCGACCGCGACGCCCATCTGCGCCTGACCGGAAAGGGGGGCAGACTGACGCACGATGGCCAGGCGATCGCCGTGCTCGTAGGGCAACGGCTTCAACAAGACCCCGTTGATGACGCTGAAGATGGCCGTGTTGGCCCCGATGCCCAGCCCGAGCGTTATGCCGGCGAGCGCCGCATAGCCGGGGCGCTTCACCAGCGTGCGAACCCCATAACGCACATCCTGGAACAGCTCGTCCAACCAGCTCATCCGTGTGCCTCCGTCATGGCGATCGCAATTATGTTCAAATCTGGATACCTGCGTGTCCAAAACTGATTACTTGGATGTGCCACGGAGTTGACGGAATCGTGACAAGCCATTATTATTTTTGCGGCGCTTGCGAGGATAGCGCCGTCAACGGAAGGCCGCACCGTTGCGGTCTTTTTTTTTGAGTTCGCGGTACTCGCGCCGCACGTAAGTAAGGAAGAGGAACGATGCGTATCACAGGCAAGGTCAAGTGGTTCAACAACGCGAAGGGTTATGGGTTCATCGAACGCGAGGGTGGCAGCGACGTCTTCGTCCACTACTCCGCAATCCAGGGTGCCGGTTTCCGGTCGCTGGAAGAAGGACAGGCCGTCGAGTTCGAAATCGTTGACGGACCCAAGGGACCACAGGCCGGTAACGTTACCAAGGCCTAACCCGCAATTCAGCCTGGCCCCGGGAAATGGGGTCGGGTGCAATTTTCGCGGGACTCCTCGAAAATTGCACCCGACCCGATTTCCCGGGCCAGGCGACCTTGCCTACTTCGCCCCCTTCAATCCCCTCGCCGTAAAGTTCAGTTTTCCGTCTTTCACCGACACGCGAAACGCGACTTCGGGCGCGCCCTCTTTTTTCAGCTTCGACACCTGCGACTTCACCAGCTCGGTGAACTTGTGGAACGGGATGTTCTGCTCGCCCAGTTGCTCGCGCGCGTCGCGCAGCGTGTCGTACAGGTCGTGGAGCTTGTCCATCTCCTTCATCGGGTCCTTGAACGACGCCACGAACAGAATCTTGTCTTCGGCTTTGGCAGGCGCCCTCTTCGTTTCCGCCGGCTTGCGGCTGAACGGGCCGGGCCGGCCCTCTTCGCGCGCGCGCAAGCCGCGGTCCCAGAGATCGATGAAGGCCGAAAACCGCGACTGCAGCGTCGAGAAGCGGAAACGGTCGCCGTAGTTCTGGATGTGGCTGCGATCGAGCTTCTTGACCAGACCCTCGACGCGCGAGCGCGTTTCCCATGGCGGACGCGGCAGCCGGCCGGCGAAATACATGTTGTATTCCCCTTCCAGCTTGCGCAGTTCGACCTCGAGGATCTGCAGTTCGCGTTCGAGCTCTTTGCCGTCGGGCACGTTGGAGTTTTCAGTTACAGTTATCAGTTATCAGTATCTCGGCTGACAGCTCCTGAAAGCTGAGAGCTGAAAGCTGAGAGCTACCGAGGTATCAGAAACCAAATGAGCGGAAGCCACAACTCGCGGGCATACGGGACCGGCCGATCGTCGATGAGCACGTCGCAGGTGTCGAACCGTCCGACCAGCTCGAACAGATCGCGGAGCTTGGTGGCATCCGACGGCCAGAAACGCGCGCGGTGACGAAACGACGACCCACTGCCGGTCTCTCGATACTCCGCCGACGCCCTGGCCAGCTCGACCGCGCGGGCATAGTCGGGCGAGTCGAGGACCGGAAAGACGAGCGTCACCGAGAGCGGCCGCTTGGGGGCGCCGAACAGCTCGGCATGCAGATCGGGATCGAGCTTCGCGATCTCCTCGTCGGTCAGCTGTTCCGGCAGCTCGACGTACGGCCAGAACCGCTCGCGCGGACGGTACCGCGGCGGATCCGACGCGGAAAGCAGGGGCTCGTTCTTGGAATCGGCGGACATTAATTGGTTGTCGTGGGGCCCCACCCCCACGACCTGTACCTCGCCCCTCGCGGGGCTCGGCGATGTTTGCGGCGTTCGTCTGCTTACTGCAACAAGGGGAAAGGCTGCACGATGTTACCAAAAATCGTATGCTTAAGGTGGATGCGTTATCTGGTGACGGCGCGCGTGAAGCCCGGCCGCGAGCAGGCGCTCGCCGAGGCGATCGAACACGGCACGCTTGGCGCCGGCTCGATCGCGGGCGACGAATATCTGCGCAACATGGAATGCGCGCGCCGCCTGCGCGACGGCACGGTGAAGTGGGTCGAGGTGTGCTACTGCGCCACGCCGCTCCAGGAAGAGCGGCCGTACTGGGAAGAGTACTTCGATCTGGTGAAGGTGCAGGACGCGCACGCGCGATCGCGCTGCAAGGATCTCAACGGCACCGAGCCGTGGGCCTGCTCCGACTGCGACTGCACGGACAAGCTGGAGGCCCGGCTCACGACCTGGGGCCCGCTCTTTCTGGATACTCTCTGATACCTGATTTTGACGCAGAGCCGCAGAGACGCAGAGCTCTGGTTTTTTAGAAAGGCATTCTCTGCGCCTTCGCGCCTCTGCGTCGACGCTTACAGGATCGTCGCGATCGACTCCACCGCGAGTTCGAGCACGCGGCCCGGCAGAATGCCCAGATAGAACGTGGCGACCAGCGGAACCGCCAGCGCCAGGATCGACAGCGCCGACGGCTGCGTGACCGGCGACGTCGACGTCTCGTCGGTCATGTACATCATCACGACGACGCGCAGGTAGAAGAAGACCGAGACGACGCTCGTGAGCACGCCGATAATGGCGAGCGCGAAGGACCCGGCGCTGACCGCGGAACTGAAGAGATACCACTTGCCGATGAACCCGGCCGTCGGCGGAAACCCTCCGAGCGAGAGCAGGAAGATCGACATCAGGAAGGCCAGAAGCGGCTGCCGCTTCGACAGCCCCGCATAGTCGCTCAGCTCGTCGTTGGTCCGGTCGCGCGTCGCCACGAGCGCGGTCACGCCGAACGCGCCGAGGCTCGTCAGCGCGTAGGTCAGGAGATAGAACAGAATCGCGCCCTTGCCGGTGTTGTTGCCCGCCGCCATCGCCATCAGCATGTAGCCCGCGTGCGCGATGCTCGAGTACGCGAGCATGCGGCGGACGTTTCTCTGCACGACGCCCGCCACCACGCCGAAGATCATCGAAGCGGCCGACAGCATCCAGATGACCGGCTCCCACTGCGGCTGCAGCCCGCCGAACGCCGACATGAACACGCGGACGAACGCCGCAAACGCGGCCGCCTTGACGCCGGCCGACATGAACGCGGTGACCACCGCCGGCGCCCCTTCGTAGGCATCGGGCGTCCACATGTGGAAGGGCACGGCCGACACCTTGAAGGCAAAGCCGACCAGGAGCAGGCCAAGCGCGACATACGTCAGCAGCTCGCGGCCGCCGGCCAGCGTCGACATCACCACGACCACTTCGTTGAGCCGCGTCGACCCGGCGATGCCAAAGGTGAACGCGACCCCGTACAGGAAAAACGCGCTCGAGAACCCGCCGAGGAGGAAGTATTTGAACGCCGCTTCGGCCCCGGCTTTCGACTCGCGACGCATGCCCGTCAGGATGTAGACCGAGAGCGACAGAATTTCGAGCGCGATGAAGATCACGAGCAGATCGACGGCGGCCGCCATCAGCATCATGCCGCCGATGGCGAAGAGCGTCAGCGAGTAATACTCGCCGGCATTGATGCCGTCGCGCTTGACCACCTGCGACGACAGGGCCACCGTGAGAATGCCGACGACGACGAGCACGAGGGCCACGAACAGGCTGAAATTGTCCGCCGTGACCACGCCGAAGCTGAACGCGCCGCGATCCCACAACAGCACCGCGGTAATGCCCGACGTCAGCAGCGAACCGATGGCGATGCCCTCCATCGGCAGATGCTCGTCCGGCAGGCGGAATGCCTCGGCGACCAGCGCCAGAACGCCGCCAAACCAGACGCACACCAACGGCACAATCGCCAGATACTCGCTCATCGCCCGTCACCCAGGGATTCGAGATGAGGATCAGGGATTCGGGGTTGGGGATTAGGGATTGGTTCAGCGACGCGGGTACACGTTCAACACTGGCCTAATCCCAAATCCCCAGTCCCTAATCCCTAGAGGGGCGCGCACAGTCTGCCCTTCATTCCGTCGCACCTGTTCGACCAGGCGCGCGACGGCCGGTTCCATCGGCTTCAGGAACGTCATCGGAAAGACGCCCATCACGATGGTCATCACGACGGCCGGCCACAACGTGAACCGTTCGCGTGTGCTCAGATCCGGCAGCGTGGCGTTCGCTTCCTTGACGACCGGTCCGTAGTTCACGCGCTGGAACATCCACAACATGTACACCGCCGACAGCAGCACGCCGGTCGCGGCGAACGACGCGAGGCGTGGATCCCACCGGAACGCGCCGACGAGAATCAGCAGCTCGCCCACGAAGCCGTTGAGCCCCGGCAATCCGATCGACGACAGCGTGACCACGAGAAACGCCGCCGAGAACTTCGGCAGCACGCGCTTGAGCCCGCCGAACTCGGCGATGAGGCGCGTGTGCCGCCGGTCGGACAGCATGCCGACAATGAGGAACAGCGCGCCGGTGCTGACGCCGTGCGCCAGCATCTGGTAGACCGCGCCCTGCACCCCCTGGATGTTCATGGCGGAAATGCCAAGGGCGACAAACCCGAGGTGGCTGACGCTCGAATACGCCACGAGCTTCTTCAGGTCGGGCTGCACCATCGCGACGAGAGCACCGTAGATGATGCCGATGACGGCCGCGATGCCCAGGTACGGGGCAAAGAACAGCGCGGCCTCGGGGAACAGCGGAAACGCGAACCGCACGAGACCGTACGTGCCCATCTTCAGCAGCACGCCCGCCAGAATCACCGAGCCGGCCGTCGGCGCCTGGACGTGCGCGTCGGGCAGCCAGGTGTGGAACGGAAACACCGGGACCTTGATCGCAAACGCCAGGGCGAACGCGAGAAATCCCCAGAACTGCAGGGCGATCGGAATCTCGAGTTGGTACAGCCGCACGAGATCGAAGCTCGGCACTCCCGATCCGCTCGCCACGCCGTGGTAGTACCCCAGCGTCAGGATCGCGACGAGCATCAGCACGCTGCCGGCCATCGTGTAGAGCATGAACTTGATGGCGGCATAGACGCGGTTGTCGTAGCCCCAGATGCCGATGAGGAAATACATCGGCACGAGCATCGCGTCCCAGAACACGTAGAAGAGGAACAAATCGAGCGCCATGAAGACGCCGATCATGGCCGCTTCGAGCGCGAGGACGAAGATCGCAAACCCCTTCACGCGCGTGTGGATCGAATCCCACGACGACAGCAGCGCCAGCGGGGTCAGGAAGCCCGTCAGCACGATGAGGAACAGGCTGATGCCGTCGATGCCCACGACGTAGTCGATGCCAAACGCCGGGATCCACGAGTAGCGCTCGACCATCTGGAAGTCGGCCGAGCCAGGATCGAACCGCGCCCACACCACGAGCGTGAGGCCGAACACCACGAGCGAGGTCGCCAGCGCGACACGATGAATCAGCGCTTCGCGCTCGCGTCCGATCATCGCGAGGAGCGCAATGCCGGCGAGCGGCACGACCACGAGCAAGCGTTAGCAAAGGCACGGAACGATCAACTCCACAGGAAATACCCCACGATCAGGACAGCGCCGAACAGCACCGACACGGCATAGGTGCGCACAGAGCCGGTCTGGACGCGCCGCACGAGCGACCCGGTCTCGACGACGATCTGTCCCGTCCCGTTGACGGCGCCATCGATGACTCGCGCGTCGGCCTTCCAGAGCACGCCTTCGGAGAGCGCCTTGATGGGCTGCACGACGACCGCGTCGTAGAGCTCGTCGATGTACCCCTTGCGCACCAGGAACAGATACACGCCAGGGAACTTCGCCACGAGCGCATCGGGAATGTCGGTACGCTTCAAATACAGGAACGCCGCGAGGCCGATGCCCGCAAACGCGATGGCCGAGGACACGACCATGAGGACGATTTCGAGCGCATGATCGGCGTGTTCCGCCGCGGCGTGCGCGCCTTCCATCGCCGGCACGTGCAGGCTCGGCTCGAGGAAGTGCTCCAGCACCGCGGACCCGCCGAGACCAGCCGGGACGTTCAGGTAGCCGGCCACGACAGATCCGATCGCCAGCACGACGAGCGGAATGGCCATCGCCATGGGCGCGTCGTGCAGGTGCGCGTGATGCGTGCCAGTGCGGGCTGCTGCGCCAGCCGGAGCCAGTGGCCCTGTGCCACCGGAGCCTGTGCCACCGGAGCAGGGACACGCTGCGGGCGTGTGGCCCAGGGCTTCAGCCCTGGCGTGCCGCCGCTCGCCATGAAACGCCAGGAACACCAGGCGGAACATGTAGAACGCGGTCATCAGCGACGTGACCGCACCGACGACCCAGAGCAACTGATGACCGCCGGCAAACGTGCGGTACAGAATCTCGTCCTTGCTGAAGAACCCGGCCAGACCCGGTACACCGGCGATGGCAATCGCGCCGATGAGGAAGGTCCAGTAGGTAACCGGCAACTCCTTTTTCAATCCGCCCATGTGGCGCAGATCCTGCTCGCCGGCCAGCGCGTGGATCACGGCGCCCGACCCGAGAAACAGGAGCGCCTTGAAAAACGCGTGCGTGAAGAGATGGAAGATGCCCGCCGTGAAGGCGCCCACGCCCATCGCCATGAACATGTAGCCGAGCTGCGAGACCGTCGAATAGGCGAGCACGCGCTTGATGTCGTTCTGCACCATGCCGATCGCGCCGGCCCAGAGCGCCGTCGCGGTGCCCACGACCGCCACGATCGTCAGCACCTCGGGCGCATGCGCGAACACCACCGCATTGCGGCCGATCAAATACACACCCGCGGTCACCATCGTCGCGGCGTGGATGAGGGCCGAGACCGGCGTCGGACCTTCCATCGCGTCCGGCAGCCAGACGTACAGCGGAATCTGAGCGGATTTGCCGGTCGCACCGATGAACAGCAGCAGCGCAATCGCCGACACGACGCCAAACGTGGACTCGGCGGGAAGGCCCGCGATGACGCCGTTCAGTTCGCGGAAACTGACCGTCCCGAACTGCGAGAACGCCAGCAGGACGCCGAGGACGAACGCCACGTCCCCGATGCGGTTGACGATGAAGGCCTTCTTGCCCGCATCGGCGGCGACGCCCTTCTGGTACCAGAAACCGATGAGCAGGTACGAACAGAGGCCCACGCCTTCCCACCCGACGAACAGCACGAGAAAGTTTTCACCGAGCACGAGCAGCAGCATGAACGCGGCGAACAGGTTCAGGTACGCGAAGTAGCGCGCGTACTCGTGCGGCTCTTCCTCGATCATGTACGCCGTCGAGTACACGTGGATGAGGAAGCCGATGCCGGTGACGACGAGGATCATCAGCGCCGACAGCGGATCGAGCCTCAACGCGAGCGGCACTTGAAAATCGGCCGAACCGATCCAGGTGAACAGCGTCTGGACAATCTCACGCGAATCGGCGGGTTGCGCCGTCAACTGGCTGACGGCGACGACCGACACGACGAACGCCGCGAACATCGCGAGCGAGGCGATGGCGCCAATCGCCTTCGCGGGCAGCCTGCGCGCCGCCGAAGGTGTTGATGGCGAACCCGATGAACGGCAGAAGCGGAATCCAGAACAGCATCGCCGGCTACCCTCTCAACTGCCGGAACGCGTCTGGATTGAGCGTTTCGACGTGCCTGAAAAGCGCAATGACGAGGGCCAGCCCCACGGCGGCTTCCGCCGCGGCCACCGTGATGACGAAGAAGACGATGATCTGCCCGTCCGACGAGCCGAGAAACCGGCCGAAGGCGATGAACGAGAGGTTGACGGCGTTCAGCATCACTTCCAGCGACAGCAGAACCGTGATGAGATTGCGCCGCAGCAGCACGCCGGCCGTGCCGATGGTGAAGAGCACGCCCGACAGCACGAGGTAGTGGTTGAGTTCAGCCATTGATGGTGCGCAACTAAAGTTGCGCCCTACCTCCATCGGTGCGAGACGCATCGCCGGTAGGGCGCGACTTCAGTCGCGCACCCTCGGTCAGGTGCCGTCCTGCCAGCGTGATCGCGCCAATCATGGCGACGAGAATGAGAATCGAGGTCGCCTCGAACGCGAACGCGTAGTCCTGGAACAGCCGCTGGCCGATCTCGGGCACCGAAAACGGCCGGCGCGTGTCGTCGGTCACCGTCCAGGCCAGCGTGCTCGACCGGTTCAGCGCCCAGGCCAGCTCGGCGGCAAACGCGATCGCCAGCATCGCGCCGATCGTCCGCGTCGCAGGCGACTCGAGGATGCCCGAGGTGACCAGCTCTTCCCGAGGCGCGTTCAGCAGCATGACGACGAACAGGAAGAGCACCATGATCGCGCCGGCGTACACGATGATCTGAATCACGGCGACAAACGGCGCCTGGAGCAGCACGTAGAGACCGGCAAGACCGAGGAACGATCCGATCAACAAGAGGACGCTGTAGACCGGGTTCGACTGCACCACGACGAGCAGCGTCGTGCCTATGGCGATCGCCGCGAACACGTAGAAGAGAATCAGTTCAAATGCCAAAGTACAGCACCCCGGCGGCCGTCGCGAGCAGGTTGAGGACAGACAACGGCAGCAGGAACTTCCACCCGAACGCCATCAGCTGGTCGTAGCGATATCGCGGCAGCGTCCATCGCATCCAGACGTAGAAGAACAGCAGGAACCCGACCTTGAGGAGGAACCAGATCCATCCAAGCCACACCGGGAGCAGCGGTCCGTGCCACCCGCCAAGATACAGATTGCTGGCGATGGCCGACACGGTCACCATGTTGATGTACTCCGCCAGGAAGAACATGGCGAAGCTCATGCTGCTGTACTCGGTGTGATACCCGGCGACGAGCTCCTGTTCGGCTTCCGGAAAATCGAACGGCGCGCGGTTGGTTTCGGCGACGCCCGCGGTCATGAAGATGAAAAAGCCGATCGGCTGTAGAAACACGAACCAGCGCGGGATGAAGCCCAGCCAGGCCCCTGCCTGCGCGTCGACGATCTCTCGAATCGACATCGAACCGGCCAGCACGAGCACGGCCGCCAGCGCCATGCCGTAGGAAAGCTCGTAGCTGATCATCTGCGCCGACGAGCGCAGCGCGCCAAGCAGCGAGTACTTGCTGTTCGAGCTCCAGCCCGCGAGCACGATGCCGTAGACGCCCATCGACGCGACGGCGAACACCCACAGGATCGCGACGTTGACGTCGGCGACCTGCAGCGGGACGGGCTCGATCGAGGAGGCCGAAGAAATCCGTCTCTGCCCCGAACGGCACGACCGCGAACGCCGTGAACGCGGTGGCGGCGGAGATGATGGGGGCGAGCGCAAAGAGGATCGGATCGGCGGCCTTCGGCCGCGTGTCCTCCTTCATCGCCAGCTTGATGATGTCGGCCAGCGGCTGCAGCAGCCCGTACGGTCCAACCAGCGTCGGCCCCATGCGCTGCTGAATCCTCGCGGCCACCTTCCGCTCCATGTACACCATGCCGGCAGCCGAGCTGAGCAGCACGACGAACACGAATCCCACGATGACAAGCTGCGCGATGGCGACGGAGGTGTATCAATGCGCGCTCACCGGCGCGGCGTGACGCCGGCGCCATGGGGCGGGAACCGTGCAGCGGCCCTCGCGAATGTGGGCCTCGTACTCGGCCCTGAAATTCTTCAGCGTCGTCAGCGCCGGCGTGGCGGCGGCGTCGCCGAACGCGCACAGCGTCTTGCCCGCGATCAGGCCGGCGACGTTTTCGAGCAGGGCCAGATCTTTCATTTCACCATCGCCACGCTCGATCTTCTCGAGGATGTTGAGCAGCCACTGCGTGCCCTCGCGGCACGGCGTGCACTTGCCGCACGACTCGTGACGGTAGAACCGCAGCAGGTTTTCGGCCAGCCAGACCATGCACGTCGTGTCGTCGAGCACGATGATGCCCGCCGACCCGAGCAGCGACCCGGCCTTGGCCACGCCGTCGAAGCTCGCTTCGATGTCGAGCTGATGCGGCAGCAGAATCGGCACCGACGACCCGCCGGGAATCACCGCCTTCAGCGCGCGGCCGTCGCGCACGCCGCCGGCCACGTCGAAGATGAGCTCGCGAAGCGAGATCTTCATCGACGCTTCGTACACGCCGGGTCTCTGCACGTGCCCGCTGATGCAGTAGAGCTTCGGGCCGCCGTTTTTCTCGGGACCGAGCGCCGCATACCACTCTGCGCCGTTGCGCACGATCGCGGGCACGTTGCACAGCGTCTCGACGTTGTTGACCGCCGTCGGCGACCCATACAGGCCGGCGCTCGCGGGAAACGGCGGCTTCAGCCGCGGCTGCGCCCGCTTGCCCTCGAGCGATTCGAGCAGCGCGGTCTCTTCGCCGGCTTCGTACGCTCCGGCGCCGCGGTGGATGTGAATGTCGCAGTCGAAGCCCAGCCCCAGCACGTTCTTCCCGACGTAGCCCTTCGCGTAGGCCTCTTCGAGCTGGCGCTCCATGATCTCCTGCACGTGGAAGAACTCGCCGCGGATGTAGATGTAGGCCACCTTCGCCCCGATGGCGTGGCAGGCAATCAGGCACCCCTCGAAGAGCAGATGCGGGTTGCGCTCCATCAGCAGGTGATCTTTGAACGTGCCCGGCTCGCTCTCGTCGGCATTGCAGACGATGTACTTGGCCTTCGGCGTGTCCTTCACCACGAACTGCCACTTCATGCCGGTCGGAAATCCGGCACCGCCGCGCCCCTTCAGGCCCGACGCCTTGACGAGATCGATCACCTGCTCGGGCTTCATCGCCAGCGCCTTGCGCAAGCCCTCGTACCCTTCGTTCTTCAAATAGAAGTCGAGCGTGTAGGAATGCGGGCTGGCGAACGTATTTGGTCAGGACCGGTTCCATGGGATCAGTTTTCAGTGCTCGGTTTTCAGTCTTCAGTTTTTAGTTTTTAGTTTCTGGTTTCTATTTCTAGTTTCCCGATCCGGCGCCTCGTGGTGACAACCCGTCAGCGCTTCTTCGCCGCGCGCGCGCAAGTCGTCCACGAGCTTTTTCGCGCCTTCGGGCGCAAGGCATTCGTGCCAGCTGTCGTTGACCACGACGAGCGGCGCCCGATCGCAGGCGCCCAGGCACTCGACTTCCATGAGCGTGAACGTGCCGGACGGAT
This sequence comes from Vicinamibacterales bacterium, assembly GCA_963850725.1. Classification (GTDB taxonomy): domain Bacteria; phylum Acidobacteriota; class Vicinamibacteria; order Vicinamibacterales; family JAMQPK01; genus JAMQPK01. The sequence goes on from CAWKMQ010000023.1 coordinate 50,492, forward strand.
CGGTGCCGTTCGGCTCGATGCCCAGCGCGGCCATCAATTCCTCGGTCACCCGCTCCGCCCCGCGCAGCGCGCACGGCAGCGTGCGGCACACCTGCACCACGAATTTCCCGACCGGCCGCGTGTAGAACATCGTGTAGAACGACACGACGTCTTCGACGTCGGCCGACGTGCAGCCGATGACGCCCGCGACATGCTGTATCGCGCTGAGCGACACGTAACCGAGCTGGCGCTGCACGAGATACAGCGCCGGAAGGATTGCCGAGCGGCGGCCGGCCGGATTCTCCGGATAGCTTCTGGCAATCGCCTCGATGCGCTCGCGGTTCTCGGGCGTGTATTGAAACGGCTTCCCATCGTCGAACGGCATCTGCCGCTTCGACCGGTGAAGCTCCCGATAGTCAATCCTGGGATGAAAAGTCATCGATCTACGTCTCCCATCACCACGTCGATGGAGCCGATGACGGCGATGACGTCGGCGATGAGGCCGCCGATAATCATCTTCGGCAACGCCTGGCATGCGAGGAGCGACGCCGAGCGTGCCTTCACGCGCCAGGGACGGTTCGTGCCATCCGAGACAACGTAGAAGCCCTGCTCGCCGCGCGGCCCTTCGACCGCCACGTAGGCCTCGCCCGCCGGCACGGTAAAGCCCTGCGAGTAGATCAGGAAGTGCTGAATCAGCGCTTCCATTTCCGTGTAGACGCGGTCCTTCGGCGGCGGCACCACCGACGGCGCATCGGCCGCGAACACGCCCGCCGGCGAAATTCGCGAGAGCGCCTGACGGCAGATCTTGACGCTTTCCCGCATCTCCGCGAGCCGCACCCGGTAGCGCTCGTAGACGTCGCCTTCGGTGCCGACCGGGACGTCGAACTCGAACGTCTCGTAGCCGCCGTAGGGAAACATCTTTCGAACGTCGTAGTTCCAGCCCGACGCGCGCCCAATCGGGCCCGCCAGGCTCAAGTCGATGCACTCCTGCCTGGTGAGCTTCCCGACACCCTGCGTCCGCTTCTTGTAGATGTCGTTCTTCGTGAGCAGGTCCTCGTATTCGCCGAGCTTGACCGGGAAGCTGTCGAGAAACTGCGTGACGACCTGGTGAAAGCCGCGCGGCAGATCTTCCCGCAGGCCACCGACCCGGATGTAGCTCGGGAACAACCGGAAGCCCGCGATACGCTCGTTGATGTCGAGCAACAGCTCGCGCTCGCGGAAACAGTAGAGCATCACCGAGATGGCGCCCACTTCCATCGCGTGCGTCCCGAGCCACACGAGGTGGCTGTTGATGCGCTGCAGTTCGGCGAGGAGCACCCGAATCCACCTGACGCGATCCGGCATCTCGAGACCGAGCAGCTTCTCCACCGAGAGGCAGTACGCGTAGGCGTTGGACTGCGCGCTCAGATAGTCCATGCGCTCGACGAGCGGAATGACCTGCTGGAACTTCTTCTGCTCCGCGGTCTTCTCGATGCCGGTGTGCAGATAACCAATCGTCGGGGCCGCGGAGACGACCGTCTCGCCGTCGAGCTCGAGCACCAGCCGGAGCACACCATGGGTGCTCGGGTGCTGCGGCCCCATGTTGACGGTCATCGTTTCCGTTCGAAGTTCCGGCATCGCGCTCAATAAAGGGCTAAGGGCTTAGGGCTCAGGGCTTAGGGTTGGTGGCCAAGCTCGCGTTCGATCTGGTCGCACACCGCGTGAATGAGCGTGCGATGCACTTCCTGAACGCGAGGGGTGAGGGCGTGAGGCACATTCACGTGCACGTCCGCCGCCGCGCCGATCGGTCCGCCGTCTCCGCCGGTGAACGCCACTGTCTTCAACCCCCGCGACTTCGCGTATTGCACGCCCGCGAGCACGTTGGCGGACGAGCCGCTCGTCGAAATGCCGATGGCGACATCGCCGGGCCGGCCGAGCGCCTCGATCTGCCGCACGAACACGCGATCGAATCCGTAGTCGTTGGCCACCGCCGTCATCGTGCTGGCGTCGGTGGTCAAGGCAATCGCCGCCAGCGCCTGGCGCTCGCGCAGGAACCGCCCCACCAGCTCGCACGCGAAGTGCTGCGCGTCGGCTGCGCTGCCGCCGTTGCCGAAAATCAGCACCTTCCCGCCGCTGCCGAGCGCTGCCGACAGCGTCTCGACCGCGGCCGCCACGGCACCGGCCGATTCACGCGCAGCGGTCTCGTGCAGGTGGGCCGCCTCGCGCAGCGTCGCGGCCACCGGCGCTCGCCCGATCGCCGCTCATGATCGCGGCGCATCCGCTCGCGCGGCTTTATCCCTCGCCAGGTTTGCGCGAAACTCCTCTTCAGTCACCTGGAGCGGCTCGTTCCGCGCGCGGCCGCAGACGGATCTGCACCGGAAAGTCCTTGCGCAGCGGGTGGCCCTCCCAGTCTTCCGGCATCAGCAGGCGGCGAAGATCGCCGTGATCCTCGAACACGATGCCGAACATGTCCCAGGTTTCCCGTTCGAGCCAGCCCGCACCGCGCCATACGCTCTGCACGGTCGGCAGCCGCGCAGCCCCGCCGTCGAGCGACACCTTCAATCGCAGCCGCCTGCGTCATCGACGACAGGTGATACACCACCTCGAACCGGGGCTCGCGTGGCCACCAGTCGACCGCCGTAATGTCGGCCAGCAGCACGAACCCGAGCTCGGCATGGTCGTGAAGGGCACGGCAGACCTCGACGAGGCTCGCCGCCGGCACACGGATGGTCGGCTGATCGGTCGCGTCACCGGCCTCCAGCGCAACGCCTCGAGCGCAGCAGATCGGCGCGGGGCCAACACCCGCTCAGCTGCGGGCCCACGCCGCAGCTCGCGATCATGCTCGCTGGCTCTCGATCTTCTTCTGCAGCTGAACGATGCCGTAGATGAGCGATTCGGGCCGGGGCGGGCATCCGGGCACATAGACGTCGACCGGCACGATCTGATCGACCCCCTGCACGAGCGCGTAGTTGTCGAAGACGCCGCCGATCGAGGCACAGGCGCCCATCGAAATCACCCATTTGGGCTCGGGCATCTGGTCGTACACCCGGCGAAGCGCGGGCGCCATTTTCCGCGACAGCCGGCCGGCGACAATCATCAGGTCGGATTGACGAGGCGAGCCGCGGAAGACTTCGGCGCCGAAGCGCGCGATGTCGTAGCGCGCGCAGCTCATGGCCATCATCTCGATGGCGCAGCAGGCGAGCCCGAACGTGACCGGCCAGATCGACGAGCGCCGCGCCCACTGCACCAGCTTCTCGACCTGCGTGGTCAGAACCGGCAGGTTGGCCAGGTCATCGTCGATCGACGATGGACGTGGACGATCGACGATGGACGATCCTCTAGCTTTGACTCCAATCCAACGCACCTTTCTTCCAGACATACACGTAGCCCGCACAGAGGACGAGCGTAAAGAGGACGACCTGCACATAGCCGGCCCACCCCAGCGATCGGAGCGCAAGCGCCCAGGGATAGAGGAAGGCGACCTCGATGTCGAACAGCAGGAAGATCATCGCGATGAGGTAGAAGCGAATCGACTGCCGCTCGCGGGCGTCGCCGACCGCGGGCATGCCGCACTCGTAGGGCGCCTGTTTTTCCGGGGTGGGACGTTTCGGGCCGAGGATTCTGCCGAGCACGACCGATGTGCCGCCGAACCCGACAGCCATCACCGTCAGCAGAAGAATGAGGAGCCAGCTCTCAATCATGAGTCGCGGGAGCCACGCGCGGACCCCATTGCCCCGCGCCGCTTGCGAAAACCTTCACAAGCGAACAGCCAATGCTATCGAATTCGACGGGTTCACACAACAAGACCCGCCCTTTGCGACCGAAATGTGGCTCCTGAAAAAGCGGCCGCTAATGCGGCCGCGCGCCCAGCGATTCGAGCTGGCGTTCGAGCTCGGCCAGCGCGCTCGTCAACTGCTGACGACGGGCGATATGTGTGGTCGCCTCGAGCTGCCGGCTCAGCTCGGTATAGGCAAGGCGCAGCGATTCCGTCCGCCTCACCTGCTCCGGATCGTATTGCGGCCTGGGGCATCGCGCGGCGGGCGCGCTCTTCTTCACGCTCGTCCATCCGCTCCTGGATGCGGTTCTGTGCGTCGATTAATCCTTCACCTGCGTCTGCCATTCGCACCTGCTTTTGTGCGCCGACTGCAAGGTCGGCCTCTACCAGTAATTGGGGGACTGCCCCACCGGCTCCCCAGCTAATTGCGACTTTCGAGCCGCCTGACCGGGGCGGGAGGCTTCACCGATTATAGTACCGATTAGTCAATGCCGGCCGTTTCATCTTTTGATGTGACATCGACCGTCGATCTGCAGGAAGTCGACAACGCGGTCAACCAGGCCCGGAAAGAGATCTCCCAGCGCTACGACTTCAAGGGCTCGACGGCGTCGATCGAGTTCAACAAAGCCGAAAACACCCTGACCCTCGCCGCGGAAGACACCATGAAGATGAACGCGCTCTGGGACGTCCTCCAGACGCGGATGATTCGCCGGAATGTGCCGGTCAAGAACCTCAAGCTTGGCGACATCGACGCGGCGGCCGGATCGAGCGTGCGCCGGGTCATCACGCTTCAGCAGGGCATCTCGAGCGACGCGGCGCGGGATATCGTCAAGTTCCTGAAGGATCAGAAGTTGAAGAAAGTGCAGGCGACCATTCAAGGGGACCAGCTGCGGATCTCGTCGGCCTCAAAGGACGAGCTGCAGACGGCGATCGGCCTCTTGCGCGGTCACGACTTCGGCGTCGCCCTCCAGTTCGGCAACTACCGCTGAAAAGCCTCAGGCCTAAGTAGAAGTACTGAGTTTCGCTGTAGGCCTTAATCCTACTTTTGGTTTCAGATCCGGTGGCGGATGTGCCGTTTCTGCACATTTGGCCCGGCCATATTGTCCTCCTAACAATCAGACAGTCCCATACAACACAAGGGGATAACGGGTACAGGGGGTCCGTGGCACCCATCCTGCTCTTTGGCCTGCCGGATTTACACGGGGTTTACGTCCACGAGCCCACTCTTGGAAGGTGACTATATGAAACGCAGGTTTCTCGGCCTCTTCGTGATGCTCGCGCTGGTGTCCGGGCCAATATTCGCCCAGGGCGTCCAGACTGGAACACTCACTGGTGCGGTGAAGTCCACTGACGGCCTGTCGATTCCCGACGCCGCCGTGGTCGTCACGTCGCCGGCGCTTCAGGGTGAGCGCGCGGTGACGACCGACGTCAACGGGGTGTATTCGATCCCCAGCCTGCCGCCCGGGACCTACACCATCCGCGTCGCGAAAGAGAATCTGACGCCGGTTGAATTGAGCGCGCTCGTGCCGCTCGGCGCCACAGCGAATGTCGATGTGACGCTCGCGGTCGCGGCCGTTTCGGAAACCGTGCTCGTGGAAGGCGTCATTCCGCCGGCGGTCACCTCCACCCAGGCGAGCGCCAACATCACGGCGCCCGAAGTCAACGCGCTGCCGATGGGCCGGACGCCGTATCTGATTGCCGAGCTCATGCCGGGGGTCACCACCAACACGCCGAGCCCGAACCAGTTGTCGATTTCCGGCGGCTTCGCCTACGACAACGTGTTCCTCGTCAACGGCGTCGACGTGAACGACAACCTGCTCGGCACGTCCAACGACCTCTACATCGAGGACGCCATCGGCGAGGTGCAGGTGCTCACCTCGGGCGTCACGGCCGAGTACGGCCGCTTCTCGGGTGGCGTCGTCAACGTCGTCACCAAGAACGGCGGCAATCGCTTCGCCGGCAGCTACCGCATGACCTTCACGCGCCCCTCGTGGACGAACGAAACGCCGTTCGAGCGCGCGAACAACATCGAGCGCGGACAGCCGACTCCGGCCAATCCGTATCTGAACAACAAGCTCTCGCACTTCTCCGAGTTCACCCTCGGCGGACCGCTGGCGAAAGATCGCGTCTGGTTCTTCGGCGCCGGCCGCTTCGAGAACTCGTCGACGTTCGGCACGATGCCGGCGACGGCGGTCCCGTATACGAAGTCCAACGACAGCAAGCGCTATGAGGGCAAGCTGACGGGCACCCTGCGGCCGGGCCACACGCTCCAGGGCAGCTTCATCGACAACCGCGTGCACCGCGAGAACGAACCGGTGCTGTCGTTCAGCATCGACAAGGCCGCGCTCATTTCGCCGTCGGTGCCCAACCGGCTCGGCGTCGTGAACTACAACGCCGCGCTGAACCAGCGGATGCTGCTGTCGGCGCAGTACTCGCAGAAGCACTTCGCCACCGAGGGCGTGGGCGGCACGTCGACCGCCATCCTCGATTCGCCGTTCCTGACGCGCACGGGCACCCAGTATCAGTACAACGCGCCGTATTTCGACGCGAGCGATCCCGAACAGCGGAACAACCGTCAGATGACGGCCAGCCTCACCTACTTCGCGTCCGATCGCCGGCTGGGCAGCCACGAGCTGAAGGGCGGCTTCGAGAATTTCGTCGATACGCGCGTCGGCGCGAACGCGCAGAGCTCGACCGGTTACGTGTTCCTGTCCGACTTCAAAGTCGCGGGCGGCGTGCCCGTGCTCGACGCGGATGGTCATCCCCTGCCGACGTTCCTGCCGGGCGTGTCGCGCGTGCAGCGGTGGATTCCCCACCGCGGCGCCGAGTTCAACCAGACGACGCTGTCGGCCTACGTGCAGGATCGCTGGGTGGCCTCGCAGAAGCTGACGCTGAACGTCGGCATGCGCTTCGAGCACGCGGGCAGCGAAGCGACGAACGGGCCGAAGTCTCCCGGCGTGTCGCGCATCGTGCCGCGTCTCGGCGCGGCGTACGACGTTGCGGGCGACGGCACCACGGTGCTCCTGGCGTCGTACTCCCAGTATTCCGGCAAGTACAACGCGGTGCAGTTCTCGCGGAACACCAGCGTCGGCAACTCCGATCGCTACACGATGGTCTACAACGGGCCCGCCGGCGAAGGCCGGACGTTCGCGCCCGGGTTCGACCTGAACAACTACAGCGGCGTCGTGGCGGGCACGTTCCCGGCGCTGAACGTCCAGTTCGCCGACGACCTGTCCTCGCCGGTGACGTCGGAATACACCTTCGGGGCGGGACGGACGTTCGGCGCGCGCAGCTACGCGAAGGTCCTCTTCGTGCAGCGCAAGACGTCGAACTTCATCGAAGAGTTCATCATGTACGCCAACGGCAGGACGCCGATCGTGATCGACGGCGCCACGCTGGGGCAGCTCGACAACATCGTCTACGACAACAGCGACGAGATGAAGCGCGAGTATCAGGCGCTGCAGTTCATGGGTCAGCACCGCGTGATGCGGGCGCTGACGGTGAACGGGCACTGGACGATGCAGCTGAAGAACGACGGTAACTTCGAGGGCGAGTCGCCCAATCCGACCGGGTCGCCCTTCGGCGACTATCCGGAAATGATCTCGCTCGCGCGCAGCGCCCCGGACGGGCGGCTCGACGACTTCCAGCGCAACAAGGTGCGCGTGTGGGCCGACTACGTGACGGGCCTCGGCCAGTACGGGTCGGTGACCGTCGCGCCGATGTACCGCTACAACTCGGGGCGCACCTACAGCCTCGTGATGAACGGTCAGCCGCTGAGCTCGGTTCAGGCGGCCCGCAACCCCGGCTATGCGGGGACGCCGACGCAGCAGGTGTTCTTCGGCGAGCGCGGCTCGCAGTATTTCGAAGGGTATGGGCTGGTCGACCTCGCGGTGACCTATTCGGTCCCGGTATGGCGCTCGGCGCAGCCGTGGATCAAGTTCGAGAGCTTCAACCTGCTCAACAACCAGAAGCTGATCGCGTGGGACACGACGATCGCCGCCGACCCGGCGAGCGCGCGTGACGAGTTCGGTCTGCCGACCGGCTACGTGCAGGGCCCGCGCTTCGGCCAGGGCACGGCGAACTCGCACTATCCGGGGCCGCGCGCGGGTGCGGACGGCGGCCGGATGTTCGACTTCGCGATCGGCTTCAGGTTCTAGAGCCGCGATCTCACGAATCATGCAAGTCGCAGAGATCTCTCGAAACTAGAATCTAGCGTCTTCAATCTGGAGTCTCCGCAGATCTTAGATTTTAGCATTCTGCTTTCAGATATCCGGATTCCTGAGTGGATCGTTCATCCGCGCTCGTCGCATTCGGCATCCTGTGCAGCCGGCTGACCGGCTTCGTCCGCCAGCGCGTGTTCGCGCACTACTTCGGCCTGCAATCCGACGCCGCCGACGCGTTCATGGCGGCGTTCCGCATTCCAAACTTCCTGCAGAACCTGTTCGGCGAAGGGGCGCTGTCGGCGTCGTTCATCCCGGTCTACGCGACGCTCGTCGCGCGCAACGAGCGGGAGACTGCTGCGAGAGTCGCCGGGGCCGTGGCGGCCCTGCTCGCGCTGATGACGTCGGTGCTCGTGCTGGTCGGCGTCGTGGCGACACCTCTTCTCGTGGGGCTCATCTCCCCCGGATTTCACGGCGAGAAGCGCGCGTTGACGATCGCCATCGTGCGCATCCTGTTTCCGGGCGCCGGCCTCCTCGTGCTGTCGGCGTGGTGCCTCGGCATCCTCAACAGCCATCGCCAGTTTCTTCTCTCGTACATCGCGCCGGTCATCTGGAACGTCGCGATGATCGTGACGCTTCTATGGTGGGGCGCGACCGTCCCGCTGCCGCGCCTCGCGGTGCTCCTGGCATGGGGCGCGGTCGCCGGCAGCGCGCTGCAGATGCTCGTGCAGATGCCGGCGGTGCTGCGGCTCGTCCCCGATCTCCGCCTTGCGGCTCGAGCTGTCCGAGCACGTGCGCACGACCGTGAACAACTTCGCGCCTGTGCTGGTCAGCCGCGGCGTCGTGCAGATCAGCGCGTACATCGACGCACTGCTCGCGAGCCTGCTGCCCACCGGCGCGGTCACCGGCCTCGCGAACGCGCAGCTGCTCTACACGCTCCCGGCCAGCGTGTTCGGCCTCTCGGTGTCGGCGGCGGCGCTGCCGGCGATGTCGGGGGCGGCCGGTCTCGATGCGCTGGATACCGTCCGCGATCGCATCAACAGCGGGCTTCGCCAGATCGCCTTCTTCGTGGTGCCGTCGGCGGTGGCCTTCCTCGTCCTTGGCGACGTCGTGTCGGCCGCGATGTTTCAAACCGGCCGGTTCACGCACGACGATGCCATCTACGTCTGGGGCATCCTCGCGGGTTTCTCGCTCGGCCTCCTGGCAACCACTTGCGCGCGTCTGTACTCGTCGAGTTACTACGCGCTGCGCGACACCCGCACGCCGCTCCGCTACGCGCTCGTGCACGTGGCAATCGCAACCGTCCTCGGCTATCTCGCCGCGGTCCCGCTGCCCGGAGCCCTCGGCATCAATCGGCTTTGGGGAACCGCCGGCCTGACGGCCGCCGCCAGCGTGGCGGGATGGGTCGAACTGCTGCTGCTTCGACGGACGCTGAACGCGCGGATCGGCCGGACCGGGATACCTTCGGCGCTCAGCTTCCGGCTGTGGACGGCGGCACTCCTCGCGGCCGGTCTCGCATGGGGCGTCAAGCTGGCCCTGCCGGCGATGCATCCGATTGCGACTGCAGCGTTGGTTCTGATTCCCTATACAGGGGTGTATGCGGGAGCGACGATTGCGATGGGCGTGGACGATGCGCGCCGACTGCTCGGCCGCATCCGGGCGAGGGTCTGAGAAATTCTTTCTTCAGCAGAAAAAACTCCCCCACCCTCGCGTCAACCTCTATCGATACCCGAACTGCAATGCCATCTGGCGGTTACGCTCGGCCTGCTTGAAATGCTGGGCCGACGCGTAATACGACATATATGACGCGAACGCGATGCGTTCCGTCCAGCTGAGGACCTTGAACAGCGTCCGGTGCTGCGGATACTTGTTCGCCAGCACGCGCTCGAAGATGTTCGTCGCGGCGTTGTTGACGATCGACTCCTGCAGGTGCATCAGCGCCATGTTGCGGATCTGTTTGTTGCCGTCCACGAAGCTCACCGGCAGGTCGTTCGGACGGCCGCTCAGCGTAAACCGCTGATTCTGCTCGACCCAGCCGTTGCGAAACAGCGGCTGCGAGCTGTTCCAGTCGAGCTTCATCGAGGTATATGAAAGCGTCGCCGGCGCGTACGTCGTCGGATCGAGCACGACGGCCTTGGTAACGTCCCAGAACAGATTCGAATCCGTTTCAGCCTGCGCCGATGCGACGGCCGGCGTCAGGATCATGATCGTCAAAAGAAACCAGCGTGTCATGGCTCGCATCTCACTTCTCCCTGGCCTATGCGAGGTAGCAAGCGCGATGCCGTACGTTTTGTCGTCGTTCGCTACAAATAGTTGTTCATGGGACCGACACTTTGTGCCTGGATGGCACATTCCAGCCTGTACGGAGCGGCCGCCGCCTGACGTCATGTAAGAATGACATGCGTACACGGAGAAGATGACGCTCGAAGAATTCCGTCAGACGCTGCCCCAACCGGCCCCGCCACACGGGCTTTCAAACGCGCTTCGCGCGATGTGGGAAGACGCGAAGGGAAACTGGAATGCCGCCCATGCGATCGCCCAGGACATCGACGATCGAACCGGCTCGTGGATCCACGCGTACCTGCACCGGAAGGAAGGCGAGCTGGGAAACGCGGGCTACTGGTATCGGCGGGCGGGACAGCCGGTCGCCCATGACACCCTTGATGAGGAGTGGGCGCGCCTCGTCGAAGTGCTGCTGGAAGGCCACGGAAAGTGACTCAACACGGAGGCACTAAGACACGAAGGTGCACGGATTGATTTCTTCTTCGTTAAGAAAAAAACCTTCGTGCGTCTCCGTGGCTCCGTGCCTCCGTGTTAGAGCAGCCTTCGTGCGCTCAGGCCGGCTTGGCCCCGGGATGCCCTTCCTCCACGACGAATGACGCCCTGGTCTTGATCGGCGCATCCGGTCTCGATACGTATTCGACGACACGGTAATCGGAACGGAGCTCTTTGGGCTTGAGCTCGAACCTGACGTAGCCGCGTTGATCGTTGGCAAAGCGCACGCACTCGTTTTCGGACACGATGGCTTTCATCGCGGGTGACATGTCGGAGCCATCACCGGCCGACGTGATCGACGTTCCCACGAACTCCGACGCCACGACAGGAGTCGTGGGATCGTCGACATTGAACCGCAGGTCGTTCACCCAGTTGTTGTGCACGTCACCCGCGAGCACGATGGGATTGGACGGCTTTCTGGTGCCGAGGAACCGCAGCAGCCGCGACCGGCTCTGCTCGTAGCCATCCCATTTGTCCATCGAGTACCGGTGCTCGGGACCTGGCGCCCGGTCGAGACGCGCAATCGGAATCTGCTGTGCGAGGAGATTCCATCCGGCCCGCGAGCGATCGAGACGATCCATCAACCACTTCTCCTGGGCCTCTCCGAGCATCGTCGCACGCGAATCGCGGGCGCCTTCGCAAATCAGCTGCACGTTGTCGCCACAGGGCTGATCGGTCCGGTACTGCCGCGTGTCGAGCATCAGGATGCTTGCGAGCGTCCCGTAGGAAAACGGGCGATACAGCTGCAGCAGCGCGCCCGAGGGAATCGAGCTGCGTCGCAGCGGCATGTGCTCGAAATACGCTTTGTAGGCGGCCGCCCTGCGCAAGGCGAACTGCTCGACCGGAGTACCGGCCTCGTCGTACAACCCGGCGTAGTTGTTGTCCACCTCGTGGTCGTCCCAGACCACGAGAAACGGGAATGACGCGTGCACGGCACGCAGCGCCGGATCGCCCCGGTATTGCGCGTATCGATTGCGGTAATCGTCGATGGTCAGCAGCTCGCCGCCGACGTGCTTCCGCACGAACTTGTCGCGTCCCGGGTTCTCGTAGATGTAGTCGCCCAGATGCAGGACGAGGTCGAGATCCTCGTCGGCCATGTGACGATACGCCGTGTACAGGCCCGTTTCGAAGTGCTGGCACGAGGCAATGGCAAAGCGCAGCCGGTCGACGGCCGAGCCCGGTGCTGGAAAAGTACGCGTGCGCCCGATCGGGCTCAACTCGGTGCCCACGCGGAACTGATACCAGTACCAGCGGTGTGGCTGCAGCCCGGATACCTCGACGTGCACGGCATGACCCCACTCGGGCGATGCAATCGCCTTCCCCGATCGCACGATCTTCGACAGGCGATCGTCGGCGGCGACCTGCCATTGCACCTCAACCGGCTGGCGCGGCATTCCGCCGCCATTCAACGGATCGATCGCCAGACGCGTCCACAAGACGACGCCGTCGGGCGCGGGATCGCCGGAACACACGCCGAGCGTAAACGGTGAGGTCGGAAACTTCGGGCTTTGCAGCACCGCTCCGTCGGCAAACAACGCGCGCGCCGACGCGCCGTAGGCCGCCAACCCGCTGAGCAGAAACGCACGTCTATCGAGCATGGAAACCTCCGGGCCGCGGTGAGGATGACGCGTAGAGCTTACGCCCGGACAACCGTGGAGTGAAGGGTGTGTAACAGTCGCTCACAAGGTTCGTAGAGTTCGTGGGTTCGTGGGTTCGTAGGTTCGTAGGGTTCGTAGGGTTCGTAACGGTGGCGCAGGGCTTTAGCCCTGCCTGAGCACGTTTCCCGTCTGCGACGCGACGGGGTCGCGGAGCGCGGCGGTGAGCTCGTACGACCGCAGCCGGGCGGCATGGTCGTAAATCTGTGAAACCATGATCAGCTCATCCGCGCCTGTACGGGCGACGAGCGCCGCGATGGCGGCGTGCACGGTTTCCGTCGATCCAATCGCCGTCACCGAAAGCGTGTGGTCGATCTCCGCCCGCTCGTGGGGTGCCAGCGTGCCGGTGAAGCGGTCGTCGGGTGGCGGCAGGGGGCCGGGCGTGCCGCGTCTGAGGTTGACGAACGCCTGCTGGTGCGATGAAAACAGATGCCGCGCCTCCTCGTCGCTCTCCGCCGCGACGACGTTGATGCCGAGCATGACGTGGGGGCGATCGAGCGTCTCCGAAGGCCGGAACCGCTGCCGGTAGATGGCGAGCGCATCCATCATGAGCGCCGGTGCGAAATGCGAGGCAAATCCGTACGGCAGGCCGAGCTCGGCCGCCACATGCGCGCCGAAGAGGCTCGAACCAAGAATCCAGATTGGAATGCGGAGCCCTGCGCCTGGAATCGCCTTCACGCGCTGACCGTCCGGCGCCTTGAAGTAGCTCATCAGCTCGAGGAGATCCTGCGGAAAGGTATCGGCGTCGCCCCCACCGCGACGAAGCGCCCGCGCCGTCATCGGGTCGGATCCCGGCGCGCGTCCCAGCGCCAGATCGATGCGGCCGGGAAAGAGCGATTCGAGCGTGCCGAACTGCTCGGCGATGACGAGCGGCGCGTGATTCGGCAGCATGATGCCGCCGGCGCCCACACGGATCGTCGACGTCCGCCCCGCCACGGCGCCGATGACGACCGACGTGGCCGCGCTCGCGACCGACGGAATGTTGTGATGCTCGGCCAGCCAGTAGCGGTGATACCCCCACGCTTCCGCGTGCCGCGCCAGATCGATCGTGTTCTGCAGCGCCCGCGACGCGTCGCCACCCTCCACGATGGGCGAAAGATCGAGGATGGAAAACGGAATCATGGCGTCCCTGAATCCATTATGGCTATGATGTGGGGATGGTGCATGCACTCTTTACGACGACTGAAGGCAACTTCAAGGTCCGGTTGTTCGACCAGGACGTGCCGAACACGGTGGCCAACTTCACCGGCCTCGCGGAAGGCACGAAGGAATTCACGGACCCGAAGACGGGTCAGAAGGCGAAGCGTCCGTTCTACGACGGGCTCGTCTTTCACCGCGTGATCGACAGTTTCATGATTCAAGGCGGGTGTCCGCTCGGCACCGGCACCGGTGGCCCTGGCTACAAATTCGCCGACGAGTTCAGCCCGAAGCTGAAGCACACCAAGCCGGGCCTGCTGTCGATGGCCAACGCCGGCGCCAACACGAACGGCAGCCAGTTTTTCATCACGCTCGCCGCGACGCCGTGGCTCGACAACAAGCACAGCATCTTTGGCGAAGTGGTCGAGGGGATGGACGTGGTGGAGAAGATCGGCGGGACGGCCACCAGCAAGCCCGGCGACCGGCCGCTGAAGCCGATTTCTATACAAAGCGTGAAAATCGAACGCAGCTAACGAGAGGACACGGAAACCTCTTAAACACGGAGGCACGAAGACACGGAGATGCACGGAGGCTTTTTTCGAAAAAAGTCCTTCGCGTTCCTTCGTGTCTTCGTGCCTCCGTGTTGGGATCTGTCTTCGTGCTCTACCGGGGAGCGCGCGCGTAATCAAGCGCCCATTGTTTCAGCGCGGGGTTGGTCAGGCCGAGCGCTTCGGCTTCGGCCGTGGCGCGATCGACGTCCCAGCGATCGACCACGATCCGCTTGATCATCCACATCGCCGACGCACGGTTCGCGCTGGCGCAGTGGATGAACGCAGGGGCGGCTTCCTTCGACGCGACCACCTTGAGAAATTCGTCGGCCACCTTCGGATCGGGTTTCGCCGTGTTCATCGGCACGTGATAGTAGCGCAGCCCAGCTGCCTGCGCGGCCGCGCGCTGCGTCTCGATGTCGGCGCCCGGTTCCTGCGCCTCGCGCAGATTGATCACCGAAACGAATCCCATCTTCTTGATCTCGGGCATCGCATCGACGGTAATCGCGCCGGCGCACGCCACGGTGGTTTCGACGCGGGCGAAATTCTTGATGCCGTCGCGCGCTTCTTTCGTCACCTGCTGGGCCGAGGCCACCGGACCGGCCAGAGCCAGGACGGTCGTGAGGGCGAATGTGCTGAGTTTCATTTCCATAGGCTACACGAACTGGGCACCGTCGGGGGATTCGCCTGACGAAAGACTACGACGCAGAGCCGCAGAGACGCAAAGACAGGTTTTGTTTCCGAAAACGCAGCTCTGCGCCTTCGCGCCTCTGCGTCGGAGCAGCGTCAGGGAATGATAACGATCGGAGCGCGCCAGAAGGTGGCCTTGGCACTTGTCGGATCGAGCACCGACACCTGGCAGTCGTAGCGGCCGGTTGGAAAGCCTTCAAGCGAAATCGAGAACTGCAACGAAACGGCCTTCGTCTTCGGATCCAGCCCCTCGACGACCGCCTGCGGCACGGTTTCGTGCACCTTGACGCCATCCTTATAGAACGACACGCTGGCTACCAATGGCTGCGTGGTCGTGGCGGCTCGTTGATAGGCCTGCAGGAACACGTGGAAGTCGCGGCTCTTCGTGAAGACGCGCGTGACGCTCGGGATGAGCTTCTCGCCGTTGAGCACCAGCGGGTTTACGGCGTCGGCCGGCAGCTTCTGACGCACGCTGTACAAGGCGTCGGAGAGCGGCACGCGCTGGCTGCTCAACACGACCGAGCTCGTCGGAATCCGCTTCTCCTCACGGTTGAGGTTCGGAATCGTGAAGTTGGTCTGGAACGTGCCCATCCGGCCCGTCTCGACGTCGCGAGCAAGAATCTTGATGACGTACTTGCCAGGGAGCAGCGTGAACCCGGTCTCGTATTGAATCGGCCGCTTGGCGAGCTGGCTCGCCGTGTCGGCGCTCAACCTGATGTCGAGCCTGTCGCGCACGTTCTGAATCGTGATGCCGTAGTCGTCCTTCACCTCGCCGATGAAGTCGATCACGGTCCGGGGCGCGCCCCCGCGCTTGGCCAGCACCAGCTCGCTGCCCGGAATCTTCACGCCGACCGGCACGAAGTACTCGGCGCGATTGAGCTGGAAGTAGTTCAGCTCCATCGCAATCGTGATGTCGGTTACCGGGTTTTCGAGCATCAGCGCCTCTTCGAGCTGCCGCTCCCGATCCGCGGCCGACAGCTTCGCCCACGTCTTGTCGGCGAAGTAGCCCGACCGGAACTGCACGTCGGCGTCCATGCCGTTGGCGAGCGACACGCGCACGCGGCGGAAGCGTCCGTCGGCGGCCGGATGCGTGCTGTAGTAGCCGATGATGTAGTAGCTCGTCATCGACTCCACGGCGCGCGTGATGCCCAGGGTGAGATCGTTGTAGTCGAACATCGGATTGCCGCCGGTGTCCTTCGATAACGCATAGAGGGAATCCTGCGAGCGCTGGAAATTCCCGGAGAGCGTCATCGCCCCCTGCCCCGTGAACATCTGCATGCCGCCGGGCGATGGCCTCGACGCGTCTCCGAGCGGGGCCTGGGCGACCAGCCCGCGCGCGTCGATCGCGTGAATCGACACGTTGGCCCGGAGCGCCGCGTTGGTGGTCGCGCGAAGCTGCGCGTTGTTGTCGGTGCCGTTCAACCGCAGCCCGCTGGAGAAATAGACCAGCGATTTGCGCTCGGGGAGCGGCCGCAGCATCGCCATCGCGGTCTGCAGCGCCGACAGCTGGCGATCGGTGTTGAACACGTTGAACTCGTAGTCGTCCTGGCCGAACGCCGTGCCGGATTCCGGCGTATCGGGCAGCCCGTCGCCGTCGAGATCGTCGCCGTAGATCAACCGCAGGATCTGCTCCGCAATCGCCGCGCGGTTGCTCGTGAAGTCGGTCTTGACGCGAACCGCGCCGCCTTCAAACACCATGATCGCCATCAGGACCGAGTCGTCCATGGTGCCGAGAAATTTTTGCGCGGCGGCAAACGCGCGCATCTGCTCGGCGGGCCCCATGGCCGTCATGTCGAAATACAGCACCACCAGACGCTTGTCGCGATACCGAATGTCGCCAGGCCCTGTGGAAGAAATCACACCGGAGTTGTTGGGTGCGATAGGTGCGTCAGGTGCGAGGGGTGCGATAGGTGCGGGTGCGTTGGGTGCGACAGGTGCGGTGGCGAGACGCTGGAATTCGACGAACGCGATCTCCTGCGGCTCGCCATCCTCGGTAATCGCGAAGTCCTTGGCCGTCAGCCCCTCGATCGCGCGGCCTTCCCTGTCTTTCACCGTGACGGTTTCAATGATGAGCCGCGTCTCCGTCCGAAACACCGGCTGCTGCGCAGCAAGACCAGTGATAGCAACAGACAACGAGATCAGGAAAGCGACACTAAGCAGACGGCCGCCGCAACCACCACCGAGCGACCGAAGGTCGCGAGGTACAGGCCGCGGGGGTGGGGCCCCGCGGCAAACTAAAGAAGACATCCGCGCACGCATCAGAACCGCACCCTCAAGCTCGAGAGGAACTTGCGCATGGCGTTCGCGCGATTCGGCAAGCCGAACTGCGGGCTGCCCACGATGGTGTTCAAACCGGAGTAGGTCACCGTGTTCAGCACGTTGGTGGCGTCCAATCGCCAGTCCATCGACCAGCGGCCGCCGAGCGTGAACGTGCGTGTCACCCCCGCGTTGAGCGAGAACTGGGGCGGGCCCGTAATCGAGTTGCGCGCGGCATTGCCCCACTCACCAGCCCGCGGCACCACGAACGCAGCGGGATTGGCGAAATATCCGTCGGTCGCGGCGTCGACGGGTGCGCCGGTGTAGTCGGCCCGCAGCGATCCCGTCAGCCCGGTGCCGGCCAGCGACGTCAGGTAGACAGGCGTCAGCGGCAGGCCGCTTCCCGCGCTCAGTTGGCTCGTAAACGTCCAGTCCCGCAGCAGCCCGTGGCCCGAATATTCGACCTGGGTGGTCACGAGATGCCGCTGATCGAAGCTCGACAACGCCTGTTCCGCGTCGAGGTCGAGCCAATCCTGCGCGACAACCGCACCATTGAGATCGGCCGTCGTGAAGGCCGCGGCGTTGTCGGTCGCCTTCGAGAACGTGTACTGAACGAGCGCGGCCAGGCCATTTCGCAGGCGGCGCCGCACCTGCAACTGACCGGCGTTCTTGAGCGAGTGGCCGTCCGACACCAGATAGACGAAACCGTTCGGGCATGAAGGACATGGATTGACCGCGCCGATGGGGTACGTGTTCGGCGCGAACTCCTGCATCAGGTTGCTGCCTTTCGTGCCGAGATAGGTCGCCGTCGCGGTCAAAGACCACGGGAGATCGCGCTGCACCGATGCCTGCCAGTTGTGGGCGTAGCTGACACGAAACGCCGGATCCACGCCAAACGTGTTCGCGACCGGTTCGGCCGGCGTGTTGAAGCCGTTCGCCAGCGTGAGCATCTGCGTGGCCGTGCTCTCGATGCTCAAAGTGCGCGACAGCGGCGGCTGCTGCGCGAGCATCAGCGCCAGAGACTGGTAGACGGAGGTATTCCGGTAGATGCCGTACCCCGCGCGAATCACCACCGATGATCCGGCGATCGGCCGAAGCGCGAGCCCGAGACGCGGCTGGAGTCCGCGTCGGTCTGGCTGAAGCTCCGCGCCCACGACCGGCGTCGCCGACGTGAACCCCGGCGCGACGTCGAGATTCACGAGGCGGCCGAGCGCCTCGGTGAACGGTGATTCGTACTCCCAGCGCAGGCCGTAGTTCAGGGTCACCGTCGGATTGATCCGCCAGTCGTCGGTCACGTACGCGTTCGACGAGCGGGCGTGCAGCCGTTTGTCCGCGTTGCCGAACGCCAGCGCCGCGGAATGCGGACGACCGAGCAGAAAATCGGCGAAGTCCAGGCCCGTGGCGGACCCATCGAACCCGAACATGCCGCGCGCGTTCTGCTGTCCGTTCACGTCGACGGTTTGCGGGCGCACGCCCGCGCCAAACGTGACGTTGTGGCCGCCCGCTGGTTCGCCACAGTGCCTCGATAGAGACCCCGTGACCCTGCCCGTTCTGGCGCAGATACTGACCCGTGCCCACACCGGCGATGCCGCTCGCAAACGTCAGGTTGGGCGGTCCCCAGTTGACGGGCTCCTGATTGTTGCCGCTGATGCCCGCCGCGCCGGAGATGTTCGCGCGATTGGCGAAGTGCGGCGTGGTGTCGTTCGTCTGTCGCAGAAACTGGTAGCCGATCCGCACGATGAAAAACTGGTTGTACCGGTGCGACCAGTTGAGCGACGCGTCGAGATTCGACGTCGCGACCGCGTCGACCAGTCCGAAGACGGTCGTCGCCTTGTTGGCGGTGCGCTGATATGTCGCGGTGAAGAGGAGCGAATCGCGGTTCGTCACGCCGTGATTCAGGCGCGACTGGAAGGTGTCGAGATTGGTGGTCGACCCGGTCGTTCGCGCGTAGTTGTACGCACCGCCACCGTCGACGTTCGGCTCTGGATACAGGGCGAGGAGCGCCGATGCCTGGGGGCTGATGCGCAAGCCGGGAATCACGTTGCCCGGAAAAGCCACGCCCGTCTCCGGATCGCGAATCTCGCGCAGGCCCGAGAAATCTCCCGAGCGCATCCGGTCCGTCGGCATGATGGCCGATTGGGCAAGACCGCTGTGATCGGTGTTGTGTTGATAGCCGGCAAAGAATACCGGGCGGTTTCTCACGCCTGGAATCCTGAACGGCCCTCCGAACGACGCCGCAAACTGCGAGTCGGTGTAATCGGGCTTCGGCACGGACGCACCGGCAAACGAAAACGGCCGCGCGTCCAGCGCCGACGTCCCGAGCGTCAAGCCGAAGCCGCCGGTGTAGAGGGAACGCTGGCCCGGACGATTGTTGCCAAACCCGCGCGCCTGCGCGAACGGCGACGCCGCCGCGTTGTTCACGCTGCCATTGACCAGCAGTCCCTCGGCCGCCTGTCGCTCGAGCTCGGGATCGACCGAATCGGGTGCGATAGGCGCGAGCCGCGTGCGTTGGGTGCGTCAGGGATGCGATCGGCTGGCCGATCGTCGCGACTTTCTTGATTTCCTCGAACGGCAGAAGCGAGAGCTCGCAGGTCGAGGGCGCCGGCATCGTCACCGACCGCAGATCTCGCGCGTGACGGTTTGGAAGCCGAGCATCTCGACGCGAACGCTGTAGCGTCCGTCTGCGAGACCGGACAACTGGTATCGGCCGTCGGCATCGGACGACACGACGATGGTTGTGTCGCCTTGAGTGGCGGTGATCGTCGCGCCCGGAACCGGAAGGCCGTTGAAGGTAATCAGGCCGTGCTCATCGGCGGCAACCGTACACGTTCGCCGAAACCAGCACGGCGACAGTGGCCATCCGCACGAAGAGCGCTCGCGTCGCTAGTCCGGCGTCGGACGTTCGACATGATCGATGACGAGCACCTCGACCGGGCCGCGCGTCGACTCGAGCTTCAGCCCCAGCTGTTCCTGCACGGCCGTGAACACCGACGGCCCGTTCGGATCGATGGGCGGCAACTGCACGCCGGGCGGCGGCGGTCCCTGCGGCATCCGCTCGGGCGTGAACGTCAGATCGATGTCGAAATTTCCCGTCAGCCCGGTCCGATCTTCGACGATGCGCTGCGTCATCTGCGAGAGCATCAGCGCGAGCTGGGTGATCGGCATCCCGCCGCCGGTCACCTGACCTGGCCCGATCATCATGCCGCACGTCGGCCGCTCGCCGGGCGCCGGCAGGCCGCGAGCGGGTCCGCCGGGTCCGCCACGGCCGCGCCCGCGAAACGCTTCGCAGTCGGCCGTCGACGGACGCAGCCCGTCACCCAGCTTCTTGTCGGCGCGCGCCAGCATCAGCGCGTAGATCGGCATCTCGCGCGTCTCGCGATGCGCCGCCAGCTTGAAGCGATCTTCGAGCAGATCCTGCAGCATGAAGTTCAGCGGCCCCGCCGGCCCTCCAGGTCCCATGCGGGGAATGTCGCCATCGGCCTTCGCGATGACATCGAATCGCGCGGTCTCGAGCCAGTCGGGCCCTCCGACGATCTGCGAGCGTTGAAGGCTGTAGGCCTGCCGGATTAAATCCCACGCCGGGACGTTCACGGCATTGAAGCGGCCACCCGGCTGAATGCCCAGCATGACCTTGCCGTCGTTCGACGTATTCGGACGCACCGACGCCACTTCGAACTTGGGCTTGTCGCCCGATGGCGCAGGAGTCTGCGCGCGAAGGCCGCTCTGACTGGAACCGATGACAGCAGTCCCGGCGCACACGAAGACAATGAGAACGCGTTGACATGTCATGGAGGTGATTCGGTTCGCGAGCACTGCAGAGTTCCATGTTTAGTCGGGCGCGGGACGTTCAACGTGATCGATCACGAGCACGTCGACCGGGCCGCGAGTTAGACTCCAGTTTCAACCCAAGCTGCTCCTGCAGCGCCGTGAAAATCGAGGGCCCGGCCGTGTCTGCAGCCGGATCTTGCGCCCATTTCAACTCGAAATCGAACTTGCCCGTCAGACCCGTGCGATCGACGACGACGCGCCCGACAATAGGCGACAGGCGTTGCGCGAGCGGGCCCAGCCCAATCGAACCGCCCGTCAGAATGCCCGGATTGAAACCGAGACCGCAGACCATTCGCTGGTTCGGCAGGGGCGTTTGCGGTGGTTGGCCGCTGCGGGCCCGCGCCTGGGCGGCTGCGATGGCTTCCGGACACCCATCCACCGGCACGGGTTGTATCGATGGCCCCAGCGTGCCGTCGGTCCTCGCGGCCGTCAATGCATATATCGGCACTTCCCGGGCTCGTTGTGAACCTTCAGACGAAATCGGTCGGCCAGAAGTTGGCGCGCTTCGAGCGGAACCGCACCGGGCTTGAGCGGCGATGTTGCCTTGGCGATGACATCGAACCGTTCCGACGCAATCCATTCGGGCGCATCGACAATCTGCAGATCACGGACCTGGTATGCCACTCGGATCAGCTCTCGAAGCGTCGCGTTGATGACCGTGAACCGATCGCCCTCAATCCCGAAGTTGGTGTTGATCTCCCCCGACCTGTTCCGGCTTGACCGACGCGACCTCGAACGCCGGTTCGGCCGGTGGCGCCTGGGCGCGCAGCGAACCG
The DNA here is from genome assembly GCA_963850725.1 of Vicinamibacterales bacterium. Taxonomy (GTDB): domain Bacteria; phylum Acidobacteriota; class Vicinamibacteria; order Vicinamibacterales; family JAMQPK01; genus JAMQPK01. Next base: position 72,050 of record CAWKMQ010000023.1, read on the forward strand.
CCGACCACCCCCGCTGACACCAGAACAGCCCACACCGCAGTTCGCACAATTCACCTCGTGCTATTTTTATAACATATAAATATTATGAAAATAACACGACCGTAATCTATCAATCTGCGAATCTGCCAATCTGCGAATTCGGTCCCTTCCCCTCAGTCCGGCGTCGGCCGCTCGACCCGATCGATCACGAGCACGTCGACCGGACCGCGCTGGGCGTCGAGCTTCAAGCCGAGTTGTTCCTGCAGCGGCCGTGAAAATGGACGGCCCGTTCGGATCGATAGCGACGCCGTTCATGCGAAGGGGCTGATCCGCCGGCAGCCCGGCCGGCCGCGGCGGCAGTTGATCGGGCGTCCATTTCAGATGAATGTCAAAATTTCCCGATAGGCCAGTCCGATCGACCACGTTGCGCTGCACGGTAGCCGAAAGCAGACTTATCAGTTCATGCAACGGCTGCGCACCAGCGGTGAGTTCACCAAAGCCCCACCATGCACCACACTGCGGTCTCTTGCCAGGCTGAGGCGGTTCCGGCTTCAGCCCTTGCGCCTTGCGTGCCTCGATGAGGGCGACACAATCGATCGAAGAGGGCTTCAGCTCCGGACCGAGTTTTCTGTCGGCGCGCGCCAGCACGAGGTGGTAAATCGGCAGGTCTCGTGACTCGCGGTGCACGGAGAGCTTGAAGCGTTCTGCCAGCAGGGAGCGCATCATCAACTGCTCCTGGGACGGAACTTCCCGTGAAGCCGGCGGGCCCAGTTCCTCGCCGGCCTTTGCGATAATGTCGAACCGCTCCGCGATCCAGTCGGGCGCCCCCAGAAGCTGGGTTGCCTGGAGGCCATATGCGTTGATGATCAGATTTCGCAACGGCATGTTGATCACCGTATAGCGGCCGCCCGGCTGCATTTCGACCCTTTCAATGGGGTTGCCAGATGTGTTCGGCCTCACGGACGCGACCTCGAACTTTGCGTCCTCACTGGCTTCCCGTGATTGGGCCAGAACGCTCGCCGTCACGAGCGCGCCAGCGACGAGCGCAAGTCCGATCGCCACGTGCGAAACCTGGCGTTGGCTCGAGATTTCCACGCGCAAGATGCGTCGAATGCGATTCACAAGAGAGCCGCCGCTTGCGGCAGCAACGAGCTCGATGTCGCCACTTCTCCAGCTCTCGAGCTCTGCAAGGGCGGCGGCGTATGCCACCGGATCTCCACACACCTCAACCGCCACATCGTCGCAGCAATGCTCGCGCTCGTCTCGAATCCGGGCGGAGAGCCACCAGACCGCAGGGTGGTAGAACAACAGCGTCTCGGCGAGCGTCTGGAGCAGGTTCACCAGGTAGTCGTGCCGGCGCACGTGCGCAAGCTCGTGCGCCAGGATGGCCTCGACCTGCGCCGCGTTGAGCTGGGCGATCGCCGCAATCGGCAACACGACGATCGGGCGCAGGCATCCGACGACAAACGGCACGTCGATGTCCGGAAGCTCGACGATGCGAACGAGTCGATCGAGCCCAAGTCGGGCGGCCAGCCGGGTGCCCGAGAGTTGCCACGCGGAACACACCGTCTGCAACGCGCGTTGATGCAGCCGGCGCACGCGCCACCATCCGGCCGCGGTACGGAAGAGCAGCAGGATGACACCGGCAAGCCAGGTCGAGACAACCCACGGGAACAGCGCCTCGACATCTGCACGGCTGAACGCCCGCGGCATCATCAGCGGTCGCGTGTCGAGCTGAATAGGCAACGCGGCATCCCTTATTGGCTCGCGCGAGACCAGCACGTGCACGCGCAATGGTTTCGCGTGCTGCCCGTCGCCTCGGTCGACGAGCGCCGCGGTCGCAGCGACGGCTGCAAGCATGGCCGCCAGCGTCGCGCATGCGATCGCCATAACGCAGGGAAGCCGAACGCCGGCGGCACGCTCGAAGCGCCAGCGCACTGACGACGGCCAGGAGAGCACCCTGCCAGATGAAATGAACGAGAACCCAGCCGGCGACGTGCATCCAGGCGCTCATGGTTTTTCTCCTTGCTTCGACTCGAGCAGCTTCCGGATCTCGGCCAGTTCTTTCGCCGATGTCTTCTTCGCCGACAACGCGCGCATCACCAGCGTGGCGGCGGAGCCATCGAACGCGCGGTCGAGCAGATCGGCCACCAGGTGCTGCTGCATCTGCGCTTCGCTGTGCGCGGCTTCGTAGACGTGGGTCCTCGTCGACTCGTCCCTCCGGACCAGCTGCTTGTCCATCATGATCTGCAGCAGCTTCAGGACCGTCGTGTATGCCCCTTCGCGGTCCATCGCCGCGGCCACATCGCGAACCGTGCTGGGTCCCCGCGACCAGAGCACGCGCAGAATGGCGAGCTCGGCATCGGTCGGCTTCCGGTCAGGCTGTTTCACGATTCCGAGGATCTACGAAGATCTTCGTAATGTCAATACGAATGTTTTCGTAGACAGCCGGAGAGCACGGAGCGGGGCTCAACACGGAGGCACGAAGACGCGGAGAATTGTTTTGAAAATGCTTTCCGTGTTTCTTCGTGTCTCTGTGTCTCCGTGTTGAGATCTCCTCCGTGCCCTCTCAGTCGGGAAGCGGTCGCTCCACCCGATCGATGACGAGCACCTCGACCGGCGCGCGTGCGGAATCGAGCTTCAGGCCAAGCTGTTCCTGGATGGCGGTGAATAAGGAAGGACCCGAGGTGTCGGGTGACTGATCCGGCGTGAACTCCAGCTCGAAGATCGGTACGCTCCGTCGAGTCCCGTCCGGTCGATCACGTAGCGTCCAGTATTCCCGCCAAGATTGCGCGCAAACGTCGTCATGCTGATGCCGGCCCCCGTCACCTTCGCAACGGCGCCCGTCATGTTCATGCGTGTACCGCAGTTCACGCTGCCTGGAGGAGGAGGAGGGGCCGCCGGTCGGTTGTTGCACTCTCCCGAGGCGTGCGCCTTCAGCTTCGGTCCCAGGGTGCCCGGTGTCGCGAGCACGAGCGCATAGACGGGCAGTTCTCGCGCCTCCCAGCGCGCGACCATCTTGAAGCGATCCTCGAGCAGCGACTGCAGCCGCAGCATGAACTGCTGAGGCGGCATCATGCCTTTGTCATCGAGATCCGCCTCGGCCGCCTTGGCCTGAATGTCGAAGCGATCCGAGTCCATCCAGTCGGGCCCGCCGACGAGCTGATACGGCTGCAGGTTGTAGGCGTTCCGGATGAGGTTGCGGATCGTCTGGTTCGTGCCGATGAGCCGCCCGCCTGGGCGCGGTCCGAGCGAGGCGCTCTGTTCACCCGACTTGTTGGGCCGTACGGTCGCAACTTCGAACTGTGGTTTCGGACCGTCGCTTTTGACGACCTGTGCCGCAACCGGCAGGACGGCCAGCATGGCGGACGCCGACACCACCGCGACACGCTTCAACATAGCCATGCGCGATACTACGCCGCGGGCCGCGCGGCGGTTAACCGTCATTCAGGCGCCGGGCGCTCCGCGACGTCAACCACCAGCACGTCGACAGGACCTGTCGCAGGCTCCAGTTTCAAGCCGAGCTGCTCCTGCACGGCCGTAAATATCGAGGGAGCATCGGAATCGGTCGAAACCTTCCGGCGCCCAGCGGAGCGTGAAGTCGAACCTGCCGGTCAGCCCGGTTCGATCGATCACCGGCCTTCCCGTCCAATCCCACAAACTGCGCACGAGCGGCCCTATCTCGACGGCCTGGCCCCCCACCGAGCCCGGACGGGCACCCTGGATCGATCCGCACGCGACGTTTCTGGCATCGGGCATCCCCTGTGTCTTCCATTCCTCGAGGCAATCACGCGTGGAACGCCGCAGATCCGGTCCGAGCGCTCCGGCGCTCTTCGCAATCACGAGCGCGTAGATCGGCGTCGGCCGGGTTTCGTGATGCAGGCGCAGCGCGAAGCGTTCGGCCAGGAGGCGCTGCAGCATCTGGCGCACCCGTTCAACGGATTCACGATCGGCGGCCGTCGTCGTGAAGCCCGGCCGATTGGTGTCGCCGCGAAAACCGTCGGCGCGCGCCACGATGTCGAATCGCGCGGAGTTGAACCAGCCCGGCCCGCCAACGAGCTGCGACGCGTGCCGGAATGCGCCTCCCTCGGCCGGGTACGCGATCGCGACGAGCTCGCGAAGCGTCATGTTCGTCGCGTTGAACCGCGCGTTGACCAGTTCGATCCGCGATCGCGACTCCCCCGATCGGTTCTCGCGCACCGTTGCCACGTCGAACGCGGGCCCATCGGGCGGAATCTCCTGCGCGGCCGTCACCGTGACAACGCACAGAAGACAACAGAACACCTGGACACGCGCGCCCGGGACAGATGGCGTCATAACTTCACATATTATGAATATATTTCGCCGTGTCAAGTCCCGCGCTATGATGCGTCTCTTATGCCCGCACAGTTCAGCCAGTTCGCCTCATCGGTCGGCGTCGAAAGCGCGTTCAGCGTCCTCGCGATCGCCAAACGCCTGATCGCCGCCGGTAAAGACGTCATCGAGCTCGAGATCGGCGACAGCCCGTTCTCGACGCCGCCCAAAGCCATCGAGGCCGGCGTGCAGGCCATCCGCGACGGCCACAGCCGCTACGGCCCGTCGCTCGGCATCATGGACTTCCGGAACGCGGCGGCCGAATACGTGAATCGCGAGTACGGCTTGTCGGTGACGGGCGAGCACGTCATCGCCGGGCCCGGGCGCGAAGAATTTCGAACAGCTGTTCTGCGAAGCGTTCCTGAATCCCGGCGACGGCGTGCTCGTCTTCAGCCCGCACTTCCCCACCTATCCGCCCAACATCTTCCGGCGGAACGCGCGGGTCGTGATTTCCGAGCTGAAGGCGGCGAACGACTTCCGGCCGAGCCTGGACGATGTGCGGCGGTTCCTGTCGAGCGACAAGTCCCCGCGCGCGATTTTCCTGAACAGCCCGCACAATCCGACCGGCGGCGTCGCGACGCTCGAGGATCTGAAGGGCCTCGCCGATCTCGTCCGCGGCAAGGACGTCGCGGTCTTCAGCGACGAGCCCTACGACCGCATGGTGTGGCGCGGCCGGCACCACTCGCATCCTCGAGTTGCCGGGCATGCTCGAGCAGGCGGTGGCGTCCTACACGTTCAGCAAGTCGTTCAGCATGAGCGGGTGGCGCCTGGGCTTCTCGGTCAGCAGCCCCGAAATCATCGAGGTGCTCGGCAAGCTCACCAACAGCGCCATCTCGTGCGTGTCGCCGTTCACGCAGATGGCGGGCGTCGTCGCGATGCGCGAGGAGCTCGCCTACCGCGACGCGACGATGAAGGACTTCCAGAGGAAGGTCGAGCTGCTCGTCGCCGGCATGAACAGGATTGACGGCGTCTCGTGCCTCATGCCCGGCGGAACGTTCTACGTCTTTCCGTCGGTGGCCGTCGTCTGCAATCGGCTCGGCATCACGTCGCACGGGCTCGCGCTGTTCCTGCTCGAGGGCGCCGACGACAAGCGGGGCGTGGCGTGCCTGGGCGGCGAGTGCTTCGGAGAGGCAGGACGCGGGTTCTTCCGGCTCAGTTGCGCGCAGCCGGACGAGCGCATCGCCGAGGCCGTTCGCGTTCATGGCCGAGGCGTTCAAACGGAAGGACCGCGTGGATGCCTACCTTGCGAAGCATCCCGAGCATCGGTTGAAGGAGAGGTACGAGGAGGCGACGCTGGAATCTAGAATCTAAAAACTAGAATCTGAGAAATCTAGAAGCCGCTGGACGGCCACTCGGGAATAAATCGACTCACTCGATGGCCCCTCGTTCTCGCAGCAGAGTCACCGTTCTCCTTTGAGGCGGGCCGCCAAACCGCAGCGCGTACCCCAAGGCCGTGCACTGACGATCTCACCCGGCCGCTCATAGTCCCCCGGAAGCTTCACGCGAATTGCGAGGTCTGCACCGCGCTCAATCAGTAATTGCGTTACCGGCAGACCATCATCGTCGAACTGCGTCACCGCATGGAAGATTGCCGTCTGCCCGCCGACGCCGGCCTCATCGACTGTTGCGCGCGCATTCACGTCTGCTCCACGCTCGAGGAGCAGAGCGGCTGCTGCAGGGTGGCCGTATTCCGCAGCCACATGCAGGAGCGTTGCTCCGTGAAGCAAGAGGTTGCGCCCGCCGGTCTGGCCGCAATCGAGTTCGGAGAAACGCCTGTTCACGAGTACGGGATCCGCATCAATCAGCTCAGCCAGGCTCTCGAGCTGGCCGCGGAGCAGTTGCAGCACTCCTGGAACCTCGTACTTGGTGACGCCACCGGCCGCGAGAAGGATGTCAATGCAGGTGCTCAATCGTTGGGGGTGGCGCGCGTACGACGCGATGATGTAGTCGAGCGCGGTGCCTTCATATGAATGGCCGCTGATCGCGTACCCATGGTCGCGACAGTTCGGATTTGCGCCGTGGTCGAGAAGCCATTTCAACGCGGCCGGATCCAATGACTCGCAGGGGGAAAAGATGATGGGGAAGTGCCCGTGCCACAGCGCGTTGACATCCGCGCCGTGGGACACGAGAAGCTCCATCATCGGGATGCGATATCCATTGAGCGCGGCTCGCATCAGCGGTCCGTCGCCTCCCTGATGCACGTCCGACCCGTGTTCGATCATCCACGCCGCCATGGCCAGTCTCGCCGGACTCGGTGATTCCCATGGGACGCGGCATTCGGCAACCCACGTGAGCGGCCCATCTTTGCCGTAACCAAGTGGCGCACTGTGCAACGCCGGGTTGCGCGTCATCATGGTCTTGACGCGATCGACGTCGTTGGTGTCGATCGCCTGCTTGAGTTGCCCGATCTCCTCCAAGGAGTCGATGTGAGCCTTGAGCTTCGGCCAGCTCGCAAACCCGTAGAGACGCGCGATCTTGAACTGCGCATCGGTGATCGACGCCGCGGCGCCAGCCTTGAGCAGGTCCTTGGCTTGGTCCTTCAGATGGCGGAGATTCGGGCGGTCAGGAAGCGGGCGTGGTGCCTCTGGGTGATCGATCGACATGGCGACCTCCTTTCATCGAAACGCCCGTTGTCCGCACATCGGGCTGAAAGAAGGTGGCGAAGACGTGATGCTGACAGGTGGGCTTCTACCCTTTCCGCGGACCGGATGCGTCCTTTACGCGACGCCAGCGTAAGCCGATCAATTCAGCAAGTCAAACACGAGCACGCGTTGGTTTCGGTCATTGGAGACAACGCGCACGAGTCCGACCCAGCTCGATGCGAGTCTCGCGCGTTTTCTAGTTTTTAGTTTTTAGTTTCTAGATTCTAGATTCTAGATTCGAGGTTTCAGGCTTTAGGTTCCGCCGGCTTCAGGTCGAAGCCGCCCCGCTTCAGCAGCGCTTCGAACCCGGTCTTGTCGACGGCCTTCGCGTACGCCTCGTCGGGCGCGACGAGCTTCTTGGTCACCAGCTCGATGAGCGCGTCGTTCAGCGACACCATGCCGATCGCCTTGTTCACCTGCATGAGCGACGGAATCTGGAACGTCTTGCCTTCGCGAATCAGGTTGCTGACGGCGCCGTTGGCGATGAGCACCTCGAGCGCCGCCACGCGGCCGCCGCCAATCTTGCGGCACAGCGTCTGCGCGATGACGCCGCGCAGCGACTCGGAGAGCATGATGCGGATCTGCGCCTGCCGGTCCGACGGAAACTGATCGATGATGCGATCGACGGTCGAGGCCGCGGTCGTCGTGTGCAGCGTGCCGAACACGAGGTGGCCGGTCTCGGCCGTCTCGATGGCGATCGCCACCGTCTCGAGGTCGCGCAGCTCGCCGACGAGCAGGATGTCGGGATCCTCGCGCAGCGCGGCGCGAAGGGCCGCCTTGAACGAGTCGGTGTGCGTGCGCACCTCGCGCTGGTTGATCAGGCACTTCTGGTTCGGGTGCACGAACTCGATGGGGTCTTCGATCGTGATGATGTGCTCGTCGCGCGTGCGATTGATGTAGTCGATCATCGCGCAGAGCGTCGTGCTCTTGCCCGAGCCGGTCGGCCCCGTCACGAGCACCAGCCCCTTGTTCAGCTTGCACAGGTTGAGGATGTGCGGCGACAGCCCGAGCTTCTCCGCCGTCAGGATCTCGGACGGGATGACGCGGAAGACGGCGCCCCGGCCCTTGCGATCGGCAAACACGTTGGCGCGGAACCGCGCCAGGCCGGCGATCTCGTAGGCGAAGTCGGTGTCGTGCCGCTCGGCGAATTCCTGCCGGTTGACCGCCGGCATGATCGGATCGAGCAGCCGGTGCAGAAAGTCGTCGGTCAGCGCCGGCATGTTCGGATCGAGCGGCTGAATCCGCCCGTCCTTGCTGACGAGCGGCGGCGAACCGACGCACAAGTGCAGGTCCGACGCGCCCATCTGGCACATCGCGTGGAACAGCCCGTCGATCGGCCGACCCGGTTTGCGGTGGCGACGGGTTGACGCCAGGCTCGGCAGACGCGAGGGTCATGGTGCGGGGATCTCCTCCGCCAGCTCGAGCACATGGCGGACGTTGATGAGGTAGGTGGCGTGCTCGGCCTCGAGATAGCGGAACGTCTCGTCGGCGCGCGCGAAATCGCTCAGCCGATCGCGGCCCTGCGGCCGGAAGACGCGCACCGCGCCGCGCAGCCGCGTGCCGTTCGAGAGCAGCATCGAGACGATGCGCTCGGTGGCCACGTCGTAGCCCGGGTCGCGGCGCGCTTCGGTCCTGTCGGCCAGCTCGAGAAAGACGACGTGATCGCGGTTGCAGGAGAACCGTGGCCCGTCCGTCGGCGCGCGCGACCTCGAAGGGAAAGAATCCCGTCTCGCCGTTCAGCACATCCTTGATCCCCTCGGGCCCCGCGTGCGTGCGGCTGTTTCCCGAGACGAAGAAACAGCCGCGCATCGACATGCCGTTCGACAGCGTCAGCGTCGCCTCGGCCCGCGACTTTTCCACGCGGAACTCCGAGGCGGGCTGAGCAGCGGCCGGAGGATGAGCGTGCATGCGCGCGCGTATTGTGCAATCGAACTGCCACGCGCGCGGTCGTTTCGGCTGCACACGCGTGCATGATTTTGCCGCGCAACAGATGAGAAGGACAGGTTGGAGCGGCGTGTGCGACGTCCAAACATCGCACACGCCGCAACAGATGTGTAACTAGGGCCGGGCTGCCGGGCTTTTGAGGCGGTGGCTGGTTGAAGTTGACCGTGACCGTCATCATCGACCTCGACCGGCGTGCAGTTCAGCAACGTCTCGGTGTATCGCCATTCGCGCACCGCCGCTATCGCCGACTGCGCGAGGTCGGGCTGCGCGTCGCCGACGAGCCTGACGTCCGCGACGTACCCGTCGAGCACCGATGCGCGCCTCGAGCTCGACCGTCGCCTTCGGTGCCGGTGCCCGCAGGGCCGATGGATAGTACGGGTGGGCATCCCGGATCTTCCTCGGCGGCACGATCCGCCCGCCCTCCGCTGACGCGACGCATTCCTCTGCGCGCCGGCATCGGCACTTCTGCCACGACTCTCGGCGTGTCGCTGGCACCGGTCGCCTGGAGGATCGTCGGGCTCAAGCGAATGTTGATCGTTTCCTGCAGCCGGCCGAGCTTGAGCGTGTAGTTGCGCTGCAGGTTCTGCCCCGACATCGTCAGCATCGTCTTTGACGGCTCTGAAACCCGATACCCTGCGCCTCGAGCGCGTAGTCGCCCGGCGGCAGCCCCACGAACTCGAAGCGCCCGCTCGCGTTGGTCTTCACTTCGTACTTCGCCTGCCGCGCCTCATTCGCCAGGCACCACTGTCACGCCCGGCACGTCGCGGCCCTGCTCGTCCGCGATCCGGCCGGTGAACGTGACAGAAACCGCTTTGCGCCGCCGCGATGGCGGCCGTGATGCCAAGGAGCAGCACGAAGATCAGCGCGCGCGTCGCTCCCGTGAGCGGGCCTCGATCGAGACCAGTGTTCAACATGGCACGAACTCTCCTTTCAAGACTCGACGGACGCGCCATCGCTGGCGCGGGAAACCAGGTGTAACGGCTGCTGATTCAGCGCGCGCGCCAGCTCGATGAGATGCGTCGCGTAGTCGGAGCCTTCGACGCCCCGGCTCATCACTTCATCGTCGCAGGCGTGCTCGCTCTCGAGACGAAGACGCCGGCACGCGATCCACATCAGCGGGTTGAACCAGTAGAACGCGCGCAGCAGCTCCGCCGACAACTGCACGATCCAGTCGCCGCGGCGGATGTGCGCCAGCTCGTGCGACATCACGACGCGCGCGCGATCGTCGGACCATTCGTCCGCGCTCGACGGCAGAATCACCTTCGGACGGGCAAGTCCCCAGGTGACGAGCAGCGACGGATGGTCGCTCTGCGAGGATCGTGACACGCCGCCGCAGCCCGTAGATCTCGGAAATCTCCGTCGTGAGGTCGACCCACCGTCCGGCGGTCAGTTCGCGCGCGTGGGTGGCGACCCAGGCGAGCCGGAGGATGCCGATCAGGAGAATCGCCAGGCTGATGGCGATGCCGCCAGTCCGGAGGACCGGCAACACGTCACGCACATTGAAAGCCTGGCCGGCGGTCGCGGCAGCCGATCGAGCAGGCTGACGCGAAACGCCCGCGCCCGTTGCCGCTTGCGTGGTGGCCGCGCCAGGCGTCCCGGCGCCGGCCGCTTCGTCGTACGCGGTGAAAGGCGCCGGTGTGCCGAGAGGAAGCGTCCATGCCGGCACAATCGACGTCAGTATCGGGCTCGCGGCGGCGCATGCCACGCCGGCCGCAAGCACCCAGTGCCGGAGGGCCGCCGATCGCTTCCGCAGCATCATGGTGACCGCCAGCGCCGCGAGGACAATCAACGACATCTTCATCGGCTTCCCTCCTTCTTCGCCCTCTCGACGAGCTCGGCGATGCGATCGAGCTCTTGTTCCGACAGCCTGGCGCCCTCGCCACCGAGCACGGCGGCGACCACCTGCTCGGCCGACCCGTCGAAAAACGTGTCGACGAGATGGCGCAGCGCAGACTTGCGCGCCGCGCGCCGCGGGGTGGCCGGCACGTACACGTAGCGCGGCCCCTGCTCTTCGTGGGTGACGTGCCCTTTTTCTTCGAGCACCCGCAACTGGGTGCGCACGGTTGAATAGTGGGGGGCGCCCGGCAGGTCGTCCATCACCTCCGAGGCGGTGGCGCGGCCACGCCGGTAGAGGATGTCCATGATCTGCCGCTCGCGGCGGGTCAGAGCGGCGTGGTCGCGGCCGGGCTTGGGTGTCATGTTATTTTTATAACATTACTGCTACAAAAATAACATGTCAAGTGAAAGTTTCAGACTTTTTCTTTGACCCCTTCCGAGATGCTTTGCAGGGTGTCGCCGGTCCGGGAGTCCTTGCCTTCTTTCACGGCCAGATCGCCGATCGACACGATGCCTACGAGCCGATCGTTGTCGACCACGGGCAGGCGCCGGATCTTGTGCTCGCTCATGAGGTCGTTCGCCTCACGCGTCGACATCTCCGGCGTGGCACAGACGACGTCGCGGGTGGCCACGTGCCGGACCGGCGTGGACGCGGCGCCTCCCTCGGCAACGAGGCGGACGACGATATCTCGATCGGTCACGACCGCGAGCACCTTGCCGCCCTCGACCACCGGCACGGCGCCGGTGTCTTCAACCTGCATGACGCGCGCTGCGGTCTGAATGGTATCGTCCGGCGACACTGTTCGGGGGTTCGGGGTCATCACATCGCGAATTTTCATAAGTACAGTCTCCTTTGTACTGCATGTACGCAAAATCGCGGCCGGAATCCCGTCGGACTTATCGAAAGCTCACTTCGTAGCTTCGCCCGGCCTCGAGCGGCACCTCCACTCCGTCCGCGTTCTGCCGGAACGCAACGACCACATCGCCGGAACGAATTGTGGCAACCGTCGTGTTCGCGGGCACGCGCAGACGCTGGGCACCGCTGATGGCGGGGCGAAGCGTCGCTGACGCGAGTTTGCCGCGCGCCCACGTGGCATCGACGGTCACTCCGCCTCGCGCGCGAAGGCCGGTAAAGGTTCCGTCTGCCCACGCCTTTGGCATCGCGGGAAGAAGGTGGATCGCGCCGTCGTGGCTCTGCAGCAGCATCTCGGCGACACCCGCGGTGCCGCCGAAATTTCCGTCAATCTGAAACGGCGGGTGCAGATCCCACAGGTTCGGCAGCGTCGACTTCGCGAGCAGCGCCAGATAATTCGCGTGCGCCTGTTCGCCGTCCTGAAGGCGCGCCCAGAAGTTGATGATCCACGCGCGGCTCCAGCCCGTGTGGCCGCCGCCGTTGGCCAGACGCCGCTCGATGGTGGCGCGAGCCGCCTGGGCGAGCTGGGGCGTGCCGTGCACGGTTATCTGATTGCCGGGATGCAGCGCGAACAGTTGAGAGATATGCCGGTGACCCGGATCGGGCTCGTCGTAGTCGTCGGCCCACTCCTGAATCTGGCCATGCTTGCCGATCGCCGGCGCGGGAATTCTCTTCTGGGTCGCCGCGACCTTGTTCCGGAAATCGGCGTCGATGCCCAGGATCTCGCTCGCCCGGATGACCTGCGTGAACAGTCCCGTAATGATCTGGTGATCCATCGACGGCCCCATCGCGAGGAGGCCGACCTGACCGTTCGGAAGCCGGTACCTGTTCTCGGGTGAGACAGACGGTCCGCTGACGAGCCTTCCCGGCGACCGCGGGTCGTCGACGAGATAGTCGAGGAAGAACTCCGCCGACTCCTTCATCACGGGATACGCCTTCTCGAGAAACACGCGGTCGGGATTGAACAGGTAGTGCTCCCACAAGTGCAGCGTCAGCCACGCGGCGCCCATGGGCCACAGCCCCGAGCGCGGCCGATCGCCGGGCGTCGTAAATCCCCAGACGTCGCTGATGTGGTGCGCGACAAACCCTTTCGCGCCGTAGTGCACGCGCGCGGTCTTGCGCCCCGGCTCGCGCAGCGACTCGAGGTAGTCGAACAACGGCTGGTGCAGCTCGGCGAGGTTGGTCACCTCGGCCGGCCAGTAGTTCATCTGAAGGTTGATGTTGAGGTGATAGTCGCTGTCCCACGGCGGAAACATGCTGTCGTTCCACAACCCCTGCAGATTGGCCGGCAGTCCGCCCGGGCGGCTGCTCGCGATCAGCAGATAGCGTCCGAACTGGAAGTACAGCGCCTCGAGGCCGAGATCGACCGCGCCGTTCTTGACCTTTTCGAGACGCTCGTCGGTCGGCAGGGCCGCCAGGAAATCCGGACGGGCTGCGCCCAGCGACAGACCGGCGCGCCGGAAGAGTTGCTGGTGATCGGCGATGTGATCGCCCTTCAGCTTCTGGTACGGCGTGGCCGCGGCGGCCGTCAGCGCCTGTTCGACAGCGGCCCGATGATCGCGGCCCCGAAAATTCGTGGCGGCCGCGACGACGATCGTCACCGCATTTGCCCGTTCCGCGGAAATGCGTTCCGGATAGGCCTCGAGCCTTCCGCCATCGGCGACGACCTTCACCGACGCGAGAAACGCCATGCCTTTTCCGCCGCCAAGACCACCGACGAGATTCAGCCGATCGTTCGACACGATCTGTGTCGTGGCGTCCTGCGGCCGATCGATCCACGTCGAGACCGTGATCTTCTCGGGCGCGTCGGCGCTGATGCGCACGACGATCGCCTGCGCTGGATGGCTGACGAACACTTCGCGCGTGTACCGCACGTCGTCGATGCGGTAGCTCAGACGGGCCACCGCCGTGTCGATGTCGAGCTCGAAACGGTAGTCGGTCGGCGTGCCTTCGTGCTCGAACGTCATCCGGAGATCGCCCAGCGATTGATAGGACTCGAGCCGGAACGGCTGCCCCATCGAGTATTTCTCGGCAACCGCGTAGGCCTCCACGGGCATGCCGGCGAACAGCAGGCGGCGAACTTCCGCGAGGTGCTTCAGCGCGTCGGGGTTGTTCGTGTCGCGCGGTCCGCCCATCCACAGCGTGTTCTCGTTCAACTGAATCCGCTCGCCGGCGACGTTGCCGAACACCATCGCACCGAGGCGGCCGTTGCCGAGCGGCAGCGCCTGGTTCCATTCGCGGGCAGGATGCGTATAAAAGAGGATGCTGGACGATGCGTGCTGGGCCGCGGCGTCGGGCGCCGTGGCGAGCATGACGAGCCCGGCGACAAGTGCCGTCAGGTTTTTCGGCATGGCTGGATGGTAGACCTTGACAGCGGACCCACGCAAGGTAACCTGTGCGCACGACTGATCCGGAAGTCGAGGACCTGACATGACACGTCGATCGTGCCTGCTCGCGTCGCTGCTTGCGTTGCCTGACGTCGGGCTGTCAGCCTGCCGCGACGAGCCGCCCGCGGACCAGGCGCCGACGAAGCGCACCGCTTCATCGAAGCCGCCGAAAAACGCCTCGAGGCGCTCGTCAAGAAGAGCGCGCCGTGCGGCGTGGGTGCAGAACAACTTCATCACGGTCGATACGCAGCAGATTGCGGCCGACGCGCAGAGCGACCTCGCGGCCGCGGTTTCGGAGCTCGCGCGTGGCGCCCGCCGTTTCGAAGGGCTGCAACTGCCCGAAGACGATGCGCGCAAGCTGAAGCTGTTGAAGCTGCAGCTGGCAGCACCGGCGCCGGACAACGAGGCCGAGCGCAACGAGCTGTCGAGCCTGAGCGCGTGGCTCGAAGGGGAATACGGCAAGGGCAAGTACTGCCGCGGCGCCGGCAACGCACCAGCAGTGCCTGGACATCAACCAGGTGTCCGACATTCTTGCGTCGAGCCGCGACCCGAAAGAACTGCTCGACGTGTGGCAGGGGTGGCACCGCGTCGGGGCGCCGATGCGCACGCGCTATCAGCGGTTCGTCGAGCTGTCGAACAAAGGTGCGCGCGAGCTGGGCTTCGGCGACACGGGCGTGCTGTGGCGCTCGGTTTACGACATGCCGCCCGATGCCTTCGCCGCGGAGGTCGATCGGCTCTGGACGCAGGTACGTCCCCTCTATCTGTCCCTGCACACCTACGTGCGATCGAAGCTCGCGGACAAGTACGGCGCGGACGTGATGCCGGCGAACGGCATGATTCCGGCGCACCTTCTCGGCAACCCCTGGGCGCAGGACTGGACGAACATCTACCCGCTGGTGGCCGCCCCTGCATCCGGCGAGGGATACGACTTAACAGCGGCGCTGAAGCAGCGCAAGGTGGACGAACGCGGCCTCGTGAAGTATGCGGAACGGTTCTATACGTCTCTTGGCTATCAGGAACTGCCCCCGGCCTTCTGGGAACGATCCCTTTTCAAGAAACCCGCCGATCGCGACGTCGTGTGCCACGCAAGCGCGTGGGGCTGGGACGCGCCGCAGGATGTGCGCATCAAGATGTGCGTCCAGATCAACGCGGTGGACTTTCAGGTCGTGCATCACGAGCTCGGCCACAACTACTACGGGCTGCTGTACTCGAAGCAGCCGCCCTTCTATCGCGACGCCGCCATCGACGCCTTCCACGAAGCCGTCGGCGACGTCATGGCCCTTTCGACCACGCCTGGCTATCTGAAGGACATCGGCCTCATCGATCGCGTGCCGTCGGAGAAAGGCGATCTGGAGTACCTGCTCAAGACATCGCTGCACAAAGTGGCGTTTCTCCCGTTCGGCCTGCTCATCGATCAGTGGCGGTGGAAGGTGTTCTCGGGCGAGATTGCGCCCGCCGACTACAACAAGACGTGGTGGCAGCTTCGCGAGAAGTATCAGGGCGTGACCGCGCCGCTCGCGCGCTCCGAATCGGATTTCGACCCGGGCGCGAAATATCACGTCCCGGCCAACACGCCCTATACCAGATACTTTCTCGCCTACATCCTGCAGTTCCAGTTTCATCGCGCGCTGTGCCGCGAAGCGGGCTTCACCGGCCCGCTCCATCGCTGCTCGATTTACGGCAACAAGCAGGCGGGTGCGAAATTCGCGAAGATGCTCGAGATGGGCAGCAGCCGTCCCTGGCCCGAGGCGCTCGCCGCACTGAGCGGAGAGAAGCAGATGGATGCGACCGCGATCCTCGATTACTTCGCGCCGCTGAAAACCTGGCTCGACGCGCAGAACAGCAGTCGAAAGGTGGGGTGGACGAACTAGAAACTAGAATCTAGAACCTGAAAGCCATCCTGGCCATACACCGGATTGAAGATTCCAGATTCGTGGAATCTAGATTCCAGTCCTCATACAGGCTTCGGCAACGCTCTCA
Source organism: Vicinamibacterales bacterium (assembly GCA_963850725.1). GTDB lineage: Bacteria > Acidobacteriota > Vicinamibacteria > Vicinamibacterales > JAMQPK01 > JAMQPK01. The sequence goes on from CAWKMQ010000023.1 coordinate 88,084, forward strand.
ACGCGCCGGTCGAGATGCCGCCATCAATCAGCAGCGTCTGCCCCGTCACGTATTCGCTGGCATCAGACGCGAGGAACACGACCGGACCTTCGAGGTCTGTCGGCTTGCCCGGCCGCCGCAGCGGAATGCGATCGACGAGATACGACACCCATTCGGGATCCTCGTACATCACTTTGTTCTGATCGGTCTTGAACCAGCCCGGCGCCAGGCAGTTGACCGTGATGCCGTGCGGTCCCCAATCGTCGGCCAGGCTCATCGTCAACTGACGGATGCCGCCGCGGCTCGCGCCATACGGGCCGAGGCCCGCGTAGCCCATCACTGAAGTGACCGAGCCGATGTTGATGATGCGCCCGCGCCCGTGCGGCATCATGTGTCTCGCCACCGACTGCGCGACGAAAAAGGCGCCGCGCAGGTTCGTGTCGAGAATCAGGTTCCAGTCGTCCCACGTGACGTCGACCGCTTTCTTCCGCACGTTGCAGCCGGCGTTGTTGACGAGGATGTCGATGCGCTCGAACGCGCGCACCGCGTCGTCCACCATCTGGCGAATGCTCGTCTCGTTCCGAACGTCGAGCGCCAATGGAACGATGCGGCGTCCCATCGATTCGATTTCCTTCTGAAACGGCTTCAACGATTCGAGCGTCCGGCTGGTAACGGCGAGATCGGCGCCCGCACGCGCAAGAGCCCGGCCGAAGGTCTGGCCGAGTCCGCGGCTCGCGCCGGTGACGATGGCGGTCTTTCCCGTGAGGTCGAAGAGTGAATTCTGCATTGCCATATTGGCGATTGACGATTGCCGCATTGATTGGCGATTGACGATTGGCAATTCTCAATCAATCGCCAATTGCCAATTGGAAATGTGGCAATGCGGACTATGGTTGAATAATGACCTTCATCAGACTCTTGTCGCCGGCATACAGGCGCTCGAACAATCCTGGAGCGTCGTCGAGCCGCGCCTTCAGGCTGATGAGGGGATCGACATCAACGGCGCCACGGGCCAGGAGGTCGATGCACTGCGGAATCTCGCCGTTCGACGCGCACGATCCGAGCACGGAAATTTCGCGGCTCACCACTTCCTGCAGCGGCAGCTCGACCTTCGGCGACAGGTTGCCGATGAGCACGGCCGTCCCGCCTTTGCGAAGGCTTCGAATGGCGGTCATCACGGTGTCGGTATGACCCACCACCTCGAAAGACACGTCGGCGCCTTTGCCGCCGGTGAGCTCGCGCGTGGCCGCCGGGACGTCCAACCCCTTCGCGTTCAGCACGCGCCCTGCACCCATACGTTTGGCGAACGCCAGCTTGTCGTCGTCCACATCGACCGCGATGATGTTGCGGCAACCCTTGTCCTTCAGCACCTGCATCACGAGCGCGCCAATCATGCCCGACCCGACCACGAGCACGGCATCGTCTGGCGCCGGGACGTGGCGGCTCACGGCGTGCACCGCGATCGACACCGCTTCGATCAGCGCCGCGCGCTCGAACGGCAGGCTGTCGGGAAGCTTGTAGAGGATCCGCGCGGGCACCGAGACGTACTCGGCAAACGCGCCGTGGCGCCGGTAGTCGCCGCACGACACGCCGAGCACGGTGCGGTTGTCGCACAGATTGATCTGGCCGCGGCGGCAGAACTCGCATTTGCCGCACGAGACGGTCGAGTCGAACGTCACGCGATCGCCGGGCTTGAACCCGTCCACGCCGCGTCCTGTCCGCTCGATCGTGCCGGCCGCCTCGTGTCCCATGACCAGCGGCGGAATGCGCCGGCCCGTCGACCCGTCATACCCGTGAATATCGCTGCCGCAGATGCCGCACGCCCGCACGCGGACGAGCACCTCGTCGTCGCCGATGTCGGGTGTCGGCATGTCGACGACCGAGAGCTTCTTGTATTCGGACAGTAAGAGTGCCTTCATGATCTCCAGGCTTTGAACAGGAGATTAGGAGGCCAGGAGAATTCTTTTCAAAAAAAACTCCTAGTCTCCTGATCTCTTGTTAGGTGTTTATGCATCACCGAAACAGCAACTGTACTTGCGTATAGATCGTCAGCGCCGCGAGCGATCCGAAGAGCAACGTCGACCAGACGAGCGTGGCCGTCCGGAACGGGGTGATCCGGATGGCCGCCGGCAGCATCTTCCGGTTCAGCGCGATCAGCATGAACGAGTAGAGAAACATCATCGTGCCACCCGTCGACGCCGAAATCACGAGCAGCGTGAGCGGTTGCGACATGCCGGCCAGCAGAATCGAGCATCCCAATCCGACCATGCCCCACACGAGCCAGAAATACGTGCGGCTCTCGGACACGCGCGGCATGTACGTGGTCTTCAGGATATCGGCGGCGAGACGGCTGGTGTAGTCGATGATGCCCATGGCCGAGCCGAAGAGCGAGAAGGCGCCGGTGGCCAGGAACAGCACGCCGAACCACCGCCCGACGCTTCGCTCGAGCTGCTGCGCCTCGATCTGCAGGAACGACACGTTGTTTGGAAGATTCGGCTGGCCGAACAGCGTCGAATGGGCGAGCAGCGACGTCAGACCGATCGTCACAACCGTGACAAGGACGAAGCTGAAAACCTGTTCGACGTTCGCGAAACGCCACCAGCTTCCCCACCGGGCCATGTTGGTCGGCGTCGTCTCGAAGATGTAGCTCGTGGCCGTCACGTGCTTCGCCTCCGGCGCGCCCGTGACGGGGCTCACGAGGCGGGGCACGTACTGCCCCATGCCGAAGCCCTTGTCGCGAATCCAGTTGCTCTGACAGAGATTCTGCGCCCCGCCCGAACCGGCAAACGCGATGGCGCCGAAGACCAGCGCCACGTTCAATCCTGTCGGAATCGTACCGATGCCCGTGAATGCCGCCGGCAGCGCCTGCCACGATTCGGGCTCGATCGCAAACACCACACCGAGCACGACGAGGATGAGCACCGCGGCGACCTTCACGAAAATGAGCCGCTCGAGGGCAACGTAGATGACCGGTGCAAACGTCAGCGAGAACCCGATGACCACCAGGCTGGCGATCGCGATGATCGTCGGGCTTCCGCCAAAGAGATAACTCGCCAGCGTGGCGGAACTGATGGCCCACCCGGGCCAGAGATTCGCGAAGTAGCCCATGCTGGCAAACACGAGCCCCCAGTGCTTCCAGAACCGGTTGAATCCGGTCACCGCCGTCTCGCCCGTCGCGAGCGTGTAGCGCTCGACTTCCATGTTGAGAAAAAACTGCGTGATGACGCCGACAAACGCGCCCCACAGCAGAACAAGCCCTACCTGTGACGAGATGAACGGCCACAGCACGAACTCGCCCGACGAGAGGCCGACACCTCCAGCGACGATGCCGGGACCGACCAGACGCCAGTAGTTGCTGGGCGGCTCGGGCATTTCGCGGATCTCGCGCACTGGAAGACCCTTCTCGCGGACACTTTCCACGGGCATTACCGCCTCGTTGACAACCGGCATCAGGGGCCTCCAGACAGTGGACGGCTCATTCTATACTTGCAGCACCAATCAACCTATGAAGCCTGCAGCCGTGCTCGATCCTGCCACCAAGGCAGATACGTCGGCCGACTCGTCCGAATACGCGGCATCGAGCGCCGGGCGCTGGATGGCGCTCGCCGCCGCCCTTCTCGGATGGATGTTCGACGGCTTCGAGATGGGATTGTTTCCGCTGATCGGCGGACCCGCGCTCGCCGATTTGCTCGGTCCCACCGGCAGCGCCAACGCCGCGGGATGGTTCGGCGCCATCATCGCGGTGTTCCTCGTGGGCGCGGCGACCGGTGGCGTGTTCTTCGGATGGCTCGGCGATCGCATCGGGCGCGTGCGCGCGATGTCGCTCAGCATCCTGACCTACGCCATTTTCACGGGACTCTGCGGGTTCGCCACCGAAGCGTGGCACATCGCGGCGTTGCGATTCGTCGCGTCGCTCGGCATGGGCGGCGAATGGTCGCTCGGCGTGGCGCTGGTCAACGAGATCTGGCCGCGCAAATCGCGCGCGCTCGTCGCAGGATTGATTGGCGCGGCGGCCAACATGGGATTTCTCATCGTCGGTGTCCTCAGCATCGGCCTGACGCGATTCATCAGCAACGTGCACGACCTGCTCCTCGGCATCGGCTTGCCGCAGACCATGGTCGACACGCTGCTGGCCAACTCGGCGTGGCGATTCCTGATGATCAGCGGGGCGCTCCCCGCGCTGCTCGTGTTCTTCATCCGGCTCTTCGTGCCGGAATCGAAACGCTGGGAGCACGAGCGCGCGCGCGGCGCGACGTCGCACTGGGCCAACAGCGATCTGATCGGCGTGTTCCTCGGCGGAGCCGCTGCGCTCGTCATCATCTGGAGCTGGTCGCCGGTAGGCACCAGCATCCCGATCGCGACGGTCGTCACGGTTATCTGCCTCGCGGTCTCCCTCGCAGGCTTCCTGTATCCAGTCAGGCAATATCTCTCGCGGGCCGTATCGGCCGGCAGCCTGCGACCGGGCACCGAGCGGCTGGTCGTCCGGAACATGTTGTTTGGCGCGGCGCTCGCGGGCGTGGCGTTGCTCGGCACCTGGGGATCGATTCAGTGGGCCTCCCGCTGGGCCTTCCAGCTCGAACCCGATCCCTCGCGATTGTCTCGCGAGTACACGCAGATCGCATCGGCGTTCGGCGCCATCGTCTGGACGATTCTCGCCGCCCTTGCCGCGGGCCGCTTCGGCCGGCGCATCACATACGCGGCGCTCTGCGCCGGATCGATTCTGTCGTGCCTGCTGCTCTACCAGGCCAACGACCGATTCGACGGATTCTTCCTGTTCTCGATTTTCCTCGCGGGTGGCGTCACCGCGGCATTCTACGGATGGTTCCCGCTCTATCTGCCAGAGCTCTTTCCCACGGCGGTCCGTGCCACCGGACAGGGCTTCGCCTACAACTTCGGGCGGATTCTGGCCGCCATCGGCGGCTTGCAGACCGCCACGCTGATGGGTCTCTTCGGCGGAAGTTTCCCGATGGCGGGTTCGGTGCTGACGGTTTTCTACGCCGTCGGCTTCGTCATCATCTGGTTCGGGCCGGAGACGAGGGGGAAGGCGTTGCCGGAGTGATAGAAAGGAAGAAGGAAGAGAGAAAAAGGAATACAGAGTGGTGTCGAAGTACGCTGCCACGCTCTGCGCGTTTGTTGCTGGCCTTCCAAGAGCTATTTCCTTATCGTCGCTCGGCGCCCGTATTGAACTATCCCGTTCTCTCTCTCTTCCGTTTTCCTTCTTCCTTTTTCCTTTCACGCTTAGTCGACCCTCTCCGCATTGATCTCAATCACATTCCTGTCGGGATCCAGGATGTGAATCTGCGGATAGCCCGTCACGCTGGACGGATTGACGCGCATCGACTTCCCTGGCTCGTCGGTGGACGTCGCGTTGAACCCCTTCGACTCGAGGTGCGCGAGCGTCTTCCGGAAGCTCTTCACGCGGAGGGCGAAATGGCCGTCCTCCAGCGTCACACCCTTGGTCCTGAAGCTTGGATCTCTCGAGACGATCAAATGCAGCTCCCGATCGACGATGCGTACCACGCGCCGGCGAAGGGAAAGTTGGGACGCGCGATCTCTTCGAGGCCGAGGATTTCTCCGTAGAAGCGTTTCGCCCGGGCGAGGTCGCCGACCGAGATCGCGACGTGATGCAGCGTTTCAAATTCGAGCATGACGAACCATGTCCTGTAGGTTGCGGCCGCAGATCAGGCTTCCCTGAAACTTGTCGCCGTTCGGCCCTTTCCAGTGTGTCTCGAGGCTGATCGTCCCCCGATATCCGTCGCGCACCAGCGCCGCGAGTTGGCCGGGCCAGTTCACCGCCATCTCGCCGAGCGGCCCGAATACGGGCACATGATCGCGCACGTCGCAGTCCTTGGCGTGCACATGGACGATGCGCGAGAGCGGAAGTTGGGCGTAGCCGTCGGGAAACGGCTGCTCGCCGGCCACAAGGGCGTTCGCGGGATCCCAGATGACCTGAAGCGACGGCGTGCCGACCGCGTCGAGGAGCCGGGCCGTCTCGGCGCCCGTGGCGATGTTGCAGGCATGCTCGTTTTCGATCCCGACCACGAGCCCGCGCCGCGCGGCCTGCGTCGGCAAGATCCCTCAAGGCCGAGGCGACGCGTTCGAAGCACTGCTCCGGATCGACCGTGCGCCAGTAGGAGAAGACGCGGACGATGCGGGCGCCCATCCGCTCGGCGATCTCGAACGCGCGGCGAGCGAGCCGCGGCTGATCCTCGAAGCCGAACGACGCGCTGAACATGTCCTGCTGGATATGCGGCGCGACCGGGGGCGCATCGGGAAGCACGCATTTCAGCACCGGCGACGCAATCGACAGCGACGCGCATGCCGTGCGCCTCGACCTTCGCGCGCACCTCGTCTATTTCGGCGTCGCTGTGATCGATGATGTTCCTGCCGTTGACGACGCGAAGCTCGGCGAACGTCATGCCGAGCCCGGCCATCGCCGTCAGCGCGCGATCGAGATTGTCTGGCGAGAATTCGTCGGTGACCGCACCGACCTCGAGGAAAAGGTTCCGGGATCCGTTTTCGATGAAGCGTCTGCCAAATCGGATCCCGGAACCCTTTTTACTTGATCGGTGCCGGCTCGAGCCGGGGCGAGAGCAGGTGCACCATCAGCAGCGCGAGCAGGTACGCGGACGCCGCGATGATGAACACCGGCACGTAGCTGCCCGTGTACTGCAGCACGGATCGCCGTGACCTTCGCGATCAGCATGCCGCCAATCGCGCCGGCCGTGCCGCCGAATCCGACGACCGAGCCGATCGCCTGCTTCGGAAACATGTCGGACGTCAGCGTGTAGACGTTGGCCGACCAGCCCTGGTGTGCGGCCGCCGCCAGTCCGATGAGGCCAACCGCGAGCCACAGATTCGAGGCCTGCGCCGCGAACACGATCGGCGTCACGGCCAGCGCGCAGCACAACATCGCGGTCTTGCGGGCCGCGTTCACGGTCCAGCCGCGCTTGATCAGCGTCGACGACAGCCAGCCGCCTCCGACGCTGCCGACGTCGCCGATCAGATAGATCACCACGATCGGCAATCCCATCGTCGTGAGGCTGAGGCCGTAGTTGCGGAAGAGAAAGTCGGGAATCCAGAAGAGATACAGCCACCAGACCGGATCGGTCATGAACTTCGCCACGGCGAACGTCCAGGCCTGGCGATGTGGAAGGATCTTCGCCCACGACATCGTCGTCGTCGGCTCGGGCGGATCGCTGCGAATGTAGGCGAGCTCGGCTTTGGTGACGCTCGCGTGTTCCTCGGGCGATCGATACATCACCCACCACAACACGAGCCAGAGAAATCCCAGCGCGCCAGTTGCCACGAACGACCACTCCCAACCCCAGGTCAGCGTGATGACCGGGACGATCAGGGGCGTCAGCAGCGCGCCGATATTGGTGCCCGCGTTGAAAATCCCGGTGGCGAACGCGCGTTCCTTGCGCGGGAACCATTCGGCCACGGTTTTGATCGCGCCCGGGAAGTTGCCGGACTCGCCGAGTCCCAGCGCGAATCGAGCGCCGATAAAACCGGCCACCGACGCGCTGTACGTGAGCCCGCCCATCGCCAGCAGCGCGGCAATCGACCCGCCGAAATACAGGACCCACGCATGAGCCATCGCGGCGAGACTCCACACGACAATCGCAATGGCAAATCCCACGCGCGTGCCCAACCGATCCATGATGCGCCCGGCGAACAGGAACCCGATGGCGTACGCGAGCTGGAACGACAGCACGATGTCGCCGTAGTCGAGCTCGCTCCACCCGAACTGCTGCTGCAGCGTCGGCTTCAGGATGCCGATCACCTGCCGATCGATGTAGTTGATCACCGACGCAAAAAACAGCAGGCCGCAGACGTACCAGCGGTAGTAACCCGCTTTGGTCGCGGTGACGACACCTGTTCTGATGGCAGGCTGCGCGGAGGCCGGGACCTGAATGCTCATGCGCACTCCTCTTTTTCACCTATTATCGTCCAAGCCAGCCGCCGTCGACGACCAGGACGTGCCCGTTGACGTAGTCCGACGCCCGCGACGACAGAAACACGACAGCGCCCCCGAGATCGTCCGGCTCGCCCCACCGCCCCGCGGGAATTCGTTCGCCAATCTGCCTGCTGCGGACGGGATCGGCCCGAAGGGCGCTCGTGTTGTCGGTGCTCATGTAGCCGGGGGCGATGGCGTTGACGTTGATGCCGCGCCCGGCCCATTCGTTGGCCAGCGACTTGGTCAGCTGCGCCACCCCGCCCTTCGCCGCCGCATAACTGGGCACCGTGATGCCGCCCTGAAAGGACAGCAGCGAGGCGATGTTCACGATCTTGCCGCTGCCGCGCTCGATCATGTGAACGCCGGCCGCGCGGCTGAGCAGAAACACGCTCGACAGATTCACCGCAATCAGCTCGTCCCACATCTCGTCGGGATGCTGCGCCGCCGGCGCCCGCTGAATGGTCCCCGCGTTGTTGACGAGAATGTCGAGCCGCCCGAACGCGTCGATCACCGACGGGACCAGGCGTTTGGTTTCGTCGCGCCTGGCGAGGTTCGCCGTGAAGCTGCGCGCCTGGCGTCCCTTCGCCTTGACGGCCGTCTCGGTCGCCGCCGGCGGCGTCTCGTTGCCGTGCACCGCGATGTCGGCGCCGGCATCGGCGAGGGCCAGCGCCATCGCCGCACCGAGTCCGCGCGACGCACCCGTCACGAGCGCCACTTTTCCCGTGAGATCGAAAGGATTTCGCGTCACCGCGTCAGGAAGTCCTCGCGCGGCGGCGTGAAGACATCGACGAGCACCACCTCTTCGTCGAGCATCGTCGCACCGTGCGGAACGTGCGGAGGAAAGTGAAGGACGTCGCCCGGCGAGCACACGCGTTCCACACCATCGATGATGTACAGGACGCGGCCGCGCTCGACGATCGTCATCTGCTCGTGCTCGTGCGCGTGGACGGCGGTGACGACGCGCGGCTGGATCGTCAGCCGGCAGATCATGAGCTTCTCGCCGACAACCATCTGCCGTTGTATGCCTTCGCCAACCTCTTCCGACGGAATCGCCTGCCAGTTCATCATGTCTCGCGCCGTTCGCGGCTTCACTTCTTGCCCTTGTCCAGGCCCGAACCGCCCGCGGCAAATTCGGGCTGCACGTTGACGACGCCGAACAACCGGTCGTCGTCTTCGCGGTTGGCGGCCATCATCCACAGAAAGTTGATGGCACCGCCGGGCGCCGCGACGTTGGGATGGTACCCGGCCGGCATCAGCACGACGTCTCCCTCGCGAACGATGGTCGCGACCTCCGGATCGGTCTTGTTGGTATACACGAGCTGCACGCCGAACGACGGGGCGGGCATGTCGATGTAGAGGTACGCCTCTTCGGCGAGCACGGCATGCTCGTGCGGCGGCCACGACGTCCAGTTGCCCGGCTGGCTGAAGGTGACGCCCGCCATGAGGCGGCCGGCCTGGACGTTCTTGCCGATCAGAATGTTCAGCTCACGATGTGCGCCCGGTCCTCCGGCCGCGAAGTGCAGGCCCGGATCCTTCTGTACCTCCGCAAACGAGACGTACTGCACCGGGTGACGCTTGACCACCGGTGACGAGATTTCAGCAAGGTCGCAGCCTTCGGTCCCTGGCGTCACTTCGATGGACGCGTCGCGGGGTATATACAGGGCATCGTAGCGGCTGAGATTGTACGTCGTGCCCTCCGTGCTGACGCGCGCCGATCCGTTCAGAGTGATGAGGCTCGTCTCGCGATCGCTGGTGCCGAACCGGAGCGGCGCGTCGCCGGCCTTCAGGATGATGCGGCCATATCGAAGATGACGGGCGGCCGTTTTGCCGGGCTCGACCGAAAACGTCCGGCCCGCGGCGGACGCGGTGTTCCGGACGATGCAGCTCGTTGCCGTGATCGCTTGGATATTCATAGATTCGTTACTTTACCGCTGAACGCGGCCCGACGCGTCACCCTTCGCGAGACGGTCGACCTCGGCCACCGAGACGCGGTTGAAGTCTCCTGGAATGGTCTGTTTGAGCGCGCTCGCCGCGACCGCGAACCGGAGCGAGGCTTCGGGATCGCGGCCCGTCAGCAGCCCGTAAATGAGACCGGCCGCGAAGCTGTCGCCGCCGCCGATGCGATCGACCAGCCGCACGTCGTAGTGCTGGCTGCGGACGAACGCGCCCGATGACTGGTCCCAGAGCGCCGCGCTCCATCCGTTATCGCTGGCCGACACGCTTTCGCGAAGCGTAATCGCCACCATCGACGGCCCGAACTCTTTCGAAAGGCGCTGGGCGACGCCCCGGAATCCTTCGACGTTCAACTGGCCCGACGTCACGTCGGTGTTCGGCACTTCCAGCCCGAGCACCGACTGAATGTCTTCCTCGTTGGCGATCACGAGATCGACGTGCGCCATCAGAGGGCGCATCACCTTCTGGGCCTGCGCCTCGGTCCAGAGCTTCTTGCGGAAGTTCAGATCGACGGACACCTTCGCGCCAGATTTGGCCGCGGCCTCGATCGCCTCGCGGGTGGCGTGGGCACCTTTCTCGCCCAGCGCGGGCGTGATGCCCGTGACGTGGAACCACGCGGCGCCCTGAAAGACCGTTCTCCAGTCGATCGCACCGGGGTCGAGCTCGCTGATGGCCGAGCGGGCGCGATCGTAAATGACGTTCGAGGCGCGCTGGCTGGCGCCCGCTTCGACGAAGTAGATGCCGATCCGATCGCCGCCGCGCACGATGAAGTCGGTCTTGACGCCTTCGGCGAGCAGCGCCCGCACGGCAGCGTCGCCGATGTCGTTCTTTGGCAGACGCGTCACGTAGTAGCTGTCGAGACCGAATCGCGCAAGGCTCGTGGCGACATTGGCCTCGCCGCCGCCGAACGTGGCGCAGAAAACGGGCGACTGAAGAAAGCGCTCGTAGCCGGGCGGGCTGAGCCGCAGCATGATTTCGCCGAACGTGACGACTTTTGCCATAGGAATTATTTGCTTCGCGCGGCAGCCACGTTGGCCACCATGCGGCGCGCGTTCGCTTCGATCACATCGAACTGCTTTGCGGCGATGGCTTTCGTATCGAGCAACGCCGACCCGACGCCCACCGCGACGGCACCCGCCTTGAGCCAGTCGCCGACATTGTCTATCGAGACCCCGCCGGTGGGCATCAGCTTCACGTGCGGCAACGGTCCACGCACGTCTTTCAAGTAGCTCGGGCCGACGGAGGTCGCCGGAAAGACCTTCACGACGTCGGCGCCAAGATCCCATGCCGCGAGAATTTCGGTCGGCGTAAAACAGCCCGGCAGCGCCGGAATGCCATCTTCGTGGGCGGCGTTGACGACTTCGGGCCGGAACACCGGGCTGACGATGAATTGTGCGCCGGCGCGCGACGCGCGATGAACGGTTTCGGCGTCGACGACGGTTCCCGCGCCGAAGAGAAAATCATCCGGCAGCGTCGGCGCGATCTGGGCGATCAACTCGATCGCCCCCGGCACGGTCATCGTCACCTCGAGTGCCTTCACGCCACCCCGCGCGAGCGCATCGACGATGCCGCGAACGGCAGATGCATCCTGAAGGCGGATGATCGCCACCACGCCAAGCCGTTCGATTTCCGCAACGATTTCAGATCGGGATCGTTTTTTCATAAGCGTGGAATCGACAGACCTCCATCGACGTTGAACACCGTGCCGGTCGCGTACGCGATGTCACCGCGGAGAAGCGAGGCCACCGCGCGGCCCACATCTTCGGGTTGCCCCCATCGCCCCTCGGGAACAAGGCCATCGGCGATGCGCTTGTCGTACGCCTCTTTGACGCGGGCTGTCATGTCGGTCGCGACGATGCCGGGGCGTACTTCATATACCGGAATGCGATCGGGCGCGAGCCTGAGGGCAAACAGCCTGGCCGCCATCGACAGCCCTGCCTTGCTGACGCAGTATTCGCCGCGTTGCGGCGATGCCATTTCGGCCGATATCGACGTGACGAAGACAATCGCGCGCGGCGAGCCGTCCGCCGCGCGGGCGAAATGATTCGCCACGGCCTGCGTCAGAAAGTACGGCCCCTGGAGGTTGGTGCGAAGCACCTCTTCGAAGCTCTCCTCGGTGGACTCGAGCAGATCCGCGCGCACGCGCGGTGCGCGTCCGGCATTGTTGACGAGCGCGTGAATCGCGCCGAAATGCGAGACGGCCGAGGCGAGCAGTTGCTCGCGATCGCCCGCGCTGCCGACGTCGGCGGGCCAGTACTCGACGTTGCTGCCTGCAGCCGTCAGCTCGCGTACGACGTCCGCGACCTGGTCGCGCGGGCGCAACCCGCAGAGTGCGAGCGACCAGCCTTCGCCGGCCAGTGCGCGGGCGATACCCAGGCCAATGCCGCGCGTCCCGCCGGTCACAAGTGCGACTCGGTCTGCCATCTTTACTTAGTTTGTCGTGGGGCCCCACCCCCACGACCTGTACTCGCAGCCTTCGGCTGCTCGGCAATGCTTGCTACATCTTGCTGCTTAGTGGACCAAAAAACGTGTAATAGGGCGCGCCTTCGGCCATCCGCTTGACGAGGAGGGCCGCCTCGCGCAGGTGATAGTCGCCCCACATGCTCGACTCGCCGCGCGGAATCTTCGAACCCGCCGGCACGTGGTCCCACCCATTGGGCCGGTGATAGATCGAATGGAGCAGCAGCCCCTGATGCCGTGATTCGCGGCTCAGGTACGGCCCGCTCTCGTCGATGAGCGTGTCGAGCACACGCAATCCAGCTTGTTCGTACTTCGTCCCATCTGCCCCACGCCGTATCGCCACCCTGGCCAGGCGAAGCAGGCCCTGCGCGGCAATCGCCGCCGCCGAACTGTCCACCGGCTCGTCATCGTTGAAAGGATCGGCTGCGCGCGAGCCCCAGTCGCCGAGCGCCGCCAACCCCGGCGCGCCGGTATCCCAATAGGGCACCCCGTCGGCTGCCGCCGCGTGATCGATGTAGAAGTCGCACGTCGCCACCGCCGCGTCGTAGAGCAAAGGATCGGTCCTCTCGCGATCGCGCCATTTCTCGCATCGATCGTCTCCAGGAACTCCAGCTGCTCGGCGAAGCCGAGCATCGCCCACGCCAGCCCGCGCGTCCAGGTCGAAAACGGCGAATAGCCCTGCTGCGAGCTGGGTCCGCGATAGGTGCCGTTGGCCGCGTTGAACAGGCTTTCGTGCGCCGTCCGCCCGCGCACGTCGTAGCTGTCGCGGCCTTTGCCGTAGTAGACACTGTAGGCGGCCGTCGCGCGCGCGTGCTGCATCAGACGCTCGAGCAGATCGACCTGCACGTCCTGCTCTTCGAACAGCCGATGCCCGAGCACGTGCGACAGCGCGAGCGCGCGCAACGTGCGAAGGGTATCGACGAACAGCGAATGGCGGCCGTTGAACGAATAGATGAACCCGCCGTCCGGAATCGGCGTCCAGCGCCGCGCCTGCACCGCACCGCTCACCTTCAGCGCGAGCTCGTAGAAGCTCACCTCCCACGCGCCGGCGTCGAACCTGCCCTCGCGCGCGAGCCGCCAGAGATTCCCGTAGGTGCTCACATTGTTGAAGCCGTGATCGTGGACGCCGGTGTGCGTCAGATGCGGCGCCATGCGCTCGAGCGTGCGGGCACGTCCCAGCTCGAGAAATTCGCGATCGCCCGTCGCATCGAACTGGAGGAGCGACGCCCCGAACTGGAACCCCTGCGTCCATTCCGTCCAGCCGCGGGATTTGTACACACCGTCGACGGTGAACACGGGCGACCCGTCCTCGGGACGCCACGCGGCTTCGATTGAGCGGATTTTTTCGGCTGACCGATCAAACATCCGGTTGATGGCCGGCAGCAAGCCGGCTGCCGTGCGCCGGCGGTCAATTCGGATCATCGGGCGTCAAATCATATCAAGTGGTTCGGGTCAGAGCCGAATGACGCCGCCCGTGCGGCACGACCGATAGATCGCATCCACCAGCTCGAGCGCGCGATAGCCTTCTTCGCCCGCCACGAGCGGCTTTCGGCCCGCTTTGATGGCGTGACCGAAATCGAGGAACTGCCGCTCGAACGAATCGACGGCAATCGCCATGGGGTCGGACGCGCCCGAGGCCACGCCGGACGCCAGCGGTGGGGATCCCCGTCATCGTCGCGCACATCCCAGGTCGTCAACTGGTCGCCGGTGATGATGGCGCTGCCCTTCGTGCCGTGAATCTCCACGCGCTCGCTGTAGCCCGGCCACAGCGCGGTGGCGGCCTGGATGACGCCCGTCGCACCGCTCTCGTAGCGAAGCGTCGCGCTGACGAGATCCTCCGACTCGATCGCGTGCGCGGCGCCAAGCTGCCACATGCCGAAGACCTCGCGAACCGGACCGGCAAACCACAACAGCAGATCCACCTGGTGAATCGCCTGCGTGATGAGCGCCCCACCCCCTTCGGTCTTCCAGCTTCCCTTGATCGGCCGCGCGTAGTAATCGTCGGAGCGCCACCACTTGATGTAGGCGTCTGCCTGCAGCAGCCGGCCCAGGCGCCCCGCACGAATCGCCGCCGACAGAAACATGCTGGCGCGATCGAACCGGTGCTGGCTGACCACTCCCAGCGTGATACCCGCGGCCCGTGCGACCTCGATCATCTCGCCTGCCGTCTCGAGCGTCGTCGAGATGGGCTTTTGAACCTGTACCGGCTTGCCGCTGTCCGCACACGCCCGCACGACGTCGAGGCGCATGGACGGAAACGTGCACACATCGACGAACTCGACATCGGGATGGCGGCAGAGATCTTCATACCGCTCGACGAACTCCGCGCCGTGCTCGTCGGCGAAGCGGCGGCCCTTGTCCTGTGTCACGTTGGTGCACGCGCGGATGGTGTAGCCGATGTTCTTGTACGCGCGCGCGTGCATGCCCGCAATCGCGCCCGTGCCGATGATGCCTACGCGGAGGCCCGCCTCACACTTGATCTGTCCGAGTTCCGCGCGGCGTCCAGGCGCGGGTGCGTCCTGCCGTCGCCGCGCGGATCTGCTGCACCGACGCGGCATCGATCGGCGACGCCGTTTGGCCCCACGCGCGGCGCAGGTAGGTCAATACGGCTGCGATTTCCGCATCGCTCATCGACTCTCCATGCGCGGGCATGAGGCCGACGGCCCCTTCCTTGCCGTGCAGAAGAATGCGAATCGGAATGCCCGGATCGCCAATTACGTTGGGAGCGCCGGCGATGTTGGGCGTGGCGCCAGGCTGCTCGCGCCCATCGGCGCCGTGGCATCCTTCGCACAGGTTCTTGTACAGCTCCTGCCCGGCCGCGAACCGCGTCTGATCCGCCGCGCTCAGCGGTGCGGCGGCCGCCATGCCGGGCTTGCCCGGCCATCCCACGCGCGCCAGCACCTTCGCGGCGCGATCGCCGAGCTCGCCGGGCTGCGCCGCGACCGCAACGAGCGCGGGTTCGGACGCGAGCATCACAAACGGACCTCCCGCGCGCGACGGCGGAGCCGGCGGGTCGGCGCCTTCGAGCGCACCCGGAAATGCGCGCGCGCCACCGGGTCCACCACGTCCGCCGGGACACGTCTCGCACGGCGTGTTCGGATCGCCAGCGCCCCGACCTGGATTACCCGGCATCGTCGCGCCGAGCAGCGAGACTTCCGCACCGCGCAAGAGCGCGGCGCGCTGCCAGGGCGCGCGTGCCGTTTCGGC
The DNA here is from genome assembly GCA_963850725.1 of Vicinamibacterales bacterium. Taxonomy (GTDB): domain Bacteria; phylum Acidobacteriota; class Vicinamibacteria; order Vicinamibacterales; family JAMQPK01; genus JAMQPK01. The sequence goes on from CAWKMQ010000023.1 coordinate 103,643, forward strand.
CACCCGCTGCATCAATGCCTGCACCGGGGCGTCGTCGGCCGCCTTCACGATCGTGGCCGCGAGCATCGTGATGGCCGCGGCGCGCTGCGGCGTTTCCGATGTGCCCTGCAGCAATCGATCGAGCACCACCAGCTCGCTGCCATTCAGACCGCTCAGCGCCGCGTCGACGGTAATCGGGTCGTCGCCGTGCCGCTCGAGGATGGTGGCGATCGCCGGCTCCTTCGATTGCGCCGGCAACTCGCCGAGCGTGGCAGCGAGTTGACGCCGAACGGCCCAGTCGTTGTCGTCGAGCCGCTTCAGCACCGCGCCCTGCAGCGGATGATTCGCCTGGCCCAGCCAGCGCTCTGCAAGCCGGAGCCCGGATACCCGCACGTCTCTGTTCGCGTGAGAGAGCGCCGACATGACGTCGCCAGGCTCGATGGCGTCGAGCCCGTCGAGCGTCCACAACGCATGGAGCCGCGTCCGAACGTCGGCGGCGCTCGATGCCATCTTCCGCAGCGCCGGGACGACCGACGTGTCTCCACGTTCGACGAGCAGCTGCTGCGCCATGTCGCGGCGCCAGCCGTTGGGATGCGCCAGCATCGACACGAGCTGCGCCGGCGTGGAGCGCATCGGCAGCGGCGTCGTGTCTCGCTTCGAGCTGTCGTGCATGATGCGATAGATGCGTCCGCGCGAGTTCGGCTGCGCCATCTCGTGCGTCTGCACGTAGTCGCGCAGGTACTCGGTCATGTAGCCCTTGTGCTGAATGATGCCGCGGTACATGTCGACGACATACAGCGTGCCGTCCGGGGCGAGCGACAGGTTGACGGGACGGAATCGCTCGTCGGTCGAGGCAAGGAACTCTCCGCGCACTTCTCGATAGGCCTTGGCCGCCGTCAGGCCGTCCTTGCCATCCGCGAGAATGATGCGGCTGACGAGATTCACGGTCGGATCGACGACGAAGAGGTTGCCGTAGAGCTCCGACGGCAGCCGGTCGCCGCGATACACCATCGGCGTGCACACCGACGTGTACTTCGCGAGCGTTCCGTCGTCTCTCAGAATCCCGTACTGATAGCCGCGGTTGACGCCGCGCGTCGGACGGATCGGCCACACGTCGTTCAGCTCGCCGTTCGGACCGTTGAGCGACTCGTAGCTCCCGCGCGTGCGAACGAGGTTCGGATGGCGCATGTAGTAGCGCGCGGGCACCAGGTCGACGTGCAGCGCCGACTCGTTCGTGTTTCTGAAAATCCGTCCCGCGTCGTCCTGCGTGATGCCCCACTGCCCGCGTGAGAGCGTCCTGCGCACCTCGAACTTGCCGTTCTTGAGCCGCAGGTCGATGTCGATCTCGGAGGTGTAGATGTTGTTGTCGAGCGCCCAGAGCAGGCTGTTGGCGTTGTGCTCGACGTTGCCTTCGCGGCGGCCGTACTCCTTGGTGACGAGCTCGCGGCGATCGGCGCGAAGGTCGCCGTTGGTGTCCTCGAACAGCCAGAGATTCGGCGGTTCCGCGACGAGCACGCCGCGGCCGAGCACTTTCAGCCACCGCGCAAGAACCAGACCGTCCTGAAACACGGTCCGCTTGTCCATGCGCCCGTCGTTGTTCGTGTCTTCGAGGACGACGATCTTCCCGATGGGATCGTGCTCGCCCTTCGCGTTGATGTCGGGCATGTAGCCCGGCATCTCGACGACCCACATGCGGCCCTCGCCGTCCCAGTCGATCATCACCGGGTCCTGCACCAGCGGCTCGCTGGCCACCAGTTCGACGCGATAGCCGGGCGGCATGGAAAACCGCTTGAGCGCTTCGGCGGGTGACAACGGCGGCGAGTCTTCCGACACCCGCTGGAGCCCGGCGGCCAGGAAGTCCCGACCTGCGCGGCGTAGCCGACAGCCACGGCCGCAACGACAAAGAGCAGAATCGCGCGAAGACGTGGAAGCATCAGCGGATTATACTGACGCGGGTGAAATGGAAAGTAGAAAGTGGAAAGTGAAAAGTAGAATAGCAGAAGGGGGCGTTATGCACCTGACACGTCGCGAGCTTGGCGGACTGGCGATGGCGCTGGTCCCGGCGGCGGTTGCTGCCGGCACGGCTGGCCGCGCAGGCGACTCCGGAAACCGAACTCGAAGTTCGCCGGCGTACAGGTGGGGCTGAACGTGCCCTACAACTTCGGAGGGCGCGAGATGGACCCCGACGAGGTGCTCAGCCGGTGCCTCACGCTGAACGTCAACGCGCTCGAGCTGCGATCGCAGCCGGTCGAGGCGTTCCTGGGTTCGCCCGGGTCGAACGGCCGGAAAGCCACGCCAGACGAGATGACGAAGTGGCGCACGTCCGTGCAGGTCGATCGCGCCGCGGCGTTCCGCAAGAAGTACGAGAGCGCCGGCGTGCTGATCGAGATCGTCAAGTACGACGGCATTTACGCGATGGCGGACGCGGAAGTGGACTACTGCTTCAACCTGGCGAAAACGCTCGGGCGCCCGCGCGATCTCGTGCGAGATCGACGCCGCGCACACCGAGCGCATCGGCCGGTTCGCCGACAAGCACAAGATGATGGTCGGGTTATCACGGCCACGCGGCGACGACACCCGCGCACTGGGAGGCTGCGTTCGCGCAGGCGAAGTTCAACTGGCGCGAATCTGGACATCGGCCACTTCGTCGCCGGCAACAACACGTCACCCGTTCCGTTCCTCAAGCAGCACCACGCGCGCATCACGCACGTGCACGTCAAGGATCGCAAGATGCACGAAGGCGCCACCACGCCGTTCGGACAGGGCGACACGCCGATCGCGGAAGTGCTCCGGCTGATCCGCGACAACAAGTGGCCGATTCAGGCGACGATCGAGTTCGAATATCCCGTGCCCGCCGGATCGGATCGCATGGCGGAGATCGCCAAGACAATCGAATTCTGCCGACAAGCTTTGTGTCTTGAACAGGAGATCAGGAGATTAGGAGGTATTTCTTCAAAAAAACAAAACTCCTGATCTCCTGATCTCCTGTAAAGCGGAACCAATGAGTTTCATACACGACGACTTCCTGCTCGAGACGAAGGCGGCCCGGCGGCTCTTCCACACCTACGCGGCGCCGCAACCCATCATCGACTACCACTGTCACCTGCCGCCCGAAAGATGTCGCCGAGGATCGCCGGTTCGCGAACCTCTTCGAGATCTGGCTGGAAGGCGATCACTACAAGTGGCGCGCCATGCGCGCCAGCGGGATCGACGAACGGTTCTGTACGGGCAACGCCGATCCGTACGACAAGTTCCTCGCCTGGGCGGGAACGGTGCCGCAGTGCCTGCGCAATCCGCTGTACCACTGGACGCACCTCGAACTGAAGCGGTACTTCGGCATCGATGACCTGCTGGACGAGAAAACCGCCCAGAGCGTCTGGGAGCGCGCCAACGAGAAGTTGAAGACACCGCAACTGAGCGCGAAGGGCATCCTCGGCAAGTTCTGCGTCAAGGCGCGTCTGCACGACCGACGATCCGGCGGATCCGCTCACCTATCACGAGGCGATCGCGGCGTCGGGGCTGGCCACCAGAATCTATCCGACGTTCCGCCCGGACCGCGTGCATGGATCCGCATCAGCCCGAGGTCTTCAACCCGTGGATCGACAGGCTCGCGAAGACGGCGAACGTGCACATCGCGCGGCTGCAGGACCTGCTCGACGCGCTCGGCAAGCGCCATCAGGCGTTTCACGATTTCGGCGGCCGGCTGTCGGACCACGGCCTCGACCAGGCCTACGCGGCCGACTGCACCGACGATCGGGCCAGGGCGATCTTCGACAAGGCGCGCGCGGGCACGCCTGCGACGGCCGACGAGCGCGAGGCGTTCGCCTCGTACCTCATGCTGTTCTTCGGCCGGCTCGACGCCGAGAAGGGCTGGACCAAGCAGCTGCACCTCGGCGCGCGGCGCAACGCGAACACGCGCGGGCTTGAAGAAGCTCGGCCGCGACGTCGGCTACGACTCGATCGGCGACTTGCCGCAGGTCGACGCGCTCGGCCGGTATCTCGATCGCCTGGAGCAGGAGAATGCGCTCCCGAAGACGATGATCTACAACCTGAACCCGGCCGACAACTACGCCTTCGCGACGATGATCGGCAACTTCCAGGACGGCAGCGTCGCCGGCAAGATCCAGTTCGGCAGCGGCTGGTGGTTCCTCGATCAGAAGGAAGCCATGGAGTGGCAGATGAACGCGCTCTCCAACAACGGCCTGCTGGCGCACTTCGTCGGCATGCTCACGGACTCGCGCTCGTTCATGTCATACCCGCGGCACGAATACTTCCGCCGCGTGCTGTGCAATCTGCTGGGGCGGGAGATGGAGAACGGCGAGCTGCCGGATGACGAGGGAATGATGGGCGCACTCGTCGAGAAGATCTGCTACAAGAACGCCGAGCGGTTCTTCGGGTTACAACTGTAACCACGAAGGCACGACCACGAAGACACGAAGACACGAAGATCAGAACACAAGATCAGAAGACTAGAAGATCAAGGATCAGGGAATTTCCTGAAAAGAATTCTTCTGATCTTCTGATCTTCTGTTTTGTTTTTCTGTTTTGTTTTTCTTTTACCGGCTTTGCGTCGTCGCTTCGAACTCAATCGCCGCGGCATCGAGCTGCTCGATCTCACGCGCGCTCAGGCGGAACGTGGCCGCCCCGATCAGCTCGTCAATCTGCTGCGGCTTGCGCGCGCCGACGATCGTGGCCGTGATGGCCGGGTGGCGCAGCGTCCAGGCGATCGCCACCTCGCCGGGCCTGTGGCCGTGCTTCTCGCCAATCGCCCTCAAGTGCTCGACCAGAAACTGCGCCTTCGAGAACATCGGCTCCTGGAACCATCGGGCGTTCCGGCGCCAGTCGCCCTCGGGCAACGACGCAAACCGCTCCCGGGTCATCGTGCCGGTCAGGAGCCCGGACTGCATCGGCGAGTACGGGATGACGCCGATGTTGTGATCGAGGCAATACGGCAGGATCTCTTTTTCGATCTCGGGGCGCAGCATCGAGTACGGCGGCTGAAGATTGGCCGGCGTCTCGATGGTCGAGATTCTCTTCAATTGACTGACGTCGAAGTTCGACACGCCGATGAACGCCACTTTCCCTTCGTTTCTCAGCTGGGTCAGCGTCGTCCAGGCTTCTTCGATGTTGCCGGGATCGTGCCCTTCGGGGCTGGCCGGCCATTTGGGCCAGTGAATCTGATAGAGATCGATTCGCTCGACCTGTAACCGTTTCAGGCTCTGCTCGACCTCCCGTCGAATCGACTGGGCACGCAGGCTGTGCGAGGTCGCGCCCGCGTCATCCCACACGAGGCTGCACTTGGTGAACACGTAGGGGCGTTCGCTTCGCGGGACGTCCTGGAGCGCCCGGCCGACAACCTCTTCGGAATGGCCGAGCCCATAGATGGCGGCCGTATCGATCCAGTTCAGCCCGAGCGCCACGGCGCGCTTGATCGTCGCGATCGACTCGGCGTCGTCCTGATGCCCCCAGCCGAACCGCCATGCTCCGCCAATCGCCCATGCGCCCAGCCCGATGGGCGTCAGTTCGAGCGTCGACTTGCCGAGTCTGCGTGTGGAAAACATTGCCATATTCTCAATTGTCAATTGCCGCATTTATTGCGGATTGGGGATCGACGATTGGTGATTGTATTGCAAACTCAACGCAATTTCGAAGGGTTGGATGCGATGAATTCGCCGGCATAAGCCGTGCTTAGTGAACGCGGCATGGGCACGCAGGCAGAGCAACTCAAGGCGCGAACCTTCCGTTTTGCTGAAAGCATCGTGAGACTCGTCCGGGAACTGCCCGCGACGTTCGAAGCTCGACGAATCGGCGGTCAACTGTTCGACGCGGGAACTTCGGTCGCGGCCAACTATCGCGCGGCGTGCAAAGCACGTTCGCACGCTGAATTCATCGCAAAGATCGGTATTGTGCTCGAGGAAGCTGATGAATCCGCCTTCTGGATTGAATTGCTCGTGGCAACGTCAATTGTCCCCGACACGCTCGTCAAATCACAACATGCAGAAGCTTCCGAGCTCAGCGCGATTTTCACCGCGTCCCACAAGACGGCCTCATCACATAGACGATTTCGGACTGCTTGACCTTGCCAATTCTTGATTGACGATTCCCAATCGACAATCAATCGACAATCGTCAATCAAAAATGTGGCAATGCGAGGAGCCTAGGTCAGCCTCACCAGCTCCGAGATCCTGACCGCCCGCTTCTCTTCGATGCTCCTGCGCGCCGCGATGCCGGTCAGGCACGACATGGCGCCGGCGCGCGAGTCGGGCAGCCGCATGTGTTCGGGCGCCGACGTGTGCTTGAAGATCTGGTCGCGCATCACATCGTCGCCGCCGCCGTGGCCGCCTTCCGCGGTGGCGACCGGAATCCGCTTGCGGAGGCCGAAGCTCTTGGTCACGTAGATTTCGGTCTCTTCCCCGGTGGCCACTTCCCACGGCTGCCGCTCGTAGTCGCGCATCTCGAGACGGCCGAACTCGCCGTTGAACGCCACCCGCAGTCCCTCGAACGGCATGTGCGCGTCGAGCGAGTAGGCCATGGTCGCGCCGTTGGAGTATTTCACGATCGCCTGCATCGAGTCGTAGATGTCGATATCGGGCCGGAAGACGCACGCGTCGCGATAGTACTTGTCCTCGCTCTCGGCATCGGCATAGAGCTTCATGCGCGTCGGATTGGTGGTGAGGTCGTAATAGAAGCGGCAGTCCTTCTTGTGCGGACACACGCGGCAGTTGTCTGCCCGGATGTTGCCGTTCTTCCCGTAGACCTGCAGCTGACCGTTGGCGACGACCTCAACCGGATCGGCGCCGAGCCACCAGTTCATCAGATCGAAATGATGCGTGGCCTTGTGTACCCACAGGCTGCCGCCACCGTTCTTGTACGCGTGCCAGCGGCGGAAATAGTCCGAGCCGTGGTACACGTCGAGATACCAGGCGAAGTCCACCGACAGCACCCGGCCGATCTCGCCGGACATGAGGACTTCCTTCACCGTCCGGTGCTTCGGCGCGAAGCGGTAGTTGAAGGTGACGATGATCTTCTTCTTGTTCCGCTTCTCGGCGTCGAGCACCGCCTGGCACTGCTTCTCGTCGATGACCATCGGCTTTTCGGTCATGACGTCGAACCCGCGATCGAGCGCACGGACGATGTACTGGCTGTGGAACGAATCCCTGGTCGTCACCATGACGACGTCGGGCTTGGCCTTGTCGAGCATCTCGTCGAAATTCGTGAACGTCGGACAATCGACGCCCATGAGGGCCTTCGAGTTCTCGACACGCTTCGGGTTGATGTCGCACAGGCCGACGAACTGGATGACGTCCGAGTATCGCTCGCGAATCTGGCTTCCCCACATGCCGGTGGCACGCTCGCCGGTCCCGATGATGGCGTACCGTCTGCGTCCCGGAGGCGTCTGCGCGAACGCATCGGCGCCAAGGAGCGACGTGGCAGCGACAACTCCGCCGGTGGTCTTCACGAAATCGCGCCGGTTCACGAGATTCTGCTCAGACATCTCTCGCTCCTCTCAGGTCCGGCTGAAGCCGGACTCGACTCGGACTCGACAGACCCGGCTGAAGCCGGGACTACCTACTTATCGGCTATCGCTGAATTCTCGCCGATCCGCCCCTGGCGAACGCCCGCACCTGATCGATCCTGGCCATGGTGGTATCGCCCGGGTAGGTCGTGACGAGCGCGCCGTGCGCCCATCCAAGCTTGAGCGCCTCTTCCGGCGTTTCGCCCGTCATCAATCCGTAGAAGAACCCCGACGCAAACCCGTCTCCGCCGCCGACGCGGTCGTGCACGTCCAGCTCGCAGGTGGGCGCGACATACGCCTTTCCCGTCATCCAGGCCACCGCGCTCCACGTATGGCGGCTGGTCGAATGCACCTCGCGCAGCGTCGTGGCGAGCACCTTGATCTGAGGATGACGCGAGACCACCCGGTCGATCATCGCGAGAAAGGCGCTCGAGTCGAGCCCCGAGTGTGCCGCCGCTTCCGGCCCCGGAATGCCGAGACCTTTCTGGAGGTCCTCTTCGTTCCCGACGAGGACGTCGACGTATTTTACGATACGCGACATCACGTCGAGCGCGCGCTTCGACCCGCCGGACGCGTTCCACAGCTTCTCGCGATAGTTCAAATCGAATGACACCACCGCCCCGCTCGCCTTCGCCGCCTGCATGGCCTCGATGATGAGCTCGGCCGTCGTCTCCGACAACGCCGCGAAAATGCCGCCGCTGTGGAACCAGCGGACGCCGCCCGCGAAGATCGTCTTCCAGTCGAAGTCGCCCGGCTTCAGCAGCGCGGCCGCCTCGTTGCTCCGGTTGTAGAACACCACCGGCGCGCGCACGCCGTGGCCGCGATCGCTGTAGACCGTCGCCATGTTCGGGCCGCGTGCCCCGTCGTGTTTGAACCGTTTGTAGAACGGGCGAACTCCCATCGCCCGCACACGCTCGTCGATGAGGTCGCCCACGGGATAGTCGACGATGGCGCTGGCGACGGCCGTGCGCAGGCCGAAGCAGTCGGCGAGGTTGGCCGACGTGTTGAACTCGCCGCCGCTGACATGAATGGCCACCGACGTCGCCTTGTGAAAGGGATAGATGCCCGAGTCGAGGCGATGCACCAGCGCCCCGAGCGAAAGAAAATCCCACTCTCCCTTGGAAGGTATATCCAGCCCGCCACTCATGCGTGTGTCCAATCGGTGTGAAAGACGCCGTCGCGATCGATGCGCCGGTAGGTGTGCGCGCCAAAGAAATCGCGCTGCCCCTGGGTGAGATTCGCCGGGAGCCGCGCGCTGCGGTACGCGTCGTAGTAGGCCAGCGACGAGCTCAACGCCGGAACGGGAATGCCGGCGGCCACTGCCGTCTGGACAACCTCCCGCAGCGCCTGCTGGCCCGGCGCCAGCGATCGCGCGAAGCGCTCGTCGAGCATCAGGTTCGTCAGCCCGGGCGTCACGGCTGAACGCGTCGCGGATGTCCGACAGGAGGGCCGCGCGAATGATGCATCCGGCCCGCCAGATTTTCGCGACCTCGCTCAGGTCGATGTTGTACTTGTATTCCTCGGAGGCGAGCCGCAGCAGCGCCATCCCCTGCGCATAGGACGTGATCTTCGACGCATACAGCGCCTGACGCGCCGACTCGATCACTTTCTGGCGATCGCCGCGGCTGAGTCCGCCCCACACCTGAGCTGATGGTCCGGTCAGGACGCCGCTCGCGGCCACGCGCTCGGACTTCAGCGACGAGAGCAGCCGGGCTTCGACCGCCGCGTTCACCGTGGGAATCGGCGCGCCCACGTCGAACGAGTTCTGGCTCATCCACTTCCCCGTGCCCTTCTGCTGGGCTTCGTCGAGGATGAGATCCACGAGCGGGCGGCCGGTCTCTTCGTCCACGCGCTCGAGCACGCGCGCGGTGATCTCGATGAGATACGACTTCAGCTCCCCCTCGTTCCACGCCGCGAACACGCCGGCAATCTCTCGAGCGGGCATGCCGGCCGCGCGGCTCAGCACGTCGTACACCTCGGCGATGAGCTGCATGTCGCCGTACTCGATGCCGTTGTGAATCATCTTCACGTAGTGGCCGGCGCCCCTCGGGCCCATGTAGGCCACGCACGGCTCGCCGTCTTCCGCCTTCGCCGCCATCGCGCGCAGAACGGGCGCGAGCGCGTCCCAGGCCTCGCGCGGCCCGCCGGGCATCATCGACGGCCCGAGAAGCGCGCCTTCTTCTCCGCCGGAGACGCCCATGCCGACGAAGCGAAAGCCCGCCGCCGCGAGGTCGTCGGCGCGGCGATCGGTGTCGCGAAAAAACGAATTGCCGCCGTCGATCAGGATGTCTTCGCGCTCGAGATGCGGACGCAGATGCGCGATGACGCTGTCCACCGGCGCCCCGGCCGGCACCATCATCAGCACCCGCCGCGGCCGCTCGAGCACGGCCATCAGGCGATCGGGCGCATCCGCGCTGCCGATCTTCGATCGTCCGGGCCCTGCCCCCCGGTCGAGTCCGTCGAATGCCCCGCGGCAAACGCGTGCGTTTTCGCCGCGTCGAGGTCGTACCCCGCGACGGCAAATCCCCGGCTCGCGATGTTGCGCGCGAGGTTCGCGCCCATCACGCCCAGACCCACAACGCCGATCTTGTACATCAGTGCTCCAATAATCACTCCGGCAGCTATTTCTAAAACCGTGCCGGAAGGATTCTTGAAATAGCTCCCGGAGCCATTTAATTGCGAATTCGGTACAACATTTCGCCAGCGCGCGGAATGACGAGCGTCTTCGGGTCGCCTTCGAAATCGCGCGCATCGACCTTCGCGTGATCCTTGTAGCCGAGGTTCACGAGGCGGCAGCGGTCTTCGGGAATGCCGGTCGCCAGCGTCACCTGCATGCGCGGCGTTTCGACGTCGCGCGGCGCGTCGTACGTGCCCAGGCCTTTGACGTGCGTCGAGTGCGCCAGAATCCCGCCAGGGTACCGGCGAAACCGCTCCCACTGGCCCAGGAAGTAGTCGCGGCAGTGATACCCGACCTCTTCGATGACGCGGCCGTGCACGCGGCTGACTTCCGTGACGTGCGGCGCGTAGATGATCACTTCGCCGCCGTCGGCCACGACCGGCTCGCTCTTGTACGTGCCCTTCGCGGCGGTCCACAGGTCGTCGTACATCGCCGGCATGATCGCGAGCACGCGGTCGTACGGCTCGTCGACCCACACGATGTGACGCCGTGACGAGAGGGCGGCGGCGCGCCGCCACGCCTCGTGCACGTCGCCGCAGAACATGCCCGCGACGCCGTGATGCGTCACGACGAGCGCGACGAGCGAGAGTCGGCGTCCGCACGAGCGACGCCGCGCGATCGATCACGCGGCGCACGGCCGTCTCGATCTTGCCGATGAGCTCGTAGGATGTGACGAGGGCCCCGAGCCAGTGAGTGAAGTGAATGATGTCCGGCGCCGCGATGCCCGGGAACAGGTATTTCGTGCCGCCCGAGAAGCCGGCCACCTCGTGGGGGAACACAGGCCCGCAGATGAGGATGTGCTCGTACTCGGTCGCCAGGCGATTGAGCGCGACCGGCACGTCCGCGCGCAACCGGCCCTCCGTGATCGCTTCGACATCCCGCGCGGGAATCACGCCGAGATTGGCGAACGTCGCGGGGTCGTCCCAGCGATGATTCATGATGCGGCGGCTGCCGCAACGACCGTTCACGACCGGACGCCCGACGAGCGCGGTCAACTGCGCATCATCCATCGGCGAATGCGTGCCCAGCGCGACCAGGTAGTCGAGCGCGGCGACTCGAGGTCCGAGCTCGCGTTCGAGGAGCTCGAACATCAGCGGCATCGGCATCGTGCGCGTGCCGTCGGGGATGATGACGAGCACGCGGCGGCCGTCGACCGGGAGCCCCGCCAGACCTTCGCGCGCGACACTATCTATCTCGTCGCGCGTCAGATATCCCTCGTCTGTACCCTGCCCAACGGTGTTCATCGAGGAGAACAGCATAGCGTGGTTGGCGCCCTATTTCTGATAACCTGACTTTACCGTTAAAGCCGATGGTTTCACGATTCGGTGGTGCCTTGACTCGGAACGTGACGCCTCTCTAGAATCGCGCGAGATCTATCCGGATCTCGCGACATCGAAAGGAATTGTGGCCATGAATCGTCGCACGTTCACCAAGACGGTCCTTGCCGGCATCGGGGCGGCGGCCCTTCCGGCGTTACCGGAAGCGCAGGCGCAGAAGCGGCTGAAAATCGGCATCACCATGCTGATCTTCGGCGCGGTGCCGCGCACGCCCGAGAATCTCGAACCCGCGCTCAAGGACTGCAGCGAGCTCGGGTACTACTCGTTCGAGACCTTCGCGTCCGTTCTCGAGGACTGGGACACGAAAGGCACGCTCGGCCCGCTGCTCGAGAAGTATCCGATTCCACTCCGCTCGGCGTTCGTCACGGTCAATCTGACCGATCCCTCACAGCGGAAATCGCAGATCGAGATGCTGCAGCGCTACGCGAAGATCCTGAAGAAGTACGGCGGCAGCTATCTCGTGCAGTCGCCCAACGGGCCCCGGACCGGTTATGTCTTCGCCGAGCACAAAGCCAACATCATCGCGGCGCTCAACGAGTACGGCAAGGCCGTCACCGACCTGGGCCTGCGCACGGGACTGCACCAGCACACGGGCACCGTGGTCGAGACACGCGAAGAGACCTATGACGTCCTGAATGCCATCGACACCCGGTACATGCACTTCGCGCCCGACATCGGCCAGGCGCAGAAGGGCGGCACCGACGCCGCTCAGATGGTCAAGGACTTCGCGAAGATCATCGACCACATGCACCTCAAGGATTTCAAAGGCTGGGAACACATGGGCGGCTACTGCCCGCTCGGCGAGGGCAAGGTCGATGTGAAGTCGGTGCTCGAGACCATGGAGAAGGCGAACCCGAACGCGAACATCATGCACGAGCTCGACGGATCGCAGAACATGCCCTATACGCCGAGGCAGACCGCCGAAATCAGCAAGAAGTACTTGCAATCTCTCGGGTACTCGCTCCGCACCTGAGCCATCGGAAGCCCTTCCGGGCGCCCCTCCCATCGGGCGCCTGGAAGCGCAGCCGACCGACAAACACTCTCCACCATCACAAGGAAAGCGCGGAAACAATGAGACTCAAGGGCAAGAAAGCGCTCGTCACCGGTGCGAGCCGCGGCATAGGCCGGGGGATCGCCGAAGTCTTCGCCGACGAAGGCGCGGATGTCGCCGTCAACTACGTGCACAGCTCGAAACAGGCGGAAGAGGTCGCGAAGAGTCTGCAGGCCAAGGGCCGCAAGGCGATCGTCGTCCAGGGTGACGTCGCGAAGCGGGCCGACGTCGAAGCGATGGTCGACAAGGCGTGGAGAGAGCTGGGCGGCATCGACATCCTGGTCAACAACGCCGGCATCGAAACGATCGTGCCGTTCCTCGAGCTGACCGACGACCAGTGGACGCAACTGGTGGACATCAACCTCAGGGGCGCATGGATGTGCTCGCAGGTCTTCTGCCGCCGGGCGCTCGCCGAGAAGCGCAAGGGCAGCATCGTGCACATCGGATCGATTCAGGCCGCCAAGGTGCTCCCCGGCCGCACGCACTACGCGCCGACCAAGCTCGGCCTCGAGGCGCTCACCCGCAACATGTCGGCCGAGATGACGCCGCAGGGCATCCGCGTCAATTGCGTGCATCCTGGTCTCATCGACACGGACATGACCGCGTGGGTCATGAAGAGCCCCGACATCCTCCCGATCGTGCTCGCGCAGATTTCCCTGGGCCGTGCGGGTCAGCCGCGCGAAATCGGGACGGTCGTGTCGTTCGTCGCGTCCGACGAGGCGAGCTACCTGACCGGGCAGTCCATCCATGTGGATGGAGGGTGGGAAGGCAAATAGGAGTTGCACCCATTGTCGATTGCCAATCGTCAATCGATACGGCAATCGTCAATTGAGAATATGGCAATGCGGTTTCAGATATGGCCCGATTGATTGATCTCAGCATGGAAGTATTCCAGGGGATGATGACCTACCCGAACGTCGCCAAGCCGGTCATCGTCGAGATGGAAACCTACAGCCAGATGGCGCAGAGCGTGGGGACCGACAAGTTCGGGATTACCGAGATTACCAACCACTGCATGATCGTCACTGGCGACCACATCGGGACGCACATCGATTCGTGGGGGCACGTCAATCCCACAGCACCTCGAGCCGAAGGGATTCCGATTGAGTACTGCTACGGCGATGGCGTGGTGCTCGACCTGACGCACAAGGGGGCGGGCGACGAGATCACGGTCCCCGACATCGAGGAAGCCGAGAAGAAGCTGGGCGGCTACCGGATCAAGGAACGCGATATCGTGCTGCTGCGCACCGATGCGGCCAAAGAGCGGCTCGACAAGGCGTATCTCACCGATCATCCCGGCATGACCAAGGAATCGGTGCACTACATCCTCGATCGTGGCGTCAAGGTGATGGGCATCGATGCCATCGGCTTCGATCCGCCCGTGGCCAAGATGTTCGAGCGGAAGAAATTCTGGGAGGCGCACCGCGTCATGCGCGAGCGCGAGTATTACCATCTCGAGAACATGTGCAATCTTCACGAGATCCCGGCGCCGTATCATTCGTTTACTGTCAGCGTGCTGCCCGTCAAATGGCGCGGCGCCTCGGCCGCCCCGGTGCGTGCCGTGGCGATATCGAATGGCGGACTCGGACTGGCCAACCGTAAAAGGAGCAACATGAAACGTCAATACAAGACCGGCATCACGTTCGTCGCGGCGATCGCCGTGCTGGCGGTGGCCCAGTACGCCCTGCAGATGGCCACCCTTGGCGCAGACGCGCGGCACCGTGCAGGCGCCGGTGTACCAGGTCGATCCGATGTGGCCCAAGCCGCTGCCGAACAACTGGGTGATGGGATCGGTCGTCGGCCTCAGCATCGATGCGCGCGATCACGTCTGGATTACGCATCGCGGCAACGTCGCGCCGAAGGAAGCCGGCATGGTGGCGGGCACCAACGGCATGCAGCAGCCGGGTGGATCACCGCCGCCGCAGCCGGGCGACAAGCGGAAGATTTCCGACCTCTGCTGCGACGTGGCCCCGCCGGTGCTCGAGTTCGATCCGGCCGGCAACCTCGTGTCGTCGTGGGGCGGGCCGGGGCCGGGCTATCAGTGGCCCGCGTCAATGCACGGCATCACGATCGACGGCAAGGACAACGTGTGGCTGCCGACCAACCAGGGCCATCAAATGCTCAAGTTCACGCGGCAGGGGAAATTCCTGCTGCAGATCGGACACGAAGGTCAGAGCAAGGGCAACACGGACACGGCCAACCTCAACCGCGCCGCGGAAGCGGAAGTCGATATGGCCGCGAACGAGGTGTACGTGGCCGACGGGTACGGCAACCGGCGCGTGATCGTCTTCGACGCCGACACCGGCGCCTACAAGCGGCACTGGGGCGCGGTACGGCAAGAAGCCGGATGACGCCGATCCCGGCCCGTACGACCCGGCGGCGCCCATCCCGCAGGTGTTCCGAACGGTGCATTGCGCGCAGATCGCCAACGACGGGCTGGTGTATGTCTGCGATCGCGCGAACGACCGCATTCAGGTGTTCCGCAAGGATGGGACGTTCGTCAAGGAAGCGCAGATCGCCAAGAGCACGCTCGGCGACGGCGCGGTATTCGACATCGGGTTCTCACGCGACGCCGCCCAGCGTCACGCGTTCATCGCCGACGGCGCGAACCATCGGGTATGGACGATGCTGCGCGAGCCGCTGCAGGTCATCAGCCACTTCGGCAACGGCGGACGGATGCCCGGCCAGTTCTACGCCGTGCACAACATCTCGCTCGATTCGAAGGGGAACATCTACACGGTGGAAACCTACGAAGGCAAGCGTCTGCAGAAGTTCAACTACAAGGGAATCGGCGCGGTCCAGGCGACGACGAACTAAGTCGGAAGGCGAAAGTCGGCAGTCGGGAGGCGCAAGTCGAGTCGTAGGGCAAAAGGTGGCACGCGCCTTGCGCCCTACGACTTCCGACTCGCGCCTCGCGACTCAGTGAATGGTCCATCCTCCATCCACCATCAGCACGTGGCCGACGACCATGTCCGAGAGATCGCTCGAGAGGAACAGCACGGCGCCGACGAGGTCGTCGGGCTGATTCCAGCGCCCTCTGGGAATCTGGGTGCCGACCCATTCCTTGTAGCCGGGCCGCTCGAGAATCACTTTGCGCGAGTCGGTCTCGGTGATGCACGGCGCAACTACGTTGACGATGACGCCCGACTTCGCCCACTCGAGCGACAGCGCGCGTGACAGATGGTGCACGCCGGCTTTCGCCGCCGCGTACACGGCGCGACCGTTGAACGCGATTTCACCGAAGTTCGACCCGATGTTGATGATCTTGCCGCTGCCCTGCGGAATCATCACGCGCGCCGCCGCCTGGCACGCGAAGAACACGCTCTTCAACGACGCGGTCAGCGTCTTGTCGTATTCGTCCTCGGTGACGTCGAGCGCCGGGCCGGTACCGGTCCACGAGGCGTTGTTCACGAGGATGTCGACCCTGCCAAGGAGCCGGACGGTCTCGTCGATCATCGACCGTACCTGGTCCACCTTGTTGACGTCCACCATCACGATCGGCGCCTTGCGGCCCAGGGCTTCGATCTCGGCCTGGACCGATTTGATCTCGTTCTGCCGTCCCTCAGGGTGCTTCGCCAGCACCACGTGCGCGCCGGCCTGGGCCAGCCCCACCGCGATGGCCCTGCCGATACCCTGCGACGCTCCGGTAACGATGGCGATCTTGTCCTTCAGGCCAAAACTGGAATAGTCCTTGAGTCGTAGTTATCAGTTTTCAGTTTTCAGTTTTCAGTTTTTAGATTCTAGTTTCTAGATTCTAGTTTTTAGTTTCAGGTTTCCCGTGTCCCGCGTCAGTCGGGAAAGTCCACACCCTCGTGCATCTGATAGTTCTCGAGCCCCGTCGGGGGCGCGAAGAAGCACACCACCTTCATCTCTTCGGTGCCGGTGTTGTGGAGCATGTGCACCGCGCCCTGCGGAAACAGCACCGCCATGCCCTGTCTGACGGGACGCACTTCGCCCGCGACCAGCACGCGGCCCGAGCCCGTGATGATGTAGATCACTTCCTCGCCGTTCGGATGCGAGTGCGCGGGCCTCACCTTCTCGCCCGGCGCGACGCGGATGACGCACGCCGAGCAGTTCTTCGCGTTCACCGCGTTTTTCGCGACGAGCCAGCGAAGATGGCGTCCCGGCAGGCCCAGATCTTCGGCGTCGTCTTCGTGAATGGCAGGAACGGTCATGGAATCCTCAACTCTTCAGCGCGCCGGCCACGGCCGCGGCGATCTTTGCGGGGGTCAGGCCGAAGGCTTCGACCAGCTCTTCATACGTGCCCGAGTGAATGAAGTGCGGCCGGCCGTCGGGGCCCAGCGTGTTGATGGCGAGCACCTTCTGAAGGAGATTCGGGCCAGATCGCCGGCGCTCGTCGAAGGCGACCTTCTGGAGGTTCTCGAGAATGTACCCGTTGTTCTGCTCGGCCACACACACGAGCTTTCCCGACGAGCAGAGCTCGGTCAGCAATGCCGCGTCGATCGACGGCAGATCCACGACCGCGGCCGCGATCCCCTGCTCCGCCAGCTGACGCGCCGCCGCGATCGCTTCGTGCACGCCGCGTCCGCTCGCCACGATGAACGCATCGGCGTTCTTGTCGCCGTGGACGAAACAGCCCTTGCCGAACTCGAAGGTATAGTCCGCGCCGTAGAGAACCGCGGACGGCGTGCGCATCACGCGCACGTACAGCATGCCGCGGTTGCCGTCCATGATCCACCGCATCACCGCCAGCATCTGCTGCGGGCACGAGACGTCGATGATTCTGAGATGGGCCACGGCGTCGAACGTCGTCGAGTCGTCGTTCCCCATGTGGGTCGCGCCGTTCGTGCGTGTCTCGAAGTTCGCCGCCGTCGCGAGCATCGTCAGATCGAGGCCGTGCCCTTCGCTCAGCCATCCGTCGGGTGCGTCGATGGCCTCGTGCCGCTCCTGATGTCCGACGGCGATGCGGCGCAGCACCTTCCAGTCGTAGAACGGGCAGAACGTGCTGATCCAGGTGTTGTACCCCAGCGCGGCGAAGGCCTCGCCGATGTTCATCATGTTCGCTTCGGCGACGCCGACGTTCAGCGCCCGTCGCTGGTCGACGGCGGCCACGCCCGCCTCGAGGCCGCTCGTGGTCGCCAGATCGGCGTCGATGCTGACGATCCTCGCGTCGCGCGCGAATACCTTCATCGCCGATGTCACGATATCGCTCGCCGCGTATTCCTTCGATCGATCGATCTTCGGCAATTGCGCGGCGTCGTACTGAATGCGCTTGTCGCGCGGAGGCACGCGGGTGGTCACCACCGGGCCGAGCACCTGGGACAGCGACAGCGGGCCCGAAGACGACTTGCGCAAATCGAGGCGCATCTCGGCCGCAAGCTCCACCAGCGTCGCCTGCAGCTCGCCGCCGCCCGCCTGGCCGGCAAGACCGTCGTAGAAGCTCGCGAACTCGTCGACCCGGCTCTGCCGCTGCTCCTTCTGCAGCGACATCTCCTGCTCGATCAGCCGGTCGGGCACGGTCACCTTGTGCTTGTTCAGAAAATCCGACAGCGCGCCGTGTCCCTTCATCCCGTGGCAGATGATCGCCGTCGGCCTGCCGTTGCGCGGCCCGAAGCGGAACCGCTCGAGCGCCGCATACATGCCGTCGTACTGCGTCGCATCGACGCTCGCGACTTCCCAGTTGAACGAGGCGAACACCGCCTCCAGCTCGGGCATGGGGAAAATCATCCGGTTCGCCATGTCGAGCTGGCCGTTGTTGCGATCGACCATGACGCACAGATTGTCGAGGTGCTTCTGGCCGGCGAACATCACGGCTTCCCAGATCGGGCCCTCCTGAAGCTCGCCGTCGCCGCACACCACGTAGCTGTCGAATCGCGGCGACATGCGTCCGGCAATCGCGAAGCCCTGCGCGACCGACAGGCCCTGGCCCATCGGCCCGGTCGCAATCTGGATTCCGGGGAGGATCGGCCCGGGATGGCCGTTCAGGATGCTGCTGTACGACCGCGAGTTCGCCAGCACCGAGCGGTCGAAGTAGCCGAGCTCGGCGTAGATCGACGCGAGCGCGGCGACCGCGTGCCCCTTGCTGAGCACGAACAGATCCTGTCCGCGCCGCGTCGGATCGGCGACGTCGACGTCGATGAACCCGCCGTAGAACAGCGTGACGAGCGGGATCGTCGCCGAAAACGCGCCGCCCGCGTGCAGGCTCTTGTCGACGGCATCACGGCACTGCTCGAGCGTCAACAACCGGATGTCGGAGTCCTTGACAGCCAGCAGCTTGAGAATCGCCTGACGCAGCAGATAGTCGGACGTAGCGGCGGGCGCTCTGACACCCGGCCGCCGTTTCAGGATGGAGGTTTGTGACGACATTGGGCTAGAACCTGCGGGTCCACTGCTGCGGCCACCGCTCGACGATGACCTTTTCCTGTGTGAAGAACTCGATCGCGTCGCGCCCCTGGCCGTGCAGATCGCCGAAGAAGCTTTCGCGCGCGCCGCTGAACGGGAAGAACGCCATCGGCGCGGCGACGGCGATGTTGACGCCGATGTTGCCGACCTCGGCTTCGTGCCGGAACTTCCGGGCCGACGCGCCGCTCGTCGTGAAGAGGCACGCCTGATTGCCGTAGGCGCCCGTGTTGACGAGCGCGATGGCCTCGTCAATCGTGTTCACGTGGTGCATCGAGAGCACCGGTCCGAAGATCTCCGTCCTGGTGATGCCGCTCGAAAACGGCAGATCGTCGAGGATCGTCGGGCGGATGAAATTCCCCTTCTGATACTTCGGAATATCGGGGTTGCGGCCGTCGACGACGGCGCGCGCGCCCTCGGCGATCGCCTTCTCGATCAAGCCGGCGATCCGCTGCCGGCTTTCCGGCGAGATCACCGGCCCCATCTGCACGCCTTCCTCCAGCCCGTATCCGGTGACGCGAGTCGCGCGCCTTCTCCTGGATGGCCTCGTTGAAGGGCCGTGTCGCCTCGCCGACGGTGATGGCCAGCGACGTGGCCAGGCACCGCTGCCCGGCGCAACCGAACGCGCTGTCGGCGATGACATCCGACGCAGCCGACACATCCGCGTCGGGCAACACCACGACCGGATTCTTGGCGCCGCCCTGACACTGCGCGCGTTTGCCGGCGGCCGCCGCGCGCGCGTAGACCTGCCTGGCCACGGCGCTCGATCCGACGAAGCTGATCGAGCGGATGACCGGATGGTCGAGCAACGCATTGACGACCTCACGCCCGCCGTTCACCAGATTCACGACGCCGGCCGGCAGCCCGATCGCGTCGATCAGCTTCATGACCTTCTGCATCGTCAGCGGCACGCGCTCGGACGGCTTCATCACCACCGTGTTGCCGCACGCCATCGCGTAGGGGAGGAACCAGAACGGAATCATCCCGGGGAAATTGAACGGCGCGACGATCGCACAGACGCCAAGGGGCTGGCGCACCATGATCTCGTCGATGCCGACCGCGATGTCCTCGGAGTTGTAGCCCTGAATCAGGATGGGCGTTCCGCACGCGACTTCGACGTTTTCGATCGCACGCCGCATCTCGCCGCGGGCCTCCGCGAGCGTCTTGCCGCACTCGACGGTAATCGTCCGCGAGATGTCCTCGAACTCGTTTTCGAGCAGCCCCTTCAGCTTGAAGAGGTACTGCACGCGCTCGGTGACCGGCGTGCGGCGCCAGGCTGGAAACGCCCTGGCCGCTGCCATCGCCGCCTGATCGACTTCGCTCGCCGGCGACAGCGGTGTCCGCCCGATCTCTTCCAATGTCGCCGGGTTGATCACCGGAATCCGCTCGGTCGCGGCCGATTCCCGCCAACTGCCTTCGATGTAATTGAGCATGGTCTCCCTTACTGTCCTGCGGGCAACGCAAACGCGACGTACCCTCTGGTCCGCGGCGTGCCGGGCTTCATGGCACGGCTGCCCGCTTCGGTCGCTGACGTCGCGTTCACGACGAAAAACTGCCGGCCGTTCACTTCGTACATCGCCGGAATGCCGCGCGAGCCCGAGGGCAGCTCCGCGCTCCAGATCACTCGCCCGGTTTCCGAGTCGTAGACGCGGAGCATGCGCGTCACCGCCGGCGTGGAACAGCAGGCCCGACGAGGTCGTGATGATGCCCGTCCGCTGGCTGATGAAGCCGGTGTCCTTGCCGCCCGCCGCCACCGCGCGCACGTCGTCGCCGCCGGCGGGGATCTGCCACTTGATCGTACCTGTATTGAGATCGTAGGCCGACAGCGTCGAGTACGGCGGCTTCACGATCGTCCCGTCCATGCCGTAGCCGGTGTACATCCGCACTTCCGGAACCTTCACACCCTTGGGATAGTCGGGCCCCACCATGCCGCCGGCGCGACCGGAAGGAACGGTGCGACCACCGGGCGCTCCGCCCGATGCGACCACAGGTCCGCCGCCTGCGCCTGGCGCCGGCCCGGCTCCGCGGCCACGGCCCGTCGCCGGATTGGTGCTTCCCAGAAACGCGATGAGCGCCGCGAGATCTGGCTGCGTCAGGTCGTTGTTCGACGGCATGCCCGGCCTGCCGCCCGTGATGACTTCGCGCAGCGTCTCCGGTCCGACGCGCAGCGTGATATCGACGAGCGACGGATAGTTGCCATCACCTCGCAACTCCGGACCATGACAGGCTTCGCACTTCTCCTGATAGAGCGTCCGTCCGCGCGCGATGGTTTCGGGCGTCGCCGGACCGCCTCTGCCAGGGACCGGTAGCCTCGGTGCTCAACTTGTAAATCGACGGAACGTTGATGCTCAGCACGTAGACGATCCCTTTTGATGGATCCGCTGCCGTCGTACCCCAGTTCGCGCCGCCTTGCGCACCCGGAATCGACACGGTGTCGCGCAGCGAGGGCGGAGTGAAGAGACCGGCATTGGCGGCGTTCGCAATTCGCTTCTTCCACGTCTCGCGCTGTTCGGGCGTCAGGATGTACGGGTTGATGTCGTTCACCGTCAGCGTTTGATTCGCGAAGGGCGGCGGCGCTGTCGGGAACGGCTGCGTCGGCCACGCCTGCTCGCCCGGAATCTCACTGGGCGGGACGCGCCGTTCTTCGATCGGAAACATCGACTCTCCGGTCACGCGATCGAAGACATACATGAAGCCTGTCTTGCCGGCCTGCGCCACGACGTCGATGGTCTTGCCGTTGCGCTGAATCGTCGTCAACTGCGGCGCGGCCACGTTGTCGTAGTCCCAGAGGTCGTGGTGCACCATCTGGAAATGCCACATGCGCTTTCCGGTTCGCGCGTTCAGCGCCAGGAGCGACGTGCCGAACAGGTTGGCGCCGTGACGATCGGCGCCGTAAAAATCGTAGGTAGGAGAACCCAGCGGGAAGTACGCGATCCCACGCACGGGGTCGACGGTAATCTCTCCCCAGGTATTGACGCCTCCGATGTACTTATACGCATCGGGCGGCCAGGTGTCGTATCCGAATTCGCCGGGATGCGGAATCGTGTGGAACTGCCACACGAGCTTGCCGGTGACGACGTCGAACGCGCGCAGATCGCCTGCGGGCGCCATGTAGTTTTCACCCGCGGCCGATCCCAGAATGATCAGGTTCTCGAACACCTTGCCGGGCGTCGACGACTGCGTCTTGACGATGGTCGCCGGGTCGCGCCCGAGGCCTTCCCTCAAATTGACGGCGCCGTCCTTGCCGAACTCGAGGATCGATTTGCCGGTGCGCGCGTCGATCGCCTGAAGGTAGCTGTTGAGCTGAAACAGCAGCCGGCGGTCTGACCGGTCCTTGCTCTCCCAGTAGTTGATACCGCGGGGCGCGATGCCTTGCAGGCCCTCGTGGACCCAGATCTCCTCACCGGTCGTCGCGTTGATCGCCACGAGCGAGTTGTTCCTCGCCAGCACGTACATCATGTTGTCGACGATGATCGGGTTGAAGACGTACGAGATGTTGTCGTTGGTCTCGTAGGTCCACGCGACGCGAAGCTGGTCGAGGTTCGAGCGGTTGATCTGATTCGACGTGAAGTGGCGCGCGTTGTCGGCGCTGCCGCCGTAGTCGGTCCATGTCGTCCTGCCTGCCTGGGCATGGCCGGGATGGTTGCCCCACGCCGCCAGACAGATGACCAGCACCACGGCTTTGAGCTTGTTCATGAAGACGGCTCCTGCTCTCGCCCGATTATCGATAATTTCCGGGTAGCCCAATATAATGTGAATCCACCCTCGAACACCAGCCTTCAGGAGGCCGCAATGAGACGCTTGGCTTTGCCGTTCGTGCTTGGCGCAACGCTGTCAGCCCAGTCCGCCAACACCGTCGATTCGCACGTCGCCGCCGCGAAAGCGCTTGCGGCCAGCAACCCAACCCCGCTCATCAGCTTGTGCACGCCCGAACAGGCCTCTCGCGCGACGCCACCGGCGCGCCGTGGCGGACAGGCTCCGGCCCGGGGCGCGGGCCAGCCCGCACGCGGACCCCAGGCGGCGCCCGACCGATCGACGTGGGCGCGCGAGCCGATGAAGATCTTCGACAACCTGTACTACGTAGGGGAAAAGGAGTATTCGACCTGGGCGGTCGTCACGTCAGCGGGCATCATCATCATCGATCCGATCTTCGACTACTCCGTCGAAGAACAGGTGGTCGGCGGCCTCAAGAAGCTGAAGCTCGACCCGGCGCAGATCAAATACGTCGTCGTCAGCCACGCCCACCGCGATCACGCAGGAGGCGCCTGGTACCTGCAGGAACGCTTCGGGGCTCGCGTGCTGCTGACTGCCGAGGACTGGGACATGCTGGCGAAAAACACGCAGAGCTGGCCGAAGCCGAAGAAAGACATGGTCGTCACCGACCGGCAGCAACTGACGCTCGGCGATACGACGCTGACCTTCATCCACACGTTCGGACATACGCCCGGCACGATGTCGACGATCCTGCCGGTCAAGGACAACGGCACGCCGCACGTGGCCGCGCTGTGGGGCGGCACCGGATTCAATTTCACGATCACGCCCGAGCGGCCGGCGTCTCACTGGTTCGACGCCTATATCGCGTCGGCGCAGCGATTCCGCGAGGCGGCCGCCAAGGCCGGCGCCGATGTGTTTCTGTCGAATCATCCGAGCTGGGACGATTCCAACGACAAGATGGCGCGCCTCGCCAAGCGCGCGGCGGGCGACCCGAACCCGTATGTGGTTGGCGCGAAAACCGTGCAGAGCTATTTCACGATCGCGGAGCACTGCGCGCAAGCGGGGAAACTGAGACTGACGCAGTAGTAGAGCGGTTCTGGGTTCTAGGTTCTGAGGTTCTACGTTCCGGTTCCAGGTTCCAGGTTCGATTCGAACCCGAACCTCAGAACATAGAACCTCAGAACCCAGAACCGTCCTATTTGACTATTTGCCTGATGACCCCATCGCGCTTGCTCAGGACGTAGATCTCACCGTTCGGGCCTTCGCCGAAGCGAAGGTCCGCGCGCGTGGAGGGCGGCTTCCCCTGCGCGACGTTCTTTTCCTGAATCAGCTTCAGCAGCGTCTTCGTCTCGCCCTTGTCGTTGAACAGCACGCGGCGGATCGCATCCTGTCCGCCGTTGGGCAGCTTGTCGGCGTTCACGTAGAAGATTTCGCCGCTCGGGTTGTCGCCGAAGATCAGAAGATTTGAAAGCTGGGGAATCTCCTTCCGCCGGTACACCACACCCATCGTCACGGCCGATTGGGGTTGGAGCAGCGGATCGAGCTGGCCGTACTCGGCAAGCGGATAGGTGACCTTGGGATCGCTGCGGGGGTTCTCGAGGCGGACTGCCTCCCGGCTGATGAACCCATAGCTGCCTTCCCATGTGTTCCATCCGAGGTTCGCGCCCCTGGTCACCTGGCTCACCTCTTCGACGATGTTCTGACCGATGTCGGCGAGGTACATGTTTCCCGTCCGCGAGTCCCATGCGAAGCGCTGCGGGTTTCGAACGCCGTACGCGTAGATCTCACCCAGCGTCTCGGGATTGTTGTCGCTGGCGAACGGGTTGTCTTTCGGAATGCCGTACTTCCCGTTGGCGCTGTTGGTGCCGAGCGGATCGATGCGGAATATCTTGCCGAACGCCGAGTTCAGCTTCTGCGCGTTGTTCAGCGGGTCGCCTCCGCTGCCGCCATCGGCGATGCCCATGTACAGGAGGCCGAAGTCGGCGCTGTTCGGCGCCGCAAGCGGGTTGAAGGAGAGCTGGCCGCCGTTATGGTTGCCGAACGGGTGCTCGAACCGCATGAGCTCGCGTGGCGCGCCGCCATCGTAGGCGGCCGCGGCAGCGTTTTTCGCCGTCCACTCGAGCAGCACGGCGTCGTGGGTGTGCTGGCCGCCGCCGGGTTTGAAGTCGACGACGGGCGGCATGTTCGCCGTATCGACGTACGTATAGAACTTGCCGTAGCCGGGCGTGCCCGTCCGTCCGAACTGCGGGTGAAACGCGAAGCTCTGGAATCCCCGCTCGTTGCCCTGCGAGTTGACGTTCAAGCCCCACTTCGGATCGTTGAGATCCACATACACCGCGACCGTCTTGCCTTCCCTGGGAATCGTGTAAAGCGGCCCTCGCATGTCGTTGACGAACAGCCGGCGCGTGCCGGGCTCATCAACGAGCAGCATCGGACGCGCGGGCATCGGCCCTCCCAGATCGGGCAGCGTCGCGAACTCGACGTAGTTCACCTTGATGACGTCCGTCGAGTTGATTGGCGTCGGGAACGGAGTCGGTGGAGACGGAATCTGCGCGGTTCGCGCCGTGATGACGCGGGCCCGAGCGAACACCACGCGCATATACCGCAGAGCTCGCAGGAATGACATTGGGGCCTCCTTACACCAATCCTCGTATTGTGCCGCCGATGTCGAGGCTCGCGCCCGTGATGAACTTCGCCAGCGGCGACGCGAGAAAGACGACGGCGTGGGCGACGTCTTCGGGATTGCCGATGCCCATCGGCATCTGGCGATCCTCGAGAAACTTCTTCACCGAACTGTCGCGGTCGAGCCCGTAGTGCTGCATCAACTGGTCGACGATGCCGCCCTCGCGCGTCCACATTCGCGACCAGATGGGCCCGGGCAGCACCGTGTTGATGCGGACCTTCGGCGCGTATTCCTTTGCCAGTGCCTTCGTCAGGTACAGCAGGCCGGCCTTGCACGCGCCGTAGTCCATGAACCCCGGTTCCGGCTGCTTCGCCAGATCGGAGCCCGTATTCACGACCGCACCCGACCCACGCTCCGCCATCTTTGGCAGAAACGCACGGCACATCCGGACCGTGCCCATCAGGTTGGTCTGAAACGACTGCGCCCACTGCTCGTCGGAGATCTGGGTGAACGGTCTGGCGTCGCCGACGCCGAGGTTGTTGATGAGAATGTCGGGCGGCGCCTTGAACGTGTCGAGCACGTACGCCACCGCGCGATCGACGCCCTGCGGCTGTCGAAAGATTCGCCGCGACCGTGCCCTTCCACCTGGACGATTTCTCGCGCAGCGTGTTCTCGTCCTGGTCGGCGACCACGACGACGGCGCCTTCCTGTACCAGCAGGTTCGCGATGGCCTCGCCGATGCCGTGCGCGCCGGCGGAAACGAAGGCGGTTTGAACCCTTCGAGGTGAGTAGTCCATGCATTACGGCTCGATGACGTCGTAGAACGTGCGCACGCGGCTCTCGAGCATCGGGATGACTTTGCCCAGGATGTTCTCCTTGAACGCCTCGGTCGCCTGGTGGGCCTTGTAGCCGTCCTCGTTGACGTACACCTCGTAGAGCAGCAGCTTGCGCCGATCCTCGAGCGACTGGTTCACCATGTAGACCTTGCATCCCGGCTCCGCACGCGAAAGCGGGATCATCTTCTTGAGGATGTCGAGCACATCCTTTTCCTTGCCCTCCATCACCGTGTACTGCGCAGCCACGACGTACATCGCTTATCTCCTCTCTATCCGGTTTCGTAAGATGCCGATGCCTTCGATTTCGAACTCCACGACGTCGCCCGGCTTCAGCCATCGATCGAGCTCGAGGCCGCTGCCGCCGGTGGTCGTGCCCGAACCCCACAGCTCGCCGGGGTAAATCGTCTCGCTCTGCGATACGTACACGATCAGGTCTTCGAACGAGAACTGCCGGCCGGCGCTCGACGAATCGGTCCAGGTTTCTCCGTTCACCTTCGCCGTCATCCGCAGATTGCCGGGATCGAGCTCGTCGGCCGTCACCAGGTAAGGACCGATCGTGTTGCCCGTGTCGAAATCCTTCCCTTTGCCCGGTCCCATGCCGAGCGGCCCTTCCCTCATCTGCTGATCGCGCGCGCTCCAGTCGTTCCAGATCGTGTAGCCGGCGATGTAGCGCTTCGCGTCGGCCTTGGCGATGTTCTTCCCCGAACGGCCGATGACGACCGCGAGCTCGAGCTCGAAGTCGAACTTCTCGCAGTACTTCGGCCACTCGATGACCGCGTCCGGGCCGGACACCGTGTCGGGAATGCCTTTGTAGTACGCGGGCACTTCGTACCACACCGGCGGAATCGTGGGCCGCCCGAGCGCTTTGCCGGCCGTCAGCATGTGCCCTTCGAACGTGAGGAAATCGCGGATGACACGAGGACGCGTCAGCGGCGCGAGCAACTTCACTTCACTGCGCGGCGAGGCTCGTGCGGGCGCCGAACGCGTCCGGCGTCCGGGCTGCGGCCTCGATCGCCTGCTCGGCCGCCTGCCTGCCGAGATCGCCGGTCCCCAGGAACGCCACCATGTCGGGCGGAAACAACAGCGCCGCGAGCCGCTCGGCGTCGCAGCCAGGATCGGCGCGCTCGAGGTGGGCGGCGTAAGCCGACACGAAGTCGACCAGCCTGCCATCGACGGCAGCCCCGATGCGGCGGATGGGGCCGAGGGCGGTCGCGATCTCGAAGGTCGCCAGTTTCATGAGCGTTTTATCTTACTTGAGTGTGGAGGTCACGGAGCAGTCCTCAACACGGAGGCACGGGGACACGGAGACGCACGGAGAATTTACTTTTCTAAAAAACAAAACTCTGTGTTCCTCGTGTCCCCGTGTCTCCGTGTTGAGATCCCTCCGTGACCTGCCGCGTCAGAGGAGCGCGCGGATCGAGAGCACGGTGAAAAAGCCGTAGAAGATGGACATCGCCACGAGCACGACGCGCCGCCACGTGGCAGGGCGCAGCCCTTCGGGAAGGAGTCGCGTGTTGACGTAAAGGAGGTGAAGCGACGCAACCGTGAAGACCGCGCTCGCGATGTTCGCCGCGGCGAGGATCAGGATGATGGGCTGCGCGAGGCGCAACGCGAAGATGCCCCACAGACAGACGGCGGCCAGCGCGCCGTAGTAGACGACCCGCACGTCGCCACGGCTCCAGACGCGGACGCGCTTGCTGCCGGTCCACAGGATGTCGGTTATCGAGCGCACCATGCTCTCGATGATGTCGAGCTGCGTCTTGAAAAGAATCCAGGTGGCGAGCACGGCCACCACGAGCCCCATGGTGGCTCCGGCCTGCGTCGCCACTGCCGAAGCCAGCGCGGCGGCAATCCCGATGCCCTGAATGTTGGTGCCACCTTGAAGCACCGTGACATAGAGGACCGCGGGCAGCGCCATCCCCAGCATGGCGCCGACGAAGAAGACGCCGTATTGATCGGCCCTCACGATCCGCCACCACCCGCGCCACCGCCGCATGTTTTCCTGGTCGGGAGTGAAGATGAATCCGGAGTGCTCGAGCGTCACTTTATGCCCGCCGACCGCGGCGGGAATGTACCCGACGCGCTGGCCCATGCCGTAGCCCTTGTCGCGCGCCCAACTCGAGAGCGCGATGTTCACCATGCCGCCGGCGCCCGAATACCCCGCCAGCGCCGCCAGCAGCAGGAAGTCCGCGTTGCCGGGAACGAAGTTGAAATGGCCCGACCGCAGATCGAACCCGACAAAACCGACGGCCGCGGCCGCCCATGTACGACCCGGAACGAAGTAGAGGCCCATCAAGAAGAAGCCGCCGAGGATCGCCACCACCATCACCCAGTTCAGCAGCTCGAGCGTGCGCTCGATGCGGCGGCCGAGCATCAGCAGGATGATGCACAGCAGAAACGTGCCGACGCCGATCTGGTAAATCGTCGACGCGTCGGCGGGCGTGGCCACCTGCCGCGTGGCGAGATAAAACATCGCGCCCGCCGACAGCCCGGCCGAATACGGCCAGCCGACCTGCAGCAGGTACAGGATCACGTAGAACCACGACCAGAACGCGCGCGCGGGCTTCGTGCGCATGAACCCGGTAAACGCGGGCTCGCCCGTGGCGAGCGTGTAGCGCATCAGCTCGGTGTTGAAGATCGTCTGGAAAAATACGGAGAGGAGCGTGATCCAGAGGAGCGAGAGCCCGTACCGGACGAACGCGGTCGGGCCGAGGAGAAACTCGCCGCCCCCGAGCGAGAGGCCGAGCACGATGACACCCGGACCGACGATCTTGATCCAGTCGGTGCCCCGTGGTGTCGGAGGCTCGGGCAGCTCGGCATGGACCCATGGGTCGAGCCCCGTGCGGGCTTCGACTACCTCGGGGCGCGCCATTCCGCTGTGGGTGTCATGCGGCCAGATTCTACTCGACTGCCCCGTGCGTGCCGCTTCTCATTCGTTCCATGGCAAACCGGAGCACCATATCCACCGGCTGGCGCAACAGCCCGCCGATGGCGAGCATCGCGATCCCGTGCACGGTCGCCCAGATATACTGCGCCAGCTCGAGCGGGGAATCGTGGCGGATGCTGCCTTGCTGTTGCAGGGCGACAATCGCGTCGACCAGCACCTGAAAGGCTCCGCCACCTTCGCGCGACAGTTCGGTGTCGGCCGGAGCATTTCTGACGTAGCCGCCGAACATCACCCGGTAGTGGGACGGATGGGCAACGGCAAAGTGGACGTAGGCGGCGCCCATGGCTTCAAACCCGGCGCGACCGCCACCGTGCTTCTCCCAGGCTCCCTGGGTCTCG
Organism: Vicinamibacterales bacterium; assembly: GCA_963850725.1. GTDB lineage: Bacteria > Acidobacteriota > Vicinamibacteria > Vicinamibacterales > JAMQPK01 > JAMQPK01. The sequence goes on from CAWKMQ010000023.1 coordinate 133,021, forward strand.
AGGCGCAGCGTGCGGAACCCTTCGCTCGCCACCGCCGCCAGCAGCGCCGACTTGTCGGCGAAGTGCCGGTAGAGCGCCGTGCGCGAGACCCCCAGCCGCTGCCCGACCGCCCGCAGCGTCAGCCCTTCGACGCCGCTCTTCTGGATGGTGCGGACCGCCTCCTCCACGAGGGCCCGGGACAGGTCGCCGTGGTGGTAGCGATTCTGGCGTTTTCTGGCCACAAACGCATGGTACGCGCTGTATGTTGACATTGTCAACATTGCATGGGTATATTGATGTTGACAGTGGCAACATTAACCATGTCGCCGGAACACAGAAAGAGGCTGAACATGTCCACCCTGAAGCATCTCCTCATCACGTTGTGGCGCACCGACGCCCGGCTGACCGCGGTCGGGCTCCTCATGGTCGGGCTCCTGGGAGCCCACGCCGCCGGGATGGTCTTCGATCCGCGCATCATCACGGGCGCGCCCGCGTGGCTGAAACCGGCGAAGTTCTCGGCGTCCATCGCCATCTTCACGCTGACGCTCGCGTGGGTCTTCACCTACCTGCCAGAATGGGTCCGGCTGCGGCGAATCGTCAGCTGGCTCACGGCGCTCACCTTCCTCCTCGAGATCGCCATCATCGATCTGCAGGCGTGGCGAGGCACCACCAGTCACTTCAACATCGGCACCCCTCTGGATGGAGTGCTCTTCACGGTGATGGGCCTCGGGATCGTCGTTCAGACGCTCTCCACGATCGCGGTCGCCGTGGCGCTCTTCCGCCAGCGCTTCGCGGATCGGGCTTTTGGGTGGGCCCTGCGCCTCGGCATCGTCATCTCGCTCGTCGGGCGCCATGACGGGCGGCGTGATGTTGCGACCGACGAGCGCGCAGCTCGAGGCGGCGAGAGCCGGACATCGCATGACCGCGGCCGGCGCGCACACCGTTGGCGCACCCGACGGCGGCCCTGGTTTGCCCGGAACCGGGTGGAGCACGGAGCACGGGGATGTGCGAGTGGCCCATTTCATCGGCATGCACGCGCTGCAGGTGCTGCCGCTTCTCGCATTCGTCTTCGTGCGGCGCGGGTGGACCGAAGCGAGCCGCGTCCGGGTCGTATGGGCGCTGTCGGCGAGCTACGTGGCGCTCTTCGGGTTGCTGCTCTGGCAGGCACTTCGCGGCCAGTCGATCGCCAACCCCGACAGTCTCACGATCGTGGCCATGGCTTCATGGGCGGTGCTCACCGCGTGCGCGATCGGCCTCTCGAGGCTTCGCGCTCACTCTTCGCGGGTTCACGCAATGGTGTATTAGGGCAGAGGTCAACCATGACGCCGCAACAGATTTTCTCGATCGCGAATCTCGTCTCGCTTTGCTGCTGGCTCCTGCTCGTCGTGCTGCCTGGCAAAACGTGGGTCACACGCACGGTCACCGGCCTGGCCGTGCCCGTGGCGTTCGCGGCGCTGTACATCGTCATCATCGCGATGTACTTCCCCGGCGCAGAGGGCGGTTTCTCGTCGCTCGGCGACGTCGCGGCGCTCTTTGCCAATCCCTGGCTGCTGCTCGCGGGCTGGGTCCATTACCTTGCGTTCGATCTGCTCGTCGGAACGTGGGAAGCCAGGGACGCACGCGAACGCGGCGTTCCTCATCTGGCCCTGGTGCCGTGCCTGTTCCTGACGTTCATGTTTGGTCCGGCGGGCTGGTTGACCTATCTGGGCGTGCGAGCGGTGGCCGCTCGGAAAAGCGCGGGCTTAAAACTCACGACTCAAACAGAAGATCTCAACTCAGATCTCTAGTTTCTGTTTTGCTGAACCTGGAACCGGAATTACCGCACGTTGGCAGGCGTCAGCCCCTCGTCGTAATTCAGCGCCGGCGCGAAGGCGGAGTTCGACCCTTCGATCTTGATGTGGTGGCCGATCTTCATGCCGGTTTTGACGAGCGTACCGGCGGGGAGCTCGAGCACGCTGGCCGCGCCGGGCTTCGGAAGCCGCATCCGCCACGGCTTCATCGTCGAGACAATGTCCACGACGACGCCGTTGGCATCGAGCGCCAGCACGTCGATGTCAAACCGCATGAACCAGGTGTGAACGCCGTGGCACGGCGTAATCCACAACGCTTCTCCGGATTCGAGGTGATTGCGGCCGAGCAATCCAATCGCCCGCTTGGCGCGAGTGGACGCCACGTTCACGCGGTTGGCGATGATGACGCCGGTTTCAATGTCGCGGGCGACGAAGTTCTTTTCGTGTGTCATGGCTACTCGAATCGCAAGGTCACTTCAGTCAAGCCACCGTGCTTCACGTCCACCGGCATGCGGCGTTCGCCCAGGTCCGGATGGCGCGCGCTGATTTCGTGCGAGCCGATCGGCACCGACAGGCCCTCGCTCGGCGTTCCGGCCACGGGCTTTCCATCCACGAGAATCGCGGCGCCCTCCGGCGCGGTCACCCGCACGGTGCCCATGGGCAGCTGCAGCGTGTGAGCCGTCGTCTCGCCAGGGCGTACGTCGAGCCGTTCGGTGACGCGATAGTTGAACTGCTCGTTGATGAACTCGACGACGTGAGTACCCGGGGTCGCCATCACGCGGTTGTCTTCGGTCAGCGACACCGGCACGCCATCGACGACGACCTTGACGGGAATCGAGGCGAAGATCGCCAGCCAGCCCGAATAGATCCCTTCGGCCGTTATCGTCGTCTGGTTGGCCTTGATCGTGACTTTTCTGGTAATCGTGCCCGACCCGCTCTTCAACTGGAGCGTATGCAGCCCCACTTCGAGATCCGGGATCGTCACGGGCGTCTTGCCGTAGCTCTGCCCGTCGAGAATGGCTTCGGCGCCGGAAGGCGTCGAAGTCGACCTGCAGTTTGCCGAGCCGTCTTTCCACCACCTCGATGAACGGCAGGTCTTCCTTCATGGGGGTGACGACGAGGCCGGGCTTCGCCTCGGGCTCGACGAGCTTCGACACCGTGTCCGAGACCGTGCTCGACATCGTGCTGATGGCCGTGCCGGTCGTCGTCACGAGGATCAGGCACGCGGCGACCGGCAGCGCCCACTTGGCATGCCGCCTGACATTCGCCACTGAGACGACGCTCTCTTCCGACTCGTCCGATTCGCCCGTGTCGTCGGCGTCGGCGGACGCGGACGATCGAGGCTGCCACAAGCTGAGGTAGTCGCGGCTGCGGCGCTCGACCGGCTCGTCTTCGATCTCATCCGGTTCGACCGCGGCGATCTCGCGCGTCGGGAATTGCGCGATGACGGCGGTCGGGCGCGGGGTCGCAGCCGCCACGGCGGCGGCCACGGCTTCGGCGGCGGCCGCCCGCGCCTGCTGGGCGGCGGCCTCGCGCATCTCGGCCATCTGCGCGCGAAGCTCCTGGAGCTCGTTGCCCTTGCGCTCTTCTGCTTTCGCGCGGACGCTCGCGAGCTCGGCCTCGAGCTGCTTGATCTGCTGCGCGGCTTTCTTCGTATCCGACTCGTCGGCTTTCCGCGCCTGGGCCGTCACGAACTTGAGGCGGTCGAGCTCGCTCTTGAGCTGCGCCTCCATGGCGGCCCGCTCGCGAACGGCCTCCGCTTCGGCGGCCCGTATCTGTTCGGCGTCGGCGCGTGCGGCATCCAGCTGCGCGGCCATCGACTGCTCGACTTCAGTACGCACGCGCATGAGCTCGCGCGCGAATGCCTTCTGCGCGTGGGCGCTGACACGCTCGGCTTCGGCCCGGCGCCGCTCGGATTCCTCGGCTTCGACCTTCACCTTGTTCAGCGCGTCGGTAAACGTCGAGTGGGCCTCCGAGCGCACGCGCGCGACTTCCATCTCGAGGGTTTCGCGCGACTCGCGCTCGGCAGCTGCGCGCGCGTCGGCGATCGCCCGCTGGCGCATCTGCTCGGCTTCGACCTGCACGCGCGCAAGATCCGCGGCCAGGGCCTCGCGGGCCTCGCGCTCGGCAACGGCTCGCGCTTCGGCGATGGCCAGCTGGCGTTTCTGCTCGGCCTCGGCTTCCGCACGCGCCAGGTCGGCGGCCAGCGCTTCGCGCGCCCTTCGTTCTTCGGCCGCACGCGCTTCCGCGGCGCGCGCCTCGGCCAGCGCGGCCTCGCGCTTCTGCTCCGCTTCGCGCTGCGTCCGGGCCAGGTCGGCGGCCAGCTTTTCCCGCGCCTTGCGTTCCTCTTCCGCACGCGCCTCCGCGGCGCGCGCCTCGGCCAAGGCGGCTTCGCGCTTCTGCTCGGCCTCGCGCTTCTGCTCCGCCTCGCGCTGCGCACGGGCCAGGTCGGCGGCCAGCTTTTCGCGCGCTTTCCGTTCCTCCTCCGCCCGCGCCTCCGCGGCGCGCGCTTCGGCCATCGCCTGCTCGCGCTTGCGCTCGGCTTCGCTGTGCGCGCGGGCCAGATCGGCGGCCAGCGCCTCACGCGCCTGACGCTCGGCGGCCGCACGCGCCTCCGCGGCGCGTGCCTCGGCCATCGCCTGCTCGCGCTTCTGTTCGGCTTCGGACTGCGCGCGGGCCATGTCCGCGGCGAGCGCCTCGCGGGCTTGCCGCTCGGCGGCCGCGCGCGCCTCGGCAACCTGCCGAAGCGCTTCGTGCTCGGCCTGGACGCGGGCGATTTCCCTCGCGCTGGCCTCGCGTGCTTCGCGGCCTCGCGCTCGGCGATGGCACGTGCTTCGAGCGAGCGCCGATTCGCGAATCGCTTCGGCGTCCGGATGCGTCACGGCGACATCGTCGGATCGCGTCAGCGCCTGGTTTCGCGCGCGATCGAGGGCCGCGCCGAAGTCGAACGTTATCTTCGTCTTCCGTCTGCTCCGTCACCACTGGCGGCCGGCGCGGACGGCCTGGTGTCGATCTTCCCGAGCGTCACGTCGAGCCCGAGCTGGCGAACGAGCTGATCGATCTCCTCGGCGATGGACGACGCCGGTTTCGCCGCCTGCGGGGCGGCGGCGTAGATCGACGGGCTCGCCGCGAAGGCCGGCGACGTGTCGGCCGCAAAGGTCGACCACGCGGGGCTGTGTGACGACACGCCCGGCGAGAACACCGAGTCGGAGTCGGTGTTCGAGTCGAAGTCAGAGTCCGGGGCGGCGTCGAACACGGAATCCGACGTGTCCACGGCGGGCACCTCGACCTGAGCGTCGCCGACGAGCGTATTCATGAAGAGCGGTTCCTCGGCCGGAACGGCCTCGGGCTGCTCCTCATCGATCTCTATTCCGGGATGTCTATTGCCGGCTGCTCATCATCTATTAGTGCCGCGGCCGGTTCGAGCGGCTCCGGCTCCCGTTCGATTACAGATCTGACGGGCTCGGACGAGGCCGGCCGATTACGGATTTCGCTGGCCCGGTTCAGCAGGGCCATGACCTCTTCGGCAAACGCGGCCGGATCGGCGCCCACCGCCACCGTCGCCTTCTTCTTCTTGCCGAATCCGAATCCGGACTTCTTCGCCTTCGCCTCCTCGCCGCTCTGGAACTGCGGAATCGTCATCGTCTGCAGGTGCGAGGCGCCTTCGAGCGATCGCAGCCGGCCCATGAGCGTGTCTTCGTCCCGTGGCGACAGGAACGCGCTCAGGAGAATGAGGTCGGGCACCTGGCGCGCGATCGCGTCGACGGCTCGCTTGGTCGAGTCCACGATCACCAGCTCGGCGCTGATCCGTCGCGCCATGTCGTGCAGCACGCGCCCCTGCGCGGTGTCCGGTTGAATCACGAGGATGACGCTCACGAGATGATCCTTATCATCAAGACGGCGAAGACGCAGGCCGCGACGAGAAACGTGAACAGGTACGCGTGGTAGTCGGCGTAGTCGCCGACGAACGAAAATCCCGTGACGACGGTCGTGCGTCGCCATGCCGCGCAGCGATCTGAATGCCCGGTTCCGACATCATCTGCGCCGTCTGCTCGCGCAGACGCGGGCTGATCGACGCCAGCCCGGCAAACAGCACGACCAGCGTGACGACGGTGAGCATGAAGTCTCTGAGCTTTCTGGGCACACGGCTTCGCTCGCAATCGACCGTACTTTTTGTGTCGTGCAGCGTAAGTCCCCGCATTCGTTGATATTTCCGGGCGTGTGTCCCGTTATTGCCTGCCGGTCGCGCACTGCTCGACAACAATTCCCGCAGTCGCAATTACGAAAACGGCGCGCGCGTGTTTGCGCGCCGCGCAAATCACGAACTCGGTTGGTTCGGTACACGAAGTTTGTCGATCCAGCCGTGTCCTGATTCGGGCACGGCCGTGACGACTGTCACCAAGCGCACGCCGCGTAACCCGCTGCCAGCCAAACGACTTGCGTCGATGGCGCGCGAGAAATTCCGTGCGTGGTACGGCCGTTGCGATAACTCGGCCCGGTCGCGTCGCCTTCGCGGCGCGCACAAAAGGGAGGAAAGACATGCTGCTCAACGTGACGACCCGGTTGTTCAATTCGTTCCGTCGCAACGAAGACGGACAGGATCTTCTCGAGTACGCGCTGCTCGTGGCGCTGATCGCGATCGTTGCGGTCGCGGCCGTGACTGCGGCCGGCGTGAAGGTCGACGCGATCTTCGACGACGATCGTCGACGAAGCTGCCCGGTAGTCACGCGCGTACTCGCGCGTGTCCTGTGAGGGTCCGCCGTCACGGCGGACCCTCACGAATTCGACAGACTGACTACCGGGAGGACCCAATGATCTCGCTGCGACGCTTGAGCAAACGTGACGACGGTCAGGACCTGCTCGAGTACGCGATGCTGGCGTCGCTGATCGCGCTCGTCGCGCTGGCGACCGTCGTCAGGCTGCTGGCCAATCAGATCACCGACGTGTTCTGGGGGGCCATTGCTGCAATGGACTTCTGACGCGGTCGTGCTGACGGCGCTCTGCGCCGGCCTGGGCAGCGCGGCGATCGTCGATTCGGCGCAGCCGCAAGATTCCCAACAGCATCTCGCTGGGAGTCACCGCGTCGGGCGTCGTGCTCGCGGCGACCGGCGTCAGCGGCGTGACGCGTCGGCTCGTCGCTGCTCGGGTTCTGTCTCGGCTTCCTGCTGATGCTGCCCGGCCACGTGCTGGGCTCCACGGGAGCCGGCGACGTGAAGTTGTTCGCCGCGGCCGGGGCGGTGGTTGGCGTCGGAGCAGATCGTTCCCGCCTTTCTGATGACCGCCATCGCGGGAGGCCTGCTGGCGGTGTTCATCGCGTGGTGGCGCGGCCGGCTGCTGCGCACGTTTCGACTGACGGCCCGGCTGTTCGGTCTGCGCGAGCAGGCCAAGGCCGACATCGAAGTCGCCCGGCGAGCACAACAGTTTCCGTACGGTCCGGCGATCGCGGCCGGTTGCGTTCTCGCAATTGATTGATGAAAAGGGTGAACCCTATGACTCGCGTGCGAATTTTTACCGTGTTCCTGATGGCCATCCTTGCCGGAGGCGGCCTGGCGTATGGCACGTATGACTATCTGCAGAACGTGCCCGTCAAGACCGTGACCGTGCCGACGCAGGAAGGTCGTCGTCGCGAACGCCGAACCTGTCGCTCGGCCGGCAGCTGCGGCGCGAAGATCTCGCGACGCTCGACTGGCCGGCGGCCGCCGTGCCCGAAGGCGCGTTCGAAGATCCGGCAGGCGATCGTCGATCGCGGCTTGATCGTGTCGGTCGTGAAGAACGAACCGATTCTTCCCGCGAAGCTCGCGTCGAAGGAAGCGGGCGCCGGCCTGCCGCCGATCATCCCGCCCGGCAAGCGCGCGTTGTCGGTGCGCGTCAACGAAGTCATCGGCGTCGCCGGCTACGTGCTGCCCGGCACGCGCGTCGACGTCGTCGCGACCGCCAACCCGACCAGCCGCTCGGAAGACATCACGACGAAAGTCGTGCTCTCAGAACGTCGAAGTGCTCGCGGCCGGCACGCGCCTCGAGCAGGACACGCCCGACGGCAAGCCGATGCAGGTGACCGTCGTCACGCTGCTCGTCACGCCGGACGAATCCGAGCGCCTGACGCTGGCGAGCACCGAAGGCAAGATTCAGCTCGCGCTGCGCAACCCGCTCGACACCGAAACGCCGGTCACCTCGGGCATCAAGCCGGGCATGCTGCTCGGCAACGTGCAGGCGCGGTCCGTGCGCAGTCCGGCGGCCGGCCGTGCCCGGCCAGCCGGCGTCGATTCCGCCGCCACCGCCCACCGTCGAAGTGATTCGTGGCGATAAACGCACTCAAGTTGTCGTTGGATAGGAGCACATAACAATGAAACGTGCTGTTGCGTTCTTCTGCTTGTCATCATGGTGCTGCCGCCGACAGCGCAGGCCGGCCAGGTGGCCGCGCGCGCGGCGGACGCGGTGGGCGCCAAGTCGACACCGAGCAGCTCGATCTGCTCGGTCGGCCGATCGGCCGTCATCAGGATGGACCGGCCCGATCACGCGCGTTTCGCTGTCGACGCCGGACATCGCCGACGCGCTCGTCACCACGCCGTACGAGCTGCTCGTGCACGGCAAGACGCCGGGCACGATTTCGCTGCTGGTGTGGGGCGACAACGGCCGCATCAAGACCTACGATGTCGCCGTCAAGCGCGATCTGAGCAACGCTCGAGACGCAGATCCGCAAGCTGTTTCCGGGTGAGGAGATCACCGCGACGAGCAACGGCAAGGACGTCGTGCTCGCCGGCGTCGTCTCCAGCAAATACATCGTCGATCGCGCCTCGTCGCTCGCCGTCGGCTACGTCGAGAAGCCCGAGAACGTCGTCAATCTGCTGCGCCAGCAGGACGGGCCGGCGACCAACCAGGTGCTGCTGCGCGTGCGCTTCGCCGAAGTCAGCCGCAGCGCGATGCAGGAGCTCGGCGTGTCGTTCTTCACCGGCCCCAACGGCAAAGGCGACTGGATCGGCCGCTCGACGACGCAGCAGTATCCGGCGCCGATCTTCGACAAGGACAAGGGTCTGGTCTTCAGCGACTTCCTGAACCTCTTCCTCTTCAACACCGAGGAACAGCTCGGCGCGGTCGATCAAGGCGCTCAAGGGCAAGGGCCTGTTCCAGAGCCTCGCCGAGCCGAACCTGATTACGCAGGACGGCAAGGAAGCGAGCTTCCTCGCCGGCGGCGAGTATCCGTATCCGGTCGTGCAGGGCACCGGCGCAGAACGCGGCCGTCACGATCGTGTTCAAGGAGTTCGGCGTGCGCCTGAAGTTCACGCCGACCGTCACCGCCGACGGCATGATTCAGCTGAAGGTCGCGCCCGAAGTCAGCTCGCTCGACTTCGGCAACGCCGTCGTGCTGCAGGGCTTCCGCGTGCCGGCGCTCGCGACGCGCCGCACGGAAACGCACGTCGAGCTTCGCGACGGCCAGACGTTCGCCATCGCCGGCATGCTCGACAAGAACATGAACGAGACGCTGCGCCGGGTGCCGGGCATCGGCGACATCCCGATTCTCGGCTATCTGTTCCGCAGCCAGGCGTACCAGAAGAACGCGACCGAGCTGGTCGTGATGATCACGCCGCACATCGTGCGCCGCGACTCACCGGGCGTGACGCCGAATCTGCCCGGGCTCGTCGCAGCCGTTCCTGCGAGCCGTCGCAGCGACGAATCCCGCCGCCGCCGCCGGCGTTCACGACGCCCGATGATCGATGCGCGCCCGAGCGCGACGGCGCCGCAGGCGGCGCGCCCCGTGAGCCCGGCGCTCGCAGACGCGCGTCGGCGAACGCGCCCGCCGCGTTCGCGACGCCGGCCGCGCCGGTGTCCGGTCGCGCCGCTCGCGCCCGCGACAGCCGCAGACCAAGGCCGAACGCGAAGCGGCCGCGCAGGCCGAGCGCGACGCGAAGAAGGCGGCCGAGCTCGCGGCGCAGATCGAGCGGAAGCGCGCCGAGCAGCAGGCCGTCCAGGATCGGAAGGACGCCGAACAGGCCAAGCGCGACGAGAAGAAGCGCGCCGAAGAAGAGCAAGAAGCAGTCGAGCGATCGAGCGCGCGAGGCGCAGGCCCAGGCGGTGCGTGACGGCGAGCGCGCGCGAGCAGGCCGCGAAGGTCGAAGCCGAGCGCGTCGAGCGCGAGAAGCGCGAGGCCGACATCAAGAAGCAGGCCGATCTCGAGCAGCAGGAGCTCGACCGCAAGGCGGCCGAGAAGCTGGCGGCCGAGCAGGCCGCCGAAGCGGCGCGCATCCGGAGGCGGCCGACAGGCTCGCCAAGGAGAAGGCGAACCGCGACGCCGAGCTCGAACGGCTCGTGACGCAGTACCAGAAGCTCACCGAAGGACAGCCATCATCGACGTCGGCGCGGTGAGCCATGGCACAACTATCAGCCGTCATCACCACGAGTGATTCCGACTTCCGCATCGACGATCACGACGCTGCTGCGCTCGAGCGGTCTCTCGATCGGGATCATCGACGAGAAGCACGCCGGCGGCACGTGGCCCGACCTCGCGGTCGTCGATATCCGCAGCGGCACGCTCGGCGTCGGTCGAGGCGATCGAGCGCCTGCGCGCCTCGTGGCCGTCGACGTCGATCTTCGCCGTCGCCGCCTCGTCCGAGCCCGATCAGATTCTGCGGGCGATGCGCGCGGGCGCCAACGAGTACCTCGCCTGGTCGTCGAGCGAGACCGGCGCCTCGCTGAACGAGACGCTTTCAGACGGCGCTGAAGCGCACCGTCCGAGCGCCATCGTCCGGCGAAAGACAGCGCGCGGTCCGGCGTCACGCTGTCGTTCTTCGGCGCGAAGGGCGGCGCCGGCACGACGACGCTGGCGGTCAACACCGCCATCGACATCGCGCGGCTGTCGAAGCGGCCGACCCTGATCATCGACCTGCACCAGTTCGTCGGCGAGGTCGCGCTCTTTCTCGGCGTGCGTCCGCGGTTCACGCTGATCGACGCGCATCGACAACCTGCACCGCATGGATCAGGAGTTCCTGCAGCGAGCTCGTCGTCGCGCCACAAGTCGGGCCTCGACATTCTCGCGGGCGGCGATCAGATCGATCGGCCGGGACCGAACGACGCGCCGGCGGTCGAGCAGCTGCTGCAGCAGCTCGGCCGTTCGTACGACTTCATCATCATCGACGCCGGCACGGTGACGAGCGCCGGTCGCCGATGTCGCGGTGTTCGCCGCCGACACGATCTACCTCGTCGCCAACCCCGACATCGCGTCGGTGCGCAACGCGCACCGCATCGTCGATCGGTTCGAGCAGCTCGGGCGCCGGCAAGGATCGCCTGCGGGTGCTGCTCAACCGGATGTCCGAGCAGAACCAGATCGGTCCGAAGCAGATCGAGGCGACGCTGGGGCACAGCCTCCACATGATGTTCCCGAGCGACTACAGCGTCGTGTCGGCCGCGATGAACTCCGGCGTGCCGCTGACGCTGACGAACCATTCGGAGCTGGCCGCGCAGTTCGAGCGGTTCACCAGGCAGATCATCAACCCGCATGCGCCCGCGGAGGCCGAAGAACCGGCCCGCGAGAAGGCATCGTTCCTCGGACTCTTCTAAGACCATGGCTACCCCAGTCACCGTCAAACCGCCGTCACGCCCGGATGCCGACGCCCGGCAAGCGACTCCGGGCGTCGATCCGGATCGACGCGCGCCGGGCGCAGTACCTCGAAGTGCGCGGCAGCGTGCACCGCAAGCTGCTGACGAAGCTGAATCTCGAGAAGCTCGCGACCGCCGAGCGGAGCCGCGTCGAAGCCGAAATCCGCGCGCTCGTGTCGTCGCTCATCGCCGAGGCCGGCGTGCCGCTGTCGGTGAGCGAGCGCGACGCGATTCTCGGCGACGTCATCGACGAGGTCTTCGGATTCGGACCGCTCGAGCCGCTGCTCCGCGACAAGACGGTCAGCGACATCCTGGTCAACACGTACAAGCAGGTGTTCGTCGAGCGCGCGGGCAAGCTCGAGCAGGTGCCCGCGGCCTTTCAGGACGATCAGCACCTGCTGCGCGTCATCGATCGCATCGTCAGCGGCGTCGGCCGCCGCATCGACGACAGCTCGCCGATGGTCGACGCGCGCCTGCCGGACGGATCGCGCGTCAACGCCATCATCGCGCCGCTCGCGGTCGACGGGCCGCTGCTCTCGATTCGCCGCTTTCCGGCCGAGCGTCTCCAGGCCGACGACCTCGTCAGCTTCAAGGCGCTCGCGCCGAACATGCTCGAGTTCCTGCGCCACTGCGTCGCCGCGAAGCTCAACATCCTGGTCAGCGGCGGAACCGGCGCCGGAAAGACGACGCTGCTGAACGTGCTGTCGTCGTTCATCTCCGACCGCGACCGTATCGTCACCATCGAAGACGCGGCGGAGCTTCAGCTTCGCCAGGCGCACGTCGTGCGGCTCGAAACGCGGCCGCCGAACGTCGAAGGCAAGGGCGCGGTCCGCCAGCGGCAGCTGCTGGTCAACTCTCTGCGTATGCGCCCCGATCGCATCATCGTCGGCGAGGTCCGCGGCGAGGAAGCGCTCGACATGCTGCAGGCGATGAACACGGGCCACGACGGCTCGCTGACGACGGTGCACGCGAACACGCCGCGCGACGCGCTGTCGCGTCTCGAGACGATGGTCGCGATGGCCAACGTCAACCTGCCCGACAAGGCGATGCGCCAGCAGATTGCGTCGGCGATTCAGATCGTGATTCAGCAGGCGCGCATGAGCGACGGCACCCGCAAGGTGACGAGCGTCTCCGAGATCACCGGCATGGAAGGCGACATCATCACCATGCAGGAGATCTACCGCTTCGAGAAGACTCGGCCTCGGCCCCGAAGGCAAGGTCGTCGGCCGCTTCGTCGCGACCGGCGTGCGTCCGAAGGTGTGCGAGCGGCTGCGCGCATCGGGCATTCAGCTCGCCGCCGGACATGTTCGACGGCAGTTCTGGAGGTGCGGTAATGCAGCTCGGGGTGATCGTCATGCTCGTCTTCATCGCGTCGACGGCGGCCCTCATGGGCATCTTCCTGCTGATCTCGCGCCGATCGGGATCGGCCGCCGACAAGGCGATGGAGAAGCGGCTCAACGAGGCGACCGGCGTCGGCGCGCGCCGGCGCCCGTCGCCGGCGAGGCGTCGCTCGCTCCGGACGGAAGCCGCGGGCCAGCTCGACAGGGTCGGCCGCGCCAGGCGTTGAAAGGATCGTCGTTCGAGCGGTGGCTCGAGCAGTCCGGCACCGGCATCAGCGTGCCAGCGCGTGCATGCTCATCTCGCTCGTGTCTGCGGCATCGTCGGCTCGCGGTGCTGGCGTTGTGTCGTCACGGCAAGACGTGGGCCGATGGCGCTCGGCTTCGTCGCTCGGGCTGCTGCATCATGCCCGCTGATCATCCGGCTACAAGCGCGTCGGCCAGGCTCTACAAGTTCGAGGAGTTCTTCCCGGAAGCGCTCGATCTGCTGTCGCGCGGCATCCGCGCCGGCCACGCGTTCAGCGCCGGCATGAAGATGGTGGCCGACGAGCTCGGCGAGCCGGTGGGTCCGGAATTCCGGAAGGCGTTCGACGAGCAGAACTTCGGCCTGCCGCTCAAGGAATCGCTGAACAACCTGTGCCTGCGCGTGCCGCATCCTCGACGTGCGGTTCTTCTCGACCGCCGTGCTCATCCAGCGCGAGACGGGCGGCAACCTGTCTGAAATTCTCGACAACCTGGCCGCCGTCGTCCGCGAGCGCTTCAAGATTCGCCGGCAGGTGCGCGTGCACACCGCGCACGGCCGGTTCACCGGTTACGTGCTGATGGCGCTGCCGGCGTTTCTCGCGCTGGCGCTGTCGTTCATCAACCCCGAGCACATGAACCGTCTGTTCGAAGAGCGGATGGGCCAGATGATGATCGTCGCGTCGATCATCATGCAGGCCATCGGGTTCTTCTGGATCAGGCAAGTCATCAAGATCGAGGTGTAGCCGTGACGCTCTGGCTTCCACTGCTTGCATTCGCGTTCGGCTCGCTGCTGGTCACGGCGGTGACCTACGCCCTGACGGCCAAGCCGGCCAACATCGACGACCGCCTGCGCGACGTGCTCGGCGGCAATCAGCCGCGATGCGCCGACGAGGACGCGTCGTCCGATCAGATCGTCGCGTTCCTGAAGCGCATCGGCGAGCGCCTGCCGAAATCGCCGAAGGATCTCGGCAAGATCCAGCTGCGCCTCGTGCAGGCCGGGCTACCGCAGCGCCGAGGCGCGTGCCGGTGTTCCTCGCGATTCGCGTCGGCTTCGCGCTCGCGCTGTTCGCGCTTCTGCATGACGCCGCTGCTGATCGAAGCCGAACCTGGTGACGGCGCTCGCCGGCCGCCGGCGTTCGGCTACGTGCTGCCGGGCATGCTGCTCGCGCGCAAGGCGCGCCGCCGCCAGCATCGCATCCGGCTGTCGCTCGCCGACGCGCTCGACCTGCTGGTCGTGAGCGTCGAGGCGGGCCTCGGCCTCGACCAGGCGCTCGCGCGCGTCGGCCAGGAGCTCGCGTTCGCGTATCCCGATCTGTCGTCGGAGCTGCGGCTCGTCAACCTCGAGCTGCTCGCCGGCAAGGGCCGATCCGAAGCGCTGCGCAATCTCGCCGACCGCACCGGCGTCGACGACTTGAGCTCGCTCGTCGCCATGCTGGTGCAGACCGACAAGTTCGGCACGAGCGTCGCCCATTCGCTGCGCGTGTTCTCGGAGACGCTGCGCACGAAACGGCGTCAGCGCGCGGAAGAAGCGGCGGCGAAGACCGGCGTGAAGATGGTGTTCCCGCTCGTCGTCTGCATCTTCCCGGCAATCTGGATCGTCACGATCGGCCCGGCGGCGATTCAGTTCATGAAGGTCCTCGGCCCGATGGGCAAGTGATCGATATGACGACAGCCATTGCAGAACAGGCACAGACGGCGCCAGCTGCTCGCGCCGACGAAGCCGGCCAGCCTCGAGGCGACCGGTCTCGCGGCCGACACGCTCGCGTCGATTCTCATCAAGATGCTGCACAGCGGCGAAGCCAGCGGCATGGGCCTCGCCGATCGGGCGTGCCTGCCGTACGGCATCCTCGAGCCGCTGCTCGAGAAGCTGCGCGTCGAGATGCTGATCGAGGTCAAGAGCGCGCTCGGCACCGGCAGCGCCGGCTACCGGTACGCGCTGACCGACGCCGGCCGCGCCCGCGCGCTGCGCTACTTCGACGCGTGCGGCTATGTCGGGCCCGCGCCCGTTCCCCTCGTCCAGTACACGCTTCACATGAACCGGCTGCGCGCGCAGACGGCACGACATCTATCGTGAGCGCGTGACGCCGAGGCTTTTCGCATCTGATCGTCGAGCCCGAGATGCTCGACCAGCTCGGTCCGGCGATCGCCTCCCGCAAGGCCCTCTTCCTGTACGGCCCGCCTGGAAACGGCAAGAGCGTGATGGGCGAAGGCATCGGCCACGTGCTCGGCGGCGACATCTACATCCCGTACGCGATCGACGTCGACGGGCAGATCATCACGATGTTCGACCCGGTCACGCACGAGTCGCGCGTCGATGACGACGAAGCGTCGGTGATCCGGTCCGACGATGCCGATCGATCGCCGCTGGGTGCAGCGTGAGCCGGCCGGTCATCACGGTCGGCGGCGAGCTGACGCTCGAAATGCTCGACCTGCGCTACGGCGAGGTGTCGAAGTTCTACGAGGCGCCGGTTCACCTGAAGGCGAACGGCGGCGTGCTCGTCGTCGACGACTTCGGCCGCCAGCGCGTGCCGGCGCGCGACCTGCTGAACCGCTGGATCGTGCCGCTCGAGTCGCGCGTCGACTACCTGAATCTGCACACCGGCCGGAAGTTCCAGGTGCCGTTCGACGTGCTCGTGGTGTTCGCCACGAACCTCGAGCCGCGATCGCTGGCCGACGAGGCGTTCCTGCGCCGCATTCCCTACAAGATTTTCGCGAAAAATCCGTCGCTGCAGCAGTTCGGCCGCATCTGGGAGATGAACTGCCGGCGCCACGGCGTGCGCGTACGACCCGGCCATCGTGCAGTACCTGCAGGACAAGTACTACATCGGAGCGGAAGCTCGCGATGCGCGCCTGCCATCCGCGCGATCTCACGGATCAGGTCGTGAGCCTGTGCCGGTATCACCAGCGGCCCCCGGAGATCACGACCGATCTCCTCGACGCCGTCTGCCAGAGCTATTTCCTGGAGGACACGCAGACCGGAATGACGGCTGCGCGATGAGAGCCAAATTTTGGTTTCCAGGGTGGGGTAAGGTGTAATAGCCTTACCCCACATGTTCTACCCTCACCGGCTGCTGCTCGTCTTTGCCGCCGTCGTCCTCGTCAGTCCCTCGCCCGCCCACGCGCAAACAGAGGAATGGACCGTCTACGCGAGCGTCGTCGACCGCACTGGCGCGCCGGTGCAGGGGCTCGGCACTTCGGACTTCGTCGTGCGCGAGAACGGGATGGCACGCGAGATTCTGCGCGTCGCTCCTGCCTCCGATTCGATCCGGATCGCCCTGCTCATCGACACCAGCCAGGAGATGCGCAGCGAGCTGATCGACGTGCGCCAGAGCCTGCGCACGTTCGTGAACGAGATTGACCGGAGGCACGAGGTGGCGCTCGTCGGCTTCGGCGGCCCGCCGACGGTGCTCATCGACTACACGAAGGACGTGAAGCGGCTCGAGGGAGGCATCGGCCGCCTCGTCGCGAGGCCGGGCACCGGCTCGTATCTGCTGTCGGCGATCATCGATACCTCGCGCACGCTGCGAAAACGGCGGGACCTGCGGCGCGTGATGGTCATCGTGACCACCCAGGGGCCGGAGTTCAGCGAGATCAGCTATCAGACCGTGCTCGAGTACGTGCGCGACAGCGGCGCACCCATGCACTCGTACGTGCTCAGACGAGAAGGGGTCTCGCCAACCGACCCGGCAGCCCAGGAAGTCGAGCTGACGCTCGCCGTCGGCACGCAGATGACCGGCGGCCGCCGCGAGGATCTGCTGTCGGCGATGTCGATGGCGGGACGGCTGCAATCGCTCGCGATCGAGCTGAACAACCAGTATCAGGTCGTCTACGCACGGCCGAAAACCCTGATCCCGCCGAAGACGATCGACGTCGGCGTGCGGAAGCCCGACGTCGTCGTGCGCGCGCCGCGCGTGTTCTGATCGGCGCCCTCCAGCGAGATCTTCCATGTCTCAACGCAAAGACGAAAAGTATTCTCTTGAAAAGCATCATGGGGTTCGTGAAGTTCGTCAGTTTGCGAAGTTCGTGAGGTTCGTGAGGTTCGTCCGTGCGAACCGAACCCCGAACCTCGCGAACCCACGAACCCGACGAACCTACGAACGCCACGAACTTTTACGAGTCCTGGCGTCCTGGCGTTAAGACGATCATGCCCCTGCGCGATCGAATCGAGCCCGGTGTTCGCGTGCTGTTCGTGGGGATCAACCCGGGCATCAGGTCCGCCCAGACCGGCCATCACTTCGCCGGCTTCTCGAACCGGTTCTGGAAATTGCTGTACGACTCGAGGCTCGTGCCGGAGCCGATCGACTTTCGGCACGATGACAAGCTGCCCGAATGGGGGTTCGGCATCACGAACCTCGTGGGGCGGGAGACGCCGGGAATCGATACTCTGAGCCGGGAGGAATGCCTCGCGGGCATCGCCGGACTGCGAAGAAAGGTGCGCCGGTTCAAGCCCGAAATCGTGGCGTTCGTCGGTGTCTCGCTGTACCGGTGGATCTTCGGCCACAAGGGAGCCGTCCGGCTTGGTCTGCAGGACGAGTCCTTCGAAGGGGCGCAGGTATTCGTGCTGCCCAACCCCAGCGGACGGAACGCGAATTTCACATACAAGGAAATGCTGGCGTCTTTTCGAAAACTCCGACGTAGACTTAGGAACTGACCTTGAGGAACTGACGCAGTCATGGCGGATGGATGGCAAATGGCTGATAACCGGAGGGATGGGATGCGCGCGATTGCTGTTCTGATTCTGGCGTTGTTGGTGCCGTCGCATGCGGCGTGGGCGCAGAGCGAGGAAAGAACGATCTACGCGAGCGTCGTAGACAAACAGGACGCAGCCCGTGACGGGGCTGGCAACGGGCGCCTTCATCGTCCGCGAAGACGACATCGCGCGCGAAGTGCTGCGCGTGTCGCCCGCCACCGCGCCCATGCAGATCGCGCTGCTCGTCGACACGAGCCAGGCGATCGACAACTTTCTGATCGACTTCCGTACCGGTGTCCAGAAGTTCATCAAGCGGATGGCGGGCAAGAACGAGATCATGCTCATGGGCTTCGGCGAGCGGCCCACGCAGCTGGTCGATTTCACGCGCGATGGCGCACGGCTGGAGAAGGCCATGGGGTCGGTGTTCGCGCGGCAAGGGAGCGGGACGTACCTCCTCGAAGCCATCATCGACGCTTCCAGGGCTCTGCGGCGCCACAAGGCAGCGCGGCCCCATATCGTCGTCGTGGCCGCGCGCGGACCGGAGTTCAGCGAGCATCATCATACGAACGTGGTCGATGCCGTGCGTGAAGCGGGCGCGACGCTGCATACGCTCATGCTCCAACGACGCAGCGGTGCGGCCGCAACCAATGACCGCGAAGAGCAGGAACTGCAGTTGACGGTCGACGACGGGACCAGGCTTTCCGGCGGACGCCGCGACGACATCCTGACGACCATGGCCATCGGCGATCGGATGGAGACACTCGCCAGCGAGCTCGAGAATCAGTACCAGATCACCTACGCGCGACCGCCGAAGCTGATTCCACCGAAGACCGTCGAGGTCAGCGCCAAGAGTACGGACGTTACGGTGCGTGCGAAGCAGTGGCCATAGCAAAGGCCAGCCACGCAACCGCGGCACCAGCAATGGCGTCGGCCGCGTAGTGATACCGGCCGACTACACTGCCGACCGCGATGCTGATGCCAATGAACCCCAGGACCGCACCAGCCACGGGCACGTGAGTCCCGACTGCCAGCGCCGTTGCCAGTGACGCCGCCGTGTGACCGCTCGGAAACGTGTTCCACTGCACGCTCGCGCGGCTGAGCACGGCAAGATTCAATCGGCGCACCACGGATCGGCCAGGCCGGCTGTCGCCTTCCAGGGCGCGGGGCGCGCGCGTGGGCAGCCACGGCAGCAGCCCGTAACAGAGAAACGAGGCAAGCAGAACGGTCGACCAGAAGCGATCGGCCTCGCCTTGAAATCCCGCGAGCAGCAGCCACACATATCCGGCCGGTACGACCGCATAGCACAGCAGATACGCAAGCTCGAGATACTCGACGAGCCATCGCGGCGCACGCTCCTGGAACGTCGTCAGTCCGTCGCGGCCGAACAGCCGCCGATCGAAGGCCAGCAACGCCCGCTCCAGCCGCGTGTCCGGCGCGCCGACCAGGAGTGCCGGCAGCCAATAGCCCGTCAGCAGGTAGACGAGCGGCATCACGTGCGGCATCCCGAACACGGCGATGGCGCCGACGGCCGCCAGAGACAGGCCGAGCGCCCGCACCCTTCGTGTCGTGGGCACGGACCGAACGCACGCCAGGACGGCAAGGTAGACGAAGTACGCCGCAGCCACGGATGTCACAGTAGGATATGCGCGAAATGACCCGGGAACGGTTCACAAGACTTGTCGAAGAGGCCCTGCGCGAGATTCCGCGCCGGTTCAGGGACGCGATGAAGAACGTCGCGGTCGTCGTCGAAGACGAACCCTCACCGGACCTTCTCGCAGAAATGGAGATGGAGCCGGACGATACGCTGTTCGGCCTCTATCACGGGACGCCGCTGACCGAGCGCGACTCCTTCTACGGAAACGCGCTTCCCGACCGCATTTCGATCTATCAGTTTCCGATCGAAGACGAGTGCGAAGACGACGAGGAGATCAGGCAGTGCGTGGCGGAGACCGTCATTCATGAGTTTGGGCATTACTTCGGGTTGAGTGAGGAAGAGATTGAGGAGATTGAGGAGAAGTATTGGAGAGGAGAGTCGGGAGAGTCCGACGAGTCGGAAGAGTCTTGAGAGTCGTTCTCCTGTTCGCATTGAGTTCGTCAAGTTCGTCAAGTTCGTGGGTTCGTCAGGTGACGCACACACAGAATGCGCGGGCCGAGACTCACGAGAGTCCTAGATCCAGAGAATCCAAGAGTCGAACGTCGTTCAAGTGGCATGGAAGGTGCTCGTTGGCAGCGTAACCTGCCAAGGAGGCATCTCATGCGGTATGCATTGTCCTTGTTCGTGGTCGCTGCTGTCCTCGGTCTCGCCGACACAGGAACGCGAGCGCGCAGGAAATTGCGGCGCGCAACACCATCGGCGTCACGGCGGGCGCCGTCAATTTCGATCTGTCGGGTACCGGAACCACTCCTGGCTTCGCTCTGCGCGGCATGCGCGCCCTGACGTCGAATGTCGCCGTGGAGGTTACCGCGTTGTTCGCGAGGCCCGATCTGCAAGGCGGACGGGCGCTGCTGGTCGTGCCCGAGGCGCACCTGCAGTATCACTGGCGCTTCGGACAGTTCGCGCCTTACGCCGGCGGCGGCGTGGGGTTCGCGCATCAGTCGCGTGACGGCTCACCAAGCGCGACCAACCTTGCCCTGTCAACCGCCGGCGGCCTGCGCGCCTACGTCAACGATCGGGTTGCGTTGCTGGGAGAGTTCCGGCTTCGAGGCATCCAGCGCGACTTCTCCGCCACGACCGCGGAGTGGATGGGCGGGCTCTCATTCGACTTCGGGCACTGACCATTGCCGCACGGCGATCCGATCGCGCGAGAGGCCGGCGAGGCTCATCGCGCGATCGATCACCGCTTCGGCGCTCCACCCTTTCGCACGGAGATCGCGCACGCCCGAATCGCCGTCCGACTTGCTCAGTTTCTGCGACGGCGACTTCATCAACAGCGCGTGATGCAGGAAGGCCGGCGGTATGGCTCGTCCCATCAGCCGTGCCAGCTGAATCTGCCGCCCCGTGGAGTCGAGCAGATCCTCACCGCGAACGACATGCGTCACTCCCTGGAGCCAGTCGTCCGCCACGACAGCGAATTGATACGTCCAGTTGCCGTCGCGATCGCGCACGAGCACATCGCCGCATTGTTCCGATGGCCTCTGCTCCTGCGGTCCCAGGCGCAGATCGGTGAACCGTTCGATCGCCAACGGTTCCAGTCGAACGCGAAGACCCAGCCCCGGCGACTCGGGCAATCCAAGGCTCGCGCAGGTGCCTGGATAGCGGCCGGACGCGAGCTCCGAACGCGAGCACCGGCAGGCATAGACGAGGCCACGACGGCGAAGATCGTCGAGCACTCGGTCGTAAATATCACCGCGCTCGCTTTGCCTCACAGGCGGCCCGTCGGCCGCAAACCCCAGCCAATCGAGATCCTCCAGCAGCGCCGACTCGAACTCGGGCCGGCTGCGGACGCGATCGTGATCCTCGATGCGCAGCAGCACCTGTCCGCCGGGACCGCCTGCACGGGCGAACTCCCACACATACACCGCGTTCAGCACATGGCCGAGGTGAAGATACCCGGTCGGTGCCGGGGCGAATCGGGTGACGATGGGCACGAGGGATTTTTTCACAACCAGATCGGGAGATACGGAGTCTAATAGTCTGGAGGCACGGTCCATGCGATGGACCATGCTCATACCGGCGTTGGCCTTTCTTCTCGCGGTCGACACCGGCGAGGCAATCGCGTGCTCCTGCATGGAGCCGGGCCCGCCGTGCCAGAACTATTTCCAGGTCTGACGTGGTGTTCGTCGGAACGGTCCGTGATATCGCCACGGTCTCCGGAGCGACTTCGACTCTCGCGTTCGCGTGGAATTCGAGGACGTCTCGGCCGTCGCGCGGGGCGCAGGGCACAGCGATTCGGTCTTCACGTCCGATGACAGCGCGTCATGCGGCTATCCGTTCAAACGCGGCGAACGCTACGTCGTCTATGGCTATCGATCGAAGGACGGGACCCGCATTCACACGTCGATCTGCTCGCGGACGCGCGAGCTGAAAGACGCCGGCGAAGATCTGAAGTTTTTCGGCACCCTCTCGCTGCCGGCGGCTGGCGCGCGCGTGTTCGGGTCGGCCACGCATGTCGAGAACGACCTTCTGACACGTGAAGTGCGCGATTACGGTCCGGTGGGCAATATTTCGGTCAGGCTGCTTGGATCTGGGAGATCGTTCGAGGCGCGAACCAGTCAGGATGGCCGCTACGAGTTCAATGGCGTTCCACCAGGCAGCTACGAACTGACGGCGGTGCCACCGCCGCGGTTCTCGATCGCCTTCCTGAGCAGTCCGAAAATCGAATTGAAGGGTGCCGGGGCCTGCCAGTCCGTCAGCTTCTGGCTTCGATACGACACTCGCATTCGCGGGACGATTCCCGCCCTGATGGCGGCCGGTGGCAACTACGGGTCGGCTCGGTTCCGTTTGTGGCGTCGGAAGAGACTGTGAAAGCGCTGAAGGTTGTGTTGTCGCCGGTAAGACGTTAGAAGAAAGCGAGGAGAAGATGAGAAAGGAGAAGAGAATTCTGGATTCTCCTGACCTCCTAATCTCCTGTTAATTTACGCTTCGAACCTACGCGTTCTGCTTGAGAATCCCCGTCTTCGCGGCCTTGATCAGATGCTCGGCCGCGCGGAACGCCAGCGCCTGAATCGTCATCGTCGGGTGATTGCGTCCGCCGGTGACGAGGTTGCTGCCGTCCACGATCCACAGATTCGGCACATCGTGCGCTTTGTGGAACTTGTCGACGACCGACGTCTTCGGATCGTTCCCCATGCGGCAGCTCCCGCGATTGTGCGCGCCGCCCCGGCTGTCGCTGGGAGGGTTGGACCACACTCGCGTGGCGCCCGCCGCCTGCAGGATCTCAATCGACTTCTGCCGGAAGAACTCTGCGCACTTCATGTCGTCGGGATGGCTGGTCGACGTGATGCGCATCGCCGGCAGGCCCCACTCGTCCTTGAGCTCCGGATCGAGATCGACGCGATTGGTCTCGAGCGGCATCTGCGTGGTGAAGCAGGTGATCGTCATCTTGTGGTTGGCTTCTTCGCGCAGCGCCTTCTTGTAGCCGGCGCCCCACCGTGGCGCGTCCGGGCGACAGGCCGTTGAGGCCCATACCGAGCGGTGTTTCGTACCCGCGCGCCGTCAGGCGGCCGCCACCGTAGAAGCCGCGCTTCGGATCCGAGGGAACGAAGTCCAGGATACCGGCGCCCGAGATGACGCCCTTGTATTCGTTGAGCGGACGCTCGAAGAGCCCGCTGGCGCCCGCGCCGTTGCCGAGCATCAGGTACTTGCCGACCACGCCGTTCGTGTTCGCCAGGCCATCCGGGAACTTCGCCGACTTCGAGAGCAGCAGGAGCCGCGCCGACTCGGTGCCGTTGGCCGACAGCACGACGGCCTTGGCCCGCTGCTGGATCTCGCGCTTCTGGGCGTCGAAGTAGACGACGCCGGTCACGCGTCCCGCGCTGTTGGTGGAAATCTCGCGCACGTAGCTGTTCGCGCGAATCTCGCATTTGCCGGTCTTCTGCGCCAGCGGAATCATGGTGACGGC
This sequence comes from Vicinamibacterales bacterium, assembly GCA_963850725.1. Taxonomy (GTDB): domain Bacteria; phylum Acidobacteriota; class Vicinamibacteria; order Vicinamibacterales; family JAMQPK01; genus JAMQPK01. The sequence goes on from CAWKMQ010000023.1 coordinate 156,212, forward strand.
CGAGCTCGACCGCGCACGCACGTGGCAGCCGTAGCCCGAGCAGATGCCGCAGTTCACGCACGCCGCGCGGCCCTGATACGGCTTGGTGATGATGGCGAGCGGACCGGGCACGACGGTCAGACCCAGCTTCTTCGCGGCAATGTTGAACAGCGCACCCGAGCTCTTCAGCGGAACGGGCGGCACCGGATAGTCCTTCGACATCGGTGCGACGAACGGCGAGTTCACGCGCACGCCCGAGATGCCCATTTCCCATTCAGCCTGGGTGTAGTACGGCTCGATCTCCTGGTAGGTGATCGGCCAGTCCGCCATTCCCGTCCCCGACGGAATCGTCTTATCGCTGGTGAGCTCGTTGAACTCGTAGGGGAGATGGCGCCAGCTGCTGCCGCCGTAGGTCACCGTGCCGCCGCCGATGACCATGCCATAGCTGTGCGTGCCCGCCGTGGCCTTTTCCTTGTCGTTGCGGCGGAACGTGTTGCGCTGCCGCGTGGGATCGCTCATCAGGCGATCTTCCAGCGGTTGATTGCGATTCAACCACTCGTCCTTGTTGTACTCGCTGTCGCGCCCGTACTTGCCCCAGCCGCCCTGCTCGAGCACGACCACCGAAAAGCCGGCCTGCGACAGCTGCTTGGCCATGATGCCGCCCGCAGCGCCCGAACCGATGACGACGAAATCGACTTCAGTATTTGGTGTGTACTGTCTCATGGTCGTCTCCTTCAGCGCTTGCCGGCGGGATCGTTCGCATCGTAGTAGCCGAACGGTGGTCTGAAGTTCAGCGAGTCATCGTAGCCGATGAGCTTCCAGCCGATCTTGTCCTGGTTGCCGCCGTGCACCGGGCTCGCGAAGAAGCCGATGATGGTGTGCGTGCGGACGGTGTTGAAGAAGGGTGATTTCTCCATCGCGGTCAGGACCTTGATCTGCTGATCGGAGGAGAGCGCCGAGAACTTCGTGGTTCCCGGGAACATCTGCGCCGCCTGCGCCTGCAGTTCCGCGATGCCCTTGGTGTAGCGCGGCTGGTCGTTCTTGGAAAACGTCGCGAGGGCCCGGTCGATGAAATTGATGACGCGCGCCTCGCGGGCGCCCGGCGTCTCGTCGGTCGGAATAATCTGCGCGGCCATGGCCTCGATCTCCACGGCCTGATCGGGCGTGAAGAACTGGAGGGCGGCCGGCTTGCCCGACTGGGCGGCCTTCAGCACGTACTTTTCGGCGGACAGAATGCCCGCATAGTTTGCCGCGACCCAGGCGCCGCTCAGGCCGGCCGTGGATTCGATCAGAAAGCTTCGTCGCGACTTTCCTCGAGTGCTCATCGCTCAACTCCTTCTTCTCTTGTCGCGGGGCCGTGACACCCGCTCGACATGTAGCATCCCTTTGAAGACATACAGCTTATCGGCCTGATCGACGGAAAGGTACGGCGCGGGCAGGATTATCCCTCGCCCGTTCTACTCCCCGGATGGGCCGATGTCAAGGCAGATCGGCCTGAAGAACGTACACCTCGATGCCATCGCCGCTCGCAAGGGGCCTCAAGGGGAGGGTGCCGATGAAATCACGGGCCTGCGCCGACACCCTGGAGCGATCGACGACGAGATAGGCGCACGGCGAACCGGTCGTGGACCCTCGAAACGGAGCGACCGCGGTCCCCCCGGAAAGTGCCAGCAAATCCCCCGCGATCGGCATCGCGGCGTACCGAGCGGCGGCATCGTGCGGCATCCGGCTCAGGAACCCGCCCGCGATGGGGTGCCCGTGGAGTGTGGCGCTGTACACCACCCTGCAGATCGTACGGTCCGAACGTTCGAAGCCCGTCCCCCATGACGAACGGCACGTGGCAGACGCCACCGGCGGGAGCCGCGGCAAGCTGCGTGTACGGCGCCGGCCGTGACACTCCCGTGAGCGCGATGGGAGCGGCCATATAGTCCAGGAGCACGCCGGCAATCAGGATCCACTGCAGTGCCGGCCGCGCCCATAGCCCTCTGGCGCCCGACACGCGCATGGCTGCGAGCACGGCGAAAGCGAGGTAGACCATGACCATCGCTCTCCCTGGAATACGCGCATTCGCAACAATCGGGATGAATCGCGCCAGTGTCTGCGGAAGCGGCAGCGCCACATCGGCGCCACCGATTGTCAGATTCGGCCCCAGCGCCCACAGTCCGAACACGGCCGCCACGCTCCACCAGCAGGCCGCCTCCGTCACGGTGGATGCGATCGACACGGAAGAACAGCAGCATCAGGCACGGCACGATGCCGATCCACGCCACCGATTCCACGATATCGATGCGGGCGTGCTCGTACAACTCGCGGGACTGGTGTCCTTCGACGGCGTGGAAGGGATGACCCAGCATCGGCGCGATCAAATCGACGCCCGTCGTCGCGCTTCGCCAGGAGTACGCCGGGCTGACGTACTCCCCGGCACGAACCAGTGCGGCCGCTCGCCACAGCAGCGGCGCCGTGCCGATCACGAACACCGCGGCCACGATGGTCAGTACGGCCGCCGCGGGCACGACTCCCGGCTTCGACACGTCGACACGAATGAGCGACGCGACGAAAGCTCAGCCACAGACAGATCGACAGAAGCCAGAGCGAACGTCAGCGGGTTGTGCGTTCGCGTCACACTCAGCGCCAGCGGGCCGAGTGTCACCATCGCGCCGCCGGTCGAGAGAATCCACAGCACCAGGATTGATGTGCCGGCGATGAGCGCGATGAGAGCCGCGCGCAGCATGTGGATCCACGATGACGGTGGACGCGGCCCGATCGAGCACGACACGACGCCCGTCGACGCCACGAGCCAGGTCAGCGCGAAGAGCGCGAGATACACCACGTAGTAGTAGGTGGTGTACGCCGTCGCGATGAGCACTGCCGCGGCGGCCGCGACAGCCACTTTCGATCCCGTAAGGGACGCACGACGGAGCGCCCATGCGAACGCGGGCAACGGCCACGCGGCGAGCAACTCGAAATGCCCAAGCAGGTGGGATGCGAGATAGGCGAGGTATGGCCGGGTCTGGGAACGCAAGACCCGGCCCTGCGTACGTACGGAGGGCGGGTCCTGGTCTGCGGACCCGCCGATTCGTTAGGCCGCCGTTCGCTGTCGTCTGCTGTGACGGCTGAGGAACGTCGACCTCGCCCAGCGGCGCCACGGATGTCTTCTCGTACATCGTTCTCAGCTCGTCCATCAGCTGGTCTCGCCGGAAGCGTGCGTCGGGGAGGTCGACGGCGCCTTCACGGAGATCCGACAGCAGCGAGCCGTACCGCTCGCGGATCCACCACAGGTGGTTGCTGCATGCGGCATGGGCGTGTGCGGAGGTCTCGAAGTCGAACGTCAGGTTGACGAGCAGGAGCAGAAGGGCGACGCCCGCGAACGACGCCGCCACGATGGTGAGCACGTAGCCGTGGCCGAACGCCGCGCCGGTGGCCGAGATGGCCACGCCGCCCATCAACAGCGCTTCGGCGCCCCTGAGACGGCGGTTCCATTTTCGGTACGACTCGGCGGCAGCCGTGTGAGCTTTGTGGCGATCGGAAACCTGGCTGAACGTCAGGTTGAGATGGTCGAGCAGCGTGAGACTGAACATAGAGTCCCCAATCTCCGGAATTGACTTGCGTCCCGGTATCTGGCGGAGCTGGGGGCCCCGAGTGCTCGAATGAAATCTACCATACCTCGATGGCAATTTTTACGTCATGTGTGCGCCCTGCGCAGCGGTGTAAAGCGTGTAGACCGACTGGCTGCTCGTCATCAGCAGCCGGTTCCTGTGTACACCAATGAAACACAGGTTGGCCGTGCCTTCCGGCATCACGATCTGGCCGATCTTCTTGCCGTCCGGGGCATAGACGTGCACGCCGTCGACGCCTTCCCCTCCAAATCCGGTGGCGCACCAGACATTGCCGTCGACGTCGGCGCGAATGCCGTCGTGGAACCCGGTGTCCTGCGTGGCGAAGACGCGGCGGTTGGTCAGCCGCGTTCCGTTGTTCTGCACGTCCCACGCGATGACTTTGGCCTTCTCGTTCGGATAGTGCGTCGGCGCCGTGTCGGCCACATACAGCGTGCGGTAGTCGGGCGAAAAACAGAGGCCGTTGGGCTTCTGGATTTCATCGGTGAGCTTCGTCAACCGGCTGCTCTGCGCGTCGATGTGGTACACGCTGGTCGGCAGCTCGAGCTCGCGCACCGTGCCCTCGTAGTAAAAGTGGCTGCCGTATCCGGGATCGCTGAAGAGGATGCCGCCCGTGTTGGGATGCACGATGACGTCGTTCGGCGCGTTCAGGCGCTTGCCTTCGTAGGTCGACGCGAGCACGGTCGGCAGACCCTGGTACTCATAGCGGACGACGCGCGCGGTCTGGTGCTCGCACGAAATCTGCCGTCCCTGCCAGTCGAAGGTGTTGCCGTTTGAAAAATTCGATGGCGAGCGCAGCGTCGTCACCTTGCCGGTGGCTTCATCCCATCGCAGCTGCACGTTGTTGGGAATGTCGCTGAAGACCACGTACCGCCCGACGCCGTTCCACGCCGGACCTTCGGCCCACAGCGCGCCGGTCCACTCGCGGATGAGCGGCGTGTTGCCAATCATGTACTTGCTGAACCGCGGGTCCAGCACCTTCCACACGCTCGACGGATAGCGAATCGGTTCCGGACCCAGCGGAAGGCTTTGCGACTGGGCGAACGCGGACGGCGCCGCGAGTGCGCGGCGGCCGCGGCCGCGCCTGACGAGAGAAACGAGCGTCGGTTGATGACGGGCTTCTGATCCATGGCGTGTGATTGTCCTCTAGCTCAAGGCGGACGTGCAGAATGCGCAGCGCCGCGCACCAATCGGCACTTCACTGAGACACTCGGGGCACTTCTTCGTCGTCGGATCGGCTGGCGCTTCGCCGCGCGCGGCACGAGCCTTGAGCGCGTTGACGGGCACGACGATGAAGAAATAGACGGCGGCGGCGATCAGCAGGAACGAGAGGATCGCATTCAGAAAGTCGCCGATGAGAAACTGGGATCCGTTGATCGTGACGACCAGCGCCGAGAAATCAGGTTTCCCGACGATCGCGCCGATCAACGGCGTGATGAGGTCTTTCACCATCGCGTTCACGATGGCCCCGAACGCGCCGCCGACGACGACGGCGACCGCGAGATCGAGCACGTTTCCGCGGAGCACGAATTCCTTGAATCCTCGCAGCATCGGGGCCTCCGGTTCAGGGTATCTTCTGGATTCTGCCTTCGCGCTCCCAGTCGGACAGCAGTTCGCCGACGGCCTGCGCGTGCGCGGCATCCGGTTTGGTGGCGAGAAAATCCCGGAACCTGGCCGCCGCGGATTCATAGTCGCCCCGCTGCGCCTTGACCGCCCCCAGGATGTAATGGGTCATCGGAAACCGTTCGACATCACGCGTTTTCCAGAGCGCGAGCGCCGATCGTTCTGCCGCGTCGTAATTGCCGAGCTGAAAATACACTGAAGCGCCCAGATAGTTGGCGTAGGGAATGTTCGGGTTCAGCTTCAGGGCCGGTTCGATCCACTTGACCGCCGAGATCCAGCGCTGCTGCATCACTTCCATCGACGCGAGCTCGACATACGGCTCCACGTACGACGGGTCCGCGGCGATCGCCTTCTGGAATGCCTCGCTGGCAGCGGCCGAATCCTTCTGCGCCAGGCGCATGATGCCCAGCAGGTGCCACGCCGCGGCGAAGTTCGGGTACTCGTCGAGCGCCTTCTTCAGCTCGGCGCCCGCATATGCGTAATCCCACTTCTCCTTCTGTGCTTCGCGCCGTGCGTTTTCAAACGCGGCCCTGGCTCTGCGAAGGCGCGGCCAGGGTGTTGGCGCTGATCATGACGGCATCGACGGCCGCCGTCCGGCGCAGCACGAGCATGCCCACTTCCGACTTGTCGAGCCGTCGCCGCGGGCCGAGCGCGATCAGATTGGACTGGAATCCCGGCATCGCCGCGCGCAGCTCGCAGCCGGTCAAGTCGAATCGCCCGGCATCTTCGCCGGCGGTCGTCGCCCCCCCGATCCGAGCGTTGGCGCCCGCCGTGTTGGATGGCGCGTTGTAGGGCGATGTGCTGCTCGTCGCGGGATTGCGGGGCGTGGCAATGTCGAGCGTGTCCGAGCTGTCGTCGCCGAGCACCACCATGAAATCGCCGTTGGAGTAAGGCTTCACGCGTTTCCGGATCTGCGCGTTGCAGAGCAGCTCGACGCCGGCCGCATCGGGCACCGGCGAACCGTCCTCCATGAGGACCCTGCCGGTCACGCGATAGGCGCCCAGGTCGCCCTGCTGCGCCGCAAGTGGTGACGCCAGCGAGCACGACAGGGCGACGAGCACGGCGGCGTTTCTGTTCATGGGTGACCTCGTTCGGTGCGGCTCATTCTACGCCCCACGGCAGCTTCGGTCCTAGCGCGGGCAGGCCTGAAGGCCCACGCCACTCAGGCTATTCGGGACGGTGCCCCGTGCTACAGTGGCGGCATGACGGTTTCTCACACAAACCTGCCGCTGCTGACGGGCGAAGACGTGCTGGCGCGCTTCAACGCGATGCGGAAGCGGCAGCCGGTGAACTATTTCGCTTTCTACTCGAGCCAGCTGGGCGGCATCGTCACCGATCCCGCGCACATGGTGCTGCCGTTCGACGACCACATGGTCCATCGCGGTCACGGCATCTTCGACACCGCGGGACTCGTCAACGGGAAGATTTACGATCTCGAGGCGCACCTCGATCGGTTTCAGCGGTCCGCCGAGCGGTCGAGGCTGCGGCTTCCCTGCTCCCGCGGAGAGATGCGCGACATCATCATTCGAACGACGGCGGCCAGCGGCAAGCGTGACGGCTCGATCCGCTACTGGATCTCGTCGGGAGCGGGCAGCCTCGAGCTGACCCCCGCCTCCGGGGCCGAGCCCGGTTTCTTCGTGATGATTTTCGGCGGTCTCGTCTATCCCGAACGATGGCTCACCGAGGGTGCGCGCGTGATGACCACGACGTATCCCATCAAGGCCCCCATCTACGCCATCACGAAGGCCACGAACTATCTGCCGAACGTGCTCATGCAGATGGAAGCGAAAGAGGCCGGCTTCGACAACGGCGTGTTCATCGACGCCGACGGCAATGTGGGCGAGAGCTCCAACATGAACGTCGCGTTCATCACCAGGAACGGCGCGCTCGTCCATCCGAAGTTCGATCACATCCTTGCCGGCTGCACGTCGCTGCGTCTTCTGGAGCTGGCCGAGCGGCTGCGCGATCAGGGCGTGCTGACGGGCATCGAGGTGCGCGATGTGCCGGTCGCCGAGGCGCGTGCGGCGCGCGAAATGCTGCTCGTCGGAAGCTCCGTGAAGGTGGCGCCCATCGTGCGATGGGACGATCAGGCGATCGGTGACGGCAGGCCCGGTCCGATCTCCAAGGCCTTGCTCAAGCTGCTCGACGACGACATGGAGAACCCCGATCGGCTGATCGACGTGCCGTACCTGAAGAGTCGGGGAGTCCAGGAGTCGCGGAGTCCTAGAGTCAGGGAGTCGCGCGAGTCAGGGAATCTCACTGCTGAGCGTTCGGCGCAGGGCCGCGCGATCTACCTCTGCCCCTCTCTGATACACCTTATTAATCCGTCGCGAGTTCGTGATGTTCTCGAGCGGGTTGGCGTCGAGCACGATGAAGTCGGCGTCCTTCCCGGCGGCGACGGTGCCCAGACGGTCGAGCTTGAGGATGTCCGCGGACGTCCGCGTCGCCGCGACGATCGCGTCGGCCGGCGTCAGCCCGCAGAAGACCATGTCGGCCAGTTCGAGATGCGCGCCCCAGCCGATGTCCGTGTTGCCGTCGGTGCCGAGGCCGATCGTCTGTCCCGCATCGTGAACCTTCTTCAGATTGCGGCACTGCGTGGCAAACAACTCCGTTTGCGTAACGGCGGCGGGCCTCTTCGCCAACTCCTCGCGCATCTGCGCAATCCGGGTGGGCGGAAGAGTTTCGCGCAGCCACTCGATCTGGGCGCTCTCCTCTTCCTTCGAAATCATTCGCGGCGGCAGGTTCGGGCCCACCCACACCCTCGGGTGCTGCTTCACGAGCGCCAGGAACTCGTCATCGACGTCCCGGTCGCGGACCCCGTGACCGAAACCGTCGACGCCCGACTTCAGAAGCTGCTTGCCGTCTTCGAGATTGAAGATATGCGCGACGACGCGCATCGTGTTCTTGTGCGCTTCGTCGATGATCGCCTCATACACGTTGACCTGGCAGCTTCGGCACCGTATTCAGCCGGTCGTCGACCCAGATCTTGATCATCTCGACGTTCCTGGCCTTCAGCGCACGCACCAGCGCCCGGCCTTCGGCTTCCGTCTGCGCACCGTACGGAACCCCAAGCCGATAGTCAGCCACGGGTCCCGCCATCGGCGTCGCCGCAATCCCGCGGCCCACCGTGAGAAACCGCGCGGCGTTTGGAATGATTTCGTTTCTCAACTGGTAGGGCATGTCGGGGTTCACGTCCCACCGGTCGAGGCCCATGCTCAACGTGGCCGCAACGCCGTAGTACGCGTAGCGCTGCAGGTGATCGACCACGCTCTCGCGCGTGTAACTCTGTTTGGTGGCGACGTTGGTTTTCTGGTTCGTCCAACCGAGATGGTTATGGGTATCGATGAGCGCGGGGATGACCGTCTTGCCGCTCAGATCGACACGCGTGGCGCCGGCGGGCAGTGGAATCTCGCCCTTCCTGCCGACTCTGGTGAATGTGGAGCCTTCGACGAGAAACGCGGAGCTTTCTATCGGAGCGCGGCCATCACCCGTGATGAGCCGCGCTCCTTCGAACAAAACAGCAGAAGGGGCCGGACGAACCTGGCCTGCTGACAGGCCCGCCAGGCCCGCAACAACGAGCGGAACACCAATCAGCCAACTGGCCCTGTGCATGAGGTCATCTTACAGGGTCATGCGGCCGTGTTTTAGTGATGGTCATGGTCATCGTCGTCATCATCATCATTCGTCGTCGTCCTCGCCGTACACCCTGACCCATGAGTACATCCTATCTGTGAAATGAGGATTCACGTTGCAGATGACGAGATACAGACCGGGCGTGGTGAAGCCCACCGATTCGACACGATTTTCGTCACCACCCCGCGACGGTGAAAATGGCGGAATGCCGATTCCGGCCGCGTTCAGATTCGCGGCCTGTTGGCAGCCCGCCGGAGTGCACAGCTCCGGGTTAATCCCGGCATAGAACAGATCCGTCGTGTTCACATTGCAGTTGAGAAACAGATTGGTAGGTGGGGTGGTGGCAGGATCAAACGGTTTCGTAGCGGCGCAAACCTGAATTTGCTGCAGTGTAATCTGAGGGTTATAGACGAAGATCTGGTGGAAGCCGCTCACCATGAAATCGACGACCCCGGGCACTGCAGACCTGGTTCCCCTTGCGGCCTTGGTTCTCACCTTCACGACGCGCGGCAGCACGTGATGGTTCAGCCGGTTTCCCGGCGCGGCGGTGTTGAGGCCACCGCCAAATGAGACGGTCACGCGCTGCGGGACGTCGTCATCATCGGCGATCACCGTTGGACCCGAGAACACCACGCCGCACACGGCGATCCCCACCAACACAGATCTGGACCATCTCATCGCTGACCTCCTTCGAGAACGTTGCCGGGATAACGACAGAGTCTTGCCGAGCGGACTTACTGCTCGATATTGATGGCGTAGTAACCGACCGAGCCGGTTTTCGAGGTGTCCTTCCACCAGTGCGGTGTGTTGGCAGGAACGGTAATGACGTCGCCTTTGCTGAGACGGTGCTCGACGCCGCCCTCAATCCCGTCGGCGCGCGTCTGACCTGGAGAGATGACCTTGGCGTTCACCAGCTTGCCTCCGGTGACGAAGGTCCCTTCGCCATCGACGATGATGAACACGTGGTTGGTCTTGTCGTGCATTTCGGAGCCGCGCTGGACGGCGCGGTTGGCCAGCACGATCAGACCGTTGTCGCCGATGATCTGTCCACCCTTGACCATCGTCGCGGAGACTTTGTCGTGGTGGACGTAATGCACGCTCATGGGAACACCGGCCGCGGTTACCATGGCGCCAAGCGCGAACGCTGCGACGAAGGTCAACATGTACTTCATAAAATTTCCCTTCTACTGCGCGCAGAAACGGACTCTTCGCGACAGAACGGCACCAAAGGCCGGGGACTATACCACGGCCGGCAACGCGTGTAGACTGCTTTCTCCCCTGAATTCACGTCTGAAGGAGTTGTCTGATGCGCACCATGCTGAAACTCGCGGTCGTGCTCACCGTCATCCTCGCATCGGCGTCACAGGCCACTACGGCGCGCCAGGCATCCCCGGGCGTTGGACCTAACTTTTCCTCAATCGGCGCCCTGAGCTTCGGCCCTGGCGGCGTGCTGTTCGCAGCCGACAACCAGGCCGCGACGCTCTTCGCGATCGACCTCGGCGCGCTGGCGTCCGGCACTACCCCGGGCACCAAGGATGTGCCGGCGCTCGATCAGAAGATCGCCGACATGGTCGGCACGACGGCGGCCAGCGTCGCCATCACCGATCTCGCGGTGCATCCGACGTCGAAAAACACGTTCGTGGCCATCAGGCGAGGTGAAGGCGCCAGCGCACAGCCCGCGCTCGCGCGCATCGACGGCGCCGGCAAGATCGAGCTCTTGTCGCTCGCGAACGCGAAATTCACGAGCATCGCCCTGCCGAATCCCGCCGCCGTGACGCCGGACGGGCGGCGCGGACGCACGCAATCGGTGACCGATCTCGCGTTCACGAACGGGCGTTTGTTCGTCGCGGGGTTGTCGAACGAGGAGTTCGCCTCGAAGCTGTGGTCTGTCGCCTATCCCTTCACGAACGTCGATCGCGGCGCGAGCGTGGAGATTTATCACGGCAATCACGGGCAGCTCGAGACCCGCTCGCCCGTCATGACGTTCGTGCCTTACAGCGTGGACAATCAGCCGGTGATCATCGCCGGCTACACCTGCACGCCGCTCGTCAAGTTCCCCATCTCGTCCCTGAAGCACGGCGAGAAGCTTCTGGGCACGACGATGCTCGAGCTCGGCGCGGGCAACCAGCCGATCGACATGGTGCTCTACACGAAAGACGGACGTGATTTCCTGTTGATGGCCAACACGCGGCACGGCGTGCTGAAGATTCCCACGGCGCAGTTTGCGTCCGCGCCGGCGATTACCTCGCGCATTGGCGGAACCCAGGGGACGTTCGAGCGCATCACCGCGCTCTCGGGCATCGAACAGCTCGACCTCCTCGACGCCGGGAAAACGATTGTCGTCGCGCGCGCGAACGACGGCAGCCGGAATCTCTCCGCCGTCGCGCTTCCATAAGGCCGTTCAGGTGAGGCAGTGGCCCGCACGGTGGATCATTGCCTCACTCGCTCTCTTTGCTCCGGCCTGCGGCGGGTCTGAACCGCAGGCCGGCGCCATCGCCATCACACTGGCCGGCGGGCCAGAATCCAACCAGACAGCCGTTCGTGTCACCGGACTCTCAGGCGGAGAGCTCCGTGCGTTGAGCCGGGCGCAGCTCGGCGGCGACGCGTGGGCGGCGCTCTTCCGCGTCAGTGTCGGCGGCAGCGAGAGCGCCCGTCGTCGGCGAGTACCTCGTCGAGCGCGACGCGATCGAATTTCGTCCGCGGTTTCCGTTCGATCGCGGCCGGCCGTACGCGGTCCGCTTCGATCCCGGCAAGCTGCCGACACCGCGAACGGCGGACGGTCGTCGACACGACGGTCTCGCTTCCCGCGCCGGATCGTGAAGCCGACCACGGTCGTCACCGCCATCACGCCTTCGGCGGAAACCTGGCCCGAGAACCTGCTGCGCTTCTACATTCACTTCTCCGCCCCGATGTCGCGCCGCGGCGCGATTGGATTCGTGAGCCTCGTCGACGACAAGGGGCAGACGCTGTCGGACGTGTTTCTGGAGGTGAACGCGAATCTCTGGAACGACGACGACACCCGGTTCACGGTGCTGTTCGATCCGGGACGCGTGAAGCGCGGGATTCTGCCGAACTCAAGCTCGGGCGTGCCATCCGAGATCGCGGGCGCTATACGATCGTCATCGACCCGGCCTGGCGCGACGCGCGCGGCCAGCCGCTGAAAGAGGGCTATCGCCGCGAAGTGCGCGTCGGCCTGCCCATCGAGTTGCCGCTGACGCCAGCCGACTGGCGGGTCGGCCCGCCAGGAGCGGGCACGCGCGACCCGCTCGCCGTCACGTTCCCCTGGGCGCTCGACCATGCGCTGCTGCGGCAACGCGATCAGCGTCTATGCGGCCGAAGAGCGTCCGGTTTCCGGCGCCATTTCGACCGAAGCCAACGAAACCCGCTGGATTTTCACGCCCGACGCGCCGTGGCGGCGCGGGCCGCATCAACTGCGGGTGCTTCACGCTGCTCGAGGACCCGTCGGGCAACCAGGTGGGACGCGCATTTGAAATGCAGCCGGGCGCGGCCGCCGATCCCCGTCCGCGGCCCGAGACGGTCGCGATTCCGTTCGTGGTGGCCGATCCACGCTGAATTGCAGTTACAATCTGCCCCATCGGCGCGAAAGGCCACGCTGAAAGGACGGTCACCATGGCGCGACGGGCTGCGTTTGCGTTGTTTGTGTTCACCATATCGCTCGTGTCCTATGGACTTCAGGCGCAGACCAGCGTCTCGTACAGACCGGCTGCGGAACACGGCGAAAGAGCCGCACAACTGGCTCACCTACGGCGGCGATTACTTCAGCCAGCGCTACAGCCTGCTGACGCAGATCACGCCGGCGAATGTGAAGAGCCTGGCGCTCTCGTGGGTGTATCAGTCACCGCAGACCGGAAGCTGGCAGGCGACGCCGATCGTGGTCGACGGCATCATGTATCTCACGCAGCGGCCCAACGACGTCGTCGCGCTCGACGCCGCCTCCGGCCGCGTCTTCTGGGTGTATCGCTACCAGAACGACCCCGAGCTCGTCGTCTGCTGCGGCTCGAACAACCGCGGCGTGGCGATCCTCGGCGAAACGCTCTTCATGGGCACGCTCGACGCCAACCTGATTGCGCTCGACGCGACGAAGCGGCCGGCCGATCTGGAAAACGAAGGTCGCCGACAGCAAAGCCGGCTACTCGGTCACCGTGTCGCCGCTCGTCGTGAAAGACAAGGTCATCGTCGGCGTGGGCGGCGGCGAATACGGCATCCGCGGCTTCATCGCCGCGTTCGACGCGCAGACCGGGAAAGAGGCCTGGCGCTTCTACACGGTTCCGGGGCCTGGCGAGGCGGGACATGAAACGTGGGAAGCGTGCCCGCCCAACAGCGCCGGCGTACTGCGATCCGGAAGCGTGGAAACACGGCGGCGGATCGGTGTGGGTGACCGGATCCTACGATCCCGATCTGAATCTCACTTACTGGGGCACGGGCAACGTCGGCCCGGACTACAGCCACGAACAGCGGCCCGGCGACAACTTGTACACGGCCGCGGTCGTGGCGCTCGACGGCGATACCGGCAGGCTCCGGTGGCACTACCAGTTCACACCGCACGATCGCTACGACTACGACGCGGTGCAGGTTCCGGTGCTCGCGGACATCACGATGAAGGGTGCGCCGGTCAAGGCGCTGCTCTGGGCGAATCGCAACGGCAACTTCTACGCGCTGGATCGGGCGACGGGAAAATTCCTTCTGGGCAAGCCCTTCGTGAAGGTGAACTGGATGAGCGGGTTCGACGCCAACGGCCGGCCGATCCAGACGCCGCAACCTGCCGGGCATGCCGACCTACCCTGCCATTCAGGGAGGCACGAACTGGTATTCGCCGTCCTACAGCCGGCGCACGCAGCTGATGTATATCTCCGCCTGGGAAGATCAGGCGCAGCTGTTCGGCTCGACGCCGATCGTGTATCAGGAGGGACGGAACTTCACGGGCGGCGTGAATCAGCCGTTCGTGCCGATGCCGGGTGAACCGACGAAAGCCATTCCAGGCGCGCCGGCGATTCAGGGACTCATCCGCGGTCCGATCAACAACTGGACGGACGCGGCTGGACACGGCGCGATCCTCGCCATCGACCCGGCGACCGGCGACATCAAGTGGCGATTCAAGATGACGGACGTCACCGACAGCGGCATCGTGACGACCGCGTCCGACCTGCTGGTCGCGGGCGGGCGCGAGGGATATCTGCAGATCCTCGACGTGCGCAACGGACAGCTGGTGTGGAAAGCGCAGCTCGGCGCGCAGGTGCGGCAGAACCCGATGACCTTCGCGGTCAACGGCAAGCAGTACATCGCCGCCATCGCGGGCCTGTCGCTGTTCGTGTTCGCGTTGCCGTAAGCCGTCCATCGTCCATCGTCGGACCAGTTCCGAACGCCGGTCGGGAACGGTTTCCACGTGCCGGCATCTGAGATCCCGTCCCGACTCCGTTCCGCCGCGGGTATCATTGACCACCATGAAAAAACCGCGAGCACGCCGCGCGTGGCTGTGTCTCCTTCTTCGACTGCAATCCCCCGGATCGCGCTCGCCGGCCAGGACTACAAGACCTGGAAAGACTACGGCGGCGGCGCTGACAACTCGCACTACGTCGAGCTGACCCAGATCAACAAGTCCAACGTCAGCCAGCTCGAGGTCGCCTGGACCTATCCCACCGGCGACAACCGGTCGTACGTCTTCAACCCGATCGTCGTCGACAACGTCATGTACGTCATGGCGCGCAACAGCTCGCTCGTCGCGCTCGACGCCGCCACCGGCAAGGAGATCTGGATCCACGAGAACCTTCAGGGCCTGGCGACGCGCGGCATCGCGTACTGGGAGAGCAAGGACCGCAAGGATCGCCGGCTGATCTTCGCCATCAACAACCGCCTGCAGGCCATCGACGCGCGCACCGGAAAATCGATCCTGACCTTCGGCAACAAAGGACTGGTCGACTTGAGAGAGGGACTCGGCCGCGACCCGAAGACGATCGTCCGCGTGCAGCCCGAGTCGCCGGGGCGTGTGTTCGAGAACCTGATTCTGCTGGGATCGTCCACCGGCGAGGCCTACCTGTCGACGCCTGGCGACATCCGCGCGTACGACGTCGTCACCGGCAAGCTGGTGTGGAGCTTTCACACCATTCCGCATCCCGGCGAGGAAGGCTACGAGACGTGGCCGAAGGATGCCTGGAAGTATGCCGGCGGTACGAACACGTGGGGCGAGATCACGGTGGACGAGAAGCGAGGCATCGCGTACTTCCCCACCGGATCGCCGACCTACGACTACTACGGCGCCGATCGCATCGGCGCCAACCTCTTCGGCAACTGCCTGCTGGCGCTCGACGCGCGAACCGGCAAGAAGCTGTGGCACTTCCAGATGGTGCACCACGACCTCTGGGACTACGACAACAACGCCGCGCCGCAGCTCATCACGGTTCGCCATGAAGGCAAGGTGATCGACGCGGTCTCTCAGGCGACCAAGCAGGGTTTTCTGTTCGTGTTCGATCGCGTGACCGGCAAACCGCTGTGGCCCGTCGAGGAACGGCCCGTGCCGGCGAGCCTCATGCCCGGCGAGCAGGCATGGCCGACCCAGCCGTATCCGACCGCTCCGCCTCCGTACGCACGGCAGAAAATGACCGCGGACGACGTGAATCCGTTCATCCTGACGCCAGAAGAGCGCGCGGCATGGAAGGAACGGATCTCGAAGATGCGCAACGAAGGGCTGTTTACGCCGCCCGGATTCGAGGAGACGATTTCGCTTCCCGGCGCGCGCGGGGGATCGAACTGGGGCACCAGCGCGGCGAATCCCGCGAAGGGATTGGTTTACCTGACCACGCAGGACTGGCCGACGATCTACAAGCTGAGCCTCGACGATCCGCTCGCGGCGCGGACGCGCCGCGAGCAGCATCGGGGCCTGGAGCAGGGACGGGACATTTATCGGAACCGCTGCGAGTCGTGTCATGGGCCGAACGGCGAGGGCTCGGGGCCGACCCCTGCACTGGCCGGGGACCAGCCGTCTCGCGCTCGACGCATTCCGCCAGGTTGTCACCACGGGCCGCGCGAAGATGCCCGCGTTTGGCGATCTCGATGCCGCGGCAATTTCAGCCGTTCACGCGTTTCTCGCTCGCAGTGGCGAGCCGGCCGTCAACAGCACCGGTCGTCGACGAGCGACGCTCTTCGGGCCCGGTCGTCGCGTCCGGTGGAGCGCCCGGCGGGTCTGGAAGTTCCGGCCATCGAAACTCGATACACGCCGCTCGGCGGTCCACCGTATCCGCCTGGCGTCGGACGCGCCGGCGAATCGCTACTACACCGATTGGGGCCTCTATCCGAACCAGCCGTACATCATCGGTCCGCCGTGGTCGGCGCTCGTCGCGTACGACCTGAACAGCGGAACGATCAAATGGAGAGTGCCGCTGGGAGAAGACGTGAAGGCGGCAGAAGAGGGCGCGAAGAACGCCGGGGTGTTCATGGCCGAGCGCCACGGCCTGATCGTGACGTCGACCGGACTGATCTTCGTCGCCACGACGGACGGCAAGGTGCGCGCGCACGACGAAGAGACCGGCAAGGTGCTCTGGACGGCGAATCTCCCCTTCGGATCGGAAGGGCTGCCCGCGATGTACGAAGTGAACGGCCGGCAGTTTCTCGTGGTGCCGGCCTCGTCGCGCATCAACTCGCGCGGCGGTCATCTCCGGCCTGGCGAGACGGCGGCACCAGAAACCGGCACTCGAAGCTATATCGCGTTCGCGTTGCCACGAAGATCGACGAAGGTAAGCACAGACAAGATCACAGGAGATTAAGAGATCAGGAGGGCCAGGAGAATTCTTTTCAAAGAAGAATTCCTCCGTGATCTCCTAGCCTCCTGTTCAGCTTCGTGTCAGCTCACCAGGAAGTCCCACCCGAAGCCGGGCGCGTCCGACGGCCTGACGTAAATGCCTTCGGGGCCGCGCGTGATCATGTTGTCTTCCTCGTAGCGGTCGTACACCTCTTTCGGCCCGCCCGGCGCCGGCATGAACAGCTCGGCCCACGGGCTGTTGGTCGTCGCCATGATGAAGTGCACGCCGTCGCGGCCGCCGCCGCCGTGCGGGATGACCGGGATGTCGTACGCCGCCGCGAGCGCGGCGATGCGCCGCAGTTCCGTCAGGCCGCCGCACCAGTGGATGTCGGGCTGCCAGATCGTCCGCAGGCCGTGCTCGAGCAGTTGCCGGAACCCGTAGCGCGTGTATTCGTGCTCGCCGGTGACGATGCGCGTGGACTTGATCTCGGCGGCAAGACGGCCGAATCCTTCGTAGTCGTGCGGCTGCAGGCACTCTTCCATCCAGTAGACGCGATACGGCTCCATCATCTCGGCGATCTCGATGGTGTAGCGCTCGGTCCACGCCATCCAGCAGTCGAGCATGATCTCGCCGTCGGGGCCGAGCGCCTTGCGCGCGCGTTCGACGAGCTCGACGTTCTTCCGCATGCCTTCGCGGCCGTCGGCGGGGCCGTGGGGAATGGCGAGCTTCAGCCGCTTGTACCCGAACTCGACGTGCTGCTCGATGTCGTTGCCCGTGCAATACGCCGGCAGCCGCGGCTTGGTCTCGCCGCCGAGCAGTTTGTACACCGGCATGTTGAGCGCTTTGCCGACGATGTCCCACAGGGCGAGGTCGACGGCGCTGATCGCGTTGATCACGACGCCCATCCGGCCGTAGTACATCGACGAGCGCCACATGATGTCCCACATGCGCTCGACGTTGAACGGATCCTCGTTGACGAGGAGCTTCGTCAGGTGCTGGTCGATGACGTAACCCGCGCCGGGCCCGCCGCTGCCGTAGCCCTTGATGCCCTTGTCGGTCGCGACCTCGACCGTGAGCTCGGCACCTTGCCGGGATCGGGCAGGAACAGCGAGCGCGTCGCCTTGTACTCCGGATAGATCGACATCGGGTTGGCGACTTCGACGTTGTTCGTGTTCCACGATCCCGCAGATGGTTTGTAGGCTGGAACCGGCCGGCGCGGCTTTGTGTCCACAACCCGCACGCCGGTAATCTTCAGCTTGCTCTTCACGTCGGCGAACGGCGCCTGGGCGTACAAAGGCGCGCTGACGCCAGAGTCGATCCCACCGGCAATCAGGCTGCCCGCCGCCAGCGGCGCCACGTTGAGGAAATCACGACGCTTCATACGAATCTCCTCTCGGCGTTACGGAAGCGGACGGAGTTTCATGTTTCTGAACGCGATCGGGTACATCTGGTATTGAAGCCGGATATTCCCTTCCGAGAACGCGGCGTCGTGGATGTCGAGCGTGGTCTCGCCGTTCAGCACGACGACGATGTGATCGCCCTCTGCGGTAATCTGAAAGTGATTCCAGTCGTTGTTCTTGATGGAAAAATCGCGCGAGGTCTTCGCGGTGCCGACGATGCCGCCCGTGTTGTAGCCAGCGGGCTGCTGCTTCCAGATCTGCACTTCGTACCCGCCGGCTCCCTTCGGCGAGCGGACGTACACACCGCTGTTGGTGTCCTCACTGCATCTGAAGTCGAGCGACAGGACGAAGTTCTTGTAGCTGGCGTCCGTACGCCAGGTAGCCGGCCGGCTCGCCGCAGGCCGTCAGCAATCCGTCTACGACTTCCCATTGAGATCCGCCGGCGGGAACGACCGCGGCCGCCGATCCCTTCGCGCCGGTGCACGGCTTGGGCGTGCCGGTCTGTCCGGGAACCGGCGCACCACCGCCGCGGCCACCACCGGCGCGGCCGGCGCCGCCGCCACGCGGAGGAGGTGGAGCCTGGGAATGCCAGCCGTTCATCGTCTTCCCATCGAAGATCAGCTGCCACCCCTGGGCTTTTTCCTGGGCGGTCAGCGTGTTCATGGTCTGTGCCGCGAGCATGGTCGTCCACGACAGCAGCATGAACGCGGCAAACACGACGGACTTTTTCGTCATCGGCGGATCCTCATTTCTGAACAGGAGCGGAAGGCGTCTGTTTTTCGATGCGGCCCGACATGAGGCCGCCGACTTTCTCGTGCTGCCACGTGCCGGCATAGCGGTCGCCGTAGAAAAACAGCCGCACGGTGAACGTCCCCAGTCCGGGCAGTGTGGTGTCGGTCATCATAATCATCGGCGTGTCGCCGATCCAGCGCAGCGGCACGACAACCGGGATATCGCCGTTCACGCCGCAGCACTGCATGTTGGCGTTGAAGCGCCAGAGATTCTCGCCGACCTTCTCGACGCTGGAAATGTCGTAGCGATCCGCGCGCGCCGGACGATCGCGGCCGGCCACGGTGTACGCGCCGACGAGGCTGACGCCGCGCATGCGTTCGGCGAACTGACGCTCGAGATCGTTGAGCGACGCCGGGTCAACCGCTGCGCCGATGCCGGTCCGGCCGGCGAGCCAGCCGCCCGCGAA
Organism: Vicinamibacterales bacterium; assembly: GCA_963850725.1. Classification (GTDB taxonomy): domain Bacteria; phylum Acidobacteriota; class Vicinamibacteria; order Vicinamibacterales; family JAMQPK01; genus JAMQPK01. The sequence goes on from CAWKMQ010000023.1 coordinate 175,413, forward strand.
GACGACCAGCAGCAGCACGAGAATCAGCGCGGCCTTCACAAGGCGACGGGCACCGGCCATGAATGCTGTCCTCTTACGGCAAGACTAGAACTTCACACCCGCGCTCGCGATGAAGGTCCGCGGAGCGCCCATTTCCCCAATGAACCCGGACCGCGCCAGGCCGGGATATGGAAACGCGATAGGAATGTAGCGCGTATCGAACGCATTGCGCATGAGAAGTTCGCCGGTCAGGAGGCCCGCCGTCACGCCGAATCGCAGGTTGACGAGGGAAAACGCCTCCTGTTCCAGCGAGTTCTGGTCGTTGTACTGGAAACGCCCCGTAAAAGACGAGCATCCGCCCGGCCTACGAACATTGCGCGCCCGACGGCGCGGCCGTACTGCAGACCCGGCGCTGGCCGTGTACTCGGGCACGTTCGGAATCTTGTTGCCCGCCACGCTGACACCACTGGACGAGCTGCCATCCGAGAACTCGGCGTTGGTCACGCCCACCGAGGTGAAAACATCGACGCCCTGGCGCCGCCCTCGCGTTGATTTCGAACTCGACACCGGTGCTCGTGGCGCCGCCAACATTCGCGATATAGAACTGCGCCGGCACATTGCCGGGAAGGTTCAACTGCAGGTCTTCCCAGTCGATGTGGAACACCGCCAGGTTGGCCGACACCCGCCCGTCAGCCAGCAGCGTCTTGAGCCCGCCCTCGAAATTCCAGGTGTGCTCTTCCCCGTACGATTCACTGCCGGCCGGCGACGCCGGATTGAACCCGCCGGCCTTGTATCCGTTGGCGACCGTGAAGTACGCCGAGGTATCGGGCTGGAACCGGTAGGCCACCGACACTTGCGGCGAGACGTTCGAGAAGCTGTCGTCAGCGTCCACCGTCGTTGGCGGCGCAATCGCCGGCTCGAAGAAGGTCTCGAGCAGCGCGCTCTTGCTCTCGTAATCGGCACGAGCGCCGGCGACGAGGTCGAGGCGCTCGCGAAGCGTGAACGTCGTCTGCCCGAAGACGCCGAAACCCACGTCGTCGAGATCGGCCCGCGGCGAGTGCTGGCTGACCGTGAACGGTGCGATGACAAAAAAACTGTTGATCGCATCCTGCTCGTAGTTCTGTGTGAACAGGGACACGCCCGCCTGCCATCGCAATTGCGTGCTGTCGGCCAGGCGTACCGGCGCCGAATCGGCGGAGGCGAACCGGAACTCCTGGGTGAACTGAAAATCGTTCTCGGCGTTGTCGCGCCGCAGGATCTGCAGCGGAGTGTAGTCGAGATCGGTCGCGTCCTCCGTCTCCCAGTTCACGAAGCCTGTTGTGCTTGAAAAGGTGAACCGCGGTCCGGCATGCCGGGCGAGAATCGTCGTACCGAAGATGTCGCGGTTGGTCCAGCCTTCGAAGTCGCGCTCGGCGTGAAACGGATCGCTCTGCAGCTGCCCCACGTCGTTCAACGCGTAGTCCCCGTCGCGGGCCCGCTCGCCGGTCACGATGACCCGCGTCTCCCAGGTGCTCGACGGTGTCCAGAGGACCTGTCCTTTCGCCGAAAACGCCGACCGGTCGTCGAGCGTATTGCCGGTCATGTCGTTCACTGTGAACCCGTCGCGGTCTACCTGTGCGAACGACACGCCGACGCTGACCTTGTCTCTCACGAGCGGACCAGACGCGTTGCCCCGAATCTGCCAGGCGCCATGGTTCCCGAACGGAACCGAAAACGCACCGGTCCAGGCGTTGGACGCGGGACGTGTACTCGTGATGTTTACCAGTCCGCCGAGCGTGTTGCGCCCGAACAGCGCGCTCTGCGGTCCGCGCACGAACTCAATCTGATTGACGTCGAGCAGCTCGATGCTCGACGAGTTCTGGCTGATTTGTGGAACACCGTCAAAGTAGGTCGTGATGGCCGGATTGCCCGGGCTTGCGCTGATTCCACGGAAATGCGGGGTGCTCAGCTTTCTCGCAGACCACTCGGTGAAATAGGTGTTGGGGGCAAAAATCGCCGCGTCGCTGACGATCCTGATGGCGGCGCTCTCGATCGTGTCTTTCGGCACGGCGGTCACGCTGACCGGAATCTTCTGCTTGTCTTCCTCTTCCTTCTGGGCCGTCACGGTGATCGGCGGAACCTTGAAACGCAGTGTCGGATCGGGCGACGGCGCCGGTGTCTGGGCGAGCAACGGACACGGCAGACAGCACACCGAGGCTCCGGCGAGCACGATCTGGCGGATGCGGCGGACCACCAGTGTTCGGGAAACGGACATGGCCGTCATTATCTATGTGTCCCGTCCCGGCACCAAATGACCCCCTGACCCGTATCTCGCGCGCCGCATCGCGCGTGCTAGGCTGGCACCGATGAAGGTGGCTGCGTATCAGGCACCGCTTCTGCTCCCTGGATCGATGGACGCGCTGGAGTTCATCCGCGTCCACGTCCGGCGGTGCGAGATCGAGGGCATCTCGATTCTGTGCTGCCCCGAAGCCATTCTGGGCGGCCTCGCAGACGATGCCGAAGATCCACGGGGAATCGCCATCTCCGCGGCGGGACTCGGCGAGGTGCTCGCCCCGCTCTCGAGCAGCAGCGTCACCAGCATCGTCGGCTTCACCGAGATCGCGGAAGGCGACCGCCTGTACAACTCCGCTGCAGTCTTTCACCGGGGATCCGTCGTGGGGGTGTATCGTAAGCTGCACCCGGCCATCAATCGATCCGTCTACTCAGCCGGCCACGAGACTCCTGTGTTCCACGTCGGCCCGCTGACGCTCGGCATCGTCATCTGCAACGACTCGAACTATTCCGAGGCGGCGGCGCTGATGGCACGGCGCGGCGCGACTGTGCTCTTCGTGCCTACCAACAACGGCTTGCCGCCGGAACACGCCGCCGAGGTCGTCGCGCAGTCACGAAGCGCCGACATCGCCAGGGCCGTCGAGAACGGCATGTGGGTCGTTCGCGCGGATGTGGCCGGTCGCGCCGGCGATCTGGTGTCGTACGGCTCGTCCGGCATCGTGGACCCGAAGGGGATGGTGATGCAGACTGCGCGGGAGCTGAACGACGACCTCCTCGTCGCGGAGATCGACACGACGCCCCGGCAGGTAAAACGGCCACCGCCGCGATCCCTGTGGCCGGAGCGGCCGGCTCGAAAGGTCGAGAACTAAGATCATGACTCCCATCAATCCTCTCGCGGCGCGCATCTCGCGCCGCCGGTTGCTTCAGACGCTGTCGCTGAGCGGCGCAGGTGTCGCGCTCACCGGGCCCGCGCCGGCTTACGCGAGGCAGGCGCCGGCCACGCGCGAAGCACCCGCGCTGGCGCCGCTGAACCGCTTTCCACGCATGGTGCAGGAATTCTTCGTGGCGCGCGAGAACGAGATCTATCAGCAACGGCTGAAGAGGCTTGCGGCGCTGAAGACGAAGGCCGATGCCCAGGCCTATGTCGAATCCGTCCGCGGACAGATACGGCAGGCCTTCGGACCCTATCCCGAAAAAACACCGCTCAATGCCCGGGTGACGAAGACCGTCGAGCGCGACACCTACAAGATCGAGAACGTGCTGTTCGAGAGCCGTCCCGGATTTCTCGTGTCCGCGAATCTGTACATCCCCAAAGGCCGTGCGTTCCCGCTTCCGGGCGTCGTCGCGTCATGCGGGCACTCGGACAACGGCAAGGCGATCGATACCTATCAATCGTTCTGTCAGGGATTGGCACGTCTCGGGTACGTCGTGCTGATCTTCGATCCGATCGGCCAGGGCGAGCGCATGCAGTACGTCGACGCCAGCTGGAAGCCCCTGCGCGGAACGGGTACCGCGGAACACAACTACGCCGGCATCCAGCAGGTTCTCGTCGACGAGCGCTTCTGGATGTGGCGGGCGTGGGACGGCATCCGCGCCCTCGATTACCTGATGTCGCGCAAGGAAGTGGATGTGCGCCATCTCGGCATCACGGGCAACTCGGGCGGCGGCACGATGACGACGTGGCTCTGCGGCGTCGAAGACCGCTGGACGATGGCGGCCCCGAGCTGTTTCGTGACCGAGTTCAGGCGGAACATGGAAAACGAGCTCGGCGCGGACATGGAGCAATGCCCGCCGCGGGCGCTGGCGCTCGGCCTCGACCACGAAGACTTCCTGGCGGCGATGGCGCCGAAGCCGGTCATCATCCTGGCCAAGGAAAAGGACTACTTCGACGCGCGCGGCAACGAAGCGGCCTACCACCGGCTGAAGCAGCTGTATCGCCTGCTCGGCGCCGAAGAGAACGTCGCGTACTTCGTCGGACCGACCTATCACGGCTACTCGCAGGAGAACCGCGAAGCGATGTACCGCTGGTTCAACCGCTGCACCGCGATTTCGGACGCAAAGACGGAACCGAAACTCGTTCTCGAAAAAGACGAGCCGCTCTGGGCCACGCCGCACGGCCAGGTCGCCGAACTGAAATCGAAGACGATCTACGGCTTCACGCAGGAAAAGTCCAGGGCCCTCAGCGCCAAGCGGCTGGATCTGGACGGCGCCGCGCTGCCCCGAACGGTTGCTGAAGTGCTGCGTCTTCCCGAACGCACCGGTGTTCCGGAATTCCGCATCTTGAGGCCGCTGCCCGATCGCCGGTATCCGATGAAGCACGCGCTCCCCTACATGGTCGAAACCGATCCGGGCGTGCACGCGATCGTGTACCGGCTCACGCAAGAGCCGCTGCTGTCGCGCCCGCCGCGCGACACCAGCAAGGCGATCCTCTACGTTTCGCACACCTCCTCGGACGAAGAGCTGCGAAGCGAGCGGCTGATCCGCGATCTCATCGCGTCGGATCCCGACGCCGCGTTCTACACATGCGATGTGCGGGGCGTGGGCGACTCCGAGCCCCAGACGACGAACGTGACCGATCGAGGCGAATACAGCACCGACTATTTCTATGCGTCGCACGCGCTCATGCTGGACTATCCATATCTCGGCCAGCGCACGTTCGACGTGCTCAGAGTGCTGGACTGGCTGAACGCCTGGGGATACGGGCAGATTCACCTCGCGGCAAAAGGCTACGGCGCGCTGCCCGCGACCTTCGCCGCGCTGCTCTCATCGCACGTGCTCCAGGTGACGCTGAAGCACGCGTTGAGCTCGTATGCCGAGATCGCCGAGGCAAAGGATTACAACTGGCCGTTGTCGGCGTTGCCCGCGGGTGTGCTGGCGAGCTTCGACCTGCCGGATTGCTATCGGGAGTTGAAGAAGAAGAATCTGAAGCTGCTGGAACCCTGGGGCGCCAACCCGGCGCGAACCTGATCCGAGGAGATGAGTATGAGCATGAGTTTGAAACGTCCTGCCATGATTGCGGCGCTCTTTGCGGCCTTCGTTTCGATACCGGGGCACGCGCAGGCGCCGAAGCCCGACCCGGCCGCGCTGGCCAAAACCGGCATTCTGGAGCGGCTCGCCGAACGAAGCGGCGTCTACGGCGTTCCACCGACCGCGAAGGTTCCCGGGTTCATCGCCGATGCCGGCTGGCCGCAGAAGCTGCCCAACAACTGGATCATCGGCGAGGTCGGGCGGCCTGTACGTCGCGCCCGACGATCACATCTGGGTGTACCAGCGTCCGCGCAGCCTGACCAACGACGAGGCGGCGCTGACGCCCGCCACGCACAAGGCGCCGGACGGCAAGCCCGTCGACGCGCTCGGCTATCCACGTCCGTACGGTGTGCTCGGCGACTGCTGTCTGCCGGCGCCGGCGGTCATGGAGTTCGACGCGAACGGCAAACTGCTGCAGGCGTGGGGCGGCCCTGCCGATCCCGGCAAGTGCAAGATCGAGGACGGCTGCGTGTGGCCCGCCAGCGAGCATGGCATCTTCGTCGATCACAACGGCTTCGTGTACATCGGCGGCAACGGCGGCGGCGGCAAGCCGAACGGATCGGCGTGGGCCTCGACGGCCGGCGCCGACGGCATGATTCTGAAGTTCACCAAGCAGGGCAAGTTCGTGATGATGATCGGCGGCCCCACCAAGGGCGCCGACAGCAACAACAAGGACGGCGGCAAGAACGCCACGCCGTTCTTCTTCCTGCCCGCCGACATCATGGTCGATCCGACGACCAACCGGCTGTACGTGTCCGACGGGTACGGCAATCGCCGCGTGGTGATCGTCGATGCCGCGACCGGCAAATACATCGGCCACTTCGGCGCGTACGGCAACAACCCCGTCGACGACAAGGCCGCCGCCGCGGCCGGTCCGTGGATGAACGACTTCACGAAGGGCAACATGAAGCCCGCGTTCTTCCGCAATCCCGTGCACTGCGTGAAGGTGAGCAAGGAAGGGCTGATCTACGTCTGCGATCGCGGCAACAACCGCATCCAGGTCTTCAACGGGCAAGCGATGCGAATCTCGGCAAAGAATGCGCGAACCCATCCGGCGATGCCGGCAAGTGCGGGTTCGTGAAGGAGCAGCAGGTGGCGATGAAGACCAACGGTCTGCCCGGATCGGCGGTCTCGATGAACTTCTCCACCGACGCGAAGCAGACGTGCCTCTACATCGGCGACAACTCGAACATGACGATCTACATCCTGAACCGGGACAACTTCAGGAGATCGGACGTCTCGGCAGAAGCGGCCGCGCAACCGGTGAGTTCCACTGGCTGCATCAGGTGAGCGCCGATTCGCACGGCAACATCTACACGGCCGAAGTCGACACCGGCAAACGCATCCAGAAGTTCGTCCGCTACGGCCCCGATGGCTGCAGCGGCACGGGCCGGACGACCGTCGGCGGGGTGCTGCAATAACGAAGGAACTGGGATAGGGATTGGGGATAAGGGATAGGGGACTAGGGATTAGGGACTGGGAGCTCAGGGCTGAGGGGCTGAGGACTGAGGTCGCCGCGGAGGGCAGATGCTCCGCGGTGGCCTTAGTACGTGAGTGTCGGCTCAGCGGACTTCATGCGGTCCGCTCACTCCGGTGGCGCAGGGCTTTAGCCCTGCCTCGCGTAATAGGGATCCTTTGACACGGCGCGGGGCTCATCCTCCATGTAGTCGAATCGCATCACGCTCATCGACGAATGTTCATCCCGCATGGCGTTCGATCAGCGCTCCGTCCCCGTGCGGCCGTAGCGCCGCCGCATGCTGCCGGTCACGACCGATCCGGCGAACGCCGCGACGATGACGGCAGTGCCTCGCGGCGGTTCGTCATGACCATTCGATGCGCTCACAGGTTGCGGCCTCGCGGGTGAATCTAGCTCAGGGGCGCGGCGCGACAGAAACACGACCCGCTCTCGGCGCTATAATCGCCGACTGCTGCGTTCCCGCTCCGCCCGTTCTAGACGAGGAGGTGTCATGCCTACGCCGCGAATCCTGCTCTCCGCGCTCGGTGCCTCCGCCGTCTTTCTACTGACGGCCTACAGCAACCCCGATTCACACGCGACGTTGTCGGCACAGACCGCCGCGAAGGTGGGGAATCCCATCACCGGCGAGGGACTGCCGAACCCGGCCCCGAAGGTGACCCGCAACTGGGGTGAGCTTCCCGCGGGCCGGAAGTGGGGCACGTCAGCCGGCCTCGACATCGATCCGAAGGACGGCCACATCTGGGCCTACGAGCGCTGCGGCGCGGGCACGGCCGGCGGGCCCGGGGGCGGCGGCGTCTCGTGCGACACCACCCTCGTCGATCCCGTCTTCAAGTTCGACCGCCACACCGGCAAGGTGCTGGCGAACTTCGGCAAGGGCGTCATGGTGACGCCGCACGGCCTCCACGTCGACCGGCAGGGCAACGTGTGGATTGCGGACTTCGCGGGCAACAAGGCGGGGACCAAGGGACACCAGGTTCACAAGTTCAGCCCGAAGGGCGAAAAGCTCCTGAGCCTGGGCATGGCCGGCAAGCCTGGCAATGCCGATGGCCAGTTCAACCAACCCAACGACGTCGTCGTCGGGCCCGATGGCAGCATCTACGTGTCCGACGGCCACGACGCCCAGGGCATGACCACCAACCAGGCGATCGACGAAGGACTCAAGCGCGGCGCCACCTCGCGCATCAGCAAGTTCACGCCGGACGGCAAGTTCATCAAGTCGTGGGGAAAGATCGGCGTGCGCCACGGCGAGTTCCGCACGCCGCACGCGCTGATGTTCGACGCGAAGGGCCGTCTCTGGGTGGCGGATCGCGGCAACCACCGGCTCGAGATCTTCGATCAGGACGGCAAGTACCTCGAGTCGCGCTACATGTACGGGCGCATCAGCGGGTTCTTCATCAAAGGCAACCTGCTCTACGCGATCGACTCGGAGTCGGGTCCGCTGAACCACCCGAACTGGCGTGACGGCGTGCGCATCGGTCCGCTCGACGAAGATCGCATCACCGCGTTCATCCCGCCCTTCGAGCGCGAGGACCGCGTGTATCAAGGGACGGCGGGCGAAGGCATCGCGGTCGACGCGGACGGCAACGTCTACGCGGCGGAAGGGCCGAACTCGCTGGACCAGGCAGGAGGCGCGTTCACCAAGTATTCGGTGAAGTGACTCCTTTAGGGTGAGGACGTATACTGTCGCCCGTACGATGGATTGGGGACCCTTGAGAACTGGACGGTGCCTGTTTCTCGGAGCCGCTCGAAGGGTGACGGATAGCTGCCACCAGGATCCACGGCGCCTCAACGCCGAGGCAGATTATCGGCACTTCAACTTACTGTGGCGGAGAGGTGGGATTCGAACCCACGTGCCATAGTGAGATTAACGCCTTCGCGCTGGCCCGAAACTCTCAGTGCGTCAGCGAGTAGAGCACGTAGTTGACGCCGATCCGGTAGGCCTCGTTGGTGGGATCGATCCCGAAGAATCCCCTGTCGGACCATTCCCAGTATTCGGCGAGATCGTTGTTGTGGTTCGCCAGGGCGATCATGCGGCCGTCCGGGTTGTTGTCTTCGAACAGCGCCTGGTAGTCGGGGATCATGCCGGGGAACATCGGATGCGGGTAGTCGATCTTCTTCAAGTCGAAGAACGTGTGGAAGACCGGGTGCGTCACGTCGATCTCGATCCACCGCAGTTCCGGCATCACCCGGCGCATCTGCTCGGCCATGTTGTCCCACTGCGTGGTCTCGAAGTCGTCGAAGAGAATCAGGCCGCCTTTCAGCAGGTACTGCCGGAGATTTCGCGCCTCGGCATCCGTCATATCCCAGAATCCGGGCTCCGACATGTAGACGAGCGGGTGGCGGAAGATCTCCGGATCCCCCAGATCGAGCACGTTGCTGCCGTCGGTGTGCGCGCGGACTTTGGAAATGTCGGCCACGATGTAGGCGAGATGCCGATCGGCGCGCGGGTAGTCGTGGTTCCAGCTCGAGCTGGGGTGATACCGGAGCCGCGTAAAGACCCACTTGTCGTCGTACTTCACGTTCGGCGACACAGAAGACCGGTACGAGCCGAACTGCGCGGCGGCCCATATCGGGAACGCCAGCGCGAACGCCGCCGCCACGATAATCGGCCTGCCCACCTTCGGCCTACTTCCGGCCCTCGAGCACCAGCTTGATCGTCGAGAGCGTCTGTTCTGCTCCCTCGCTGGGCCATCTTCTCCGCCACGCTTCGCGCGATCCCGCCAAAACCGCCGCGCAGCAAGTCGCCGCGCGATCGATTGCTGTAGAGGATGTAGGTGACGGGCAGGCCATTCTCGGTACCGCTGGCGATCCACGCCACGGCGAGCGACGCGTCGTAGTAGTGGCTGGTATAGATGTATTTCTGGGCGACGACCGTCCGGTCCTCTCCCGCTTTTGGCGTGTACATCACCGCATGGACCACGCTGACGATCGGTTTCTGCCCGTAGTCTTCCTTGATCCAATAGATGATGTCGCGCGCACCTGCGAGCGAATCGTTCGGAAACCCGGACAGATAGCGCGCCAGCTCGGGAACAAAGGCGTGAACGTTGCGTGCGCGGGTGAGCAGGCTCGACCATTCCGACTTGAGGCTCACGGCCTTGCTGCTGTCGTTGTAGGTGACGAGGGCTTCGTCTCCCCGCGCCCGATAGGCGGTGACATAGTCCACGACGGTCTTGCGTGCGAACTCGTTGACCCGGTCGGGATAGTCCGGCGCCTTCCAGTCGATGGCGGCCTGAATTGCCGAGAGCCCCGCGCCGCCGATGCGAACATCGCAGCTCCCGACGCGGCAGGTTTTCAACTCATCGATATCATTGCGGTCGAATGCCAGCTTGGCGACGTCCGACAGCGATGCGGGAGTGCTGAACTGACCGAAACCCTGTACCACCTGGCCGTCAACATACGAGATCATCTGGCCGTAGTAGCTCACCACCTGCGCATGCGGCGCCAGAATCCTGACGGCGGCCTGCGTCACAATCTCGCCGTTTTTTTCGGCGTTCGCGTGTGCGACGACCATGCCGCCCTGAAGCATCGTGAGATCCGCGGGCGTGAAGTCCACCTTCCGAAGAACCTGCTCCACTTCTGGACGGGGATCGGCTGCCTGGCCGCCGAGCACGATCGGCGTCAGGAGGGTCAGGGCAAGGACAGTCAAGAGTCTGGGAATGCGCATGGTGGTGTCACCATGATAGTCCTCCCGGCCTGCGCTGCCAGACTCGGCTAAGATACGGCCCAGATGTCAGGGCGCGTTCTCATCACCTTGCTGCTCCTGGGCATTGTGGTCACCGGTGTGCGGCCGGCCGCCGTGCGGCAGACAGGTCGGCCCGCGTCCTACTCGGCGCGGCAGATCGGCACGGTTGTCGAGCTGAACGATGCCGCGAGCCAGACCTCCGTCTCGATTCTTCCCTCGCTCGGCAATATCGCCGTCGAAATGAAAGTGAAGGGCCACAACGTCCTTCGCTTCCCCTTCCAGACCGCTGCCGAGTACAAGGGCGGCACCGGATCGATCGGCATTCCATTCCTGGCGCCGTGGGCCGATCGGCTCGACGAGCAGGCGTTCTATGCCAACGGCAAGCGTTACGCGTTCGACATGGCGCTGGGCAACGTGCGCGGCACGAATCCGATTCACGGCTTTCTGATGAATGTCCCCGACTGGAAAGTCGTCGAGGTCCGCGCCGACGGGCAGTCGGCCTGGGTCACCAGCCGGCTGGAGTTCTTCAGGCAGCCCCAGTGGATGAAGCAGTTTCCGTTCGCGCACACCATCGAGATGACGCATCGTCTTCGCGACGGCGTCCTGGAAGTCGCGACGAAGATCGAAAATATGTCCGTCGACCCGATGCCTGTGGCCATCGGGTTCCATCCGTTCTTCCAGCTTACCGATTCGCCGCGCGACGACTGGACGCTCTCGGTCGCCGCCCGGACGCACTGGCCGGTGGGCGAATCGAAAATGCCAACCGGCGTGCCGCAGCCGATCGAAAAATTCTTCAGCACCCCGGCAGCCGTTCAGCTGGCGCCCCTCGAGCTGGACGACGTGTTCAGCGACCTCGTACGGGACGCACGAGGCCAGGCGACGATGACGCTGAAAGGCAAAGCACAGCGGCTCGACGTGGTGTTCGGCGCGAACTATCGCGCGGTCGTGATCTATGCGCCCAAGCCAGAGCCGGGTCAGGACCCCGCGGCCCGCAACTTCATCTGCATCGAGCCGGTGGTCGCGATCATCAACGGCCTGAACCTCGCGCACAAGGGTGTGTACAAAGACCTGCAAAGCATTCCTCCCGGCGGTGTCTGGCAGGAGAGCTTCTGGATTCGGCCCAGCGGGTTCTAGTCATGTCACGAGCGACCGCGTTCGTTCTGTCAGTTCTCCTCTTCGCCGTCAGCCCGCAGGCTCAATCGCCGCGTGAGATCGCGTTCGACGAGATCGTGCAGCCGAAGCCCGGCGAGTGGCCGAGCTACAACGGCCAGCTGAGCGCGAACCGCTACAGCACGCTCGATCGAGATAAACACCCGCAACGTGTCGACGCTCGAGCCGAAGTGGACGCACGAGATGGGCGGTCAGCGCGCGCTTCAGATGACGCCGCTCGTCGTCGATGGCGTGATGTACGCCCCGGCCGTCAACGAGGTGCGCGCGCTGGATGCGCGAACCGGGAAGCAAATCTGGCAGTTCGTGCGCCCGCAGACACCCGGGCTCGTTCCTACCGGCGACCCGGCGTCGGGCATCAACCGCGCGGTGGCGGTGCTCGGCCAGCGTCTGTTCCTGCAAACCGATCACGCGCACCTCGTGGCGCTCGATCGACGCAACGGCCAGGTGCTCTGGGACGTGGAAATGGCGGACTACCGCCAGAACTACGGCGCGACCGGCGCGCTGCTCGTCGTCAACGACCTGGTCATCGCCGGCATCTCGGCGGGCGACGAAGGCGTGCGGGGCTTTCTCGATGCGTATCGCGCGTCGACAGGCGAGCGCGTGTGGCGCTTCTGGACGGTTCCCGGACGAGGCGAACCCGGATCGGAAACGTGGATCGGAAAGGCGCTCGAGCACGGCTGCGCGACGACGTGGCTGACCGGGTCGTACGATCCCGAGGCGAGACTCCTCTACTGGCCCACCGGCAACCCGTGTCCCGACTACAACGGCGAGGAACGCAAGGGAGACAACCTGTACTCGTCGTCTGTCGTCGCCCTCGATCCCGCGTCGGGAAAACTCCGCTGGCATTTCCAGTTCACGCCGCACGACCTTCACGACTGGGATGCCAATCAGCCGCCGCTGCTGGTGGATGCCGATTTTCGCGGGCGCCCGCGCAAGCTGCTGGTCGTCGCGAATCGAAATGGGTTCTTCTACGTGCTCGATCGGCTGACCGGGCAGATGCTGCTGGCCGAGCCGTTCGTCAAGAACATCACCTGGGCGTCCGGTGTCGGCGCCGACGGCCGGCCGAAGCTGCTGCCCGGCTACGAAAACTCGACCGAAGGCACCCAGACGTGTCCCTCGGTGTCGGGCGCCGCCAACTGGCCGTCTTCGTCGTTCAATCCAGCCACGGGCCTCTTCTACGTGATGACGTCGGAGGCCTGCTCGGTGTACCGCAAGAATTCAGACTGGTTCGAGCTCGGCAAGTCGTTCTACGGCGGCACGACGAAGAACGCGACGATCGAGGGCGGTGGAAAATCCCTGAAGGCGCTCGACATCCAGTCGGGCAAGCTGGTGTGGGAAGTGCCGAACGTCACGGGTGGCATCAGCGCGTCGGGCGTCATGAGCACCGCCGGCGGACTCGTGTTTTACGGCGACAACACGGCGGGCGCGGTGATTGCCGTGGACGCGAAGACCGGACAACGTCTCTGGCAGTTCGACACGCAGCAGGTCTGGAAGTCGAGCCCGATGACGTTTGCCATCGACGGCAAGCAGTACATCGGCGTCGTGGCAGGGTCCACCGTGAGGGTGTTCGGATTACCGAACTAGCTGAACGCCTGTCTTTGACGCAGAGACGCCGAGACGCCAAGAAACGAAGATCAGAAGATCAGGTCTTTGTCTCCTGTTGTCTTTCTCCGCGTCTCTGCGTCTCTGCGTCGATGTTCTATTCGAGCTTCTTCAGCCAGACGTTCCGGAACTCGACCTTCATCGGCGGGCCGACGTGCATCTGGAAGCCGATCAGCCCGCCGAGCATCCGGTTCTTCGTGTCGTCATCCACCACGATGCTGGTGACCGAGCCGTTGAGCACCTGCACGATCGTGTTGCCGCGCGCGATGAGATGAACCTGGTTCCAGTCGTTGACCTTGATGATCGATTTCAACTCGTCGCCGTTCTGCAGGTTGCCGATCACTCTCGGACGGCCGCCATCGGCGACGTGCACGGCCTGGCCGCGCATGGCGAGGAAGCCGCGGCCGCGCTCTTCGTAGATCTGACCGGTGTACTGATTGGCGAAATCGATATCGGCCTGGTAGCCCTTCAACACCCAGTTGTGCTCGACCTTGCTGCCGCCGGCCTCGGCGCCCACGGGCAGGTGTGCGCTTCGAATCTGAATCCCGCTGTTGGTCGAGTCCATCCGGAACTGGACCTTCAGCTCGAAGTTGCGTGGCTCGCCGCCGCGCCAGATGAGAAACGTGTTCTGCTTGACGGCGTTGTCCGGCGCGCTCTGGCCGACGATCGCGCCGTTTTCCGCGCGCCAGAACGCCTTGTCGCCATCCCACCCCTTCAGCGTCGTGCCGTCGAAGATCGGCTCGAAGCCGGTGCGGTCGTCCATGACGAGCGGATCGACACGCGGTCCCTGGCCGCCGCGGCCGCGACCTCCTCGATCGGGAGCCTGCGCCGGCGCCTGCGCCGACGAGATCGTCGCGCCCGCCGCGGCCAACAACACGATCAACATCATGGTTCTCATGGTCATCTCCCTGTTCGCGTTCGCGGCGCTAACGGCCGCCGAGGTGAAACACCTCGGGAAGGGGCCGCGAAACCGGACTGTTGTCGGGGTTCGACGGCATGATCTCGCGCATGTGCGCCCACCATCGGCGGCAGACATCGGTCGTCGCGATGGCCGCCCACCGTTCTTCGCTCTCGATCTCCGCATAGGCGAAGAGATCGCGCGTCGCCGGATCGATGAAGATCGAGTAGCTCAGCACGCCGTGCGCCTTGAGCGTGTCGGTGAGCTCCTGCCAGATGGGATTGTGACGGCGCTCGTACTCGTCCGACTGCCCGTCGTTGACCGACATGCGGAAGGCTTTGCGAATCATCAGACGATCCCCGCTCCCAGCCGCGCCGCCGACACCGGCCGCTCGACGGATTTTTTCTGGCGGTAGCCGCTCGACCGATACGCGCCGACCGGATCGATCGCGCCGCCGGCGCGGCGCCGGGCCATGGCGAGGATCGGCCCGACGTCGGTCGTGAACGCCTGCTTCAACGTCTGCAGCGCCATCAACGGATCGTTGCGCCTGCTGGTACTCGCCGAGCGCCGTCGCGATCGACCAGATGCGCCTGCACGTAGGCGCGCACCAGCTCGACCGCGCTCGTCATCAGCGATTCGATGGGATCGGTCACGTTGTGGGACTGGTCGAGCATGTAGGCCGGATCGAAGCCGGGCACACCGTCGAGCTCGGCGTCGACCAGCTCGTTGAAGATCAGGAACAGCTGAAACGGCTTGATCGAGCCCGCATCGAGGTCGTCGTCTCCGTACTGGCTGTCGTTGAAGTGGAACCCGCCGAGCTTGCCGAACTGGATCGAGCCTCGCCACGATCATCTCGACGTTCACGTTCGGCGCGTGATGCCCGAGATCGACGAGCGAGAACGCGCGCGGCCCCAGTTCGTTGACGCAGTAGTAGCTCGTGCCCCAGTCGTTGAGCACGGTCGAATAGAACGCCGGCTCGTACACCTTGTGTTCGATGAACAGCCGCCACGCCTCGGGCAGCGCCGCGTAAATCGCCTTGCAGGCTGTCGAGGTATCGATCGAGCGCCTTGCGAAAATGCACCTGGCCGGGAAAGTTGCCGCCATCGCCGATCCAGACGGTGTGCGCCCGGGCGCCAAGCTGCTGGCCAATCGACAGGCATTCGAGGTTGTGCTCGACGGCCTGCCGTCGCACGGCCGCGTCGGTGTGCGTCAGGCTGCCGTACTTGTACGAGTGCGTCTGGTCCGGCTGATCCTGAAAGGTGTTCGAGTTCATCGAGTCGAAGAACAGCCCGCGCGACTACGGCAAACGACCGCAGCTCCGCGGCGTTCGCGGGCCTGTCCCAGGGAATATGCAGCGAGATGCCGGGCGTCACGCGCGTGGCCTTGAACACCACCTCGCAGTCCTCGAGCTTCTCGAAAATGTTCCGCGGCTCGCCGCCGCCGGGAAATCGCGCGAAGCGCGTGCCGCCGGTGCCGACGCCCCACGACGGCACCGCGACGCGAAACATCGTCGCGGCCTCGACGAGCCGCTCGATATCGATACCGCGGCGCGTCGAGCTGCAGCGCGAGGTGGTCGAAATCCTCGGCCAGCGCCGCCATCCGGCTGGCGTTGTGCTCCTGGATGAAATGGTCCGCGAACACGAAGCTCATCGTGGGTCTCCTGTCACACTGCCGCGGCGCCCGACACGCCGAGGACGGAGTCGTTCGGGTAGAAGTGATCGACGTTCTCGGCCGTGATGACCTGGTGCCGCATGAACATCGCCGGCGGCACGGGGCGATGCGACAGGATGTCGAGCGCCAGACGTACCAGGCCGGGTCCGTACCGTTCGGGAAAAAACCCGACGGATGCGACGAGCGGCGTACGCCGCGAGCGCAGTTCGACGCGCGCGTCGGGCTCGGCGTTCTGGCCGACGATCGCGCACGTCAGCTCGCGGCCCGCTTCCTGAAACGCCCGCACGGCGCCCAGGGCACTCGGATCGTTGGCCGCTCCCACGAGCGTACGACGGGCCTTCGAGAGACGAATGTGCCGTCGCACTTTTTCGAGAGACGTCTTGAACTGACCGTCGCCGTCCAGCACGACGATCGGCACCGTGTCGGCCAGGTTGCAACGTCTCCTTCACGCCGGCCACGATGCCTTTGCCGCGCGCACGCACGAGGCCGCCGGCACGCGCGAGCTCGAGCAGCAGCACCTCGTCGACCTCCGACGACCAGCAGGTCTGCGCCCACTTGCCGAGGTAGCGGCCCGCGAGCAGCCCGGCCTGATAGTTGTTGGCGCCGAAGTACGTCGCACCCGGATGCGGGATGTCGATGGCGATGAACGGCATGCCCGCCTCGAGGTACTTCGACGCGATGGCCGGAGCGACCGACTCGTCGGTCTGAAACTCGATGACGAGATCGACCTTCTCCTTGATGAGCAGCTCGGCGTTGCGCAGCGCGACCTTGGGCTGATAGCGGTTGTCGACGACGATCACCTCGAGCCGTTCGCGCTCGGCCGCCATCAGCAGCCCCGCATGCACCTCGCGGGGAAACGAGCTGTCCTGCCCTTGAGACGCATACCCGATCCGGAAGCGCCTGTGCGGTCGAATCTGGATCACCAGGCGATAGTGCCGTTCGTCGATCTTGTCGATGAAGCCGCACTGATGGAGGGTGTGCAACAGCCGGAAGCACATCCCCTTGCCGTATCCCGTGCGCTCGACGATGTCGCGCAGACGCAGGACATCACCAGGCGGGTCGAACGCCTCGAGGATTTTCGAGGCGTGGACCAGCGACTTTACGATGTACGGGTCGTTCGTTCGGGCCGTCATCGGGGGGGGGAATTGTTGAGCAGACAATAACACGGTGTCCACGCCCTTGCAGCGCCGCGCGAAGGGCGAATCCGCCTGAAAATGGCCGTAAATCGTCGTCTTTCGCGATTTCAGGCCGCTGGCCGCCGTTTCGCGGAGCGAAACGAACGGCGGCTCACCGCGATCAATCGACGCCGGCCTGCTGCACGATGGCCTTGAAGCGCTGCCGGATCTGATCGGGATTGGAGGGAGCGCTCTGCGTCATCAACACGGTGACCATCTGCCTGGCGGGATCGACCCAGAAGATCGTACCGGCCGTCCCGTCCCATCCGTATTCCCCCTGGGTTCCGGAGTCGGCGTTGTTCGCGTCGAGCACAACCTGCACGTTCGCAAGGCCCCAGCCCGTCGATCCGCCGCGCGTCATCTGCACGGAGTCCGACAACCCGTTCTGCGTCATCATCTCCACCGTCTTCGGGCTCAGGATGCGCGCGCCGTCGAGCTCCCCTTTGTTGAGCAGCATCTGACTGAAGCGCAGATAGTCGGGGACCGTCGACAGCAGTCCGACCGCACCCTCGACGAGCGTCGGACGCTCCGTAAACGGAAGCGTCTCCGTTTCAACGCGTGTGAGCCCTCCGCCCTGCGCGGGACCGTACACCGTGGCGAGCCGCGCGCGCTCGTCGGGCGTCGCCGCCCAGAACATCGTGTCGGTCATGCGCAGCGGACGAAAGAGACGCTCGCTGAGGAACACTTCGAAGGGCTTGCCCGACCAGATCTCGACCAGCCGTCCCAGTACAGTCGTGCCTTCGCTGTATCGATACCGCGTGCCGGGATCTTCCATCAACGGCACCCGCACCAGGTTCGCCACGAACTGCGACATCGTGATCGTTCGCGAGCGAACCTGCTCGCGCTGGTATATCTCGGAGGTGCGCGGCTGCAGGCCCGAGGTGTGCAGCAGCAGGTCGCGCACGGTCATCGCTCTCGCAGGGGCCCGCGGAGCCGAGCCGGCGGGCCCGGCGACGACAGCGTTCTTGAATTCGGGGATGAACCGGGCGACGGGATCGTCGAGGTCGAATTTGCCTTCCTCGTGGAGCATCATCACCGCGACGGCGGTGATGGGCCGCGTCATCGAGTAGATGCGAAAGAGCGACCGTGCCTGCATCGGCACGCGCGTCTCGAGATCCTGCACGCCGACGGCCTCGAAGTATCCGAGCCGTCCGCGCCTGGCGACGGCCGCCACGGCTCCCGCAATCTTCCTCTCCGCGACGTAGCGCGCGAGCAGATCGGTCGCCTCACGGAGGCGCGCGGGCGAGAGCCCGGCGGCCTCCGGATTCGGGCGAGGCGTTTCCTGCCAGGCCGTCAGCGTAACCGCAAGCACACCGGCACACGCCACAGCGAGCGTCAGGATTCGGAATCTGCCGGCAGCCTGGAAGTCGCGCATTCAGAGATAGTAATGTTCAGAACTACTGCAGCACGCCGCCAACCGTCGATCGGCCGGTGCCGCTGCACCCCGCCTCGCCGTAGCGGATGAATTTCTGGATGCGCTTGCCGGTGTCCACTTCGGCGGTGTAGATGTTGCCGTGCGAGTCGACGCTCACCTGGTGCAGCCAGTGGAAGTCGCCGGCCTCGCGTCCGCTTCTTTCCGAGCCGCCCGAGCTCTTCGAGCGTGTCCCGTCTCAGCACGTAGATCGTCATGTTGGAGTTGTCGCCGACATACAGGCACGTCTGCTTGGGATCGGTCGAGAAGTTCATCGAGACCGCCGATCCGGGCAGACCGTTGGTTTTCACCGCCACCTGCTGTTCCTTCACGAAGCCGCACTTGCCGGCCTCGCCGGTCGGGTTCGCGCACTCCTTGCCAAGGTTGGCGTCGCGGCCGTTGAAGACCTGGATGCGGTTGTTGCCGCGATCGCAGACGTAGATCAGGCCTTCCTTGCTGATCTTCACGCAGTGGACCGGCGTGCGGAAGAATGCCGGCTTCATGTTGCCTTTCGTGAAGTCGTTCATCCAGGGCCCGGCGGCCGCCGCGGCCTTGTCGTCGACCGGATTGTTGCCGTAGGCGCCGAAGTGCCCGAGGTATTTGCCGGTGGCCGCGTCGACGATCACCACGCGGCGATTGCCGTAGCCGTCCGATACGTACATACGGTTCGTGGTCGGATCGATCGTCATGTCGGCCACCAGGAAGAACAGCGGTGTGCCGTTCTTGCCGCCGTCCTTGTTGTTGCTGTCGGCGCCCTTGGTCGGGCCGCCGATCATCATCAGGAACTTGCCTTCCTTGGTGAACTTCAGGATCAGGCCGTCGGCGCCGTTGGTCGACGCCCATGCCGACCCGTTGGGCTTGCCGTTGCCGCCGTTGCCGGCGACATACACGAAGCCGTTGTGATCGACGAAAATGGCGTGCTCGCTGGCCGGCCAGATGCAGCCATCCTCCGCTCTGCATTTGCCCGGATCGGCCGGGCCGCCCCACGCCTGCAGCAGCTTGCCGTTCGCATCGAACTCCATGACCGACGGCGCCGGCAGACAACAGTCGCCGAGCACGCCATACGGACGAGGATTGCCCATCGCGTCGACCGGCTTGCCATCCGGCGCCTTGTGCGTCGCACCCGTGAGCGCCGCCTCGTCGTTGGTCAGGCTGCGCGGACGCTGGTAGACCCAGATGTGATCGTCAGGTGCGACATACAGGCCGCCAATCTGCCCGAGGATCCAGTTGTTCGGCAGCTTCTGCGGCCACCCGGCATCGGCGATGAAGCCCGGCACCTTCGCGCCCGGCGGCACGCCATACACGCCGGAGCGCTCGGCGAGGCGATCGAGAATGCCGGTCGCGGCCAGCGTCTTCGGGTCGGGCTTCGGCGCCTGGGCATGGCTCGACTGGGTGATGACGACGGCCAGCAGCACGCCGGCGATGGCAACGGGTCTCAGATTCATGGTCACTCCTTGCTTTCCGGTTCGGGGCAACTCTAATGAAGTCGCACGGCTTTTGTCGAGACGGAGAAGTGCGACTGAGAACTGCCTTAAGATGTGCGCGGTCGGAGCGTGGCGCATGGCTGATGCGTTCGCGGACGTGAGAAGAGTCGGGCTGACGCTGCCTGGCGTCGAGGCCGCCACGAAGTACGACGGCTCGCCCGTGCTGAGGGTCGGCGGCTGCTTCATGGCCGGCATGGCCACTCACCGGTCGGCCGAACCCAACACGCTGGTGGTCAGGGCCGACCTCGAAGAGCGGGAATGGCTCATCGAGGATGCGCCCGAGATCTACTACCTGACCGAGTACTATCGAAAATATCCGCTGATCCTGGTGCGCCTCTCGCGTGTCGATCGCGACGCGCTCCACGATCTGCTGTCGGTGTCGCGGCGGTTGACGTTGCCGAAAACAAACCGGTCGAGGAAGCTCTCGGACACCACACCATGACCGATCCGGTGGCCTCGTTCATCCAGGCGGCGTGCGTGCCACGGGACGCGCACAACGCGGGGACGCTCGAGGAGGCCGAGAAGATCCTCGCCGAACATCCGTCCGTGGCGCGCAGCAGCGTGCACACCGCGGCGATTCTCGGCGACGAAGACGGCGTCCGCGAGTTCCTGTCGCGCGATCGCGGCAACGCCACGGCGACAGGCGGCCCGTATGGCTGGGATGCGCTCTGCCATCTCTGCTTCTCGCGCTACCTCAGGCTCGACTCCGCACGCGCCGACGCGTTCGACGGACGGCGCGCGCGCTGATCGATTCCGGTGCGAGCGCGAAGACCGGATGGTACGGAACGATCGACCACCCGAACCCCAGGCCGGTCTTCGAGAGCGCGAACTACGGGGCGGCAGGGGTCGCGCAGCATGCCGGCCTGACACGCCTGCTCATCGAGCACGGTGCGGATCCGAACGACGAGGAGACCCCGTATCACGTGCCTGAAAGCCATGACAACACGGTGATGGCGATTCTCGTCGAGAGCGGCCGGCTGAACGGAGTTTTCGAGCCTCGCCGCATGCGGCCGCGCACTACGGATGGGCATTGATCTCAAGAGCCGCAGGATGCCTCGCGCACCGGCCGATTCCGATGCAGATATCCGGGTCAACTTCGCGCTGGCGCTGGCCGACGTCGGCGACGCGCAAGGCGCGTTCCGCGAGTTCGAGACGGCCGCCGACTTCGCCCATCGACCCGATGGCGTATGTCATGGCCGGCAAGCTGCTGCTCGCGCGCGCGCAACCCGGCGAAGCCTCGAAGGCGTTCGAGCGGGCGCTCGCGATTGATCCGAACAACCAGGACGCGCGGGCGAATCTGGAGCGGGCACGATCGCTCGTCACGAACACCACACCATGATCGATCCCGTGGCTTCGTTCATCGAAGCGGCGTGCGTGCCACGGAACGCCCACAACTCCGGGACGCTCGAGGAGGCCGAGCAGATCCTCGCCGAGCATCCGTACGTCGCGCGCAGCAGCGTGCACACCGCGGCGATTCTTGCCGACGAAGAGGGCGTCCGCGAGTTCCTGTCGCGCGATCGCGGTAACGCCACCGAAACAGGCGGCCCGTATGGCTGGGATGCGCTGTGCCATCTCTGCTTCTCACGCTATCTCAGGCTCGACACCACCCGCGCCGACGCGTTCGTCCGGACGGCGCGCGCGCTGATCGATTCCGGCGCCAGCGCGACGACCGGATGGTACGAAACGATCGACCACCCGAACCCCAGGCAGGTGTTCGAGAGCGCGATCTACGGGGCGGCAGGGGTCGCGCAGCATGCCGGCCTCACACGCCTGCTCATCGAGCACGGCGCGGATCCGAATGACGAGGAGACCCCGTATCACGTGCCTGAAAGCGACGACAACACGGTGATGGCGATTCTCGTCGGGAGCGGCCGGCTGACGAGCACGAGCCTCGCGTGCATGCTGCTTCGCAAGACCGATTGGCACGATCTCCAGGGCCTCCGGCTGCTTCTCGAGCACCACGCCGACCCCAGGCAGATGACGATCTGGGGCGACAACGCGCTGCATCACGCCATCCGGCGCGACAACCGCCTCGAGATGATCGAATCGCTCGTGGAGTTCGGCGCGGATGCGACGCTTCCGAACGGCCGCGACGGCAGGACCGCCGTCGCAATGGCCGCGCGCAGAGGGCGCGCCGACGTGCTCGCGATGTTCGAACGGCGCGGAATACACCTCGATTTCCAGGGTGTCGATCGGCTGATTGCGGCCTGCGCCACCAACGATCGCGACGCCCTTCGCTCGTCTGCCGGCGATTCCCACGTTGTCGCCGAACTGATCAACCTCGGCGGAACACTGCTGGCCGAGTTTTCCGGCACCGGCAACGCCGCCGGCGTCCGCAACCTTCTCGATTGCGGCGTCAGCCCGGCGGCGTTGTACGAGGAGGGCGACGCCTATTTCGGCATCGCCAGACAGAGTACGGCCCTCCATGTCGCGGCGTGGCGCGCGCAGCCCGACGTGGTGAAGGAGCTCATCGCGCGCGGGGCGCCGGTGCATGCGAAAGACGGCAAAGGACGCACGGCGCTGGAGCTTGCCGTCAAGGCGTGCGTCGACTCCTACTGGACGTGGCGGCGTTCACCCGATTCGGTTCGTGCCCTGCTCGAGGCGGGCGCCTCGCCCGCGGGCATCGTCGTGCCATGCGGGTACGACGACGTGGATACCCTGCTCCGCGGTTGAAAAATGTGGCTATACTGAGGCGCATGTGGCGCATCATCATCGCTCTCACTTTGATCACGGCGCCCGCGCTGTGGGCGCAGACCCCGGCATCGAAAACAGATGAAGCCGCCGTACGGGCGCTCATCGACCGCTACGTGAACGCGCGCGATGCGCGCGATGAAAAGGCCATCGAGGCGCTCTTCACCACCGACGCCGACCAGTACACGACGGCCGGCGAGTGGAGGCGCGGACGGCCGGCAGTCGTCACCGGCACCGCGGAGTCCACCAAGCAAAATCCTGGCGACCGGAGCATCGACGTCCAAGCCCTGCGATTCGTTTCGCCGGACGTGGCGATTGCCGATGGCTGGTACAACATCGCCGGCAGCGCGCAAAAACGCTGGACGACGATGGTCTTCAGGCGCGAGGCGGGCACGTGGCGCATCGCCGCGATCAGGAACATGACGCCGACGGGTACACCGCCTCCCGCTCGCGGCGCGAAATAGGAAAAAGGATCCCGGAACCGTTTAACGTCTGGAGAGTCAGATGAAGGTCCTGCTCGCGTTTGCCCTGCTGATGCAGGCCGCCCGGCCTGCGCCCGCTCTGAATCCGGCTGATTACCCGCAGCACAAGAAGCTCGCCGACAACGTCTACGTCTGGAGCGACGTCCACCCGTCCGGCCTGTACACGACCAACGATCTCATCGTCATCACGTCAGATGGCGTGCTCGTCGCCGACGGCCAGAAGGACGCGGCGACGACGAAGAAAATGATCGACGGCATCGCAGCGATCACGCCTCAGCCCATCAAGGTCGTGGTGATGGGATCGGAACACGGCGATCACACCGGCGGCAACGCGTCGTTTCCCGCCGGCGTCACGATGATCAAGAGCCCGCTGGCCGAGGGCAAGACGAAGATCGTGAAGCTCGGAACGACCGAGATCCAGGTGCTCGACCGCGGCCGCGCGCATACGGGCACCGACCTCGAGGTATACCTGCCGAAGGAGAAGATTCTCTTTACGAGCGAAGCCTTCTCGCACCACATCTTTCCGAACATGCGTGCGGCCGTGCCCGCGGAATGGATTCAGACGGTCAAGAATCTGAGGCAGCTCGACGCGAGCACCGTGATTCCCGGACACGGGTTCATCGAAGACGGTCCGGCGATGAAGAAATCGCTTGCCGAGTTCGACCAGGCGCTCGAGCACATCGTGGCCGAAGCCACGCGCCTGAAGACCGCCGGCGCCACCGTCGAAGCCGCGACCAAGCAGGCCAACTGGGGGCCCTACGCGGCCTGGACCGCCACGGATCGGAACGCGCAGGTCGCGATCCAGCGCGTCTACGACGCGATCGATGGAAAATTGAAGTGAGCTCGTCCGGCCCGCATCAGTCAGTCCCGAAGCACGGCGATCGGGTTGACGCGTGCCGCGCGACGCGCCGGCAGATAGCTCGCGGCGAGCGATACGACGAGCAACACGGCCGCGGCCGCGACGAACGCGATGGGGTCGGCCGGGCTGAGCCCGGCGAGGAACGTGCGCAGCGCCGGCGTGAACAGCAACGACGCAATCGCGCCGATCGCGATCCCTCCTCCAACCAGACGTCCCGCGTACGCGAGCACCTCGCGGTGCATCTGTCGCCGGCGTGGCGCCAAGCGCGATCCGAATCGCCAGGTCGCCGGTCCTCGAGACGACCAGGTACGACACCACGCCATAGAGCCCGATGGCGGTGAGCAGCAGCCCGACCACGCCAATCGCACCGACCATCTGCGTGCCCACGCGCCGCATCGACAGTTCGGTGCTCGCGGCCTCTCTCAATGTCGTGATCGTGAGGCTCGCCGTCGCGTCAACCTCGCCGATCGCCGCATGGACCGCCGGCACCAGGGCGGCCGGATCTCCTGCCGTCCGCGCGATGATCGTGAGCCGTCTCGGGCGCTGCGCGAACGGATAGAAGACGACCGACTTCGGCGCCTCGCCGATCGTGTCGATCTTGCTGTCGCGCGACGATGCCGACGATCTCGGCGTCGGATTCGCCGCCAATCTCCACGCGCTGGCCGAGCGCGCGCCGGCCGGGAAAGTACGTGCTCGCGAACGTCTGGTTCACGATCGCCACCGCCGGCGTGCCATCGCGATCCGCCGCTTCGAACTCCCGCCCCTGCAACACCGGAATCGCGAGCGTCTCGAAATAGCGCGGGCCGACGCTGAGCGTCGACGGCACGGGTGCCCGGAATATCGCTGCGGCCGGCCGGATGGAAGGCGGCGACGAGCGCATCGCCGCCAAGCGGCACGAGCCCGGTGACAGCCGCCGACTGCACCTGCGGAATCTGCTCGATCCGCTCGACGACACGATCCGCAAACGCGAGGCGTGCCTCCAGCGGTCCACGTACCGGCTCGACGTTGAAGCGCGTCACGATGCCGTGATCGAGATCGAAGCCGAGATCGAGGCCGACGATCCGCATCTGGCTGCGCAGGCACAGCGACGACACGACGAGGAGCGTCAGCGAGAGCGCCACCTGCCCGACGATGAACGCGCTGCGAGGGGGAATGGCGCCGGGTTCGCCTGTCTTGCCTCTCCGAAGTCCGGCGAGGAGGTTCATCCGCGTCGATCGCAGCGCGGGCATGACGCCGCACAAGAGCGTGGTCAGCACCACGAGCCCCAGCCCCGGCACGAGCAGCCGGCTGTCTGGTGCGAACACGCGCTGTATGCGAACGCATCGGGCCGAAGAGATCGCTCCGGCTCAGGACGTAGGTCAGCCCGACGCCGGCCGCCGCGCCAAGCAGCGACAACAGAAAGCTTTCCGACAGGAGCGTCTGGACGACCCGCCAACGGCTGGCGCCGAGCGCCGATCGCACCGTCAGCTCGTGCTGACGCGATACCGCGCGCGCGAGCAGCAGTCCGGCCACGTTGACCGAGCCGATCAGCAACACGAGGCCGAACAGCACGAGCAGCAGGATGGGAAACAGGCGGAACCCGACAGGCGTGCCGCGGAACTGCATCGCATCGGCGGGAAACAGCTGCGCGGGCCGCGACATCCGTTCGTTCATCTCCGGAAACCGGCGTTCGAGGTCCGCGCCGATCGCCGTCACGGCCGCCTGCGCGCGCTCGCGCGTGCTGCCCTGGCGCCAACCGCGCCAGCACGCTCAACGTCTGGCTGCCGCGATCGTTCAAGGTCGGCAGCGTCAGCGCGCTCACCGGCACGTACGCGCTCGGCGTCATGAAGCCGGTGACCGATCGGTAGTCCTCCGGCAGCACACCTGCAATCGTGAAGACCTCGCCGTCGAGGACCATGGTCTGGCCGATCGCGTTCGGATCTGCGCCAAAGCGGGCGTGCCAGTATGGATGGTCGAGCACGATCGTTCGTGGTGCGCGTTCGGGCGCCGCTTCTTCGGCAGTGAACGTGCGGCCAAGTCGCGGCCTGATGCCGAGGCTTTCGAAGAAATTGCCCGTCACCACCACGACGCTGAGCCGCTCGATCCGATCGCCGACGCGGCGGTTCATGGCCGAGACCCTGAACCCGACGACATCGGCGAACGTGCCGGCGTCGCGAAGGTCCCGGAAATTCTGGTAGGAGATCTGACGGCCGTTTCCCGGCTCGATGCCCACCACTTCCTGTGGGTTGGACATCGTCGGCTGGTGCCTGAAGATGGTCATGACGCCCGCGTAGAGCGTCAGGTTGAGACCGATCCCGAGGCCGAGCGACAGCACGCTGACGGCGACGAGACCCGGCGCCCTGCGGAGATTACGGGCGCCGTAGCGAAGATCCTGAAGCAGGCTGTCGATGAGTCTCACCGAGCGCGCTCGTTACTTGGCGTTGAAGGTCTCGGTGCAGTAGCCGTCCACGTCGCTCGTCAGCGTGTGCTCTCCGGCCAGCCCCTTGCGAAACGCCACCTTCACCTGGTCCGCGTAGGTCTGGTACGCGCGCTGGGCGCTCTTGGCGGCGGGGCTTCCCGGAGGGACGCTGAACATGTCCGAGATCTCCTGGTCCCACTGCACAATGCCTATTTCGCGAATGTTGCGTCGATTGGCGGCGAAGTCGTGAAACCCGAGCGCGATGCCGGCCACCGAGTTCAGCAGGCGGCACTCTTTGAGCAGCCGCTGTCCCTCGAATCTCGTGTCTTTCGCCTGTGTGCCCGAGCTCGCCGCCCCCATGAGCGGCATGATGACCGAGCGGACTCCCGCCGTATCGAGCGCCGTCAGGCATCCAGCGATGCCCTTGCGCACGCGATCCTGCGTGAAGTTCTCGCGGCGATCGATCGCGCCGCCCTTCGCGAAATCCGTTGGTATCAGGCAGGCCAATCTCGGAAACGCTCCGCCGCTCTGTTTCGCGTTGCGTGGCAGCTCCACGAGAACCGTGTCGACGCCGATGTTCAGCGTGCCCTTGCGCGCCGCGATTTGCTCCTGAAGATCGCGCAAGACGTCGGGCGCCTTCCGCACGCGGTCCATGAGCACGCGTTGCGTAGCTGGAGAGGGTGCGTCGATTTGCAATTCGACGTTGGTCGGCACGACGGCGCCGTCAGGCCGGAACTCGGGCCGATCGAATGCCCGCTGCAGATCGCCGGCGCTGAGATACACCTGCAAGGGAGGTCCCGCGGTCTTCGGGGCCGGCACCTCGACGACGAGAAAGCTCGCTGCGAGGTTCTTGTCCCGTTTCTGATCGTCGTTGAACATGGCCGCAACCGGACTCTGTTGGGCCCGAGCGAAACTCGCCGACACCAGGAGCAAGGCGGCGAGCAGAACCACGCGTGAGCGAGTGGGGAATGTTTGTCGAACCATGGCTGGGCGCTCATTCTAGCGCCGTTTTCAATTCCGTGTAGTACGTAGTGTCCTTCAGCTACCAGCGTCGTGCGGGACGCACGGCCACACAGCCCGAAAGCGGCGGGAGCGGCGGCGTGTTCGGAGTGCGTCAAAGAACCGGTCTGCGCCGCCGTTCGGCGGGTTGCCTGAAATCGAACTCGACCAGGTGGCTCAGATCCGCGTAGCGGTGATAGCCGACGATGGCGCCCCGCTGGCCGAGCTCGTCGAGCACGAGCCTGTCGAATCCTTCCGGCTCGACGTTCATCCTGAAGCCGAGATACACGATGGCGCGGCCGGTTCGCGCGGCCAACGCATCGATGTCGCCGCGATGGCGATCGCAACGCTTCTCGTCGGCCTCGTGCGCGATCTCGAAAATCGGACTGTCATCGAGAAACCCGGCACGGCTCGGATCCGATATGTCGACGCCGCCGTACCACCACAGGCCGGCCAGACCGAAATGCGTCGTCAGCACGGGATCGCCCGGCTGGCGCTCCCTCAGCACGAACCGGATGGAACGCCGGTCGTCGAGGCCGTAGTTGTTGTCGGCGCGTTTGGCGTCGAGCTCGTTTCTGCCACGCGTCACGATGTCGAGCGACACGACCGTCACCGCATACGCCGCGGCCACGATCGCGGCCGTGCGGAGAGTCGGCGGCCGCCATCGGCTGTGATACGCAATCCAGGACGCCGCGTCGGCACACAGCGCAAGCCCGACGTACAGCGCGGGCACGCACCACAGCCCGAGGCGCTCGAACGGCGGAACGATGTGAAGCATGCCCAGGGCGAGCGCGGACAGCGGCACCGATGCGAACAGCAGGCCGAACGTCCCGTGCTTCGCGGTGGCGTAAACGAAGCCCGCGATGGTCGCCGCCCAGAACATCGCCCAATGCTCCGTTCCCACAGGCTTCAGGGCAAACGACTGCACCCAGCGCCCGGCCCATCGCAGCGTCTCGAAGACGCCTTCGGAGACAGGGGGATAGGCAAAGCCCCAGTAGTTCTTGAGGTATTCGTTGTCCATGGCGTGGCGCAGCGCGAGCGTGTAGTGCGCGCCAAAAGAGACGAGCCAGACGATTCCAGAAACCGCGGCCCTGACGCCGTCACGGACGCCGTACTGCTGCCACGTCCGGCACACGAGGATGACGGCACACGCGGGTGCGACGAACGTGGCGCCGTTCGACAACCATGAACCCGCCGCCGCAACCGTCCACCACACGGCGATTCGCCGCACCACTCGATCGCGGCCGTCGGCCTCCAGCGCCCACGCGGCCAGCGCGGGTATGAAGAGCGCCCAGCAGACATCCGAAGAGTACTGCTTCAACTCGAGGGTGAAGAACACGATCCATGGGCCGATCGCACAGAGTCCCACGAGAATCGCCGCGCCAAGCGCCGTCATCCAGCGCCGTCCGATCCACGCCGCCACGGCGAGGGTGCCGATGCCGCAGACGACCGGAAGCGCGCGCGCGGCACGTTCGCCCGTCCCGAAGGCCACGAGGGCGGCACGCTCGAGCGCGAGCCATCCGAGCGGCGCCGACTGGTCGAGCCACAGCGCTCCGCCGAGATCGGCAAACGATCGCCAGCGTGCGTTGAGCGCGATCATTTCCTCGTCCACCCACAACGGCCGCGCCAGGCGGCACCAGTAGACGAGCAGACCCGCACCCGCAATCGCGATCGCGTACGCGATCCAGTGGGACGAAATCGAGACCTTTCTAGACATCAACGGCTTTCAACCACCCGAGGCCTTCTTCCGTCGTGCTCGATGGCACGTACTCGCACCCGATCCAGTTCCGGTAGTTGGCGCGCGAGAGCGTTCCGAAGACCGATGCAAAATCGATGCTGCCGGTCCCCGGCTCGTGGCGCCCCGGATCGTCGGCCACCTGTACGTGGGCGATGTACGGCAGATTTCGCTCGATGGAACGGACGAGATCGCCTTCCATGATGTGCGCGTGGTAGACATCGAACTGAAGCGCGAGGTTGTCGGCGCCGACCTCTTCGATGATCGCCACAGCCTCGTGGGAGGTCTGGAGGAAGAACCCGGGAACATCGCGCGTGTTCAGCGGCTCGACGAGCAGCGTCAGGCTGCGGCTCTTCAACTCGCGTGCGGCAAAACGGAGGTTGTCGACGAACGTCTGGTGCAGCGTGGCGCGATCGGCTCCGGCGGGAACGAGGCCGGCCAGGCAATTGACGCTGCGGACAACCGAGCGCGGTGGCATAGTCGATGGCTCGACCCACGCCATCCTGGAATTCGCCCACGCGATCGGGCAGGCACGCGATGCCCCGTTCGCCACCGGCCCAGTCGCCCGCCGGCAGATTGTGAAGGACGAGCCTCAGCGCGTGACGCTGCAGCTCTTCCGCAATCGCGCCCGCATCATATGGATAGGGGAACTGGCACTCGACCGCGCGGAAACCTGCCTTCGACGCCCTGCCGAAGCGTTCGAGGAAGCCGGCTTCCGTGAACAGCATCGAGAGGTTGGCGGAAAACGACAGCATGAGACATTCCGCGGCCGCTTACTTCGTGGTTCGCCACTCGGCCGCGAGCTGTTCGATGAGCGCTGTCGGCGTGTCGCCGTCGTGCACGACCACGCGATAGCGAAGCGTCATCGTCTGGCCGCGGAAGATCGTGATGGGACCGCTCGCCGTAATCACGGGATTGAGCATCCACAATTTGCTCGAGTTGTGCCACGTGGTGTACGGGTTGTCCGCGTGATCGATGACGGCGAAGCCCACGGTCTTGCCGCTGCCCTTGAGCTGGATGCTGTAGTCGTACCACGGCGCCGGCGGCCAGTTGAGATCGGGCAGCGAGTAGTGGGCGTCGGCGCGATCGAGCTTGCCCGACGCGTCGGCGAAGTACGACTCGCCGTCTTTCCTCCCCTGCACGTCGAACCCGCCGAACGACGCGCGGTTCAGCACGTAGTCGGCCGACGGGGTGATGCCGGTACTCCAGGTCGAGCACGAACACGCCGTCGCGTTCCGACGACGCTCGCGAGGTTGACCTCTTCGGCCATCGTGCGCGTGCCCACGTTCCAGTTGTTGCGAATCTCGAGCGCCGCCTGGCGGGCGTCGCTTCGGACGAGCTTCACCTCGCGATTCTCGACCACGCGGCCGTCGCGCGTCGCAAACGCGCCCCAGCCCCAGAAATCGGCCTTCGTGATGTTCAGCGCGCGGAGCGGCTTGTGCGGACCGTAGTTGTCGAGGTTGACCGGCGTCCTGAACTCGGAATCGTGCCAGCCGAAGAAGATGCCGCGATGGTGCGGATGATCGTCGGGAGCGAGCGCGGTGACGATTTCGCCGGTCGGCGTGCGCACGGGATGGAAGCACGCCGCGCTCGCCGAGGTGAGGCCGCTCGTGGCGGGCTTCTTCGTCAGATATTCCAGGACGGGGCGGCCGTCCGGCGTGCGCAGCTCCATGCCGTATTCGGTGGGCTGCAGCGCATACACGCCGCCGGCACGCGCCGGCTGCGGCTGCTGTGCCGACACGTACGCCGAGAGGGCCCACACGGAAGCCGTCGCGCCAGCGGCGAGGATCGCCCGAGTCGTCAATGTCATCACCGGATCCTATCGCACCTCGTTGGTGGTTCGTAGAGTTCGTCGTGGTTCGTGGGTTCGTGGGGTTCGTAGGGTTCGTGGGTTCGTGCAGAGTTCGTGGGGTTCGTGGGGTTCGTTGGCCAGCGAGGTACGAGTTCGGCTACAACACCCACTATAACATATATAGCAATATTGCTATAATAAGAAACATGCGCCCGTTCAGCGGCATCGCCGGCCGGCCCCGGATCATTGTCGGCGCTGCAGGACTACGACCGCACCAAGGCCGTCGCCGACGTGACGGCCGGCGTCACGGTCGGCCTGGTCGCGCTGCCCCTGGCGCTGGCCTTCGCCATCGCGTCGGGACTGACCCCGCAGGCCGGCATCTATACGGCTGTCGTGGCCGGCGGCCTCATCTCGCTCCTCGGCGGCTCGCGGCTGCAGATCGGCGGTCCGACCGGCGCCTTCGTCGTCATCGTCGCCGGCATCGTCGCGCGCCACGGCGTCGAGGGGCTGTTCGTCTGCACGTTGATGGCCGGCGTGATGCTCGTCGTGCTGGGCGCGACCGGCATGGGATCGGCCGTGCGCTTCATTCCGCGTCCGGTCGTCGTCGGTTTCACCAACGGCATCGCGGTCCTCATCGCCAGCACGCAGATCCGCGATTTCTTCGGCCTGCGCATCGACACGCTTCCGGGTGACTTCGTGCCGAGGATGCAGCTCCTGGCGTCACGGTTCTCGACCTGGTCGCCCCTCGCCACGAGCCTCGCCGTCGGCGCGACTCGTCGTCATCGTCGCCGCGAACCGCATGTCGGCACGCATCCCGGGTCCGATCGCCGCCCTCTGCCTCGGCACGTCGATCGTCGTCGTTTTCGGGTTGCCCGTCGAGACGATCGGCACGCGGTTCGGCGGCATTCCGTCCGGCCTGCCGCCGATTCACGTGCCCAGGTTCCATTTCGCAGCTGCTCGGCACGCTCGTCGTGCCGGCCATGACCGTCGCCATGCTGGGCGCGATCGAGTCGCTGATGTCGGCGATGGTCGCCGACCGCATGAGCGGCGACCGGCACGATTCCAACGTGGAGCTCGTCGCCCAGGGCGTGGCCAACATCGCCTCGCCGCTCTTCGGAGGGTTGCCGGCCACGGGCGCCATCGCCCGCACCGCCACCAACATCCGCGTCGGGCGCGCAGACGCCCGTCGCCGGCATCGTGCATGCGCTGACCCTGGCGGTGATTCTGCTGGCCGCGGCGCCGCTGGCGCGCTACGTACCGCTTGCCGTGCTGGCGGCGATTCTGATGGTCGTGGCCTACAACATGGGCGACTGGGCGGAAATCCCCGAACTGCTGCGCCTGACGAAAACCGACGTGATGGTCTGGATCGTGACGTTCGCGCTGACCGTGTTCGCGGATCTCACGCAAGCCGTCGGCGTCGGCATGGTGTGCGCCGCATTGCTGTTCATCAAGCGCGTGGCCGACACGACCACGGTGACGCGCCGTGACCGATGAGTACGTGCAGGAAGGCCACGTCCACGCCTGCAGAATCAGACGATTCCGCCCTATGTGAGAATCTTCCGCATCCATGGCCCGTTTCTGTTCGGCGCCACCGACAAACTGCGGCCGGTCGTCGACGCCATTCCCACGCTTCCGCCCATCGTCATCCTGCGCCTTCGCAACATGACCGCGCTGGATGCGACGGGCCTGCGCGCCTTCGAGGAGCTCGCGCTGGCGCTCGAGCGATCGGGCCGCCACCTCCTGTTGTGCGGCGCGCGCCATCAGCCCGCACAGCTCATCGCGCGCGCCGATTTCCATCGCCACATCGGCGACGCGAACATCTGCGACAACGTGACCGAGCGCGCTCGAGCCCGCGCGCGCGCCATCGCGGCGGAAGCTCATGAACGCACCCTCACGGCAACTTCAAACACTCAAGGCCGAGTTTTTCAGGGCGCTCGCACACCCGATGCGCATTCGACTGCTCGAGGTGCTGGTGCTCGCGCCGGAGCGCAGCGTGCAGGACCTGCAGCGCACGCTCGGCATCGATCAGCCGATCGTGTCGCAGCAGCTGGCGCGGCTCAGAGCGAGCGGGATTGTGGTGGCGAAAAAGAGCGGGACGGCGACGCGCTACTCGGTGACCGATCCGCTGCTGAAGGATCTGCTGCAGATTGCGAAGCAGATCCTGAACCGGCGGCTCGTGGGCGTGCAGTCCCTGCTGCGCGAGCTCGAGCGCGACCGCCCGCCGCGCGGCCGCGCCCGTTCATCGCGAGCTTTAGTACGTAGTGTCTCGGCTTCAGCCGGAGCTCTCCTATTTCTTATTGGGATTTTTCGGGTTGCTGCCGATCGGATTGCCTTTTTCGTCGACTTCGGTCTGCACGGTCGTCACCGGCCCGTATCCCATGAGCTGCACGACGACTTCCTGATCGTCCATCGAGCCGTCGTAGTGATGCAGGCCCGCCGGATGGAACATGATGCCGCCCGCTTTCACAGCCACCATCTTGTCGGGCCTGAAGACATCGCCTTCACCCGTGTACCACGTGCCCTTGATCACCATGCCCCAGCGATCTTTGTCGTGGTAGTGGGGCCGGCTGGTCTGTTTCGGGCCGAACCGGTTGCGGTAGATGTAGAAGCCTTCTTTCGACGAATCGCCGAAGATCTTGAGGGGAGGCACCGCGTCTTCCGGCTGCATCCGCAGCCGCTTGGCGTCGAGAATCGGCGGTTTGTCGCCGCCTCCGCCCTGACCGAGCGCGCGATTGCCGAAGCCGCCGACGAGCACGGCCAGAAGGGCGCAACATATCCACTTCGCGGACCGGGACACTGTCATGACTTCCTCCTTGGTGCGGTAGACAACTGAGATTATAACGAGCTGAACGATTTCGGGAGGCCAGCATGAAAACCGCCGAACACGACAGCATGAGTCCGCCGAACAGGCAGCATGAGACGCCGATCGGTGGCACAGGGCTTTAGCCCTGTCATTTGTCGCTCTGTCATTTGTCGTGACGACGGGTGCACAGGCGCCTCCGGACACGCCGGCCCCGAAACCGAGTTTGCCGAATCCGTATCGTCTCGACCCCGAGTGGCCCACGCTCCCCGCGACCATGAAAGGGCCGAAGGGACACAAATGGGGCGAGGTTATCCGGGTGCACGCGGCGCCGAACGGCCATATCTGGGTGTTTCATCGCTGTTTCAACGACCAGCCCAACGGAGACGCCACGTGCCTCAATCGCGGCGACGCCAACCCGCCGATTCTGGAGTTCGATCCGTCGGGGAAACTCGTGAAGAGCCTGGGTGTCGGACTCTTCGCGCATCCGCATGGATTCACCGTCGACACGGACGGCAATCTCTGGACGACCGACACCAACGATGAAGAGACGATCCTCGGCATGCCCGCGAAGAACGCGCAAGGCATGGCGATGGGCCAGCAGGTGCTCAAGATCAGTCCGGCGGGAAAAGTATTGATGACGATCGGCTCGCCGGGTGTTCGTGGAACGGGACCCGATACGTTCGACCAGCCGACGGGCGTATCCATTGCGCCCAACGGCGACATCTTCGTCACCGACGGTCATTCCGGCAACCAGTCCAAGAGCGCGCGCGTCGTGAAGTATTCGCGCGACGGGAAGTTCATCGCGACATGGGGACGGATGGGACCGGAACCGGGCAACTTCCGCGATCCGCACGACCTGTACGTCGGGGGTTCGAAAGGCTACGTGTATGTCGCCGACCGGCAGAACAATCGGATCCAGGTCTTCGATCAGCAAGGCACCTTGATCGCCGGCTGGAAGCAGTTCGGCCAGCCGAGCTCGGTGTATGTCGACAAGAACGACAACATCTACGTCGGCGCCACCTATCAGGATCCGTCGCGAGGCCCGGTCAATCGAGCCTCGACGGGACCGAACGATCGGGCGATCGTGATCGGCCACGCCATCACGGGCGAGCTGAAGTACCTGATTCCCGATCCCGGCGATCTCAGCAAGATGACCGACACCGGCACGTCGGCCTCGGGCATCGCGGTCGACGATCGCGGAAACATCTACGCGGCAGACGTCGGGTTCAACAACTTGAGGAAGTACGTCAGGGTCGCTCCGTAGCCCGTGAACAAAGCACACGCATTGCCATCGGATTCCAGCAGCCCGACTCTCGTCGTGCCCCGCGCACGCCGGGGCACGACCCGTCAAAGCACCGTCGGCCTGCCACACGACGTCGTCAGCCAGTCCGCGGCGCGGCTTCGCATTCTCGCGCTGCTCTACGCCTTTGTGTTCTTCATGGCTGGCGTCTTTCCCGCACTGTTGTTTCCGGACGATCGGGCTCATGTTCCTGTCGAGCTTCGGGATGTGGGGGCCTGCCGTCATCGGCATTGCGGTAGCCCTGGCCGTTGCCCTCATCGTGGGCAGCCCGCGCGTGTCGCTCGATGCAGCCATGAAGATCGGCCTCGTGTTCGAGGTGATCAGCAGCTACGGCATCGCCGCGGCGGAGTTTCTCGAGAACACCAACCTCGAATCCGGCGACCGGGTTTTTTGGACTGTCGTGGGTGGCTGTCTGGACGCTGCTCTTCACCGTCGTCATTCCAACCAGGCCGCGCCGCGCGGTGATGGCGGCGCTGGCATCGGTCAGTTCGGTCCCCGTTGTCGTCGCGTTCGTGATAGCCACCAACCCCGACGCATTCAGACCCAGTCCTCCGCAATTTTTCTTCGGGCTCGTCTTTCCTTATCTGCTCGTCGTCGTCATGGCGTACGTGGGCGCACGGGTGGTCTATGCGCTCGGAACCGAAGTCACGCGTGCGCGCGAGCTTGGAAGCTATCAACTGGTCGAACGGCTGGGAAAGGGCGGAATGGGCGAGGTGTGGCGCGCCAGCCATCGTCTGCTGGCGCGTCCGGCTGCCATCAAGCTCATCCGGTCTTCGATCGATGGAGATGCGCAAGGCGGCGTGTCCGAAGACGCGCGGCGCCGATTCGAGCGCGAAGCGCAGGTCATCGCCAGCCTTCAATCGCCACACACCGTCAATCTGTTCGACTTCGGGATGGCGGACGATGGCACGTTCTACTACGTGATGGAGCTGCTCGATGGACTCGATACCGATGCGCTCGTGCGGCAAACCGGGCCCATGCCCGCCGAGCGCGTCGTTCACGTGCTTCGGCAGGTGTGCCACTCGCTGTCCGAAGCCGAGTCGCACGGCCTCGTCCACCGCGACATCAAGCCCGCCAACATCTTCCTGTGCCGCTACGGCGAGGATTTCGACTTCGTGAAGGTTCTGGATTTCGGAATCGTGAAGGCGACCGAAGACACCGCGGCCACTGAGGTCGCGCTTACCGTGGAGAATGTCGTCCGTGGCACGCCGGCCTTCATTGCCCCGGAACAAGCCCTGGGTGGATCCGCCATCGACGGACGCGCGGATATTTACGCGACGGGTTGTGTGGCCTACTGGCTGTTGACCGGCGAGCTCGTGTTCACCGCGGAGACGACGATTGGCCTCCTGATGCACCACGCGCACACCGTGCCGGTGCCCCCGTCATCGAGGACGGAGCTGCCGATTCCGGAAGCGCTCGACCGCATCGTGATGGCGTGCCTGGCGAAGAATCCAGCCGAGCGGCCGCAAACAGCGCGAGAGTTATCGAGCCGGCTCGCGGCTATCGATGTTGGCAACACCTGGACCGAGGTAAGGGCCCGGAATTGGTGGGCAGTGCATCAGCCGACGCCGAGCAAGTAAAAGCAGATCACGTAAACAAGAGACTAGGAGACTAAGAGATGCTTTTTCTTTTCTTCTGAAAAGAAGAATTCTCTTAATCTCCTACTCTCCTGTTAAGGAACTTTTTGCTCGTAAGAAGTGGGGTCAGACGCATGTCTGACCCCACTTCACCCTAGAACGGATCGGTGCGGTTGCTGAACTTGCGGCCGATGTCCGCGGCCGGCGAGTCGCCGCCCGTGCAGATCATCACGCCCTCCTTCAACTGATCGATGACGGTCTTCTCGTTGCAGGCGTTGAGGAACTTGACGCCCGCCGCCTTGGTGGCATTGAGAACACGGCGCCGCACCGCTGCCATGTTCTCCGCCGTGTTCTCCGCCACCCTGATAGGTACCGGGGCGGCCCATGATGAAGAAGCCGTGATCGCCCGGGCCCCATTCCGCGAAAGCGATCCCCGGCACGCGCACCGAGGTTTCGACGTTCGCGTCCGCGCGCGGATTCTCGATCTTCAGGCCGAAGATGAACTCGCCATCCGGGTTCATCGGCCAGGGATCGGCGATGCGCATGTATTCCTGGGCGGTGACGCCCCAGATTGTCGACGCGAAGCCCTGCGAGCCATTGCCGCGGGTGCCCTGCGCGAGACCATCAACACGCGGGGCGAACGGATAGCGCGCGGCTTCGATCATCAGGCGGGCGGCTTCGGGGCTTTCAGCGTTGCACAAGAGAATCCCGTGCACGCCGGTCGCCAGCGTCTGCTGGATCATCCAGGCATTGGCGCGAACGGCGTCGGTGGTGCCGGAAATCGGCAACGTGACGACGACCGCCGGCGTCTTGTGACCGGTGCGGGTCGGACCGCCGTCAACCAGGCCGCGCATGAAATCGCGCAGTTCCTTGAAGTCGAGCGGACCGTGCTCCATTTCGTACGTGATGTAGTCGGCCTTGGTCGCGGCCATCTTCTTGCCTTCTTCGTAGCCGCCGCCGCTGAGCTGCGCGTAGTAGACAGGCTGGTTCTTGAGCCACATGTCGATGACGCGGTTGACGTGCTTGCCTGTGCGGGTGGACTTGGTCGGCATTTCCGGGATCGCCGCATTCGTGGGCGGCACCGGTGTCTGGGCCTTGACCGACATCGCGGTCAGCATCGCCGCAGCCAGGCCGGCCAGCACAATGGGTTTCGTCCTCATTCGAGTCCTCCGTGAATTGTTGGTTTCGTGGTGCGCCGATTATAGCCGCGACCACCCTTCAGGCCAGAGCCTTCCCGTAGAGCGCAATCAGGCGGCTCCAGGCCTTTTCGGCCTGAGGCTCGCTGTAGACCTGGGAATCCGGGGGGCACCAGCCGTGGGCCGCCGGGTACACCTCGATTTCCGCCGGCAGGTTCACCTTGGCGAATGTCTCTTTCAGCACGTCCTTTTCATTGGGCGCCCGCTTGTCGTCGTTCTCGGCGATTTCGACGAGGAAGTGCGCCTTGGTCTTCGAGGCCTGCAGATGCGGGCTGTTCGGCTGATCGGTCACGAGCCCGCCCCCGTGGAACGAGGCCACCGCACCGACTCGTTCGGGCACGGCCGCCGAGGTGCGGAACGCCATCGGACCGCCCATGCAATAGCCCTGCGTGCCAATCTTCCGGTTCTTCGCCACGGATGGCTTGCTTGTCCAGCCAGGCGATGAACGCTTTCGCATCGGTCATGTGCGTGGTCTCGTTCAACTGTTGCGCGAGCGGCCGCACGTCGGCGATCGGCGTCTTGGCGCCGGCCGGCGCCGTCGGCGCTTTCTGGACGCGATAGAACGGGTTCACCACCAGGACCGAATAGCCCGATTCGGCGAGCCGCTTGGCCATCTGGCGGAACGCCGGCCGCAGGCCGAAAATGTCGGGCCACATGAGCACGCCCGCCGCGGCGCCGCTCGCCGGGTGGACGAAGTAGCAGTCGGCGGTGCCGTCGGGTGTCGTCACGCTGACGTCCGATTCGGTGACGGCCACCGCGTTCAACGTCTGCGGCAGCAGCATCGCCATCCCGGCGCCCAGCAGGGCGCCGAATTCGCGCCGTGTCACCAATCCGCGAGCCTGGTACTCCAGCCGATCTTTTTCAAACTGGTCCTGATCGCACATATGTCACTCCTTCTCGACACGACTCGATGCGTGACGCCGACTCATGAAAGTGACAGCTCTATCGACGGATTGCCGCTCCTCGCGGGCGCGAAGCTACGGCTGCTCCAGCGACTGCATCGTTTTCTGGAATTCCTGCATTTCAGCCTTGTGCGCCTGAAAGAACTTGATGTTCTCGGGGTTCATCGACCCGGCCAGCTCTTTCGGGACTTCCTTGATGACGCCCTGCTCCATCATGCCGGCCACCATGCCCGCGCTCATGTACGCCAACACGAATTTTGCGTATTCGCGCGCGGTCATGCCTGCGCTGGCGAGCGCCTTGGCGAACAGCGGCTCTTTCTCCATGGCTGCGGCCATCTGCGACAGCGTTTGCGTGTCGGCGTCGGGGAAGATGCTGTTGCCCATGGTCTCGATGTCGGCGCGCAGCTTCTCTATCCGGGCCTCGTCGGCCTCGGTCGGCTCTTCCTTCGCCTCGAGCTTCTTCAGTTCGGCTTTGAGCGCCGCCTGCTTCTTGAATCGCGGATCATTTTTGGCAGCGTCGGCCAGGTTCTTCGCGGCCTGCAGGACTTTGTTGAGCGCCGGCATCGTCAGCTGGTACGCGGCCAGCTCCTTGGCATCGGGATCGTTCGCACCGGGGAGCTGCGCGAACGTGGGCACCACAACGAACAATGCCGTGCACAAACCGAGCGCGATTCTGAACGTCTGGGTCATTATCTGAACTCTTCCTTTCAACTGTGAGAAAAGTGTAGATCCTGGGGGTTCAGGATCGATTCGACGGGCAGGCGGTCGTAGTGTACCCGATCGCGGATGGCCTAACGGCGTGCGACGAGCTTACAACCCGACAATTTTTCCAGACGGAGCACCGCGAGCTGGCGCGTGTTGATCCCTGGCAGTGCGGCGAAATAGCCGGTTCCGGTGACTTGCACGGCGTTGGCCGCGAACGAGGCGGGAACAAGAAGGTCGCGGCAGGGCGCGAGCGCCGGATCGTTCCGGTCCGCGACGGTGAGCTCGATGAACGGATCCAGCGCGCGATTGTAACCCGCGAGCGTGGTGCCGCCGCCGTTGAAGGTGACGTATCCAACTCCGGCGATGAAGAACTGGCGGCCGACTTCGCGCTGCTGGCTCACCTCGAACAGCGTGATGACCTGCTGCTGTGACTGGCCCTGTTGCGGCAGCGTGC
This sequence comes from Vicinamibacterales bacterium, assembly GCA_963850725.1. GTDB lineage: Bacteria > Acidobacteriota > Vicinamibacteria > Vicinamibacterales > JAMQPK01 > JAMQPK01. The sequence goes on from CAWKMQ010000023.1 coordinate 215,153, forward strand.
TGCCCGGCCTGACGGCAAGCTCGCTCGCCCAGTCGGTGCTTTTCGGTACGTGTGCGCACGCTGATGCCGCGGCCGCGAGCGCGGCCATCATGCTGAACCGGACGATCCGCCTGCGCATACAGCCGATGTATCGGCTCCGGCATCAAACGTAATTAATGTTGCGATCACCAGGGACTGCCCGGGGCGAGCGTCTTAATGGGTAGGAGGCATTTATGAATGCCCTTACAAAGCGAGTCATCATGTTTACTCTCGGATTGATGCTGGCCGGGGCCATCCCCGCCAGCGCCGTCACGCGCCATGTCGTCGTCGTGCCGCGCGTCGGTGTGTACCGGCCGCTGGTGTACGACCGCTACCGGGGGCCGTGGTACCCGTACGCATACGGCTATCCGTACGGCTACGGGTATCCGTACCACGGTGCGGCGGCTGACATCAGGACCGAAATCACGCCGAAGAACGCCGAGGTGTACGTCGACGGCTACTTCGCCGGACGCGCCAACGACTTCGATGGAGCGTTCCAGGCGCTGCACGTCGTGCCTGGCGGTCATGCGATTACCGTCCGTCTGGACGGGATTCCGAACCCTGACCGAGGACGTGTACGTCAGGCCGGATTCGACGTTCAAGATGAAGGCGACCCTGCAGCCGCTTGCGATCGGCGAGATGAGCGCTCCTGTTCCTGCCCCATCGGCGCCAACCGGTCACGCATCGGCCTACTGACATCGACGCGGCGTTCCCTCCGAGGGCGGCCATCAAGGCCGCCCTTAACATCATTTAATCCGAGGTTCAGGCGGCGCTCAGGTGGCCGGCGTCAAATGGTTGTAGAGCGTCAGGCCATGAATGTTACGCGCGTGCTGGTCGTGGAAGACGACACGAAAGTCGCCAGCTTCATCCAGAAGGGCCTCGAGCAAGAGGGGCTGGCCGTCGACGTCCTGAACGACGGTGAGGATGCCGGCGCGCAGGCCCAGATCGTCGACTACGACTGCGTCGTGCTCGACCTGCTGCTGCCCGGACGATCGGGGTTCCAGGTCCTGCGCGACATTCGCTCCCGAAAAGCCGACCTGCCTGTTCTGATCCTCAGCGCCCAGGCGTCGCCGGAAGCTCGGGTCGCCGGCCTCGACGGCGGCGCCGACGATTACATGGACAAGCCGTTCATCCTCGCGGAGGTATCGGCGCGCATTCGCGCGCTGCTCCGGCGAGGGAAACCGCGGGACACGAAACTGCGCGCCGGCGACCTCGAGGTCGACACGATCCGTCGCCGTGTCACGCGGGCGGGACAACCCATCGACCTGAAGCCCAAGGAATACGCGCTGCTCGAGTTCCTGGTGCACAACTGGGATCGGCCGGTGACGCGATCGCACATCATCGAACACGTGTGGGACATCCACTTCGACAGCATCAGCAATGTCGTCGAAGTCCACATCAACTCCCTCAGAAACAAGATCGATCGAGGCGCCCCGACTCCGCTGATTCACACCATCCGCGGCGTCGGCTACATGCTGAGCGACAAGCCTCGTGAGTAGTGCCGGCTTCACCTCGGCCTCTTCACGAGTGTCCGCCTTCAGGCGGACCACTCACGTCCGGCTAAGCGGACACTACGTACATGAAAACGCTCTAGCGCGCCAACGCCGGCTGCGCCAGCGGCTTGCGCGTCTTCGCAACACCGCGGTACCGGGCTGGCTCGAGGAGCAGGCTGCGTTCCCTGAGGATGGCTCCGGCCAGCGCGAACCACGCGACGACGAGAATCACGTTGCTCATGGCGACGGCGCGAGCCGGCAGCCCCATGTGAGCCACCACGAAAATCAAACCGGCGCTCGCCATGTCCCCCGCGCGAACAAAGAACGTGTCGGTCGCCTGCTTGGCCAGGTATTTCGCGCGACGGGAAGTCGGGAGCCACAACATGTTCCGGACGGTGTTGTTCAGCGAGTAATCGGTCGCGCTTTCGGCGACCTTGCCAATCCGGACGGCGAAGAGGGCCGGCCACGCCGCCATCAGCGTGGCATCGCCAAGCGCGACGACCGGGAGCACGTACAACGCGGCGCCGAACCCGAAGTGCTTGACGACCCGCGACACGACGAGACCCTGGAGGGCGAGGCTGATGATATCGATCGAGAACGAGAGGTTCGCGAAGACGCCGCCAATGTAGTTCTGCACGTGGCTGGCGGGCAGCGTTCCCGCAACGACGGCCTGCCGTGCGGCGTCCTCGACCGCGCGCGCCAGCACGTAATCGCCGTTGGTCTTGACGAGCGTGAAAAGCAGAGAGAACGCCGCGATGCACAGAAGATAGCGATCGTTGATGACGGCTCGAAACGCATCGCCCGCGCCGCCGCCGACGACCTCCGTCGCGGCTGCCTTCGCGGCCGCGGTCGGCGCGTGCTTCACCTCGCGCGCATGCACCAACTGTGAGACGCAGGCGGACGCCATCAGAATCACGGCCCCCAACGGCATCATGAGCAGTGCGCCGAGACGCGTGATGAGAAACCGTGCGACGGCCGCGCCCGCGACGGCGCCAAGCGACACGCCAAATCCGAGGAGCGGGAGCAGCCGGCGACCTGCCTCCTCTGAATACAGATCGTTGGCGAACGCCCAGAATTGCGCCACGGTCATCATGTTGAAAATGGCAATCCACAGGTAGAACGCCAGCGCGAACGGCAGCGTGGACCCCATCGTGGCGCCGACCGCATAAAAGCTCAGGAGATTGGCGGTAAAGAACATGGTCGTGCCGACCACCAGGCGGTTGCGTGGAAGGCCCGCGCTGGCATGGCTGTAGAGCGGCACGGCCACGAGCAGAATCAGCGCCGTCGCCCCCGCCATGTAAGCCTTGTATTCGGCGCCCCCGGCGTGCGCCAGGATGAGCGCCTCGCGTACAGGCTTGATGCACGAATAGGCCATCAACAGCAGGAATCCGTTGACCGTCATGAGCAGGGCGGTGCCGGTTTCTTCCTCGCGCAGGTCGGCGACGAGAGACAGCACGCCTCTCACGGTGCGGACGAACATCGTTCCCCTATAGAGTGAGACGAGTGGGGACCTGAGGTTCGCGTGAGCGGACGATTAATTCCGATTCATGCCTGATAACGCCGGGACGTCTTCCTCAGGCGAGGAACTTCACGAGCTCCGAATTGATCCGGTCGGCGTGCGTCCACAGTACGCCGTGCGACCCGCCGGGCAGCTCCACGAACTTGACGTTCTTGATCATCTTCGCCTGTCGCCTGGAAGTGGCATCGGGCGGCAGGATGCGATCGGCGTCGCCGTGCAGAATCAGGGTGGGCACGGTGTTCTTCGGAATGTTCTTGCGGAAGTCTTCGATCCAGCAGTCGACGCACGCCACGGTCCCGATGGCGGAGGCGCCGGCGGCCACGTTCCAGTTGTCTTCGAGCACGCGTTCGCTCACGAGCTTCCCGCCCGTGACGTCGTAGTTGTAGAAGTTCTTCAGGAACTCCATGAGGAAGGCCGGGCGATCGGCGCGAATCGCGGCTTTGATGTCTTCGAAGACCTTGGCATCCACGCCTTCCGGGTTGTCCGAAGTCTTGACGAGATACGGTCCAAGCGTCCCGATCAGCACGGCCTTGCGGACGCGCGCGGTCCCGTATTTCCCGATGTATCTGGTGACCTCGCCCGACCCCATCGAGAACCCGACCAGCGCCACCTTCTTGAGATTGAGTTTCTTGAGCAGCTTGTCGAGATCGGCGGCGAACGTGTCGTAGTTGTAGCCGACTGCGGGTTTGCTCGAACGCCCGAAGCCGCGGCGATCGTAGGTAATGACGCGATGCCCGGCGGCGAGGAGCGCGGCGGTCTGCTTTTCCCACGACGCGCCGCTCAGCGGCCACCCGTGAATCAGCACGACCGGCGATCCGGATCCGTGATCTTCGTAATAGAGGTCGATCGGTGTGGAGTTTTCTTTGCCAACCGTGATTGTGGCCATGTCGGATTGCTCCTAGACGCTCAGCTCGGGGACGGTGTCGATCACGTGTGAGTGCTGCCCGCGGACGTCCTGATATCTGGGATCGCGGGTTTCCTTGTAGAAATGCCCGAACGCATAACCGCAGAGCAGCGAAAAATCATACGCTTCAGCCAGCTGGTTCCAGAGCATTTCCAGCTTGATGGCTGCGTCGGCGTTTCCATCCTGCCATAAGAGATCGACGAGCTCGCCATACGCTCGAACGGGACGAGGCCCCAGGCCCGCACATAGCCCTTCGATGAGATCCCCGACTTCCTTTTTGAACCGCGCATGATCGGCGCTGCCGTCCACCATGAACAAGTCGAGCATTTTTTGCGCGTCGACAAACTGCAGCTCTCCCGTGCGGCGCAGTTCGTTGACGTTCAGGCCCCGTTCGGCCAGCTGTTCGACGATCGTGCTGGTGTGAGAGGGTGTGGCAATCACCAGCCCTGGCTGCCGTGCGTCGAGCCCTTCGCCAAGGAACCGTGCCACTGTTCGTGCCAGAGATTGTTCGTCGCTATAGAACTGAACGGCGTGGTACTGCGGGGTTGTCAGATCGGCCTCCAGCTCGGAGTCTATCAGGTACAAACGCCTAAAGGTGGAATACCGGGCGACACATCCTGCTACTTGCTCCCCATCGCGACCTGTTTTTCCAATGCAACCTGCGCCGCGCGCGCGCAGCCCTGCACGACCTTGAAGAAGTTCTGTACGCTTTCTGCGCCTACCTCGTAGGGATGCGGGCCGTTTCCGCGTCCGGCCAGCATCCGATTCCTGTCGACGGCATCGTCGAATTCCGAGTGGTTGGAGATGAGAACCGTCGCCTTTGTCTCGGCCGCCTTTGCCGCGATCTTCCTCTGCGAGTCGATGTAGATCTGGAAGTTCTTGATTCCCGGATCCGGAATACTGTTGATGAAACTGGTGGCGACCCCCGCCGAGGAGACGACATTCACGGGCCTGCCGCGATCCAGAACGGTCGTCGTGAACGAGATGGTGCCGCGCGTATGACCTGGCGTCAGCCAGAGAGTGACGGATTTTCCGCCGAGCGTGATTTTCATTCCGTCGGTGGCGACGATTTCGCGCTTCGGGGCCATCGTCTTGAATCTGTTTGGATACTTCTCGACGTCGTCCCAGTCGGGTCCACCCATGACCACCTTCGCGCCGAATTCCTTCTGCAGCGTCTCGGCGCCGCCGATGTGGTCGCCGTGCCCGTGCGTGACGATGACGTACTTGATTGTCGTGGGATCGAGCCCGAGCTTCTTCAGACCGCCGACAATCAGCTCGTCCGAGTTGTACGGGAAGATCGTATCGATCAGGATGATCCCTTCACTCGTCGTGAGGGCCCATGCCGAGTGGATCTTGCCTCCGACAAAATAGAAATCGTCGAACACCTTGGCGGGCTCGGCGTACCACGTGCTGCGGGCCGGGGCGCTCGCTGGTTTCGTGACGTATCCAGGAACCGTGTCGCTGGTATTCTCCGCGCCGATTTGCGGCGGCTGCAGACACGTTCGCACCAGGGCGCCCTGCCACTCGAAGCCCGCAGCCTGCTTCGCCGATGCGACTGCCGCTCGAATTTCGGCGTCGAAGTCCCTCGCCTGACTGGCGCTCTGAGCGCCGCTGGCCGCCACCGCCAGTACGCCGACGATTGCGAACGCCCCAACGGTGCGCGCTGATGTCGACTGCATCGGATCCTCCATCGAAACTCACAGCATACGCCAACAATCAATGCAGGCCCACTTTGTACCTGTAAATTGATCTCGATGTCCTTCAAACGGGCATTCGACATCGTCGGCGCCTGCGCCGGGTTGCTGGTGTTCACGCCCGTGATGGCGATTGCTTTCGTCGCCGTGCTTCTCGACGATGGCCGGCCGGTGATCTTCCGCCAGGCGCGTCTCGGCTATCGGCGGCGGCCGTTTTCCATCATCAAGATCCGCACGATGCGTGATGGGCGCGTGACACGGGTCGGGAGAGTCCTGCGAGCGACAGGTCTCGACGAGGTGACGCAATTCCTGAACATTCTCTCGGGTGAGATGAGCGCCGTGGGGCCACGGCCGCTCACTGAAGACGACGTGCGGCGTCTCGGGTGGACCGGTGTCGAGTTCGACTTCCGGTGGGAGCAGAAGCCGGGGTTGACCGGCCTCGCACAACTCGTGGGCGCCGAATCGACGCAGCAGACGCTGGCTCTGGATCGACGTTACACCGCCCGCGCGAACCTGCTCCTCGACTGTCAGCTGATCGCGCTCTCGTTTGCGGTCAACGCGTTCGGCAAATCGCGGGTTCGGCAGCGCCTGCGCCGATCGAATCTGACCGGCGGTAGTACGTAGTGTCCGGCTTCAGCCGGACCCTGGTTCGTTTCGACGAGCTTCAACCGTCCGGCGTTGGCTTTGACTCTCGCTTCGTCGGGGCGCTCCTGCAGCAGCTCTTACTGAGGCGCGGGCGAAATGGCAAAGTGTCCGAGCATCTCGCTGGTCAACTCTTTCCATGCGGCAGCGCCGGATCGCGGCTCCGACAACAGCAGGTGATGCGGCGCCGGTCCGCGACTCACGGTTCGCGTGCGCCACTGCAGTTTTCGCTGCTCGATCCAGCGGCGCACGCCCTTCTCATCCACGAGCTCATCGTCTGTGCCGAATACGACGCTCGTCTGTGCGCCAGCGATGTTTGGCGACAGCGGCGCCTCGTTCAGTTCTTTGATCAGCAGAAGCATCGCTTGATAGTCGGCCAGCGTCGTCGACGAACCTGGCACGAACCTCTTCGGGCGCGAGGCTGGGCAGCGCCATCCCCAGTCGTCGCAACGGCGTCAGGAGACGGACCAGTTCGGCCGTGCCGGTGAGCGCCAACGGTGGTGCGATCAACAGAAGCCGATCGAGGGTCGCGGATGGCGTTCGCCGGAGAAACGCGAGCGTGACGACGGCACCAAGCGAATATGCGAGCGAAAAGAGCGGCGCACGTGGGTCACGTTGGCGGCACTGGTCATAGCCGCAGGCGACCGACGACACCCAGTCAGCGGCGATCGCGTCGGGCTCCAACTCCTGACCAAATCGCAGCGCCACGGTCAGGCTGTCGAGACCGGATTCGCGCAGCGTGTGCGCGAGCGGGTCCATGGCCTCGGGTCGATTGTTCAGTCCGGGTGTGACGAGCACCATGCTTCGCATAGCCTCAGCATCATTGTGGCACAGCGATGTTCCTGCGTATGGGCGCGCGGATCCTACGGCTTTTCGACGAGCTTCAGCCGCCCGAACTTCAACGGCCGGTGAGGCTGGTATTCGACCGTCGGCAGCCACGCCACGAAGTCGCGCCGTGCCGGGGCCGGAGGGTGGGGGCCCTGCAGGCGGTAGAGATTGATACGGAATTCGTTGCCCGCCTTCACCGGGCGCGGGTCGAACGACGCAATCGGCAACTGAATCTCCGCGTACCAGACCTTCTTCTCGCGGTCGAGTCGCGCCTTCGTTTTCCAGCCCGATTCCCAGACCCATTCGTTGCCGATGCCCACGCGTGGCACCGTGGCGTCGATCGTTCCATCGAGATGCTCTCCCTGCGGTGAGACCTGCAGCTCGAGATACTTCGTGATGTCGTCGAAGTTCGAACCAATGTACACCTCGAGCACGTCGGTTTCCCACAGCTGATTCGTGTCGGACACGGTCTGAGGGTTGAGCCGGAGGTTCAACTGCTCGTACGGGCAGACGCAGAGGAAATAGAGATGGCTGGCGGTCCACCGCGATCGAACCTCTGACCTGAGTTGTGGCGCTGGTTCGCTCGTGTCGATCCGCCGCTCTATCCACACGCCCTTGATGTCCTTCCAGAACGGCGAGTCCGGATTGGCGGTAGCTCCGCCGGGCCTGACGCGGCGTATACGCTGGGGAATGTGGCAGAGGGCTGCGCGGGCGCCCGATCGGCCGATGGCGTTTGCCCGACGGGTCCGGCCGGGCCGTGGGCTGAGCCGGCGGTGGCTGTTGTGCCGAGGCGACGGCAACAGAGAGCAACACGAGCACGAGTGAAGGCATCCGCATGGCGGTCAATCATATGCGAGACGACATGGCCGGGGAACAAAGCCAGGATGCGGTGATGACCCGGGCATCAACTGGTCGTAGAATGCCAATCGGCAACGTGCACTCTGCCGTGACCTCCAGATCGGCGCCCCTTGGCGGAGAGACGTCCGTTCACTCGTATAGCGTTCGCATCTGTCACTGGGTCAACGTGATCGCTTGCGGCTATCTGCTCGTGAGCGGCGTTCACATCCTGCTCGACTTCCCGGAGTTGGACCTGGGGACACACCGGCTATCGTGGCTACCCGGCAATTTTCAGGCTCTCGGACTGGGGCCTTTCATGGGAGGCGGCAGGCGCACTCGGAGACCGCCGGTGGGGACGCAACTATCACGTCACCTTCGCCTGGGTCTTTCTCTTCAATGGCCTCATATACGTCGGGTGGAATCTCTACACGACGCATTTTCGCAGGCGGATGCTGCCGGCCCGTGACGAGCTGACAGTGTCGCACGTGCGGGAGGATCTGCGCGATCATTTCCGCTGGCGATCGCGCCGCCATGCTTCCGGCGGCGGCTACGGCACGCTCCAGAAGGCCTCGTATCTGCTGCTGATCTTCGTGTTCGTGCCGTTCATGATCCTGACGGGTGTCGCACAGTCGCCGGGCTATACGGCCGCGATGCCCGTGCTGCTGGATCTGTTCGGCGGCCGTCAGTCGGCGCGCACGCTGCACACCATCGGCACGGTCCTGCTCGTGCTCTTCGTCGCCGTGCACCTGCTGGAGATCGCCGCCGCGGGATTCGTCAACCGGGTCCGTTCGATGATTACCGGGAAGGAGTCGATCCCGGTGGAGCCAGGAGCGATGACACCATGACCAGGCGCATTTCACGTCGTACGTGGCTGGCGAGCGTCCCGGCACTGGGTGGTGTGTTCACGACCGGATGTTCGCGCGAGACGTTCATTCCGCCGCGAGTGCGCGGGGGCCTGATCGGCGCCGCGGATGTGCTGACGATGAGCACCAATCGGTTGCTGCTGTCCGGTCAGCAGCTGGCGCGCGAGTACTCCGCGAGCGACGTCGCCGACCCATTCCCGACCTGGAACCAGACCAATCCGAAGAACGAAGAGTATCAACGGCACTTGTCGGAAGGGTTCAGGAACTGGCGACTCCCGATCAGCGGTCTCGTCGCGCGGCCCGTCGCGTTGTCGCTCGACGAGATCAAAGACCTGGGCGCCCGCACGCAAATCACCGCGCACGTGTGCGAACAGGGCTGGTCGGCGATTGGCGAATGGACGGGCGCGCCGCTCCAGCGGGTGCTCGAAGCCGCCGGCGGCGTCACGCCGGCGGCGCGCTACGTCGTGATCGACACCTACGATCGTTGGTACGAGGGATACGATCTGTTCGAGGTCGAGCATCCACAGACGATCCTTGCCTAGGGCCTCAACGGTCGCGACCTTCCGAGAGGCAACGGCGCGCCGCTCCGCCTGCGCGTCGAACGACAGTGCGGCTACAAGAATCTCAAATTCCTGAAATCGATTCGGGTCGTCGACTCGATGGCCGGCATCGGCAAGGGCACGGGGGGCATCAACTCGGACATCGGGTTCCACTGGTTCGCCGGCGTTTAGCGCGCTGGATCGTCAGGCCGGTCCGCGCGCTCGCGCAGACCGGACCATTTTCCGCAACGTTGAACCGCGATTCTCTGTAACTTAGTTCATTGTGCGCCACTCGATGCGCGCCTTA
>CAWKMQ010000024.1:0-274479 GCA_963850725.1 Vicinamibacterales bacterium
GTGGCGTGCGGCACGTCGTGGCATGCCGGACTGGTCGGCAAGTTCCTCATCGAGCGGCACGCGCATCTTCCGGTCGACGTCGACTACGCATCCGAGTTCCGCTACCGCCAGCCGGTGAGCGATGAGAGCACCCTGACGGTCGCCATCACGCAATCGGGGGAAACAGCCGATACACTGGCCGCCCTTCGCGAGGCGAAGGAACGCGGGGCGAACGACGCTGGCTATCTGCAACGTGGTGGGCAGCATGGCCACCCGTGAAGCGGACGGCACGCTGCATACGCATGCCGGTCCCGAGATTGGCGTCGCGTCGACCAAGGCGTTCACATCGCAGCTCGTGGCGGTCAACCTGCTGGCGCTGCACCTCGCGGAACTCCGAGGCACGCTGTCGCCGGGCGTCCATCCTGGAAAAGCTCAAAGGCCCTCAAGGGTGTGCCCGCGCTCATCCAGGAGGTGCTCGCCAGGGACGAGGAGATTCAGCGTTATTGCAAAGCGCCACTACAAGAGGAACGGGTTCCTCTTTCTGGGCAGAGGCGTGAACTATCCGATTGCGCTCGAAGGCGCGCTGAAGTTGAAAGAGATCTCCTACATCCATGCCGAGGGCTACCCCGCGGGTGAGATGAAGCATGGCCCGATCGCGCTCATCGACGAGACCGTGCCCGTCGTCGCGATCGCCACGGAGGATCTGTTTGCGAAGGTCGCGAGCAACATTCAGGAAGTGAAAGCCCTGGCGGGGCATCGGTTGTGGTCATTACCGACGTCAATCCGGAACAGTTGGCCGGCATGCTCGATCCCGCCCAGGACAGCGTGGTGCAGATTCCAGCCGCCGATCCGTTTCTGACGCCGCTGTTGTCGGTGATCCCGCTGCAGCTTCTGGCCTATCACATTGCGGCGCTCCGAGGCTGCGATGTGGATCAGCCGCGCAACCTGGCCAAAAGCGTGACCGTTGAAGTAGAACGCGAGCATGGCCGAGCGACCAGCGGTCGCGAAGTACAGGCCGTGGGGGTGGGGCCCCACGGGCACCTCAACAGAAGGAAGGTCTGATCCCGTGAGCACAGTCGCCATTTCGTCGCCCAGCATCTTCGATTGCATCCGGACCCGGCAGGCCAGAATGGCGTCATCGGCCTCGGCTATGTCGGCCTGCCGCTGCGTTGAGTTCGCGTGAGAGGGCTTTAACGTATCGGCTTCGACGTCGATGAGTCTAAGAACGCGAGATCAACGAGGGGTCGAATCTATATCCCCGACGTGCCGGCCCGACGAGCTGACACGAAGTGGTGTCAACGGGAACCTGCCCGCGACGACCGATTTCGCGCCTCGCCGAGTGGACGTCATCGATATCTGCGTGCCCACGCCGCTGCGCAAGACGAAGGATCCCGATATGTCCTACGTCATCAAGGCGGCCGAGGCGGTCGCGGCGACGGTGCGTCCGGGTCAGCTCATCATCCTCGAATCGACGACCTATCCGGGAACGACTGACGAGGTCCTCCAGCCCGCGCTCGAGGCGTGCGGCTTGAAGCCCGAACAGGACTTCTTCCTGGCGTTCTCGCCCGAGCGCGTCGATCCGGGCAACGGGCGATTCGTCACGAAGAACATTCCGAAGGTCGTCGGCGGAATCGGCCCCGAGCAGCGTCGAGGCGGCCTCGATGCTGTACGAACGGTCGTCACGAGCGTCGTACCGTCAGCTCGACGGGGTCGCCGAGTGGTCAAGCTGCTGGAAAATACGTTCCGCGCGGTGAACATCGCACTGGTGAACGAGTTGCGCTGATCTGCCGACCGCATGGACATCGACGTCTGGGAGGTGATCGAGGCGGCCAAGACCAAGCCCTTCGGCTTCATGCCCTTCTATCCGGGACCGGGACTCGGCGGTCACTGCATTCCCATCGATCCGTTCTATCTCTCGTGGAAGGCTCGCCAGAATGGATTCGAATGCCGGTTCATCGAGCTCGCGGGGCAGGTCAACTCGTCGATGCCGCACTACGTCGTCGAACGCGTGGGCGACGCGCTGAATTCCGTGAAGAAGTCGATCAACGGTTCGCGTGTTCACCTGTTCGGCATCGCGTATAAGAAAGATGTGAGCGACGTCCGCGAGTCACCGGCGCTCGACATTCTCGAACTGTTGACCAAACGCGGCGCCGTGGTCAGCTACACCGACCCCTACGCTCCCACGGTCGAGCTTCACAGCGGTACCTTGTCGAGCCTTCCGTTCGAGGTGGCCATGGCTTCGCACTGTGATTGCGCGATCGTCGCGACCGACCATGGTGTATTCGATTACGAGCGCATCGGTGGGATGGGCCTCGTCGTCGACACGCGAAACGCCATCAAGGTCAAAGGACCAAACGTTTTCTCAATTTGAGACAGAAAATTTTGTTGAAAACGGCAGCCGAGGGGGTTGACGGCTGCCGTTTTCGTGTACACTCGGCCTCTCCCGCCCAAAGTTTTTCCTCCTAACCCATTTGGCTAGCACGTTTGGAGACCCATTCTGGCTAGGCCGTTTGGAGAATTGTCAAAAATCCGACCCTCCCTCAAAGTTTCTTACGCAGCGTTTACTCAACAGCAACACGGTTGAAGCTGCACGGTTACTTCACCAGACAACGCACTGAAATTTGATGGCGGCCTCCCGTAAAGACGGGAGAGTCGCTGCGGTAACACCGGGGCCGTGCAGTACACGCGCACTTCAGGTGACTCATGCGAATTGCCTATCTGACCGCTGACTTCGGTATTCCCGTGCTCGGGACCAAAGGGGCGTCAGCGCACGTCCGGGGGCTGGTGAAGGCGCTCCAGGAGGAAGGCCACGAGGTGTTCGTCCTCGCCTCCAACATCGGCGACGACGAGTCCGGCGAGCACTTTCTGATGCGGCAGGTGGCCTTCGGGAGCGCCTTGACCGAGGTGCACGACGCGCTGCAGAACGAGCAAATCTGCCAGGGCACGCGGCTCGCGAAGGACCTCCGGAACATCCTCTACGGTCTGAGCCTCGAGATTCAGGGGCGCCTCCTGCTCGAAGCCTTCGCCCCCGACTTCATCTACGAACGTCATTGCCTGTTTACCACCGCCGGCCGCGAGCTCGCGCGCTACTTCAACATCCCGCTCCTCCTCGAAGTGAATGCGCCGCTGGTCCTCGAGCAGCAGAAGATGCGGGGCCTGTCGCTGCCGCTCGTGGCCCGGACGGCCGAACGGCTCGTCCTCGAGAGCAGCGACCACGTCTTCGTCGTGTCTCAGGCGCTGCGGCAGTACATGACCGAGCTCGGGGTTTCAGGGGAGAAGGTCTCAGTCATTCCTAATGCAGCCGACCCTGATCTGTTTGGTCCGCTGCTCGAGCCGTCAAAAATCCGTCACACGCTCGGATGGGACGACCGGTTCGTCATCGGGTTCGTCGGCAGCATGAAGCCGTGGCACGGCGTCGATGTCCTGCTCCACGCCATGCGGATGCTCGGCGGCTCGAACAGTCCGTTCAGGCTCCTTCTCGTCGGCTCGGGTCCCGAGCTCGACAACCTGCGCGCCCGGTCCGCCGAGATGGGGCTCGCCGACGTCGTTCACATGTCCGGCTCGGTTCCGCATCAGCAGGTGCCCGACTACCTCCGCGCGATGGATGTCGCGGTGGCGCCGTACGCCCCGGACGCCGACGAGTACTTCTCTCCGGTGAAGTTGTTCGAATACATGGCCATGGCCTTGCCGGTCATCGCGGCCCGGCTCGGGCAGGTGAGCGAGGTCATCGAGCCGGAGCGCACCGGCTGGCTCTTCCGGCCTGGTGACGCGTTCGAGCTCGCCGGCCTCATCGGACGCGTCGCATCGGAGCGCGAGCTGTGCCGCACGGTCGGTCTCGCGGCGCGCGAGCGAGTGATGAACGAGTACACGTGGCGGCACAACGCCCGACGCGTGATTGCGGTTGCGGAAGACGTGATCGCGACGCGCCGGCCGGTGCCTTCGGGCGTTGCGCATCACGTGGGAGCCACTGTCGGCTCCGGAATCCGACGAAACGAGATCGCCGAATGAAAAAACGACTGATCCGGCGCTTCAATCAGACGCTGATGGGCGAGATCTCCGCCCTGGTTGGACCTTATGTGCTCGCGCGCTGGCGGCTGCTCGCGGGCTCGGCGTTCGCCGTTGCCGCCGCGACCGCCGCCGACGTGCTCCGGCCGTGGCCGTTGAAGTTCGTCTTCGACTATCTCCTCGAAGGCGTCAATTTCCTGCCGCCCAGCGTTCCGGTCATCGTCGATCCGCAGACAACCGCGCTCCTCGGCATCTGCGTGCTGATCTTCGTCGTCTGGATGCTGTCGAGTGTGGCGGCGTACTTCGGCAGCTACCTGTCCGACCGCCTTGCCGAGGAGGTCGTCTTCGAGCTGCGCGTCGCGCTTGTTCAGCCGGCTTCAGAAATTGTCGCTGACCTATCACGACGAGAAACGCATCGGCGACATGCTGGTGCGCATTACGCGCGATACGGACTCTTTGCGCGAGCTGTTCGGGAAGACGTGGCTGCAGTGGACGGTCGCCGGGCTCACCATCATCGGCACCCTCGGGGTCATGTTCTTCGTCGACTGGCAGCTCGCCCTCGTGGGCTTCGTGACGCTCGCCATGCTCAGTCCGATTCAGTGGCGGATGCGCTGGCAAATCAAGGAAGCGTCGAAGGAGAAGCGCGAGCGCGAAGTCGAGGTCTCGTCGGTGACCCAGGAAACCATCGGCTCGCTGCGCGTCGTCAAGGCGTTCGGCCGCGAAGACATTCAGCAGGCGCAGTTCGATCGCGAAAGCGAAGGCAGCCTCAAGGCGGGCGTCAAGGCGGCGTGGCTCGAAGCCCGCTACGTGCGGACCGTCGACATCATCACGGCGGTCGCCACCTGCGGAATCATCTGGTTCGGCGTCAAGCGGGTGCTGGCCCACCAGCTCACGGCGGGCGACCTCTATCTCTTCGTGCACTACGTGCGCAGCCTGAACGGCCCGCTGCGGGAAATCGCGAAGCAGAGCGTGCGCATGGCGCGCGCGCGTGTCGGACTCGAACGCGTGCTGGAGATCGTGCAGACCGATGCCGGCACGCCCGAGAGCGCGACGGCCCGCCCCGCGCCTCGACTGAGAGGCGCGATCGAGTTCGACAAGGTCTCGTTCAGCTACAAGTCCGATCGTGAAGTGCTGCGCAACGTGTCGTTCAAGGTCGAGCCCGGCGAGGTCGTCGCGCTCGTCGGCTACACGGGCGCCGGGAAGAGCTCGATTATGAGTCTCATTCCCCGTCTGTACGAGCCCGCGACGGGCCGGGTGATGATCGACGGCGAAGACGTCCGCGAATTCGAACTGAATTCCCTGCGCGATCAAATCAGCGTCGTGCTCCAGGAATCGGTGCTCTTCCAGACCACGCTCCTCAAGAACATCCAATACGGACGGCCCGACGCCACCAAGGAAGAGGTCATCACCGCGGCGCACGCGGCCAGGCTGGAGCAGTTCGTCAAGCGGTTGCCCGACGGCTACCACACCGTGATCGGCGCGCGCGGCGCGACCCTGTCGGGCGGCGAGCGGCAGCGCGTCGCGATCGCGCGCGCGATGATCCGGAACGCACCGATTCTCCTCCTCGACGAGCCGACAACCGGCCTCGACGCCGAAAACGAGCAGCTCGTGATGGAAGCGCTCGAGTTGCTCATGCGCGGCAGGACGACGCTGCTCATCAGCCACCGCTTGAACCTGATCGATCGCGTCGATCGCGTGCTCGTGGTGGACGGGGGACAGATTGTCGAGTCGGGCTCGCCGGCCGAGCTTCGCGCAAGCGGAGGGCTCTACGCGCGCCTGTGCGAGTGGTCGGCGAACGGAACCGTGATCGATGGGCCCCGTCCGATGGCCACTAAACCGTCAGCCGATCCCAAAGGAGACGTATGTCAATCCGTGGCCCGCTGAACGAAAGCGGAATGCCGGGCGACGTGACGCCGGACGCAGCCGAGATTCTGACGAGCCGGCTGGAGCAGCTCCGCGATCACGATCACATGAAGGTCGTCCTGCAACGCGCGCTGGACGATCTCTCTCCGCGGCCCGTCCAGGTCCAGGATTTCGAGATCACCTACTGCAAGGTCAAGCCCTGGCGCGACGTGTCGCTCGCGCTCTCGGTGGACTCGCAGCACGGGCCAGGCACTCCATGCCGCCAGCTCGTCTCCGGCACCATGTGGGCGACCATCGACGATGCGCGCACGCACCTGCGCGAGGAACTGGCCTCGAGCCGCGCCGCCGAGCCTGGCCGCAACGGACGGCCGCGCCCGTCGGCCGTTCTCGTGCCGGAACTGGCCACCGTGCTGCGCCTGTTTCCAGCCGATTCGATTCTGACGAGCCTGGTCCCTGCCACCGACGTGACCCGCATGACGGCGCTGCTGAGCGAGAACATGCCGGAGTGCCGCGACGAGGGTTGGCGGATGCGCGACCTCGAGGTCGAGCCCGTGCACTACAAGCCGGGCCGGCTGTGCACGCTCCGGTATGGCGTCACGCTCGACCATTTCGAGCGGGGCGAGTCACAGCGGCAATACCTCTTCGGCAAGGCCTACCGGGACGACCGATGGCGAGAGTCGTTCGAGACGCTCGGCACCACGTGGAAGGCGTCGGTGGCCAGCGGCGGCGCGTGGCAGGCGGCGCGGCCGATTGCGGCCGTCGGCCCGTGGCGCTTCGTCGTGCAGAGCGGGGTGCCAGGCGAGCGTTTCCGGCAGGTGCTCTCCGACCTGACGCCCGATGACGCGCGTCCCGAGCAGCTTCGCCAGATTGGCCGCCACCTCGAGGCGGTGGCGCGGGCCATCCATTCGATGCAGCAGGCGCCCCTCGCAAGCGGCCCTCGCCTCGATGTGGCGGCGCTGCTCGCCGCACAGCGGCGGAACCTCGACTACCTCCACACGGTGCACGAAACCACGGCTCGCGAGCTCGAGCGGCTGCGCACCGAGATCGAACGGGTGGCGGCGGCGACGCCGGCCTCCGATCTCGTGCTCGCGCACGGCGACTTCGCGCACGGCAACGTCATGCTCAACGGCAACGACGTCGGCATCATCGATTTCGATCGGATGGGCCAGGCCGAGCCGACCTACGACGTCGCGTACTTCCTGACGCACCTCACGTCGTTCACCCTCAGACATCCACGCCGTGCGGCTCACATGCAGCCGCTCTGCGATCACTTCAGGACCGCGTACCTCGACCTGGCGCCGGAGGTATCGCCGCAACGCCTGGCTCTGTACGAAGCGCTCGATCTGTCGGCCTACGTCCTGAGGAATTTCCGCAAGCAGAGCCACCAGGCCCGATGGCTCAAGTGGGCGACCGGGCAAATCGACTCGGCATGGGAACGCCTCGATCACGCCACGCGGGCGAGGAGGAAACGGTAATGGGCTCGCACGAGACCGCCGTGATCTATTCGGCGAGGAATGCCGGCCGCCTGGGCTATCTGGTCAAGGCGTTTCCGCGCGTTTCCGAGACGTTCATCCTGAACGAGATTCTCGAGCTCGAGCGGCAGGGATTCGACTTACGCATCTACTCGATGATCGATCCGCCCGATCGGCTCCAGCACAAGGTGTTTCAGCAGGTCCGTTCGAAGATCACCTATCTGCCGAACCCGCTCTGGCGAAACAGCCATCGCGTGCTCGGCGATCACATCCAGCAGATGTGGCGCGCGCCCCGGGCGTATTTCTCGGCCGTGGCCCGGGCGTTCGGCACCCGCGACTCCGAGATGATCGAGCGGTTCACGCAGGCGGGGTGTCTCGCACGCCGGCTCGAGGAGGACGGCGTCACTCACCTGCACGCGGGGTTCGTCCATTCGCCCGGATCGGTGGCGTGGCTGGCGTCGGCGATGACGGGTCTGCCGTTCAGCCTGGCGAGCCACGCGAAGGATCTGTATCACTCGCCTCCGGCGCTCCTGCGGAAGAAGCTCAGCGCCGCGCGCGTCGTCTTCACGTGCACGCGCTACAACATCACGCACCTCAAGCGGCTCGCCGAGGGGGAGCCGATTCACGTGCGGCACGCGTATCACGGCACCGATCTCAGCCGGTTCCAGTTCGGCCCGTACGCGCAAAGCAAGCCGCCGGTGGTGCTCGCGGTGGCGCGCCTGGTGGAGAAGAAGGGGCTCGACACGCTCGTGCGCGCGTGCGCGCGCCTGCGCGACCGCGGCCGCGACTTCCGCTGTCACATCATCGGCGACGGACCGCTCAGGAAGCCGCTCTCCGACATGATTCGGAAATACAAGCTGAGCCGCGTCATCACCCTCGAAGGCTCGCTGGATCAGAGCGAAGTGCTCACCTGGTATCGCCGCGCCACTGTGTTCGCGCTGCCGTGCGTCGTGACGGTCGACGGCGATCGAGACGGCATTCCGAACGTGCTCATCGAAGCGGCCGCCTGCGGCGTGCCGCTTGTCAGCACCCCCGTCAGCGGCATTCCCGAGCTGATCGAAGAGGGCGTGTCAGGACTGCTGGTTCCACCGCACGAGCCGGATGAGCTGGCCAACGCCCTCGACGAGCTTCTGCGATCGGTCGTCCTCAGGGAGAAGCTGCGCGTGAACGCGCGCGCCCGGGTCGTGAAAGCGTTCGACGTACGGCGCAATGCGGTCGCAATCGGCCAGGAACTGTGCGCGGTGATGGCGTCCAGGCGCGCGGTTCCCGCGGCCAATCAAATCGGCGCGCGCGAGCGCGTGCCGCAAACCAGCCGGCTCATGTAGTCGAGGTGTTGACGTGCAGCGATTAGGAATCGAAATCCACGGCGTGAGGCTGAATCTCTCGTGCAATTTCGATCAGCTTACCGACTACCTGCGTCATCTGCTGGAGCCGGATCTGCGTCCGGTCTGGGACTCTCCCGACCTCGAGGTCACAGGGACCTGGCGCACGGGAGCGCCATCAGATCAGGCCGGCAGCCCGTTTCGAGGATGAAGGTGCCGAAGATGGTTTCGGCAAACGGATGCGGCTGTCGCAGGACGAGCTCGTGTGGTTCGACACGCATCGTGACAAGGACCTGCAGCTGCGGTTCCGGAAACGCGGCGGCACCAGGTTGTTCGACGTCGATTACTGGTATCACCCGACGGAAAAGAAGCTGGCGCGCGTCCCGGATTATCTCTACCGGAAGTTCTTCACGCTGACGCGGCAACTCGTGCATTTCCCGATTGCCTGGCATCTTGGCCGGACCCGGGGCTGGGTGCTCATTCATGCCTCCGCCGTCGCGTCAGGCAGTGAAGCCATTCTGGTGGCCGGCCCGGGCGGCGCGGGCAAGACGACGACCTGCGTGGGTCTGATGGGACGACCGGGCGTTCGCCTGGTGACAGAGAACCTGCTCTTCACGGATGGTGAGCACGTTTACCCGTTGTTCGAGCCGATTCGCCTGACCGAAGACACGCAGGCACTGCTCGACGAGCGTCAGCTGAGTGCGCTCGTGCCGCTCGGCGTGGCCGGGGGCTCGAAGCACAAGACGCTCTATCACCTTCCTCACGACGCCGACGGAATATCGGTGAGGCCGGTCGCGGTCTTCATTCCGAAGTTTACCGACGAGGGATTCGTGAAGCCGATGTCCGCGGGCGTCGCTGCTGAGCTGGTGAACGCCAGCAATCGCCTGACGCTCGAATTGAACGACTACGACTGGTACACGGCGGCGCTCGATCTGTTGTGGCCCGATCCGGGACATGCCGCGCGGCAGGTCGACGTGATTCGACGGCTCACCGAAGGCACATCGTGTTACGCGCTCGGGATTGATCGCTCGGCAGGTGTGAGTGCGGTCGTGGATCGGATTGTCGATTGCGTGGGCTGGGCACAGCCCGCAGTGGGGACAACTTTATGAGGGCTATGTGTGAACCCTTCGACCTGATGACAGGCGAAGGCGCGTTGCCGATCCGCTGCTTCACGGGCGCGCAGTTACTGCCCGACGAAGCCGCCCGGCGTCAGCTGGCGGAGCTGAGCGTGCTGCCCGGGCTCAACGAGTACGTGTCCGTATTGCCGGACGTCCACTACAAGCACCGGAACCCGTCGCCGACGGGCACGGTGGTGGTGAGCGCAAACACGCTCGTGCCGCGCGCCGTCGATCCCGGGATCAACTGCGGGATGCGGATGGTGTCGACGTCGGTGCCGGCGCGCGAGTTCACGACCGCGCGCCTCGATCAGCTGTTCACCCGTCTCATCGCCGACATCCCGATCGAAGCCAGGGAAACGCCGCTCCTCAGCCCCGAACGCTGCGCGCGCATGCTGGCCGAAGGGCTGTCCCCGGTTGCCGACACGCTCGAGCTGGCGCCTGGCGAACTGAACCGCATCGAAAACGGCGGGCATCTGACGCCGGCGGTCGACCCCGATCTCATCCGATCGCTCATCCTGCCCTCCGCCATTCGAAAGGGCAACGGCTGGCTCGCGACACTGGGCGCCGGCAATCACTTCCTCGAGCTTCAGGAAATCGTCGAGGTGCTCGATCAGTTGACCGCGTACCGGCTGGGACTCAAGGCCGGCGACGTCGTGTTCATGATGCACACCGACAGCCGCCGCATGGGCAAGCGTGCCCTGAAACCGATCTTCGAAGAGGCGCTCGGCGCGGCGGCCAACGGCCACGTGCCCGACCCGGACAGCCTCTGGACGATTCCGGCGGACTCCGAGATCGGCCGCAAATACATGGCGGCGCTTGCGGCCGCGACCCACTGCGGGTTCTTCAATCGCTCGGCGCTGACCATGATTCTCCGGCACGCCGTTCGCGACGTCCTCGGCGATTCCTCGCTGCCGCTGCCGCTCATCTACGACTGCGGCCACGAGTCGATTCAGCAGGAAGAGCACGGCGGGAAGAAGCTGTGGGTCCACCGGCACGGCGCGAGCCACGCGATGCCCGCGACCGCGCTCGCGCACGACCCGGTCCTGGCCGACATCGGTCAGCCGGTTCCGATTCCCGGCAACATGGGCTCGGCGTCGTACATCGGCGTCACCCGTCCGGGCGTGGCCTCGACGTTCCATTCCGTCGCCCACGGCGCGGGCCGCGTCATGGAGAAAATCCACGCCGCAGAACAGTTCGATCCAGAGCAAGTCGAGCGCGATCTCGGGACAGTAGGCGTCCGTCTCTATCGCTACGGGACCGACAACATCGCGGGTCAGGCCCCGGCGTCGTTCAAGAACGTGCGCGGCGTGGTCGAGGCTATGGAAGCGTTCGATTTAATCAAGCCGGTTGTGCGGGTGCGTCCACTGGCTGTCTTGAAAGGGTGAGGGATGTCCAAGCCTACGCGCATCTTAATGTACTCGCAGGACAGTTACGGGCTCGGCCATTTGCGCCGGGTCACGACGCTGGCCAACACGCTGGTCGCCGAGCGTCCGGATCTGTCGGTGCTGCTCGTCGTCGATTCGCCGGTCGCGCCGTTCTTCGACCTGCAGGACCACATCGACTTCGTCAAGCTGCCGACGGTGGTCAAGGTGGCAGCCGGTGTGTTCCGCCCGGGCCGGCTGTTGCTGAGCTATGGCCTCGTCAAGGCCATGCGATCGACGGTCATCCGTGAAGTGCTGACGGGATTCCAGCCCGACCTGGTGCTCGTGGATCACATGCCGGGCGGCGCGAACCGGGATCTCGTTCCGGCGCTCAAGCTCATTCGCGGGCTCAACCACCCGACCAGAGTGGTGCTGGGCGTTCGCGACATCATCGACAACCCGTCGGTGACCTGCGAGGTCTGGAAGCGCGAGGGCTTCTACGACACGCTCCGGCGCTACTACAACTCGGTGATGATCTACGGCTCGCCCGAGATCTTCCCGACCGCCGAGGCTTACAAGATCGATTCGGTGCTGCCCGGTCAGCGTGCGCTACTGCGGATACGTCTGCAACATGGATCCCGTCAGGCCGCCCGACGTGATCCGCGCGAAGCTCGACATCAACGGCGACGACCCGATCATCGTCGTGATGGCGGGCGGCGGTGCGGACGCGTTCCGGTTGATGCAGACCTATCTCGATGCGCTGCCGCTCGTCAACGGCAACCTGCGCGCGAACACCGTCATGGTGACCGGGCCGTTCATGGCCGAAGAGCAGCGCAAGGCGCTGAGAGATCTGGCGCGCGAGCGCGGCGTCCAGATCCGCACGTCGGTTGGCGACTCGCTGAGCCATCTGAACGCCGCCGACCTGGTCGTCAGCATGGCCGGCTACAACACCATGAGCGAAATTCTCCGCTTCAGGAAGCGCGCGATCATCGTGCCGCGTCACGGGCCGAGCGCCGAGCAGCGGATGCGCGCGTCGATCTTCCAGGATCGCGGGCTCGTCACCATGATCGATCCGCTCGAGCTCTCGCCGTCGCGCATGGCGGCCGAGATCGTCCAGTCGATGAACAGCCGCACACCGCCGTCGTGGGCCGGCATGCCCACCCTGCACGGCATCAGCACCGTCAAGAACATGCTGTTGAACTGGCTCGACGAGCCGGTGCCCGCGTTCAAGTCGATGGCCGAACGCAAGGCCGCGGCGGCGCGGGGCCGGGTGGCGGCTCATCCAGGAATTTGACGTTCTGAGTTTTTTGAGAAAGGAAGCGGACGACATGTACAGACGAACGGACACACCTTCGACCCGGCCCGGACTTCCACGCGCGGTGGCTGTCTGTCTTGTTCTGATCGGCAGCGTGCTGATCGGATCCTGGACAGCACCGCACGCCCAGGAGCAGGGCGCTCCGGCGAGCGCGCCGGCCACCTTGTCGGCGACATGGGTCAACAGGACGCCTGCCGGTGCCAAGACGGGTGTGAATCAGCCCGCGGGCTCCGAGGATGGCTCCCTCATTTTCGATCCGGTCCGAGGCCGCATGCTGCTCAACGGCGGCAAAGACGACGCCGATTTGAGCACCAAGGAAACGTGGGCGTTCGATTCGTCCGCGCGGACGTGGGAAAAGATTGCCACGCCAGGCAAAACCCCGCCCGCCAGCGAGGATCACACGACCATCTACGATCCGAACGGCCACCGAATGATCGTCTTCGGCGGTGAAAACGGCCCGACGACCAACAAGCTGTGGGCGCTCGATCTCAAGACGAACGTCTGGAAGGAAATGACCAATCCGCAGGTGCCGCGGCGCGAGTCGCATACGGCCGTCTACGATTCGCGCGGCAAGCGGATGGTGATCTTCGGCGGCATCGACCGCCTGGTGCCTGATCTCCGCGAGATCTGGGCGATGGATCTCGATCCGGCATCGCCGACGTTCGAGAAATGGCAGAACCTGACCGTCGCCGAGGGCCAGCCGGCCGGGCGCATCGACCATGCGGCGGTGTACGACCCGGTCAAGAACCGAATGGTGTTCTACGGCGGCTGGACGAAGGTCCGCCAGGGACT
This sequence comes from Vicinamibacterales bacterium, assembly GCA_963850725.1. Lineage (GTDB taxonomy): Bacteria > Acidobacteriota > Vicinamibacteria > Vicinamibacterales > JAMQPK01 > JAMQPK01. The sequence goes on from CAWKMQ010000024.1 coordinate 13,228, forward strand.
GTTCGGCGACACATGGGCGTTCTACTTCGCCGACACGCCAGGCGGTACCGGCCGGTGGGAGCGGATTGACACAGGCACAGCCGGACCTCCGCCGCGCCGGCATGCGGTCGGTGTCTACGATCCCGACCGGAATCTGTTCCTCCTCTTCGGAGGACTGGGCAGCAACAAGAACGTGCCGTTGAACGACATGTGGGCGTTCGATCTCACCAAAGACGTATGGATGAAGGTCGTGACGCCCGGTCCGGCTCCTGCTCCACGGATCGACCATCAGGCCATCTACGACGCGGGGCTGCACGGCCTGCTGTTGTATGGCGGCGACGCCATGATCGACATGGACGACGCGCCGAAGCTTCATGACGTGTGGGAGCTCGTCCTTCCGCCCGTTGAATCCCACTCATCATCACGAGGTGTCCAATGAAGGCCTGTTTGAGATTGTTCGTTACGTTGGCTGTCATCGCTCTTGCCGGGTTGCCGCTGGCGGCCCAGGACCGCGCGACGCTTCGTTTGAGCATCGAGGACGAGGGTGGCGGGATGCTCGTCGCCGTGCGGGTCACGCTGGTGAACGTGAAAGGCGGCCAGCCGCACGAGGTGGCGACGACACGCGAAGGCGTGGCGGTCTTCAACGGACTGGAGCCGGGCGAATACAAGCTCAGCGCCATTGCGCCGGGGTTCAGAACGATCGAGCGCGCTGTCACGATCGGCAGAGAGTCGCCGGCACCCCTGAAGCTGCAGATGATCGTCGAGGTGACCGAGGTCGTCGACGTCGAAGAGCGTCGGCGTCCGCTTCCTGATCGGGAGAAGATCGATCAGAACGCCGATCAGGTGAACGTCAACGACGACGTGCTGGTGGGCATCCCGATGGCGATCCGCGGCGACCGCATCGTGGAGTTCCTGTCGCGTTTCATGAACTCCGCCGCGGGAGTCCCGTCGATTGTCATCGACGGCCACGAGGTGACTCGACTGAATCTTCCGCCGCGAGCCATCGACGAGCTGGTCGTGAACAAGAACCCGTACTCGGCGGAGTACCGCCGGCCGGGCCGCGCGCGTATCGAAGTGGTCTCGCAGGATGGCTCCGAATCGCATCATCATGGCGATGCGTCGGTCATCTTCAACAACTCGTCCCTGGCCGCGAAAAACCCGTTCGCGAACCAGAAGCCGCAACTCGAAGAGATGGTGGGCGAGTTCGGCTTCAGCGGACCGATTCGCAACGTGAAAGGTTCGTACCTGTTCGCGGCCGAACTGGGCGGCGATCGCGCGACGGCAACCGTGAATGCGGTCACGCTGCAGGGACCCTACGTCAAGTTCGTCCCGGAGCGTCAGGGTGAGCGGTTCTATACGGGTCGAATCGATCTGGAGCCCACCGATCGCGTGGACTTCACGATGCGTTACGAGTACGAGTCGGAAGGCGAGAGGAACGGGGGCGTCGGAGGGATCATCCTTCCGGAGCTGGCCAGAGACAGCGCCTCGGACAAGCACGACGTGTACCTCACGGCGTCACACATCCTCTCCGCGGGCTTCATCCACGTGCCGTCGATTCACCTCACCTACGACCTGGGGAGGGAAGGGCGCAGCCAGCCGCCTACCGGGCCGATGGTGCTGGTCCAGGGCGCGTTCGAAGGTGGCGAACTCCAGCGCTACAAGAGGCGGGACAGCTTCCAGGCCGATATCCTGGACATGGCGACGTATCGCAAGGGTCGCCATGTCCTGCGATTCGGCGGGCGCTACACCCCCACGTGGGTCGATATTTCCGACAGGAACGATTTCGGCGGCCGTTACGAGTTTGCGAGCCTCGATCTGTTCGCAGCCGGGAAACCGTACGTCTTTACGGTGAACGACGGCGATCCGCGCATCAAGTACAACTTGACCACAGCCGATGCGCACTTCCAGGACGAGTTCAAGGTCAGGCCGGACTTCACGCTCATGTTCGGTCTGCGCTACGACTGGGAATCGATCATGGAGGACAGGAACAACGTCGCCCCCAGACTCGCGTTCTCGTTCGCACCCGGCAGCAAGAGGACGGCGATTCGCGGCGGCGCCGGGTTGTTCTACGAGCGCCTCGGCGAGACTCCGTGGGAACGCGTGAACTTGTACAACGGCGACAAGATTCGATCGTATGTCTTCAACAATCCGACGTATCCCGACTACAGGCTTGGAGCGGGCGGCGTTGCGCCGCCCTCCGACCAGGTACCAGCTTGCACCAGGGCTGAAGACGCCGTATCTGAGTCAGGTGAGCTTCGGGCTCGACCGGCAGTTGACGCTCGAGAGCTCGCTCAGCTTCGAGTTCCTTCACCTGCGAAGGCGATGAGCTCCTGAGGGTCCGGGACGCGAATGCGTTCATCCCGGGCAGCGAGCGTGCGACCGAATCCGGCATACGACCGGATCCTCCAGGTCGAGGGAACCGCCAAGATGAGGAGCAACTCGTTCAACGCGACGTTCAACGGAGAGCTCGGTCAGTTTGAAGGTCACCTTCTCTATACCTACTCGCGTTCTTTCGACGATACGCCCGGTGTCAGCAAGGCAGGGATGTTGTCGATGACGTTGCCGTCCAACAACTTCAATCCGGCATTGGACTACGGCCGGGCCGACTTCGACCTGACGCACCGTTTCAGCGCGGCAGGCGTGTACGAACTGCCGAAAGAGTTTCAAGTCGGGTTCATCCTCGATGCCATGTCGGGACTGCCGTACAACATTACGACCGGGTTCGACAACAACGGCGACGGGGTCGGGAACGACCGTCCCGCCGGACTTGCGCGCAACGCCGGCAAGAGCCCGAAGTTCTTCCAGCTCGACATGCGGCTGGCGAAGATGTTTGAGATGAAGCGCCCGCTGGATCCGGCGGAAGATCCGGCCGAGTTCGAGCTGTTCCTCGACGTGTTCAACGTCTTGAACACGATCAACTACACCGACATCGTGGGTGTGACGAGCTCCTCGCGGTTTGGTCTGCCGTCACTGGCGGAAAAGGGCCGTCAGCTCCAAATGGGATTCTCATACAGCTTCTGACGCGTCGCGACATGGACGTCGTCCGGTGAGGAGAAAATGTCAGAGAGCGCAGTTAGAACCGCAATGGAGTGGCCCTCGGGAGATGCGCCGGATTCGGCGTGGCTGCGGGACCAGCTGGCACATTCCATCTGGCGCGATGACGAGGTCGCGGGCCATGTCGTCGACGTACGGATTCGGCAGAAACGCCAGTCCCGGAACGGCACGACCGCGTTGTGTGCGGTAGGCCTCAGCCGCTCGGCGGACAGCGAGCCGATCGAGCAGCTGTACCTGCTGCATCAGGTGTCACCAGACACGCTGAAGTCCGAAGCGCAGATTCTCTCGGCCGAGGCGACGATCATTCCTCCGCTCGGCCGGGCGGTCACCGTCGTGCCCGAGGGCAACATGCTGCTGGTCGCGTTTCCAAACGACCGGAACATGCGCCTCGTGACCGATGCGGCGCTCAAGCACTGGTTGAACATGCGCGCGACATCGCTCGCCAATCAGGGCGGGCGCGGACCTCGCTGGCAGCTCAAGGAGTCGGTGTGCGAGGTCCTGCGCTACGCGCCAGGGAATCGACTCACGATGCGGTGCCGGGGCGTCTTCGTGACCGGCGGCGGATGCGAGCGGGCCTTCGGCTACATCGTCAAGCAGTTCAGAAAGTCGAAAGCCGCCAAGGCGCTGTACCAGAACCTCGTGGCGCTCGACCGCAATCTCGCCAAGTCCACGACCGTCAAGCTGCCTCGACCCATCGCGTTCGATGAAGACACCGGTCTGGTGGTGATGGAAGAGCTGCCGGGCATCGACATGAAGCACTCGCTGCCCGACCTCGATCTGGCGGAAGCCATGCGATCCGCGGGCGCGCTGCTGGCAGGCCTGCACCAGGTGCCGCGGCGCGTGTCGGAAACGGTGTCGGTGCGGAAAGAGCTCGAGGAAGTGCGGCATTCCGCCAAGCGCATCGAGAAGTTCTTCCCCGATGCGATCCCGCGGCTGTCGACCTGCCTCTCGCGATGCCTGACGGCGGAGTGGACCGACGATGTCCCCACGGTGCTTCTGCACGGCGCCTACAGGCCCAAGCACGTCTGGGTGACGAACGGCCGCCTGGCGCTCATCGACCTGGACGGGATTCGCATGGGGCACCCGGCCTACGACATCGGGCATTTCATGTCGGCGCTGTTCTATCTGGAGATGCAGGGACACTTCGACGTCGAGGCACGCCGGACCGCGACACGGCAATTCATCGAAGGGTACTCGGAACGCGCGCCCTGGAAGCTGAAGCCCGCTGGCGTGCTCTGGTTCTTTGCCGCGCTGCTGGTCCACAAGCAGGCCCGGAAGTACGTGATGCACCTGCACGACGACCGCGCCGAGAAGATCGACCGCGTCCTTCGGCTGGCCGAGCGGGCGCTCACGGCGTGTGAGGAGCTGCACCCCCGGGCGTCGATCGATGCGATCTGGGACGTGCTCGACTGATGGCTAAGAGCGGAGGACTGGCATCGACCAACAAGAAGCTCTTCAGGGGCTCGTCGTCGCTGGAGCTCACGATTGAAGAACTGCTCGAGCATCGCAGGCCCCTGACGGTGCTCGAGATCGGCCGCGCGGGTGGCAGCGCGCTCACGGAGCTGGCGCTGGCGTTCCGTCACGTGCCGGTGAAGTTCTGCGTCATCGGCTACCGGCCCGAGCGCGAGTACGTCGACGGCGTGAACCTGCGGCGTCTGGAGGCCAACTGCATCGACCTGATCTATTCCTGCAAGGCGGCAGGACGGATCGTCCGCAAGGCGGAGTTCATCGAAGAGGTCTGCCGCGTCCTGAGGCCTGGCGGGGTCGCGCTGATTCAGCTCAGCAAATCCCCCTGGGAATATCCGGAGGGGCCGGTGCGCGACGACTTGTTTCTGACACCGAATCCATCCGGCTGGGTGCTGACCCACGGAGACGATCTCGTACCGCTGCCGATGTACTTGAGGCGCTTCGCGAAGTCGGGCTTCGAGTTCGATTTTTCGGGTGCGCCTGGCTGTGTGCTTCGAATTGCGAAGCGAAGGGAAGGCAAACTGGCGCTCGGCCTGGAATTCGACTGCGAACGGAGCCTTCCCATCGCGCATCTGCCGTACACGCACGATGCCGCCTGGAGGTCACGCAGCGGCTTCAGGAGCGTCTATCGCGTCAGCGATGCCGGCTATAACGCCATGATCCAGCACGTGCTCGAGGCGGCATTGCGGGACGTTCCGCCCGGCGGACACGCATGGCTGCCGGCGAGCGTCTCAACCCGGAAGGCCGAACCCGAGAGACGCACGGGCTCCCTCGCCGCATATCGCGTCGGCCAGCGGGTGAAGATCAAGGGAAACCGCATCGACGGCCGCAGCTTCCGGGCCACCAAGATCCGGCCCAACGACGATGGGGTCGGTTGGGAAGAGCTGGAAGGCCACATCGAGTGGGTTGACGTGCCAACCGGAACGTTCGGCTTGCTGGGATGCACCGTCTCGGTCGATGCGAGCCAGCGCGCCTCGTCGACCTGGCAGCTCGCCAGTCGAGGCGACTTGATGCCGGGCGGTGTCGCGAAGGTCGGCGGCCGGTTCCGTGACGGCCGGTTTACGCCGACGCGCCTCGTGTTCAAGGGACCGCAGGCCGCGACCTTCGAAGAGATTCAAGGGCCCATCATGGCGATTGATGTCGACGCGGCCTCGCTCGAAGTCGCGGGTTTCACCGTACAGGTGGACACGGAAACAAAACTGATCAGCGAATAGGAGAGATCGAGTCGTGGCGTACGATCGCAATCTCGCGTCGATCAACCGGAAACTGCTGAAGGGATCCGAGATCCTGCAGGAGACGATTCGCGAGCGCCTGGCGCAGAAAAAATCGATCGCCGTGCTCGACATCGGCACCGGCGTGGGCATGGCGCTGATGGAGCTGGCGTGGATGTTCCGTCACGACGACGTCCACTTCACGGGTATCAACAAAGATCCCGGCGAGCCCCTGGCGTCGCGCGAGGACTATCTCGTTGCGGCCAGGCAGATCGCGCTCGCCTCGGATGCCGAGCTGGCCGGGCTTCGTCTGCCGGAGTTGTATTTCGAGGACGCCACCCACATGCACTTCGAGGACGAGTCCTTCGACGTGGTCTACGCCTCGTCGGTGTTGAGATTCGTTCCCGACAAGGCCCGGCTGCTCGAAGACGTGGCCCGCGTGCTCAGGCCCGGGGGCGTAGCGCTGATTCGTGTCGGGAGCAAAGGCTGGGACTATCCGTTCGGCCCGGTGTTGGACGGCCCGGCGCTGACGTCGTACGCATCGCGCTGGGTGCTGAAGCACGAACACGAGCTCATCCCGCTCGAGGCGTATCTGAGGCTCATCTCAGGCAAGGATTTCGATCTGGAGCTCGTCAACAAGCCGCATTGCGTGATTCGTATCACCAAACACCGGCGCGCCTCGTTGACCTTCGGGCTGCAACACATTCCCGAGCTCAGCGTCCAGATGACACAGCTTGGGTACGGCGACGAGGAACGCGGTCTGTCGAAAGGCGGAGTGCGAAGCGTGTACGAGGTGCCAGAGGCGCAGTACCGCTCGCTCGTCGACCGCAGGTTGCTGGAGCGCCAGACCGTCGAGAGCGAAGCGGACGTGGAAAGCGAGACACACGCGGCCGACCATGCATGGCTCATCGCGCGTGTGCGCCAGTGGGCTGGCCACTGCTGCGGTCTTGCTCTATACGGCACCGATGACCGCATGCGGGGCGACGCGCGCGCTGGCCGCCATTCACCATTTCAACTGGAAAGGCGCGCTCCTCCTGGCCATCGTCGGCGCGTTGTTCATGCCGTCCGCGAAACGGAGCCGGCTGTCGAGCTATAGGGTCGGTCAGCGGGTGAACGTCAAAGGGCGTCTGAAGGGCCTCAGCTTCCGCGCCGCGAAGATCAAGATGGTCAAGCACCTGACGGCGGACGACCACCTGGAGGGGCTGGTGGAGTCCGTGGACGTCGAGCACCGCACCATCGGTTTGCTCGCGATCACGTCATCGGTGGCAGAGTCCGCCGGCCTCGACGCAGATACCGCTCGCCTCGAGTCGCTCGAGCCTGGCATGCAGGTTCGCGTCAGAGGGAAATGCGGGAAGGACGGGTTCGTCACGACGGACATCAGCGTCGTGCCCCCGTCGCCGATCGTGATCGAGGAAATCCAGGGGCCTATCGAACAGATCGAGCCGGCTATTGGCGTGTTACAGGTTGCGGGCATCATGATCGTGACCGACGCAGACACCAAGATCGATCGACCAGACGCACGCTAGTTTCGCGGTGATCCGAAGAGGACCTTATGGGCCGACCTGTTCCCGAGCTCGATAGCACCGCGCTGGATCCCGACTACATGCTCGGGACCATGCGCGGATTCGTCAGGGAGGGGCTCAAATCACGGCCGGTCGCCCGGTCGATCGCCGTCGAGCACCTCGAACGGCGGCTGCTGCGATATCACGTGCACTTCGACTCGCACCCCACCTGGTCGGTGATTGGCAAGGTCTACGAGAACCCGTTCGCCGGGCAACGCTCCTTCAACGGCATGCGCCGGCTCTGGGACGGCGGCTTTTCGTTCAAGCCGCCGGTCAGCGTCCACATCCCTCAACCGTACGGTTACATCAGCCATCTCCGCCTCCTTCTCATGGAAGAAGTGCCGGGACGGCCGCTCAAGGCGCTGGTCAAACGGAAGCTCGCCACCGTTGACGACATGCGCCTGTACGCGGTTGCGCTGGCCAAGCTGCATCGATCGGCCACCGTGCCGAGCGTGCCATTCAGGGTTGACGATCATCTTGCGATACGGTGCGACGGCCGGCACGAAGCGTTGGCCGAGACGTTCCCTGCAGCCGCCGCCCAGGTTCGATCGATCGTCGAACGGGCCCGTGAGCTGGAAGCCAGCCTGGAGGCGCCGATGACGGCCGTCCACGGCGACTTTCACCTGGGGCAGGTGCACGTGTCCGACGGCGAGGCGTGGATTCTCGATCTCGATCCGCTTCACTTCGGCGATCCGGCGTATGACGTGGCGATGACGTTCGTCATGCTCAAGCATCTCGATCTGAAGTTGCAGGAGCCGTCGTACATCCAGTCGCTGCGCGATGCGTTCATCCAGACGTACTTCCAGGGCGGGCACTATGAGATCGCGGCCCGGGTACCCATGCACGCGGCGCTCATCCATTTGAAACGTGCGTGTAAACGCTTTCGCTACCAGGACGAGCCAGGCTGGCAGGAGACGATTCTTCATCAAATCGACGAAGGCGCGATGTGCATGGACCGGATGGGCGTACAGCCGCGGTCCACCGCCGACATCGCCGCTCTCTACGACGACTGTCCGGCAACAGTGTGATTGCAGGGGGAATCGCATGATCGATCTCACGCGCACCGAAGAGCACATGCTGGCCGAGATTCGAGCGAATGCGCCTGAGGAAACCCGGTTCGTCCTGAACGGCCGGACACCGGACGAAATGCTGCCCACCCTCATGGAGACCTTCACGACACGCTACACGTCGTTACCATCCGAGCGCGTGTACGGCGAGCTGGGCTATCTGGTCAAGAAAGGGCTCGGCAACGCGTACAAATGGGGTAACGAGTGCGCCCCCGAGCGGGCGCTCACGGTTCGCGCGGTGATGACCGATGTCGGTGCGGTGGTCGCGATTGCGGACGAAGGCAAGGGTTTCGAAGTCTCGAACGTCCTGTCGAAGTTTCTTCAGAACGACGGATACTCGCGCCACGGCGGCTCGGGGTTCGTTCATTTCCACGAGGCCGGTTCCCTCGTCAGCTACGCCGATGGCGGCCGCACGCTGCTCATCAGGTTCCTCTGCTCGCCCGGGACGGCGGCCGCGGATGCCGTCGGGCCGACGCGTGCTGCAAAGCATTCGCGACCCGTCGAGGATCTCGCACAACTGACGCCAGGCACCCAGGTGAAGGTCAAAGGGGCGATCAGGCCGGACGGTCGATTCGTCGCCGAAAAGGTCGCCTTGAAGAAACCGGAGGAGCTCGGTGTCATCGACGGCGTCATTCAAAAGGTCGAGACGGCCGAGTCGCGGATCACGCTGTTGAATACAGCCGTGACCCTGACCCATTCGGTGGAAATCTGGAGCCCGGAGCAGCGGCAAGTGGACGTTGATGAGCTGCGTGAGGGGCAGGCGATCGAGTTGCTTGGCGAGTACTCGTCAGAATCCGGCTTCCTGCCCATCAAGATCCAGGTGCGGCACGATGCGGACCTCGAGCACGAAGAGATTCAGGGGAAAGTCGAATCGGTGTCGCAGGCCGACGCCACGTTCGTGGTACTGGGCGTCATGGTCGCAACCGACCATCAGACGCAACTCAAAGACAAGCGATTCAAGTAGAGAAGCGCACGGCAGGCCTGTCAGCGCGGCGGCCGTGGTAGGGCGGAACTTCAGTTCCGCTGCGACTGTTCTCAGAGGAGGGGGGGGGGGGAAGAGGTCCGCTGCGACTGTTCTCAGACGACGAACTGCAGGCCGAGGGTGTACATGCGGCCGCCCGTGTTCTCGTGGACCCATCGCACCTGCAGGAGCGTGGGAATGCCGACGGGCACGTGAGGCGCAAAGATCTCACAGCGCATCGCCGTCGTCGGCTCGGTTCGTTCGGTCGTCACGAGACAGAGTCCGCCGGCGCCGATGTCGGCGATCTCACCGCGAATATCGGAATGAGGCCGGTCGGCGAGGCCGCCGTCCTCATCCAACGCGGTCAGCAGACGGCCTTTCAGTCCCCAGGCGACTACATATCGCCGGTGCAGGCGTCGTTCCTGACGCATCTATCCCTCCTAGTCCTGATGACACCAACATCGTATGAAGGTCTCATGACATCCAGGGGGGAAGAGGGCTTCGCACGACCGTGCGGGCGAACCGAACAGTCACACGAATACCTCACCGGTGGCATGAACGCCGGCGAGCTGTCTCGCAGCTTAAAAGAATCCGACGTCGAACAAGAGCTGAGTGAGCACGACGAGCGATGCGCGATTGAAGAGCCGCGCGACCAGCGCGGTGCGATTCGAAGCCCCGACCTTGGCCATGGCGAGCTTGAGGAACGCCTTGACCGTGTTCGGGCTGATGCACATCTCCATCGCGATTTCTTTGCTCGTCAAGCCTTTCAAGAGCAACTGGACGGTCTCCGACTCGCGGTTGGTCAGCTGGAACTGCTCGCTGATCCGCGACAAGTCGGCTTCCTGCTCGCGCGACTCGCGCTCGAGCAGCATCACCAGTCGCGGCTGGACCTTGCCGTCCAGGTTGTTGCGGCCGTCGAGATGAAACGCGCGGCACACATAACGGCGCCGGCCCGACGTGAACTCGAGCACGACTGGCACCATCGGCTTCGTCAGGCTCGTCAGCTGCGACGGTGAGAACACCGGATCGAGTGACGGCGTGGCGGCGCGCGTTTTCTTCGGGTAACCGAGAATGCTGACGGCTTCCGCGTTGTAGTGAACCGGCTGGAAGTGAGAATTGAGGAGCAGGATTCCAACTCGTGACGCTGATCGTGAAGGAACTTGTCTCGTCGGCATCATCTCTCCAGGCTAACGTGCAGCAGGGAGAGTGTACGGCTCTCGACACGTATAGTGTCAAGGGAATTCGACGATTGTGTAAACGATTTGCTGCGATCGACAACGTTGTTTGCGGACTATCCGGTGAAATGGATTTTCGTGAACGACACATGGTGTCGTCAATTCTGCGAAAGTGGTAGCCCAGCAGTCTTAGTCCAATGGGTAGTCCGTCGCATGCGTGACATTCGAGTGCGGCGCCGGATTTTGTCTGCCTGTGAGATGACTTCCTTTTTGAATTTTGTGCGAGCGCAATTGATTTTCTGGCGGGCGTCAATGGACTGACGTTTGCACTGTTGAAACACAGCCAGCCTTGGAGGCTGGGGCCGGCGTCGGTACCGCAGCGTATTGCTGTAGGCTTCCCACCGCTCTAATGCGGGGCACCGACCCAGTGGCCTCCACTGGCTGCCATCCCTTGTTACTTGATCTCGTAAGCCCCTACATCTAGTGCTCGTCTTTGAGGGCGATTGACCCCAGCACGATCCACTTCAACCTCTGCGATCGCAACGCCGGCGTCCACCAGCGCGGATTGCGCGCGCGGACGATAGTCGTCGGACGACGCGTCGACGAAGGCGTTCTGACTGGCCGCGAGATTCGACCCGTCGCGGGCTTCAGGAGGCAGGTTCCGCCCGACGAAGACGACGTTGCGGACGTCGGGCTTCGCATGCCCGGCGGACGAGACGTCCTCGAATGCGCGCGCGATCTGACGGCCGAACGTCGTGTTCCACACGCGCAGCCGCTGGATGTCGTCCTCGTAGCGGATGCCGGTGCCGACGTCGTACACCACGGCGTTCTGAATCCGCACCCAGGCTCCGCTGGTGTTTGCATCGGATCCGCGCAGGCGGAACGCAATCTCCGAATTCCAGACCGTCACCCGATCGACGACCGCGTCGATGTTCTCCTTGAGATTGAACGCCGCCTGAAGTCGAATCAATCCACCCCGGAAGCCCCAGGCCTGCGTATCGCGTATCGTGATGCGCGCGCGCGACGAGGTCGCCGCGACTTTGGTGTCGAGGGCGTTTTCGCCGGTGACGGCGCCCGCCGGAAACCCATTCTCGGCGCTCGCGAGCGGCGCGAGCCAGAACCGGCAGCGCTCGATGAGCACGTCGTTCCATCCTTCGGCGCCCGCCGTGCCGGTTCGATTCAACTGGATCGCGTCGCCCGAGAAGGTATGGATCTCGGTTCCGCGCACGGTGAGGCGTTGCACGGCGCCTGCGACAAGGCCGTGGGCGTCCGTGCGGCCTCCCGATGCGTTCAAGCAATGATGGATGAGGGCGTCCTCGACGAGCACGTCACGTGCGGCGCCGATGTCGACGCAGTCGCGTCCCGAGCGGCGAATCTCGATCCGGCGCAGCACGACCGACTGGGTGCCGGCGCCAATCCTGGCCGCCGTTCGAGGTGCGTACGCGGCGTCAATGACGAGATTCTCGACTGTAATAAATGAATGGACGATCTGCAGGACCGTGCCGCTTGTCGTGATGACGACCGGGCCGCGACCGCTCTCGCCCTGAAGCGTGACCGGCGCGTTCGACAGGCCACTGCGGACCGTCCGGATCGCCTCGCGATAGGTGCCTGCCCGAAGCAGAATGGTGTCGCCCGGCTGGGCGGCGCCGAGCGCCGTCTGCACGATGCCGAACGGTGCCTGCTCCGTCCCGTTTCCAGCACCGCCCGGTGCGACGTACCAGACGCGTGCGAGCGCCTCGACCGGAGACAGCAGTATCGCCGCAGCCACCGCCACGCGCGCCATGCGGCGAAGCGGATGTCGCTTCAACGGGTCACCCGGCTTTTCGGATCGTGCGCTCGCCCGCGGATGTCAGGACCTTGGCCGGCTCCGAGAGCTCGACAATCGTGTGTCCGCCCACAACGGACAGCGTGGCCGCACGGACGCGGCGATCCAGCTCGATGATCGGCTCGCCGTCGATCTCGATCCGCGAACCCGACACGAGGACGCAGCCGGTGATCTGTCCCGCCTCGTTCAACTGCACGCAGGTGGTGCGCCCGTCGGTGAACCACTGGTTGTGGAATCGCGCGGTCCGTCCGCTCGAGAAGGCCCAGATGTCGCTGCCGCCCGGACGCGAGACTTCGAACGCGCGGTCGAGCGGCGATCCTTCGTCGGACTCGATCGGGACGATTGGCCACGCGCACCCACGGCGCGTCTCCGCGAAACGGCACGAGCACCGTATGGAACGCGCAGGGCAGCAGGCAGGTGCTGCGGTACTTCGCCGCGGCCGCTTGAACCTTTCGCTCGTAGCCGACGGCCAGCCATCCGCCGGCTGACGAGGGGCCGCCGCGTGCGAGCTCCAGCTTCACCCCATGCCGTTCGACGGGGACGACCGCAAGGTTGGCGCGGCCGTCCATGAGCCTGGTGTACACCGCGTTCGCGGCGATATCGCGCAGCACCTCTGCCGTCGCGAAATGAAAGCAGCGCTCGAGCGTGTGTTTGCCTTCGCCGGTCAGCTCGTCGCGGACGACCCAGTAGTGCGGCTTGACGAAGGCGACCGTCCGGAGGTGGGTGACGGGCGACGCCAGCCGCTGGTATCCCGAATGCGATCCTTCGGCGTAGTCGAGCGCGCCGAGCGAGATCCATTCATGCGTTTCTGTGCGGGGTGCGTTGGACCACTTGAGACGTCCGCGGAATTCCGCCTGCGAACGCCCGTCGACGACGACGGTGTTGTGCCCCTCGGTTTCGCGGAAGTACCGGTGCCATTCTTCAGCGCCGTTGTAGGTCCAGAAACCCGGATCCACCAGCATCGGTTCGCCGAACGCGGACACTTCGATGGAGAGCGCGTCGGCATGTCCGTGCGCCGCCGACGGCGTGTCCTGCGCCGACACACCCGCCGCCAGCTCGCCGCAATCGAAGCCGAGATAGTGGGCCTGCGGGTCCCAGCCGGTCCGCATGATGTAGTAGCCGCTCGCCTCGAGCGCGCGCGACGTACCGTGCGGGGTCTCGTCCCTGACGGCTTCATGTGCGATCCAGCCACCGTCGCCGACGAGCCATCCGGCATCGGCGGGAAGCGCGCCGCCAATCTTCTTGAAGTCGCCTCTGCCGAAGAGGGCCGCACCGAGCCCGAGGAACATCCTGAAATCCCAGAGATCGGGCTGCACGAAGGAAAACGCCTTGCCTTCGTCGGCATCGCCAATCATGGGCGTCGACCCGTCGGGCCGCGTCATGTGCATCGAGAACTCGAGCGCCTTTTCCAGCGTCGACCACAGCCGCCCGCCCGATTCGCCCGATGTGCGGCGCTGCACGAGCAGCGCGTGCAGATGAAATCCGAGCGTGAAGTGGTGATAGCCGGTGGCCTGCTCGACCGTGCCGCCGTCCTCGTGATACTGCTTCGGCATTTCCGATTCGAGGATCGCCCATCCGCGCTCGCGCCAGCGCGCGGCACGCCGCAGCGATGGCAGCAGGCTGCCGATCACGAACAGTGCCGTCGCCTCGCCGATGAGGTGGTTGTACGGACTGAAGTAGAACGACAGGTGCCGTTCGATGTAGCGCGCGTGCTGCGACAGCGAGCCGAGAATCTTCCGGCGCAGCGCGGGGGTGAGCGACGGGGACCCCTCGAAGAGCGCGCACGCCCAGCACCAGGCGAGGCTCCGCACCGCGACTTCCAGCGCGCTCGTCCAGTTGATGCCCACGTTGCAGGGGTTGGCGTCCACCCAGCTGTCGATCAGCGCGAGGCCCGCCGACGCGTACTTCTCATCGTTGGTCAGGCGGTAGGCCTTGCCGAGGACGGGCAGAAACTGATGGCGGTTCAGCTCCCACACGTACTTCACGTCGCCGTTGCCGGCGTTGCCGTCGAAGATGCGCACGCGCGTATGAAATTCGGCCGGCCATTTCCTGCCCGACACCGGATCGGCCTGCCACTCGACCGACGGCCCGAACCGCGCGACCATGCCGAACAGCTCGAACTCGTGCCGGCACAGCGCCTCGGCCGCCTTGACGATCCCGGCGACGTACTCCTGGTGGCCCGCTCGAAGCCGCGAGACGACGGCCTGCTGGTCGTCCCGATCGATCCAGGGATCGATGAACGTCTCGTCGGTCGTGTTCTCCGGCAAATCCGCGTCGACGTTCTTGTCGAGGCCAAACAGGTGGCCGGCCTCCTCACCGAACTGGGTGAAGACGTAGCGCGCGCGCGCGCGGACCTCGTGCGGGCTCATTCTGCGAAGCTTGCGAAGCAGGTCACGTTTCATCAGCGTGTCGTCAGCGGAAGCGCCGCGCGAGCGTGCCGAGCATCGGCACCCGCTCGGTGACGGGAACAAGGTCTCCCGACGAGCTCGGTGACGAGCCGCGTGATGTGCTTCGTCGCGCATCAACGCGACGGCGGCGAGATATGCCACCGATCCGATCGACAGCGAGACGGCGAGCACCGCAAACGCGTTCAAGCCGATCGACAGCGTCCAGGCCTGGCTGGCGCGCTCGGCCACCGCCATCAGCGCGGCGGCAGCAAACGGAATGCTCTGTGGTTTCAGCACGTCGGCCATCGGCCGAAGCAGGCCGAGCCGGTGGACCTGCCAGATGCCTGACACGAGCCCGATCATCGCCACGATCGCGACAACGGCGGCCACGCCCGGCAATCCCCATCGGACGCCGATGAACGAGCCACCCAGGGTGAGCAGTGCCATGACCAGGCGCCGCTTCACCTCGGTCTTCGACGATCCTGTGACGAACGTCGCCATGATCATCACCTGGAGGATCAGGCGGGGGATCCCGGCGAGGCAGAGAATCTGAAATGGCAGTACGGCCGGCGCCCACTGGCTGCCGAACAGCACGTGAATCACCTGCGGCGCCAGCACGATGAGGCTGAGGAACACGGGGTAGCTGATGAGCGACACCGTCATGATGGTGCGGCGAACGGCGGCACGAAAACGTCCCTGTTCGTTGCGGATGCGGGCGAAGACGGGAAAGAGCACGCGTTGCGTGCGCTTGCCGAGATCCCGCATCGGGACGGTTCATCAGGCTCTGGCCCTTTTCGAAATAGCCCAGCGCCGCCGTGCCCAGCACCTTGCCGATCACGAAGTTCGAGGCGCGATCGGCCGCATCGGTGAGGAACTCGGAGAGCGAGACGCCAGCCCCGAAGCCGAACATCTCCTTGAACGCGGTGCGCGTCACCTTCAGGCTGGGCCGCCACCCGGAGGCTTTCACCAGGTAGATGTTGCTAATCAGCGCGCCCGACAGTGCGCCGTAGACAAGACTCCAGACGCCGAAGCCGAAGAAGGCGAGCACCACCGAGACGCAGACGTCGACGAACGCGTCCATCACGTTGGAGATCGACAGGATCCGGAAGCCGCGCCCTCGCCGCAGGGTGGCCGACGGACACCCGCCGATGACGCTGATGAGGAAGTTGGTGGACGAGACGGCGAGCACGCTGCCGACGAGCGGGTTGCCGAAATAGGCAGCCGACGTACGGCGAGATCGACAGCAGCGCCAGAAACACGACGCTGTTGATCACGAGCTGCGTGACGAACAGCGTGGCGTAAGTGGTCGGGCCTGACATCATCGCGCTGGATGATGGCCATCCCGAAGCTCAGGTTCGAGATGCTGCCAGACACACCCGTGAAGATCACCGACAAGCCCGAGGATGCCGAAGTCAGTCGGCGAGAGAAGGCGGGCGAGCGCGATGCTCGCCACGAACTTGCAGAACTGGACGCCCCCGCGCTCGAGGATGCCCCAGATCATTCCCGACTTGACGTCCTTGTTGAAGTTTTGGCTCATGTGATGGTCTAGTTGGGCGCCAGCATGAAGCGCTCGACCTCGAGCGCGAAGACGAGGTCCTCGACGCGTTCCTGCACCTGCACGCGCTTGATCGCGTAGAGATTGCATGCCCGCCGTCGCGAACCCGTTGCGTGACGTGGTCGCGGCGTGCGAAGCCCGCACGCGCGACCACCTTTTCCAGTTCGGGCGTGAAATACGACTCGGCCCCGCCGTTCGGATACGAGAACATCGTGACCTCGCGGCCGATCTTCGCTTCGAGAAGCCGCTTCGACCCCGTGATCTCGGCCGTCGCATCGACGATGCCCGCGCTCGGCAGATTCGCGTGCGTCATCGTGTGCGCGCCGATCGTCATGCCGAGCTCCGCCATCGCGTTGACCTCGTCCCACGTCAGCATGATGGTCGGCATCTTCACGTGGTTCGCGAGCGCGCGCAGCTGCTCGCGCAGCTTCTCGCGCACCGGGATCGGATGCGCCTTGAGCAGATGGGTAATCTGCATCAGCGAGGCGGCCCGTTCGGCCGGCGTCGAGCAGGGCAGCTCGATCTGGCTGGCCCGGCAGATCGCAGCGTGAACGTGCCGCCGGGGATCGCCTTGACGAGATACCGGATCTCGGACGGCCAGAAGGGCTCGACGTCCTCGATGCAGCGCGCCGTCATGTAGAACGTCCCCGACGCGCCGTACTTGTTCAGCGTGCGTGCGGCCGCGAGGTTGTCGGCGTAGCCGTCGTCGAAGGTGAGGGCGACGGCGTTGGACGGCAGCGGCCGGTTCTCGCGAAGGCGAGCGACGATTTCCGGGCAGCGGAAGCACCTCGTAATTCGATGCGAGATAGGCGACGTGCCGCTCGAAGTCCGAGGGCGTGACGCACAAATGCGGGTCGGCGTAGCCGTACCCTTCGGGACCACAGACCGCGTGATAACGCAGAATCGCGATGTTGCGGCTCGGGCGCACCTTTCGCAGCGTCCAGAAGACACCACCGCGGTACGCGATCGTCTTGCCCGCCGGAGATGCCGACCGCCGCAGCCGGCGAATGACCGACTGGAGAAACCCCTGAGCGCCGGCCGCGCGTTTGGCGGACTCGGCGGTCTCCCGCGGCGTCGACCACGTGCCTTCGACGCGTCCGAAGGTGCCCTTCAAGACGCCGACGAGCGAGGCGGCCTGAATAATCGAGAAATAGCCGGCGAGCGCGGCGACGCGGCGAGTGGGCCTGAAGGCGATCGCGCCGCTTGCCGCGACACCGGCCGCGGCGAGCGACCAGCTGTTGCCGGCCTCGAAGATCATGCCCACCAGGCCGGCCGCGGCCGCGGCCGCGAACCCGCCGGTGAGCCAGCGCAGCATCTTGTGTGACACGAGCGACAACGCAAACCAGCCCGTGCGGAACGGGTTGAGCACGCCGGGCGCCTGGAACACGGCCCGCCAGCTGCGGCTCACGATCCGCACACGCCGGCGGTACTCGCGCGCGGGCGTTCCGGCGGTGTCTTCGTAGCAGATCGCTTCGGGCTCGTAGACGCCCCGCCAGCCCGCGCTGACGATCTGCAGCGGGTTCAGAAAATCGTTGATGGCCGCCGGCGGCAGCGTCTGCCACAGGAACGCCCGGATCGCGTAGATCGCGCCGTCGCCGCCGACCATCGAGCCCAGCGGCGTCTCGAGCTTCTTGATGTGGATCTCGTAGTCCCAGTACGCGCGCTCGCCGGCGTCCGCCGCCGTCTTGCCTCCTTCGACGTACCGGGCCTCGCCCGTGACGTACCCCACCTGCGGATCGGCGAAGTTGCGCACGAGCATCTTCAGCGCGTTTCGCTCGTACATCGCGTTGGCGTCCGAGAACACGACGATGTCGCCGCGGAGGGTCGGCACCGTTCGATTCAGTCCGGCGGTCTTGCCGCGCGCGCTCCGGCTGCCGCGCGACGCGTCACGCCGTGCGTGGCGGCGAACTCCGCCGCGATCTCGTCGGTGCCGTCGGTCGAGGCGTCGGAGATCACGACGATCTCGAGCAGGTCGCGCGGATAGTCGAGCGCGAGGGTGTTCTCGAGCTTGCGGCGGATGACGTCGGCTTCGTTGTAGGCGGAGATGACGAAGCTGACCGATGGCAGCTCGTCTCCACGCCGGACGGGCCGTGCCCCTCGCACCCGCACGATCAGGGCGAGCAGCAGGGGATAGCCCGCGTAGATGAAGACGAGAATCGCCAGTGACAGCGTTGCTAATGTCGCCATATCGTCGTCACGGAATATTGCGCACGACGAGCGGACCGACGGCACGGGTCACCGGTACGGGGAGGTGACGCCAGAGCTCGATCGCCCACTGCACGCGCGGATTCTGAGGACTGAGATCGGGCAGCTCGTCATCGCCCGATGCCAGCCAGTACTCCCACGTCAACCCATGCGGCTGGGCTCCCCATTGCCGCTTGAAGTCGTAGGTTCCCGCTCCCGGAGTGGAGCGGCCGAAATCGAAGTTGCGGAAGCCGCGCCCGACGGCGAACTTCAGCATTTCCCAGTAGAGCAGGGTGTTCGGGCACATCGGGTTGAAGCTGCGCAGCGCCGAGGCCGACGGGACCTCCATCGTGTCGCCGTGCCAGAACACGTACGACGCGGCAATCGGCTGGTCACCGTGCCAGACGCAGAAGGCCCGTGCGTTGTCGGGGAACGTCGCCAGGATCTGCTGAAACCACTGGCGTGGGTACACCGGGCGTGCCGAGGTCGCGCATGTTGTGCGCGAAGACGTCGTAGAACGGGTCCACGCAGCTCGACGCCGCCTTGCGTGACACGCAACTGCGCTCTTTTCGGCCTTGCGCACCTGGTTGCGAATCTTGCGGTCGAGCGCCGACCACTGCTTCTCCTGGGTTTCCGCGAGCGGCAGGATCATGGCGACCTTGTGCTGCTTGGACGGAAACGACGGAAACAGCTGACGGGTGTGCCGGAGCTCGAGGTACTCGCCGCCCATCGCGCGCGTCTCGTCAATCGCCGCGTCGACCAGCGCGCGCTCGACCTCGGGCGTGTCCGCGACGACGCCGCCGTAGTTCACGAAGGGCAGCGAGACGCTGAACCGGCGCAGAAAGCGGCTCTTGAAGACGACGAGCGGCAGGATGCCCACGATCTCGCCGTCGGTTTCCGCGGCCAGATAGCGTGTCTCGTGGCCGAACGCCTTGTTGAAGACCGTCGCCCAGGACGCCAGGTGGTAACAGCTTGCGGCGGGGTGGCTGTTCACGAACTCGTCCCATCGCCGCGCCGACAGGGCGAGATTCACGTTTATCGAACCCATCCAATGCTCCGTTGATAGTCTTCAGTCGTCAGTTCTCAGTTCTCAGTCGTCAGCGATGGAACTGATGACCGACGACTGAGAACTGAAAACTATTCGTCCTACGCGGCCGCGGGCCGCACGATCTGGCTGACCGCGGAAATTGCGTCGAACTTGAAGTCGGCGAGCAGCCGCTCGAGCCGCGCTTCGGTCCGCCCGAGATTGCCGTAGTGACGCACGCGCGTCAGCTTCGGCAGCGCGAATACGCGGCTGGTCGTCATCGATCTCCCACGGGTGCAGATAGAACACGACCGGCTGCCCTTCACGGCGATTCACCCGGTCGATGCCCCACTTCGTCCAGGCGTACGGGAGGAGCCTGAAATAGCCGCCGCCGGCGACGGGCAGATTGACTCCCCCGAGGCGGACGGTCGATCCGGGAAGCTCCCACAGGGATCCGTGCTGCCGCCAGATGCGGTAGGCGTGACGCGGCGACGCCGCGATGCCATATCGATCGTGATGAATCGGGAAAATGCTGGCGTCGTACTGGTAGCCTTCCTCGATCAGGATATCGAGCGCCCAGAGCGACCGTGCCGTAATCGAATAGCTCGGCGCGCGATAGCCGCATACCGGCACGCCGGCGGCATCTTCGATGGCACGCTTCGCGCTGCGCAGATCGGCGCGAAATGCCTCGGGGCTGTCGTTGTAGATCAGCCCGTGCCCGTAGCCGTGCGAGGCGATCTCGTGCCCGCCGGCCGCGATCCGCCGAACCAGGGCCGGGTAGCGCACGGCCACCCATCCCAGGACGAAAAACGTGGCGCGAACCTGGGCGCGATCGAGGATCTCCAGGAGCCGATCGGTCGCCGGACAGACGCGGCTCTCGAGATCGTCCCACCGGCTTCTCGGGATCGCGCGCTCGAACACGCTGGCGTGGAAGTACTCCTCCACGTCGATCGTCAGCATGTTGACGACCATCGACACCTGTCCGCCGGTCGGCGTGTCGATCGTCACTTGGCGCCCCGGCGCAGAATGACCGTCTTGACCGTCAGAAAAATGATGAACAGATCGAGCGCGATGGTCAGGTTCTTGATGTAGAAGAGGTCGTACTGCAGCTTCTCCATCGCGTCGTCGACGGTCGAGCCGTAGGAGTAGCGCACCTGCGCCCATCCCGTGATGCCGGGCTTGACGACGTGGCGCTGGCCGTAGAAGGGGATGGCGCGCGTGAGCTCGCCCACGAATTCGGGCCGTTCCGGCCGGGGACCGACAAAGCTCATGTTGCCGCGCAGCACGTTCCACAACTGGGGCAGCTCGTCCAGCCGCGTTTTGCGGATGAACTTGCCGCCGGGAATGATCCGGTCGTCGTTGTCCCTGGCCCACACCGCGCCCGTCTTGGCCTCGGCATCGGTCCGCATCGAACGAAACTTGTAGAGCGTGAAGACCTGTCCATGCTCGCCCACGCGCTGCTGCCGGTACAGCGCAGGTCCGCGCGAGACGAGCTTGATGAGGGTGGCCACCGCCAGCATGAGCGGGGCGGCCAGCACCATGCCCACGCCTGCCGCGGAGACGTCGACGACGCGCTTCATCGCCACGAGCGAAGGCGGCTTGCGGAAGCCCGTCGAGAAAATCAGCCAGCTCGGCCGCAGGTTCTCGACCGCGATCTTCCCGGTGTATCCTCGGTACACGGACGCCAGGTGGTCGAAGGTGACCCCCTTGAGCTTCATGTCGAGCAGCGTGTTCATCGGGAGCTGGCCCCGCGCGTCCGAGAGGTTGACCACGACGCGATCAACCGACCGATTCGCGACGATGGCCGGAATGTCTTCGATGGTGCCCACGACGCGCGCGTTCGTGCGCTGGTCGTGATGGTCCGGATCGATATCGACGAAACCGACGACCTCGACGCCGAGGCTCTTGGCGTTGCTCCAGCTCTCGCGCGAGGGCCAGCGCGGCCGGGCTCGTGCCAACCAGAAGCAGGCGTTCGCGAGGTCCGACCTGCTTGGCAAACCACTCGAACGAGACGCGCCAGGTCACGACCGACAGGATCACGAGCGTGGCCGCAATCATGAACACGCCGCGCCCGATGATGAGGGCGGGGAGCCAGAAATACAGCGCGGCCAGTACCAGCGACGTGGCGCCGAGCGATCGCAGCGTACGGACGTACAACTCCCGGCGGTCGCCGCCAATGCGGGAGTTGTAGAGGTCGCCGTAGTACAAACAGAGCTGACAGACGCCGGCGATGAGCAGCCCCTTGAGCGCGAGACTGCGAGCGCGCCCTGGACGAACGGGCGCGCACCCAGCCGCAGGTACGTGCCCACCAGCACGGCGCTCATGATGAGCACGCTCTCGAACCCGATCAGGGCCATGACGCGCCACGTCACGCGCTGCATCAACAGCTTGGACATAGGGCTCCATGCCTGGCGATACGGTGAAGCTGGTTCACGCCGGATCTCCTGTCAGATCGAACGGGTCGGTGGATGGCGCCCGTTCGTCCCAGGGACTCCCGAGTGAACCACGTCATCTCCGCTCCACCTAGTTCGTCGGACCGTACGTGTACGCGCTCGAGGAATCGCTCGACACCACGATCTCGTCGGCCCGGTTCAGGATGACGCCCATCACGCGCTCTTTACCCAGCGCTTCGGCCGTCCGCTGCACGAGGCGCGCCGGTGTCCGGCCTGCCTCCACGACGAGCAGCACGACGTCGGCCATCTGAGCCAGGATGTTCGCATCGGGCACGCTGCCCACGGGCGGCGTGTCGATGATCACCCAGTCGAACTGCTGCGGCCGCTTCGTTGAGCACGCGCTTCATCCGATCGGACGCGAGCCGGCTCATCGGGTCGTTGTCGGGCTGACCCGCCGTCAACACGGACAGGCGCTGCGAGACCTGGATGAGCGACAGCTTCTGGTCGGTCTCGGTCGTCGCCACGACGCCCGAGCCGAGGATGTTCGGCACTTCGAGCACGGCGTGCGTCGTCGGCCGGCGCAGGTCGCCGTCGATGAGCAGCACGTTGCGGCCGTACGACTCGCTGAAGGTCAGCGCGAGATTGACCGCCGTCAGCGTCTTGCCTTCGCCGGGCATCGTGCTGGCGACCAGCACGGTCTTGATACGGGTCTCCGACTGGCGGCGATGGAGAGTGGCCGCCAGCCTGCGGGTACTGTTCGAGCGAGACGGGCGAGATGCTCGGCGTCACGACCAGCTTCTCGGCGATCAGGCTCGTGCCGCCGGCGCTGACGCGCAGCGAGCTGGCCGCTTCCGGCTCGATCGCCGCGGCCGTCTTCTGGCTCTCGGCTGCGATCGGCTGGGCGCGCGGCCTCGTTGACGGCCGCCTCGGCCGTCACGACCGGCTCGGCCACCGTCAGCTTCGGATGGATCGCTGCCGGCTTTTCACGAGCGATGGTTTCCTGCACGGCCGGTTCGGCCGACCCTTTCTCCGCGTTCGCGCGCTTCAGTGCTTCTGCTAGACGGCTCATCTCTTTACCCCAAGTCTGAACGAGTCAACGTTCTGTTAGGTGTTTACCGATGCCCTCGAAAGGCTTGAAATAAATCTCGAGTAGCCGGGGCCTTCGACGGCGCCGCAGCCTGTTCCGGTGTCGGCTTCGCCGTCAGCATCCGCAGGCGGCCCAGGTCGCTCTCCGCCGGCGGTTCCGATCGAATCGGCACCATCGTGAACTCCACCCGCGGCTCGGGCACCAGGTCGAAGTCATTGCAGACCTCGAGCACGGTGTCGCGTCCGATCGGGCGTTCGCCGAGCGCGAACCCCGCCACGAGCGCGTTGTCGCAGATGACGCTGATGGTTCGCGGAATTCCATGGGACGCTTCGTAGATGATGTCGATCGCCTCTTCGGTGAAGAGCGTCAGGTCGTTGGCGCTCGCCATCCAGATGCGCGCCGCGATGTACGCGCCCGTCTCCGTCTTGTCGAGCGGATTGAGCACGCAGCGCAGCGCGATACGCTGCTTGAGCTGCCGCAGCGATACCTGGTTGAGCCGGTCGGCCAGCTCGGGTTGCCCCGTCAGCACGATCTGCAGGAGCTTGTCGGAACCCGTCTCGACGTTGGCCAGCAGCCGGATCTCTTCGAGGAGATTGTCCGGCAGGTTCTGCGCCTCATCGACGATGAGCGCCGTCATGCCGCCAGCCTTGATGCCGGTCGGTGACGCTCTGGTTCAGCTCGATGAGGAACGAGGCCTTCGACAACGCCGCCTCACGGCTGAGCCCCAGCGCCGGTGCCAGGTAAGCGATGAACTCTGCTGGCGTCAGCGTCGGGTTGTTCAGGTACGCCACGCAGTCGCGCCCGAGCGGCCGGTTGCCCCGCTGGGACTGGAGCGCCGCATTCACGAGCGTCGTTTTTCCGGTGCCGGCTTCACCAATCACGACGGTGAAGCCCTTGCGCTCGGAAAGCCCGTACTGCAGCGTGGCCAGCGCCTCGCGGTGCTTCGGCGTCATGAACAGATACGCCGGGTTTGGCGTCAGATCGAACGGCCGTTCGCGTAGTCCGTAGAATTTTTCGTACATCTGCGGTTCCTCTTTTGGCTCACCACATGTAAGCGAACGCCGATGCCATCAACGTGATGATCAGCGCGGATGCCACGGCCTTCAGGTTGCGCTTGCCCGTCAACTCGCCGGTCGTCTGCATGACCGGGATCATGGCGAGCACCGGCATGCCGAGCGCGGCGTGCACGTCGACGTCCGAGCGCAGGCTCGAATCCAGGTACTCGAACAGCGTCGCCAGACCCACGCCCAGGCCGAGGCCGAAGAGCGCGCCGAGGAGCACCCACTGCTGGCGGTCGGGACGGAAGGGCGACGTCGGCACCTTGGCCGGCTCGATGACCTTGAAACGGTCGCTCTGTTCCGCTTCGAGCTTCTGGGCGATCCCAGCGCTCTCGCGGCTCGCGAGCAGCTTCTGATAGACCTGCTGGAACGTCGCCTGGTCCCGGGTCAGCGCCGAGAACTCGGCCTCGTGACGCGGAATCGCGTCGAGACGCTCCTGATACAGCGCCATCGCCTGATTGAGGCGCGGGATGTTGCGCTCCTTGTCCGCGATCTGCTGATCGAGACCGGTCAGCTGCGCCTGCAGCTGCTGGAGGCGCTGGCGGCGGTCGACCTCGGCCGGCGACAGCACGTCACCGTCCGCGCTCTGCGGCACGCCTTCGGCCCGCGCACGCTCTTCGAGCTCGGTGATCTTGCGCCGGGCACGAACCACGTCGGGGTGCTCGGTCGTCAGCTGCAGCTCGAGCGCCTTGAGGTCGTTCCGGGCGGCATCCAGCTGCGTGCCGATCGACGCGGTGGACAGATCGGAGGAGCGGCGCGCAGCGGCTGGCCGTCCCCGGAGGCGACGGAATCTTCGCCGCCGCGATCATGCTCTCGAGCGCCACCCGCTGCGCGCGGTCGGTGCTGAGGGCCGCCTCGAGGTTCTGCAACTGGGTCTCCGCCCGGCGGAGAGCCTCCATGTTGGACCCCATCGTCGTCGGCAGCTCGTTCGCGAAGCGCTCGCGGTATTCCTCGATCTTCGCTTCCTGCTGCTCGAGCTTCGCGCGCGCGTCGTTGAGCTGCGTCTCGATGAACGACGCGGTCGATTTCGCGGCGTTCTCGCGATCGGCGGCGTTCTCCTTGACGAAGGCCTCGGCCAGGCGGTTGGTCACCATCGCCGCCGTCTGCGGGTTCGTCGAGACAAAGGCAATCTTGAAGAACGTGCCGTCGATGCGGCGCGGATTGCCCTTGACGATCTCGATGCTCACGTCGCGGCGCATGCGATCGGCGACATCGCCCGTCGGATGCGACTTGCGCCAGTCCTGGTAGAGACCGGTGCTCTCGGCGAGCTCGAGCAGCCGCGAGTGGCTGACGACCTGCTGCCGGATGGTGTAGAGGCGCTCCTCGACCGGAATCACATCCGTGCCGTTCATCAACGCGCCGGAACCACTGGGCGGGGTGACGAGCAGCGTCGTTTCCGAACGGAACTCATTCGGTTGCGTGAACGAATAGATCCCCGCACCGATCGCCGACAGGACGATGGGAACGAGAATCGTCAACCGGCGTCGCCACGCGGCACGAAGCAGGTCTTCGGGTTTGTATGCCTTGCCTGGGATCATCTTGCACCTCACCTAGTTAAGAAGTGGGATCCAGGTCGTCAAACCGACACGGAACACCTGCCGGTTTCCACGAGCTGAAGTCCCTGTTGGAAGCGTCACCGCATCTGAAAACACGTAGCGGTAGTACACGTACTCGGCCTGAGCGGCCAACCCTCGCGTGATTGCCATCCGCACCCGCGCCGTGCTGGCCGCGGTGTCGTATGCACGCTGTTGCGATCCGTAACGCAGCGGGCCCGTCGAATAGCCGGCCGTGGCTCGAAGTTCGACGCGCGGGCCCATATAGCCCCTCAGGTTCGCAGTGACGCTGTCAGCGAGAAATACGTCACTGATCCCTTCGATGTATTGCACTCCCCGGTGATAGAACGCGCCGATGTGCCAGGTCCGGCTCATTTGATGATCGAGCTCGGCCCGGCCAATCATGCGAAGGAACGTGCTGTCGGTCTCGGTGAGCCCCCTCGTCGCTGGCGCGTGACAGGGCCGTCGATCCCATCATGAACGTGAACGTGGTCGCGCGGCGAGAACGGCAGCGTGTCGTTGTAGTTCACGCCGAAGTTGATGTCCTGCCGGCGCAACGGCAGCCGCTCGCCCTCGAAGTCGCGCACGTGATACGCGTAGCCGGCGACGAGCGCCGCCTTGGGTGTCACGCTGTGTGACAGCGTCACGTCGGCGTCGTGGGTTCTCCAGTCGAACTGCCCCACGGGCACGAAGTCGAGATACTCGTACTGGTAGGCCGCGCTCAGCATCGTCCGGCGTGACATCTGGTAGCCGCCATGCAGGCCGGTGTTGTACCGGTACGACTCGCGGCCGGACACCGCGAGCGCCGAGTCGGGCGCGCTCACGTCGGCCAGCGTCGCCTCGTCCTCGGACGGGATCGGGATGACGCGGAAGTGCGCGTACGGGCTGTAGCGCGCCTGCTGGTCGATGCCGAAGTGCGCCGCGCCGCATCGTTCTGTTCACCGCGACGGCACCGGTCCCGCTCCAACGCATCGCCGTTGGCCAGCTGCGGGTAGTACTGGAGCCGCGAGATGCCGTTGGCGGCGAACGACGTGCGCTCTCCCCGTTTCGTTGAACCAGAGCCCGCTCAGCATATCCGCGTAGCGAACGTCCGGCGTCCTGTCGCCCTGGGTCAGGTCACGTCCCAGCCGCGGCAGGTTCGTGTCGTTGACGCCAAAGACCGACGCCGTCAAATCGAGGCTCTCTTGCGGCGCAGTGCCGGCCGGCGCGCCGAACAGGCCCTGGAAGGGCTGCGTCTGGGCGAAGGCCGGCGTGCTGCAGGCCACCAGCAGCGAGATGACGATTCCAGCGATGAACTTAGGCATTGATGCTCTCAACTCCCTGCTGCGTTAGGGCACGATGACCGTGTCGCCCGGCTGCAGTTCGATGTTCTGGTCCAGGTTCTTGCGCCCGAGCACGTCCTTGTAGTTGAAACGGTGCGTCGCGAAGGTGCCATTCGACTCGGTGCGCATCACCGTCACGTTCTCGCCGTCGGCCCATTCCGACAGACCACCCGCCATGGCGATGAGCTGCAGGACGGAGGTCGAGCCGTTGAGCGGATACTTGCCCGCGTGCGTCACGCGTCCCGTGATGAACACCGACCGGCTGTTGATCTGCCGGATGATCACGGTGACGTTCGGGTCCTGCACAAAGCGCTTGGCCACCGTGCGGATGTTCTCGCTCAGTTGCTGCGGCGTCTGGCCGGCCGCGTGGACGTCGTTGAGCAGCGGCACGGAAATCTTGCCGTCCGGGCGCACGACGACGTCGCCCGACAGCTCTTGCTGCTGCCAGAACTTGATGCCGAGCACGTCGCCGGTACCGATGACGTAGCCCGAAGGAGGCTGGACTTCGGTGGCACCCGCCGCCTTCTCCTCCGCGAAGGAGACCGGCTGCTGTCTCGCCGTCTGCCCGGTCTGGGCAAGAGTGGGCGCCGCCGTCCAGGTGAACGCGCCGAGGCACATCAGGAACGCTGTCATTCGTCTCATGGTTTTCCCTCGAATTCTCAAGACACCAACGTGATACCGGAACTCACCGGAACTCGTGAAATGGCAACTGACACTCGTGCTTACGAAGAAAGTTCAGGAACCGCTTGTAGTCGGTCGGCTCCATGTTGAAGAGGCGCGCCACGATCTTGTAGTTACCCGCGCGTCTCCCGAAGACCCCGCCGGACGAGATCGCGAATCTGCTCGCGCGTGATGTCCCGCCGCATGTAGAGCGGGTAGACCGCCGTCCAGAACGACTGTCCTTCTTCGACCACCATGTTGTAGAGGCTGTCGCCGACCGATCGCCGCCGCTCCTGCTTCACCGCGAGGCCGACCGCGCGCGGCGCCTTCACTTCGTCGGACAGGCTCTCGACGTCGATCACTTCGGTCCGCGCCGTCACGACGAGCCGTTCGATCGCGTTCTCCAGCTCGCGCACGTTGCCCGGCCAGCTGGTACTCGCACAGCGCGCGCATCGCCTCCGGGGAGATCTCGCGCGCGGGCAGTCCGCGATCGCGCGTGAACCGCTTGAGGAAGTGCTCGATGAGAATCGGCACGTCCTCCTTGCGCTCGCGGAGCGGCGGCACCAGGAGCGTGATCACGTTCAGGCGGTAGAACAGGTCCTCGCGGAACAGGCCTTCCGTGATCAGCTTGCGCAGGTCCCGGTTGGTCGCGCCGATCACCCGCACGTTGACGACCCGCTCGGACCGTTCCGCGCCGACCTTCTGCAACTCGCCGGTTTCGAGGAATCGCAGCATCAGCGACTGCATGCGCAGCGTCATCTCGCCGATTTCGTCCAGGAACACGGTTCCCGTGTCGGCGATTTCCAGCTTGCCGGGCTTGTCGCGATAGGCGCCCGTGAAGCTGCCCTTGACGTGGCCGAAGAACTCCGACTCGAGAAGCGTCTCGGGCAGCCCCGCGCAGTTCACCACCACGAAGGGCCGCGTGGCCCGCGGCCCCTGCGACTGAATCGCGCGGGCCACGAGTTCCTTGCCGACGCCGCTCTCCCCGGTGATGAGCACCTTGGCGTCCGAATTGGCAACCTGCGCGATCTCCTCTTTCAGCGTGCTCATCGCGCGGCTGGTTCCGACTAGACCTGCTCGAGAATTTGTTCCCATTCTTCCTGTCTCACTCACGCGTTCGTTGGGCATCCATAAGTCCGTTGGTTACGGTGTCGCCGGTTGCCTGAGAAAGCGCTCGAGACAGCGGCGGTTGTCCGAATCGAGCGATACAAACGTCACCCCGAGGCTGTAACGCCCCGGCATTTCCTCCGGTCCCTGGGCCACGACGCGTCGAATCTCGACCTGGGCCACGAACGTGTGATCGTTCAGCTTGGCCCTCAGCTCGCCGCGCTCGCCGACCGGGGGACCGTGCGACGCCCGGAGCAGCGCTCCGGTCATGCTGATCTCCACCAGCCGGACGGCATGCGGCCGTGCGAGCCAGAGTTCGGATCCTTCTTTCGGCGGAACACGCGCCGTCTGACGACGCTCTTCCTGCATGTCGCTCATAGGCGCTTACGATTCCGTTGAGTGCTCGGTACCCTTCATCCGACAGGCGGCCGAGTTCGTCGCGCATCGCCGGTTGAAGATCGAGAAATTCAAAACCAATGCGGTACCATTCAGAGCCGTCGGGCGCGTCCGCGCGTGTGACGTGCCGGACGCGGGCGGTAATCTCGCCACTGACATCGCCCGACACGAGCCGCAGCGTCTGCACCGACTCGACCGCCAGCGGCACCGCCGATTCCACCAGCGCGCCTTTCCAGCTGATGTCCCGGACGGGCAGCACCTCGATCGTCCGGAACGCTGCCGCCAACTCTCCGACCAGCTCGAAACGAAGACGACCGCGTCGATCGCTCAGCCGCCGATACCAGCTCAAAGGCCGTCCTTGCGACATCGCGATTACTCGTCCTGCCCGCCGCCGGTGCGGCGCTTGGCGTCTTCCTCGGCCCTGGCCAGGACGTCGGTGACCGATTCGTCCGCTTCCTTGAGCGTCGTCGCACCCACGCTGACGGTCGGCAAGTCGTGTTCGCGCGCGAGCGCCGCCAGGCTTTGAAGCAGCCGCGTGGCCGCGAAGCTGGTGCCGTCGGCGCCGGTACCGGTCAGCACCGCGCAGATCTGGCCCGTCTTCAGCCGTCCGAGCACATCGGACGCGCGCAACTGCCGGGCGACGGGGCTGGGCACATTCGATCGGACGCGGGTGTCGCGCCGCTGCGCCCCCGGCGCGAGATCGATCACAATCACTCCGGTTTCCGCGGGGCCTTTCTTCGCCTTCGCGAGCTCGTCGCCGATACGCGATTCGAAGCTCTGCGCCGGCTCCACGTTCGAGGACCTGCGCCGCGGCGCCGTCGAGCACGCCGGCGAACCAGGTTTTCAACACGCCGACGGCCGATTCGAGCAGCGACGCGTGACTGATGCTGAAGTCCGCGCCGTCCGGGGCGGTCAAGTCGATGATGGCGACCGCCTTGTTGCCGACCGAAAACGCCATCGTCAATCGGCGCGGCGTCATCAGCGACTGGCCGGGCTCGAGGCCTGGCGTTGGACCCGCCGTCCATTCACCGCCGACTTCGGCCATCGGCCGGGTCTCGGTGCCTTCAGGCGCGTCGCGTGGCCGGGCTGGTGCCCGTCACGAGCCGGCCCTGGGCGGCGCCCAGGAAACTGGCGATTTGCGCCAGGCCCGCGTTCGCGAGCTCGGCCACGGGATCTTCGCGATCCACGACGTCGCGAATCAGACGCTTCCGCAGGTCCTGATCGCGCCTCGCCGCCATCCGATCGAGACACAGCCCCAACATCTCGCAGAGCAGCAGCAGGTTCGACGAGACCATCGAATCCGTTTCGATCGGAATCGCCAGCACCCACCGGGGTTGCGCCTGCCCGCTGGCGGAAATCGGCAGCAGCGCCAGTTCGCCGGCCAGGTCGTTCCATCCCAGCTGTTCCTGTTCGCCGACCGTCGAGATCCGGGTCACCGGACCTGACACCACGGAGAACGCGCTGAAGTCGCGCGGCCCCACGGACAGGTCGGCGCCGGGAAGCCGCACGTCGAGGACGAAACGGCCCTGCAGATCGCGGCGGTAGGCGCGCGCGTCCACGTCGTGCCAGATCGCCGCGGCCTGAACGACCGTCATCACCAGTTCGCGTTCGTCTTCCGCTTCCTCTGCAACCTGCAGCAGCGAGCGGGACGTCACGAACAGACGACGGAGGCGACGTTGTTCCTCGCGGCTTTCACCAGGCGAGCCGGATGGCTGTGCCAAGGCAATTCCTCCAACCCTTGTGAACTGAGGTAAATCCTCGGCCGACTCCGCCTCGAGGCTGGCCTCGACGGTGTTCGGCCCGAAACTCGTGTCTTCCAGCGCGCTTGTCGCCCTCACCGGCATGTCCTTCCTGCAAGTGCTCCACGCGTGAGTGGATTCCCGTTAGCGTTCTCAAGGTCACACGGTCCAGTTCGCGCACTCGTCACGCGGCACGAACCGCCGCTGGACCCGTGTCCTCGGAACGATCGGCCTGCACGGCGCTGTTGTCGTGGATGTTCGCCAGTGAGGCCGACAACGCGACGAGCCAATACAAGATCTCCGCATACATGCGGTTGATGAACACCGCCGCGCCAAGGAACGAGATCAACGCAATCTCGAGCGCCAGGCTTTCGAGCTTCATCTGGTCGCTCGTCGTTTCATGGCGGATGCGATGCAGCGTCAGCAATCCGGAGACGATGAATCCGAGAAAGGCGATGAGCCCGGCGATGCCCCAGTCGGCGGCGGCCCAGATATAGGTGTTATGCACCGCGCGCAGTTCGCCATCGTGAGCTTCGACGACCTCCGGCGCGTAGACAGGGCTCAGCAGGTCGTAACCACCGCCGCCCACGCCGAGCGGACGATCGCCGATCAATCGGATGCCGCCTTTCCACGACAGCACGCGCTCGTTCGCGGCACCGTCTTCCTGCATCGCCTGTCCCGCGACGCCCTCTTCCATGAACTGCATCAGCGTCAGCTGCCGGTCGATGAATCGCTGATCGACCAGCGACATGACCACGGGCAGCGCCGCGAGGGCCACAATCGCCAGCCGCAGCCGCAGTCTCCAGGTCATCAGGAACAGCCCGGCGATGAGCCCCGCGGCGATGCCGACCGTGGCGCCACGGCTGTTACACAGAATGATCATGTTGACGATGAACGGCGCCGCGACGATGGCCGCGATCCGCTGCCACTTCGTGCCCTGCCAGAAGAACAGCGCCAGAAACGGCAGCGCCGGAATCACGTGCGCGGCCGCTTCGTTGTCGTTGAACGAGTCGGGGCCGCCGATGGCAACCAGCCGTCCGCTGTCGAAGTGCGGGTTGGAGTACGCATCCCAACCCCACGACATGCGCGCCGAGCACGAGCGCCATCGTGACCCAGCGATATTTGTTGTAGTCGTTGACCACGCCGACGATCAGGCAGAAGAGCAGTCCGAGCTTGGCGATATCGAGCACGTACCCGCGGCTGCGTTCGGGATCGATCGACAGGAACGCCGTCACGGTGAACGTAATCACCAGAAAAATCAGCAGCCACTGCGTGGACTTGTGGCGGAAGATCTCGCGCCGGAAGATCGTCTTGCCGTGGAACAGGTAACTGGTGAAGAGCAGCGAGGCCACGAGCAGCGACCAGCGCAGATCGGGCAGCTCGTCTCCCCACCACCGCATCGGCGGATGGTTGTAGTACTCCCACAAGTAGGCGAGCAGTCCGAAAATCGGATCCCGGAAGCTGAGCACCGTACCGGTGACGAGCCCGATTACCCACGCTAGTGCGGTCTTCGACATCGCTTGGTCGTACTCCTCACGTCAGCGAGCGTCTGCTCAGGCTGACGCCATTGCGCCGACTGGCACTTTCACGTGCCATGGTCGGAGCTGGCCGTTTCTTCGTCCTACCCGGAGGTTTTTTGTCTTCCTGAACGGCTTACGGGCGGGTCATTGTGCAAATGGTTCGCCACTTGCGCGCGAATCACCGTGCGGGGCTTTTTTGTCCGGTAACGCGTTCAGATGGCAGCGCTTACGAGGTTCGGCAGGTCTGGAGTGCTCCGCGGGGGTGGTCGGCAGTTCTCCCTGTTTCAGGTGATGAAAGGTCCTCAGATCGATGACTTTGTGCCGTCGGGCTCGTAGAAGGCGACTTCACCCGCCGTGCGCGAGAACAAAAGGCGGAGAAACCGACGCTACTGGACGCTGAACCCCACTCGGTCCACGACCTGCCGCCAGGCGCTGGTCAGCGCAGGGCTCAGCCGCTCGACGGCCGCGCCGCAGTGAAGGTACCCGGACGGCGCGCGCTCGACCCAGACCAGCGCCGTGTCGATGGACACGCCGAAGTCCGGCAGGTTGATGCGCAGCCCGGAACCGAGCTGCGGCGCCGCCGCGCCGCCATCCTCGACCTCCAGCCGCAGGCCACCGTAGCTGAGATCGACGATGCGCGCCGGTGAGGCGCCGCATTCGGCCGCCACGGTCTCGCTGACGTGCTTGCGCGGCCACCGCCGGTGCCGCCCGATTTCCTGAAGCAGCGTCGACAGCTTCGCGAGCAGCGCTTCGTCGGTCGTGGGCTCGTTCAGATACGTCGCGCCATGCTGGGTGGCCTCTCGTGCGAGCACCGCATCGGGCGGACCGATGACGATGGCGACAAGAGCCGGCCGGCGGTCCCGGCCGACGATCGCGAGATGCAGTCCGTTGTACTCGCCGAGATGCACGTCGCTGATCAACACGTCCGGCGTGGTGACCGTCAGCCGGGGGCGCGCAGCCTCGAAGGTCGAGGCATGCTCGGTTTCGAAGCCGGCGTGGCGCAGCAACCGCTCCATGCGTGCGTGCGAATCCGCGTGTGGCGTAACTACAAGGACCCTGCCTGTCATTCACTCTCCCGGTTCCGTTCTCGCATCTCTCCGGTCATCGGCGACGTCGAAGACGTGAGCGAAGACTCAATGGCAACTCGCGTGCCTGACGGAGAGACGGCCGTCCCGCCTCACGTTTCGCACGATTTTCCCCGAAAAATGGGCCGGTTTGCGGAAGGTCCCAGATTTCGGTCAGTTACGGTTTTCGCTCGCTGCTATGACTTTTCGGAAACTAGGCGCTTGAACTGTACCCTTCTGCGCTTTGTCGCTCCAGTGATGGAGCATTGTCCGATATCGCGGCGCTCGCGCGCCACTGGGCAGATCGGTATCGGTTTGGGGGGCTGTGTGCGGCCGATCCGAAGGGGAGACGATCGGGCGATCGGGCCTTCTCAGGCCTGTCGCTGGAGGTCTGCTCCCTCGGACTTGCTGATGTCGGCGACGGCCGCCGTCCGGAACCTGCGGAACGGCTGATGCAGCTCGTGCTTGCGCAGGAACGTCAGGAACCGTCGGTAGTCGCTGTCCTTCATGTTGAACAGCGGCAGCAGGATTTTGTAGTTGCCTCGCGCCTGGCGCAGTCCCTTGCTGACGAGCTCCCGAACGTGGTCGCGGGTCAGATCCCTCAAGAGAAACGCCGGATGCACGGCCGACCAGAACGACTCGCCGTCTTTCACCATTCGCTCGAACAATTGATCCGCCACCGACACGGAGTGGACGGGCCTGGCGGGCTCCTCCTGCAGAGACGCCGCGTCCGCCGACCAGGGCAGAAACTCCCCGCCGGTGACGACCTGACCGCCGTGCCGGACGATGATCCGTTCGACGACGTTCTTCAGCTCGCGCACGTTGCCCGGCCACGCATACGCGACGAACTGCTGCAGGACCTCGTTCGACAGCCGCGGCGCCTCGACCTCCTGCTGCTCGCTCAGCGAGTTCAGGAAGTGCAGCGTGAGCGGAAGGATGTCGTCGCGCCGCTGCCGCAGCGGCGGAATCTTCAGGTGCACGACGTTCAGGCGATAGTAGAGATCCGAACGGAACGCGCCCGACTCGACCTGTCCCGGCAGACCCCTGTTGGTGGCCGAGATGATGCGCACGTCGAGCGCGCGGTGCGGCGTCAGGCTGCCCACCGGCTGAATTTCGCCGGTCTCGAGGAACCGGAGCAGCAGCGCCTGCATGCGCATCGACATTTCACCGACTTCGTCGAGGAAGACGGTGCCGCGATTGGCCGTCTCGAGCAGCCCCGGCTTGTCGCGAAACGCGCCGGTGAAGCTGCCCTTGGTATGGCCGAAGAGCTCCGATTCCAGAAGCGACTCCGCCACGCCGGCGCAATTGACCGAGACCAGCGTGGCCTGCGCTCGCTTGCTGCTGCGGTGAATCGCCCTGGCAAGGATTTCCTTGCCCACGCCGCTCTCACCGGTGATGAGAATCTTGGCGTCGGATCGTTTCAGAAGCTCGACTTCCTCTCGCAAGGAAGCAATGGCGCGGCTGTTTCCGATAAGTGCGTTCAAGTTGTTTCGAAGTCCTTTCCCGAACGTGGGAGACACATACTGCGTCCTCGATCCACCCAAAGTCAAAATCGAAAATTTACACAGAGTGTCATTTCTACACTATTGAGAATCTATGTTTTGTCCGACCTCTGTGTCATTCGGTACACCTGCAATTCGTGCTAGCCGAAACTCTTGGGACGTTTCGTGCTCGCTTTGCCGGGAATGTCATTTGCACTCGTGATCGCTCGAGAGCATCACAAACGATTCGACTGACGGCTGTCCACGAGGGACAACGACGATGGTGATTCGTTTCACTTCCACGCTGACCGACGAAGACGAAGCGCGCATCGCGCCCGCACTGCTCCGGGCAGTGGGCGACCTGCTCGCACCGTTCCAGATTTCCTATTCAATTCGCATCGAAACGACGTCCGGGGACATCGTCGAAGACGGCCGCGCGGCGACCAGAACGGACGTCTGGCCTTCACCGGGATCGCCGTCTGAAACGCGACATCCGAGACGTCTTCGAACCGCCCCGCTGACGCCGCGCGATCGAGCCATTTCGAGGGGGGAAGCGGGCCCGTGACACGGCCGATACATCCCCCCTCGCACGGAGACCAGCAGAAAAAAGCCTGCCGCCTGATTACTTTCCTGGTTGCGGGCGGGTCCGGCCGGAAGCCGGCAATTTCGCGGTGATCGAGAAAAGTCTTTCATTCCAGAGACTTGCAAAGGCCTCGCAGCGGAACCTGTTTGGCGGGACCGATTCGGGCGACTGGCGTCATCCTTGCCTTTGTCCACCTGACATGCGAACCCGGATCTGGCTCACCATCATCGCGGTCATGGTGCTCGCCGTCGTGCCCGCGGCCTCGGCGTTTCCCGTTGCGTTGGCCGTCGTGCCGATGGCGTTTATCGAGCCAGGGTCGCTGCTTCTCCTCGGCATCAGCCTCCTGACACTGGCCGGCGTCGTTCAGCGCGCGTTCTTCTCCTGAGCCACATCCGGCTCGAGCCACACATACGGGCCCAGGGTTGACTTCGAATCGTGCGTCGCGCGCCGGCTCCGCCGCTCTGGCCGCACTGGTCGGTGGCGCGCTCGCGGTCCTTCTCTTCCGATACAGCGGCGATTCGCTCGTCGTGTCGGATCAGGTCGATCACCCGCAGGCCATCGTCGTGCTCGCCAGCCACGAGTGGGAACGATTGCCGGTTGCCGCGCAGCTTGCCCGGCAGTACCCGGACGCGCAGGTGTGGTTGACGCAGCCCGAGCACGTGACCGAGCACAACTGCCACGAATGCGCCGGACGCGTGAGCTGGCTGCACGACGCCGGCGTCAGCCGCGAGCGGGTGACGGTGCTCCCGCGGAAGGTGACCAACACCTACGACGAGGCGAAGGCGGCCAGGGCATTTGCCGATCGACACGCGGATCGATCGGCTGGTGGTGGTGACGTCGGCCTATCACGGGCGCCGCGCGCTTGCCACTTTTCGTCACCTCTTCCAATCGACAGGCGTCCGGACGCGCATCGGGCTGATGACGGCGACGTCGCGCGCGACCCCGGCGCGCTGGTGGCGGCGCGCGTACGACCGTGAATACGTGGCTTACGAGTGGGCGGGCATTGTCTATTACGCCATTCGCTTCGGCATTCCACCCACGCTGTGAGCCGGCGCCGCGAAGCCTCTGTTCCTGAAAAGGTCCGCGATACGCAGACAAAAGGCTGCCCGATGGATGCCGTAGTGCCGGAGAACAACGAAATACCCAATAAACTCGCGCCTTTTCCTTCGAGTCGGTGGCATGCACGTTGCGGAAGCGCGAAGGTGGTGGTACCCGACTGCTCCTTTTCCGATTCTGAGACATCGGCAATCGAGATCCTGGGGCATTTCGCGCACGGCCGGGATCCCTGCACACGCTGCTGAGAGCCCGGCCAGCACGGCGGGTTCGACGGCAGCGATCTCGATCTGCTCGTCGACGAGGCGTGGATCCATCAGTGCCGCAACCTGCTTCAGCAGCGCGGATTCGTACCGGGCCCGAGTCCCAGCGCATTCAAGATGGTGATGCTGCGCTATCAGCAGGGACGGCTGCTGTGTCTCGACATCCACTGGAAGGCCGCGCAATACGGCATCGTCTACATGAACGCGAGCCGCATGCTGTCGCGGCGGGTCGAGTCGGACAGCCTGTTTCACCTGTCTCCGGAGGACGAGCTGATGCACCTCGTCTTCCACAACTTCCTTCGGAAAGGCAAGCTGCGCTCGTCGTCGCTCGAGCAAATCCGGACGCTTCTGCAATCGCCGCTCGATCGGCGGTATCTCGAGGAGCACCTCGACGAGTTCGGTATGCGCAAGGCGTTCGACGCGGTGACCGCATGGGTGGCCGCCTGCGACGCAAACATGGAACGGGGCGCGCGCGTGCGCAGGGACCTGTTCCGCGCCGCGCTTCGCGCTCAGCCCGGCAATCTGGGACGGTATCTGATGCGCCGCGCCGGTGTACGCCGGGGCGCGAGCAGCCGCGGAGGTCTCGTCGCGCTCGTCGGTCCGGACGGTTCGGGCAAGAGCACGCTCGTGCGAACGCTGAGGCAGCGCGCCCGCGCGATTCCGAACCTGAAGCTCGAAACCACCTATCTGGGCCCGTGGGGCCAGATGAAATTGTCGCTCGTGCCCGCCCTGCGCCGGTTGGGCATGACGCCGGCCGTGCAGCCAATCGGCCTGCACGTGGCGACCCATCGCGATCGAAAGTCACTGCGGGCGTCGATTGGATCGTTGAAGGGCTACGTCTTCTACGCCGCGATCTACGTCGAGCTGATCTACCGGTACCTGACATCGGTGTTCCTCCGGGTTCGAAAAGGCCACTGGGTGATCGCGGACCGCTACATCACCGACCTGCGCTATCTCTACAAGGAACGGCCGATCCGCAACTACGGTCTCGTGCGCCGGCTGCTGTGCGCGATTTTTCCGAAGCCAGACTTGATGATCATTCTGGACAACAGGCCTGAAGTCATCGTGTCGAGGAAGAACCAGCTGGCGGTGGGGCAGATCGAAACGCTCCGTCATTTCATGCTGCAGGCCGCGCAGCCGTACCGGCACGAGGTCGTGACGACCGACCATACGCCCGAGGAGCTCGCCGACCATGTGCTGAACCGCATGTTGTCGCTGCGAGCGGCAAAGTAGGCCTCGTGCGCGCGAACCTCCAGCATCGCGAGCGAGAGCCGGACCGCAAGACGACGGCCCGCTCGACGTCCGTTCGCCGGCGCTCCGAGAAGCTGTCGTTCCGCCGGCCGAAACGGGTGCTCATCGTCAGCTCGCACTTTCCTCCGGAGCGGGCGGCGGGCGTCCATCGCATTCTGCGCACGATCAGCCAGCTGCGCGGCTCGAGCTGGCCGGTGTCGGTGCTGACGGTCGACCCGGACTACTACAAGGCCGGTACGCCGATCGACGTCGCGCTCGAGGATCGGCTGCCCGACGACGTCGAGATCTACAGATCGAGGGTGCTGAGAGGCCTTACCGCTGTCGCGCGCTGGCGGCGCCAGTTGAAGCAGCACTTCAGCGCGCACGTGCGCGGGTTATTCACCAACGCCGGCGATCGGCCAGTTCTTCGTGACGTGTCGGCTCGCGCCGAGAAGCCGGCGCCGTCAACCAAGCGTCCATTCGTGGACAGCGAGATCGGCTGGTTCCTGCCCGCTATCGCGCAGGGCGCAACCGTGATCGAGAGACACAAGCCCGACATCATCTTCTCGTCGGCGCCGCCGTTCACGTGTCATCTGGTCGCGATGTGGCTGGCGCGCCGCCACGGCGTGAAGTGGGTGGCTGATTTCCGCGACCCGTGGGCCCGTTCGCCCTGGAAACGGGCCGACATGACCGATTCGTGGAAGCTGCGGCTGCGCGAGTGGCTCGAGCGTCATGGTGATCGGGCGAGCCGACGCGGTGATTCTGAATACGTCGGCGCTGCGCGACGAGTTCGCCGATTACTACGGACCCGCCCTGGCTCAGAAGTTTCACACGGTCACCAACGGGTTCGACGCCGAGCACCTGACGCCGTTCCTCCGCGCGGTTCCGCGCCGGTCGTCGCGTCTCGTGCTGACCCATGCCGGATCGCTTTACCGGCAGCGCGATCCGCGGCCGCTCGTGAAGGCGCTCGCGTCGGCGATTGCCAGGGGGCGCATCGCGGCCGATCACATCGAGCTCCATTTCATCGGCACCGTCGCGCCGCAATTCCGGCTGGCCGAGACGGTTCGCGAGCTCAACCTCGAGTCGTCGGTACGCATCACGCCACCGGTGCCACACGAGCGCTGCCTGCAGTACCTTCTCGAATCGGACGTGCTCATCGTGATCCAGCCGGGCACGGCCCTGCAGGTGCCCGTGAAGTTGTACGAGTACCTGCCGTTCGAGAAGCCGATCCTCGCGCTCGCGCCGGCGGGCGCCGTGACGACCATCGCCGAGGGCAGCGGTCTGGGTGTGGTGGTCGACCCGGGCGACACGGCCGCTCTCGAGGAAGCCCTCTGCCAGTTGTACGAGCACCGCGATCGGCTTGACGAGCGCTATCGTCCCGATCCGGAGTACATCGCGCGGTTCGACGGCAAGGCCGTGTCACGGCAACTGCAAGGCATCCTGGAGGCGCTGGCATGAGCAAGCTGCGGCTGCTTCGCATGATGTTCCTGGATCCGCGCACCTGGCGATGGATGATTCGCTGGCTCGAGTTCCACTACCACAACCACATTTCGGCCATCCCGCGCCTGAAGAGCGTGGGGAAGGGCACCTGGATCGAGCCGACCGTCAAGTTCACCAATCCTCAGAACATCGCGATCGGCGGACACTGTCACATCAACCATCTCGGCTGTCTGCAGGCCAGTGCCGATTCGAAAATCACGATCGGCAACGACCTGCGCATGGGTCCCGGCACGATGATCTACAGCTCGAACCACGGTATCCGCCTTGGGAACCTCATCCGGAGTCAGCCGGCGACCGAGAAGGACGTGACGATTGGCAACGATGTGTGGCTGGGTTCGAATGTGGTCGTGACCGCGGGCGTCACGATAGGCGATGGCGCCATCATCGCGGCAGGCGCCGTTGTCATCAAGGATATTCCCCCGTACACGATTGCGGCCGGCATTCCGGCCAAGCCCATCAAGAATCGGGAGTAGGAGGTTTCCGATGTCGGCCATGCCCCCTGCCAGCATGCAGGAGTTCGTCCAGCGGGTCACCGAATACGGCAAGACTGATCTTCATCTCGCGCTTCGCTTCGGTGACTACGATCTGGCGGTCGCTTCAAACTCCGCGGCGATGATCGAGAAGCTGCGGCACATCTTCCGGCATTTCCTCGACGATGCGCCGACGAGCCGCTTCGCCATCAGGATCATCGATGTTCCGGCGGCCCCGGATCTGGGCCTTGCCTTTACCCAACGCCTGTCGGATGAGGAAGACGACGAGTCGAAGGACGAATTCTGCGATTTGACGGACGGGCGCGTGATTCGCAAGCGCTCGAACGGGATACTGTTCGCGTCGGGCGACGGCATCGAGCTCGCGATCGGTCCCTGCGAAGAGCACGAAACCAAGACAGCGAACTTCATCAACAGCCGTTACATTCAATGGCTGCTGCACCAGGGAGGCGTGCTCGCGCACGCGGCGAGCGTGAGGTCGGCGAAGAAAGGGCTGGTCCTGGCTGGTAACCCCGGCGCGGGAAAGACCACCTTGGCGTTGCGGCTGCTGGAACATGATCTGAGCCTCGTCGGGAAGGACCGCGTCATCGTTCGCCGCGAGGCGCGCGGTTTGTGGGGTTACGGAGCGCCCAAGCCGCCCCGTATCAATCCGGGAACCGCCATGAGCAATCCGAGACTTCGCCCTGTCCTCAAACCGAAACTCGTCGCGAAGCTCGAGAGCCTTTCCCAAGACGAGCTCTGGAAGGTCGCAAAAGAAACACGACCTCTTCATCGAGGACATCTACGGGGCGCGCTATGCGGCCATGGACGGCCCGATCGACGGGATCGCCATCCTGACCTGGCAACGCGGTCCGGAGCCCATTCGAATCGAGCGCGTGAGCCTGAGCGAGCGACGGGATCTTCTGAAGATCCTTATGAAGAGTCGCGGGATTTTCTATCGGTCCCCTGCAGGATCCGCGGATCCGGAGCCCGACGAGGACGCGTATCTGGAAGTGCATTGGAGACTGCCCCGTGCACGAAATCACCGGTGGGCTCGATTTCGATCACGCCACGCGGTTCTGCGCCGGGCTCTTGAAGCGTTTTCAGCGAGCAGTCGCGGGTTCCTGTTCTTCATTTCAGGTTTGTGGTGGCGCTGCGATTCTGAGGCGATTTCGTTTTTAGACTGGATGGCGTACTGAAGCCTCCGCCCCCGCGAACCGGTCAGCGCTTTGAGCGAGCAGGTCGCGAGTTCCTGGTCTTCATTTCAGGTTTGTGGTGGCGCTGCGATTGCTGAGGCGCTTTCGTTTTTAGACTGGATGGCGTATCGAAGCCTCCGCCGCCGCGAACCGGGAACGGGCGACCGGAACGTGCTGGACTCGAAGGAGCCTAGGCGTCGGTGTTGAGCGGCGACAGGTGGCTGTGGACGATCTTCCACTCGCCGTTCTGGCGCAGGTGCACCCAGGAGCTGCGTCCGGTGACGCGGATCGGCGCGCCGTTCGCGTTCGTGATCGTGCCGATCAGATACGCGGTCGCGATCGCCGTGTCCTTGTGGATGTAGACGCGCAGGTCGCGGCATCGCAGGTCGAACGTCGAGGTCGGGCCCGGGTTTCGACCCTCGAATCTGTTCGTGTGCAGCGGGCCGCCTTCGATGCCGAAGCTCGTGAACTCGGAGAGATAGCAGTTCGCACGCGCGGTGATATCGCCGCTGTTGAGCAGCGCGATGTATTGATAGACCGATTCCTTGACCTGCGTGGCGTCGTCTTTCGGTGGTATTCGAACCGGTGCCCGCTCGGGCTCGGGAGCGGATCGTGGCGCCGCCGCGGGTTTTACTTCGGCCGCGGGTCTTGGCCTCGACTTCGGGCTTTGCCTCCGCCGTGGGCCTGGCCTCGGCGGCCGGCTTTGCCTCGCGAACCGGCTTCATCGCGCGCACGGGTTTGGGCGGCGAGACGGGTTTCGGCTCGGGCTCGGAGTTCAACAAGAGGTCTGCCGCCAGGTCGGGCGCGGCGACGGGTAAGGCTTCCGGCGCTTCGACCATCTCCGGCTG
Source organism: Vicinamibacterales bacterium (assembly GCA_963850725.1). Taxonomy (GTDB): domain Bacteria; phylum Acidobacteriota; class Vicinamibacteria; order Vicinamibacterales; family JAMQPK01; genus JAMQPK01. The sequence goes on from CAWKMQ010000024.1 coordinate 55,199, forward strand.
AACGGCAGACGAGGATGTCGATCGCGTGAAGGTGAAGCGCGGCTTGCGCGCGGGGCGTTCCACCGGCACGTGGGGCCAGGGACACCGCGTGCAGGCGTACGGCCATCGGCGCGTGAAGACGCTGAACGCGCGCTGCGCCGCAGTCCCGCGCACGCGCCTGAGCGACGGAGTGCCGCAGCCGGGGCAGATTCGGCTATGTCCAGGATAGGCCGGTGGGCGCGTAAAGCGCGTCATCCTCTTGGCGAGGATGCCCACAGCCACCCCGAACAGGATGCCGACCCCGATTTCGCCGACGGCCGTCCAGAAATTAAGGTCTTGCCAAAGAATCACTTTGAATTCCCTGTGAGAATCAGGTTGGGGATTCAGCAAAGTCCGAGCCACAGGCGGTTCGCGCGAGTTCATGAGAGATCGGGCCAGACGCGTCGCGATCGCACGGCCATAAAGTCTGCTTGTCCGGCGCGCGGAAGAAAATTGTCGTGGCCGATTCGAAGAAAAGTCTGCCCGCGGGGTGCCTTGTGTGAAGAGTTGCAGGTTGTGCGAAGGCACACGCTTTGCTGACCCGTGCCGTCGATGACTCCTGAGGGTACGGGTCCGGATGAGGTGGTTCACGCCGAGGAACCGCCTCACGCCGACGAGGCGACTCGAGCGGAACAATCCGATGCCGATCTGCTGCAAGGACTCAGCGCCCTGGCGGATCTGTTCAGCAACGCGTCGCACACACTCAACCAGTGCCTGTTGACGATCGAGGACAAGCTGAGCTCGATGGTGATCGCCCAGGCGGAATGGGTGCCCATACAGACAGCGCGTTCCGCGGTCGAGCGGATCCCGCCGGCCGATGAGCCCGTGGACGATCGGCAGCAATCGCAGGAGCGGATGTTCGGCGGCGTGCCCGTCACCATCATGCGGATGTCCACGCCGGAGAACGAATCGCCGGCCGCAGGGCGATGCGAGTGGCAGTACGAGCTCGGATACTCGGTTGTCGGCGACCAGTGGGCGCTGCTGATCCGCACCGCGACGTTCGATCCCTCAAAACAGAGTGACGGTGGATTTACCTATTCCGATCTGATGCTGCTGCGGGAAGCGCCGCTCGAGATCCGGCTGAAGGCCATTCGTGAGATCCCGCTCCTGATTCGTCTGCTCGCCGAAGGCGCTCCACAATCGAGCGACGAGCCGGCGTGCGAAAGCGTCGAGGCGGACCCCGCATCAGCCGACGAGGCGAGTGCGGTGGAACTCACTGCCAGCGCGGACGTTGCCGAAGAAGTCACCCGGCAGTTGTCATTATTCGCCTGACAAGCTGACTCTAGTCACTCCTGGAGCAGTGTTTCTCGATGCTCTGCGCGTCGTGTCGGCCAAATCTGTGACGAAAGTCTCCCTTGCCTTGCGCGCGATCGTCGGCAGACGAAACCCCAAGGCGCGCTGACTCTGCAACTTACAACAGCCGGCCTCCGCGAGACGGGATTTCCGGCGAGTTCCGGCAATCACTGGAACGCCGGTTGCACAAAGCCGGGCTGCTGCGGGCGTCCGCCCGCCGAGAGGACGGAGACACATGGATCAGTTTCTTCTGGCGTACATCGACCCGGGTTCAGGCGCGCTGATGGTGCAGGCTCTGGTGGCGGGAGCGGTGGGTTGCCTCGTGTTCGCGCGCAACTTCGTCACCAACATCACTTCGAAGCTGTTCGGTCGCCGGCAGGACGACTCGCAGGCCTAAATGCCGGCCGTAGCTGAGCGCGACATCACGGGGCGAATCGCAGGGTCATTCCGCGATCCGTCGGGATACGTGTTCCTCCATCGAGGGCGCGTGTTCCGGACGATCGACGCGGAATGCCGGGACACGCTCGAGCACCTCAGCAAAAGCGGCGTGTTGCCACGGCTCATGAAAAGCGGAGCCGTGGTGGACACGCACGTGGTTGAGGAGCGCGGGCTGGTTGCCGAGCTCGAGAGCAGGCATGGTCCTCAAGCCGCGTTCCTCGAGCACGATCGGATTGCCCACATCACGTATCCCTATGAGTGGTCGATCTCGATGGTGGCCGATGCGGGCATCCACACGCTCGATCTGCAGATCGCGCTCCTCGAGGCCGGCTGCTCGCTGAAGGATGCGACCGCCTACAACATTCAGTTTGTCGGCGGCCTGCCGCGCTTCATCGATCTGCCGTCGTTCGAGCGCGGTGCGCGTCTCGACGTCTGGTACGCGCTGGGACAGTTCCAGCGGATGTTCGTGTATCCGCTGCTGCTCGGCCGGTACCAGGGCTGGGATCCGCGCTCGTACTTCGTCGCCAATCTCGATGGCCGCAGTGCCAGCCAGGTGGCGGGCTCATTCAAAGGACTCCAGGCGTACCGGCCAGGCGTGCTGCTCGACGTCACGCTTCCGGCGCTCTTCGAAAAACGCTCCACCAACGGCAACGGGCACGGAGCGGCCAAGCCGTCGAACGGCAAGGTTTCCAGCGCGGCGGCGCAGATTCCGAATCTCAAGCGGCTGAGAAGCAAGCTGCGATCGCTCGCCAACGGTTACAAGCCGACCGAGTCGTGGGTGTCGTACACGCGCGACTGCTCGTACGACGACACCGCCGAATCGGCCAAGAAACAGCAGGTGGCGTCGTTCCTCGAGCGCATTGCACCGGCGACGGTGCTGGACCTCGGCGCGAACACCGGCGACTACTCGTACGTCGCGGCCCGCTGTGGCGCCGACGTCGTCGCCGTGGATCAAAGCCACGACACGATCGAAGTGCTCTACCGCCGCCTTCGAAAAGAGCCGGCGAGGATTACGCCCGCGGTCGTCGACCTGCGCAACCCGAGTCCGGGCATCGGATACCGCAACCAGGAGCGCCCGCCGTTCTTCGAGCGCATCTCGAGCGATTGCGTGATGGCGCTGGCGCTGATTCACCACCTGGTCGTGTCGGGCAACATGACCATGGAGGCCGTGCGCGAGCTCTTCGCGGGCATCGTGCGGCGCCACCTGATTCTCGAATTCGTGCCGCCCGACGACGAGATGTTCCAGAAGCTGACGATGTTCCGGCGCGACGAGTTCGGGCATCTGTCGCTGGAGAAGTGCATCGAGACGTTCTCCACGTGCTTCCACCTCGAGGCGCGCGCCGCGGTGCCGCATTCGGGTCGCACGTTGCTGCTCTTCCGAAAGAAGGAGTTCTGATGGCTACGGCCCGTGCACGGCGCTACCCCTATCTCATCGCGCTCGTGTTTCCGCTCAATCTCATGCTGTCGAACGTGCGCGAGCTGCCCGGGCTGACGGCGGCGGCCATGGTGTTCGGCTTCGTGCTGCTCATGACGGCGGCGCTCGACGGCGTGGGGCGGTTCCTCGTGCGCGATCCGGAGCGGCGCGCGTTGATGGTGAGCATCGTGCTGATGTTCATCCTGGGGTACGGGCACATCGACTCCGGCATCTTCCATGAGAACGTCTTCAGCAGCGTGCTGATTCCGTCGCTGGTCTTCGGCGTGGTGCTGCCGCTCCTCGTCGTGGCGTGGCGCATGAAGAACCCGGAGCGCGTGGTGAGCGTGGGTCATACGCTGGCGCTGGCGCTCGTCTGCGTGCAGGTGGCGACGGCGTTGCCGAGCCTCGTCGTGCAGTCGGTGCAGGCCGCCGGCGCGATGAATCATCCCAAGGAGTTGGTGGAGATCAAGGGGAACGCGGGCGACGCCACGATGAAGAAGCCCGACGTGTACCTGATGGTCTTCGACGCCTACGCGCGCGGCGACATGCTGAAGCAGTACAACCAGCTCGACAACGCGGAATTTCTCGACGCCCTGAAGTCGCGCGGCTTTCTGATCTCCGACCAGGCCCGCTCGAACTACATGTACACGCGCCTGTCGCTGTCGTCGTTCCTCAACATGCGCTACCTGGACGACGACATCAAGGACTTTGGTCCGAACCCGCCGCGCGGCTCGATCAACCCGATGCTGCGCGAGTTCGAGGTGGCGAGGCGGTTCAAACAGCTCGGCTACACCTACCGGCACATCGGCGGCTACTGGCACGTGACGCGCTCGAGCCCGCTTGCCGACGAGAACGTGTCGTATCTGCCGTCGTTCGTCGAAGAGTTCGCGTTCGTGTTCCTCGAAGGCACGGCTCTGCATCCGATCCTGAAGGCGGTCCCCATCTACGGCGACTGGTTCCAGCCCGGCGTCGTGCATACGCAGCAGTTCAAGGGCATCGCGAAGCCGGCAGGAGAGAAGGGGCCGGTCTTCACCTTCGCGCACGTGCTCGCGCCGCACTCGCCGTATGTCTTCGATCGAAACGGCATCAAGGGGGGCGACACCTCGCTGACGAAGAAATGGGACCGTCCGCTCGAGTACGCCGAGCAGGTGCGATACCTGAACAAGCAGATTCTGAAGATCGTCGACGAGATCATCCGCGTGAGCGGGCCGGATGCCATCATCCTGGTGCACGGCGACCACGGCGCGCGCTCGCAGGGGCAGCTTGGCGGCACGCCCGAGCAGAACCGCGAGCAGATGGCGACCTTTGCGGCCTATCGCGTTCCGGAGGCCACCAAGGCGGCGCTCTATCCGGGCATGTCGCTCGTCAACAACTGGCGGCTCGTGTTTTCGACGGCCTTCGGCGCCAAGGATCTGCCGCTGGTGCCCGATCGCACGTTCTATTCCGACCCGGATTACATCTACGACCTCGAAGAGATCGACGTCGCCGGGAACTTCCTGCACCCGCGCTTGCCGCACGCGCGACCGGCCGGGTCGGGCGGAGGCGGAGAAGAATAGGTGCGCTGGGTGCGGTAGGTGCGAGAGGTGCGATGGGTGCGATGGCGATGTCGGCAGATCCGGCGGTCTGAATGCCTCACGGAGCAGTCCGAGAGTTCGAGGTCCTGACGAGTCCCGGCGAATCCCGAATGAACTCAAGCGCGTCACACGACGCCAGGAGCGCGTATCGATGTCGTCATCTCGAACCTCTACGTACGAACCCCACGAACCTCACGAACCCGACGAACTCATACGAACCTTTACGAACCCGTTGAACCCTTCTACCCACGAGAGCCCCGAGGATCGCCGAGACGACGATAATCCAGACCGGCTTGACGTCTGTCAGGATCAGCGACGCGATCCCGACGCCGATGATTCCCGCATGGATAAACGTCGGGCTGGCTTGAGGCGCCAGCCTGAGACCCGTCGCGGTCATCAATGCGCACGACGCGATGATGACGCCGCTGCAGGCGCCCTCCAGGAGAGCGGATCGGCCACGTAGGACAAGCCGGGCGATGGGAATCGACAGCAGCGCCGGCGTGGCCAGCGAGAGGGCGCCGGCCAGCGCGCCCTGCCACCCGCTGACGAAGTAGCCCACGATCACGATGTACATCCCGATCGGACCTGGTGACGCCTGGCTGATCGCAATCGCGTCGTTCAACTGGGCATCGGTCAGGAGCCTGTGGTCGATGACGAGCGCATCCCGCACGATCGGCACCGTTGCAAAGCCGCTGAACGAGAGCAGCACTGCGCGGACGAACAGCCAGTAGAGGGCGAGGGAGGTCATTCGGAAGAGTCGATGGAGTCGGAAGAGTCGAGAGTCGAAGAGTCGAGTCCGAAGAGTCTGAAGAGTCGTTGGAGTCTGAAGAGTCCTTGGGGTGCGAAGCATCGCGAGGCCGAAGCACGACGGCGCCGGCGCCAGCGGCAACCAGCAACAGGGCAAATGGACTTCCCTGGAACAGCCAGTCCAGGAGAAAGAGTCCCAGAGCCAGCGCAATCGCTGCCGCGGGACGATCCTTCAACTGAGGACGGAGCAAGCGTACCGGCGATCCGCAGATGATGGCGATTCCCGCGGCCCTCGCGCCCGCCATTGCGGCGGCCAGCATACGGGACTCGCTGCCGCTGTAGATGATGGCGACGGCCAGCACGATCGCCGCAGGGATCATCGCGCCGGCAAGCACGGCTCTGATCGCGAGCGGCCAACCGCCGAAACCGTGACCCAGCAAGGCATAAAAGGCGAGCAGGTTCGTTCCCGGTGTGATGCGCGACACCGCATAGGCCGCATCGATATCTCGAGGATCGACGCCGTGTTCTTCGACGAAATCCTTTCGAAGCGACGCGACCGCGGCAGCGCCGCCGATATGCAGACTCGACGCGCGGACGAATGCGAGCAACGGAGACGATGGCATCGGCGCTTCCAGCATTATCGTCGACAGACCGGCGGCACTCGTGCTGCCGGCGTTGCGCAGGGTGCCATCGCCGCGGAATCTGCTCTTGAATGGGGTGGTCCTCGGTGGTAGCTTGCACCTGGGCGTGCAGGGCGCCTCCCGTCCGCGGACAGGACTGAGTCCACCTGAGCTAGTCGCCAGATGTTCGGAACGTGATCGCCGAACCTCCTTTGCCCGATGCCGGCGGACTACGGGCTCATTCAAGGAGGCTCGTCATGCCCGTCCGCCGCTTACCTGTTCAGCCCGACCCGGAACAGCTTCATCGCCAGGCCAAGGAGCTCCTCCGCGCCATCCGCGCTGGCGATGCGACTGCGATCGCCGAGTTGCGCGAGCACCATCCCAAATCGATCGACCCCTCGGCCGCGAAGTTGGCCGACGCGCAGCTCGTGCTCGCACGGAGCTACCACGCGTCGAGCTGGACGAGGCTCGTCCACGCGGTGCAGCTCGCGGACGCGATCTGGCGCGATGACGCGGACCGCGTCCGCGCGCTCATCACGCGCAATCCGGCGCTCATCCATGAGGATGTCCTGATTCGCACCGACAGCAATTGGGGCCCGCCGATGACGTTCGCCGCGAACCTTGGCCGCGACGACATCATCCGTCTCCTGCACCGCCACGGCGCGAAAGACGTGGAGTCGGCGGCCGGACGGGCCGCGCTCCAGGGCAAGGCCGAGACGGTGCGCATGATCTGCGACCTGGCGGGCCGACCGTCGCTCGACAAGTGGACGCTCGCCGGTCCCGCGTACACGCTGAGCGTCGAGGGCACCGCGGTCCTGCTCGCGCTTGGTGCCCGCGTCGTCGGGCCCGAGGGTGTGGACCACAACACCATCGAGCATCTCCTCGGGACCGACAGCCGGAACCCGCCCGCCAAGCACCGCATCCTGGAGATGTACGTCGAGCACGGTTTCGAGCCTCCCGACACGCCGGTGATGGCACTCCATCGCGGGCGCATCGATCTGCTCGAGGCGCACCTCGCGCGCGACCCGGATCTCCTCACGCGCACGTTCGACATCGCCGACATCTTCCCGCTCGCCCCTGCCTGCGCCAGAGAACCGTACACGGCTCAGGGGACGCCGGTGCATGGCACGACGCTCCTGCACATCGCCGCCTACTTCGACGAACTGGAGATCGCGGGGTGGTTGCTCGACCGAGGCATGGATCCGGATGCGCGGGCGGCGACCGACGCCGACGGTTTCGGCGGCTACACCGCGCTCTTCTCGACGGTCGTCTCCCAGCGCAACTTCTGGGTCAACTACGGCAAGGGACAGCCGGATGAAGCGCGCTTCACGCGCCTCCTGTTGGACAGGGGTGCCGACCCGAACCTCCGCGCGTCCCTCCGGGCACGTCTCGAGCAGGGACACGGGGGCGGACCGATTCGCGAGTACCGCGATGTGTCGCCACTCAGCTGGGGCGAGCGGTACGACGCGCGGATTTCGTGAGCCGGGAGGCGCTGCGACTGATCGAGTCGCGGGGCGGCGGCCGCTAGAGAGCGTTTTCATGTGCCACGCGAGCCGCGGCGGAGGTCTTCCGACTATCCTTCTTCTGATCCCTCTGATCTTCTGTGACGGGTCACGGACTCCTGGACTGTCCGACTCTTGGACTCTGCCCACTCCGGGACTCTTCGGACTCTTCTATAGTCTTCCCCGGAGTCTCCATGAGCGCTTCAATCAGAGTCGCTGTCACCGCCGATGCCGGCGAGATCGCCGAGCTCGGCAATCAGCTCGGTTACGACCTGGGCACGCCCGAAACCGCGGAGAGAATTCGGCGGATCCTCTCGCGACCGATCAGCGCGTCTTCGTTGCCGAGGTCAACCGCGTCCTCGTCGGATGGGTCCACGCGATTTTCGCGGAGTATTTCGAGGCGGAAGCGTTCGTCCTCATCGGCGGTCTGGTCGTCGACAGGAACCACCGTCGGCAGGGGATTGCCGGCATGCTCATGGCGTCTGCCGAAGCAGTGGGCGCGGGAGCGGGGATGCTTCATCGTCCGCCTGTCGTCGAGCTCAACGCGGAGCGGCGCGCACCGGTTCTACGAGCGGATTGGTTACGAGCACATCAAGACGCAGTATGCGTTCGTCAAGGCGCTCGACGTGGCGGGGCAGCACCGCGTGCAGAGGTTCGTCCCGAAGGTCGAATGATGAATCCGACTAGTTCGGAGTGACGCAGCTATAGCTGGACGCCGAATCCCGGCTTCCGGGTCCCTGCCATCGCGCTTCCTTCGGGAACGGGCAAAGAGGGCGGCTTCGAAGGATCCCACTCGCCGGGTCGCCGTCGGTGTTGAATTTCAATGCCGTGATGCTGCCGGGTGCGTTTCCAGTCTCGACCCATCGCTCGAGCGCGGCGAAGATGCTGTTTGGCCCGTCCAGGCGAGGCCACAGCCGCGTCCCGAAGTCCGGAACGGGTCCGCCCCCGCAATGGCCCATTTCGGGAATCAACAAACAGCCGCACAAAGTCTTCGACACGCTGCGCGGCCCAACGTCTCGGTCAGCCTGTTGTAGTAATCCACCGTCGGCTGCGGCGTGTCGTTCGCGCCATGGTAGATGACAATCTTGCCACCACGACGTGCGAACGCCGTCAGATCGGTGAGGTTTGGCGTAATGAACGGAGCCCCCGCAAGGATGCCGTCATAGTCTGCCGGGTACATCACGGCCTCGGTAAGACCTTGACGCCCCCCGTTCGAGCAGCTGTTGAAGTACGACCTGCGCGATCGCCTTGTCGTAGAACGCCTGGATGAGAGCCTTGGACTTCTGTGCGGTCTCATGGATGGCGCGATGTTCGTAGTCGATGACCTTTTCCGGATGTCCAATCGCCCATGTCCGGTCGTCCACCCCGCCTCTGATGGCCAGCGTCTGTCGCCGAGGCGGCGTATCCGGCGTTGACCGCTTCGGCCAGACGATAGTAGTTGATCGAGCCGCTAGTAGCCTCCGTTGCCTGCCCCGACGTACTTTCGTGTTCCACGCCGATGTCGGAAGCCACAGCTCGAACTCGATGTGAGAGTCCGCGGAAGGTCGAATGACGCCTTCGACGCGGCAGAATTCGCGGAGGCGAGTGAAGGCGGTGAAGAAATCAGACGACGCGGGCGGGGCATCGGCCGGCAGCACGAACGTCCCCGCCGGAATCACGTGTGCCGATCGAATGGTGGCTTGAGGTAATCGAAGGGCCTGCAGGGCGTCACACGGGCCAGCCGCCGCCTCTCGTCCGGGAATTCCGACGAGGAGCGCCACGAGTGGCCACTTCAACGCGCGCATCGCGGGAAAGCGGCAGCTAATCTCCCAACCTCCTGATCTCCTGTTTCTGTTTGATCTCGGCGACCCGGCGCTTGTCGAGGAACGCCAGTTCCCGGCGGAACCGTTCGATCTGAGCGCGTTGATCCTTGAGATAGTCGGCCGCCTCGTGCGGGGCGCCCGCACTGGCCGATGGAACGGCGCGCGCCTGAAAAATTGCCACCGGTGTATCTGACGCGCGGCCACCGTGCTCCGGCAGATTGGCCATGACCTTTTCGCCCCACGCGACCAGGCTCTCGTAGTTCGCGAGCATCGCCAGCACCTCGCGCACTTCGATCTCGGTGAGGCCCCGCCAGCGCGTGTCGTCGGCGACTGTCGCCGGGCCGCCAGTCGCTGACGGGGAAAGGCGTGGAGGTGAGAATCTGGGCGTGCGTCGCGAGATCCTCGAGCAGTTCGCGAACGCCGGTGCAGAGCGCGAGGTCACGGCTGTTGCTGCCGGTTGCGAGCCAGTCGACGTCTTCCAACTGACGCGACACCTGAAAGAGCTGCTGCAGCAGGACCAGCAGGCGGTACATGTAACTCGCGCGTTCCTTGAGAGTCGGCTCCACGGGGGTCATGGGCGCTCCCTGCGATCCACTGACGGGCTTACGGTCCGATCGATCGAGTTTGCTGGGGGGCAATTCGAACGAGTGTCCGGATTATAGCCAGCTGACGTTGTGAAAGGTAAGAAAAGGTACGGATAGAGCGTACAAGAGGAGACCCCAGTAACCGCCCCGCAATAGTGCGGGACGGTTACTGGGGTGCAGGTCGAGCAGTCGATTATTGCTCGACGGTCAGGACGATATCGTCAATCACGAGGTTGGACGTTTCATCCACGCCGGTCTTCCGGGTCAGGAACGTGCCCAGCGCGAGGACGTGGTTGCCGGCGGACAGCTGGCCGAGGTTAATCTCCACCTGCTGCCAGCCGGTGGAGACCGTCGTGCCCGTGCCTCCCACCTGAACCACGAAGGTGTTCGGCGCGATGCCCTTCAGCGCGCCGTTGATGCTCACCAGCATGCGGCCCAGCTCGCCGCTGTCGAGGTTGGTCCCCGTCAGGCTGATACCGGAAGGTGACCTTCGCCGTCGCCGCGCTCGCCAGCGCGAAGTTCCGGATACCAGCCGCCGGACATGTTGGATGTGTTCGAGCCGTTGATGCCGCCGGCAATCACCTGGGCGCCGCCGCCGGTGAAGCCGCCAGCCGCCAGGAGCGAGCCGGACGCGTAGGTCGGCTGAACGGTGCCGAACAGGTCGTCGGCGTAGCGAAGCCGTCCGAGCCACCTTCGAAGTGCGCCTCGAAGACCGCCGACGTCACGCCTTCGAACACCGTCAGGGTTGCGGCCGAGCTGGTCACGCTGCCCGCGCTGTTCGAGACCACGACGTCGAACGACGCGCCGTTGTCGGACACCGCCGTCGGATTCAGCACGTAGCTCGCGCTGGTCGCGCCCGCGATGTCGACGCCGCCGCGCCGCCACTGATAGCTGAGCGGTGCCGTGCCCGACGCGACGACCGTGAACGTCGCACCAGCCGGTGCCGTCACCGACGTGCTGGCCGGCTGCGTGGTGATGCTCGGCGCCACCGGCGGCGGGTTCACCGTGAGGATGGCGCCCGTGCTGGTGATGCTGCCCGCCGAGTTGGTGACCGTGACCGTGATGACCGAGCCGTTCTCGGCAACCGCCGTCGGTGTGCTGACGTAGGTCGCGCTCGTCGCCCCGACAATCACGCCGCCGTTACGCCGCCACACGTAGGTCAGCGGTCCGGTGCCCGTCGCGACGACGGTGAACGTCGCCGCACCAGGTGCCGTCACCGTCGTGCTGGCCGGCTGCGTGGTGATGCTCGGCGCCACGGGCGCCGCGTTCACCGTCAGCGTGGCCACCGCGCTCGTGACCGAGCCGGCAGCGTTGGAAACCACCACATCGAACGTCGATCCGCTGTCGCCGACCGCCGTCGGATTGAGCGAGTAGGTCGAGAACGTCGCGCCACCGATGGCGACGCCGTTGCGGCGCCACTGATAGCTGAGCGGCGCACCACCCGTCGCGACCACCGAGAAGTTGGCCGCGTTCGGTGCGGTCACCGTCACGTTGGCCGGCTGCGTCGTGATGCTCGGCGGTGCGACCGCGGCGTTCACCGTGAGCGTGGCCGGTGCGCTGGTAATCGTGCCCGCCACGTTCGAGACGATGACGTCGAACTGCACGCCGTTGTCGGCCACGGCCGTTGGATTCAGCACGTAGCTGGCGCTGGTCGCGCCACCGATGGCGACGCCGTTGCGCCGCCACTGATAGCTGAGCGGTGCGTCACCCGTCGCGACCACGCAGAACGCTCGCCGCTACGGGTGCGGTCACCGTCATGCTGGCCGGGTGCGTCGTGATGCCCGGCGGCACCGGCGCCGGAAGCACCGTCAACGTGGCCGACACGCTGGTCACGCTTCCGCCGGCATTCGTCACGATGACGTCGAACGTCGAGCCGTTGTCGGCCGTCGACGTGGGATTCAGCACGTAGCTGGTACCGTTGGCGCCGCCGATAGCCACGCCATTGCGCCGCCACTGGTAGGTGAACGGTGCGTCACCACCAACCGTCACGGCGAACGCGGCAGAGCCAGGCTCGGTCACGGTCACGCTTGCCGGCGGCGTCAGGATGCTCGGCGGAACCGCCGGAGCGCCCGGGCCCGGCACGGCGCCGGAGATGAGCCGCACGTCGTCGATGTAGATGTCCGCGTACTCGGAGTTCTGGCTCTTCCGGCTCAGATACCCACCGAGATCGAGCGTGTGGGTGCCCGCCGGCATGTTGCCGAGGTCGAGCGTCACCTGCACCCATCCCGTCGTGCTCGTGCCGCCGCTGCCGGTGCCGAAGAGCTGGACGATGTAGTCGTTCGGCGCAGATGCCCTTGAGCACGCCGTCGACCGCGACGAGCACCTGACCGAAGCGGTCGGTGCGCGAGTTGATCATCGAGAGCTTGTAGCGGAACGAGAGCGAGAGCGGTCCAGCCGTTCCCGAGATTGAAGCTCTTGCGCCAGCCGCCGGAGATCTTGGCGAGGTTCGAACCGTTGACACCGCCAAGCAGCACCTGGAGGCCGCCGCCGTTGAAGCCGCCGCCAGACACATACGCGCCTGTCGCCATGGCCGGCTGCGCGGTGGCCCGGAACATGTCATCGGCGTATGTGAAGCCGTCCGAGTTGGCGTCGTAGTGCGCTTCGATGACGAACGGCAGCTCGTCGATATCGGTCGCGGTGTTGTTCGCCGAGACCGGATCGCTGATGTGCGAGGCACGGATGGTCGCCGTGTTCGTCATCAGAGAGCCCGATGCCTCTTCCGACAGGGTTGCGTGAACCGTGTAGGTCACGTGGCTGCCGGCCGGCAGGTTGACGAAGTCGATGATGCTGCCCGCACCGCTCGCGCCGCCGCACGTGGCGCCGCCGAGGCCGGCGCACGTCCACGTCACGTTGGCGAGCTGTGGCGGCATCAGGTCCTTCACCATCGCGCCGGTCACGCTGTCCGGGCCGAAGTTGTGGGCCTCAATCACATAGGTGATCGGGTCTCCGAGGTTGACCTTCGTGACGAAGTCCGTCTTGGTAATCGAGAGGTCCGCTTGTGGCGGTCCCGATCCCATGGCGGCGCCGATTTCGGTCGGCGTCAGCGCTTTGTTGTAGACCTTGACGTCGTCGAGCGTGCCCGTGAATCGGCGCGTGCCGTCGTGGTGGCCGCCAATCGCGAAGTCGACGGCGCCGTTGCCGATCGACACCGGGCCGGGCATCGAGCTTTCCTCGACGCCGTTGACATACATGCGCATCGTCGAGCCGTCGAAGGTGACGGCGACGTGCATCCAGGTGAATGCGCCGATTGGGTACTGCGAAAGCGAGTTCAGGCGGAACGCATCGCCGAACGTCGCCTGATTCAAGTGGAAGAACACCGTTCCCGGATTCGGCGAAGACGACGACGACAATCCGAGGGTGTAACCGTCAATGCCGGCCCCGGCGCGGTTGACGACCTCCTGGTCGGTCTGCGCCACGGGCTGGATCCACGCCGAGATCGTGAGCCCGTTGGTCGGGTTCAGCTGCGCCTGATCGGACACCACCGCGTGCGTGCCGCCGTCGAGATCGAGCGCCAGCTTTTTCACGCCGGGCGTCCAGACGGGACTCCCGACGATGTCGGCGTCGTTTCCGTATCCCGAGATATCGAGGAGGCGGGTGCCGCCGTTTTCGTCCATCTTGAAGTGGCCGACGAGGCCGGGATCGGGCTGCATCACGACGCCCGTGGTTCCCGCGAGGCTGGAGGTCACGACGAGCAGACGTCCGACCCACGAGGCTTTCGTGCTCGTCAGGTCGTTGAAGCCGCCGGAGATCACTTCCTCGATGGGCCCGAAGTTGATGACCGACGCCGACGATTCGCGGAAGTACACCGTTCCGGTCGTGCTGGTGTAGAAGACGCGAATCTTGTTCGTCTCCTCGTCCAGGACGACGATCGGTCGTGTGCCGACGGTGTCGACGAAGTAGAGGTTGTCCCACGTGCCGTTCGGACGCCGCACGAACAACCCAATCGTCGGGAGCGGTGCCGAGCTGTATCCCGTCTTGATGGCGACATACAGCGTTCCGTCTGCGCGCGACCGCGGTGTTGACATGGTCTTCGGCCAACCCGATGCCATCGTTGACGGCAGCGGCCGCGCCGGGAGCTTCATCGCTCGACCACGCGAAGGGATCCGCGCCATCGACGTGGTATTTGAACGCGAATTTCTTGGTGGCCTGGTTGGACCAGAAGACGCCGACCGTGTGATTCGGGAGCGCCGTGACGGCGGCGATGTCGTCCGAATCGACGTCGTTGGCGAGGATGATGGGCCCCGTGAAGGCCGTGTACGGATAGTCGCTATAGAACATCTCGATGCCGATGGACTCGGTCGCGAGCCACATGCGGCCGTTCGAATCGATATCAATCGTCCCCGTCTCTCCGACGTAAACCGGCGTCGACGTCGGTCTCACGCTCCACGGCGCATACGTTTTCGTCACCGCGTCGTACTGCAGCGAGAGCAGTTGCGACCCCGAGTTGTGCATGAGGATGTGCACGACGTTGCCGACCACTTTCACGTCGGCCTTGGTGCCGGTGTTGGTCGAAATCTGCTGGACGTACGACCAGGTGTTGTCGGGCTCCAGCCGCATGATCCATGTGCCCGTGTGAGCGCCCGTGGCGCCCGCGAGCACGGTCCAGAATGTGTGGCCGTGGAACCAGACTTTCGACTGAGGCTTGGCCTCAGTGTTCTTGAAGTCTGTGATTGTCGGCAGCACGGTCCAGATTTCCTGTGCGCGCACCGACTGGCCTGCGGCCAAGCCATGCGGCGAACAGCAGGAGCGCTCGGACAAGAAACGGCAGACGTGCCGCAAGGGAAACTGGGCGGTCGTGCGTGTGGGTGCAGATGGACTGGCTTGTAAAGACATGCCGCGGCGTTGTGCAACCCGCGTGCCTGCCTTTTTCGTGGAAAGTTACGTACTTCGCGACAAAAATTCCACGATCGCGATGTCTTTTGTCGGAGTTCCTTCCTGCGGGATAAGTTCCGCGCCTCGTTACTCGATCGTTACAACTCCTGCATAGTCATGAGTTTTGCCGTGGGATCCATGTTACGCAGCATGTCCGAGGTCTCCGGCCGGCGCGTAAACACGAACACCTGATGGTTGCGGCTCAGCTCGACAATCTGCCGCGCCATCGCCTGGCTTCGCTTCGGATCGAAATGATCGAGCACATCATCTATAACGATCGGCAATCGCGAACCGCGCTGCGCCGATTCTTCCGCGAAACCGATCCGGAGGCTGAAGTAGAGCTGCTCGGCTGTACCCCGGCTCAGCTGGTTGACGGGCATCCATCCGTTTCTCGTATCGAGCACGACAAGCTCGCGCTGATCCTCGGATGCCGCAAGCCGCTCGTACCGCGAGAGCGTAATGGCCGCCAGCGCTTCTGATGCGCGGCGAAGCGCCGGTCCCTGAGACTCGCGCTCGAGATGACGACGGGCGTCCTCGAGCAGCGAGCCGGCGACGGCGAGCGTGCGCGATGCCCGGGCGGTGGCCAGCGCTTCGGCGGCCAGGCCCGCCCGTTCCGCTTCGAGTGCCGGAAGCTCGGACGATTCGGCCATCGCCGCGGAAATCTCGGCATCGAGCTGGCGGAGCTGCCGCATGGCCTCGTCACGCGAGGATTCGAGGTTCGACAGCTCGGCGTTCGACCGGGTGGCCCGCTGGCGCCATTCCTCGACGTGCCCTTCCGCGAGCTCTCGCTTGATGAGATCGGGGGAGGGCTCGCGTCTGAGGCGCTCGCTGAAGCGAGCCTCACAGGATCGGATCGTCTGCATCAGCGCGGTGCGCCGGCGATAGGCGCCCAGTCTTGCGCGGAACGCCGTCTCGTCGGCCACGCCGGCCTGCGAGAAGAGTTGCGTGAGAGCGTCTTCGCACTGCCGCAGCCGGCGGCGTGCGGCCTGCAGCGCGGGCGACTGCTCGGTTGCCGTGGGTGCTTGCGCAACCATGACGCCACCCGATCGGGCAGACTCTGCCTCGCGCGATCGTTCGGGCTCCGGCGCGATGCCGACGAGTGCCGCGCGCGCACGCGTGTTCCATTCCGTGGCGTTGTGTTCCCACTCCGCGATCTGACTGCGCAGCTGCCGGCACGTCTCGAGAAGCTCCGACTCGCTGCGGACGGCCTCGCCTCCGCTGCGCGTCGTGGTGGCCACCTCGGCCAGACCGGCATGGACCTTCCACTGATTCCACTGCTGCACCGTCTGACGTTCGTGACCCTGCGCGGCCATCAAGGCCTGCGCATGCTGCCGCCGCAATTCTTCGTTCCTGGCGAGCGTCGAGAGGTTTTCCGTGAGCGAGGTGTGGGCGCGGTCCCACTCGGCACGCTGGCGCCGCTGCGCCTCGAGCTCGGCCTCGCGCTCCTTGAGCTGGAGGTCGGTCGGCATGGGCGGCAGGCCCAGGCGCACGCTGTCGACGCTGATATCGAAGCGCCGTCTCGAGGCACGCTCCTGGTGATGGAGCAGGTTCTGACAGGCGCGTTCGAGCTCTTCTCGAGCGCTGCCGAGCTGGTCGCGGCGGGTCGCTTCGTCGTCCAGCGCTTTCGTGCGGCGCGACCCCTGAACGGCGGACCCGATCGCACAGAGGATCGCGCCGCCGGCCAGAATCGCGAAGCCGGGGATGTCGTGCTCGACGAAGCGCCATACGCTGCCCGCGCTTCCCAGAATGGCCGCCAGCCAACCCATATAAGACAGGAAGTTCGACGGGATCGCCGCGATGTCTGTTTCGAGGATCCGGATGGTTGCGCTCCGTTCCGCGATCTGATCCTGCCAGCGCTTGGTGAAGCTCTGATCGCTGGCAAGACCTGCCAGCGTCGTGCGCACGTGCTGAACGAGCCTGGCCTCTTCGTCGAGCGTGATGACGTTGGGCGGTTCGGGCCGGTTCACCGTTGCCGACACCTCGGCCCGAGTGGTCTCGAGCTCGCGAACGGTACGCGACGTGGCCTCGAATCGGCGTTCGCTCTCGCGGACGGCGTCCATGGCTTCCTTGAGACGCCGCTGCCATCCGGTCGAGTCTTCCTGACCGGCGTCCAACGAATCCTGCAGTCGCACCTGCTGCCGCACCACAGCGCTGAAGCGGCCGTCGCCGGCACCTGAAGGCTCATGGCCTCCGTCGTCGGGCGCGACCGAGCCCTCACCCCGCAGAGACTCCTGACCAGCGAGCTGTGCCACGGTGCGTTCGGCGGCCTGCCGTGCCGCGAGCGCCTGTTCCAGCCGTCGCTCGGGGTCCGTTGGAAACTGGTCGATCGGATCCAGGCCGTCGAGCTCGCGCCGGGCCTGCGTCAGCTCCTGCCACATGGGAGCCAGATCTGTCAGCGCGTCGTACTTCGCGCTGTCGGCCTTGAGATCGGTAATGGCGCGGCTGCGATGATCGAACGTGAGCTGCGCCTGCGCCTGCGTCTGCACCAGCTGTCCGAGCCGGGCCGCCGCGCGGGTCGATCGCTCGATGCGGCTCTGCAGCTCGACCGGCGCCGTTGACTGCTTCTGACGCTCGGCGTTGCCTCGCTGGGCGATCTCGGATTTCCTGATCTGAATCGCGTCGACAGCGCGCTGAATGGCTCGAAGGTTGCGCGCGGCACCCGGCGGAAAGATTCGGTCGCGAATCGCGGGAGACGCGAGCGATGGAAACGTCTGCAGGTCGGTGATGTCGAACGTGAGGAGCGAACCAATCGTGCGGGCGTCGGGTCCGCCGAACAAATAGTCCAGTCCGGCGGGACCGGCGTCTCCGCCGTCCTGACGGGTGATGGTCGGAAGGACGATCTGATTTCTGCGCGATCGTGTACGTGCTCCCGGATCCCGAGCAGTCGAGTCGTCCTGCCCAGCCGTCCCGCGCGAACCCCGGGCGCCCGTCCGCCTCCGCGCGCATCGATCCGAACAACATCTGCCGGATGAACGCGACGAGCGTGCTCTTGCCCGCGCCGTTCGGTCCGTAGAACACCGTCAGACCATCCGGCAGATCGCGAACCTCGTAGTTGCGCAATGCCCCGAAACGCTCGACAGACCACCCTTGTATTTTCACGGCTCGTTCGGCTCAAGAAGGCTGAGGGCCACACGCTCGGCTTTCGTCAGCAGGGCATTCATCTCGACCGAGTCGAGCGGCGAATGTCCGGCCGAAGAGAAACCGGGCGCAACATTGTGATCGGTAAGCAGCCGATCGAGGCCGGCAGGCGCTCGCCTGAAGACTTCGACCAGCTGATGCACGTAGATGGAAGCGTCGGTCTGGGGTTGGGATTCGCGCGTGTCCGTGAGATCGACCACGCTGTCCCACCAGATGAAGCCCTCGCCGGCGCTCTGTTCCTGCCGGACCTCGTCCAGCACACGGTCCCAGACGCCGTCGGCGAGCTGTGGTCCCATCCAGCCCTGGCGGCGTCCAAAGACATCGCACGATGCGATGACGGTGCGACCCGCGCCCTCCTCGCGGAATCGCGGCGCCGAGGCAGAAAGCGCGCGCCGGAAATCGGTCGGGCCCGCCAGTGTGGATGCATCCACCTGCGTCCGCAGCAGCCGGATCGCATCGAGCTCGTGGTGGACGGCACTCGAGACGACGCCATCGGAAACGGTCGCGACGACGGCCCCTTTCGGTCCGGTGTCATCGCCTTTGAGTGTGCGGCCCTGCAAGGTGCCCGGATACACGATCCATGGACGGCCCGCCGAAACCTGGCGGTACCGATGGTCGTGCCCCAGGGCCCAGTAGTCCATCCCGGCCGCCTGAAGATCGTGTGATGAGTAGTGATCTCCCGGAGTCGCGTCGGCGGTCTTCACGTTCCCATGGAGCAGTGCGATGTGAATCCCGGCTTCCGGCCCTCGCCTGAACCGACCGATGCGGTTCATCGAGTGGTCGGCGGAATGGCTGATCCCGTGGATCGTCGCCATGTGCCCGCCGGCGGTCCTGACCGCAATGGATTCCGGTGCGTGTGCGCCGAAGCAATGGACGCCCTCGGGCCAGCGTTGAATGGCCGGCCACCGGTCCGCCGGATCGTCGCTTCCCCGCACGATGAACGTGCGGATGCCCGCAGCGGCAAGCCGTTGCAGGCCTTCGAGAAAACGGAGTTGCGCCGGAATCGCCCGTTCGCCGCCATCGCAGATGCCGCCCGCCAGCAGCAGGAAGGCCGCATTCTGATCGATGGTCAGCTGGACCAGCGCGTCCCAGGCCTTCAGCGGCGCCTGCCCGAGCGCATGCGTGAATGCAGGGGGCGCATGCCGAAGCCCATGGAACGGCGCATCCAGGTGCAGATCGGCTGCGTGAACGAATCGAAACGTCGACGATGACATATTTGAAAGCCGTGTCGGCGAACCGATGAAACTGCAAGATCGAAACCACCCAGCGACGTGAGAGGAAAGGCCTATTCCACGAAGCAGACTGCGAGACGTTAGTCTCCGTCCCGGATCCCGGATTGAGCAGAGACCGCACCCACGCGAACTTTTGTCGCCCTAACAGGTACCTTTTGGCCTGTTTGCGCCGCTTCCGGCTTGCGCTCCGTGGCAATCGCCTTGCTTAGTTGCGTTTCCGGAGGATTCCGGTTACCACGTCATCGCTATGACACTGCTGAGCGCACTCCGCAGTGCAAGGAGTGCGGCGTCGGAGTGCTGCGGCTGTTGGGCGTGTTCAGGATGTTCCGATGGTTGAATCGGAATCGCCTGACCATCCTGACCTATCACAGCGTGCTTCCGTCGACGAGCGGCATCGACGATGGCGAAGCGAGAAACGTCGTCGACGCAGAGACGTTCGCCTGGCAGATGCAGTACCTGGCGAAGCACTTCTGTTGTCTGAGATTGGAAGAGGCCGTCGAGCTGCTGCGCAGCGAGTCGGCCGCTTCCGCCGTATTCGGTGGTCGTGACGTTTGACGACGGGTTCCGGAACAACCTGCGGATACGCGTTTCCGATCCTGCGCCGGTTCGGCGTGCCGGCGACGATGTTCGTGACGACCGGCCACATCGGTCGCGGCACTGAACTGCTCTGGACCGAGCGCGTGGGCCGGCTGCTCCGCGCCGCGAAGGTCCTCGCGATGAGACCGCGAGGCGCGAGATGAAGCGGCTGAAGTCGATGCCGTCTCGTCAACGCGACGAGGCCATTCGAGGAGCTCGAGAACCGGTTTGGACGCGCGACGCGATCCGCCAGGCCGCCGAGCCGGATGCGGACCGCTACACGTTCCTGACGTGGAGCGAGACGCGGGAGCTGGCCCGCGGCGGGATCACGATCGGGTCGCACACGGTCGCGCACCCGATCATGTCGTCGCTCGACGACGATCGCCGGCGGGTGGAAGTCGTGGAGTCGAAGCAGGAGATCGAGCGTCATCTGGGCATGCCGTGCACGTTGTTCAGCTATCCGAACGGCACGGCCGACGATTTTGACGAGCGCGACAAAGCGAGCCTGCGCGAGGCCGGCTACGTGGCCGCCGTCACGCAGATCGCGGGCGTGAACGACGAGCAGACCGACCGGTTCGCGCTGAGACGGGTGAACATCGGCCGCGGCCACGGGCCGCAGTTGTTCGTCGCCCAGGTTTCCGGGTTCTGGCCGTGGATGCGATCGATGGTGGCGCGCGTGGACGGAGGGCGTCGCCGTGCCGGGCGCGTGCTCGCCGAGGCGTCGCCGAGCGGGCCGCGTTAGACACGCAGTTGGAGATCGTGAGCGAGCGGATGAGGATTGGTGTCGTTGTGCCGCGGCTGCTGGGCGGAGGGGCCGCGCAGTGCGTCGTCGACCTGGCGATCGGAATGGCGGATGTCGGACTCCATCCGACGGTCGTCTGTCTCGAGCGTGCTGGCTATCTGGCGGATGCGCTGAGCCGATCGCGGCATCACCGTGATCGGCCCGCTCAAGAACACGGGCAACGATCCGACCGCGCCGTTCCGGCTCGCCGCGATCCTCAGGGAGCACCGCGTCGACGTCGCCCACTGCCACAACTGGGGAGGGCTCGTCGATACGGTGCTGGCCGCGAAGCTGGCGCGCATGACGCCGGTGCTTCACACGCAGCATGGGCTCGACTACGGGTTCAGCGATGCGCCCGATCACCTGCGCAGCCGGCTTCGGACGGTGTGAAGACGCTCGCCTGCAAGGGCGTGACGCGAGTGTGCCACCGTCTCTCAGGAAGTGGCGCAGATGGTGACGCGCGAGTGGCATGTGTCGCCGTCCCGGGTGTCTGTCGTTCACAACGGCGTGCGCGTGCCCGCACCGGACGAAGGGGTTGAGATTCGCGCGCGCTGGCGGCGCGAGCTGGGCATCGACGCCATCCGACGTGCTCATCGGAACCGTCGCCGTGTTCCGGCCGGTCAAGGATCTGCTCACGATGCTCGAGGCGATGGCGCTCATCGCCAGAGAAACGCCACGCGCCCGGCTGGTGTTGATGGGCGCTGGTCCGCAGAAGGAAGAGCTGGAGGCGGCGGTCGAGCGGCTCGGGCTGAAGTCGGTCGTGCATTTTCCCGGGTTCCGCAGAGACGCGAGCCCGGCTGCTGCCGGCGCTGGACGTGTTCGTGCTGTCGAGCGTATCGGAGGGCATTTCGCTCGCGCTGCTCGAGGCGATGGCGGCCGACGTGCCCTCCGTGGCGACCAGCGTCGGCGGCAACGTCGAGATTCTCAACGATCCGGGTGCGGGATGCTCGTGCCGCCGCGATCGCCTCGCGACCTGGCGGACGCGATCCTCTCGCTCGTCAACGACCGGCACGGCGCCACGAGATCGGGGCGGGAGGACGCCGGCGTGTCGAAGAGGCGTTTTCGCTGCGGCGGATGATCGGCGCGTACGAATCGCTTTACGCAAGTCTCGTGAACTGAACGCCGGAAAGGCTCCGGGAGCCTTTTCGCACGTCGCGAGAAAGGCTCTCGGAGCCCTCTGATTCTGCGGAGGACGTGAATGGCGCGGATCGGTGTCGCAACGGCCGCGCAGGGCCATCTGCGACGGATCCCGGCGGCAGGCCGACGACAACCTCGAACAGAAAATTCGCGCCCGCATTGAAAAGTGCTGGCCGAAGTACTTCCCGTCGCTGGCCACGCGACCGGCGCCGGAGATTGTGTGCCATCGCGATCGGTCGAGCGCGGGTTTTCCGTCATGTTCGAGTACGAGCTCAAGTTCGGCCGTCCGCGTTCGGAATATCGTGATGGTGAAGGTGAGACGCGATTCGAAGTTCGGCGCGTACCTGCCGGAAGACGTCACGCAGGCGCCGCAGCTGTTGCGCCTCGAATTCGACGAGCTGTCGCGGGCCGAGCGCTACTTCGAGCGGCGCGACAACGGGTTGCGCGTCGTTCGCGCCGCTCGACTACTGCGAAGAGCTCAACGCCGTCGTCATCGAGAAGGCCTCGGGCACCGACCTCGGCGTGCTCGCCCGGACCGACGAAGAAGAGGCCCTGGCGGCGTTCCGCCGATGCGGACAGTGGCTTCGCGCGTTTCACGAAAAAATCCACACGGCGCGCCCCCGCGTGTGGACCGAGGGGGAATTCGAGGCACGGCTGAACAAGCGGCGCGAGAAGCTGCTGGCGCTCGGCGTGCCGGACGAAGCACCTCGATCCGCTGCTTACGCGAGGCCGTCAGGCTGGCGCGCTCGTGCCGGCAGCGCGAAGTGCCATAGTCGCTGCTCCATGGCGACTACAAGCTCCGCCACATCTGGGCCGGCCCGGATTCGATTCAGGTCTTCGATTTCGGCAACGTGCACACGGGCCCGTGCTATGTCGACGTGGCCGCGTTTCTCGTCGAGCTGAGCGTCCTGAAGCTCGGGCATCCCTGGTTCGACACCGAGCGCGGGCGCCGGTACACCGAGACGTTCCTGCGCGGCTATTTTCCGGGCCAGCCGCCGCAGCTGCTCGGCCTGTTCATCGTCGAAGCGCTGATGAAGAAGTGGATGCGCCGGCGCCGCACCTGGAGCCGCACGACGATCGCGTCAACGCTTGCAGACGTGCGCGCGCCGCATCGGCGCGAAATCGCTCGTCGAGCGCTGGTATCTCGACCGGTGGTTCTGCGCGCGCATCCGGGAGTCCCTTGAAATGGTGGCGCGCGCCAGCCGTTAGGCGGCTTCGAATCATGTCTGAGCATCCGACCGCTGTCATCGACCAGGCCCTTGCCCGACTGCAGGGCGATCCGCTGTTCACGTTCACCGGACGGAACGTCGCGCACGCGCGTGCTCTCGGTCGTCACCCGTCCGTTTTCGTATGTGGCGCGCGTCGAGAGCGAATCCGCGTCGGCGACGCGGCGCGTCATCGTGAAAATTCCGCGCCTGATGCCCGGCAAGACCGATCGGCGGATACCGCGGCTCAAGCTGGAAATGGCCGCCGCCCAGGCGCTCGCCTTCACGCTGAAGGATCAATCGCGAGCTGAGCGTGCCCGAGGTCGTGGCGTTCTACCCCGAGATCCCGGCGCTCGTCTGGGGCGAGGTGGGCGGCGAGACGCTCGAAGCGCTTGCCACGCGCACGGCGCGCGGTGTCCCCCGGGCCGCGGCGCTCGCGAACCTCGAACAGGCGTTTCACGCCGCCGGGCGCTGGCTGCGCGTGCTGCAGGACGGCACGGAGGTGGAAGGCCGCACGTTCTCGCTGAGCGAGATGGCCGACTACGTCGACGTGCGATTGAGACGGATTTCCGACCTCGGCCCGTATGGGCTGAACGCGCACTGGCGCTCGAGGGTGAAAGAGGTCTTCACCGAGGCCCGGTTGCCCGAGTCCAGGCTTCAGGTGACGACCGTTCATGGCGATTTCAGCCTGAGCAACATCATGTTCGATGGCACCCGTCTGTTTGCCATCGATTTCTCGCGCTTCGGGATCGGCTCCACCTACTACGACGTGAGCCGTCTCTATCATCAGCTCGGGTTGCTCCTGCACAAGCCGTGGTTTCTGCCGTCGACCGTCGCGCGCCTGCGCCGGGCGCTGCTGAACGGCTACGACCCGTCGCTCCGTGACGACGACCCGATGTTCCGGCTCTTTCTGATCCAGCACCTGCTGTGCCATTGGCTCGGCCTGCTGAAGACCTCGCCCCGGGCGTCGTGGCACGTCCGGGGATTCAACTGGTGGGTCGGCTACCGCCACCGGCGGGAGCTCGACTATCTCGTCGACGAATTGCACAAGGACCTGAGACTGCGGGGACAAGAGACGACATGAGCGCTGCGAGACAGATGCGTCCGGCCAGGATTCTCGAAATCACGTCCTACCCGCCCCCGAGGGCGGGATGGGGTGTCCGTGTGGAGTTTCTGAAACAGCACCTGGAAGCCAGCGGCCATGAATGCGTGGTGCTGAACATCGGCAAGAGCCGGAACATTCCCAGCTCCGAGTACGAAACCGTGCTCGGCGCCGGCGACTACGTGCGCAAGGTGTGGAGGTTCTGCCGCGCGGGATTTACCACCCACGTTCACATCAACGGATCGACGCCGAAGGGCCTCGTCCTGACGATCGCCGCCCAGATACTGAATCTTCTGTTCGGACGGCGCTGCGTGCTGACGTTTCATGCGGGCGTGAAGCAGGTGTATTTCCCGCGATCGCAGGCGCCGATGCTGTGCCCGGTCTTCTGGCTCATGTTCACGATGGCGCGCACCATCATCTGCAACAACGAGGCGGTCAAAGCGAAGATTCAGGAGTACTGGGTACCGGCCCGGAAGATCCATCCCATTCCCGCATTCAGCCGGCAGTATCTCGACGCGCAGGCCGAGTCGCTCGACGACCGCATCGAAGCGTTCTACGAGCGCTACGACTCCGTCGTGTTCACCTACGTGCGCGTCCGCGAGGGGTTCTATCTGGAGACGCTGATCGACGGCTTCGCGCGTGTGGCCGCGCGCCGGGCCGACGTGGGTCTCGTCATCTGCGGCGTCGCGGGCGACATCAATCCGGTGCTCTGGAAAGAAGTCCAGCGGCTCATCGCGCTGCACGACCTCTCCGACCGCATCTGCATCGTCGACGACCTTCCGCACGAGCGCTTCCTGACGGCGTTGCGCCGCTCTTCGCTCTACCTGCGGACGCCGACGAGCGACGGCGTGGCCTCGTCGGTGCTCGAAGCGCTGGCGATGCGCATTCCGGTGGTGGCCGCCGAGAACGGGACGCGGCCCGCGGGCACGATCAACTACGCGCCCACCGACGGCCAGTCGATGGCGGATGCCGTCCTCGAGGTGCTGTCGGATCGCGAAGCGGCCATCGACGCGATCCCAGCGGTCGCTATCCGCGACACATTGCACGAGGAAGCCACGCTGCTGGCGGCATCATGAAGATTCTCTATCACCATCGCACGCTGGCCGACGGGGCCGAGGGCATCCACATCCTCGAGATGGTCGAGGCCTTCCGCGCGGAGGGTCACGAGGTCATCGTGCAGGCGATGGCCCACGGGGAAAGCCGGGGGAGCGGGCACGAGGGATTCTTCAAGCGGCTCAAGGCCTCGCTTCCGAAGGGCGTGTTCGAGCTGGCGGCGGCCGCCTCGAGCATCGTCGATTACGTGACGTTCGGCCGCGCGCTGCGCAAGCACCGGCCCGACTTCGTCTACAAGCGGCACGCGCTGAACGACGTCGGCGTGGTGCTCGCGTCGCGGCATCACGGGGTGCCGCTGCTCCTGGAAGTGAATCGCTTGTACGCCTCGGACCAGCACACGCGGTTCGAGCAACTTCGGTTCAGGCGCTTCTGCCGGTTCCTCGAGCGCGTGGCGGTGACCCGGGCATCGGTGGTGGCCGCGGTGTCCACGCCGCTGGCCGGACACGTTCGCGAGCTCTCGAAGAATCGCGCGAACGTCATGGTGCTGCCCAACGGCGCGAATCCGGATCTCTTCAGGCCGCGGGCCGAGCTGCGCGCCAATATGCGTGAAGAACTGGCGTGGCGCGACTCGGTCATCGTCGGATGGGCCGGCATACTCCGCGAGTGGCATGGCGTGGAGTTGCTGATTCGTGCCGTCGCGCGGGTGCCGGGCCTCAAGCTGCTCATCATCGGCGACGGTCCCGACCGCGGCCGCCTCGACACCGTGATTCAGAACCTCAATCTCGGGGACCGTGTGATGTTTACCGGCCGCGTGTCGCACGCCGATGTGATGCGCTATGTCGGCGCCGTCGACGTGGCCGTGTCGTCGGCCGACCGGACCGGCATCGCCTCGCCCATGAAGCTGCTGGAGTACATGGCGATGGAGCGCGCGACCGTCGCGCCACGCTCGCGGAACATCGAAGACTTGATTGACGACGGGGTTGACGGCCTTCTCTTCGAACCCGACAGCGAGGAAGCCCTGGTGGCCGTCCTGCGGCGCCTTTCGGAGGACGAGGCGTTGCGGGAGCGGCTCGGACGCCAGGCGCGCCTCAAGATCGTGCGCTTCCGGAACTGGCAGCGGAATGCGGAGATCGTGATTCGCGCCATCACGGGCGAGTCCAGGCCGCGCGTATCGCCAGCGGAGCAGTTGCGGAGAACCTCATGAAGGCCTTCGTCGCGTCCGTCATCGCGCTCTGCCTGCAGATTCCCGTTGTCAGCCAGGCGCCTGCGCCTGTCCAGACGCGCTCGACGCCGGCACCGAGCGACACCGACGACACCGAAGATCCGCACGGATCATCCGCGGCTCTTCATGACGTCGCAGGAGCTGCCGGGGCTGCGCGATCGCATCGCGAAGCATTACCGCGCGGAATTTCAGTCGTTCATCGACCTCCTGAACGACACGCGGGCCTTGCCGAAACGGACCAAGAAAATCGAGGCGAACTGGGCCGGTTTCAACTTCGCGTTCGTGGCTGCGCTCGATCCCCAGGAAATGGCGCGCCGCGGGTTCCACTTCAAGGCGCCGCTGACGACGTCGCGCGCGTATTGCGATCGAGCCATCGAGTCGGCCAGACAGCTTCTGCCGGCGATCGCCATGGCGCAAGGCCAGACCGGCGGTGCGCTGAGCACCGGCTATCCGGTTCCGAAGTATCTCTCGGCCATCACGACCTACGACTGGTGTTATCCGCATCTGTCGGACGCCGATCGTCACGCCATCGTCGACGCCTACGTCGCGGCGTACAAGAAGAAGTACGAAAACCAGAATCTGCTGACGCTGCGGATCGACGGCAGAGACATGCTTGCCAACGATCCGGCCTCGAACGACGTGGAAGACGTGCTCGGCATCGTCGGATTCCATGGCGACCCCTATCCGGACGCCGGGCTGCAGGCAGACATGCTGCAGGCGTTCACGTCGATCTGGCTGGATCGCTATTTCGCCGAGCTGAACTACTTTTACGGGCCCGGCACGGGATGGCACGAAGGATCCGGCGGGTACTTCAGCAGGGCGTTCGTGACGCTCAGCATCCCCGTCTCGATGTTTTCGCCCGCGCTCGGCGTCGATTACATCGCCACGATGCCGTTCTTTTCCCAGTACCCCGTGTTCGTGGAAGCGAACACGCGGCCGCATTCGCGGCTCGCGCAGCCTGTTTACGATCGGTGGGGGACGATTTCAGAAGGCGTCGCCGGCCCCAATTGCAAGAACCTGATGCTGAATGCCGGCATGCTGCGGCGCGCCGGCCATCCGAATGCCGCGCTCGCCAAGTGGGCGCGTGAAAACACGGCGCGCGACTGCGACCTCGTGATGACCGAGTACGGCGGCGGCTGGTCCAACGCGGTGCTCTACTGGTTCCTCTTCGGCGATCGGGAAGTGCAGGCGAAGTCGCCGACGGCGATGGAGATTCCTCATGCCGTCGAGTTCGGTCTTGGCCAGCACGTCATGCTGTCGGGCTACGACGCGTCGGACTCGCAGGTGATTTTCTACGGCCAGGAATTGACGATGTACGGCCACGACACGCCGGAGTACGGCACGTTCAGCGTGCACAAGTTCGGCAACCTCATTCTTCAGGCCGGCAACACCAAGAGCGGCGAAGGCGTGCTGACGCGCGGCCCGAACAAGGGCTCGGTGTTCGAGAACATCGTGAGCCTGCACAAGGGCGCGTCGGATCCCGGACTCAACTTCACCGGTGGACAGAAGGTCGATCCCTTCTTCGGCGCGCGCGGGATCAAGCGTATTGGTACGGCAGGGACCGTGACAGCGGCGGTGTTGAACGGCAGAGGCTTCGACTATGTCGGCTACGACAACCTGCCGATGTGGAGCCCGTCGGCCTCGGCGTCGCAGCGCGAGTTCATCTATCTTCATGGGCCGGCCGACAAGGAATTCGTGGTCGTGTTCGATCGGTTCACCGCCACCAGTCCGGACACCGACGAGAAGATCTGGAAGATCTGGGTGCCGACGCCAGCCGGAGTTCGTCAATGGCACAGGCGCCACGCCGCGTCCGGGACAGTGGCTCTCGAACGACAGCGACACGATTCGGCTGACCAACAAGTTCGACGGTCTGCAGGGCAAGGAGTTCAAATCCGCCGCGACGCACGGCCGCTTCTACATGAAAACGCTGCTGCCGCAGGCCCCGGTGGTGAGTTTTCTCGGCGGACCGGGCATGGAGTTTCAAAGCGGAGACGCCGACGGCACCACTCCGTGGAGCGCACCTGTGCTGACCCAGGCCGAACGGGAATACCTGGGCTGGGGCCGCGTCGAAGTGCGGCCCTCCGTGCGCCAGGCTTACGACGTGTTCCTCAATGTGATTCAGATCGGAGACGCGAACACGCTGTCGGCGATGTCGCCGATCGCGAAAGTGGATGCGGCCGCAGGCAATGCGACGGGCGCGCATATCGGCGATGCGGCGAATCAATGGGTGGTGATGGCGGCCCGCACGGCGTCGCCGACACTACGACATTCGCGACATGACTTACAGCTTCAAATCCGCGGCGCCGCGCTCGCGCCATCTCCTCGTCAACATGGCCCGCAATACGACGCTGCACGTCAAGGTGTCGGCCGCCGGCGCGGACACCAGGGTCGAGATCGCGTCGAGCGCGTCGAGCGGAAGCACGCCACTCACATCGAGCGATCAGGGCGTGCTGTCCTTCGAAGTCAACGGCCAGCTGGTGAAGTAGAGACGTCCGCGACTAAAGGTCTCGGTGGCGCAGACCTTAGTCGCGCCCGAATGTGATTTGCCACGCCGGTCGTCGCAGCTCGCCGTTTGTTCCGCTCCGGAACCCAAGTCTTTGCAAGTAGTTACAGGCTGGCACGGAGCGGGGCTGCACCGGTGTCGTCCGGCAGGCAGGTTGCAGCCTTTGCCGATTTGGAGAGGACGAACAATACATGGCCCAGAAGCCGCGCTCTGCTGAGATGCACCCAGGACCCGGGTTTCGCGTCAACACCGACGTTCCCCGGCTGCCTGCGGCCTTCATCCAGCAGTTCGCCGAATTTGCCACGCCGGACATTTCGGATCTGCTCAATCGTCTCTACGCCGTCGACTCGGGCATCCGGTGCCTGACCGGCGAGCATCACAAGCTGTGCGGGCCGGCGCTGACCGTCAAGGTCTTCCCGGGCGACAACCTGATGGTCCACAAGTCGCTCGACGTCGCGCAGCCCGGCGACGTCGTCGTCGTTGACGGGCACGCGTCGGAGATGAACGCCCTCATCGGCGACATCATTTCGACCAAGGCCAAGCACCGCGGCATTCAGGGTTTCGTGCTCGACGGGCTGGTGCGCGACGTGCCGGCGATCCGCGAGCTCGACTTTCCGATCTTCGCGCGCGGCACGACCCCGGTTGGTCCGCTGCACCGCGGCCCTGGAGAGATCGGCTACCCGGTGTGCTGCGGCGGCGTCGTCGTGAACCCGGGCAACATCATTGTCGCGGATGCCGCGGGCGTCGTGATCATTCCGCAGGACATCGCGCACGAACTGCTGCACCGGCTGAACGCGTACCGCGACGCGAATGCGGACTACCTGGCCGACCTCCGGCGCGAAGGCAAGTTCAGCAACGCGTGGGTCGACACGCTTCTCGAAGCTGGCGGATGCCCGGTCGAGGGCAACCCGCCGATTCCCGTCAAAGCGGATGCGGGACCGCGATGACACCAACTCTGATACCTGATGGCACTCCCGGGTGCCGCAACGCGCAGGGATGACAATGCCGAAGCCCGACATGCTGCTTGGACCCGTGACCGATCGGTCTGCCTGGAAAGGGGCAGACATGACGAAAGACGACTCGTGGATCTACCGCCTGAACGCGCGCGAAGCGGCGGAGATCGAATCGGCGTTCGCCAGGGCGTCGAGTACCGGGAAACGTCATGACGACATCACGCCCAGGGACTTTCCGCTCGAAGCGTTCGGGCGGCTGGTCAAGGCGATGCGCGATCAGATCGAGGACGGCCGCGGCGTGACGCTGCTGAAAGGCCTGCCGATTGGCGGGAAGACCGTCGAGCAGGTCGAGCTGCTGTACGCCGGTATCTCCGTCGCACATCGGGACGTCGGTGGCCCAGGACACGGAAGGCACCCTCATCGGTCGCGTCGAAGACCGCGGCAACAATTACCAGGACATCAAGGTCCGGGGCACCAACACGAACGCGCAGCTGACGCCTCACTGCGACTCGGCGGATATTCTCTCGCTGCTGTGCGTGCGTCAGGCGAAGACCGGCGGCAAGAACACGCTGGCGAGCTCGATGGCGATCTACAACGAGATCCTCCGGCAACACGAAGAGTTCCTCGAGCCGCTCTACAACGGGTTTCAGGTACAACATCCGCGGGAATGGACCCCCGGAGCGGTACCGCGACATCACGGCCCATCGGGTGCCGGTCTACTCGTATTACCGCGGGAAGCTGAGCTGCCGCTTCAACCAGAAGGCGATTCTCACCTCTGAGCAATTGCCCGGCGTGGAGCCGCTGACGCAGATCGAGAAGGACGCCGTCAACGAGGTGGCGAGGCTCTCGATGCTCCCGGAGTTGAGCTTTGAAGTGCTGCTCGAGCCGGGCGACATGCTGCTGATGAGCAATTACTCGGTGTTCCACAACCGCGATGCCTTCGAAGACTGGGCCGAGCCGGAGCGGAAGCGCCTGTTGCTGCGCAAGTGGATCAACATTCCCACCGCCCGCGAGCTGACCTGGGAGTTCGCCGATCACTACAACACCGGCCCCCGACAGGGTCCGTACGTGGAACGCCGGACCGAGCGCATCGCCAAGGTGGCCTGATATCAAACGCGTTCTGAGGCAACTGGTCGCCGTTCTGTGCTGCGCCGGCGCGGGCGCGTGCAGCGGCGACCAGGCGCTGCCTGGATCTCCACTCTCACCGACGTCGTCGGTCGCCGGGACGTCTCCAACATCACCTGACCCGCCGCCTGTGCCGATACCGGTGCCAGAGCCCGACCCGGGCCCAGGGCCGGTCGTGGGTGCGCTGGTCGGGGCCGGCGATATCTCGACCTGCGAGAACAACAACGACGAGGCGACTGCCCGGTTGCTCGATCGCGTCGATGGGACCATCTTCACCGTTGGCGACAACGTGTACGAAAGCGGGACTGCTCGCCAATTCCGGGACTGCTACGACCCGACCTGGGGGAGACATCTCGCCCGGACACGCCCGTCGCCTGGCAATCACGAATACCAGCACCGCGGGCGCGTCGGGTTACTACGGATACTTCGGATCGAACGCCGGCGCCGCTGGTGTGGGTTACTACAGCTACGACGTGGGCGGCTGGCACGTCCTGTCGCTGAACAGCAACGTTCCGGCCTCGGTGGGAACGCCCCAGTACCAGTGGGTCCGCGCCGATCTCGACGCGAACAAGACGGCGTGTGCGCGTGGCCTACTGGCACCATCCCGTCTTCAGTTCCGGGGAGCACGGCAACGACTCGACGATGCGATCGGTCTTGCGCCTTCTGTACGAGCGCGGCGTCGAGGTGGTCCTCAACGGTCACGATCACGACTACGAGCGATTCGGTCTTCAGAATCCGGACGGTCGGCCCGATCCTGACCGCGGCTTTCGTCAGTTCATCGTGGGGACTGGCGGCAAGGGCATCGATCCCGTTCGTGCGCATCCAGCCGAACAGCGAGGTGCGCGGGGACACGGGCTCCTTTGGCGTGCTCAAGCTCACACTGCGCCGAGCCTGGCTATGACTGGGAGTTCATTCCGGTCGCCGGCGCGAGCTTCCGCGACTCCGGATCGGGAGTGTGCAGGTAGGCGACAGAGTCGCCAGGCGAAGGTCGAAAGTCATCAGGCGCAAGTCGATGTGAACGAATGCGTCCGGACACCGGAGGTTCCTCGACTTGGCCTACCTGGAACGCCTTGGATACGAAGCCGGCGATTGCGGCGCCGATCATCGGAGCAAACCAGAACAGCCAGAGCTGCTGAAGGGCCCAGCCTCCGACGAACACCGCGGTCGCGGTCCTGCGCGCCGGATTGACCGAGGTGTTCGTCACCGGGATGCTGATCAGATGGACCAGTGTGAGGCCGAGGCCGATTGCGAGGCCTGCGAATCCTACTGGAGCGCGTTCGTGAGTGGAGCCAAGAATGACGGCCAGGAACATGAACGTCATCACGACTTCGCACACGAGCCCCGCCGCAAGCGAATACTCACCCGGTGAGTGCGCGCCGTAGCCGTTGGAGGCGAATCCGGCGGCGAGGCTGAAATCGGCGCGGCCGCTCGCGATGAAGTACAGCACGCCCGCGCCGGCGATGCCACCGAGGACTTGCGCCAGGCCGTAAGGCAACAGCAGGTTGGCGGGAAAGCGACCTCCTGCCCACAAGCCGACGGAAACAGCGGGGTTGAAGTGACCGCCCGAGATTGGGCCGAGCGCGTACGCCCCCGTCAGCACCGTGAGACCAAAAGCCAGGGACACCCCGAGCAATCCGATGCCGACGCCGGGAAAGGCGGCCGCGAGGACCGCGCTGCCGCAACCTCCCAGCACGAGCCAGAACGTGCCGATAAACTCCGCAGAGAGCTTAGAGAACACGGCGCACTCCTTTGCTGAGAACGCTCCGCATTGCGCGTCGACGACGGTCCGGGGCGATTATGGCGGACCGCCCCGGCCGTAAACCACGCCCCTATTTGCCGCGCTCGACCGACACCAGCACCGCTTCTGTCCAGACGATGTCGACCTTGTCGCCGACCTTCACTTTGGCGAGAGCCGCCGTGTCCTGCACTTTGGACGAGTACTTCAAGCCGTGTGGTCCGGTGAACGTGATCGACGGCGCGGCCGGGTCGATGGCCGTAATCGTCGCCGTGATCGTCATTTGTTTGGCTCTGGTGCCACCAGGCAGGACCTGATCCGAACCAGTGGTGGCCGTGGCGCCGCTCACCACGTCCGCCTCGCCGGGCTGCTTGACCCGGATGACGATGTTCTCGTAGTACCGGACGTTGACCGTGTCGCCGAGCTTGACCTCCGCGAACCGCGTGATGTCCGGCCCTGCGACGGTCGTCACGACGGTGTCGTCCGGTTTCTTGAGCGTGAGCGTGCGGCTCGCGGCGTCGATCGCCTCGACGGTGCCTGTTTCCGTTCTCATCTCTGACCTGACGGTTTTGGACTGGGCCATGACCGTGTGCGTCATCGACACCAGAGCTGCCGCTGCAACGAGTCCTATCAGAAACTTTTTCATACGTCCTCCTGATCCCGCCTTGACATGCACTCGCGGGCTCGCGCTCGACGCTGCAGACCATGTGCCGTGCGCGAAGAAAGACGAATGGGCAGATTCATTGAGGATTGGGCCACGTCCGCCAGTCTGCCTCGAACCGCCTGCGTGGCTCCCACCACGATGACGGAGGGCGCCCGCGGAATACCGCGCCCCACGTCAGGCTCCGCGCCACAGAGCGTGGACTATGTCAGCTTCCTAACAGACCTTCCTGACAGACTGCGTCGCGACGCACCAACGCAGGCGTCATCAACAGTTTGAACTTGCCTCAGCGCCACATCGCGCGTTTGCGCGCGATCGTGCGGGATCGCCGAACGCCGCAACGGCGAACTGAAAGTTCTTGCAGCCCGTATGCTCCTTGTCATGAATGCCGTTCCAGCCTGGCGGCAGCGGGGGAATCGCCACAGGCACGGCGTTGCGCGCACGGAAGACGTAGCCGTTGTGGGTGTGCGCTTCGGCGACGTGACCTTCCTTGTATTGGAGAGGGAAGTGGAGGTTCTTGTGCCGCCGCTCACCGCGCGCCCCGGCGGCGACACCACAGATGTACAGATACGGGTATCGAGCCATCCGGTCGAACGCAATCACGTGTCCACTGCGCGCGGTGTGCGAGCAGAACTCGCGTGCGAGCCGGCCCTTGAAACAGGATTGGCAATGCCTGTCGGGCCTGTAGCCGTTCACGTAGTACGCCCAGAGAAATCGAAATCCCTCTATGCGTCCCTGTTTCAGTCGAGGGTGAGAGACGTCGAGAAAAATCGTGTCTGACATTTTCAATGATTGCGTTAATGACTTGCGCCGTACGACTGTCGACTTGCGCCTTCCGACTAGCGCCGCTCGAGCTTCGCGCCACGCTCGCGCAGCACCTGGCGAAGGATCGATCGGTGGCACTGCTGCTCGTCCGGGCAGTAGCAGCCGACGGAGAAATCAGTCTGGTGCGACAGGGCGGCGAGCATATCCAGGAGATGCGACTGTTCGGGCTGCTTCAACTCCGATCGGTATCGTCGTTCAAACACCTTCCATTGGGATTTGTCGTGAAGCACCCTGGTCTTGCGCAATAACGCCGCGCTCGGAGCAAGCGCCGGCAGCCAGACGTCGTACCAGTTTTCGCGCGCGTACGCCGACTTGCGCACGCCTCTCGGCGGACGGCGCACGGTACCGATGCGCAGTCCCTCGCGACGATGTCGCGGACTACCCAGGCGCACGATGCGAACAGGCATCTCTATACCCAATTATGAACGCACGTGGCGTCGTCGCTGGCATACAGAATCCTGGGCATCAGCTTAGGACTCGTTTCAACCGTGCTGTTGAGTGCGCCGTCGTTTGCTCTGGACATACCAGGGCGGGAGGCGATCCCGACCACCACCCACCAGGCGGAGCCCACGTGGAAGGGCGCTCTCACCGATTCGCTGCGCCTGCTGATGCTCGAGCACGCGCATCGGCCGGGTTCATCTGGCTCGATCACGAGGCGGGCGCGCACGACCTAGCGCTGGGGTTTTCACGAGGATACTGGGCGAGCCGCGCGCGTGCGACGGCGTGGGCCGCCGCCTACAGCTTCCAGTTCGAGTTCGGACCTCTGAGCGAAGCGTCGATTGGAAACGTAGGGATGCGGCCGAACACGACAGGGTGGGTCGATCGCGTCGTCACGCCGGCGGGCGCGCTGGGATTCAACGTCGCGGAAGATGCCGTCGACAGATACGTGATTACCGCCATCGAGTCCTGGACGGGCAACCGCGCGGTCCAGGGACTCTAATCCCTAATCCCCAATCCCTAATCCCCAATCCCTAGTCCCTGTTACTGCGGAGCCGTGACCAGCACATCGTCGATGACGATGACGGCCAGCTCGTCGAGGGCGGACTTCCGTGTCATGTAACCGCCCAGCGACAGCGTGTGGTTGCCGGCCGAGAGCGTACCAAGGTTGATCTGCACTTGCACCCATCCGGTCGTGCTCGTGCCGCCACCGCCGGTTCCGGCGAGTTGCACGAGGTAGTCGGCCGGCGAGATGCCCTTGAGCACGCCGTCAATACTGGCCAGCACCTGCCCGAACCGGTCGGTGCGCGACTTCACCATCGAAAGGTTGTAGCGCAGCGTGAGCGTGACCTGGCCACTGGTGGCGAGATTGAGGCTGTGCTGCCAGCCACCTGACAGGTTCGGCACGTTCTGGCCGTTGACGCCACCGATCTGCACCTGGACGCCGCCGCCGCTGAATCCGCCGGCGGTGAGCCACGAGCCGGTCGCGTAGAGCGGCTGGACGGTCGAGCGGAAGAGATCGTCCGCGTACGCGAACCCGTCGGACCCCGCGTTGAAGTTCGCGTCGATGAGCGTGACCGTGCCGCCAGGTTGCACGGTCAGCGTTGCCGCCGAGCTCGTGACGCTGCCCGCCACGTTCGAGACCACCACGTCGAACGTCGAGCCGCTGTCGGTCACCGCAGTCGGGTTCAGCACGTAGCTTGCGCTCGTGGCGCCGCTGATGGCGACACCGTTACGCCGCCACTGATAGCTGAGCGACGTGCCAGTCGCGACCACGCTGAATGTGGCCGAGGCTGGCGCCGTGACCGTCAGGTTGGCCGGCTGCGTCGTGATGCCGGCGGCCACGTTCACCGTCAAGGTTGCAGACGCGCTGGTCACGCTGCCCGCTGCGTTGGACACAACGACGTCGAACGTCGCGCCGCTGTCCGATCCCGCCGTCGGGTTCAGGACGTAGCTCGCGCCGTTGGCGCCGCGCGATGTCGACGCCATTGCGCCGCCACTGATACGTGAACGGTGCCGTGCCCGACGCGACGACCGTAAACGTCGCCGAGGCCGGCGCGGTGACCGTCACGTTCGCCGGCTGCGTCGTGATGCCGGGCGCGATGTTGACGGTGAGCGTCGCCGACGCGCTGGTGACCGTGCCGGCCCCGTTCGTGACGACGACGCTGAACAGGGCGCCGCTGTCCCCGAGCGCCGTCGGGTCCAGCGTGTAGGACGAGCTCGTGGCGCCCGCGATGTCAACACCATTGCGGCGCCACTGATAGCTGAGCGGTGCATCGCCAGTCGGCGACGACCGAGAAGTTCGCGGCGTTCGGAGCCGTTACCGTGACATTCGACGGTTGCGTGGTGATGCTCGGCGGCACCGGCGCGGGATTGACCGTCAGCGTCGCGGCGTTGCTCGTGATGCTGCCAACGGCGTTCGACACGATGACGTCGAACTGCGCGCCGCTGTCGGAGACCGCCGTCGGGTTCAGCACGTAGCTGGCGCTGGTGGCGCCGCTGATGGCCGTGCCGTTACGCCGCCACTGGTAGCTGAGCGGCGCATCGCCGGTCGCGACGACCGAGAACGTGGCGCTCGCAGGCGCCGTGACGGTCAGGTTCGCCGGGTGCGTGGTGATGCTGGGCGGCACCGGCGTCGGATTGACCGTCAGCGTGGCGGCGTTGCTGGTGACCGTGCCGACGCCATTCGAGACGACGACGTCGAACTGCGCGCCGCTGTCGGAGACCGCCGTCGGGTTCAACACGTAGCTGGCGCTGGTGGCGCCGCTGATGGCGGTGCCGTTGCGCCGCCACTGATAGCTGAGCGGCGCGTCGCCGGTGGCGACCACCGAGAAATTCGCGCTGCCAGGCGCCGTCACCGTCAGGTTCGCCGGCTGCGTGGTGATGCTGGGCGGCACCGGCGCCGGGTTCACCGTCAGCGTGGCGACGCTGCTGGTGACCGTGCCGGCCCCGTTCGAGACGACGACGTCGAACTGCGCGCCGCTGTCGACGACGGCCGTCGGATTCAGCGCGTAGCTCGCGCTGGTGGCGCCGCTGATGGCAGTGCCATTGCGCCGCCACTGGTAGCTGAGCGGCGCATCGCCGGTCGCGACGACCGAGAAAGTCGCGCGCGTTCGGCGCCGTCACCGTCAGGTTCGCCGGGCTGCGTCGTGATGCTGGCGGCACCGGCGTCGGATTGACCGTCAGTGTCGCGGCGTTGCTGGTGACCGTGCCGGCGCCGTTCGAGACGACGACGTCGAACTGCGCGCCGCTGTCGGAGACCGCCGTCGGATTCAGCGCGTAGCTGGCGCTGGTGGCGCCGCTGATGGCCGTGCCGTTACGCCGCCACTGGTAGCTGAGCGGCGCATCGCCGGTGGCCACGACCGAGAAATTCGCGGCGTTCGGTGCCGTCACCGTCAGGCTCGCCGGCTGCGTGGTGATGCTGGGCGGCACCGGCGCCGGATTCACCGTCAGCGTGGCGACGTTGCTGGTGACCGTAGCCGGCGCCGTTCGAGACGACGACGTCGAACTGGGCGCCGCTGTCGGCGACCGCCGTGCGGATTCAGCGCGTAGCTGGCGCTCGTGGCACCACTGATCGCGCTGCCGTTACGCCGCCACTGGTAGCTGAGCGGCGCATCGCCGGTGGCGACGACCGAGAAGTTCGCGGCGTTCGGTGCCGTCACCGTGAGGCTCGCCGGCTGCGTGGTGATGCTCGGCGGCACCGGCGTCGGGTTCACCGTCAGCGTCGCGGCGTTGCTGGTGACCGTGCCGGCGCCGTTCGAGACGACGACGTCGAACTGCGCGCCGCTGTCGGCGACCGCCGTCGGATTCAGCGCGTAGCTCGCGCTGGTGGCGCCGCTGATGGCGGTGCCGTTACGCCGCCACTGGTAGCTGAGCGGCGCATCGCCGGTGGCGACCACCGAGAAATTCGCGGCGTTCGGTGCCGTCACCGTCAGGCTCGCCGGCTGCGTGGTGATGCTGGGCGGCACCGGTGCCGGATTCACCGTCAGCGTGGCAACGGTGCTGGTGGCCGTGCCGGCGCCGTTCGAGACGATCACGTCGAACAGGGCGCCGTTGTCGGCCACCGCCGTGGGATTCAGCGCGTAGCTGGCGCTCGTGGCACCACTGATCGCGCTGCCGTTGCGCCGCCACTGGTAGCTGAGCGGCGCATCGCCGGTGGCGACGACCGAGAAATTCGCGGCGTTCGGTGCCGTCACCGTCGAGATTCGCCGGCTGCGTGGTGATGCTCGGCGGTACCGGCGTCGGATTCACCGTCAGCGTTGCGGCGTTGCTGGTGACCGTGCCGGCGCCGTTCGAGACGACGACGTCCAGGGAGCCGGTGTCAGCGACAGCCGTGGGATTTACCGCGTAGGTCGCGCTGGTGGCCCCGCTGATGGCAACGCCGTTGCGCCGCCACTGGTAGCTGAGCGGGGCATCGCCGGTGGCGACGACCGAGAAGTTCGCGGCGCTCGGCGCCGTCACGGTGAGGCTCGCGGGCTGCGTCGTGATGCTCGGCGGCACCGGCGCCGGGTTCACGGTCAGCGTGGCCGCGGTGCTCGTGGCCGTGCCGCCCGGGTTGGACACGACGACATCGAACTGCGCACCGCTGTCAGACACCGCGGTGGGGTTCAGCGTGTAGCTGGACGCCGTGGCGCCGCTGATCGGCACGCCGCTGCGCCGCCACTGATAGCTCAGGGGCGCCGCACCGCTCGCGACGACAGAGAAGCCGGCGGCGTTTGGTGCCGTCACGGTCAGGCTCGCCGGTTGGGTCGTGATGCTCGGCGGCGCCGGCGTCGAGTCGATGACGGCCACGTCGTCGATGAGGACCTCGACGCTCTCGTCGGGATACGTCTTCTGGTTGTTGTATCCGCCGAGCGCCACGGTGTGCGTGCCGGCCGCGAGCGTCCCCAGGTTGATCTGAACGAGCTGCCATCCCGTGGTCGTGGGGCCCGCCGCCGACGACCTGAGCGATGTAGTCGTTCGGGGAGATGCCATGGAGCACGCCATCGACGCTCACCAGCATCTGGCTGAACTCGTCTGCTTCGTACTCGGCCGTTTCAGTCAGCCGATACCGGAACGAGAGGGTAACAGCCGTCGGGACCCCGAGCGTGAAGCTGCGATGCCAGCCGCCCGACATGTTCGTGACGTTCTGGCTGTTGATGCCGCCAATCGCCACGCGCAGCGCGCCGCCGGTGAACCCGCCCGAGGCGATGTAATTGCCGGCCGCATAGTTCGGCTCGTTCGTGCCGCGGAACTGGTCGTCCTGGTAGGTGAACCCGTCTGCATCGGTGGTGAAGTGAACGTCGAAGAGCGAGTTCCGCCGCCGCCGCCACCGCTGAGCACCGTCAGCATGGCAGCCGTGCTGGTCACGGTGCCGGCGGCATTCGACACGACGACGTCGAAGTGCGCTCCGCTATCGGACGCGCTGCCGTTGGCGTTCAGCGTGTAGCTGGAGCTGGTGGCGCCGCCGATGTCGACGCCATTGCGACGCCACTGATAGCTCAGCGGTGCGTACCTGTTGCGGCGACCGAGAAGCCCGCGCCCGCGGGCTCGGTGACCGTCACGTTCGCCGGCTGCGTGGTGATGCTCGGCGGCACCGGCGCCGCGTTGACCGTCAGCGTGGCGATCGCGCTCGTCACGGTGCCCGACGGCGTTCGAGACGACCACGTGAACTGCGAGCCGCTGTCGCTGACCGCCGTCGGGTTCAGCGAGTAGCGTCGAGCTGGTGGCGCCGCCGATGTTCACGCCGTTGCGCTTCCACTGATAGCTGAGGGGCGCATCACCCGTCGCGACGACCGAGAAGTTCGCCGCATTCGGCGCCGTCACGGTGACGCTGGCCGGTTGCGTCGTGATGCTTGGCGGCACCGATGGCGGGTTGACCGTGAGCGTCGCGACCGCGCTGGTGACGGTTGCCCACTGCGTTCGAGATCACCACACTGAATTGCGCGCCGCTGTCGCTGACGGCCGTCGGGTTCAGCGCGTAGCTGGCGCTCGTGGCGCCGCCGATGTTCACGCCGTTGCGCTTCCACTGATAGCTCAGCGGAGCGTCACCGGTCGCGACAACCGAGAAGTTTGCCGCGCCTGGCGCCGTCACCGTGAGGCTCGCCGGCTGCGTCGTGATGCTGGGCGGCACAGGCGGCGGGTTCACGGTGAGCGTGGCGGTCGCGCTCGTTGCCGAGCCCGCGCCGTTGACCACCAGGACGCTGAACTGCGCGCCGTTGTCGGCCGCAGCCGACGTCGGGTTCAGCGAGTAGCTCGCGCTGGTGGCGCCGCTGATGTTCACGCCGTTGCGCCGCCACTGATAATTGAGTGGCGCATCACCGGTGGCGACCACCGAGAAATTCGCCGCGGCAGGCTGGGTAACCGTGACGATTCGCCGGCTGCGTCGTGATGCTCGGCGGAATCGGCACCACCGCTGCCAGCAGCACATCGTCGAAGAACATCTCGACGAACTCGTCGGGATACGTCTTCTGGTTGTTGAAGCCGCCGAGCGTGATCGTGTGGCTGCCGGCTGGGACGGTCCCAAGGTTGAACTGCGCGAGCTGCCAGCCAGTCGAGAGGGCGCCGCCGCCGACCACCTGCGCAAGGTAGTCGTTGGGCGGAATGCCGATCAGCGTGCTGTCCAGGCTGAAGAGCGCCTGGCTGTACTCGTCGGTCTCGTACGTGTTCTGCTCGGTCAGGCGATAGCGGAACGAGATCGTCAGCGTGGTGGGAGCGGCCAGAGTGAAGCTGCGCCGCCAGCCGCCGGACATGCCCTGGATGTTCTGACTGTTGATTCCACCGATCAGGACTCGCAGCCCGCCGCCGGTGTACGCCCCCGACGCGATGTAGTTACCGCTGGCGTAGTTCGGCTTGCTGGTGCCCCGGAACGTGTCGTCGAGGTAGGTGAACCCGTCGGCAGTCGTATCGAAGTGGACGTCGAAGATCGGCCCGCTCGGACCACCACCACCGCCGGAGCTGTTCACGGTGAGGTTCGCTATCGAGCTGGTCACGCTGCCTGCGGCATTCGACACGACCACAGTGAACTGCGCGCCGGTGTCGGTGACCGCCGTGGGGTTGAGCGAGTAGCTGGAGCTGGTGGCCCCGCTGATGTTCGTGCCGTTCCGCTTCCACTGATAGCTGAGCGGCGCATTGCCCGTCGCCACGACCGAGAAGTTCGCTGCGGCCGGCGCGGTGACCGTGACGCTCGACGGTTGAGTCGTGATCGAGGGTGCTGCAGCTCCCGAAATCGTCAGGATCGCCGCAGCGCTGGTGACGGATCCCGCCACGTTCGTGACGACGACGCTGAACTGCGCGCCGTGGTCGGACGCGGCGGTTGGATTCAGCACATACGATGCATTGGTCGCGCCGCTGATGTTGGTCCCATTGCGCCGCCACTGATAGCTCAGCGGCGCGGTCCCGGTCGCGACAACCGAGAAGCTCGCCGCCGCTGGCGCAGTGACGGTGACGTTTGCCGGCTGCGTGGTGATGCTGGGGACGAGGTTGACGGTGAGCGTGGCGTTCCCGCTCGTCACCGATCCCGCGACGTTGGTCACGACGACGCTGAACACGGCGCCGCTGTCGGTGCCGGCGGTCGGGTTCAGGACGTAGGTCGCGTTCGTTGCGCCGCTGATGTTCGCGCCATTACGCCGCCACTGATAGCTCAGCGGGGCCGTGCCGGCCGCGACGACGGTGAAGGTGGCCTGGTTCGGCGCAATGACCGTTGTCGACGCGGGCTGCGTCGTGATGCTCGGCGTCGACGTTGACGGTCAGCGTCGCGTTCGTGCTCGTCACGTTGCCGGCGATATTGGACACAACGACTGAATACTGCGCGCCGTTGTCGGCGGCAGCCGAGGTCGGATTCAGCACGTACGACGAGCTGATGGCACCAGAGATGGCGACACCATTCCGGCGCCACTGGTACGACAGCGGTGCCGTCCCCGAGGCGGTGACCGAGAAGGTGGCCGAGTTCGGCTGCGTGACCGTCACGTTCGCGGGCTGAACGCTGATCGACGGCGCGACGGCCTGCTCGATGGTGTCAACGTCGGTCGCGCTGTTGTTGCCGGGCACCGGATCGTTGACGCCCGGTGCGCTCGACCGACGCGTGTTGCTCAGCGTGCCGGTTGCGCTGGCGGACACTGTGCCTTGGAGCGTGTAGAAGGCACTGTCGCCGGCCTCGAGGCTTATCGCATCGTTGATGTTGCCCGAGCCCGACGCGGCTGCAGCTCGAACCGGATGAGGCGGTGCACGTCCATGTCACACCTGTCAGCTTGCTGGAAACGCTGTCGGAGACCGTTGCCGCCGCGACGTTGCTCGGACCGAGGTTGGTGACCTGAATGTTGTAGGTGACCGTCGAGAGGCCGCTGTAGACCGTCGTGGCCGAATCGCTCTTGGTGACCATCAGGTCGGCTTTCACCGGACCGCTGTTGGCCAGCGCGGCAACTTCGGTGGGCGTCAGCGCGCGGTTGTAGACGCGCACGTCGTCCATGTCACCGCGGAAGCGGCGCGAGCCGTTGCTCTGCCCGGCGATGCCCAGGCTGAGCGCGCTCGCCGTAATGGCTGCAGGCCCCGGCGTCCAGTTCTCTTCGACGCCGTTGATGTAGAGTCGCATCGTGCTGCCGTCATAGGTGGCGGCGACGTGCATCCAGGTGTTACCACTCGTGGGGTACGATGTCGTCGACGTCACTCGATAGATATCGGCGAACGACGCCTGATTGAAATGCACGGCGGCCTTGCCGTTCGACAGCAGCGACAGCGCGTAGCCGTCGGTGGTGCCGAAGATCGCCCGGCTGATCAGGTCCTGAGTGGCCAGAAGATTGGGCTTCACCCACGCGGCGAGGCTCAGCGCGGTCGTGGCGTTGAGGTTCGCCTGATCCGACACCACCGCATGCGTCGAGCCGTCGAGATTCAATGCAAACCCGTTCAGCACAGGCACCCAGGCCGGGCTGCCCGAGGTGACGGCGTTGTTGCCCCACCCGGACGAATCCTTGAGCTGGGTGCCGCTTCCTTCTTCCATCTTCCAGTAGCCGACGAGACCAGGCGTGGTGGTCATCAGGACGCCGTGCGTGCCGCCGTTCGAGGCGAGCACGACGAGGCGGCCGGCCCAGGCACTCCTTCGTTCCCGTGGGATCGTTCATCGTGCCCGAGAGCAACAGTTCTGCGGGCCCGAAGCTGATGGGCCAGCGCGCGGACTCGCGCATGAAAATGCCGCCGCGGCGCTGTAGAAGACCCGCAGCTTCTGGATGTCTTCGTTCAGCTGCACGATCGGCCGGGTTCCATTGCTGCTGAAACCGTAGAGGTCGTCCCAGGTGCCGCCGTAGCCGCCCGGCTGCGGGTGGCGCACCATGAGATAGAGCAGGGGAACCGAGCTCGACGCGTGCCCGGCTTTCACGGCCGCATACACGGTGCCGTCGGATCCGACGGTCAGGTTCATATGGTCGTCGGTCATCTCCTGGTTGGGATGGAACGCCAGCGCGGCGTTTCATCGGCCAGCCACACCGTCGGATCCGTTCCATCCACATGAACCCTGAATCCCCACCGTTGCAAGGCGAAGTTCGACCAGAACACGCCGATCGAATTGTTCGGGAGCGCAACGACGGCATTGATGTCGCCGCCATCGGTATCGGTGGCCAGGTAGGTCGGGCCCGAAAAGGACGTGTACGGATAGTCGCTGTAGTAAACCTCGACGAAGGTCAGGCTCTCAGTGGCCAGCCACATCCTGCCGGTCGAATCGACGGCGATCGTTCCGGTCTCCCCGGCGTTGACCGCTGTCGGCGTCGGGACGCACCGACCAGAGTTGATAGGTATTCGACGGGGGACGTACTCGATGGACACCACCTGCGCTGTGCTGGGGCCATCGACGAGCACGTGCGTGATGTTGCCGATGGCCTTGGCGTCGGCCTTCCCTTTCAGCGAGGTCAACTGGAGCACTGGCGTCCATGTGCTGTTCGGTTCAAGCCGGAAGAGCCATGT
The DNA here is from genome assembly GCA_963850725.1 of Vicinamibacterales bacterium. Lineage (GTDB taxonomy): Bacteria > Acidobacteriota > Vicinamibacteria > Vicinamibacterales > JAMQPK01 > JAMQPK01. Next base: position 99,178 of record CAWKMQ010000024.1, read on the forward strand.
GCCGGTTGGTGCAACGGCGTTAGTCGGAAGCACGGCCCACCACGTATGTCCGTGGAACCAGACTTTCGACTGGGGTTTTTCGCCGGTGGTATCCGAAGTTGTGATGGTCGGCAGCGTCGTCCAGGTTTCCTGCGCGTGAACGGCGCGAGGGGCTCCCAGCAACAACGTCAAGGGCAGCAGACAGATTTGAGCGACGATGATTAGTCGGGTCATCAGCAATTCGCGCCGGGCACGCGCCAGTAAAGGCCCACACTGAGCCTGGAGAACGAGCATGAAGCGCAAATAGCAACTCGCATGCCCCGTTCGCCGGGTCGTTTAGCCCGAAATCTGCGGTGTTTTGCCGAAAAAACCTTTGGATTGCGAACTTTTGTCGGCACTACCCATGGGCGGCAGACATTTGGCGCCCCCGGGCTACTCCCGCCGCAGGGTGGGTATTTCGACCATGGCCTTGTCGAGCGCCTTCAGGATGGCGTCCATCGGATCGACCGGGGCTGGTGCGTCGGAATGCGCTTCGACAGCACATGAGGCCGCGTCGCTGGGTACGGGGAACGAAGTCGAGCGGCACCAGCGCGCTTCGCGGGGCCGGCTCGACCCGATCGAAGCGATCGAGTCAGGTTCGCTTACGTGCGTGGGCTGGTCCTGCGCGAGCGACAAGGGGCTTTCGTACTGCACGAACGCCGCGGGCTCGTCGTGACAACTGGCACGACCGGCTCTTGCACGCGCGGCACAAAAGGCACGTGCCCGACGGGATCGGCCTTGGCGATCGGCTCGGCGTCCAGCACTGGCGAGGTCACTCGCGTTGTGTTGGCCTCGAGCAGCAACGGCGGCGCCGCGGGCGGCGGCGTCGCGAAATCATAGGGATTCTGCTCGGCCGCTTTGACGATCGCCATCAGCTCGGAGACGGTGGAAGCCAGCAGAACCCGGAAATTCTGATCGTGTTCGATCTTTTCGAGAGGGCGTTCGGCATCCTTCGTCAGTGCCGTGACGCGCGCCATCGTTTCCTCGGCCTGGGTATAGGCACCCATGAGGATCGCTCGTGCTTCGCTGTTGGCGCGCTGAAGCGCCTGACTGTCGGTCAGCGCGGCGCCGCCGTCTGAGTGTGTCGTCCTGGTAGGCCTGCAGGACGGCTTCGAGATCGGCAAGCTGGCGCTGGAGCGATGCGTTCTGCAGCTGAAGCACACGATAGTCGGCCGCGACGCTTTCGAGAGCCGCACGCACTTCCTCACGGTCGAAGCCACGCATAGTGGTTCGAAAGTTGGCTTGCAACAGCTCGGCAGCGCTTCGCCGGTCCCACGGCCCCTGCGGGCTGTTCGCACGCCCGGGCTGTGGTGGTGGCACGACTGACATCGAAGGGTCCTCCTGGCTGGCGCCCGCCCCGATTCTGTTCGCGATCGGCGGACGTATCCTTTGACCAGCAAGAACGATCCATGCCAAATATCCCGCGGTTTTGTTAGGGAAAATCGCAGGCGCGCACGCGGAGTGGCGGCTCCGGCAGACGAAAGTCTGCAAGTCTGCGAAAAGTCATCCCACAGGCAGACTTTCCGCGCGACCCACTCGCGGGTCCGTCCTTATCAGAGGCGCCTGCTGACTACAAATCTGTCGAGTGAATGCGGGCCGCGGAGCGATCCTGCGCGGTCCACCGCCAGAGGCGTCGACGAGCAGCTGGATGAATGGTCGTACGACCGGGAGCCGAAGGACACAGGCGATGAACGCCCATCCGATGTGCACGTGCTCGAGCGCTCGCGCGACGGCTTCGATGCCCGAGGCCGTGTAGGCGCCGTCGCTCGATTCGTAGGTGATCCGCGTCAGCGCGCGAGACGGATGCGTTTCGGCGGGAACAATCGCGAGGCCGTGCACGCCGCGGTGTTGAAACCAGCGGCCCACCTCGCTGCACATGCCACAGCTCTCCGCGACGTAGAGGCAGATCGTCTCGATCGTCGCGGCGCCACGGCCGGACTCGCGGCCACCACGCCCGTACTCCGCGTCGATACGTGGTCCACGCACTTCCGAAGCGCTTGTGCAGATCGTCGTCTTCGTCCCAGCCCGCGAGCCCTGCTGAATAGATGTGCGCCATGATGCCGGCGCCTGCGAGCCAGAAATTCTGCAACGCCAGACCCAGCAGGCAGAGCAGCAGGACCGCCGACAACTGCATGGGATTTCGAACGTACGCGTATATGCCGGTCGTCACGAGCCGTTTGGGCGGATCATAGGGGACCGGCGTCCCGCCGCCGCGAATCACGAATTCCTGCACCGCCGACAACCCGATGACGGCGGGGATGGCGAGGCATTGCATGATGAGGCTGAGTTGCCAGATGGGGCGTTCGAATGCCGTATCCAACAGGCACCCGTGGCTTCGACCACGATCGCCGGCAGCACGAATAACATGAGCCCCGAGAACGCGATCACTTGAAGAACAGCACGTTCCGGCAGGCGTTCGTCTCGCATCGTCATTCGGGCGAGCAGCAGGCCCGGGACGAGTCCGGCCGCGAGCGCGACGACCTCACCAACCAGCCACATGGGTCCGAGGCGCAGCACTGGTGCCGCGGCGGGCATCAGGATGAGATCGAACGCCAACGCGACGATCGCGATTGCGCCGATGGCGAGCGCTTCAAACGCGAGCAATGGAACGACACTCCACAGCCATACCCATGCGAGCAGAAAATCGACCGGAACCCCCAGCAACAAGCCGCCCTGCGCGTCGAATTGCCACCAGCCGAAGCGCTGTGCCGCCACGTTGACGAGGAGCAGGACCGGCAGATTCCACGCAAAGGCCAGCAGTGCGCCGGCGAAAAAGGCTCCGGGAGCCTTTTTCGTGCGTCGCGAAATAGCTCCGGAGCCTTTTTCCAGTGCAGCCAGGCGGCGATTGTGAGTAGCGCCGTCACATAGATCGACGCGGCACGGACGACGAGGTACGGGTCGGCGGTGATCATGGGGTTGCCACGGCGTCGATCAGATAGCCAGCCGCGATGCCCGCGACGTACCTCTCCCACGGACCGAAATACCACGCAGGGTCGAGGCCGCGGTCGTACTGCAGCGTCCAGGTGACCTTCGTTGTCTGTGGATCGATGGCCTGCCATTCCACGGTCGCGGCGCGCCACGTCAGGAAGTGCGTCATATGGCTGTTATCGGAAACAGCCGACCAGCGGACGAGACCAGGGCGTGATTCTTCGAGGCGCAAAACGAGATCGCCGGCCCGCGGCTCCATGCCGTCGAGCCGCATCTCGCCGCCGCGCATCCGAATGATCCAGCGGGTCGCACCGGCGTCCACGATGGACCGACATTGGCCGGGGAAATCCTGCCAGAAGCTCGTACAGGCATGACGCGTTCGAACCGCGGCGGCTCCAGGACTGCACGCTGAATGTCCCTGGCCGGCGCAGTTACGATTCTCTCGGCCGTCACGGACTCCCGGCGGTCGAATGAAAGCGAGCTCGACACACCCTCCAGGCTCGAGACAAGGACCGCCAGGAGCACAAGGCTCGAGTACATCGTGCGTGTCGGATCGTCGATACGCCGGCGTCGAGCGGCGCTCATTCCTGCGGCCACGGCCACCGCCACGCCATAGAAAATCGGGGCCGACATCACGACGCACAGCACGCCCTCACCAAGGAAGAGGAACGAGACCAGCAATCCCACCGTGACCGCTTTGCACGCGACGCCGGTTGCCGATCGCGGCGAGACGAACAGCACGACGACAATCGCCAGGAGCGCCGGAACGCCGACAAACAGCGCGGCGGTCTGCTGCAGCTGCTGGTAAAAATCAGCTTGTAGGCGAGCGACGCGACCGCGACAGCCACGATGAGCGCGGCGCCCTTTATGCGGGCGGGAGAAAACACGTTCTCGTGTTCGGCACCCTGGATGTAGCCATCTTCGTCCACACTCGAATGGCCAGCGCCCACGCCACGAGAAAAGCCGGCGGCCAGATCAGCCAGAAGAGCAGGACAAGCCCGTGGGCGGCGGGCACGAGCAGCGCGGCAAACGAGGCCGCCACGGCGGCGGTTCGAATCCCGTAGGTGCCGGGAACGCTGACCAGGACGTTGAAGACGCCGATGCCGAAGAATCAACAGCCGAGCCATCCAGAGACTGATGCCGGCGTCACGCGGACCGATGACGACCGCGCCGCGAGCAAGACGACGATGCCAAGCTTGATCGTCACGGTCGCCATTCGGTGGTCACGATAAGACCTCCTGTCTCGCCGAGCAATCCCGCGTCGCGCAGGATGCTCATCACCCGTCGCCGCATCGGCCGCAGAAGCGCCGATGTCGCAATGCGCCTGACGTCGACGACGAAAGCCACCGACGCGTCAATCAGCTTTCTCGTTCGCTGCTGGTTGGGGGAGTTGTCGTGCAGAAAGAACAACACGAGGCCCATGTGGAGGGTCCACAACAACGTGGGCGTGGCCTCGCGCACATCGTCGGGTAAGCGTTCCCCGGCGATGGCCTCCTCGAACACGGCAATGCTGAGCCGGCGCTGCTCGCTGGTTGCCGGACCAAACCAGGACAGCGGGTGGGTGGGATCGCCGCCATAGCGAAACAGCGCACGCAGCAGTGCGTCGATCGTGCTCCATGATGTCGATCTTGGTGTGGAGCGCGGCGCGCAGCCGTGCTCGTAAATCGTTTGTCCGGGCAAACGCCTCGCGGGAACGGCTGAGGTGTTCCTGCTGCACGTAGTCGTAGTAGGCCGCGACGATGGCCTCCTTGCTGGGGAAGTAGTAGTACGCCGCGCCCAGTGAGAGTCCGGCGCCGCTCGCGATATCGCGGACGGTGGTTTCCTCGAAGCCACGCTGCCGGAAGAGCTGAAGCGCCGTGTCGAGAATCTGGCGGCGCGTTTCTTCGCTCCCGGCACGCTTGGGAATGGCGCGAACCGCGCCGTCTTTGAACATGTTCAAAGAGTAGGAGCATCCCCGCGGGCGGTCAAGTCATATTTTGAACGTGTTCAAAATAAGGACGTGACGCGTAGAATCGGGCCTGATCCGACAAAGGGGGGACCTGAATGGGTGTCAGGCGAGGGCTCTTGGTAGCGGCCGCACTGGCCGTAGCGTGGCAGACGGGGAGCGCCGGCGTTGTCGGCCAGGCAGGCTGGTGGCGCATCGGCTGCGCTCGAACAGGCCTTCAGGACGCCTCCCGACGACAGCCGCATCATGATGCGCTGGTGGTGGTTCGGGCCCTCGGTCACCCGCGAGCAGATCGAAAACGAGATGCGCCGCATGAAGGAAGGGGGCATCGGCGGTTTCGAGATCGCGACGGTCTATCCCATGGCGGTGGACGATCCGGCGCGGGGCATCCGCAACTACCGGTATCTGTCGCCCGAGTATCTCGACCTCATTGGTTTTACCGCACGGAAAGCGCGCGAGCTCGGGATGCGCATGGACGTCACGCTGGGCAGCGGCTGGTCGTTCGGCGGCCCTCATATCACACCCTCACTGGCCTCGATGCGTCTGCGATCGGATCGGCGCGAAATCACGCCCGACGTGACGCAACTGGCGCGTCCTGCTCCGTACGAGCACGAGCAGCTCGTCGCCGCCTTTGTCGGTCGCGGCGCAGTACGCGAGGTCGACGCCGGCACGTTTCAGCCGCTCGATGTTTCGGGAACCGGTCCGATACGGATCCCGGCGGGTCCGGGCCCGCGCACCATCCTGTTCTTTTTCGCCGGCCGGACCGGCCAGGTCGTGAAACGTCCGGCGCTTGGCGCCGAAGGGTATGTGCTCGATCACTATTCACGTTCGGCGATCGAGACCCACCTGCGCGAGGTGGGCGACAAGCTCGTCGCGGCGGCAGGGCCCGGCGGGATCCACGCGATCTTCTGCGACAGCCTCGAGGTGTACGACGCGGACTGGACGCCCGACATGTTCGCGGAATTTCAGAAGCGGCGCGGATACGATTTGCGTCCGTTGCTGCCGATGCTCGAGTACGACACCGGCGAGCGATCGCGGGCGGTCCGGCGCGACGTCGGGGCAGACGCTCACGGAGCTGTACGAAGAGCGATTCCTGGTTCCGATTCGCGACTGGTCGCGCAAGAACAACGTGCAGTTCCGCATCCAGGGCTACGGCACGCCGCCGGCGGCGTTGTCGAGCTTCCGCTTCGCTGACCTGTTCGACGGAGAAGGATTCGAGTGGCGCATGCTGTCGCGGGCGCGATGGGCGGCGTCAGCCGCGCATCTGTTCGGCAGGCCGGTTGCCGCTTCCGAGACGTGGACGTGGATTCATTCGCCGGCGTTCCGCGCGACACCGCTCGATATCAAGGGTGAAGCCGATCAGCACTTTCTCTCCGGCATCAATCAACTGATCGGTCATGGATGGCCGGCATCGCCGCCGCAGGCAGGCACACCCGGGTTGGCCGTTCTACGCGGCCGGTGTGTTCACCGACAAGAATCCCTGGTGGCCGGTCATGCCCGACCTGTCGGCCTACCTCCAGCGCGTGAGTTTCCTGCTGCGTCAGGGCACACCGGTCGCTGACATCGCGGTCTATGCGCCGACCGGCGATGCACGCGCGGCCATGCGGCCGGGGACCGGTGCCTACCTGAATCTGTGGGCGGCTGTGAACGGCGCCTTGCCGCCGTCGCTGGTGCCGACGATTCTCGATAGCGGATACAGCTTCGACGTCTTCGACGACGCGACGCTGAACGAAGCCCGGAGCCGCGGCTACAAGGCGATTGTCCTGCCAGGCGTCCGCTGGATGCCGGACGCGACAAGGCAATGGCTGACCGGATATGTTCGCGACGGCGGAAAGATGATCGCCGTCGATCGGCTTCCCGAAGGCGATTGGCCTTCTCTGCGGCCGGTAGCGCGCGGAAGATCTGCAGCGCGCGCTGCGCGAGGCGGTGCAGCCGGATCGTGACGCTGACGCCGGCGGTCGGGGAGATTGGATTCGTGCACCGCGATCTCGGCGACGCGCAGGTGTATTTCCTGGCGAACACCAGCAATCGCTCGCATCAGGTCACCGCGCGCTTTCGATCGGCGACCGCGTACGCCGAGCTCTGGGATCCGATGACCGGGGCGACCGAGCGCGTCGAGGCACGTTCGGGCGAGGTCGCGCTCGACTTCGATGCCTACGCCTCGCGCATCGTCGTATTCCGCGCGCGCGAGAGTCGCGCGCCGCTCAGGACCACGCGCACGGCGCTCGCCACGGCCGAACTGAGGTCGCCGTGGTCCATCACGTTCCTGTCGCGCGGGGCCGCGTCGAACGAGCCTGGGCGCGGCAGCAGTGGCGTTGGCATCGGGATGGGTGATGCGTCACTGCCATATTCGTGGGCCGACTCCTCTGACACGCGCTATTACTCGGGCACGGCGGTCTACCGTCATAGGTGGCAGGCGCCACCGCAGTTTTCGGCCGACGGTGCGCGCGTCTACCTCGACTTCGGTCCAGCGGCTGCTGTGGATCGCGAGGCGCTCGCGGATGGCACGATGCGCGGCAACTCGTTCGCGGCGGTGGTCAGCGCGCCAATCAGGGACGCGGCAACGGTGTTCGTGAACGATCGCCGCGCGGGAACGCTGTGGGCGCCCCCGTATCGCATCGAGATTACGCCGTACCTGCGGAGCGGTTCGAACGAGATCCGCCTCGAGGTCTACAACACGGCGATCAACATGCTCGCCGAAGGTGGCAGGGTTCCCGATGTGCGTGCGGTGTCCGAGCAGTTCGGGCAGCGGTTCAGGCTTCAGGATATGGACGCGTTCACGCCGCTGCCCTCGGGTCTGATGAGCGTTCCGAGGATCATCGCGGAACGCTAGGAGATACGTGAATCTAGAAACTAAAATCTAGAAACTAGAATCTAAAATCTTGATCTGAAGATCTCTAGATTCAAGGTTTCAGATTCTAGTTTTTAGATTTTAGTTTTAGATTCATTTGCCTCGCGTCGCGCTCCAGCTCTGAGCCTTGCCGGCGGTGGTCGCGGTGCCTTCCATGCGATCGCCGCTCACCTTGCCGGTGTATTGCGTGTCGCCGACTTTGAAGGAGATCTGCTCGCCGTTCAGGCGGCCGGAGACGGCGTTCGTGCCGAGCGTGCCCGTCACCATCTGGAAATTCTGCGTCAGCGTCAGGTCGCCGCTGCCCATGCGCCACGTGCCGGCGACGCGCGCGGGCACGATGTTCAGCATCGACGTGCACCAGCTGGTGCAGCTGCCTTCGATGGTTTCAGACTGATCCGCGTCCCAGCCCGTCACGTTGAACGTGTTGTTGACGATCCGGGTGCCGGGCTTGAGCGTCATGAACTTCGGCGCGAGCTTGTCGAGGTTGCTCGGCAGAAGAAACAGCGCGAGCACCGTGGCCTTCGAGATATCGGCCTCGAACATGTCCCCTTCGACAAACGTCGCGCGATCGGACACGCCCGCTTCCTTCGCGCGGCGGCGCGAGAGCGCCACCATGTCGGGGTTGAACTCGAAGCCGAACGCGCGCGCGCCGCGCTTGGCCGCGGCAATCACGTTGCGCCCGTCCCCCGAGCCGAGGTCGATGACGATGTCCTGCGGCGTCACCTTCGCCATGTCGAGCATTTTCTCGACCAGTTCCTGAGGCGTCGGCACCCAGACCACGTCCTTGCCAGGCTGCCCGGACACAGGTTCAAACGGCTTGTCCTGCGCCGCACGTGCGGGACGTGGCGAGGACGACAAACAGCAATGGCAATGCGATCAGACGGAAGCACATGTTCTTCATGGGAAGCGGGATCATACCGATACTCTCCTCAACCATCAAATCATTTCGAGCGGCTTTTTTCGTGTCGGCGGCGGAAACGCGTTGTCCAGTTCGGCGATGTCTTCGGGCGCGAGCGACACATCGAGCGCCGCGCGATTCTCGCGCACGTGCTCGGCACGGCCTGCCTTCGGAATCGCCATGACACCGGGCTGACGCAGCACCCACGCCAGCGCGATCTGCGAAGGTGTGCGGCCCAGCCGTGCGGCTATGACTCGTAGCGTACGGTGCGTGGACAAGCGAGACTGCTCGAGCGGCGAGTACGCCATGATCGGGATGCCGCGCGCGCGCGCACCATGGCAGCAGGTCGAATTCGATGCCGCGGCGCATCAGGTTGTACAACACCTGGTTGACGGCGGGTGTTCCGCCGTGCGGCCCGAGCGCCGCAAGCTCGTTCATGTCATCGGTGTCGAGATTGCTGACGCCCCAGTGGCGGATCTTTCCGTCGCGCTTCAACGTGGTGAACGCATCGAGCGTGTCTTCCAGCGGCACGCCGCCGCGCCAATGCAGCAAATACAGGTCCAGACGATCGGTATTCAGCCTTCGAAGACTGGCCTCGCAGGCCGAGATCGTGCCGCGCCTGGTCGCATGCTGCGGCAGCACTTTGCTGACCAGAAAAATCCGTTCGCGTCGATCGCCCAGCGCCTCGGCGACGAGCGATTCGGCCGCGCCGTTGCCGTACATCTCCGCGGTGTCGACGACCGTCATGCCGAGGTCGACGGCCAGCTGCAACGCGGCCACCTCGCCGGCGCGCGTCTGGCGATGGTCGCCCATGTTCCACGTGCCGATGCCGAGCGCCGGGATGCGTTCTCCACCCGGCAACGCAATTGTTCGAATCCGGGTTTCTGCCGTGTCCACTGACCCTCCTGGATCGAGCCGAAGACTGAGAACTCCTTTATAATCCGCCCTATGAAACTTTGCCGTCCGACCTTCATCTTTTTTGCACTGCGTCCTGGCTCTGTCGTCGGCCTGCGAGCGCCGATCGGGTACGACCGAACAGAGCGCGACCGGAGACATTCTGGTGGGCATGTACGGGTCGCTGACGGGCGATGGCGCCTCGTTCGGACAGTCGTCGGTCGAGGGCGCCCAGCTCGCCGTCGAGGAAATCAACAACGCGGGCGGCGTCCTGGGACGCAAGATCAGGATGCTCGTCGAGGACGATCAGAGCCGTCCGGAGGAGGCGTCGAGCGCGGTCACCAAGCTCATCACGCAGGACAAGGTCGTGGCGGTCCTCGGGGAAGTGGCGAGCCGCCGCACGCTGGCCGCCGCGCCCGTGGCGCAGAAATATCAGATTCCGCTGATTACCCCCGCATCGACCAACGAGAAGGTCACGCAGGTGGGCGACTACATCTTCCGCGTGTGTTTCATCGATCCCTTCCAGGGCGAAGTGCTGGCCAAATTCGCCTACAACGACCTCAAGGCCCGCAAGGTCGCGGTGCTGAAAGACATCCAGCAGGACTATTCCGTGGGGCTCACCGACTCGATTCAGAAGACCTTCACCGGGCTGGGCGGACAGGTGCTCGACCCGGTGAGCTACAGCACGGGTGACGCCGATTTCCGCGCGATTCTGACGCAGGTGCGAGCCCAGAAGCCCGACGCGATCTTCGCGACCGGCTACTACCCCGAGGCGGCCATCATCGTGCGGCAGGCCCGCGAGCTCGGCATGACGATGCCGATTCTGGGCGGTGACGGCTGGGTGGGCGATGCCTTGAAGAACGGCCGGGAGGCGCTCAAGAACACCTTCATCTCGAACCACTACTCCGGCGAGAACCCCGATCCGATCGTGCAGAACTTCAGGAAGGCCTATCGCGCGAAGTTCAATCGCGAGCCCGATTCGATCGCCGCGCTCGGTTACGATGCCGCCAAGGTGCTGGCCGACGCCATCACGCGCGCCAAGGGCACGGAGGGGCCGAAGCTGCGCGACGCGATCGCGGCAGCCGACGTGCCCGGCGTCACCGGGCGGCTCAAGATGAACGCCGACCGCAACGTCGTGAAGCCGGCCGTCATCGAAGAGATCCAGTTCGTCAACGGGGATGTGAAGTATGGTTACAAGACCACCATCAACCCGAATTAGTGGATACCTTCCTCCAACAGTTCATTAACGGCCTCTCGCTCGGCGCCATTTACGCACTCATCGCGCTCGGCTACACGATGGTGTACGGGGTGCTGCGGCTCATCAATTTCGCGCACGGCGACGTCTACATGCTCGGCGCGTTCGCGGGGTATTACCTCGCCAACGCGATGAACATGGACGCCAACCCGTCGATTCCCGGCGCCATCGCGGTCACGCTGGGTGCCATGGCGATTTGCGCGGGCATCGGGATTCTCATCGAGCGGCTCGCGTATCGCCCGGTGCGGCATCATTCCCGGCTCACCTCGCTCATCACGGCCATCGGGGTGTCGCTGCTGCTCGAGTACGGCGGGCAGGTGGTGTTCGGGGCGACGCCGCGGTTCTTCCCGCAGATGATCCGGTCCGAGACCTACACGCTCGGCGGCGTGCAGACGACCAATCAGAGCCTGATGATTATCGTCGTCGCCGTCGTGCTCATGTTCGGCCTCGAGTTCATCGTGCACCGCACGAAGATGGGGAAGGCCATGCGCGCGGTCTCGTTCAACCTGCCGGTGGCGCGGCTCATGGGCATCAACACGGATCTCGTGATTGCGTTCACCTTCGCGCTCGGGTCGGCTCTTGCGGCGGTCGCGGGGGTGCTCGTCGCGCTCTCGATTCCGCGCATCGATCCGCTCATGGGGCTCATGACCGGGTTGAAGGCATTCGTCGCGGCCGTGCTGGGCGGCATCGGCAACATTCCGGGCGCCATGCTCGGGGGCATGCTGATCGGGCTGATGGAGACCTGGATCTCCGCGACGGCGTATTCCACCTATCGCGACGCGATGGCATTTGCGGTGCTCATCCTGATTCTGCTGTTCCGGCCGGCCGGCATTCTCGGGACGTCGGTCACCGAAAAGGTCTAGCGGCGCATGAGCCTGGCCAGAAAGATCGCCCTCATCGTCGGCACCCTGGCCGGGCTCGCCGCGCTGAACTACATCTTCGAATACGGGTTCGGCGACTTTCAGATCAATCCGTACTACGCGCGCATCATCAATCTCATCGGCATCAACATCACGCTGGCCGTGAGCCTCAACCTGATTAACGGCCTGGCAGGGCAGTTCTCCATCGGGCATGCCGGGTTCATGGCGGTCGGCGGCTACACGGCGACCTACCTGACCGTCTATCACGGCCGGGCGATCGCGGCGCTGGCAGGCAGCACGCCGGTCGATCCGCTCGGCGGGTCGATCGTGATGATTCCGAGCCTGCTGGCCGGCGCCGCCGCGGCCGCCGTGGCCGGCCTGCTGGTCGGTATTCCTTCGCTTCGACTGAAGGGGGACTACCTGGCCATCGTGACGCTGGGATTCAGCGAGATCATCCGCGTCATCATCCTCAACATCCCGGCCGTGGGCGGCGCGACGGGATTCACCGATGCCATCCCCATCACGAACACGTTCTGGATCTTCGCCATGGCGGTGCTGACGATCGTCATCACCCGCAACATCGCCATGTCGACGTTCGGGCGCGCGCTGTTTGCGATTCGCAGCGACGAGATTGCGGCCGAGGCCATGGGCATCAACACCACCCGCTACAAGGTGATGGCGTTTGTCATCAGCGCGGCGCTGGCCGGCATCGCGGGGGGCCTGTCGGGCCAGCTGTTCGCCAACCCGCTGAACCCGCAGAATCTGAATTTCGTGAAATCGATCGAAGTCATCGTGATGATCGTGCTCGGCGGCATCGGCTCGATTACCGGCGCCGTGCTCGGCGCGTCGATCCTGACCATCCTCCCCGAAGCGCTGCGGACCTTCGATCAGGAGTTTCCCGGCCTGCGGATGGTGATTTACGCGCTGCTGCTCATCCTGCTGATGATCTTCAGGCCGCAGGGGCTGCTCGGGCGTCGCGAGCTCTCGTGGGCCTGGCTGCGTCCGGCGAAGCGGAGGGCGGCGCTTGAGTAACGCGCCGATGCTCGTCACGCGCGACGTCACGATGCGGTTTGGGGGCCTTACGGCCGTCAAATCGCTGGAAATGACGGTGCCGCGCCTCGCCCTGTACGGCCTCATCGGCCCCAATGGCGCCGGCAAGACGACCGTGTTCAACGTGCTGACGGGCGTCTATTGCCCGACCGAGGGCGAGATCGAATTCGACGGCACGCGCATCGAGAAGAAGAAGCCGTACGAGATTACGCGGCTGGGGGCGGCGCGCACGTTCCAGAACATCCGGCTGTTCGCCGACATGAGCGTCGTGCAGAACGTGATGACGGCCCATCACCTGCGGACCGCACAGATGCTGCCCGACGCCGTGCTCGGCACCGGCCGGCATCACAAGGAAGAGAAAGAGACGCACGATCGGGCGATGGCGCTGCTGAAGATCTTCAATCTCGAGACGGTTCGCCGACGAGCCCGCGACGAGCCTGCCGTACGGCAGCCAGCGGCGCCTCGAAATCGCGCGCGCGCTGGCGACCGAACCGAAGCTGCTGCTGCTCGACGAGCCGGCGGCCGGGATGAATCCTCAGGAATCGCTCGAGCTCATGCGCCTGATTCGCTGGCTGCGCGACGAGATGAAGCTGACGATCCTTCTGGTCGAGCACAACATGAAGGTCGTGATGGGCATCTGCGAAACGATTCAGGTCATCGACTACGGCGAGGAGATCGCCATCGGCACGCCCGCCGAGATTCAGAAGAATCCGAAGGTCATCGAGGCGTACCTTGGCGGCGGCTGACGGCGTTCATGCTCGCGCTCGAGAACGTGAACGTCTTCTACGGCGCGATTCACGCGCTGCGCGACGTCTCGCTGACGGTCCGCGCCGGCGAGGTCGTGACGCTGATGGGCGCGAACGGGGCCGGCAAGTCGACGACCCTGCGCGCCATCACCGGCCTGCTGGCGCCCACGAGCGGCCGGATTACCTTCGACGGCACGGACATCACCGGGAGTGCCGCGCACAAGCTGGTCGCGCGCGGCGTGTCGATGGCGCCCGAGGGCCGGGGGGTGTTCGCGAACCTCACCGTGCTCGAGAACCTCGAAATGGGCGCCTACCTGACGAAGGACAAGGCGGTCATCAAGCGCGATCTCGAACGCGGGTTCGTGCTGTTCCCGCGCCTCAAGGAACGCATCAAGCAGCGCGCGGGCACGCTTTCGGGAGGCGAGCAGCAGATGCTCGCGATCGCCCGCGCGCTGATGTCCCACCCCAAGCTGCTGCTGCTCGACGAGCCGTCGCTCGGGCTGGCGCCGATCGTCTGCCAGACCATTTTCAACACCATCGACGGGATCAAAGCCGAGGGCACGACCGTGCTGCTCGTCGAGCAGAACGCCAACGCCGCGCTGAAGCATTCCGATCGCGGCTACGTGCTCGAGACCGGAGCCGTGATCTTCGAGGGCACCGCGGCAGAGATGGCGAGCGACCCGCGCGTGCGCGAGGCTTACCTGGGCGAATGATGCAGCATTGCCAAATTTGCGATTGACGATTGGCAATCTAGATTGCCAATTGGCGATCATTGGAAATTCTCAATTGAGAATGTGGCAATGCGTAGCCGGGTCTTGCTCTTCAGACCCGGCGTCTGTGCTTGAGGACCTCGAACACCATCGGCAGGATTGAGACGAACACGATCCCGATGGTCACCAGCGTGAAGTTCTCCTTGATGATCGGCACGTTGCCGAACAGGAACCCGGCCCCCATGCAGATCGTGACCCAGCCGATGCCGCCAGTGATGTTGTAGAAGAGGAACGAGCCCGCATTCATCTCGGCGGCACCCGCCACGAAGGGCAGGAAGGTGCGCACGATGGGCACGAATCGGGCGAGCACGACCGCCTTTCCGCCATGCTGCTCGAAGAACTCGTGCGCGCGCTTCACGTGCTCGGGATTGATCAGCCGGTGCGAAAACGCCGGTCCGTCGCCGCGGCCCAGGAGCCGGGGGCCGATGCGGCGGCCGATCGAGTAGTTCACGCCGTCACCCAGCACCGCGGCCCGATGAGCAGCACGTAGCACAGCCATGGATTCAGCACGCCCGTGGCGCTGAGCGCGCCGACCGCGAAGAGCAGCGAATCACCGGGCAGGAACGGCGTGACGACCAGGCCGGTTTCGGCGAAGACGATCGCGAACAGGATGCCGTAGACCCAGGTGCCGTATTGCTGGACGAACTCGAGCAGATGTCGATCGAAGTGAAGGACAAAATCGATGAGCTGCGACATGCGGCGGCGGCTTACTTGGCGGCGGGGTCGGTATCGCGAATGATGAACAATTTCTCTCCGGGGCTCATGAGGCCGAGCTCGCGCCGCGCGATTTCCTCAATCGCGGCCGGGTCTTCGCGCAGCCGGCGTGCCTCTTCGCGCAGCGCCGCGTTCTCGGATCGCAGCCGCGCGAGGTCGGCGGCCAGATCATCATACTGTTTGCGCGCCCGGATGGTGGCCATCAGCCCCTGATCGCCGACGAGCGCATCGACGCCCAGGACGCAGACGACGAAGAAGAACAGGCCGGCGAGAATGCGCTGTCCGCGCCGTTGCGCGCGTTGGACAGCCTGGGTGGATGGAAGCCGCGGGGTTGCCATTTCTGGTGTAGTAAAGTCCCTAACTTAGTACAGCATTTTCGGTGGAAGTACAAGCAGTAATTAGGGGGACGCGATGGAAAACGACTGCGTGGTCGTCTGGACGACCATCTCGCGGATGACCGACGGCCACAAGCTGGCGTCGATGCTCGTCAGCGAACGCCTGGCCGCTTGCGTCAACGTGCTCGCCCTGATGGAGTCGGTCTACCGGTGGAAGGGCGAGGTGGAGGCCGAACAGGAACGGCAGCTCATCATGAAGACCACGAAGACGCGCGTGCCCGCGCTGAAGGCGCGTCTGTTCGAGCTGCACGACTACGAAGTGCCCGAGTTCATCGTCCTGCCGATTCTCGATGGCAGCGACGCCTACCTGAGCTGGATTCGAGAGTCCACCGCCGGGTGATATCATTCGCGCTATTCCTGCTCTCTGGATCGCCGCGATTCTGCTCAAAGTGCTGGTCTGGCTGGCCGCACCCGGGCAGGTGGCGCTCGATCGCACGGTCAATTTCGCGCTGCTCGTTCTCGCCGCCATCTCGGTCTATCGCGTCACGCGGCTCGCCCGCTCGGGCCTGTTGTGGCGGGTCAGCCGAAAGCTGATCCTCTCATACGTGCTCGTCGGCGCGGTGCCAATCCTGCTGCTCGTGACCTTCTCGCTGCTGGCATTTCTTCTCGTGTTCTTCGACGTCAGCTCCTATCTCGATCCACGAACGCGTGGATCGCCTCGTCGAGCAGGCGGCCGTCTTCGGACGGACGACGCTGTTCGAAATCGAACGATCGGAGCCGGACGCGCACGCCGGCATCATTCAGCGCCGCCAGTTGGCGATTTCCACACGGTATCCGGGCGTGTCGCTCGAGGTCGTTCCGGCGGAGACGCTCCCGGCCTGGATGGGCGGCCACAATTTCTCCGGGCTGATCCAGAAAGCCACCGTCGCCAGAGCGGTCGCGCTGCCAAACGATCGACGGTCGCGTTATGCGGTCGTCATCGATCTGCCGCTGGACGAGGCGCTGGACGAAGGTGCGCTGGCCGTATCGGGCATCACGCTCGGCGAATCGCGGCCGCGATCGCTCTTCAACACCGCGACGTTCCTGACCTATGTGGACTGGGAGACGGGGAGATCCGAGCGCACGACGATCGGGATGAGCGTCGAGGTGGCCACGCTCTACAACTGGCTCGGCGGGTCTCGTGACGGCGCGCCCGTCGGCATTCAGCAGGGGCTGCTCATCGTGCTGGTCGGCATCGGCGTGCTGCTGCTCGTCATCGAGGTCGTGGCGCTCGGCAACGGTCTCGCGCTGGCCCGGACCATCACCTCGTCGGTCGACGAGCTCTTCGACGGTACCGAGCGCGTCAAGAGCGGCGACTTCGAGCATCGCATCGCCGTCCGATCCGACGATCAGCTCGGCACGCTCGCCGCCTCGTTCAACGACATGACCGGCCGCATCCACCATCTGCTCGCCGAGCAGGACGAGAAGCGGCGGCTCGAACAGGAGCTGCGCATCGCGCGCGACATCCAGATGTCGCTGCTGCCGCACGGGCACGTTCGAAGTCGCCGGGCATGAGCGTGGTGGGGCTGTGCGCGCCGGCGAAGGAGGTCGGCGGCGACTACTATGACTTTCTGCCGCTTCCCGACGGGCGCGTCGGGCTGCTCATCGCCGATGTCGCGGGCAAGGGCACGTCGGCGGCGCTGTACATGGCGGAGTTGAAGGGTTTGATGCTGTCGCTGACCCGCATCTACACCTCCCCGCGCGCGCTGCTCATCGAAGCGAACCGCATCATTTCGCGTCATCTCGACAGCCGCAGCTTCATCACGATGACCTATGCGGTCGTGGATCCGGTGGCGCGCACGTTGACCTGCGCTCGCGCCGGCCACACGCCGTTCATCAGGATTCGCCTCGAACGGCGGCCTGCGCGGCGCGCCGAAATCATCGCGCCCGACGGCATGGTGCTGGGCCTGAATCTCGACGGCGGAGAACGGTTCGAGCGCTTCCTGGAAGAGCTGACCCTGCCACTCGCAGCCGGGCGACCTGTTCTTCTTTTTCACCGACGGGATCAGCGAAGCGATGGATCGCGACGGAGACTGCTTCGGCGAGCAGCGCCTCACGGCCTGCCTCGAAGCGAACGTCGACCGTTCTCCCGAGGCGATTCGCGATTGCGTGCTGGAGAACGTGATGGCCTTCGCGCAGGGGCAGCCGCAGCACGACGACATCACGATGATGATTCTGAAGGTCGATTGAGTGCATGAGTTGACGGTCGTGTTCAGGAGCGCGTCCGACATCGAGGCGCGCGTCGTTCGGGGCCTGCTCGAGAGCCATGGCATCGAGTCGCTGGTGTCGTCGGACGCGCCGCAATCGATATTTCCCGTCGGTGGCGCCGGGCATCGCCGAAATCAGGATTTCCGTGAGGCCCGAGGAGGCCGACGAAGCCCGCCGGGTGATCGACAGCCATCGCATCGACCAGTCGGGCGGCCGCGTGATTCCGCTGCGCGGCGAGTTCTCCGCGCTCGAGCGCCGCATCGGCTATACGTTCCGCGATCAGGGCCTGCTCGAGCACGCGCTGACGCATACCTCGCGCGCCAACGAGGACGTCAGCGGCGGCGTGTTCGACAACGAGTCGCTGGAGTTTCTCGGCGACGCGGTGCTCGGCTTCGCGATTGCCGACCTGCTGTTCCGGCGGTTTCCCAGCCAGGACGAAGGGTGGAAATCGAAGATGAAAGCGACGCTCGTCTCGACCGCGTCGCTCGCCCGGCTCGCGGAGCGTCTCGACCTGGGGGAACACCTGCTGCTCGGGCGCGGAGAGGAGAAAACGGGCGGCCGCCGCAAGCAGGCGCTGCTCGCCGACGGCTACGAGGCGCTGATTGCGGCGATTTATCTGGACGGCGGCATCGAACAGGCCACGGCGTTCATCGCCCGGCAGTTCGAGGAGCTCGTCAACGAGGCGCGAGACGCCCACGGCGGCCTTCCACGATTTCAAGTCGGCGCTGCAGGAGCGGGTGCAGTCGACCGGCGGTCCGCTGCCCGAGTACACCGTCATCGGCGAAGTGGGTCCCGATCACCACAAGACGTTTCAGGTGCAGGTGCGGATCGGCGGGAGGCCGATGGCCGAAGCGCGCCGGCCGCAGCAAGAAGGAAGCAGAGCAGGAAGCCGCGCGGCTGGCCTTGGCGATGCTGAATCTCGAAATCTGAAATCTAGAATCTGAATCTGCGATCTCGAGCTCTCAATCGATCTCGATGATGCCCCAGGGCTTCCGGTCTTCGTCGCCGTCGCTGCTCGCCGCCGCCGGCGACGACCATCGCGGGCTCCTGTTGCGGCAGCCGGCTCAGCGCGTAGGACTGCACTTCGCGAGCGACCTCTTCATCCGACGGGCACGACGGCCGGCAGTAGAGCCTGACCCACACCCGAAGCAGGGGATCGCTGAAGCTGTAGCGCTTGCGCTGCGACACGATGAGGTCGACATCCTCGAGCCACGACAGGTAGTCCTTGGTCGAGCCCGGCGTCCGCTTGAGACGCTGCGCGACTTCGGTGAGGGTCAGCGGTTCTTCCAGCGCGAGGATTTCCAGAATCGCTTTCAGCGCGCCGTAGCCGCGCGCACGATGCAGGCGCAGCTCGTAGCTCGACGCGCACGCGGCCGCGAGCCGGCCGTCGGGCGACAGCAGCGATGTGAGCGCGCTGACCGGGTCGCCAACGCCCTGCGCGTCGACCATGCGGTTCAGCGCGTCGCCGATCGCCCGCGCGTATCCGACGCGGCCGTCCGACAGCGTGTGAACCGCGCGCGCCAGCGAGTCGGCGCCGACCTCGTCACGCAACAGCGATCTGGCCGCCGTCGAGCGACAGCATCAGGTCGCGGACCTCCGCCAGGGCGAAGCGGCGGCACGTGGATGACCTCGAACCGGGCCGTCGCATCCCTCAGAAGTCGATGAGCCCGTGAGACATAGCGCGTCGTCAGCACGAAGCGGTTCGGGCTGGTGGCCAGCGTCTTCAGCAGTTCCCGCAACGCCGTCCGCAGGCCCGGGAAACTCTCGAAGGTGCGCAGCTCGAGCACTTCGTCGAAGAGGAACGTCGCGGGTTCGTTGCCGCCCGCGGAACGTGCCTGATCGAAAAATACGAGCGCGGCGTCGAACGCTTCGCGCGCGGACGCCGGCTGCACGTGCGCCGGCACCTTGAACGGCGACGCGTTGACGATCGCGTTGTAGAAGCGCTCGGGTGTCGTCGCCGATCGCTCGAGATCGATGTGCTGGCACTGCGTCCGCCCGATGCGGTCGCGCAGCCGGTAGAGCAGTTGCGTCCGTCCCGTGCGGAAGTCGCCGAGCACGACCGGGATGCGCGATGGTGACGCGTCTAACCCGGCGAGGATGCGCCGTTCGAGTGAAGGTCTGGACGCCGTGAGTGATTCGTGTGTGGGCACAGATGCGTGAAGGCGTTCGCGAAAAAGAAAGACAGAAGTTAAGACCGCGCGCCTGCGTTGTCAATTTGAAAATGAAAAAAAATTTGTTTGACAAGTCGCGTGTAACGTCAATTGAACTTCTCGGGATGTTCGCTTTTGGAATTCTCAGGGAAAACGCACAACAATGTAGAATGTGTCGGCCATGAACATCGCAGTACTCGGTGCGCAGTGGGGTGACGAGGGCAAGGGCAAGGTCGTCGATCTGCTGACGCCGCGCTTTGCCGTCGTTGCGCGCTATCAGGGCGGGCACAACGCCGGCCACACGGTCTACGTCGACACGAAGAAGATCATCCTCCGGCTTCTGCCGTCGGGGATTCTCCATTCCCACGTCACCTGCGCCATCGGCAACGGCGTCGTCATCGATCCGCAGGCCCTCTTCGCGGAGATCGACGAGCTGGCGACGCTCGGGTACGACGTCAGCGGCCGTCTGCTCGTCAGCGAGCGCGCCCATCTGATCCTTCCGTATCACCGCGAGCTCGACCTGCTGTCCGAAGCACGGCGCGGCGAGCGCAAGATCGGCACGACGTCGCGCGGAATCGGTCCGGCGTACGAAGACAAGATCGGCCGGCGCGGGATCCGCGTGCGCGACCTGTTCGATCGCGCGGGCCTCGAGCAGGAGATCCGCGAGAACGTGCAGGCCCGCAACCGCCTGATCAAGGAATCGACAGCTCGACTGGCGGCCCTTGTTCGATCAGATGCTCGCCTACGGCGAGCGGATGAAGCCCTGGGTCACCGATATTTCGCTGTTTCTGGCCAAAACGAGCGCCGCGGGACGTGCCATCCTTTTCGAAGGCGCCCAGGGCACCCTGCTCGACATCGACCATGGCACCTATCCCTTCGTGACGTCCTCGAATTCGACGATTGGAGGCGTCTGCACGGGGCTCGGCGTGAGCCCGAAGATGATTCACGGGGTGCTGGGGGTCGTGAAGGCGTACGCCACGCGCGTGGGCGAAGGGCCGATGCCGACCGAGTTGACCGGGGCCGCCGGCGATCGGCTGCGCGACAGCGGCAAAGAGTTCGGATCGGTCACCGGCCGCCCGCGCCGTTGCGGCTGGTACGACGCCGTGGTGGCCCGCTACGCCGCGCGCATCAACGGCCTCGACAGCGTGGCCTTGACCAAGCTCGATGTCCTCGACGGCCTCGACGACGATTCACGTGTGCACCGGCTACAAGTACGACGGTCAGGTCCTGACCGAGTGGCCGGCCGATCTCAATGTGCTCGCGAAATGCGAGCCGGTGTACGAGAGGCTGCCAGGCTGGGGACGTCCCAGCTCCGGTGTGACGCGCTTCGACGATCTGCCGCGCGAAGCGCAGCGATACGTCGCATTTCTCGAAGAAGTGAGCGGCGTGCCGGTGTCGATCGTGTCGACCGGATCGGGTCGCAACGACACGATCATCAGGGAGCGATCTGCGGCCGCCGAGTGGTTCGGCGTCGGCGCGCTGTAGCGGCGGTCTTACGTTTTGTGCAGGCGGCAGAAGGTGTCCAGCACCTTCAGTTCCGCACCTTTGAATTCCAGCCCCGCCCGGTATTGCGAAATCCCCTTCGGAATCTCGAACGAGGCCCACGCCACGGCGCCGTGAAACCGCACCGCGCCGCGCTCGTCGACGAGCACGATGCGAACGAGCTGGTCGGGCTTCAGCGGTGTGGGCGAAAGAATCTGCGCGCCGATCGTGGAGAGATCGACGATGCGTGCGAGCGAGCCGTCCACCTGTGCTTCGGTGCCGTCGAGCATGCGAAACCGCGGTGCCCGCCGCGAGATGGAGTACTGATCGTTCGCGGCCGGTTGTGGTGGAACGATCGGTTCAATGACGGACTCGATTTCGACCGCGACTGCGGGCGCTGCGACGCGGGACGACCGGCTGGCAGCGGCTGTGCGGGCGGCGTCCGGCGCGGCGACACGCGCGCATACGTGCCGTCGTGGGCCACGATTCGAATTTCGGCCCCGGAAAGAGCGGGATCGGCTTTGATGCGGTTGATGAGCGCGGCGCCGCGCGACGTCGCGGCGAAGAGCCGCTCGACGCGCCACGATGCGCGGCCGCCGGACGGCGATCGTTTCGAGCGCCTTGAGCGGTTCGTCGTCGCCGAACGTCAGGACATCGCCCGTGGCGCCTGCGTTATCACGGAGAGCGTCGTGGAGTTGGCGTGCTCCCACAATGACCGTGAAGGCCTCCGACATAGGCACATAAGTTTACAGTAGAATTTGCGGGCCAAATGAAGCTCATAAAGTGCATTGTTCGACCAAACAAGGTCGAAGAAGTACGTGAAGCCCTCGAAAAGGCGTCTGTGTCGGGCATGACGATTACAGAAGTGAGGGGTCACGGGCACCAGAAGGGCCACAAAGCTGTCTATCGCGGCCGCGAATACGATATTAGTCTGCTGCCGAAGACGATGATTGAAATGGCCGTGTCGGACGATCTCGTGGACGACGTCATCGCCGTCGTCATGAAGCACGCGCGCACGGGCGACATTGGTGATGGCCGAATTTGGGTGCTGGCGATCGAGGAGGGCTACAACATCCGGACGGCGGACGAGAGATCATGTGACAGACTCAGTGATCTCAGCTCAGATCTCAGTTACGTCTCCCCATTTCAGCTTTTCTCTCAACACCTGAAAGTATCCCCGGGCCGAGGCGCGGATGAGACGCAGCGGTTTGTCCGCGCGGCCGACGCTGACGACGTAGTCGCTCTTCAGCGGCAGCAGTGCCTGCCCGTCGAACGTGGCGAACACTTCGCTCTGTTCGTCGCGGATGAGCGGCTGGATGCGAATCTGGCTGGACCCGGGCACGACGACAGGGCGGTTGGTCAACGTGTGCGGCGCGATGGGTGTGATCGTCAGCCCGTCGACCTGCGGATGCACGATGGGCCCGCCCGCCGACAGGTTGTAGGCCGTCGTGCCCGTCGGGCTGGCGATGATGAGCCCGTCGGCTTTGACGCGCATCATGAACTCGCCATCGACCGACACCGACAACTCGATGATGCGCGAGAGCGCCCCCTGCGTGACGACGACGTCGTTCAGCACAATCCGATCGGCGACGCGGCCGCCGTCCGCATCGACCGCGACCTGCAGCATCATGCGCTCTTCGATCTGTGCCGTGCCGTTCACCGCCGTCTCGAGTGACGCGTAAATCTCGGGCAGTGTCACTTCGGTGAGAAATCCCAGGCTGCCGAAGTTGACGCCGAGGATGGGAATATCGGATTTCGCCTTGGCGATGCGGCCGGCCGTTCCGAGCAGCGTGCCGTCGCCGCCGAGGACCACGATGACGTCGACATGCCGGGGCAGATCGTCGCGATCGACGGTCTTGAACTGGCCGTTGGCGCCGGCCGATTCGGCGAGCGCGGCGGTGTCGGGATCGAACACCGGGGTGATGTGCCGCTCTTCGAGCCACGAGGCGATTTGCACGAGATGGCTGGCGGCACGCTCGAGGCGCGCCTTTGCGACGATGCCGACCGCGGTCATGCCGTGTCGCGGGGCTCCGACACCCGCAGATGCAGGAAGAACTCGCGGTTGCCCGTGTCGCCCGTGATTGGAGATTCGGTCATCGCGGCGCGGACCAATCCTACCTCAGCGGCCGCGCGCGCGGCGTCTTCGACCACCCGCGCCTGCACGACCGGGTCGCGCACGACACCCTTCTTTCCGACCTCCGCGCGCCCCGCCTCGAACTGCGGTTTCACCAGCGCGACGACGTCGGCGGCGGCTCCGAGCAGCGGGGGAATGCGGGGAAAAATGTGCCGCAGGGAGATGAACGACACATCGATTGTGACGATGTCGACGAGCGAAGGCAGGTCGCCCGGCTCGAGCGTTCGCGCGTTGGCGCGCTCGACGACCACGACGCGCGGATCGTTGCGGAGTCCCCAATCGAGCTGTCCGTGGCCGACGTCGTAGGCAACCACGCGTACGGCCCCGCGCTTCAGCAGCACGTCGGTGAAGCCGCCCGTGGATGCCCCGATATCGAGCGCTTCGCGTCCCTCGACGGCGATGCCGAACTCGTCGAGCGCGTGCGCGAGCTTGATGCCGCCTCGGCCCACATACGGATGGTCCGGCGCCTTCAGCGCGACCGCGGCATCGTCGGCGACCTGCTGGCCCGCTTTGCTGGCAGCCTCGCCATTGACCAGCACGACCCCCGAGAGAATCAGTGCGGTCGCGCGTTCGCGCGACTGCGCCAGGCCACGGCTGACGAGCAGACTATCGAGACGAACCTTCAATCGCGGCTCAATTGCTTCGCTTCACGACCCAGGACGCGATATCGGCCAGGCGGCTCTGCTGCAGACCAGCCGGACGCAGTGCCGCGATGGCGTGCTCATGCCGCTCGGCAGCGAGCCGCCGCGACGCCTCGAGGCCGTAGACCGACGGATAGGTGGGTTTGCCGGCGCGCGCGTCCTTGCCGGCCGTCTTGCCGAGCGCCTGCGCATCGCCCTCGACGTCGAGAATGTCATCGACGATCTGAAACGCCAGCCCGAGCTGCCGGCCGTATTCTTCGACGGCCCGGACGGCAGCGTCCGTTCCACCGCCCATGACGGCGCCGGCGACGGCTGCCGCACGAATGAGGGCGCCGGTCTTGCGGGCGTGCATATCCTGCAGCGACTGTTCGTCGAAGCTCGTCGCAGACCCGACGGCCTGAAGATCGATCGCCTGGCCGCCGACCATGCCGCAGGCACCGGCCGCCGACGCGATAACCTGGATGGCGCGAATCTTTCGCGACGCCAGCTCCGGCTCGCGCGGTTCGAGCGCGAGCAGCGCGAAGGCTTCGGTCAGCAGCCCGTCGCCTGCCAGAATCGCGAGCCCCTCGCCGTGCACGACATGGTTGGTCGGCCGGCCCCGCCTGAGCGAGTCATCGTCCATCGCCGGAAGGTCGTCGTGAATCAGGGAATAGGTGTGGATGAGCTCGACCGCGCACGCGGCCGGTAGTGCCGCGGCCACGGCCTGCTCGGTGTGGCCCGACGAACCGCCGACCGCTTCCGCAGCGGCCAGCGCCAGGATGGGACGCAGGCGCTTGCCCCCGGCATCGAGGCTGTACCGCATCGCCGCTTCGAGGCCTGGAGGGCAGTCCGGCGCGGCCGGGAGAAAGCGCATCAACGCCGCGTCTATCTGCGCGCGGCGCGTATCGAGGTACTCCGAAAGCGACGCCACCGGCATGCTACTTGTCGTCTTTCGAAAACGCGGCGCCGGCAGGTCGCAGATCGCCGCGCTCGTTGAGAATCTCGATACGCTTCTCGGCTTCTTCCAGCCGTGTATGGCAGAAGCGCGACAGCTGCACGCCACGCTCGTAGAGCTCGAGCGACTTCTCGAGCGCGAGGTCGCCTTCCTCGAGCTTCTTCACGATGGTTTCGAGCTCGGCGATGGCTGCCTCGAAATCCTTAATTGTCGAGTCCATCAGTTTTCACCACCTTGCATTCCAATTCTCCCTGGGACAACGTGACGCGAACCGCATCGCCGCGCTTGACCTCGGTGGCCGCGCGAATGACGTGCGTGCGAGACTCGTCCCACACCACGGCGTATCCGCGGCCGAGCACGGCGAGCGGGCTCAGGCTGTCGAGACGCGCGGCACACGTCTGCAGGCGCGCTTCCGCGCGATGATGCCGTCGGCTGGCCGCGGCGCGCAAGTCGCCGTCCACGCCGACCAGCCGTGCGCGAACACTTCCCAGGCGGCGCCGCAGATCGAACTGCTCGAGCTGCAGTCGCAATCCTTGATACACCCGCAGCCGGCGGCTGACCGCCGCCCTCGCCGCATGCCGCAAGGCATGGGTGGTTTCCGCGCAGTGCCGTCCCCGCAGCGCAAGGCGGGCGGACCAGCCCGCGAATCCGGGTCTGCGGTTGAGCTGGTGAATCCTCGATTCCATGCGGGCGATCGATCCGCGCACCGCGGCGCTCAGACGATCGCTCAAGCGTTCGATATGACCGCAGAAATCTTCCTTGCGCGCGACGACGATTTCGGCCGCGGCCGATGGCGTGGGCGCCCGCACGTCGGCCGCGAAGTCGGCGATGGTGACGTCGACTTCGTGCCCGACCGCCGAGATGATCGGCACCGGCGACGCCGCCATGGCTCTGGCCACCGGTTCTTCGTTGAACGCCCACAAATCCTCGATCGAGCCGCCGCCGCGTCCGACGATGACGACGTCGATGCCCGGAATCTTCACGATGTCCCTGATGCCCTGCGCCACCTCCGCCGCGGCGCCCTCGCCCTGAACGCGCGCCGGGCGAATGATCACGTGTGCGTTCGGATAGCGGCGGCCGAGCACTTTCAGGATGTCGCGTATCGCCGCGCCGTCGAGCGACGTGACGATGCCGATCTTGCGTGGCAACGCCGGCAGCGCACGCTTGCGCGCGGCATCGAACAGGCCCTCCGCGTGCAGGCGTCTCTTCAACTGGTCGAACGCGAGTTGTAACGCGCCCAGGCCATGCGGCTCCATCCGCTCGCAGACCAGCTGATATTCACCCTTGGGCTCGTACACGCTCACGCGGCCGCGCACCACCACGTGCAGACCGTCTTCGGGCTTGAACTTCAGCGTGCGAACGTCGGACCGGAACATGACCGCTTTGATTTGCGAAGCGGGGTCTTTCAGCGTGAAGTACAGATGCCCCGTATTCCACAGGCGGCAGTTGGAGATTTCTGCTTCGACCCAGACCTCGGAGTACGCGTTTTCCAGGATGTCGCGGATGTTCGCCGTGAGGTCGCTCACCGTGATGACCGTCCGTCCCGGCGCGCGTCGGCGACGGTTCGACGTTGCTCACCGTCTGACCCGGCTTCGACCGGAGGGGTCGACGGACGCTCGCGCGCGGCAGGTGCGGCGTCCTTTGGCTCGGACTCCGGTTCGTCGAACGGCAGATCAAACAGCGAGCTCATGTTCCAGTTCTCTGGCCGACAGGCTCAGGCGCTGAATCGATGTCGCCTTGCCCGTGGCTTCGTCGGCCGCAATCAGGATGCCGTTGAGGCGCGGGTTGCCGCTTGCCGTTTCCATGCGCACCGGCATGCCGCGGAGAAACTTGTCGAGGACGGCCGCCTTTTCCACACCGATGATGCCGTCGTGCGGCCCGGTCATGCCCACATCGGTCAGATACGCGGTACCGCCCGGCAGGATCTGTTCGTCGGCGGTCTGGACGTGCGTGTGCGTGCCGACGACGGCGGTGACTTTGCCGTCGAGGTGCCAGCCCATCGCGATCTTCTCTGAGGTGGCTTCCGCATGGAAGTCCACGAAGATGATGCGCGTGCGTCCCCGCAGCGCTTCGATTTCTTCGAGGACGCGCGCGAACGGATTGTCCAGCTCCTGCATGAAGACGCGGCCCATGACGTTGATCACGCCGACCGGGCGGCCCTGCGCGGTGCGCGCGAGATAGCTGCCGTTGCCAGGCACGCCGGCGGGGAAGTTGGCCGGACGCAGGAGCCGGGCTTCGGCGCCGATGTAGTCGACGGCTTCCCGCTGGGACCAGATGTGGTTGCCGGAGGTCATGACATCGACCCCCCAGTTCAGCAACTGGTCGCCGATCTCGCGCGTGATGCCTCGGCCTGCGGCGGCGTTTTCCGCGTTGGCGATCACCAGGTCGACCGCGTAGTGCTCTATCAATGAAGGGAGGCCTTTCCGGACGAGCTCCCGCCCGGGCTTCCCGACGATGTCTCCGAGAAACAGCAGCCGGATTTCGCTCACGGCCCAAATATAAGGGGTCGGGAGGGGTTTTCATAGAGGAACCCTCGAAAACCGCTCCCGACCCCTTTCCGACCCACCCCAACTCGCTGATTCTGAGCCGGTTATAATATGAGTATATTAGACTAATATAACATGCTTGACAAACACTAATATCTTCCCTAGACTACCACCATGGCAAAAACACCAGGCAAGAAAGTCATTGGAATTGACCTCGGGACGACCAACTCCGTCGTCTCGGTGATGGAAGGTGGCCAGCCCGCAGTGCTCGTCAACCAGGAAGGGTCGCGGATTACTCCGTCGATCGTCGCGTTCACCAAAGAAGGTGAGCGGCTGGTTGGTCAGGTCGCGAAGCGCCAGGCCGTCACCAATCCGGAGAACACCGTTTTCTCGATCAAGCGGTTCATGGGGCGCAAGCTCGCGGAAACGTCCAAGAGCACCAGCGCGTGCCCTATCGCATCGTGGCGTCCGCGAACGGCGACGCGTGGGTCGAGGCGCGAGGCAAGAAATACTCGCCGCCGGAAATCTCCGCCGTCGTGCTGCAGAAACTGAAGCAGGCCGCCGAGGACTACCTGGGCGAGCCGGTGACCGACGCCGTCATCACGGTGCCCGCGTACTTCAACGACGCGCAGCGCCAGGCGACGAAGGACGCCGGCAAGATCGCCGGCCTCAACGTGCTCCGCATCATCAACGAGCCGACGGCGGCCGCGCTCGCGTACGGCCTCGACAAGAAAAAGGACGAGACCATCGCGGTGTACGACTTCGGCGGCGGCACGTTCGACATCTCGGTCCTCGAAGTGGGCGAGGGCGTGGTCGAAGTGAAGTCGACCAACGGCGACACGCATCTCGGGGGCGACGACCTCGACCAGCGCGTCATCGACTGGATCGCGGCTGAATTCAAGAAGACCGACGGCATCGATCTCACCAAAGATCGCGTGGCCGTTCAGCGGCTGAAGGAAGCCGCGGAGAAAGCGAAGATCGAGCTCTCGTCGGCGCTCGAAACAGAAATCAATCTGCCGTTCGTGACGGCCGACCAGAGCGGTCCCAAGCACCTCGCGATGAAGCTGACGCGCGCGAAGCTCGAGCAGCTCGTCGACGATCTGTTGCAGCGCACGATGGAGCCCGTGAAGAAGGCCATCGCCGATGCGGGCCTCGATCCGAAGAAGATCGACGAAGTCGTGCTCGTCGGCGGTTCGACGCGCATGCCCAAAGTGCAGCAGCTCGTGAAGGAGTACTTCGGCAAGGAGCCGCACAAGGGCGTGAACCCGGACGAGGTCGTGGCGGTCGGCGCCGCGATCCAGGGCGGCGTGCTGGCGGGTGACGTGAAAGACATGGTGTTGCTCGATGTGACGCCGTTGTCGCTCGGCATCGAGACGCTGGGCGGCGTCATGACGACGCTCATCGCGCGAAACACGACGATTCCGATGCGGAAGAGCGAGACCTTCTCGACCGCGGTGGACAATCAGCCGAACGTCGAAGTGCACGTGCTGCAGGGCGAGCGGCCGCTGGCGCGCGACAACCGCACGCTCGGACGCTTCCAGCTCGTCGGGCTGCCTCCCGCGCCGCGCGGGGTGCCGCAAATCGAGGTCACGTTCGACATCGACGCGAACGGCATCGTCAACGTGTCGGCAAAGGACAACGCGACGGGCAAGGAGCAGAAGATCACGATCTCCGGATCGTCCGGCCTCAACAAGGACGAGGTCGAGCGGATGGTGAGAGACGCCGAGAGCCACGCGGCGGAAGACAAGTCGCGTCGCGAGCTCATCGACGCTCGCAACCAGGCGGATGCGCTGACCTATTCGGTCGAGCGCACGTTGAACGAACAGCGCGGCAAGCTGTCGGCGGAAGACGCCCGGCGCGGTGGAAAACGCCATCAGCGACGTCCGCGAGGCGTTGAAGGGCGAGGATCTGGGCGCCATCAAGCGGATGACCGACGCACTGCAGCAGGCATCGCACGCAATGGCCGAGCAGATGTACAGGCAGAACGCGCCCGCCCCGGGCTCGGCACCGAACGAGGCGGCCGGACGTCAAAGACGGCGAAGTCGTTGATGCCGAAGTGGTCGACGCGTAAGCGTCAGAGCAGATGGCAGATCGCCGATGGCCGATGGCAGACGTTGCCGTCGCACTAAGCAGATCGATGTCGCAAACAAAGCCGAGCCCCGAAGGGGCGACGGCACAGGTCGCGGGGGTGGGGCCCCGCGGCACACTAATTAAGGAGGCACACAATGGCAATCGTTCGTTGGGATCCGTTTCGTGAGTTCGGTGGAAATTGGCTGCCCCCCGTGGACATCTACAGCACGGGCGAGCACGAGCTGGTGATCAAGGCGGAAGTGCCGGGCATGAACAAGGAGGATCTCGACATCACCGTCGAGAACTTCACGCTGACCATTCGCGGCGAGAAGAAGGCCGAGCAGACCGTCAAGGACGACCAGTTCCACCGCGTCGAGCGGAGCTACGGGACGTTCACCCGGTCGTTCGCGCTGCCGCACACGGTCGACCCCAACCGGGTCGAGGCCGAGTACAAGAACGGCGTGCTCAGCATCAAACTGCCGCTTCGCGAGGAAGCGAAGCCCAAGCAGATCAAGGTGAACGTGGCGGCGTAACGCCGCCACATTCACAGGGATTGGGGACTAGGGATTCGGGATTAGTTCGGCCCGGATCCCGGGCCTAATCCCTAATCCCCAATCCCCAATCACTAATCCCTCTTTGCGTTGGTTGCGCTTTCATCGTAAGTTCCTGTATCCTATACCGTTATGGAACTTGAAACGCCACAGTCTGGAGAGATCGTCGAAACGCCGGAGCCCATGGAGCCGGCCCCCCTGGTCTCTAACCGCTTTCTTTTCGTAGATATAGCCGCTCTTCGCGCCAAGCAGCTTCGACGGGGTGCCCGGCCCCGGCTCGAGCACACCGTCCACGAGACCCATCCGCAGCCCCACAAGGCCGAACGGGTCGCGATGGAAGAGGTTCGGCGCCGTCTGGTGCAATTCGATTTGCCGCCGGCCAAGCCGCCGGTCCACAACATCGAGTCCGGCGTCTGATGTCGCAGGAGGTCATCGATCTCGTCGTCGGAGCACTGATCGCGCTCGGGTCGAGTACGGTGTTCGTCCTGGTGTTGTTCCTCGGCTTCTGCATCATCCTCGGATTTCCCAAGCTGCGGCCCACCACCAGCCGCGGGTCGATGGTCGTGAAGAGCCTGGAAGAAAAGGTGGGGCAGGAGGCGTTTGTCCGCTACATGCCTCCCGATGCGCCGCGCGGACCGATCGACGTGCTGAAAACGCCCGAGCTGATCGAACGGGCGAAAAAAATATAAGAACGGTTCGTAAAGTTCGTTGAGTTCGTCGGTTCGTGGAGTTCGTGCGGTTCGTCGCGCGCCGAATCGGCGCGCGCCGAATCGACGCGCGCACGAACCTAACGAACTCCACGAACCTAACGAACTCTACGAACCTTTACGAACCACTTCCGTTAGCCGGTTTTTCTTCCATCCAGTTCGTTTCCCGCTCGTAGCTATCGCCAATCCGCAGGAGTGTGGCCTCGTCGAACGGCCGGCCCGTCAGCTGCAGTCCGATCGGCAGCCGATTGGGTGTGCGTCCGCAGGGGATGCTCAGCCCCGGCAATCCCGCGAGGTTGGCGCTGACGGTGAAGACGTCGGTCAGGTAAAGCGATAACGGGTCCTCGATCTTCTCGCCGATTCTGAATGCGGCCGTCGGGCTGGTCGGCATCGCGACCGCGTCGACCTTCTGAAAAGCCTGCTCGTAATCGCGGCGCACGAGCGTTCGCACCTGCTGTGCCTTCAGATAGTACGCGTCGTAGTAGCCGGCGCTCAGCACGTACGTGCCGAGCATGATGCGGCGCTTCACTTCCGGCCCGAACCCCTGGCTGCGGGTTCTTTCGTACATCTCCTTCAAATTTCCCGCGCTCTCCGTGCGGAATCCATAGCGGACGCCGTCGTAGCGCGCGAGGTTCGAGCTGGCTTCGGCAGTGGCGATGACGTAATAGGTGGCGATGGCATAGCTCGCGTGCGGAAGGTCGATGTCGACGAGCTCCGCCCCGCGCCCCCGCAAGACATCGAGTGCCGCATAGAAAGCGCTCCGCACGGGGGCTTCCACGCCTTCCTGCAGCATCTTCCCGGGTACGCCGAGGCGCACACCCCGGATGTCGCCCGTCAATCCACCAACATAGTCGGCGACGGGTTCCTGAGAAGCCGTCGAGTCGCAGGGGTCGGGACCCGCAAGGACGGCAAGCGCCGTCGCGGCGTCGTACGTCGTGCGCGCCATCGGACCGATCTGATCGAGCGACGAAGCAAACGCAATCAAGCCGTATCGCGAGACGCGGCCGTAGGTCGGCTTCAGGCCGACGACGCCGCACAGAGAGGCCGGCTGCCGGATTGAGCCGCCGGTGTCCGATCCGAGTGCGATGGGCGACATGCCCGAGGCGACCGCGACCGCCGATCCTCCGCTCGAGCCGCCCGAAATGTGATCCGGATTCCACGGATTGCGCGACGGTCCGAACGCCGAGTTCTCGGTGGTCGAGCCCATGGCGAACTCGTCGCAGTTGGTCTTGCCCATCACGATGGCGCCCGCCGACTCGAGACGCGTCACGACCGTCGCATCGTAGGGTGGAACGAATCGCTGAAGCATGCGCGACGAGGCGGTCGTGGTGACGCCGCGGGTCAGGATGTTGTCTTTGAGCGCGACCGGCACGCCGGCCAGCAGTCCTGTGTGCCCTTCGCGATCGATCGCTCGCGCGCGTTCGAGCGCGCGGTCGCGAGCCACCGTCAGGAACGCATTCAGCTTCGGATTGGCCGCGTCGATGGTGGCCAGCGCGTGCTCGCAGACCTGGACGGCCGACACGCTCCGGCCGCTCACGGCATCCCGGATTTCCCGGGCGGTTCGAAAGGGAATCGTGCTCACAGCACCCGGGGGACGCGGAAGAGACCGGTTTGCGGCGACGGATCGGGGGCGTTGGCCAGGGCTTCCGCGTTCGTGAGGCCGGGCCGTGGTTCGTCGGGCCGGTCGGCCGGCATGCGCGACAGCACCTGCGAGGTCGGCGGCACGCCGGTCGTGTCGATCTGCTGGATCTGCTCGGCGTATTCGAGGACGTGCGACAACTGGTGGACGAAGAGATCTTTTTCGGTGTCGGTCAGTTCCAGACGGGCGAGCGTCGCGATGCGATCGACATCGGCGCGGGTCAGCCGCTCGGGCATGCCAAATGCTACCATGCGGTAGATTCTAGATTTGATAAAGGACCTGCGTCGCGCCGCCGTTGCGGGAACGTGGTACCCGGCCGATCCCGATGCGCTCGCGCGCGAAGTCGATGGCTACCTGGCGGCTGCCGACGAACCGCCGGTCGGCGACCCGCTGGCCATCATCGCGCCACACGCCGGGCTCATGTACTCCGGTCCTATCGCCGCGCACGCCTACAACATGCTTCGGGGAAGAGATTTCGAGGTGGCGATCCTCGTTGGCCCTTCGCACTATGTCGGTTTCGAGGGCGTTGCCGTGTACGAGCGCGGCGCATTCGAGACACCGTTCGGCAAGGTCCCCATCGCCGAAGATCTGGCGTCGGCGATCGCCGCGGGCTCGCCGCTCATCAAATCGCATCCGACCGCGCACGTGCGCGAACACTCGCTCGAGATGCAGTTGCCATTTCTCAAGCGCGTGCTGCCGGAGATTGCGATCGTGCCGCTCGTCATGGGACATCAGCTTCGTGAGACCGCCGAGGCGCTGGGCGACGCCATCGCGGCGGCCGTGAAAGGCCGCCAGGCCGTACTGATTGCCAGCACCGACCTGTCTCACTATCAAAGCGCCACCGTTGCGGCCAAGCTCGACAAGATGGTCATCCATCAGGTGCAGCGATTCGATTCCAACGGGCTGATGTCATTGCTCGAAGGGTTTCCGCAGCACGCGTGCGGGGGAGGGCCGACCGTGTCGGTCATGAAGGCCGCGAAACAACTCGGCGCACGGGATGCGCGCGTCCTCAGGTACGGCGATTCGGGTGATGTCTCCGGCGACAAGGATGCGGTCGTGGGATACCTGGCCGCGGCGTTCGGCACGTTCGTCGCGCAGGCTGTCTGATGACGCTGCTGACAGAGGATTCCAAAAAGAGCCTTCTACGCAGGGCGCGTGCCGCGATCGCGCGCGCCATTGGCGCCCCCGCACCTAACGCACCCATCGCGACCCGCGCACCTAACGCACCCATCGCACCTGATTTTCGGGCTGGAGCCTTTGTGACGCTCCACCTCAACGGAGAGCTTCGCGGGTGTATCGGGTATCCCGAAGACGATGTGCCGTTGATCGATGTCGTCGACCGGTGTGCCGTCTCGGCGGCGATTTCAGATCCGAGGTTTCCCGCGCTGGCCCTTGACGAATGGAACGAGGTGGACATCGAGATCTCGGTGCTCGGACCGATCGAGCGGGTGAGCGAGATCTCCGAAGTCGAGGTCGGACGCCACGGGTTGATCGTCGAGCTGGGCCACCGTCGTGGATTGCTGCTGCCGCAGGTGGCCAGCGAGCGGAATTGGGGCGCCGCCGAGTTTGCGTCGCAGACGTCGGCCAAGGCTGGATTGCCCCGCGACGCCTGGCGGACGGGCGCAAGCCTCTATAAATTCGAGGCGGAGGTGTTCGGGGAAACAGAAAAACCTTAATAGGAGATCAGAGACTAGAAGCAAGAAGCTTATCAGACTTCAGGGAAGCGGTGGCGACGGAATTCAGTTGGTTGTCTGCAACGGTCGTTTGGGCCAGAACGGTTTTGCCGTCCAGGCCTGGCTCAGAGCCTTGAAGCGCGCGTGCGACATCGGGATGCCATTCTTCTGGAAAGTGGTAATGAGCGCGGCTTCGACATCACCAGGAAGCGGCTTTACTCGAAAGCCTTTCACATCCTCCCAGGCGATAAAGTCTCGAGTGATTGCCAGTTGTTTTTCGAACTGCGCCTCGCCGAGCGACTGGGGTTCCCCGCGGCGGGTGTGAAAGAGCTCGTCGAGCTTCGCGGCAAGATCCTGCTGGCCTTCCTCGACGAAGACATCGTGTGCGCGCTTCACGAGTAACTTCAGGTAATCGCTTTGATCTTCGATCGCCATCGCGTCGTACATCTCGACCGTCATGGCCGGCGAGATTTGCGGGCACAGCACGGCCACGGCGGAAAGAAGTGCGACCGCAGCGGATTTCTGCATAAAGCTGACCTGTGAGAATCAGTATGAACAGCCTAAGATTTTCTTCTGATCTTCTGATCTTCTGTTTTACCGGTGTTTTGACAGGTCCCGGAGGCCCCGCAACACGTTCAGATTCATCTCGTCCAGGGGGTCGATCCCCATCTTCCCCCGTTCCCGCCACTCGCTCTTTTCCGTCTCCAGAAGCATCGGCAGGTGCGCGAAGCGCGGGTCGTTCACCAGGCGTCGAAACGGCTCCAGGCCGATGCAGCCCTTGCCGATGTGCTCGTGGCGATCGACACGGCTCATGCACGGTTTCTTCGAATCGTTCAGGTGAAACACCTTGAGCCGCTCGAAACCGATGAGCCGGTCGAAGGCGTCGAAGGTCTCTTCGTAACCCTTCGTCGAGCACAGGTCGTAGCCCGACGCGAGCAGATGGCACGTATCCAGGCACACGCCGAGCCGTCTGCCGTCCTTGACGCCGTCGAGCATCGCGGCGATTTCCTCGAACGACGCGCCCATCGCGCTGCCCTGGCCGGCCGTGTGCTCGATGAGGATCATCGTCTTGCCGCGCGGCCGTTCCTTCAGCACCTGGCCGAGCGCGGCCGAGGCGAGTGAGACGGCCTCATCGGTCGAGGCGGTCAGCCGTGCCCCGGGATGCAGGACGACACCCAGCAGGCCCAGCGCCTCGGCGCGATCGACCTCTTCGCCCAGCGCCGCGATCGATTGCGCACGCAGCGCCGGAGCGGCCGTCGCGATATTGATAAGGTAGCTGGCGTGCGCGACGATCGGGAACACCCCGCTCTCGCCGGCGGCTCGCCTGAATGCGGCGATCTCTTCGCGCGGTAACGGACGGGCGCGCCACTGGCTGGCGTTCTTGCTGAAGATTTGCAGCGCCTCGCAGCCGTGGATCGTCGCGCGGGCGATGGCGTTCGGGAGCCCACCGGCGATCGACATGTGCGCGCCAAGACGAGGCATTCAGCGATAATAAGGTATGCGTGTGTCCGGCATCGGGCTGCTGACGGTCCTGCTGATGTGTCCGTCGACTGCCAGCGCGTGGGGATTCGACGCGCACAAGTTCATCGTGGCGCGCGCCATCGACATCCTGCCTGCGCCGCTGCGCCCGTTCTTCGAGGCGAACCGTGCGTTCATCGTCGAGCGCGCGATCGATCCCGATCTCTGGCGCAACGCGGGCTTCGCCGAGGAGCCGCCGAATCACTTCCTCGATTTCGATGCCTATGGCAAGTACCCGTTCACCGACCTTCCGCGCGGCTATGACGAAGCGCTCAAGAAGTACGGCATCGACGAGCTCAGGGAGAACGGCCTGCTGCCGTGGCGTACGCACGAGATTGCCGGGCGTCTGATTCGCGGCTTCGAGGCCGTACACAAGAACGGGCAGTACGCCTACAGCGACATCCGATTCTTTTCCGCGATCATCGGCCACTACGTGGCCGATGCGCACGTGCCGCTGCACGCCGTGCTCAACTACAACGGCCAGTTGACCGGCCAGACGGGCCTGCACAACCGGTGGGAAGACGAGCTGTTCGTCCGGTATCAGAAGCAGCTGACGATCAAGCCGGGTCCGCTCAAGCCGATCAAGCACGAGCGCGACTTCATTTTCGAGACGCTGCTCGAAAGCTCCCAGCTTGCAGCCGGTGTGCTGGCGGCCGATAAGAAGGCCATCGGCGATCGCGACGTCTACGACGATCGGTATTTTGAAACTTTCTTCACCAGCACTCGTCCTGTTCTAGAGAAGCGATTGAACGACGCCATCACGGCTGTCGCCTCAGTCATCACGAGTGCATGGGAACAGGCGGGCAAGCCCCAACTTTCGGCCACCCCTCCACCGCGGCCTCCGCAGCGGCGCCGGAACGGCCAGGGCGCGGCACCGGCGAATCCTTGATGGACGTGTATTTCATCCCGGTCGCGGCCGACCGGTACGAGCTCTATTGCGAGCACGAAGCCGGTGCCGACGATGCGATGCCGCCCGGAGAGGCGCCGAAGGGGCGCTTCGCCGCGCTGTACGCCAATTTCAGGGAGGCGCTGGCGCGGGTGGAGGAAGAGCGCCTGAGCGGCGAGCGGCGTGACGAAGGTCCGCGATCCTGGTCAGAGCGCCTGAAGGATCGTGCCATGTGCTGGATCGCCGAGAAGATTGCCGAGCAGCGGCTGTTGTGGCGTCTGCGAAACGAATCCGAGCTGATGCTGCACTATCCCGACGACATGTCGGCGGCCGATGTCACGTCGCTTGCCCGCGCCGAGCTGCAGCGCGAGGCCGATCGCCACATGAAGTGGATCGTCATCGACGGGCTGTTGTTCGTGGCGTCCGGCGTGCTGTTTTTCGTGCCCGGCCCGAACGTGATTGCCTACTACTTCGGGTTCCGGCTCGTCGGTCACTATTTGTCCCGGCGCGGGGCCCGGCACGCCCTCACCGAGATCCGCTGGGCGACCTGTCCCAGCCCGCAGATCTCGCGGCTGCGCCGCGTCCTCGTGCTGGCGCCGCACGAGCGCGACCGGGAGGTGCATCGAGGTGGCGTCTGCGCTGCGTCTGCCGCATCTCGCGAAATTCTTCGAGCGAACCTCGATGAAGGCCGCGTGATATTCTGCTTTCGCACATGCGGCTGAGCGAGCTCGCGGAGCGGCTGGGGTGCCGGCTCGAAGGCGATGGAGGGCTGGAGATCCGTCGCGTGGCCGGGCTCGAGCAGGCGGGCGAGGGCGACCTGACGTTTTTCGCCAACCGCAAGTACGCGGCCGCGCTCCGGCGGACGCGCGCGTCGGCCGTCATCATCGGCGAAGATGCGCCGCCCGCGCCGTGTGCGATGCTGCGCACCAGGCATCCCTACCTCGTCTTTGCGAACGCGCTCTCGGTGTTCGCTGAACCCGTACATCCGGCGGCCGGCGTCGACGAGCTCAGCTCCGTCGCGCCCGACGCGTCGATCGGACGCGACGTGTCGATCGGCCCGTTTTCGTCGGTCGGCCGCGGCGCTCGCATCGGCGATCGCACGGTGATCTATCCGAACGTGTGCATTGGCGACGGTGCGGTCGTCGGCCAGGACTGCGTCATCCATTCTCACGTCGCCGTGCGCGAGCGTGTCGTCATCGGCAACCGCGTCATCCTTCAGAACGGTGCGGTCATCGGCAGCGACGGCTACGGGTTCGTGAGAAGGCCCGACGGCACGCACCAGAAGATCCCGCAGGCGAGCAGCGTCGTCATCGAAGACGACGTGGAGATCGGCGCGAACACGGCGATCGATCGTCCGGCGGTCGGCGAGACGCGCATTCAGGCCGGCGCCAAGATCGACAACCTCGTGCAGATCGGCCATGGCGTCAGCGTCGGCCGCAACACGCTGCTGGCGGCCCAGGTGGGCATCGCCGGCAGCACGATCGATCGGCGACAACGTGACGCTCGGCGGGACAGGTGGGCGTGGCCGGGCACGTCACGATCGGCAACGGCGTGTCGGCCGTGGGGCAGAGCGGAATTACGAATTCGGTACCCGACGGCGCGTTCGTGTCGGGCTATCCGGCCATCGACAACAAGGAATGGCTGAAATCGTCGGTGATTTTCAAGAAGCTGCCGGAGCTGCGGAAGAAGATTGCGGATCTGGAACAGCGAATCCTCGAGCTCGAGGCGGCGCTCGAGGAATCCAAGTTAAGATCAGGATCGAGCTGAGCCGGCTACGTACTGTTGCCCATGATGCTGTCACACATGCCCAGAAAACTGCTGATTGCC
Organism: Vicinamibacterales bacterium; assembly: GCA_963850725.1. Taxonomy (GTDB): domain Bacteria; phylum Acidobacteriota; class Vicinamibacteria; order Vicinamibacterales; family JAMQPK01; genus JAMQPK01. Next base: position 137,387 of record CAWKMQ010000024.1, read on the forward strand.
GTGGCGTTCGGCGTCGTGCTGACGCTCGCTCCGGTCAACGCCGCCGTGCGCCCGCCGCATCTCCAGTACGAGATGATGACGCTGCCCAACGGCCTCACGGTCGTGCTGTCGCCCGACCATTCGACGCCGATCGTGCACGTCGAGCTCTGGTATCACGTCGGCTCGAAGGACGAAAAGCCGGGACGCACGGGGTTCGCCCATCTCTTCGAGCACATGATGTTCAAGGGCTCGAAGAACGTGGATCCTGAAGAGCACGCCTCGATGCTCGCGAGCATCGGCGGCCAGAGCAACGCCTACACCAACGATGACGCGACGGTGTTCTGGCAGACCGTGCCGTCGCAGTACCTGCCGCTCGTGCTGTGGATGGAGGCGGATCGCATGGCGACGCTTCGCATCGACAAGGCGACGTTCGAGAACGAGCGCGAGGTGGTCAAGGAAGAGCGGCGCCTGCGCGTCGACAATCCGCCGTTCGGCCGGCTGTCGGAGATCCTCTACGACCAGTTCTACACCGTCAGCCCGTACAAGCACACGACGATCGGCAGCATGAAAGATCTCGACGCGGCGTCGGTCGAGGACGTGCGCGATTTCCACAGCCAGTTCTACGTGCCGCACAACGCGACCATGGCCATCGTGGGCGACTTCGACATGGCGCAGGCCAAGGAGCTGGTGACCCGATATTTCGGCCGCGTGCCGAAGTCCGATCGCGTGATTCCGCGCGACTATCCGCATGAGGCGCCGACCAAGGCCGAGCGCCGGATCACGGTCAACGAGAACTGGCCGCTGCCGGCCGTCATCGTCGCGTATCCGATTACCTAGGACGGGAACCCCGATTCGTATCCGCTGCACCTGACGTCGAAGATCCTGTCGGATGGCGACAGCTCGCGCATCTATCAGTCTCTGGTCTACGAAAAAGCAGATCGCGCTCTCGGCGTTCGGCGGCGGGAACATCATCGAAGAGCCGAACCTGTTCTTTGCGGTCGCGCTCGTGGCGCCGGGGCATACGCACGACGAGGTCGAAAAGGCGCTCGTCGCCGAGTTCGACAAGCTGCGCACGCAGCCGATATCCGAGCGCGAGCTGCAGCGCGCCAAGAACCAGTTCTTCCGCGACTACATCGTCGATCGCGAGTCGGTGCGCGGCAAGGCGAGCCAGCTGGCCCATGCCGTCGTCATCCACGACGACGTCACGACGGCGGACGGCGAGGTGGAGATTTTCACGAACATGAAGGTCTCGGATCTTCAGCGCGTGGCCAAGACCTACTTCACGCCGGAGAGCCGCCTCGTGCTGAAGATTCTGCCGAAAGGGGCCCGATGATGCGCCGCGCGCTTCTGGCCTCGACGATCGTGCTCTCGGCGGCCGTCGTTGCAGGTGTGGCCGCGCAGGCGGTCAACTGGCCCACCGAGAATCCGCCCCGGCCGCTCGCGTCCAGGCCGGTCAGCTTCCCGCCGTACGAGCTGCGCGCGCTGCCCAACGGGATGCAGGTGATCATCGTCATGCATCACGAGCAGCCCGAAATCACGATGCGCCTCATCGTGCGCGCCGGCTCGGCCTACGATCCGCCGGGAAAGAACGGCACGGCGGCGCTGATGGGCACGCTGCTGAACCAGGGCACGGCCACGCGAAGCGCCTTCGAAATCGCCGACGCGATCGATTCGATCGGTGGCGCGCTGGGAACCGGCGCCGACAGCGACGTGACGTCGGCGACCGTGCTCGTCATGAAGGACAGCTTCGACGTGGGCATGGACATGCTCGCCGACGTCATTCGGCGGCCTGCGTTCGCACCCGAGGAAATCGAGCGCCAGCGCCGGCAGACGATCGAGAATCTGGCCGTCAGCCTCGAATCGCCCGACTTCATCGCGCGTGCGGTGCTGAATCGGCTGATCTACGGGTTCCATCCGTACGGGTTGCCCGATACCGGGTTGCCAGACACCATCAGCAAGATCACGCGCGACGATCTTCGCGAGTTCCACCGCAAGTATTTCGCGCCGAACAACAGCATTCTCGCGATCGTCGGCGATATCACCGCCGACGAAGCGATGAACGGCGCGTCGCGCGTGTTCGGCGACTGGCAGCGCCAGGCGGTGCAGGCGCCGACGCTGACCGATCCTCCTCGCCCGACGCGGCGCGTCATCGTCGTCGACAAGCCTGGCTCGGTTCAAACGTCGGTGCGGGTAGGCCAGCTTGGCATTCCCCGGAAGACGTCCGATTACATGAGCATGGATCAGGCGATTCGCATCCTGGGGGGCGAGGGCAGCAACCGCCTGTTCCGCGTGCTGCGTTCCGAACGCGGCCTCACGTACTCGGCGTCGGCCGACCTGACGCCGATGCTGCTGGCGGGCGACATTACCGCGGAGACCGACACGCGCACCGAGGCCAGCGGCGAAGCCGTGCGCGTGATCGTCGACGAGTTCACCCGGCTTCAGCGCGAGCGCATCGGCGATGGCGAGCTGGCCGGCGCCCAGGCGTACATGACGGGCAGCTTTCCGCTGACGATCGAAACGCCCGGGGCGATCGCGCGCCAGGTCGTCAACGCGGTGTTCTACGATCTGTCGCTCGACGAGCTGCGGACGTACCGGCAGCGCGCGAACGCGGTAACCCCCGACGACGTGCTGCGGGTCGCCCGCGCTTACATCCAGCCCGATCGGCTGTCGATCGTCATGGTCGGCGACGCCGCGAAGTTCAAGGAACAGCTGCCCAAGGCGGGATTCGACAACTACGAGCTGATCTCTCTCAGCGATCTCGATCTGACCGCCGCCAATCTCAAGAAGCGTTGAACAAAATCATGATTTCCTGCGGGGAGCCGTCCGGCGACTTATACGCCGGCGCCCTCGCGGTTGAAATTCGGCGGCGGCAGCCCGACGCCGCCATTTTCGGCCTCGGCGGCCAGCGCCTGATGGCCGGCGGCGGAGAGCTGCTCGCGGACTATCGCGGGCTCAGCGTGACCGGCCTCGTCGAGGCGCTGCGCGTCGTGCCCAGGTCGCTTGCCGTGCTGAACCGGCTCGTCGATGCGGCTCGAAGCGAAAAACCGGACGTGCTGGTTGTCATCGATTTTCCCGACTTCAATTTCCGGCTTGCGTCGGCCGTCAAGAAGCTCGGTATCCCGATCGTCTATTACATCAGCCCGCAGCTCTGGGCCTGGCGCAGGAGCCGGATGCGGTTGATGAAGCGTCTCGTCGATCGCGTGCTGGTGATCTTTCCGTTCGAGGAGCAGATCTATCGCAACGCCGGCGTGCCGGTGCAGTTTGTCGGCCATCCGCTCGTCGATCTCGCGCGCGCGCAGGAGCCCAAGGATCGGTTTCTGCGCGAGCTCGGGCTCGACGCGGCGCGGCCGATCGTGGCGCTGTTGCCGGGCAGCCGGCCGAACGAAGTCGAACGGCTGCTGCCGGTGATGCGCGATGCGGTGACGCGGATCACGAGCCGGCTGCCAGAGGCGCAGTTCGTCATCGCGCGTGCGCCTGCGCTCGACGACCGGCTGTTCTCGGATACGAAATGGAACGGCATGAGGCCCATCGAAGTGCTCGCACGAACAGACGATGTGCTGGCCGTGTCTGACGTGGCGGTGACCGCCTCGGGCACGGCAACGGTCCAGGCCGCGCTTCATGGACGTCCGATGGTGGTGATCTACCGGCTTTCACCGCTGACCTACAAGCTCGGCCGCCGATTCCTGCTGGTCGACAACGTGGCGATGGTGAACCTGATCGCCGGCCGGCGCATCGTGCCCGAGCTGATCCAGGACGAGTGCACGGCGGAGAGCATCGCCGCCGAGACGATCGCGTTGCTCACCAATCCACAGCGCGCCGACGAAGTTCGCCGGGCGCTCGGCGAGGTGCGCGCGAAGCTTGGAAGCCCGGGAGCGAGCGGGCGGGCGGCGGAGGCGGTGTTGGAAGTGGCCGCTGAAGCAAAGAAAGCGGCGCCCCAGTAAGCGGAGTTTGGACGTGTGAGACTGGTTGAACCATCGGAAGAGTGGCAAGAGGCATTCCTCGAGATGGCGGCGGAGTGCCGCGCGTCGGGGGATACGCGCTATGTGCCGGCCTTGAACGACTTTCCCGCCTATCTTCGCAAGATCGCAGATGGCAGGCTCGACGCTCAGCCCGAAGGCAGAGTTCCCGGCACCGAGCTTTGGCTCGAGGATTCCGGCAGAATCGTCGCCTGCATCCGGCTTCGGTATCGGCTCACGCCTGCATTGGAACGGGAGGGTGGCCACGTCGGATACGATGTTCGACCGACGATGCGCTGCCTCGGTTACGGAACAGAGTTGCTGCGGCTTGCCCTGCCCGTGCTTCGTGAACACGGCATCAGCCGGGTTCTGATCACCTGTGATGACGATAATGTCGGTTCCGCCAGGATCATCGAACGCAATGGCGGTGTCCTTTCCGGAAAAGGGATTTCAGACGAGAGCGGGAAGTCGGTGCGACAGGACCTGGATTGACCTCGGTTAAGGATTGAGGTGCGCATTTTGATAGGATCATCAGAATGAGCAGCACGAATTCCTTCAGCACGCGCACTTCCTGCACGCTCGCCGGCGAAACGGTCGAGCTCTTCAGCCTCAGCAAGCTCGCGCAGCGCTTTCCCAACATTGCGACGCTTCCGTACTCGCTGAAAATTCTTCTCGAGAACCTGCTGCGCCACGAAGACGGGCGCTTCGTCCATGCGGACGATATCGACGTGCTCGCGTCGTGGAAGCCCGGCGCGCAGCTCCAGAAAGAGATTTCGTTCGCGCCCGCGCGGGTGCTGCTGCAGGACTTCACCGGCGTGCCGTGCGTCGTCGACCTGGCCGCGATGCGCGACGGGATGATTCGCCTTGGCGGCAATCCCGATCGCGTCAACCCGCTGCAGCCCGTCGAGCTCGTCATCGATCACTCGGTACAGGTGGACTACTTCGGACGCGCGGACGCCTTCCAGCTGAACGCCGAGCTCGAGTTCGCGCGCAACCGCGAACGCTATTCGTTTCTGCGCTGGGGCCAGAACGCGTTCCGCAACTTCCGTGTCGTGCCGCCCGACACCGGCATCGTGCACCAGGTGAACATCGAGTACCTCGCGCGTGTCGTGTTCCGCGAGGTCGTCAACGGGCATGTCGTCGCCTATCCCGACACCATTGTCGGCACCGACTCGCACACGACCATGGTCAACGGGCTCGGGGTGCTCGGCTGGGGCGTGGGCGGCATCGAGGCGGAAGCCGCCATGCTGGGGCAGCCGATGTCGATGCTGATTCCCTCGGTGCTGGGCTTCAAGCTGACGGGCGCGATGCCGGGAGGCGCGACCGCGACCGACCTGGTACTGATGGTCACCGAGCGCTTGCGCAAGCACGGCGTGGTGGGGAAGTTCGTCGAGTTCTACGGATCGGGCCTGGCGAACCTGACGATTGCCGATCGCGCGACGCTCGGCAACATGTGTCCCGAGTACGGCGCGACGGCCGCGATGTTCCCGATCGACGAGATGACGCTCGACTATCTCACGCTGACCGGTCGCGCACCCGCGCAGGTGAAGCTCGTCGAGGCCTACGCCAAGGCGCAAGGGCTGTTCCGCGAGGCCGGTACCGAAGCGCAGTATGACGAAACCATCGAGCTCGATCTCAGCCTGGTCGAGCCCAGCCTGGCAGGACCGAAGCGCCCTCAGGATCGCGTGGCGCTGACCAAAGCCAAGACCGGGTTCCAGACGTCGCTGCCGACGATGATGGCCGAGAAGAAAGCCAGGCCCGCGCAAGCGACTGCGGTAGCCGTGCTCGATCGGCCGTCGGACGCGGGCCAGGCGAAGACGGACGGAACGACATACACCGGCGCGGCCGCGGAGCTCGATCACGGGGCAGTCGTGGTGGCCGCGATCACCAGCTGCACCAACACCTCGAACCCCAGCGTCATGATCGGCGCCGGTCTTGTTGCGAAGAAAGCGGTCGAGCGCGGTCTTTCGCGCAAACCATGGGTCAAGACCAGCCTTGCCCCCGGATCGAAGGTCGTGACGGACTATCTCGAGAAGGCTGGGCTCACGGCGTACTCTCGACACGCTTGGCTTCAACCTCGTCGGCTACGGGTGCACGACGTGCATCGGCAACAGCGGCCCGCTGCCCGAAGACGTGTCGGCCGCCATCACGGAGAGGAATCTCGTCGTCTGCTCGGTGCTGAGCGGCAACCGGAATTTCGAAGGGCGCATCCAGTCGCAGGTGCGTGCGAACTATCTCGCGTCGCCGCCGCTCGTCGTCGCCTACGCGCTGGCCGGTCGCATGACGATCGATCTCACGACCGAGCCCATCGGGAAAGACCGCACCGGCGCCGACGTGTACCTGCGCGATATCTGGCCGTCCGAACGGGAGATTCAGGCGTCGATGCTCGCCGGCGTGAAATCAGAAATGTTCCAGCGGCAGTACGCCAACGTGTTCGATGGCGACGAGCGGTGGCGAGGGCTCCAGGTGCCGGCCGGAGACCTCTTCGCGTGGGACGAGCACTCCACCTACGTCCGCAAGCCGCCGTTTGTCGAACACATTACAAAGGACCCGGCGCCGCTCACGGATATCAGCGCATGCGAGAGTCCTCGCGCTTCTGGGAGACAGCATTACCACCGATCACATTTCGCCGGCCGGATCGATTCCTGCCGACACGCCGGCTGGTCGGTACCTCATCGCCCAAGGCGTGAAGCCCAGCGATTTCAATTCGTATGGCGCCCGGCGCGGCAATCACGAAGTCATGATGCGCGGGACGTTTGCCAACACGCGGCTGCGCAATCAGCTCGCGCCGGGCACCGAAGGCGGATGGACGACCTATCAGCCGTCGGGCGAGCAGATGACCATCTACGACGCGTCGATGACATACCAGGCCTCGGCGGTGCCGCTGCTCGTGATTGCGGGGAAGGAGTACGGATCGGGCTCGTCGCGCGACTGGGCCGCCAAGGGCACGCTGCTCCTGGGTGTGCGCGCGGTCATTGCCGAAAGCTTCGAGCGCATCCACCGCAGCAACCTCGTGAACATGGGCGTGCTGCCGCTGCAGTTCAAGCCGGGCGAAACCGCCTCGACCCTGGGTCTGACGGGCCGGGAGCAGTACGACATCGCGATAGCGGGGCTGACGCCGCGGGCCACGATCGCCGTCCGCGTGCGCCCGTCCGATGGGAAGGACCGCGAAATTCAGGCCGTCGTCCGCATCGACACGCCCGAAGAGCTGACGGCCTTCCGGCACGGCGGCATCCTGCCCTATGTGCTCCGGCAACTCTTGGACAAACCGTGAGTTGCCGGACCCTGACTTGTGATAAAACTTCACCCATCGCCAACGACCCAACGCGAACGCAAGCTAGGAGGGGCCGATGACCCGGTTCAGCTCTGTACTCATATTAGGATTGGTGACGCTTGCAGGCAGCAGCTATCTGGCCGCCCAGGCGCCGGAACGCAAAGAGGAGCGTTCGCAGCAATATCCCGGCAGCAATCCCCATCTGAAAGACAAGGAATCGATTCGAGGCGGCATGTCCCTGTACCGCAGGATGTGCGGCGAGTGCCACGGCCTCGATGCGCTGGGCTATCGCGGTCCCAACCTGATTGCTTTCATGGGGGGCGCGAGCGACGAAGCCCTGTTCCAGACGATTCGCAAGGGTGTGCCGGGGTCGGAGATGCCGGCCAGCAACCGGCCCGACCACGAAATCCTGCAAATCATGGCGTATCTGCGCAACATGAACGCCGTCGCGCCGGCCGACACGACGCCGGTCGGCAACGTCGCCAACGGCGAGCAGTTGTTCGCCAAGCAGTGCCAGAACTGCCATCGCGTGGCGGGGAAAGGCGGCCGCCTCGGCCCCGATCTCAGCCGCATCGGCGCGGCGCGCACGCGCGCGGCGCTCGTCCGTGAAATCCGGACGCCGGCCGAAGTGATCCCACCGGCGTACGAGACGGTGACTGTCGTCACGAAGGACGGGCAGAAGGTTCGCGGCGTCGAAGAAGAACGAAGATGCGTTCTCGATCCAGGTGATGGACATGCGCGAGCGCATCCAGGGTTACAAGAAGTCGAACGTCGAAGTGACCTACGACAAGAACTCGCTGATGCCGGCTTTCGACCCGAAGCGGCTGACCGATAGCGACCTGAGCGATCTGGTCGGCTATCTCACCACGCTGCGCGGGTCACGACGTGGCGGTTCGTTAAGGAGGCCTATGCGTGCTTTATTGATGGTCGTCGTTTGCTCAGTCACGCTCGCGGCACAGCAGCCCGCTCCGGGCACCGTGACGAACCAGGATCATCCTTGCCGGCCTTCCGAGCGACGGATCGAAGTGGCTCATGTATCACGGCAACTACGCGGGCCATCGGTTCAGCCCGTTGACGCAGATTACGCCCGCCAACGTCAGTCAGCTCAAGGCGCAGTGGACGTTCCAGACGGGCCTCACCCCGAACTTCCAGACGACGCCGCTCTTCGTGGACAACGTGCTCTACGTCAGCGGCTTCAACGGCAACGCCTGGGCCATCGACGCGCGAACGGGCCGGCAGATCTGGCGGTACCGGCGCAACATGCCAGACGACTTCCGCGGGTGCTGCGGTCCGAACAACCGCGGGATGGCGGTGCTCGGCGACAAGCTGTTCCTCGGAACGGGAGATGCCCATCTCGTCGCGCTCGACATCAAGACGGGCGACGTCGTCTGGGATACGCGAGCTGGCGGATTACACGAAGGGCTATTCGATTACCGTCGCACCGATCGTCGTCAAAGACAAAGTCATCATCGGCATGGCCGGCGCCGAGTTCGGTATCCGCGGATTCATCGACGCGTACGGACGTGAACACGGGCAAGTCGGCGTGGAGGTTCTACACGGTGGCCGGACCCGATCAGCCGGGTGGTCAGACATGGCCGAAGGGATCGGATGCCTACCTTCGCGGCGGCGGATCGATCTGGGTGTCGGGCACCTACGATCCCGAACAGAACCTGGTGTTCTTCGGCACGGGCAACCCCGGACCGGATTACTTCAGCCCCGCGCGTGAGGGCGACAACCTGTACACGTGCTCGGCGGTTGCGCTCGACGCCGATACCGGCCAGCTGAAGTGGCATTCCAGTTCACGCCGCACGACCTGCACGACTGGGACTCGACACAGGTGCCGGTGCTCGCCGATCTCACGATCAACGGCCAGCCGCGCAAGACGATGCTGTTTGCCAATCGCAACGGGTTCTTCTACGTGCTCGATCGGACGAACGGCCACGATGATTTCCGCGAAGCCGTTCGTCTCGCAGAACTGGGCCAAGGAGATCAGCCCGGAAGGGCGGCCGATTCTCAACCCCGGCATCAATCCCAGCGAGGAAGGCAGCATCAAGGTGTGCCCGGATCTGGGCGGAGGCACCAACTTCTTCTCGCCGTCCTACGATCCGACGCAGCGGCTCTTTTTCGTGAACGCGCGCGAGACGTGCGCCATCTACTACTCCTGGCACGAGCCGTTCAGGCAGGGGGAGCAGTACCGAGTCCGGCGGCACCACGCGGCCGCCCGAACAGAAGAACTACGGGGCGCTGCGCGCGATCGATCCGGTGACCGGCGAGCGCAAGTGGGAGTTCCGCTATCAGACGACCTCGTCGTCGGGCATCCTGACGACCGCGGCCGGCCTGGTGTTCTCGGGTGACGGCGACGGCAACGTCATCGCGCTCGACTCGAGGAGCGGGAAGTACCTCTGGCACTACCAGCTCGGCAACGGTCTTCGTTCGACCGGCGGCACGACCTACATGGTCGACGGCAAACAGTATCTTGCTGTTCCCGTCGGGCGCCGCGCTGACCGCGTTCGCGCTGCCGTAGTTGGACAGTTAAGTGATCTGTCAAGGCAATGGCAGATCGGCTGATGGCTAGAGGCAGGTCCTGCTCTGCATTGCGATCTGCCATGAAGCGTCATGGAGGCCCTATGCGTCCGCCTTGCTGCTGTGCTTCATCTGCTCGGTCTCACTCGCGGCGCAGCAAGCCGGCCCGCCCACCGTCACCAACCAGGACATCCTCGCCGGCCTGCAGGACGGCACGAAGTGGCTGACCTACTCGGGCAACTACTTCGGCCATCGGCATAGCCCGCTGACGCAGATCACGCCCGAGAACGTCGGCCAACTGAAGTCGCAGTGGACGTTTCAGACGGGCGCGCTCGGAAACTTTCAGATCGACGCCGCTCGTGATCGATGGTGTCCTGTACGTCACGGGATGGGGAGGCGACGCGTGGGCGCTCGACGCGCGGACGGGACGGCAGATCTGGCGCCATCGCCGAAACCTTCCCGACGACATCAGGGCGTGCTGCGGCCCGAACAATCGCGGATTCGGCGCGCTCGGCGACCGGCTGTTTCTGGGCACGGCCGACGCGCATCTCGCTGTCGCTCGACATGAGGACCGGCGCGGTGCTCTGGGATGCCGAGCTCACCAACTACAAGTCGGGGTATTCGGTCACCGTCGCGCCGCTCGTCGTGAAGGACAAAGTCATCGTCGGCGTGGCAGGCGCCGAGTACGGCATTCGCGGCTTCATCGATGCCTACGATGTGCAGACCGGAAAGCGGCTGTGGCGGTTCTACACCGTGGCCGGGACCCGACGAGCCGGGTGGCAACACATGGCCGCGAGGGAGCGACGCGTACCTGCGCGGAGGCGGGTCGATCTGGGTGACCGGCACCTACGATCCCGAGCAGAATCTCGTGTTCTACGGTACGGGCAACCCGGGCCCCGACTATTTCAGCGCCGTGCGCGAGGGCGACAACCTGTACACGGCGTCGGTGGTGGCGCTCGACGCCGACACCGGCAAGATCAAGTGGCATTTCCAGTTCACGCCGCACGACGTGCACGACTGGGATTCGACGCAGGTGCCCATTCTGGCCGATCTCACCATCAGCGGGCAGCCGCGAAAGACGCTGATGTTTGCCAATCGCAACGGCTTCTTCTACGTGCTCGATCGCACCAACGGGCGCATGATTCTGGCGAAGCCGTTCGTCCAGCAGACGTGGGCGAAGGAAATCAGCCCCGAAGGCCGGCCGATTCTGGTGCCCGGGCACACTGCCGACGGAGGAAGGGGCGCGAACGTGTCCCGATGCCGGCGGAGGGACGAATTTCTATTCTCCGTCCTACGATCCGACGCAACCGGCTCTTCATCGTGACGGCGCGCGAGACGTGCGCGACGTACTACTCGTACAACGAGCCGTTCAAAGACGGTGAGCGCTATGCGGGCGGCGGCGGCGTGCGACTGCGCGAGTCACGTGAACTACGGCGCGCTGCGCGCGATCGATCCGGTCACGGGCGATCGCAAGTGGGAGTTCCGCTACCCAACGTGTCCTCCTCCGGCGTGCTGACGACGGCCTCGGGCCTGGCGTTTGCCGGCGATGGCGACGGCAACGTCATGGCGTTCGAGTCGAAGACCGGCAGGAATCTGTGGCACTACCAGCTCGGCACCGTGCGTCCGCTCGACAGGCGGGACGACCTACATGGTTGACGGCCGGCAGTACCTACCTCGTCCCGGCCGGCAGCACGCTGACGGCGTTCGCGCTGCCGTAGAGAGATGCCTTGACGCAGAGACGCTGAGGCGCAGAGAATTTTTTCAGGAACATTTGGACGCGAGTGCCTGAAGATTCTCTGCGGCTCTGCGACTCTGCGTCGAAAGCATAGCGCTCACCAGCGATGCGGTAAAGAGTCGCGCCCGCGAGCTTGGGTTCGAGCTCTGCGGCGTCGCGCCCGCTGGAAGCCTTTCCCGAGCTCGGCTTCTTCAAAGAGTGGATCGCGAAAGGCTACGCCGGCACGATGGGTATCTCCCCCGATCGGCCGAGCGGCGCGCCGACGTGCGCAACGTCATGCCGTCGGCGCGCTCGGTGATCGTCGTCGGCGCGCTTTACAACACCGGCGAGCCGTATTCGATCGAGCGCGACGATCCCGCGCGCGGGGAAGTGGCGCGCTACGCCTGGAGCCGTGACTACCACGAGGTGCTGGGTGAGCGTCTCGATGCGCTCCTCGCCTGGATGCGGGCGCAGCACCCGGAACCCTTCGACGCACGCGCCTATGTCGACACCGGACCGGTGCAGGAGCGTGTGTACGCGCAGTACGCGGGCGTCGGCTGGATCGGCAAGAACACGTGCGTGATCAATCCCGATCTCGGGTCGTGGCTGCTGCTGGGCACGATCATCTGCAGCCTGCCGCTCGAGGCCGACTCGCCCGCGCTCGATCAGTGCGGCACGTGCACGCTCTGTCTCGAGGCCTGTCCCACTGGTGCATTTGCGGCGCCCCATGTGCTGGACGCGACCAGGTGCATCTCGTATCTCACCATCGAGTACCGCGGCTCGATTCCCGAAGAGCATCGCGAGGGCATCGGCAATCACATCTTCGGCTGCGACATCTGCCAGGAAGTCTGCCCGTGGAACGCGGCGCCGGTCGCACACGGCCAATCCGTCGTGGTCCTCACGAGGCGATCTGAACGTTCAAAGCCTAATCGATCTCTGGCGCCGCACCGACGAGGAGCTTGCCGCGTTCGTCGGCGACACGGCGATGACGCGCGCCGGCGTGCGAGGCCTGCGGCGGAATCTCGCGGTGGCGCTGGGGAACTCTGGTGACGTCACGGCGCTCGAGGCGTTGCGCGAGGATCGCCAGGATGCCGACGGCACGATCCGATCGTCCGCGAGCACATCGACTGGGCGAAGGCCCAGCTCGAGCGCCTTTAGCGGCTCGCCATCATCGGGTTGGCCTCAGACAGGCGCGCGCGAATCATGCGCCGTCTGGCTCGGTGCGAACTTCAAGGCGCCCATCGCTGCGAGTGACGCTGGTCGGCTGTCCCAGCTGCACCTTCATCAGACCGGACCGCTGTATGCGAGCCGTACGGCAGCAGGAGATGACCCATCTCGTGTGCCATCACGTGACCCAGCAGCCGTGAGACGTCGAGGCGAATCTTGTTTTGCATGTTTGCAATGCGGTCGTAGAACAGCCATGCGCGTGTCGGGAGCCCTTCCTGGCTTCCCGCCGCGACGCCGAGGACGCTCGGAGCCTGCTCTTCTGGCTCGAGCGGTTTCGAGACGATCTTGATGACGAGAAAACGTCCTCGGGGCGTCGCATCGTTCCATCCACACAATACCGATCTGGAGCGCGTCGAATATGCGGCTGACCTCCTGGCGGGCCTGCCGCAACGTTTCGGCGGGAACGCCAACCTCATCAGCGATCAGCACTTCGAGCGTCAACCGTTCGATGGTCCCAGCGGTTGCACCGTCTGCAGCGGATCGCCGCCCAGAGCGCCAATCCAGCGATCCAAGATGTCCGGCCCATCGTCGTTCCCCTCCCGGGGGCCGGGTGAATCCCGGCCGTGAACAGGGAGGCGGGAAACGCGGATCGAAAAGGGCCACGGGGGCACCCGGACAGGGATTGAGGGCTAGGGATTGGGGCTAGGGATTAGGGATTGGGGATTAGGGATAGTGGGAGGAAAGGACCACGCCTGACAGGGAACGACGGATAGAATGGGCGCCGGCTCGGTTTCCGGTGCCAATTCCTGCAAACCCCGAGGTAACGGCGCTCCTCCTGGCATGGGGACACGGCGACGACGCTGCGTTCGATCGCCTGGTGCCGATGGTCCATGCCGAGCTGCGCCGCATTGCCCGCCGGCATATGGGACACGAGCGCGTGGGGCACACCCTTCAGCCGACCGCGCTCGTCAACGAGGCCTACCTCAAGCTGGTCGATGCCCGGCAAGTCAAATGGCAGGACCGTGCGCACTTTTTTGCGATGTCTTCGCGCCTGATGCGACAGGTCCTGGTCGACGGGGCGCGCGCCCGCGGATACCAGAAGCGCGGCGCCGGTGCGCACAACGTGACGCTCGACGAAGGTCGTGTTGGTGTTGTCGAACAGCCTGCAGATGTCATCGCTTTGGACGACGCGCTGAAAGCGCTGGAGCAAATCGACCCGAGAAAAAGCCAGGTGGTCGAGCTGCGCTTCTTTGGCGGGTTGAGCATCGAGGAAACGGCTGAAGCCCTGGACATGTCGGTCCGAACGGTGAAGCGCGACTGGACGATGGCCAAGCTGTGGCTGCTTCGCGAACTGAAAAGGAAGTGATCCTTCACTCTCGTCGGCGAGCACGTGCATTGCGCGAAGCGGAAGCGGACAGACGCTCGCGTATCTGCGCCGCCTGATGTGGTGTAAACGTCAGCAGTCCCATCCTTGCCTGGTTCGCCTGCGCCTCATCCCACCCTCTGCGCATAACGCCCGTGGAGGAATGCGCGTCATGTGGCAGCAGCAGATGACCGAGTTCGTGCGCGATCACATGGCCGAGCATCTGAGAGGCATCGAGTCCGAGGTCGGCACCGTAGATCTGAATGCGCTCGTAGAAGGCAAATGCGATGATCCCCCGTGCCTTTAGCGTTCCCGGCGCGAATCCCAGGACGAAGCGATTACGGCTGATGGTGCCGATCGGTGCCGCCACGATCCTCAGGGTGAGAGAGCGGGGCTGATAGGGCCCGGATTCGAGCCACTCGAGGTCGATGTTCGAGAGCCCGAACACGCGGGCGGCCTCGCGTTTCGCCTGTTCGAGCACGTCGGCCGGCACCCCGGCTTCGTCCTGAAGCAGCACCTGCACGCTGAAACGCTCCGGTGTCTGAGCTGCTGCCGGTTCCCAGCCTGTCAATCCTGCGCACAGCACCAATCCGGCAACCCAGGTAAGGCGGCCCATCGCGACTCCCTCCGTCGCGGCCGAGGAATTCCGGCCGTGGACAGAGAGGCGGGAACGCCCTTCGAAATGGGCCATGGGCAGTGCGGAGGGCAGGTAGAATCCCTTACGGGCTCGAGTCCCGATGCCTGTTCCTTACAACTCGCTGAGCTGAAGAAGTGAGCGGCGACGGCTGGCGGCGTATCGAAGACATCTGTCACGACGCGCTCGAGCGCCGCCGGATGATCGTGCGGCGTTCGTGCGCGACGCGTGCGCCGGCGACGACGTGCTGCGCGCCGAAGTGGAATCGCTGCTCGCCAACCAGAGTCGCGCCGACGCGCTCGGAACCGGACTAGGGATTCGGGATTCGGGATTGGGAATTAGACGGAAGAGCTGATCGGCAAACAGATCGGCGTCTATCGAATCGACTCGCTGCTCGGCGCGGGCGGGATGGGCGAGGTGTATCGCGCGCGCGATACGAAGCTGGGGCGCGATGTGGCCATCAAGTTCCTGCCGCGCGCGTTCACGACCGATCCCGACCGGCTGGCGCGCTTCGAGCGCGAGGCGCGCATGCTCGCGTCGCTCAATCATCCACACATCGGCGCGGATCTACGGCTTCGAAGAGTCCGACGGCGCGCCGGCGTTGGTGTTGGAACTGGTCGAGGGCCTGACGCTAGCCGATCGCATGGCGAAGGGTCCGCTCTCCCTCAGCGAAGCGCTGGGGATCGCGCAAGCAGATTGCGGATGCGCTCGACGCCGCGCATGAGAGAGGGATCGTCCACCGGGATCTGAAGCCTGCCAACATCAAGATCACGCCCGACGGCGTGGTGAAGGTGCTCGACTTCGGCCTGGCCAAGGTGTTCGCCGGCGACCCGTCGGGACCGGATCTGACGCAGTCGCCGACGGTGACCGTCGGTGGCACGCGCGGAGGCGCGATCCTCGGGACGGCCGCCTACATGAGCCCCGAGCAGGCGCGCGGCCAGCCGGTCGACAAGCGCACCGACATCTGGGCGTTCGGCTGCGTCCTCTACGAGATGCTCACCGGCCGCATGGCGTTTCCGGGCCAGACGGTCTCGGATGTCATTGCAGCCATCCTCGAGCGCGAGCCCGACTGGTCTGCGCTGCCCGATTCGACTCCACCCGCCATCAGGAAACTTCTCACGCGCTGTTTCGAAAAAGAGCACCAGACGCGCCTTCGCGATATCGGCGATGCGCGCCTCGAACTCGAGGACGCACTGAACCCCACTAACGTTGACGACAGCTGGTCCCGATCGCCCGTTCACGCAAAGGATTGCCGCTCGCGTGGATACTGGCAGCGATTGTCGCAGCGTCGGCGGGAGCCTTTGCGATTGGCAGCGGGGCGTTTTCGGGCGCCGCGCCGGCCGGAGCGCCAACGTTCTCGCGAGTCGGTACGTCTGACCTCATCGGCCGCACGTGAAATGGCTCCTGCGATCTCTCCTGACGGCAAATGGGTCGCCTATCTTTCCGACGCGCGCGGGCCAACTGACGTGTGGGTGCAGTTCATCGGCGGTAGTGGACAACCGAATCAATCTGACGGCCGACGCAAACATTACACTCAGCACGCGCTCGGTAGTCGGAGGTCTCGAGATTTCGCCGGATGGTTCGAGAATCCTGTTCTCGGGCGTATCTTCGGACGCACACTGCCTATTCCACGTACAGCGTGCCGGCTCCGCTTGGAGGCGCGCCGAGCCTCTTCCTCGGAAATGCACAGGGTGTCAGGTGGTCGCCTGACGGCCGGCGGATTGCCTATGCCCTCGCGGGTAGCTCAGCCGGTGACGCCATCTGGATCGCGGATGGGGACGGCGGCAACGCGCGACTCCTCGTGCGGGCCGAAGGAAACCTGCACAAGCACTGGCCGTCATGGTCGGCCGATGGTAAGTACATCTACTTCAATCATTCCATGACGGCGTGGAATGCCGCACCGACGGAGGTCTATCGCGTCGCGGCGACCGGTGGCCCTCCGGAACTGGTCGTGGCGAGCGCGAGCCGCGCTGCATTCGCGGTCGCGACTCCAGACGGACGCGGCCTGATTTACGCGGCCGATCCTGTAGGGGCGGAACTGAGTCTCTGGTGGCGACCGCTCGCAGGCGGCGGGTCTGTGCGCCTGACAGCGGGTGCAGGCGAGTACGCACAACCGCGAATCTCATTGAACGGACAGACGATGGTGTGCACGCTGTTTGAGACGCGTGACTCGCTCGTGAGAGTCGACCTCGGCTCCGGCCCGGGCCCGTCAACCGTGAGCACCTCGATGACGGACGGATACACCGGCGATCTTGACCCGGATCTCTCGCGAAGCGGCGACCGGCTGGTCTTCAGCTCCACGCGATCCGGTCAACGCAATCTCTGGATCGCTCGTGGAGACCCAACCAACCCGCGGCCGCTGACAACCGGGGACTCGATCGACGAGTATCCGCAGTTTTCACCAGATGGAGAGCGGGTCGCATTCATCTCGAATCGCGGCGGTGAGCGTGGCCTCTGGATCGTCTCATCGGATGGCGGGATTGCCCGCCGGTTGCTCGCGGCGGCTGTGCTCCCGTACTTCTCGTGGTCGCCGGACGGGCGCGAGATCGTGTACTCGACGCCAGACGGAGAACTGCCTAGTCTCTCTATTGTCAACGTTGGTGACGGGCACACTCGCCGTTTGCCGACGCCCGGTGGCGCTACGTCGCCAGCATGGTCACCGACTGCCGACGTGATTACCTATTTGGAAGTGTCGGCGAATACTCCGGGCGGCAGCAGGCAAGGGCAGACTGTGCGATTCATGACCAGCTCTGGACAGCCGGTCACGTTCGACATTGGCCAGACCGTGCCCTTGGTAAACGGCTTCCTGGCATGGTCACACGACGGACGCAAGCTGGCGGCGACCCGCGTTCCAGGGACGGCAGGGGCATCGGTGTGGATCTCCGATCTGGACGCTAGCCGTCCGATCCGCCAAGTGTTCAAGGTTCCGGGCGACGCGATCGTCCGAGGGATCGTCGTGGTCCGGCGACGGAGGTTCGGTCATCATCGGGCAGCAGCGCGCGTCGAGCGATATCGTCCTTTTCGAACAGACTCCAGGGAGCCGATGAGCTCAGCCGGGTTGCGAACACTGTGGCTATGTTCGCCCCCGCAGGATGCCTCGACGAACTTGATTGCCATCGGGTGTGCAGCAGCCGCCGCGTTAGGCACTACTGGACATTCGTGATGACGTACTCCTCGAGATCCACGCCGCTCGGCGTTCGAGTTGATCGCCCGCCGCGCCGGTACTCGGTGGCAGCGCAGGCCCGCGGCGCTCACCTGCAGGTTCCTTTCGTAGAGCTCCGCAATCTCGGGCGCGGTCGAGTTGCTCATCACAACATGGCAGCCTCGATTCGCGAGCTCAACGAGCACCGTTCGCAGCGTCTCCTGGTCGTCCAGGCTGAATCCTTCGGCGGTGTAGTTGGTGAACCGCGCCGTCTTGCTCAGCGGCGCATACGGCGGATCGAAGTAGAGGAAGTCGCCTGCCCGTGCCCGTTCCAGGACGGTGGTGAATCGCCCCTGCTCGAGCGTGACACGACTGCGCGCGAGCGCCGCAGAAACCAGGCGCAGATTCGCTTCGTCGAGGATGCGCGGATTTGAATAGCGTCCGGCGGGGACGTTGAACTCGCCGGCCGAATTGAGCCGGAACAGGCCGTTGTACCCCGTCCGGTTCAGGTAGATGAACATCGCGGCGAGCGCCGGGCTATAGCCGAGCTCTCCACCGTTTGCCGATGCCCGCAGCCGGGCGCGCTCTTTGTTGAATCGATTGTTTCGAATCTCGTAGTAGTGGTCGGTGCCTTTTCGCTCGTGATCGCGCGCGAGCCGGGTCAGCTCTCGAACGATCTCGTCGGGGAAGTCTCTGACCGCGCGATAGCAGGCAATCAAGTCCGGATTGTGATCGGTGAGTGTCGCGCCGCCGCCGACGAGACCGCGCGCGTGAAGATCGAAAAACACGGCAGCGCTGCCCAGGAAGGGCTCCCAGTACCGGTTGAACTGCCTGGGATAGAAGCGCCGAAGCACCGGAAGAAGCTGGCGCTTGCCCCCGGCCCACTTCAA
The DNA here is from genome assembly GCA_963850725.1 of Vicinamibacterales bacterium. Lineage (GTDB taxonomy): Bacteria > Acidobacteriota > Vicinamibacteria > Vicinamibacterales > JAMQPK01 > JAMQPK01. The sequence goes on from CAWKMQ010000024.1 coordinate 156,029, forward strand.
CAACGGCGGGCGTGTGTTGTGGCGTGCCATCTGCCATCTGCCATCTGCCATGGCGCGCTTCAGTCATCCGCCCAGACAGCGAAGCCTCCTATTTGCCATCTGCCATCTGCCATGTGCCATGAGCTATGTGCATCTGCCATGTCGGACGAAGTGTGCGTCAGTGCCGTCGTCCCTCGGCGAGCCTCAAGCCGACCGCCATGCCGAGATGAAACGCGGCTTCCTGATTGAGCCACAGCTGCCGCGCCAGATTGTCGACCAGCTCCTCGATCAGTTCGTGTCCGTCTTCGCCGGTCAGTTCCTTCAGCCGCTGGACGATCTCTTCCTGGCGCTGCACATCCGCGGGCGCAAACAGCTCATCGTCGTGTAACGCGTCGAGCAGTTCGTCGTACTCGGCCGCGCAATGCTCTTCGACGTCGCCAAAGCTGGGATAGCGCACCTGCTTGTCCGGCATCTCGATGCGCTCCGCTCCCGCGCGCGCGATGTCCATCAGGTCGTCCGACGTGGCGCCCATGATTGCCTCCGGGGGGCAGACTACTACATCTGAGGATCGATGGAGCTAAGATCTGATGCCAGATGCGTCAGCTGTTCGTTGCCTTCGCGCTCGCCGCGGCGTGTGTCTCTTCTGGTCGATCGGTGGAATCACCCGCCTTCGCAATCCGTGCTTCCGCCTTCGCGCAGGGCGCTACGGCGGACAGGTCGGCACTGCAGTCACCGCTCGATTTCGGCCGGACGCTGCGCGTCGATTATCTGCACTCCGGCGGAACGAGCGGGGAAGCGATAAAACTGGATGCGCTCGTCAGCGAAGGCCCGTGGCCCGGCAGCCGCTCGCAACTCATTGACAAGACCGATCTCGGAAAGTACGTCTTCGAGGTGAACGATCGCGCATCCGGGCGTTTGCTGTACTCGCGGGGGTTTGCCTCGATTTACGGCGAGTGGGAGACCGTTCCCGAGTCGCGCAAGACGAACCGCACGTTTCACGAATCGCTCAGGTTCCCCTGGCCGGTCAGACCCGTGCGCATCACGTTGAGAAAGCGGGATGCGCAAAACGTCTTCCAGCCGTTGTGGACGACCGAGGTCGACTCCGGGGCGGCCGTCCCGGCGTCGATACCACCCACGGTCGGGCCGTCGCTGCTGTTCGAGAATGGTCCGTCGAACCGCAAGGTCGATCTTCTTCTCATCAGCGAAGGGTATGCGCTGGAGCAAGCCTCGAAGTTCCGCCGAGACGCGGAGCGGCTGGTCGAGGCGCTCTTTGCCATCGAGCCTTTCAAGTCGCGCCGGGGCGATTTCAACGTCAGGGCGCTGGCGGTTCGTGGCGCGCCGCTTTCGGTCCAGTTCAACATCTTCGGTCTCGACCGATATGCGCTGACCTACGACAATCGCGCGCTTCGCAACTTCGCCGCCACCGCGCCGTACAACATCGTCGAGGTGCTGGTGAACGAGACGAAATACGGCGGCGGCGGAATTTTCAACCAGCAATCAACCGTCGCCGCGGGGAACGACTCGGCCAGCTACGTCTTCATTCATGAGCTCGCGCACAACCTCGCAGGGCTCGGCGATGAATATGTCGGCACCGTCACGTACGAAACCGGAGCCGCGGTCAAAGTCGAGCCGTGGGAGCCGAACGTCACGGCTCTTCACGATCCTTCGGCGCTGAAATGGCGCGATCTCGTGGCGAAGGACACGCCCATCCCGACACCGATGAGCCATGCCGGCAAGGTCGGCGCCTTCGAAGGCGCGGGCTACGAAGCGCGAGGGCTGTACCGGCCGGAAGCGGAATGCATCATGGGCTCGCGCAAGGTCACCCGCTTTTGCCGGGTCTGTCAGCGCGCGATCAACCGGATCATCGATCTGCACACCAAGTGAACCTGCCGCCTCGACGCAGAGGCGCAAAGACGCAGAGTTCTCGCTCTGCGTCTCGGCGCACGCGTTGATCGCAGTGGCGCAGTTCTTGCGACACACCTTCAACCCCTGACCAGGTGTCGGTGGGAACGTCATTCGGGCTTGGAGTGATGACCAGAAACCGGGCATGACCGATATCGCCGCCGCAGATTTCCTTCGTCTCCTTGTCCTGGCGTTGCCGGTTGCGGCCGTTTCGTGGACCGTCACGCACGAAGAGCTCTTCCGGGAGCTCCAGACCTACTGTCTTGACCGGAGCAAATCCGGCCGGAGCCTTCCGGTTCGCAAGTTCTTCTACCTCTTGACCTGTGAGTACTGCTTCAGCCATTACGTCTCGGCGGCGATGCTGTTGATGACGGGATTTCATCTTCTTTATACCGACTGGCGGGGTTCCCTCATCGCCTGGCTGGCGCTTGTCTGGGTCGCCAATCACCTCATCAGTATTTACGGGCGCCTTCGACTCGGCATCCGGAGCGAGCGACTCGAGATTGGCCTGAAGGAGGCCGTCAGCGAGCGCGCTGGAGTGAAGAAGATGGACGAGAGGCCCCACAGCCGCAAGGCCGGCTAATCCCGATCCGCCAATCCCTAATCCCCAATCCCTAATCCCTAGTCCCGAATCCCTCAGTCCCCAATTCGTTGTGATAGAGTCTGCGTTCCACAACGCACCAACTGCGTCTATTGAGGGGAGATATGTGGCAACACAACTATGAGCCCATCGGGGGAAGTCTCGGCCTGTCGGCGCTGCCGCAGCGATCCCCATCTTCGTGCTGTTCATCATGCTCGGCGTGCTGCGCAAACCCGCATGGCAGGCGGCGATGGCGGCGCTCGGCATCGGCGCTGGTCGTGGCGCTCGTCGGCTACCGCATGCCGTTCTCAGATGGCGATCGTCTCGACGCTGTTCGGCGCGGCGTTCGGGATCTTTCCCGATCGCGTGGATCGTGTTCAGCTCGATCATGCTGTATCGGCTCGCGGTCGATACCGGCAAGTTCGAGATCATCAAGGACTCGGTTGGCGGCCTGACCAACGATCGCCGGCTGCAGGCGATGTTCATCGCGTTCTCGTTCGGCGCGTTCATCGAAGGCGCCGCCGGGTTTGGCGCGCCGGTCGCGGTATCCGGCGCGATGCTCGCCGGTCTCGGGTTCTCGCCGTTCTACGCCGCCGGTATCTGTCTCCTCGCCAACACGGCGCCGGTCGCGTTCGGCTCGATCGGCATTCCCATCACGACGCTCGCCAACGTGACGGGCATCCCGTCGATGCCCCTGAGCGCGATGACGGGCCGGCTCTGCGCCATGATCTCGGTCATCATCCCGGCGTATCTGACCGTCGTCATGGCCGGGCCGAAGCGCGCGCTCGAAGTGTGGCCGGCGATTCTGATTTGCGGCGTCTCCTTCGCCGCCACGCAGTTCTACGTCTCGAACTACATCGGGCACGAGCTCACCGACATCCTCAGCTCGCTCGCCTGCATCATCGGCGATGGTGCTGGTGCTGAAATTCTGGAAGCCGCCCACCATCATGCGGCTGGAAGGCGACAAGGAAGCGACGATCGCGCCGAAGCAGCACTCCGGGTGGCGAGGTCTTCGTGGCGTGGCTGCCGTATCTGCTGCTGGTCGTGTTCGTGCTGACGTGGGGCGAGGTCTCGATCAAGGCGGTTCTCGACCGGTTCACGAACGGGCTGCTTCCCGGGTTTCTGCCGCTGAATCCGAACGTGCTGAACGGCATCAACGTGCCCGGTCTGCACAACCTGATCACGCGAATTCCGCCGGTGACGCCGGCGCCGGCGCCGTACGGCGCCGTGTATACGCTGAACTGGCTGAGCGCGTCGGGCACGTCGTGCTTCCTCGCCGGCGGTCGCTGCCGCGATTCTGCTGCGCGTCAAGCCCGAAGCAGTTCGCCGGCGACCTACGTCGCCACCTTCAAGCAGCTGAAGATGTCGATGGTGACCATCGCGACGATGCTCGGGCTCGCGTATCTGATGAACTATTCAGGGCATGACCTCGACGCTCGGACTCGCGCTGGCCGCGACCGGTCCGACGTTCCCGTTCTTCAGCGCGGTGCTCGGATGGTTGGGCGTGTTCCTGACCGGCAGCGACACGTCGGCGAACGCGCTGTTCGGCAACTTGCAGGTCGTCACTGCCAACACGCTCGGGCTGAATCCCGTGCTGACGGCGTCGGTGAATTCCGCCGCCGGCGTCATGGGCAAGATGATCTCGCTGACGAGCATCGCCGTCGCGGTCGCCGCGACGGGCATGACCTCTGCCGACGAGAGCCGGCTGTTCCGGTTCACGATCAAGCACAGCATTCTGCTGATGCTCGTGATGGGCATCATCTCGATGATGTATGCCTACGTGTTCCCGCAGTTCGTGCCGGTGGTGCCGCCGAAGTGAGTTCTAGAAAGTAGAAAGTAAAAAGTAGAAAGTAAAAAGTAGGGCGGGTCCTGAACGTTGGACCCGCCTGAACTTCACGAACCCACGAACTTTACGAACCCACGAACTTCACGAACCTATACTGCTGTAGCAACATTGGCAGCGCCGTCACGAACGACGCCGCGATGGCGGCCAGCGTGGCGCCGAGACAGACGAGCGCGATGATGATGTGATCGATGCGCTCCGGCTTCAGCGGATCGAGATACCGTGCCGCCAGGTAGCCGCCAAAGAACCCGCCCGCGTGCGCGAAGTTGTCCACGCCGCGCATGACGAAACCGAAGAACCCGAGGATGAGCGCGTAGCGGATCGCTTCCGATCGCGTCAGCGAGCTGCCGGTGCGCCGGCCGTAGTACACGAGCGCGCCGAGGAAGCCGAACACCGAAGCGGACGCTCCCACGGTAAAGCCCGCGCCGCTCAGAAAGGGCAGGTGCGGGAGAAACGCGTAGGCGAACGAGCTGAGGAGAAATCCGGAGACGCCGGCGATGGTGTAGATGATGACCATCCGGCCGGGACCGAACATGTCGGCGACCGCCGGGCCCAGGTCGCGCACCCACATCATGTTGAAGACGATGTGAAGCAGGCTGCCGTGCAGCCAGCCCGCGCTCAGCACGGTCCACCACCGGTTGTACCCGAAGACCGGGATGCCGCCGCTCGCGCCGAGCAGAAACAGCATGCCCGAATCGGGCGCGAGGAACCCGAAGAGGCCGCCTCCCAGGCGCATCGTGGTGCCCGAGAGCAGCATCGAGATGATGTACAGCGCGCCGCTGCTCCAGATGACGAGCGGCACGAACCCGAGATCGTTCCCGAGGCTCCGCAAGAGCGGCGCGAATCCCCACATCCCGGGGTTCCGCCGTCCGCAGTTGAAACATTTCTCGTCGCGCACGCCGACAAGGGATCCACAGGACGTGCAGACGACGGAGCCGGTGGTTTGCCGGCGGAAGAGGGACATGGGTGGGAGATGAGATTCTAGAATCTAGAATCTTAAAACTGAGAATCTGGAAACTAAAGATCGTGAAAATACTGAGAACTGAGAACCGTAAACTGATAACTACTATACTGTTGGGATGCCTTCGTCGAGAAATTCGTCCACGGTTCAGCCAACCCGAACCGCCGAAACGTCGCCATCATCGCCCACGTCGATCACGGCAAAACGACCCTGGTCGACGCGATGCTGCACCAGAGCGGCGCGTTTCGCGCGAACGAACGCGTGGCCGAGCGGGCCATGGACAGCAACGAGCTCGAGCGCGAGCGGGGCATCACGATCCTGGCCAAGAACACCGCCGTCCACTACCACGACCTCCTGATCAACATCGTCGACACGCCGGGCCACGCCGATTTCGGCGGCGAGGTCGAGCGCACCCTGTCGATGGTGGACGGCGTCGTGCTGCTGGTCGACGCGTCCGAAGGGCCGCTGCCGCAGACCCGGTTCGTGCTCGGCAAGGCGTTCGCGCGCGGGCTGCCGCCCATCGTTGTCATCAACAAGATCGATCGGCCCGACGCGCGCGCGGCCGAAGTGCTCAACGAAATCTTCGATCTCTTCATCGATCTCGACGCGTCCGAGGCGCAGCTCGACTTCCCGGTGGTCTACACGGACGGCCGGAAGGGCACCGCGACGCTCGACCTCGCGCGCGCGGGCGAGGACCTGCGGCCGTTGTTCGACGCGATCGTCACGCACGTGCCCCCGCCAATGGGATCGCTCGACGCGCCGTTGCAGATTCTCGTGGCGAACCTCGACTCGAGCGACTACCTGGGCCGCATCGCCATCGGACGCATCTTCAACGGCAAGGTGAAGATCGGCGACGAGGTCGCCATCTGCACGCCCCACGTCGAGGCGCGCAAGGCGAAGATCACGAAGCTGTTTTCCTTCGACGGGCTGAAACGCATCGAGATCGACAACGCGGCCGCCGGCGACATCGTCTGTCTGGCGGGCATGCCCGACATCACCATCGGTGAAACCGTCACCGAAATCGAGCGTCAGGCGCCCGTCCCGATGGTGGCCATCGACGAGCCCACGGTGTCGATGATTTTCGGCGTCAACACCTCGCCGGTGGCCGGACGCGACGGCACGTACGTCACGTCGCGCCAGGTGCGCGATCGGCTCGAACGCGAGCTCATCGGCAACGTGTCGATCCGCCTCGAGAACACAGAGAGTCCCGAGACCGTGAAGGTGATCGGCCGCGGCGAGCTGCAGCTCTCGATCCTGATCGAGATGATGCGGCGCGAAGGGTTCGAGCTTCAGGTCTCGCGCCCCGAGATCGTCACGAAAGAGCAGAACGGGCAGCGCGTCGAGCCGGTCGAAGATCTCGTGATTGACGTGCCGGAGGACTTTCAGGGCGTGGTCATCGCGCAGGTCGGCGGCCGCAAGGGCACGATGACGAAGATGGTGAACCACGGCAGCGGCCGCGTGCGGATGGAGTTCCGCATTCCCGCCCGCGGGCTCATCGGATTCCGCTCGCAGTTCCTGACCGACACGCGGGGCACCGGCATCATGAACCACCTCTTCGCGGGGTGGGAACCCTGGCATGGCGCCATCCCGTCGCGCGCGGCGGGCGCCCTGGTTGCCGATCGCACAGGGCCGGCGACGGCCTATGCCATCTCCAACCTGCAGGAACGGGGGGAGATCTTCATCGAGCCCGCGGTCGTCGTGTATGAGGGGATGATCATCGGCGAGAACGCCCGGCCCAGCGACATGGACGTGAACGTCACCAAGGAAAAGAAACAAACCAACATGCGCGCCTCTTCGGCCGACGAAGCGATCCGCCTGATACCGCCCCGCGTGCTGGGGCTCGAACAGGCCATCGAGTTCATCAACGACGACGAACTGGTCGAAATCACCCCCAAAAGCATCAGGTTGCGGAAGCGGATTCTGGCCGCCAACCAGCGTCCCAAGCGCTCCGACGACGCCTGATTCCGGTGTTGGCCGGAAGCCTAACTCCGACCAAAAGAATCGGCTTTCCGGCGACATTTCGGTCCAAAGGGACCTGGGAAAAAAAACGCACCCGCTCCCTTGACTTTGATAGGATATGGGCGCTCAAGCCGCCAAGTCTGAAAGTTTTCGGGTGCGCTGCGACCCCTTGCGGGTTTCATGACGAGGTGATCGCTCCATGACTGCTCCAATTCAAATTCAAGAACAGACCATCGGTCCAACGCGTCGCCAGTTCATCAAAGGTGTGATCGCCGCAGGCGCTGCGGTCTCCGCGAGCAGTTATCTGTTCCGAGGACCGGAACGGCTCTTCGGCCAGGGCTCACTGCCCGGCGCCGTCGAGCGGCTGATGACGTTGAACGTCAACGGCCAGCAGCGTCGCGTCGACGTGATGAAGCAGGAAACGCTCGCAACGACGCTGCGCTACAAGCTCGGTCTCACGGGGACCAAGCTGGGCTGCGATCGGTCCGAGTGCGGAGCCTGCACGGTTCTCATCGACGACGTGCCGCACTATTCGTGCTCGATCCTGACGCACACCGTTCGCAACAAGCGGGTGGTGACGATCGAGGGCCTCGAGTCGGCGGACGGCAAACTGCACCCGGTGCAGCAGGCCGTGGTCGACGAGCAGGGCTTCCAGTGCGCGTTCTGCATGTCGGGCTTCATGATGGCCGCGGTCGGCTATCTCAAGACGCATCCGAACCCGACGCGCGAAGAGCTTGCGCATGGCATCTCGGGGAATCTCTGCCGCTGCGCCGACTACAACAAGATTCTGAACGCGTTCATGCGCGGTGCGGAATATTTGCGGAAGGCGTAGCTCGTGGCAGAGGAGAAGAAATACAAATACATCGGGCAGCTCTACCAGCTGAACGATCTCGTCGCGAAGGTCACCGGGCGCGCGAAGTACGCCGAGGATTTCCGCGCCGAGGGCATGCTGTTCGCGAAGCTGCTGCTGAGCCCGATGCCGCATGCGCGCATTCGCCGCATCGACACGAGCGCGGCGATGGCGCTTCCCGGCGTCGTCGCGATCATCACCGGCGAGGACATGCCGAAGCCGGATGCGCCGCAGGCGCTCGGTGAAGGTCCGGCGGCACAGCGCGCAAACACCGCTCCCGAAGTGGCGATTGCCAGCGAGCCCCTGTACCAGGGCGAGCCCATCGCCGCGGTGGCCGCGATCGACGAACTGACGGCTGCCGAAGCGGTTCAGCTGCTCAAGGTCGAGTACGAGCCGCTGCCGTGGGTCGTCGATGCCATCGCGTCGCTGCGGCCCGGCGGAGCGAATGCGCGCGCCGAAGGCAACGTGTGGAAGGTGCCGCAGGTCGCCGAGCTCAAGTTCAGCGCAGAGCAGGTGGCCGAGCTCGATGCGGGCCGTATCCCGATGATCGACGATGCGCCGACCATGTGGTCCATCGGCGACGTCGACGCGGCGCTCAAGCAGGCCGATTTGATCGTCGACGAGACGGTGGTCCATCAGTCGACCGGTCATCAGGCGATGGAGCCCCGGACGGCGATGGCCTACTGGCAGAACGGCAAGCTCTATCTGCACGGGTCCACGCAGTCGGTGGCGCGCACGCGCTCGACCGTGGCGCAGTGGGTCGGGTTCAAGCCCGAAGAAGAAGATCAGGTCATTGTCATCAGCGAGTACACCGGCGGCGGATTCGGGGGAAAGATTCCCGGGGCGCAGTCGATGGCGATTCCCGCCGTGCTGTCGAAGAAGGCGGGCGGCCGGCCGGTGCAGATGCGCATTTCGCGCGAAGAAGAGAACTACATCGGCCGCGCGCGGCCGGGCATTCATCTCCGCGCCCGCATCGGGTTCCGCAAAGACGGCCGGATTATCGCGATGGATATGTGTGCCATCTCCGATTGCGGGCCGTACGCGAACCAGGGCGACGCCGGCACGCTCGGGTCGACCGCCACGGCGCTGTACAACCCTGAAACGATCCGGTTCCGCGCCCTCAGCGTGCTCACCAATACGCCACCGCGCGTCGCGCAACGCGCGCCGGGCGGCGAGCAGGCGTCGGCCATGCTCGAGCCGCTGATCAGCAAGGCGGGTCGCCAGCTCGGCGTCGATCAGGTCGAGATTCGAAAGATCAACGCACCGCGCACCGGTTCGGAGTTCGGAGCACCGCCGCCAGCGGCTGCGGTCGCGGCCGCGAAGGCGGCAGGACGTCCCGCACCGGGCCGTACGTTCTTCACGAGCTGCCACCTGAGTGAAGCGCTCGACATCGGCGCGAAGACCTTCAACTGGGAAGAGCGTAAGAAGCGCAATGGCCAGCGCGTCGGCACGAAGGTGACAGGCGTTGGCGTGGGGCTGGGCACCTACACCGCCGGGTCGATCAACATGGACGGGTTGCTTCTCGTCCGGCCCGATGGGAAGGTGTACGTGCAGACCGGCGTCGGCAACCTCGGCACCGGCTCCGTGCACGATACGGCTCGCGTGGTGGCCGAGGAGCTCGATACGCCGTGGGAGCACTTCGAGATCGTCTGGGGCAGCACCGGCAAGCACGTGGCGTGGAGTTCGCCGCAGGCGGGCAGCCAGACGATCCACGCGCACACGCGTGCCCATCTGGCAGCGGCCCAGGATCTGAAGCAGAAGCTGCAGGAAATTGCGGCGCTCGAGATGGGTGGCCGTCCGGAGAGTTACACCGTCTCGAACGGCCGGGTCGGACGGATGACCTTCGCGCAGGCGGCCGAAGCCGCGATCAAGCGCGGCGGCAAGTTCGACGGTCACGAGATGCCGAAAGACCTCAACGGGATGACCAAGGCGTCGGTGACGGCGTTGGCAGGTCAGGGGCTGATCGCCGCGGCGCGCGACAATTTCCCGCGCAAGGGAAACACGCAGTCGTGGGTCGCCTCGTTCGCCGAGGTCGAAGTCGACGTGGAAACCGGCGAGTACCATCTGGTGGATTACTGTGCGGCGACCGATTGCGGCACCGTCATCAATCCTCGCGGGCTTGCCGCGCAGCTCCATGGCGGCGGCGTGCAGGGGCTGGGTCACATCCGCAGCCAGAAGTGGGTGTACGACCAGCGCTACGGCGTGTCGCTCGCCAATCGGTTCCACTACAACAAACCGCCGACGATTCTCGACGTTCCGCTCACCGAGATGAAGTGGGCCGCCGTCGGGATTCCGGACCCGCAGACGCCGATTGGCGCCAAGGGTATCGGCGAGCCCGCCATCTGTGCGGGCGCTGCTGCGGCGATCTGCGCGCTGACTGCGGCAATCGGCGACGACTACCTGCGTCGGACTCCGGCAACACCAAGCATGATCGTGGCTTGTCTCGATGCAAAAAAACGCATCGACGAAGGCCTCGTGTCCCACGTTTAGAGGAGGCTGAGAGATGGCAACGATTCATGACGTAATGCCCGCCTTCGAGCTGTTTCAGCCTACGAGCATCGACGATGCCGTGTCGCTGCTGCAGCGACATCGCCGCAGTGTCTGGGCGCTGGCCGGCGGTCTCGATTCGTTCGACTGGCTGAAGGATCGCAACAAGCGGCCGTCGGTCGTCATCGACCTCAGCGGCGTCGAGGCGCTGCGCGGCATCAAGGCGCTGCCCGATGGCGGCGTGGAGATCGGCGCGACCACGACGCTGACTGAGATCGCGAACAACGCGGTCATCAAGGAAAAGTTCAAGCTGCTGGCCGACGCGGCCGGTCTGGTCGCCTCGCCCCAGATTCGCAATCAGGGGACGCTCGGCGGCAACGTGTCGCAGGACACGCGCTGCTGGTACTACCGCAGCGGCTGGACCTGCTATCGCGCGGGCGGCAACATCTGCTACGCCGACACGCCCACGTCGATCAACCGCGAGCACGCGCTGTTCGACGCCAATCGCTGCGTCGCGGTGAACCCGTCCGACACGGCCCCGGCGCTCGTCGCGCTCGACGCGCAGATGGTGATTCGCAACACGGACGGCGAACGCGTCGTGTCGGCCGAAGAGTTCTTCATCGGGCCGGCGATCGACATCACCCGCATGACCGTGATGCACCCCGGCGACCTCCTGACCTCGATCCGTATCCCGGCGACCTGGGCCGGCGCGAAGTTCTACTTCGAGAAGGTGCGCGATCGTCAGGTGTGGGACTTCCCGCTGGTCAACGTCGCGACGGCCCTGAAGGTGTCGGGCGGCAACATTCAGGAATCGCGCGTCGTCGTGAACGCCGTGGCGGCGCACCCGATGCGGCTGCATGCCGTCGAAGCGGCGATCAAGGGCAAGGCCCAGAACGAAGAGACGGCATCCATGGCCGGGGAATTGGCGATCCAGGGCAACCAGCCGCTGGCGCACAACGCCTACAAAATCCCCTTGATGCGTAACCTGGTGAAGCGGGCCCTCCGGGCGGAGGCGACATCATGAGCTGGTTGGTCCAAACGGGGTTGAACCCCTGGAACGAACAAATCCTCACCCACGCGCAGTGGAATCTCGTATACGCGGCGCTCGCGTTCGGCGCGCTGTTCATGGTTGGCCACACGCTGTATGTGGCGTTCTGGCCGAAACCGGCCGGTGGCCACACCGCCCCGGTCGATCCGGCAGCGGCGGCTCGCGTGCCGGCCAAGGTGCCGCGTCACTCGTTCGCGGCGCGCGCCTTCCACTGGATCATGGCCGCGTCGATGCTGACGCTGCTCTTCACCTCGTTCGCGCCCATCCTGGGATTCAAGTTCGACTGGGTGCAGATTCACTATCTGGCGGGCATCGCGCTGACGATCTCGATCATCTATCACATCATCCACGCCAGCTTCTGGCTCGACTTCTGGTCGATCTGGCTGAACAAGGACGATGTGAACGAGGCGATCACGCGGTTCAAGCGCTCGATCGGCGGCAACGAACCGGCGCCACGGAAGGCCGGGAAGTATCCGTGGGACAACAAGATGTATCACACGGCCATCGTCCTGTCGGCGCTGGCGGTGGTGCCCACGGGTCTCTTCATGATGGTGCGCGTGCGCAATCCGTTCTTCGCACGCAACCCGTACATGTTTACCGACAGCACGTGGGGCGTCATGTACGTGCTCCATGGGCTCGCCGGCATCGGGCTCGTCGGGTTGACGATCGCGCACATCTACTTCGCGATTCGACCCGAGAAGCTCTGGATTACCAAGGGCATGGTCTTCGGGGACATCACCCGAGAGGATTTCCTCAAGCATCACGACCCGCAGCGCTGGGTCGTGGGGGGCGCCACACCGCCGAAGGCGTAGTACTTTCCATGTCTTGACGCAGAGCCGCAGAGGCGCAGAGCTTTTCTTCGACAAGAAATCCTCTGCGTCTTTGCGTCTCTGCGTCAGAGCAACAGAAGACATCATCCAGATGAAAACAGAACTGAAGGATCGATGCGCGCGCATCGAAGAGGCGTACGAGTTCATGCTCGCGTATGCGGCCCAGGGGCTGCGACTCGAGCCGGGAAGCGGCATGGGCTCGCAGATCCGCAGCATGCTGATTACGTGCGAGAAGTCGCTGAACGGGCTGGCCGACGTGTTCACCCAGATCGTCCGCGCCGACAACCTGCAGCCCACGTCCGCCTATGAGAACTTCATCACCGTGCTCGCGCGCGATGCCGAAGACGCCGGAGCCTCGGTGCAGCTCGTCCTGGCGCAGCCGTCGATCAGCTCGCAGATGGTGGACAACCTCAATGCGTCGATCCACCTGCGCGCGCTGCTCACCGACCTGTTCCTGATTGACGAGATCGTGCGGCCAGAAGCAGCCAGCGTGCCTTCCGCGAACGCGCCGACCGAGTAATCAGAACAAGAGATCAGGAGATCGGGCAGGAATTTCTTCAGAAGAAAACTCCGTGATCTTCTGATCTTCTGTTTATCGTTACTGAATCACTCCAAGATCCGTCCGGCCACCGGTCACTTCAACCGGCCGCGCAATCGGCTCGCCGCCGGAAAACACCTTCAACGTGTATGCACCTGGCCGCACGTCGGCGATGGCAAAGCTGCCGTTTTCGCTCGTCGTTGCGGTGTACGGCGTGGCCGTGACCAGGATGTCGGCCCGCATGGTCGGGTGAATGTCGCAGCCGAGCGTGTAGGTGCCGGGCCGGTCGAACGTGTATTCGTACTTCCCGTACGGTGGTGTCGCGACGTTGAAAATCGGCCTCTGCTCGGACGATTCCGTCACGCGGATGTTGTGCAGCACGTCGTCGCTGTTGCGGAACTCCACGCGCTGCCCGGCTTGTGCCACGAGAAACGCGGGGAGAAAGGTCTGGCTCACCTGATCCATGATCGCCGGCGAGGATTTGACCGGCATCTCACCGTCTCCTCGCAGCTCCAGGGTAATGAACGTCGACCCCGGCGCGAGGCTCGGTGAGAGCTTGCCGCTCACTTCGACTCCACCGCCAGGCGTTGCCGTCGCGGCGGGTGTCGTCCCGGCGCTGCCGTCGGCCGGGGTAGCCGAACTGCTCTGGTTTTGACTGCTGCAGCCGATGGCTGCGAGGAAGAGAGCCGCGCTCGCGGCAACACGCCACGTCATCCGTCTTGAAGTCTATAATACCCGCGTCTGATGAGAGTATTCCGTCACGCGGCCACGGCGGCTCTCGTGTTCTGCGCGATGCAGGCGGGCATGCAGGCCGATCAGCGCGGGACCAAGCCCGCGCCACCGAAGCCAACGGGTCCGCAATTCTTCACGACACCGCTTTCGCTCGACGAGATGCGAAACAAGCAGGCGGTGGTCGAGACCGATCTGGGCACCATCGTCATCGATCTGCTCGCCGAGGCCGCGCCGAATCATGTCGGCTATTTCATCAAGAACGCGCAGGAAGGCGCGTACGCCGGAACGGCGTTCCACCGGGTCGTGAGGCAGGGCATCGTCCAGGGCGGCGATCCGCTTACGAAAGATCCTTCGAAAGCTGATGCCTATGGCACGGGCGGATTCGGCGTGCTGCGCGCCGAGCGCAACGCCGAGAAGAACACGCGCGGCGCCGTGTCGGCGGTCGTGGGCGCCGGCAATCCGGACAGCGGCGGCTCGCAGTTCTTCATCTGCGTCGCCGACCAGCCTGGCCTCGACGGCCAGTACGACGTGTTCGGGCGGGTCAGCGAGGGCATCCTCATCGCTCAGAAGATTTCGGAAGTGGCGGCCGATGAAAAGGGCAGGCCGAAAGAGCGGGTCGCGATCAAGTCGGTGACGATTCGCGACAAGCCGGCGGCCGCACCCGAGAGTTTTTCGACAGAGAGCGTCGCCGAGTTGAGCGCGTATCGCGCCGTGCTCGAGACGAGCCTGGGCAACATTACGCTGGAATTCACGCCCGACAAAGCGCCGGAACACGTGCGGAACTTTCTGCGTCTCGCGCAGGCCGGCGTCTACAACGGGATGGGTTTCCATCGCGTGGCGAAGGGGTTCGTCATCCAGACGGGCTATCTGCCGTCGAGGAGCGAGCCGCTCTCTGAGTCTCAACAGCGGCTGGTGAGAAACCTCCAGCCGGAATTCAACGACACGCGGCACGTCAAGGGCACGATCTCGATGGCTCGCGGCGAAAACCCCGCAAGCGCCGACATGTCGTTCTTCATCGTGCTCGCGCCGAGCCCTGTACTCGATGGCAAGTACTCGGCGTTCGGCCGCGTCGTCGATGGCCTGCAGGTCGTCGAGGCGATCGAACAGGTGCCCGTTAACGGTGAAGCCCCGGTGACGCGCATCGACGTGCGCCGGGTGACCGTCGAAAAAAAATAGTACCGGAGGCTGTATGCGATTGCGATGTGCACTGACGCTGTTGGCGGTTCTCTCTGCGGCGCCGGCCGTGGCGCAGCCGAATCCCAATACGGTGTTCCTCGAGAATCTCACCTGGGTCGAGGTCCGCGACGCCATCAAGGCCGGCAAGACGACGGCGATTATCCCGACTGGTGGAACCGAGCAGAACGGTCCACACATGGTGCTGGGCAAGCACAACATCCTGGTGAAGTACAAGGCGGGAGAGATCGCGAAGGCGCTCGGCAATGCGATCGTGGCGCCGGTGCTGGCCTATGTGCCTGAGGGCGAGATCCCGGGACCGAAGCCGGCCGCGGGCCATATGCGGTTCCCCGGCACGATCACGATTCCGGAGCAGGTATACGAGGGGATTCTGGAATACGCCGCCCGAAGCCTGCGGACCGCGGGTTTCATCGACATTGCGTTCATCGGCGACAGCGGCGGGAATCAGGCAGGGCAGAAGGTGGTGTCGGAGAAACTCAACAAGGAGTGGGCCGGCACGAACGTCCGCGTGCATCACATCACCGACTACTATCCAGGTCGCGGCGATGCCATTGCCATGGCCAATGGCCTGACGATGGAAGAAGTGGGCGGGCACGCGGGGAGTCAGGACACGACCAGCTTTCTCTATCTCGATCCGTC
Source organism: Vicinamibacterales bacterium (assembly GCA_963850725.1). Taxonomy (GTDB): domain Bacteria; phylum Acidobacteriota; class Vicinamibacteria; order Vicinamibacterales; family JAMQPK01; genus JAMQPK01. The sequence goes on from CAWKMQ010000024.1 coordinate 171,571, forward strand.
GCAGCTTCGTGTGGACAAGTTCTTCGTCGGGAAGACGAACGATGGGCAGGGTCATACCGGCAATCCGAGCAAGGCGACCGCTTACATCGGCAAACTGATCCTCGAAGCGCAGATCGAGGACGCCACGAAGCAGATTCAGAAGTTGAGGGTGGAGAGCCGGCGGTAAAATGAATTGATAGATTAGTAGATTGGTGGATTCTCAGAATGTTGGCAGAGTGACGATTGTCGATTGACGGAATAAAGGGCGAATTGCGTGCCAGTATTTTGCCCGTAATCTGACAATCAAGAATCGAGATTCCGACAACACTCTCTCAATCTTCTATCTGCAAATCTGACAATTGAATTGTTCAGTCCATTCTCCTTTCCGCCCGGCACCGGCAGAACTGCCCGACCGTCGGCTTGGCCAGCTCCGCGAAATCTCCGTAGTGCATCCTGATGGCGTCGGTGTGCGTGCCGGCGTTGAAGACCATCTCGGGTTCGCCGACCAGGCAGCGCTCGACGAACACGCGATGTCCGAACACGGCGCCGAACGGCGGCATCGCTCCGACTTCGTACTCGCGGATACAGGATCGCCAGCTCGTCTTCGCGCGCCAGGCGAAATGTCTTGGCGCCCGCCAGCATCCGCAACTGTTCGAGATCGACGACGTAGTGGGCCGGCAGGACTGCCTGAACGGGCTGTTCGTCGAGCATGCAGATGACGACTTTGGCCCAACAGTGCCCGCGGATGTGCGAGGCGGCCGCCTCTTCCTGCGCTGTGTACGACAGCTTGTGCCGGAACCAGGTGTAGGGAATACGCTCCCGTTTGAGCAGCTCGACGATCGACAGCGCGACTGACATCGCAAACCCTCCCTGGAAGCGCGCGGCAGCGCGACCGTCATTACCGAGGGGTGTCGGATACGCTCGTGTTGTGCGTCATTGAATAGCACGACGGCGGCCCGGCGTCCAGAAATCTTTCGCTGGGAGAGCTGACCGGGGGTAGAATGCGGCTTAGTTGACCTAATAGCCGAGCCACTACAACTGCAAGCCGAGTGACACCTCAACGCGCGGGAGGTGCCCACGGTCTGGAGGGATGCGTCCATGTCGAGCAGACCCCGGTATCCTGGGATTCGTGTTACCGCCAATGGCAACCAGCTGGTTTCATACCACACTGAAACCAGGATTGCCGACGCCGGCATCTTCTACCCCATCACACCCTCAACCGAAGGCGGCGAGCTCTACCAGCAGGCCTTTGCCGAAGGCAAGCTGAACGTCTTCGGCGGCAACACGATTGCCGTCGAGGCCGAAGGCGAGCACGCTGCGCAGGGAGGCGCGATTGCCCACTCGGTGTGCGGCAAGCGCGTCGTCAACTACACATCGGGGCAGGGCGTTGTGTACGGTGTCGAGCAGTATTACCACGCGCCGGGCAAGTGCTCGACCATGGTCCTCGAGGTGGCCGCGCGCGCGCTCACCAAGCACGCGCTCAACGTGCACTGCGGACATGACGACGTCTACGGTGCGCTCGATACGGGCTGGATCATCCTCTTCGGAAAGGACGCCCAGCAGGCGGCCGACCAGGCGCTCGTGCTGCGGCGCGTCACCGAGCTGAGCCTCACGCCCGGCATGAACGTCATGGACGGGTTCCTGACGTCGCATCTCGAGCGGACCTTCTACAAGCACGAGTCCGCGCTCATCCGCGAATACCTCGGCGCTCCCGACGACATCATCGACTGCCCGACGGCAAGCCAGCGAACCCTGTTCGGTCCCAAGCGGCGCCGTGTGCCGAAGATGATCGATCTCACCAACCCCGTGCTTCTGGGCCCGGTGCAGAACCAGGAGCACTACATGCAGGGCGTCGTGGCGCGGCGCGACAACTTCGTCGAGCCGATCCTCGACTTCCTCGAAGCCGCGTGGGAAGACTTCGGCGAGCTCACGGGCCGCTATTACGGCCTCGTCAGTCAGTACAAGACCGAGGACGCCGACACCGTGTTCGTGTCGCTCGGCTCCGCCGCCGAAAACATCGAAGCCGCGGTCGACTATCTGCGCGAGACACGCGGTGCCAAAGTGGGCTCGATTCACCCGAACGTCTTCCGGCCGTTCCCGGAAGCGGCCATCGTCAAGGCGCTCGCCGGCAAGAAGAACGTCATCATCCTCGAGCGCACCGACGAGCCGCTGGCCGGCGACAACCCGATGGGTCGAGACATCCGCACCGCCCTGAACAAGGCGCTGCTCGGCGAAGCGGGCATTCCGAAGATGACCATGGACCAGATGCCGCGGCTGATTGCCGGCGTCTACGGGCTGGGATCGCGCGACTTCCGTCCCGAGCACACGATTGGCGCCTACGAGTTTGCGATCGGTCAGCGCAGGCGCAAGGACGGCAAAGGTGTCGACGACGGCGTGCGGTTCATCTCGCTGGGCATCGATCACCCCTACGAGGTGAAGTCGGACGATGCGCCGTCGCTCCTTCCCGACGGCAACATCGCCGTGCGGTTCCATTCGGTCGGCGGATGGGGCGCCATCACGACCGGCAAGAACCTTGGCGCGATCATCGGCGATCTGAACGATCTGCTGTACGAGCGCGACAAGGTCGTGGACGAGTTCGGCAACCCGAAGGAGATCATCCACGTCAGCGCGAATCCGAAGTACGGTTCCGAAAAGAAGGGTGCGCCGACGGCGTACTTCATGGTGGCGGCGCCCGAGCGCATTCGCGTGAATTGCGACCTCCGTCACGCGAACGTCGTGCTGTGCTGCGATCCGAAAGCGTTTACCCACTGCAATCCGCTCGACGGGATGCAGGAGGGCGGCTGTCTCGTCTGGGAATCCGAGGAGGAAGGCGAGCAGGCGTGGGAGCGGCTGCCGCTGTGGGCGCGCCAGCAGATTATCGAGAAGAAGATCCGCGTCTTCACGCTGCCCGGGCTTCGAGATCGCGCGCAAAGCCACCGACCGCGGCGACCTTCAGCTGCGCATGCAGGGCAACGCGTTTCTCGGAGCGTTTTTCTCGGTGTCGCCGCTTCTGGACGAGTTCCGCATCACCCAGGAGCAGTTCCACGAGGTCGTCCACAAGCAGTACGTGAAGAAGTTCGGGCGGCTCGGCGAAGGGGTCGTGAAGTCCAACATGGAAGTCATGACGCAGGGCTTCAGCCGCGTGCGCGAGATCCCCGTCGGCGAGCTCAACGCCGCCGATCGATCGACGCATGCGCGGCAAGGCGCTGCTGCCGGTCGTGGATGAAGAGCCACAACGGCAACGGTTGCGGTTCTGGCTGCCGATCGCATCCGGTGCCAGAGGGCCAGGACGAGCGCACGCCGCTCACGCGAATCGCCGAGTTCGACAACCTGTTCCGAGGGAAGTTCGGATACAACCAGCCGGCGAATGCCTATTCGTCGCTGGGCATCATGGCCGCGGGCAGCGGCGATACGGCGTCGAAGTACGTCGCCCGCCGCGAAACGCCGCTCTACATCCCGGAAAACTGCACGCAGTGCATGGAATGCATTGCCGTGTGCCCGGACACCGCGCTGCCGAATTGCTCGCAGGATCTGGAAACCGTGCTGCGGACGGCGGTCACGCAATTACGTCACCGATGCCGGCGAGCGTCAGAAGATGTACCGGTCGCTGCCGGAGATCGAGAAGACGCACGCGGGAGATGATGCGCGAGGCGGTGGCCAAGAACGCCAAGACCCCGCTCCAGGACATCATTCGGGATGTGACCAATGTCGTCGACGGGTTTTCACCGCAGGCGAAGAGCGAGTTCTTTGCCGTTCTCGACAAGGTGCCGCTGGCATTCCAGAAGACCAACGCGATTTTCGCGACGCCGGAAAAGAAGGCTCCCGGTGCGGGAGGCGTCTTCTCCATCTTCGTGTCCGACTTGTGCAAAGGGTGTGCGGCGTGCGTCACGGCATGCGGCGAGCACCAGGCGCTCCGGATGGTGCAGGAGACCGAACAGGTCAACGCGGAGCACGAAACCGGCACGGCGTTCCTGGACCTGCTGCCGGATACGTCGCAGAAGTACCTGGGCCTCTACAGCGACACGCGCCCGCAGGATTCCAAGACCGCCACGCTGCGAAACATGCTGATGGTCCGCCGGAACTACGACGCGCTCGTGTCGGGCGATGGCGCGTGCGCGGGTTGCGGCGAGAAGAGCATCCTCAAGGCCATCACCTCGGTCACGGAAGCGTACATGCGGCCGATTTTCCACGCGAAAGCCGATCGCTTCCGAGCCAAGGCCGACGAGCTCGACCGCGAGGGTGTGGCGAGGCTGGTGGCCCTCAAAGAGCGGAGCCCCGAGGAATATGCCATGTTCCGCCAGGCGATCGCGCACCTGCTCATGGGCCTGGGCGGCGAGGACGACAAGGACACGCAGGTTCGGATGGCGGCGCACGGTCCGATCTCGGACAAGGATCTGGTCGGCGCGATGACGGCCGTCCTGCGGCAGGAGGCGTTCAATCACAAGAACCTGCAGGCCATCGACGGCCGGCTCGCCAACGGCATGTCGGTGATGGCCATGGCGGCGCACACGGGCTGCAACACCGTGTATGGCTCGACGCCGTCGAACAACCCGCACCCGTATCCGTGGATGAACTCGCTCTTCCAGGACGGCGTCACCGTCGGCTGGCTGCTGGGCGAGAGCTTCATCGTCGACCACGGACGCCGCTCGGTCATTCCCGAACGGCTGGCCGATGCGTTGATGCATCGCGACGAGAACGTGATCAACGCGCGCGAGTTCTACGAGTACGTGCACTTCAGCGACGCGGTCATGACCGATCAGGAGATCCTCGAGCTGCCGAAGGCGTGGGTGGTCGGCGGCGATGGCGGCATGGGCGACATCGGCTATCAGAACACGTCGAAGGTCATCCTCCAGAATCGGCCGAACGTCAAGGCGCTCATGCTGGACACGCAGGTGTATTCGAACACCGGCGGCCAGAATTCGGACTCGACGCCGATGCTGGGCGGCAACGACATGAACGTCTTCGGGAGCGCGACCCAGGGCAAGAACACCGAGAAGAAGACCGTGGCAGAGACCTTCCTGGCCGGTCACGGCTCGCCGTTCATCGCCCAGGTGTCAATCGCCAACGCGCCGAAGCTGTACAAGGCGATTCTGGACGGGCTCGAATACCGGGGCACGGCGTTCTACCAGTGCTTCACGACCTGCCAGCCCGAGCATGGCGTGGCCGACGACATGGCGCTGACGCAGGCGCAGCGCGTCCGCGACTCGCGCGGCGCGCCGGAATTCGTGTTCAATCCGAGAATGGGCGAGACCTACCAGGAAGCGCTCGACGTGAAGGGCAACCCGTCGATGGAGTCGGACTGGTACGAGGCGAAGTTCAAGGCGACGAACGAGCCGTACCGCTACACCGTGGCGCACTGGTGCGCCACCGAAGCGCGATTCCGCAACCACCTGAAGAAGATCAAGAAAGAGGATGCGGACAAGCTGATTCCGCTCGAGAACATGCTCGTGCGGATAACCCAGCAGGACGTCGTGTACCGCCGGTATCTCGTGCGCGACCACCGATCGTTCGTGCCGGACTTCGGCGTCTACATCAAGGTGCAGGGGCCGAAAGGCGACGTCGAGTACCGCTCGCTCTCCCGTCAGCTCGTGCTCTTCTGCGTGGAGCGCCGCAAGGCGTGGCGCATGCTCCAGAGCAAGGCGGGGGTCGAGAACCGCGAGTACAAGGCACAGCGGTCGATTCTGGCCGACGTGGATGCCGGCCGGATCTCCAAGGAAGACCTGTTCGCGCGAGCCGAGGAACTGATGCGAGAGCGGTTGAAGGTGCCGGCCCCGGTGCAGGCGCCGGGCGCTCACAGACCGGCCATTCAGACGCCGACCACACCAATCGTTCCGCCCGTGCGCCCCGGCACCCCGCCTCCGGGCGTCCGGGCTTGATAGAGCGTCATGGCAGTCAGGGCTGATGGCAGAATGGCAGCAGAAGCTCCTCTGCCATCATCCATCTGCCTTCTGCCCTGACGTGTCAGGCTAACTCCGCATCGGCCGTACCTGTTACAATAGACGGCTGGCTTCGTTCAAATTCTCTGCGTCATCTGCGACTATGCCCCAATTCATCTACACGATGAAAGGCCTGGGAAAGGTGTACCCGCCCGATTCCCAGGTGCTGAAGGATATCTGGCTCTCGTTCCTGCCCGGCGCGAAGATCGGCGTCCTCGGCCTCAACGGATCGGGCAAGAGCACGCTGCTGAAAATCATGGCCGGCATCGATCATGATTTCGTCGGCGAGGCGTTCCCGGCCGACGGCATCACGACCGGCTATCTGTCGCAGGAGCCTCAGCTCGATCCGTCCAAGACGGTGAAGGACATCGTCGAGGAAGGGGTCTCGGAAATCCGCGGCCTGCTGCAGCGGTTCGACGAGATCAACGAGAAATTCGCACAGGATCTGTCTCCGGAGGAGATGGACAAGGTGCTCGCCGAGCAGGCGCGCGTGCAGGACAAGATCGACGCCGCCGGCGCCTGGGAGCTCGACTCCAAGCTCGAGCTCGCGATGGACGCGTTGCGCCTTCCGCCTCCCGATGTCGACGTCAAGACGCTCTCGGGCGGCGAGCGGCGTCGTGTCGCGCTCTGCCGGCTTCTGCTGCAATCGCCCGATCTCCTGCTCCTCGACGAGCCGACGAACCATCTCGACGCCGAATCGGTCGCCTGGCTCGAGCGGTTCCTCAAGGACTACCCGGGCACCGTCGTGGCCGTGACGCACGATCGGTACTTCCTCGACAACGTCGCGGGCTGGATTCTCGAGCTCGATCGGGGCTCGGGCATTCCCTGGGAAGGCAACTACTCGTCGTGGCTCGAGCAGAAGCAGAAACGGCTGCAGCTCGAGGAGAAGACCGAATCGAAGCGCCAGCGCACGCTGGCGCGCGAGCTCGAGTGGGTGCGGATGGCGCCCAGGGCCCGTCAGGCAAAGGGCAAGGCGCGCCTCAAGGCCTACGAGGAGCTGCTCGGCCAGGATACGGCGAAGCAGATCGAGAACGTCGAAATCTACATTCAGCCCGGCCCGCGGCTCGGCGACGTCGTCGTCGAAGCGCGAGACCTTCGCAAGGCCTATGGGGACAAGCTCCTCATCGACGACCTGAACTTCACGCTTCCCCGTGGCGGCATCGTCGGCGTGATTGGTCCCAACGGCGCCGGCAAAACCACGCTGTTCCGGATGATCACGGGCCAGGAGAAGCCGGACGACGGCGCCCTCCGGCTCGGCGAAACGGTCAAGCTCGGCTACGTCGATCAGAGCCGCGACTCGCTGAGCGCGGGCAAGACCGTTCACGACGAGATCAGCGGCGGCGAAGAGGAAATCACCCTCGGCAAGCGCACGGTCGCGTCGCGCGCCTACGTGTCGTGGTTCAACTTCAAGGGGCGCGACCAGCAGCGGCTCGTGGGCGAGCTGTCGGGCGGCGAGCGCAACCGCGTGCATCTGGCCAAGCTGCTGCGCGACGGCAGCAACGTGCTGCTGCTCGACGAGCCGACCAACGACCTCGACGTCGACACGCTGCGCGCGCTCGAAGAGGCGCTTCTGCAGTTTGCGGGCTGCGTCGTGGTGATCAGCCACGATCGCTGGTTCCTCGACCGCATTGCCACGCACATGCTGGCGTTCGAAGGGGAGAGCGAGGTCGTCTGGTTCGAGGGCAATTACCAGGATTACGAGGCGGATCGCCATCGGCGGCTCGGGACCGCCGCGGACCAGCCGCATCGGATCAAATACCGGAAGCTGACACGGTGACGGGCTCGGGCTCGGGCTTGGACCGGAACCAGAACCAGAACCCGGAACCTGAACCGATCCGCGTCTAAGAACACGCAGTGCCTGAACCCAGCAAGCGCAAAGTCAACCTCTCCAGTGCCTGGGCCGAGGCACGTGAACTGGTCTGGGAGCATCGGGCACGCCTGGCGCTCGGGCTCGCCCTGATGCTCGTCAACAGGCTCGCCGGCCTGGTCCTTCCCACCACCTCCAAATTTCTCATCGATGACGTGATCGGCCGGGGCCGCGCCGACCTCCTGATCCCTCTCGCGTCCGCGGCGGCCGCCGCCACGCTCGTCGATGCGGCAACGGGGTTTGCGCTCTCGCAGGTGCTCGGCGTCGCCGCCCAGAAGGCCATTGCGAACATGCGCATGAGCATGCAGCGGCACATCACGCGGCTTCCCACGAGCTATTTCGATTCCACGCAGACCGGCGTGCTGATTTCGCGCGTGATGAACGACGCGGATGGCATCCGAAACCTGGTGGGCTCGGGTCTCGTGCAGCTGGTGGGAGGGCTGGTGACGGCGGTCATCGCGCTGGCCGTCCTTTTCTATTTGAACTGGCAGCTCACGCTCATGAGCATCGTGGTGCTCGTCGCTGTTCGCCGCCGGGATGATTGTCGCGTTCGGCAGGCTGCGTCCGCTCTTCCGCGAGCGCGGCAAGATCACCGCCCAGATTTCGGGCCGGCTCGCCGAATCGTTCGGCGGCATCAGGGTCGTCAAGGCCTACATTGCCGAGGAGCGCGAGGACCGGGTGTTCGCGACCGGCGTCCTCAACCTGTTTGCCAACGTTCGCCAGACCCTCACTGGTATTTCCGCCGTCACGTCGTTCGGCGGCGTCGTCATCGGCACGATTGGGGTCGTCATGATGGTCGTCGGTGGCCGGGCCATTCTTGCCGGTACCATGACGCTCGGCGATTTCATCATGTACATCTTCTTCGTCGGCATGCTGGCGGCGCCGCTCATCCAGATGTCGTCGATCGGCACGCAGCTGTCGGAGGCGCTGGCCGGGCTCGATCGCATCCGCGAGATCAAGGCGATGGCGACCGAAGACGACGAAGATGCCTCACGCGAGCCTCTTGGTGTCCTCAACGGCGACGTCGTGTTCGAAGATGTGTCGTTCGAATACGACGCCGGGCGTGCCCGTGCTGAAGCACGTGTCGTTTGTCGCCGCCGCCGGGACGACAACGGCGCTCGTGGGATCGAGCGGATCGGGAAAGAGCACGCTCATCAGCCTCGTCATGGCCTTCAACCGGCCCCGTTCGGGCCGGGTGCTCGTCGATGGCCGCAATCTGGCGGGCGTCCGGCTGCGCGACTATCGGTCGCAGCTCGGCGTGGTGTTGCAGGACAACTTCATGTTCGACGGCACGGTCGCCGAGAACATCAGGTTCGCCAGACCCAACGCGACGCCGGAAGAGGTCAAAGGGGTGAGCCGCATCGCGCACTGCGACGAGTTCGTGGAGAAGTTCCCCAACAAGTACGAAACGATCGTGGGGGAGCGCGGCGTGAAGCTCTCCGGCGGCCAGCGCCAGCGCGTGGCGATCGCGCGTGCGATTCTGGCCGACCCGCGCATCCTGATTCTCGATGAAGCCACGTCGAGCCTCGACAGCGAGAGCGAGGCGCTCATCCAGGACGGCCTCCACGCGCTGCGGCGCGGCAGGACGACCTTCGTCATCGCCCACAGGCTGTCGACCATCCGGAGCGCCGATCAGATTCTGGTGCTCGAGGGGGGCGAGATCGTCGAGCGTGGCACCCACGATGAGCTTCTGGCCGCCAACGGCCGATATAGGCAGTTACACGACAAGCAATATAAGATCGAGAGAGATCGGTTCGTGAACCCGGGCGAGGATTTCACGCCGGAGCTGCCGAAAGCGGTGCCGGAGACAACGGGTGCCGGGCGCCAGTCGGCTCTGTGAGTGACCTATGAACATGAAGACGTTCTTCGGTGCGGTCATCGTGCTCGCCCTGGGGATTGGCGGCTTTCTGGCCGTCCAGTACACGCGACAAGGTGGGCCAGAACCTGACGGCCTCCACCGATACGGATGCCGCCACCGGAAAGCCCCGCGTGCGGTTCGTCAAGGATCCCAAGGAAATTCCCTCGCTCACCATGACGACGCTCGACGGGAAGACGATCACGAACAAGGACCTGGCGGGCAAAGTCACGATCGTCAATTTCTGGGCGACCTGGTGCGCGCCCTGCCGCGCCGAGATTCCCGACCTCGTGAAGCTCCAGGAACAGTACAAGGACCACCTGCTGATTATCGGCGTGCTGTCCGAGGACGATCCCGGCGACCACGTGTTGAAGTTCGCGGCCGACTACAAGATGAACTATCCGATCGTGGTCGAGACGAAGGAGCTGACCGACGCGTTCCCGGGGATTTTCGCGCTGCCCACCACGTTCATGGTCGGGCCCGACCTGAAGATGATGCAGAAGCACGTGGGGCAGATTCGAGCCTCCCAGATCGAGCTCGAGACGCGCGTGCTCGCCAAGCTGCCGGTCGATGCCGACGTGGAGTACGACGCGGCTGAAGGTCAGGCCGTGCTTGCCACCAACGCCAAGGCGACCGACATTCCCGGTCTCGACCTGTCGATGCTGACCACCGAGCAGAAAACGGCGGCGTTGAAGCGGCTGAACGAAGAGGCGTGCGGCTGCGGCTGTGGCCTCACGATCGCCGCCTGCCGGATCAACGATTCAACGTGCGGCGTCAGCCCGAAGCTTGCGGAGACAGATCGTCGCCGACGTGCGAGCCGGCAAGTCAGTAGGCCGTCCATGGCCCTGCGCCCAACGACTATCGCCCGTCGCCCACTACGGTCCCATCGCCTGCCAGCGGCAGATAGATCGTAAACGTCGCGCCTTCCCCGATTTCGCTCTGAACCTCGATTCCCCCGCCAAGGCCCTTCACGATGCCGTACACGATCGAGAGACCCAGGCCCGTGCCCTTGTCGGGGGACTTGGTCGTGAAGAAGGGTTCGAACAGATGCCCTTGGATGTCGGCCGGGATGCCCTGGCCCGTGTCGCGCACGCTGATGCCGGCATATCGCCCCGGACTGACGCCGAGCGTCGGCGCAAGCGGATCACCGAGGGTGAGGACGCCCATGTCGATGGACGCGGTACCGCCGTCCGGCATGGCGTCGCGCGCGTTGATGACGAGGTTCAGCACAATCTGATTCAACGACGCCTCGTCGGCACGAACGGGAATCGGCAACTGGCTGGCGGTCACGCGAATCGCGACCTTGTCGAGCACGAGCCGCTTCAGCATCGGCTCCATGCCGCTGACGACCGTTACCACGTCCACGACCGTCGCGGCCGCTCGTTGTGGCCGGCTGAACGTGAGCAGCTGCTTGGTGAGCGCGGCGCCCCTGTCGGCGGCGCGCCTGATCGCGTCGGCCTCGGTCCATCCGGGAGCGTCCGGCTCGAGCATCATCGAGAGCAGATCGGCCGATCCGAGAATCGCCGTCAGCACGTTGTTGAAGTCGTGGGCCACGCCTCCGGCGAGACGCCCGATGGCCTCCATCTTCTGCGCCTGCCTCAACTGATCTTCCAGCGCCAGGCGCTGGGTGATGTCGCGCGCGATCGCCTGAACGCCAATCGGGCGTCCCGCCTCTTCGACAATCTGGACGTTCTGGCCGAGCCAGATCTCCGTGCCGTCCTTCGCGACGGCGGGAAACTCGAAATACGTGGATCGAAGGTACTCGCGCCGCTGGCGCTCGTAGAACTCCGACGCGCGCTGCTTGTAGTCGTCGCGAATGAGCGTCAGATAGTGCCGTCCGATCAGCTCTTTCTCGCTGTACTTCATCAGCGCCACCGCCGTCGGGTTGACGTAGGTGAATCGCCCGTCGAGATCGCAGTTGTAGATGATGTCGGTCGTCTGCTCGGTCAGCCGGCGGTAGCGGATTTCACCCTCGCGCAGGGCCTCCAGCGCCCGCTTGCTTTCGGTGACGTCGCGGCAGTTGATGATGACGCCGCGAATGCCCGAATCGTCGAGGCGATTCACGCCGACGCTTTCGATGTGCCGCCACGTTCCGTCCTTGTGCTGGAGCCGGTATGCGTTCTTGACCGGGATGCCCGGTCTCGTGAGGCTCTTCGCGAAGTTCGAGCGCAACAGCAGCATGTCGTCGTCGTGCACCGAGCGGAACATGCTCGATCCCACGATTTCGGCGAGAGGGACACCCAGCATGCGCCCGGTGGCGGGATTGGCGTACAGCACCGTGCCCGCTTCGTCCACGAGCACGATGGCATCGGAGCTGTGCTCGATGAGAGCGGTGGCCAGTTGAGAGGCCTTTTTCGGACGCCGCGGGCTCATTTCCCCGTGACGCGGACCATTTCGCTCACCGTCGTCGTGCCGTTGAGCACTTTCTCGCCATCGCGTCCACTATAGCCGGTTTGGCGGCAAGGCAGGCAGCCGCCCCCTTTTCTGAGCGTGCATGCCTCAGCCAACGCGTAGCTCAGGATATGATCCACCGCCGTGATGACCGGTGTGGTGCTGTCCGAAGGGCGGCTTTGGTAGACCAGACGTCCGGGCTTCCGTGGAGAGTTCAAGCGTTCTTCTTATCGGAGCTTCCGTGACCTACCGTTACAAGCCAGAGATTCTCGAGCAGCTCGCCACGCACGGCGTGATCCCGAAGCCCACGACGCCGCCGACGACGGCCCGGTCGGTCGTCAACGACATTTATCGGTACGAGCTGCGGCTGTTACGGAATCGTTATCTGGTGGGGGAGTTCTCGAAGCAGGCGTATTACGACAAGGTAGTGGAGATCAGGAACAGATATCCGGTTATGGGGGTACTGACGAGATACTGGATCGAGTAAGGAGATGCTCAGTACATTCCCAGGGCGAGTTTCGCGGCGTCCGACATCTTTTCGCGCGTCCAGGGCGGATCCCACACGACAGAAACTTTCACGTCGTTCACGCCGGGCACTTCGCGCACGCGGCGCTCGACATCGACCGGAATGGTCTGTGCGGCCGGGCACGCCGGCGCGGTCAGCGTCATCCGCACGTGCACGTTGCATGCGCTGTCGACGTCGAGGTCGTACACCAGCCCCAGTTCGTAGATGTTCACCGGGATTTCCGGATCGAACACCTTCGAGACAGCTTCGACGAGCTGCGGCTGGAACTTGAGCGTGTTGAGCGGATCGGCGGTGAAGGGCGCGTCCTGCGGGGGCTGGTTGCCGGGATCGTCGGAAAGAGGCGCGTCGGCGTGGCTTTGGCGCCGGTGCGTCGGCGAGCGGGATGATGCGATCGCTCATGACGGGCTACTCCGTGGACACGACCGCCTGCTCCGATTGCATGGCGGCCTTCATCGTATGCCATGCCAGGCTCGCGCACTTCACGCGCATCGGATATTCACGGACTCCCGAAAGCACGGCCAGCTTGCCGAGCGCGTCGGTCTTGACTTCCGACGTTGCGGGCGCGGTGACCATCGCATGAAACTGCTCGAAGAACGCGTTCGCCTCGGCGAGCGTCTTGCCCTTGAGCGCATCGGTCATCATCGACGCCGAGGCTTTTGAAATCGCGCACCCGGTCCCCTGGAAGCCGAGATCCTTGATCGTGTCGCCGTCGATATACAGGAATACGGTGATCTTGTCTCCACAAAGCGGGTTGTAGCCCTCCGCCTTGCGGTTCACCGGGTCGGGCACGCGGAAATTCCGCGGCCGCTTGTTGTGATCGAGGATGACCTCTTGATACAGCTCTCGTAAGTCCATTAAGCAAAAATCTCACGCACCCGGGCGAGAGCGCCGACGAGCGCGTCGATTTCCTCTTTCGTATTGTACAGCGCCAGGGATGCCCGGGCGGTGGCCGGCACCGCCATGCGCTCCATCAGCGGCTGAGTGCAATGATGGCCGGTGCGAATCGCCACGCCTTCCTGGTCGAGAATCGTGCCGATGTCGTGCGGGTGCACATCGTCCATCACGAACGACAGGATGCTCGCCTTTTTAGACGCCGTGCCCACCATTCGGATCCCGGGCACCGACGTGAGCGCCCTCGTGCCGTACGCGAGCAGTTCTGCCTCGTAGGCCTGCATCGCGGTGAAGTCGATGCCTTTGAGATAGTCGATCGCCGCGCCAAGGCCAATCGACCCCGCAATGTTCGGCGTCCCTGCCTCGAACTTGTTGGGCACGACGTTGTACGTCGTTTTCTTGAACGTGACCGAGCTGATCATGTCGCCGCCACCCTGGTAAGGGGGCATCTTCTCCAGCAGCGGCAGCCGTCCCCACAGCACGCCGATGCCCGTGGGGCCGAACAGTTTGTGTCCGGACAGTGCGTAGAAGTCACAGCCGAGCGACTGGACGTCGACCGGCATGTGCGCGACGGCCTGCGCACCGTCCACGAGCACCGGGATGCCACGCGCGTGAGCCTTCTCGACGATCGTCGCAACCGGGTTGACGGTGCCCAGCGAGTTCGACACATGGACGACGGCGACGATCTTCGTGCGATCGGTCAGAAGCGCGTCCACGCGATCCATCCGAAGCTCGCCTTCGTCGGTAATCGGGATGACGTTGAGCACCGCACCCTTCTCCTCGCAGAGCAGCTGCCAGGGCACGATGTTCGAGTGATGCTCCATCTCGGAGACGAGCACCTCGTCGCCCTTGCCGACATTGGCGCGGCCGAAGGTCTGCGCGACCAGATTGATGGCCTCGGTGGTGCCGCGCACGAAGATGCACTTCGCGCGGATCGGGCGCGTTCAGGAACTTCTGGACCTTTTCGCGGGACTCCTCGTACGCGCGGGTTGCGCGCTCGCTCAGCAGGTGCACGCCGCGATGGATGTTGGCGTTCTCCTCGGCGTAGCTGCGCACCATGGCGTCGATGACGGCCTGGGGCTTCTGCGTGGTGGCCGCGTTGTCGAGATAGACGAGCGGCTTGCCGTGAACGCGCTGGTTCAGGATAGGAAAGTCCCGTCGGACCTTCTCGACATCGAATCGCGGTCGCTGGCGGGTGAAGGGCCTTACTCGACATGGGGAAGCCGCGCCGTCAGTTTCTCTTCGAGATAGTTGCGCACCGGCTCGATCTTCACGCGGTTCAGGATGTCGCCGGCGAAAGCACGAACGAGCATGGCGCGCGATTCGGCGACGCCGAGACCTCTCGAGCGCAGGTAGAACATGGCGGCGTCGTCGAGCTGGCCGATGGCCGCGCCGTGCGTGCACTTGACGTCGTTGGCGAAAATCTCGAGCTCGGGTTTCGTGTCGATGACCGCGTCGTCCGACAGGATCAGCGCCTTGTTGGTCTGTTTGGCGTCGGTCTTCTGCGCGTCGGGCCGCACGATGATTTTGCCGTTGAAGACCGCGCGCGACTGGTCGGCGAGGATGCCTTTGTACACCTCGTGGCTGCCGCAGTGCGGCATCGCGTGATCGATCGTCGTGTGGTTGTCGACGAGCTGCTTGCCGCGGGTGACATACAGGCCGTTCAGCGTGCAGTCGATGCCCTCGCCGTCGAGCCTGGCCACGACGTCGTTGCGCACCAGCCCGCCCCCGAACGTCAGCGAGTGCGAGGAGAAATTGCCGCTCCTCGCGCTGTGCAGGAACATGCCGGCGATGTGGAAGGAGTCCTCGGCTTCTTCCTGCAGCTTGTAATGATCGATGACCGCGTTCGGAGCCAGCCAGATTTCGCCTACCGCGTTGGTAAACGCGGCACGCGTGCCGACGTACCGCTCGAGCACGGTGGCCTGCGACCCTTCGCCCGCGACGATGAGCAGCCGCGGATGGGACACGCTCGATGCGGTGTGCCCGGTCGACGCGAACGTCACTTCGATCGGACGCTCCAGCACGACACCGCGATCGATGAAGATGACGATACCGTCGCAAAGGAACGCGGTGTTGAGCGACGTAAACGCGTTTGTCTGCGTCAGCGAGAGCTTGCCCAGGTAGGGCTCGACCAGCCCGGGATTGGAGGCCAGCGTCGCTTCAAGGCCGGCAACGCGAACGCCCTTCGGGAGGCTGCCGAGCTGCGAGAGGCCCGCCGCGAAACGGCCGTTCACCGAGACCGCATGTCCGATGGGATCGCTGAGCGGCGCAATCGACTGGCCGTCGAGCGTCGCCACGCCGTCGGTGGCGAGCGAGAACGTGCGCTCGGCGATCGCTGCGACGCTCGTGAAACGCCACTGTTCGAGCTTCGTGGTCGGGAACCCGAGCCGTTCGAACTCCGCGATCGCGCTCTCGCGTGCCTGGGTCAGCCAGGCGGGCTGCGCCGGTCCCTGCGAGACCGAGCGGCGGTACTCCGCGCCGTAGTGTGCGAGCTGCGGGCTCGCGGCTTTTTCCTGTTCGACGAGTTGTGCCATGTCCGTTACATCAACTGGGGCTCGGCTTCGATCCAGCCGTAGCCTTTTTCTTCGAGGTGCAGCGCCAGATCCTTGCCGCCCGAGCGCACGATGCGCCCGTCCTGCAGCACGTGCACGAAATCGGGCACGATGTAGTTCAGCAGGCGCTGGTAGTGGGTGACGACGACGATCGCCCGATCGGGCGATCGCATCGCGTTCACGCCCTCGGCCACGGTCTTGAGGGCGTCGATGTCGAGTCCCGAGTCGGTCTCGTCGAGGATGGCCAGCTTCGGTTCCAGCACGGCCATCTGGAAGATCTCGTTCCGCTTCTTCTCGCCGCCCGAAAAGCCCTCGTTGACCGGCCGGCTCAGCAGGGCGGGATCGATGTGGAGGATGTTGGCCTTCTCCTTCACCAGCGCCATGAACTCCATGGCGTCGAGCTCGGGAATGCCGAAATGTTTCCTCTTGGCGTTGATGGCCGCCTTGAGGAAATAGGCGTTGTTCACGCCGGGGATCTCGACGGGATACTGGAACGCCATGAAGACGCCTTCGCGGGCGCGATCTTCGGGCGCCATTTCCAGCAGATTCTTGCCGTCGTAGGTGACACTGCCGCCCGCCACTTCGTATTCGGGATGGCCCGCCAGCACACGGGCCAGCGTGCTCTTGCCCGACCCGTTGGGCCCCATGATGGCGTGCACTTCGCCCTTGTTGACGGTGAAATTGATGCCGCGAAGGATGTCTTTGCCTCCGGCGCGAACCTGAAGATTCTTGATCTCAAGCATGTGTATGAAAGCCCTTGCGCAACTGAAGTTGCGCCCTACCGACGATTGTGTCTACCGACGAGCGAGCCGACGATGGCCCATGCTGCGGTAGGGCGCAACTTCAGTTGCGCCGTTACGTTATCCGACCGAGCCTTCCAGGCTGATACCCAGCAGTTTTTGAGCCTCGACGGCGAACTCCATCGGCAGCTCGCGAAAGACGTCCTTGCAGAAGCCGTTGACGATCATGTTGACCGCGTCTTCGGCTGAGAGGCCGCGCTGCCGGAGATAGAAAATCTGGTCCTCGCCGATCTTCGACGTGGACGCTTCGTGCTCGACCTTTGCGCTGGTGTTGCCGATCTCGAGGTACGGGAACGTGTGCGCGCCGCATTTGTCGCCGATGAGCAGCGAGTCGCACTGCGAGTAGTTGCGCGCCCCCGCGGCCTTCTTCGCGATCCTCACCTGGCCGCGGTAGGTGTTCTGGCCCCTGCCGGCCGAGATGCCCTTCGAGACGATCGTGCTGCGCGTGTTCTTCCCGAGGTGGACCATCTTCGTGCCCGTGTCCGCCTGCTGCCGGTTGTTGGTCGTCGCAACCGAGTAGAACTCGCCGACCGAGTTGTCGCCCTGCAGGATGCAGCTCGGATACTTCCAGGTGATGGCCGACCCGGTCTCGACCTGCGTCCACGTGATCTTCGAGTTGACGCCCTGGCAGTTGCCGCGCTTGGTCACGAAGTTGTAGATGCCGCCCTTGCCCTCTTTGTCGCCCGGGTACCAGTTCTGGATCGTCGAGTACTTGATCGTGGCGTTGTCGAGCGCCACGAGCTCGACGACGGCGGCATGCAGCTGGTTCTCGTCGCGCATCGGCGCCGTGCAACCTTCGAGATAGCTCACATACGCGCCTTCGTCGGCCACGATCAGCGTGCGCTCGAACTGGCCCGATCCCTTGGCGTTGATGCGGAAGTAGGTCGAGAGCTCCATCGGGCAGCGCACGCCCTTGGGGATGTACGCAAACGAACCGTCGGAAAACACCGCCGAGTTCAGCGCCGCGTAGAAGTTGTCGGTGTGCGGCACGACCGAACCCAGATACTTCTTCACGAGTTCGGGGTGCTCCTGCACCGCTTCTGAAAAGGAGCAGAAGATGATGCCGACTTCGGCCAACTGCTTCTTGAACGTGGTGGCCACCGAGACGCTGTCGAACACCGCGTCAACGGCGACCCCCGAGAGCATCTTCTGCTCGTCGATGGGGATGCCGAGCTTCTCGAACGTCTTGCGAACTTCGGGATCGACCTCATCCAGGCTCTTCAGGCTCGGCTTCTGCTTGGGCGCCGAGTAGTAGATGATGTTCTGGTAGTCGATCGGGTTGATCTTCAGGTTGTGCCACGTCGGCTCTTTCATCTTCAGCCAGACGCGATACGCCTTCAGCCGCCATTCGAGCAGCCACTCCGGTTCGTGCTTCTTGGCCGAGATCATCCGGACGATGTCTTCGCTCAGGCCCGCCGGAATTTCTTCCGCTTCGACGTCCGTGACGAACCCGTACTTGTATTCGCGTGTCGCGAGTTCTTCAATGGTTTCGGTGCTTGTGGACATAATGTGGTGTTCGGGGTTGCACGAGCGCCGGTACGGGCAGACCTGATCTACGCGTTAAATGAGAGCCCGCACCCGCACGTGCTCTTCGCGTTCGGGTTGTTGAACAGGAACCCGCGGCTCATCAGGCTCGTGTCGTAGTCGAGCTCGGTCCCCTCGAGCAGCGAGTAGCTCTTCGGATCGACGAAA
The DNA here is from genome assembly GCA_963850725.1 of Vicinamibacterales bacterium. GTDB lineage: Bacteria > Acidobacteriota > Vicinamibacteria > Vicinamibacterales > JAMQPK01 > JAMQPK01. The sequence goes on from CAWKMQ010000024.1 coordinate 190,060, forward strand.
ATGCGCGCGTTGTCTGGTCCGACGAAGATCTGGTCGTTGGCCCGCGCCTCCCGTTCCCAGGCGAAGGTGTATTCGTACCCGGAACAGCCGCCGGCCTTGAGCCCGATGCGCAGGCCTCCACCCTGTAAGCCATTCTTGGCTAACATCTTGTGGATTTGGTTCGCCGCGTTCTGACTGATGGCAATCATGGGTCCCTGACGGAGCCTGAACTCCGACCTATTTAGTCCTAGATTATCACCCCGCGTCTATGAAGGTCAATTGAGCCAAAGGAATGGACCCGGCAAGTGTGGGAAAAATCCGCACCTCGTTGACGAATTGCGAATCGCGCTCGTATACTTCTTTCACGATGTTCGCGCGCACCACCAAACCGACTGGTCGAAAGCGGGTTCCGTCGAAAGGAACCAGCCGGGTCGGTGGTGTGTGTGCGCTCGACGCGTAACCAGTAACGCGAACGAGATTCAGCAACCCGCCGACGCTTAACAGCCGGCGGGTTTTTTTTTGGTCTTTTCGGGCGGTAGCGCAGGGCTTGAGCCCTGCCATCATGAGGAAGGAGTCAGTTGTGGTTTCCCGGAGAGTAGACGTCGGCATCCTCGGCGCGACAGGCATGGTGGGACAGCAGTTCATCATGCAGCTCGCCAATCACCCCTGGTTTCGCATCGCCTGGCTCGGCGCGAGCGAACGGTCCGAAGGCAAGAAGTATCGCGACCTGCCGTGGCGCCTGTCGGCGCCGCGTCCGCAGGAGGTCGACGACATGGTCGTCGAGGCCGCCGGCGGCGGACCCGCCGGCCGCGCGCCACGCCTCATGTTCTCGGGGCTCGACTCGAAAGTGGCGGGCGATATCGAGCGCGACTTCGCCTCGGCCGGGCATTTCGTCGTGAGCAACGCGCGAAACTTCAGGATGGAGCAGTTCGTGCCGCTGCTCGTTCCTGAGATAAATCCCGACCATCTCGCGCTCATCCCCCTCCAGCAGCAATCCAAGGGCTGGAAGGGCGCCATCGTCACCAATCCCAACTGCGCCACGATTCCGCTCGTCATGGCGCTCGCCGCGGCCCGCGAGTTCGGGCCGGCGCGGGTGACCGTCTCGACGATGCAGGCCGTGTCGGGCGCGGGATATCCCGGCGTTCCGTCGCTCGACATCCTCGGCAATCTGATCCCCTTCATCGACGGCGAGGAAGAGAAGATCCAGACAGAATCGCTGAAAATCATGGGCACGCTTCAGAGCGATCGCGTGGTGCCGCACCCGATGGTTGTGAGCGCGCACACCACGCGCGTCCCGGTCATCAACGGGCATACCGAAACCATCAGCGTCGCGTTCGAGCGCAAGCCGTCGCTCGAAGAGTTGAAGTCCGCGTTTCGTGCGTTCACAGGCAGGCCCCAGAAACACGGCTGTCCGTCCGCACCCAGACAACCGCTGCAGTTGATGGACGAATTGAACCGCCCGCAGCCGCGGCTCGACGTCGAGCGCGAAGGAGGGATGGCGGTGTTCCTCGGGCGCGTGCGGCCGTGCCCCGTTTTCGACTACAAGTTCGTCGCGCTGGGGCACAATACGGTGCGCGGGGCGGCCGGTGCGGCCGTCCTGAATGCCGAGTTGATGCTGGCGGAGAAGCTGATCGACTGAGAGCAGACGAACCCGACGAACTTTACGAACTTTACGAACCCGACGAACCTACGAACCCTCATGCGCCTGTTACTCGTCGGTTACGGCCGTATGGGCAAGATCGTCGAACGGCTTGCGCCGGAGTACGGCTTCGACGTCGTCGGGTATCTCGACGACACGAACAACATCGGTGGCGCGGGCATCGCGTCTGCGCCGGCCGCCGATGTAGCCGTGGAGTTCTCGATTCCCGCCGCCGTGGCCGAAAACCTGCCCCGCCTGGCGGCCCGCGGGATGAACATCGTGATCGGCACGACCGGCTGGAACGAGCACGAGGAGAACATGAAGAAGGTCGCGGCCGATGCGGGGATCGGCGTCGTCGCCGCGCCGAATTTCTCGCTTGGCGTCGCGCTGTTTCAGAGCCTGGCGGAACAGGCGGCCAGAATGTTCGCGCCGTATCCGCAGTACGGCGCCTGGATCCACGAAATCCACCACTCGGCCAAGAAAGACGCGCCGTCGGGGACCGCGATCGCGTTGCAGCAGGGCATGCGGAAGGCTGGATACGATCACCACATCGACATGGCGGCGAGCCGCGCGGGCTCGGTGCCCGGGACGCATACGATCGGCTTCGACGGACCCTTCGAAACGGTTACGATGACGCACACCAACCGCGATCGCGCGGCGTTCGCGCAAGGCGCCCTGCAGGCGGCGAAGTGGGTACACGGGAAGCGCGGTTGGTTTACGATTCGAGATGTATTGGGATTGGATCGATCTATGAGAACACCATTTACCGGCGTCGGCACCGCACTGGTTACCCCCTTCACCACGACGGCCATCCTCGACGAGGACGGTGTTCGCCGGCTGGCGCGGCGTCAGATCGACGAAGGCACCCATTTTCTCGTTCCATGCGGCACGACGGGGGAAAGCCCGACGCTGTCCGAGGACGAGCGAACCCGCATCGTCGAGATCTGCGTCGAGGAAGCCGCCGGCAAAGTGCCGGTGCTGGCGGGCGCGGGGGGATATGACACTCGCGAGGTCATTCACGCGGCGCGCGAAATGGAGCGTGCCGGCGCGAATGGCCTGCTGTCGGTCACACCCTATTACAACAAGCCCACGCCCGACGGTCTCTTCCAGCACTACAAAGCCATCGCCGAAAGTACCTCGCTGCCGATCGTCGTGTACAACGTTCCCGGCCGAACCGGCTGCAACGTCGATCCCGCGACGCTCGTGAAGCTCGCATCGATCCCCAACATCATCGGCGTCAAGGAGGCCTCGGGGAACATCCAGCAGATGTGCGAAGTGTGCCGGGCCGTACCGCCCGACTTCATCGTGCTGTCCGGCGATGACGCCGTCACGCTTCCGTTGATGGCGATCGGTGGCCGCGGCGTGATCTCCGTCGTCTCGAACGAAGTCCCGCGCGAGATGTCCCGTATGGTCGAGGCCGCCGAGCGTGGCGACTTCGAGGCCGCACGAAAGATTCATACCGCGCTGCTGCCGCTGATGCTCGTCAACTTCGTCGAATCCAATCCCGTTCCCGTCAAGACGGCGATGGCGGCCATGGGGCTTCTCGAGGAGGCCTACCGGCTGCCGATGGTGCCGCCGCGTCCGGAATCGCGCGCGAAAATCCTGACCGTGCTCAAGGAGACGGGCCTGCTGAACGTGTCGGCCAAGGTGAGCGCGTGAGCGAGACGGCGACGCGTCAGTTAGCGAACGACATCGAACGGCTGTATCAGCAGGGCGCTTCCGCGGACAAGAGCGAGAGCCGATCGGTGTTCGCGCAGCTCCGCGAAGAGCTGTCGGCCGGGCGCGTCCGTGCGGCCGAGCCCGATGCATCGGCGCCCACCGGGTGGCGCGTCAACACCTGGGTGAAGCAGGGAATCCTCGTCGGCTTCCGCTGCGGCGATCTCGTGGATGTGTCGGTGGACGGCGGGCGCTGGTTTTTCGGCGACAAGGACACGCTGCCGCTCAAGAAGATGACGACTGCAATGGGCGTGCGGGTCGTTCCTGGCGGCTCGTCGATTCGAGACGGCGCGTACGTCGCGAAAGGCGTGATTTGCGTGCCGCCGATGTACATCAACATCGGCGCGTACGTCGACGAATCGAGCCTCGTGGATTCACACGCCCTCGTGGGATCGTGCGCGCAGGTCGGCAAACGCGTACACATCAGCGCCGGTGCCCAGATCGGTGGCGTGATCGAACCGGTGGGGGCTATTCCGGTCATCATCGAAGACGACGTGCTCGTCGGCGGCAACACGGGCATTTACGAAGGCGCCGTCATCAAGCGCCGCGCCGTCATCGGCGCCGGTACGATTCTGACCGGTTCCACTCCCATCTACGATTTGCCCCAGGGACGCGTCATCAAGCCCGAAGGCGACGCCCCGCTGGTCGTGCCCGAAGGTGCCGTCGTCGTGCCGGGTTCGAGAGCCGTCACGCAAGGCATGGGACCGCAGTGGGGTCTCAGTCTGTCCACACCCGTCATCGTGAAATATCGCGACGAGAAAACCGACGCGCGAACGAATCTCGAGCAATGGGTCCGTTGACCGACCTGACAGATGTCGTATCGGTGACTCGCGGGCTGGTGGACATCGATTCCACCACCGGCCGCGAGGGCGAGTGCATGGAGTGGATGGCGGCGCTGCTGAGCGACGCGGGCTACGGCGTCGTCGAGCAGGTGGTGGACGGTCCACGCCGCAACATCTATGCGGGCTTCGGCAGAGCCGACGTGGTGCTGTCGACCCACCTCGACTGCGTCCCCCCGTTCTTTCCCAGTCATCTCGACGGTGGCGCGCTCTTCGGCCGCGGCTCGTGCGACGCCAAAGGGATTGCCGCCTGCCAGATTGCGGCCGCCGAAATGCTGCGGCGTGAGGGGATCACGAACGTCGGGCTGTTGTTCGTCGTCGGCGAAGAGCGGGGCAGCGACGGCGCCAAAATCGCCCAGGCGGTCGCGCCGGGTTCGAAGTTCCTCGTCAACGGCGAGCCCACCGACAACCGGCTCGGCATCGGCACGCGCGGGGCGCTTCGCTACAACCTGCGCGCGAAGGGCCGCGCCGCGCATTCGTCGTTTCCGGAACTGGGCGAGTCGGCCATCGACAAGCTCATCGACGCGCTGATCGCGCTGCGCACGATCGAGATGCCCGAGCATCCCGTACTCGGCCGCACCCACTACACGATCGGCCTCATCAAAGGTGGTGTGGCGCCGAACGTCGTGCCGTTCGAGGCGGAAGCCGAAGTGATGTTTCGAACCGTCGCCGACGTCGACGGGCTGCGTGCGTCGCTGACGAAGCTGACATCGCTGGTGACGCTCGAGGAGATTCTCGATGTGCCGCCGGTGATGATGCCGACGGTGCCTGGCTTCGACACCGCCACATTTCCGTACACCACCGACATTCCCTTTCTCACCAACTGGGGCACGCCGCTTCTCTACGGTCCTGGCTCCATTCACGTCGCGCACACCGACAACGAGCACGTGAAGATCGCGGACCTGACGCGTGCGGTCGAGGATTACGCGAAGATCACCAGGCACCTGCTGTCGCAAGGCCAAACAGGCGACTAGCGCAGTTTCCACTGTAGTAAGCGTCCGGCTTGCCGCGTCACGGCGTTGCGAACTCCGCTTCAGGAGCCGGAGGCGGCTGTCAATTCGATGCCCAGCCGGCCGAGCACCACGGTCAGGTCGGCGAACCCCTGGACGTGATGGCCGTGCATGCCCACTGCGATCGCGCCTTTGACGTTTTCGAGGCTGTCATCGAAGAAGGCGATCTCACCAGGCGCGAGCGCAAGCACTTTGCAGACGTGCAGGTAGGCCGCAGGATCGGGCTTTCTCAGTCCCAGCTCGTTTGAATAGAAGCATTCATCGAATCGGCGTTGAAGCTGGGTTTCTTCCTTGAAGCGCGTGACGTCGAGGACGTTCGCGTTGCTGAGACAGGCGACCCGATAGCGCGGGCGCAGGCGTTCGACGAGCTCGAGCGCTCCGGCGTATGGCCCGCGAAACCACGTCTTGTAGTCGGCGAGGAACGTCTCGGGCGTGACGGTCAGGCCAAATTCCCTGACGGCCTCGCGCGCGAACTCTTCCGGACTGGTCCTGCCGCAGTGCAGGTCGTGCGCGCACTTCGCTTCGGACCAGAAACGAAAGTAGGCGTCCTCGTCGACCCGGCCGTTCGACTTGGCGTAGACGTATTCCGGGCCGCCGAACTCGAGCAGCACTCCAGCCAGATCGAAGACGAGCGCACGCACGCTCATCGTGCCCGAGACCCTCGAAACATGCGGTCGAGCGTAGCATGCGCCTCGCGGTTGCAACCTGGACGCGAGACATGACGTATGGCCTTCAGATGATATTCGGGAGGTCCGCATGATGCCGAATCTGGTTGGGCTGACCGCCGCGGCGCTGCTTGTGTCCGGTTGCGGGTTCGGGATGGTCGCGACTGGCGAAACCCGGCGCGAAACGGTGACGATCGCGCTCGACAAGGCGGCGCGCGTGCGTACAGAAATTCGCATGGAGGCCGGAGAGCTGCGGGTGAAGAGCGGGAGCGCGAAGCTGCGTCGACGCGACGTTCTCGTACAACGTCGACGAATGGAAGCCGGTCGTGGATTATCGCGTCACCGGATCGGACGGCGAGCTGAACATCCTGCAGCCGCGAGGCTCGCGGGCCGGTTTCGGCAACACCGTCTACGAGTGGGAGCTCGATCTGAACGCCGATGTGCCGCTCGATCTCGTGGCGAACCTCGGCGCCGGCGAAGTGAATCTCGAGCTGGGCCGGATGAACCTCGGTCGCGTCGAGGTCAATATCGGAGCGGGTGAGGTCGACGTGGACCTGCGAGGCGAGCCCAGGCGCGACTATTCAGTCCACATCCGCGGCGGCGTGGGAGAGACGAAGGTGCGCCTGCCGAGAGGCGCGCGCATCGAGGCGACGGCTGCCAAAGGCCTCGGCGAGATCAACGTCGAAGGTCTCGAACGGCGCGGCAACGTCTGGACAAACCCCGACGCTGCCGACACGTCCGTCACGGTCCGTGTCGACGTGAAAGGCGGAATCGGCGAGATCAATCTGATTCGCTGATTCGCCACGCCTGGGTTCGATTCTTTTGACGTTCGGCTGGCATGGCGCAGGACCTCGGCCAGCCAGGTGCGCGCAAGGTACTGCTGCGACTCGTACGCGACCCACACTGACGAGGCCCACTGCCGGACGGCCGTCCGGTAGGTGTCGTTCGACAGGTTGACGATCGTCGAAATGGTTTGCCGGCCGCGCGCGTCGAGCACAGCCGGCTTTTCGATCGTTGCCGGCCCATCGAGCCAGCGCGCGATCTGCCAGTAGAGCTTCTGATCGCCCGGATGCTCGACCCCGCAACACAGCCCGGTCAAATGGGCGGCGTAGGATTTGGCCGACTCGCAGGTACTCATCGGGATGCTGCAGTGCGTAGGCATCGACCACCAGGTTGTGCATGGCCCCCCGCACGGGGTTGCCCCAGGCTTGAGCGCTCAACTCGTCGAAGTGCGACTGGCAGCCGTCGCGGCCGCCGAGCGGCGCACCGCACGACGGGCAGAGAACCCCGATACGTCTCGTCATGGGGCCACAGCATACCGTGGCTCAGCCCGCCCGCCCTCTGATGTATGTCGGGATTAGATGGTGTTCTCCTCGACCCATCTTGAATTGAGATATGATCGCGGGCATGGATCTCCGCCAGCTCGAGATCGTCCAGGCGGTGGCCGAGACCGGGTCGTTCACCGGGGCCGGCCGAAAACTGCACGTGTCGCAATCGGCGATCAGCCGTCAGATTCTGCTCCTCGAAGACGAGCTGAACGAGAGCATCTTTCTGAGGGTCGGCCGCCGCATCCGCATCACGCCCGCGGGCGAGTCGCTGGTGCAGTTGAGCAACCGTGTGTTCGGCGACATCAAGGAAACCATCACGGTGATCGGCGAGAGCCAGCAGGTGCTCAGCGGCACGCTGCGGCTGGCCGGCGGCATGACCGTGTGCATGTACGTGTTTCCCCAACTGCTGCAGGAATACCGACGCCAGCACTCCCACGTCGAGGTGAAGCTCATCACGGGCACCTCGCAGCGGCTGCTGCAGGAGATTCGCAGCGGTGCGGCCGACCTGGGGTTCATTACCCTGCCCGTGAACGAGTCGGAACTGGTCACGCTGCCGGCGATGGAAGAGGAGATGCTGCTGGTCGCGCATCCCTCGCATCCGCTTGCGAAGAAGAAGCGTATTTTGCCGCAGGACCTCGCGCAGCAGCCGTTCGTGCTCTTCGAGGCGGCCTCCAACTCGAGGCGGATCGTCGATACCTTTTTCATCAAGGAGCGCATCGAGCCGCGCATCGTCATGGAGACCGAGAACGTCGAGATTCTGAAGGCGCTCGTGCGGTCCGAGATGGGCATCACCATCATTCCGTATCAAGCCGTCGCGCGCGAGGTCCGAAGCCGGCAGCTGTTCTGCGCCAGAATCTCGGGGGTGCACCTGGTGAGGCACACCGGCTGGGTGTACCTGCGCTCGAACAAGGTTCCGCGTATGCTGGAGGAGATGTTCAAGGCATCTCAACGCATTCTGCCGAAGCTGAACCTGAGCCCGGGTGGGAAGAGTCTAAGTACCTGACGCTGGAAGCTAGAAACTAGAATCTAGAAACTAGAACTGCAACTGAGCTGATGAGCTGATCGACCATTACTCCCAACGATGTGGCCACGCTGGCGTTGCGGGCGGAGCCGCTTTCGGCGCAGGACGTGTTGCGCCTCGCTCTGGACCGGTTCGGCCGGGGCGCCGCGGTATCGTCGAGCTTTGGCGCCGAAGACATGGTGCTCATCGACATGCTCATGAAGATCGACGCGAAGGCGCGCATCTTCACGCTCGATACGGGCCGCCTGCCGCAGGAAACCTACAACGTCATCGACGCCACCCGGGAGAAGTACGGCGCCGCGATTGAAGTATTTTTCCCGCAGCCGGACGCCGTCCAGAACATGGTGGCCGCGCACGGGATGAACCTGTTCTATCACTCGGTCGAGAATCGCAAGCTGTGCTGCGGCGTCCGCAAGATGGAGCCGCTGCGCCGCGCGCTGTCTGGCCTCGATGCGTGGATTACCGGCCTGCGCCGCGAGCAGTCGGTGACGCGCACCGACGTGCACAAGGTCGAGTGGGACGAAGGGAATCGGCTCGTGAAAGTGAATCCGCTGGTGGAATGGACGCACGACCAGGTGTGGGCGTACATCCGCGAGCACAACGTGCCCTACAACGCCCTGCACGACCGCGGATATCCCAGCATCGGATGTGCACCGTGCACCAGGGCCGTCCAGCCTGGCGAGCACGAGCGGGCGGGACGCTGGTGGTGGGAACATCCGGAGACGAAGGAGTGCGGGCTGCATGTAGTCGAAAGTCGAAGTCGAAGTCGACAGTCGGAACGTCGAACCGAGAACCGAACCGAATCGAACTGGAACGTCGGAACGGGACCTAAGATGCCCTGTTCCCGATCTTCGTCAAGCTGGAAGGACGTCCGGTCCTTCTGGTGGGCGCAGGCCCCGTCGGCGAGGCCAAGATCGGAGGGCTCCTGTCCGCGGGCGCGTCGGTGACGGTTGTGGCGCCGGTGGCCACGCCGGGATCCAGAAGCTTGCCGAAGCAGGCACGATCGCCTGGCAGCGACGCGAGTTCGCTCCGCAGGATCTGGACGGCGTCTCGCTCGTCGTCGCCGCCGTTCCCAGAGACATCGCGCGCGCGGTCTACGAAGCGGCGCGTATCCGCTCGGTGCTCGTCAATTCCGTCGACGATCCTGACAACTGCGATTTCTACTACCCGGCGGTCGTCAATCGCGGCGATTTGCAGATCGCGATCTCGACCGGCGGGCACAGTCCTGCCCTGGCCCAGCGCCTTCGCATCGAGCTCGAGCAGCAGTTCGGCCCCGAGTACGAGTCCTGGATTCGCCAGTTGGGCGAAGCGCGGCAGGGGCTGTTCGCCCGCGACATGGATCCCGACGAGCGCAAGAAGAAGTTGCATGAGATGGCCGCCGCTGCGAGGGTCCAACGAGTACGCCGGCGTCCCGGCCTGCATGGCGCTGGGATGGTGTACCTGGTCGGCGCGGGGACCGGGAGATCCGGAACTGCTCACCGTGAAGGCGCTCCGCATTCTGGGACAGGCCGATGTCGTGCTCCACGACGACCTCCTCACCGACGAAATCCTCGAGCTGATTCCGCCGACCGCGCGCATCGAGTGCGTCGGGCAAGCGGCACGGCGAGCGCCAGATGACCCAGGAGGAAATCAACCGCCGCCTGTGCCAGTACGGGCGGCCGGCCAGACCGTGGTCCGGCTGAAAGGCGGCGACGGCGCCATCTTCGGCCGTGCCAGCGAGGAAATGGATGCCCTGCGAGCCGCGGACGTGCCCTTCACGATCGTGCCGGGCGTGACCGCGGCGAGCGGCGCGGCCGCGGCCGCGCGCGTGTCGCTGACCGATCGGCGACTCGGTTCGGCGCTGGTGTTCCTGACCGCGCAGCGATGCAAAGGCAATCCTCCGCCGAACTGGAAGGCTGTCGCGGCGCTCGGCGGCGCCACGGCGATCTACATGCCCGGTGGTCACGAGGGGGAGCTGGCGCTTCAGCTCATCGATGCCGGGCTTTCATCGCTCGACGCCGTGTTTCGTGGTGGCGGGCGCCTCGCGGCCCGACGAACAGGTGGTCGAAACGACGCTTGGCGAGCTGCCGGGCATTCAGCACCTGCCGCGGCCGGCGCTCCTCCTCATAGGCGTGCTGTCCGCGAAACATTAATATTTGTTATGAATCTGTAATCAAAATTCATTTGACATTATGACGGCCGGGACGCCAGAATACGTCTCGATCATGTCGCTTGGGCCCGTCCTCAGCTTCGTTGTCACCGTCGTCGTTACGGTGACCGGCACCTTCCGGATGCCGGTCGACTAGCTGCGGATGTATTAGCCTGAGTTTGGAAAGCGCACGAATCAAGGGCCATCATCCGCAGCCAGCGGGTGATGGCTTTTTTTTTAGCTGGTAGCGAAAAGCTGATGCGAATTGCGTATCAAGGTGAACCGGGAGCGTATAGCGAGGCCGCGGCACTGCGGTTCAGTCCGAGTGCCGACCACTCTGCCTTGCACCAGCTTCGACGACGTGTTCGCTGCCGTGGACACCGGCAAGACGACCCACGGGATTCTGCCGATCGAGAACTCGATCGGCGGAAGCATCCACCGCAACTACGACCTGCTGCTCGAGCACGAGCTGCCGGTCGTGGCCGAGGTACTGCTGCAGGTGTCGCACAACCTGCTCGCGTTTCCGGGCACGAAGCTGCAGGACATCAGGAAGGTGTACTCGCACCCCCAGGGCCTGGCCCAGTGCGAGGGATTCCTGTCGAGCCTGAAGGGGGTCGAAATCGTGGCGACCTACGACACGGCCGGCAGCGCGAAGATGATTCGCGACCAGGAGCTGAAAGACGCCGCGGCGATCGCGTCGGCGCGGGCGGCCGAGGTGTTCAATCTCGAATCGCTCGCAGCGGGGATCCAGGATTACAAAGAGAACATCACGCGCTTCATCCTCATCAGCAAGGCGGCCTCCGATCCCGAGAAGGCGGACAAGACGATGATCGTCTTCACGCTGCCGAACTCGCCGGGCGCGCTGTTCAAGGCCCTGAGCGTGTTCGCGCTGCGCGACATCGACCTCACCAAGCTCGAGTCGCGTCCCGTGCGCGGCCGGGCCTTCGAGTATCTGTTTTACGCCGACATCGCCGTGCCGCGTCAGGATCTGCAGTGCACGCGCGCGCTGGTTCACCTGGCCGAGTTCGCGAAATCGATGCGCACGCTCGGCTCGTACACCTCGTGGAAAGAGAAGAACTGATGTCAGACAATCCGTTGAAGCCTCGCAGCGGTGCAATTACGGATGGCCCGAGCCGGGCGCCCGCCCGCGCGATGCTGAAGGCCGTCGGCTTTACCGACGCCGATCTCCGCAAGCCGATTATCGGTGTCGCCAACACCTGGATCGAGATCGGCCCGTGCAACTACCACCTGCGCACGCTGGCCGAGCACGTGAAAGAAGGCGTGCGCCAGGCGGGCGGCACGCCGATGGAGTTCAACACGGTGTCGATCTCCGACGGCATCACGATGGGCAGCCAGGGCATGAAGGCGTCGCTCATCAGCCGCGATCTCATCGCCGATTCGATCGAGCTCGTCGCGCGCGGCAACATGTTCGACGGCCTCATCACGCTCTCGGGCTGCGACAAGACGATTCCCGGCACGATCATGGCGCTGGCGCGCCTCGACATTCCCGGCGTGATGCTCTACGGCGGGTCGATCGCGCCGGGCGATTTCCACGGCAAGAAGATCACGATCCAGGACGTGTTCGAGGCGGTGGGCGCCCACGCGTCCGGGCGCATGTCGGACGCCGACCTGTTGATGGTCGAGAACCAGGCGTGTCCCGGCGCCGGCGCATGCGGCGGCCAGTTCACGGCCAACACGATGTCGACGGTGGGCGAGTTCCTCGGGATTTCCCCGATGGGGTTCAACGACGTGCCCGCGCTCGATCCCGATAAATCGCGCGTCGGCCGCGAGGCCGGCGCGCTCGTGATGGATCTGTTGAAGCGTCAGACTGCGGCCGCGCCAGATCATCACGCGCGACTCGATCGAAAACGCGATCGCGTCGGTGGCCGCGACCGGCGGATCGACCAACGCCGTCCTGCATCTTCTCGCGATCGCCCGCGAGGCGGGCGTGGCGCTCGACATCGACGATTTCGACCGTATCAGCCGGAAGGTGCCGCTGCTCGCCGACCTGAAGCCGAGCGGCCGATTCGTCGCGACCGACATGTATCAAGGCCGGCGGCGCGCGGCTGATTGCCAAGCGGCTGAAGGAGGCGGGCACTGCTGAAGGGCGGCGCGCTGACGGTCACCGGGCAAGACGATCGGCGAGGAGGCCGACGCGGCGTCGGAGCCGGCGGGTCAGGAAGTCGTCCGGCCGCTCTCGAATCCGATGAGCCCGAACGGCGGCCTTGCCATCCTGCGCGGCAACCTCGCGCCCGAAGGGGCCGTCATCAAGATCGCCGGCAAGAAAGTGCTGACCTTCACCGGTACGGCGCGCGTGTTCGACAACGAAGAGGCTGCGTTCGAAGCGGTGGACAAGAACCGCATCAAGCCGGGCGACGTGCTCGTCATCCGCTACGAAGGGCCGAAGGGTGGTCCGGGCATGCGCGAGATGCTGGCGGTGACCGGCGCGCTGCAGGGGCAGGGGCTCGGCGAGCAGGTCGCGCTCTTGACCGATGGCCGGTTCTCCGGCGCGACGCACGGATTGATGGCCGGCCACGTGGCGCCCGAAGCGGCGTCGGGCGGTCCGATTGCGGCGGTGCGCGACGGCGACACGATCGTGTTCGACATCCCGAACCGTCAGTTGCGCGTCGAGCTGACGGACGCGGAAATCTCGAAGCGGATGTCAGGGTGGACGGCGCCGAAGCCGCAATTCGAAACAGGCGTGATGGCGAAATACGCGAAGCTGGTGTCGTCGGCGTCGCTCGGAGCAGTGACGAGTTGACGGTCGTCTCAACACTAAGACGCGAAGACGCAAAGAAGCGGAAACGGAACCGCGGATCATCATTAGCGGAAAGAGATCACTCAGATCCGTAGCGTAAGCGACGGAACGCGAGCGGGGGTCCCGCGCGAACAGATAATGAGATTCATCTGGGAATGTCTCGTCCGCCAGGGAGTGACCGACGTGTTCGGCTATCCCGGCGGCGCCATTCTTCCGACCTACGACGCGATGCTGGACTATCCGATCCGCCACGTCCTCGTTCGCCACGAACAGGGCGCGACGCACATGGCCGACGGCTACGCGCGTGCCAGCGGCAGGGTCGGCGTCGCCATCGCGACGTCCGGCCCCGGCGCGACGAACATGGTGACGGGCATTGCGACGGCGATGATGGACTAGCTCGCCCATCGTCTGCATCACCGGTCAGGTGGGCAGCAAGCTGGTCGGCTCTGATGCGTTCCAGGAATCCGACGTCACGGGCGTCACGCTGCCGATTACCAAGCACAACTATCTGGTGACGCGCGCCGACGAGATCGCGCCGACGTTCCGCGAGGCCTTCGAGATTGCCGCGTCGGGGCGGCCGGGCCCGGTGCACATCGACATCACCAAGGACGCCCAGCAGTCGTCGTGCGAGTTCGACTGGGACAGCGCGGTGCCGAAGAAGCCGGAGTTCCGTCCCGACTGGAGCGCGCGGCCCGAAGAGTTCCAGCGCGCGCTCGAGCTCATCAACGCCGCCGAACGGCCGTTGATTCTCGCCGGGCACGGCATCATGTTGTCGGGCGCCATGGACGTCGTGCGGGCGTTCGCCGAGAAGGCCAATATCCCGGTGTCGCAGACGCTGCTCGGCATCGGCGGGTTCCCGGCGTCGCATCCCCTGAGCCTCGGCATGATGGGCATGCACGGCGAAGCCTGGGTGAACTCGGCCATTCAACAGGCCGACCTGCTGCTCGCCTTCGGCATGCGCTTCGACGATCGCGTCACCGGCAACCTGAAGACCTACGCACTGAACGCGAAGAAGATTCATTTCGACATCGACGCGGCGGAGATCAACAAGAACGTCCGTGTCGAGGTCGGCATCGTCGGCGATCTCAAGGAATCGCTCGAAGTGCTGATGCCCGGCCTCAAGGCCGGCGATCGCGCCAAGTGGATCGCGCATATCGGCGAGCTCAAGGGAGATTCGGCGGTCCGCGACATCCAGAATCTGCCCGACAGCGGGCATCTGTACGCCGCGCACGTCATCAACGATCTGTGGCGCGCCACCCACGGCGACGCCATCATCGTGACGGATGTCGGCCAGCACCAGATGTGGGAGGCGCAGTACTACCATCACGACAAGCCGCGCTCGCTCATCACCTCGGGCGGCCTCGGCACGATGGGCTTCGCGCTGCCCGCGGCGATCGGCGCCAAGCTCGCCTGCCCGGACAAGGAAGTGTGGGTCGTGGTCGGGGACGGCGGCTTCCAGATGACGATGTGCGAGCTCGCGACGATCGTGCAGGAGCAGATCGATATCAACGTGGCGATCATCAACAACGGCTACCTGGGCATGGTGCGCCAGTGGCAGGAGTTCTTCTACGAGCGCCGCTACGCGGCGACGCCGCTCCTGAATCCGAACTTTCAGAAGCTGGCGGAAGCGTTCGGATTGCCGGCGCAGACGGTCACCAAACGCGCCGACGTCGCTCCGGCGGTCGAGGCCGCTCGCAAGAATCGCCAGACGGTGGTCATCGACTTCCAGGTGGAGCAGGAAGACACCGTGTATCCGATGGTGCCGGCGGGCGCGGATCTCGACGCGATGATTCGCCGGCCGAGCCCGAGCCCGATCATCGAAACCGGGGCCGATGTGCTGTAAGAAATTCCGACGCAGAGGCGCAAAGACGCAGAGAAATTCGTTTTCAAGAGAGAATTCTGCGACTCTGCGGCTCTGCGTCAAAGGACAAGCAATGATTACGACGTTTGCCATCCATGTAGAGAACAAACCCGGCGTGCTGACGCGCGTGTCGTCGCTGTTCCGGCGGCGCGCGTTCAACATCGAGTCGCTCACCGTCGGCCACACCGATCGGCCGGGCGTGTCGCGCATGACGATCGTCGTCGATACCGACGAGATCGGCGCGCGGCGTCTCGAGGCGCATCTCTACAAGCTCGTCAACGTGCTGCGCGTCGAGAACATCACGGCCGCTCCGGCGGTGTTCCGCGATCTCGCCATGATCAAAGTGGCGGCGACCGCCGAGTCGCGCACGCACATCATGCAGCTGGTCGATGTGTTCCGCGCGCGCGTCGTGGACGTGGCGCCGGACTCGCTCATCATCGAAATCACGGGCACCGAGGATAAGATCGACGGCTTGCTCGAGGTGCTGCGGCCGTATGGCGTGCTCGAAATGGTCCGCACCGGCCGCGTGGCGATGTCGCGCGGGCTTCGCTCGGCGGCCGGCACCGGCGAAGGCCTTCGGATCGCCGAAGATGATCACAACGTGTTTCACTCCGTTTAGTACTTTGACGCAGAGTCGCAGAGCCGCAGAGAAATGTCTTTTCGAAGAGTATCCTCTGCGTCTTTGCGCCTCTGCGTCGAGGTGACGTAAAGGACATTCAATGGCAGCAAAGATGTACTACGACAACGATGCAGATCTCGGGCTGATTCGCGCGAAGAAGGTCGCCATTATCGGCTACGGTTCGCAGGGACACGCGCACGCGCTGAACCTGAAGGACAGCGGCGTGCAGGTGAAGGTGGGCCTGGCCGCCGGCAGCAAGTCGAAGCCGAAGGCCGAAGCGCACGGCCTTTCAGTCGTGACCCCGGCCGAAGCCGCGAAGTGGGCAGACGTCGTCATGATTCTCGTGCCCGACACCACGGCGCCGGCGGTGTATGCGGAAATCGAACCGCATATGACCAAGGGCAAGATGCTGATGTTCGCCCACGGGTTCAACATCCGCTTCGGCACCGTGAAGCCCTCGAAGGACATCGATGTGACGATGATCGCGCCGAAAGCGCCGGGCCATCGTGTGCGCGAGCTGTTCGTCGAAGGTGGCGGCACACCCGCCTTGATTGCCGTCGAGCAGGATGCCACCGGCCAGGCGAAAGCCCTGGCGCTGTCGTACGCGAAGGGCATCGGCGTCACGCGCGCGGGCGTCATCGAGACGACGTTCACCGAGGAGACCGAAACCGACCTATTCGGCGAGCAGGCGATTCTGTGCGGCGGCACGAGCGCGCTCGTGAAGGCCGGGTTCGAAACGCTCGTCAGGGCCGGGTATCAGCCCGAGGTCGCGTATTTCGAGTGTCTCCACGAGCTGAAGCTCATCGTCGACCTGATGTATCGCGGCGGGATCAATTACATGCGCTATTCGGTGAGCGATACGGCCGAACATGGCGACTATGTGGCCGGGCCCCGCATCGTGACCGACGATACGCGCAAGGCGATGCAGAAGCTGCTCGACGAGATCAAGGACGGAACGTTCGCGAAGACGTGGATCAAGGAGAACCAGACCGGTCGCCCGCAGTTCAACAAGACACGTGCGACCGAACAGGATCACCAGATCGAGGTGGTGGGGGCGCAGCTGCGCGGCATGATGCCATTTCTCGATCCGGTGACGATCAAGCCCGGGCAGCAGGGTTAGGTCGTCGAAAGTCGCAAGTCGACGGTCGGCAGTCGCAAGTCGGCAGCGCAGGGCGACGGCTGGCAGTCGGAAGTTGAGGCAGGACGTGCAGAGAGTCGAAGACGCTTCACGCAGCGTGTCGAGGGGTGCCACGGAGAGGGCGCCTCTCCGCGTCGCCATCGTCGGGTTCGGGACCGTTGGCCGGTCCGTGGCGAAAGTTCTGTCGAGCGGGATTCACCCCTCATTACAACTCACGACCATCTGCAACCGCGGCGTCGAGCGGAAGAAGGTCGACTGGGTGTCTGA
Source organism: Vicinamibacterales bacterium (assembly GCA_963850725.1). GTDB lineage: Bacteria > Acidobacteriota > Vicinamibacteria > Vicinamibacterales > JAMQPK01 > JAMQPK01. Next base: position 207,028 of record CAWKMQ010000024.1, read on the forward strand.
CGATGTCCAGTGGACGGAGAGCTTCGACGCGGTCATCGCGTCCGACGCCGACATCGTCGTGGAGCTGATGGGGGGACTCGAGGCCGCGGGCGATCTGATCCGGCGATCGCTCGAAGCGGGGAAGTCGGTCGTGACGGCGAACAAGCAGCTCATCTCGACCCACGGCGTCGAGCTGCTGGCGCTGGCGCAGCGTCAAGAGCGCGAGCTGCTGTTCGAGGCGTCCGTCGCCGGTGGCATTCCGATCGTTCGCGCGGTACGGGAGGGGCTGGCGGGCGACAGGCTGCTGCGCGTCGCCGGCATCCTGAACGGCACCTGCAACTACATCCTCACGCGAATGGACAGCGCGGGACTATCGTTTGCCGACGCTCTGAAGGAAGCACAGGCGCTTGGCTTTGCGGAGGCCGATCCGACCGCGGATGTTGATGGATACGACGCCCGCGCGAAGATCGCCATCCTGATCGCGGTGGGTCTGGGGTGCCAGGTCGATCCCGACGACATTCCCTGCCGATCGATCGCATCGATCGATCGCGTGGATTTCACCTACGCGAGAAAGCTCGACTGCACGATTCGCCAGGTTTCCTGGGCCGAGCGGGCGCCCGGTGCAGACCGGCAGCTGTTCGCATCGGTCCGTCCGGCGCTCGTGCCGATGTCGTCGTCGCTGGCGCGGGCGCAGGGCAGTCAGAATCTGGTGACGGTACACGGCGAGTTCGGCGGCGAGACGACATATTCCGGGTTTGGCGCGGGAGGCGATCCCACGGCCGTGGCCGTCGTCTCGGACCTGATGTCGATTGCGCGCGCGGGTCTCGGCGCCGAAGTGCACCTGCCCCAGCAGTTGGAGGGACGGGTGGAAGTCGGCACCGATTTTACGGCGCCGCACTATGTCCGTTTTACCGTGGCCGACCGTCCGGGTATCATTGCTTCTTTGGCCGCGTTGCTGTCGGCCCACGGGATCAACATCGACGCGGTGTTGCAGCTGCCAGGCCACGACAAAACCGAGTTGCCGTTCGTGATGACGCTGGAAGCGTGCCCGATGTCGGTGCTGGACGCGACGCTGGCGGAAATCAACGCGCTGCCATTCCACGTGCGGCGGCCGCTGGCGATCCCGATTCTGGGGACGTGATGATGGTCCGGCTAAAGCCGGGGACGTGAACGAAGAGAGGGATATGAACTACGTAACCGGGCTGCAGTGTCATCTCTGCAAGGCGATGTTTCCGCCGCAGGCACTGTGGGTCTGCGACAAGTGCCTGGGACCGCTCGAAGTCATCTACGATTACGACAAAGTCCGGAAGGACATGACCCGCGCGAAGGTCGAATCGCGCGCGAAGAATCTCTGGCGCTACCGCGAGCTGCTGCCGATCGAGGGAGAGCCGCGCACCGGCGAACATTCAGGCTACACGCCGCTCGTCAAAGCCGACCGTCTTGCGAAAATGCTCGGCGTCCGCGAGCTCTACCTGAAAGACGACTCCGTCAATCATCCGACCTTCTCGTACAAGGACCGTGTCGTGTCGGTCGCCGCCACGCGTGCCGTCGAGCTCGGATTCCAGGTGTTCGGTTGCGCGTCCACGGGCAACCTCGCGAACAGCGTGGCGGCCCACTCCGCGAGACTGGGATTGAAGTGCTTCGTGTTCATCCCGCACGATCTGGAGGCCAGCAAGATTCTGGGCTCGAGCGTGTATCAGCCGCAGGTGGTCGCGATCCGGGGCAACTACGACGACGTGAACCGCCTCTGCACGCAGATTGCGGAAAAATACGGCTGGGGGTTCGCCAACATCAATCTGCGGAGCTACTACGCCGAGGGCGCCAAGACCTACGGCTTTGAAATCGCCGAGCAGCTGGGCTGGAAATTCCCACGGCATGTGGTGTCGCCGGTTGCCGGCGGCACGCTGCTGCCGCGTATCGCGCGAGCATTCCGGGAGCTGAAGGAAGTGGGGCTGGTCGACGACGAGCTGCCGGCGATTCACGCGGCGCAGGCGGCCGGCTGTGCGCCGGTGATCAAGGCACTCGAGGACGATCTCGAGTTCCCCGATCCCGTGAAGCCGAATACCATCGCACGGTCGATTGCGATCGGCAACCCTGCCGACGGGTTCCAGGTGCTCAGCGCGGTGCGCGCGAGCGGCGGATCCGGCGCGATGGCCACCGATCCCGAGATTCTCGACGCGGTTCAGCTGATCGCGAAAACCGAGGGCATCTTCACCGAGCCGGCGGGAGGCACGACCCTGGCGTGCGCGATCAAGCTGATCGAGAACGGCTCGATTCCGCGCGACGAGTCGATCGTGGTGTGCATCACCGGCAACGGCTACAAGACGGCCGAGGTGATGGCGTCGCGCGTCGACACGCCGGTACAACTCGGCCGCGCGTTGAGCGAGTTCGACGCCTTCATGGAAGGCAAGGTACTGACGCCGTAAGTAAAAAGTGGAAAGTAAGAAAGTAAAAAGTAGAGCCTTCCACTTTCGACTTTCTAACTTCTTACTGTCAACTTTCTACTTTCTACTTTCTACTTTCCCACTTCTCAGGATCACCAATGTCGTTAGGCCAGGTCGTCGTGCAGAAGTACGGTGGAAGCTCTGTGGCTACCGCCGAGAAGATCCTCGCGATCGCCGATCGCGTGAAGACCTATCACGAGACGGTGCCGCATCTCGTGGTGGCCGTGTCGGCCATGGGCAAAACCACCGATCAGCTCGTCGCGCTCGCGCGCCAGGTGTCGAGGAACCCGCACGGACGGGATTACGACCTGCTGCTGGCGTCGGGCGAGCAGGTGGCGGTGGCCACGCTCGCGCTCGCCCTGCACGACAAGGGCGTGCCGGCCATCGGACTGACTGGCGCGCAGTGCAATATCCGCACGGACGGGTCGTTCAACCGCGCGCGGATTCAGTCCATCGCGACCGAACGGATCGTGGAGGAACTGCGCAAGGGCAAGGTCGTCATCGTCGCGGGGTTTCAGGGTGTGACCGAGAACGACGAGATTACGACGCTCGGGCGTGGCGGGGGCGACATCACCGGCGCGGCGGTGGCCGCGGCGCTGAACGCCTCGGTGTGTGAAATCTGCACCGACGTCGACGGCGTGCTGTCGGCGGATCCGAACCTCGTGCCCAACGCGCGGTTCTGGCCGGAATTGTCCTACGAGGAAGCGATCGAGATGGCGTCGAGCGGGGCGAAGGTGCTGCACCCGCGCGCGGCCGAGATCTGCATGTCCTACAAGATTCCCATCCACATCCGCTCGAGCTTTCACATGCGCGAGGGGACGTGGATTCGTGAAGGAGCCAGAAGATGGAGGAAGCAGAAGTCGTCGGTGTCACGAGCGACAGGAAGATTGCGAAAATCACGCTGCTGAACGTGCCCGACGAGCCGGGTATCGCGGCGCAGATCTTCAAGGACGTCGCCGACAAGGACATCAACATCCGCCTCATCATTCAGAGCGCCGCGGCCGATCACCGCGCGGGCATCACGTTCATCATCGAGGACGAGTTCGCCGACCTGGCCCGCAAGCTGGTGAGCGACTGGAAGGAGAAGGGGCTCGCCAGGGAGGGAGCGGTCGAGAAGGACTGGGCGACGATTGCCATCATCGGGCACAGGCTGGCGGCAACGCCGGGCCTGTCGGCGCGCATGTTCGCCGCCCTGGCCAACGCGGGCATCAACGTCGACTGCATCAGCTCGTCGGAGATGACGCTGTCGTGCATCGTCAAGCGCGACCAGATCGATCGCGGCGTGAAGGTCGTGCACGACGAGTTCTTCGCGAACGAGGCAGAGCCGAAGAAGGCCGCGGCAGCGGTGAAGTAGAGGCCGAGAGTCGGAAGAGTCCGGGAGTCTCGAGAGTCCGGTGAGTCCGAGAGTCCGGAGAGTCTGAGACCGAATGCTGAAGCCGATCTGGGCGACGGTGACCACGGCGGGAGCGGGAGCCATCGCGTGGATCGCGGTCTCGATGGCGGGGGAGCGCCGCGAGGCGTGGGATAGTCCCCTCTACTTTACCTACGCCATGCCCGTTCTCGCGATCATCATCGCCGCGGTGGCGTTCTTCGTGCCGGTTCGCTTCTGGCGATGGGCGATGTTTCCCTTCTGGGCGCAGGCCTTCGTCGCCTTTCTGCAGGATCCCACGGCGAACCTGCTGCCGCTCGGTCTCATCATGTTTTCGATCCTCGGGGCGGTGTGTCTCGTTCCGGCGGCCATCGCCGCGCAGGTCGGGCGCCGCTATTCGCCATGACCCCGCAGGAAGCCGCCACGCTCGTCGACTACCACTACTGGGCCAGGGATCGCCTGCTCGACGCCGTGGCGGTGCTCACGCCCGAGCAATATCTCAGGGATCTCGGCAACAGCTTCAAGTCGGTGCGCGATACCGTCGTCCATACCTACGGCGCGGAGTGGGTGTGGCATCTGCGCTGGGTGGGGAATTCACCCTCGAGCCTGCCCGATCCGGCAGGCGTTTCCGGATCTCGCCAGCGTCCTTGCGGCCTGGAACGCGCACGAAGAGAAGATCCGGCTGTTCGTCCAATCGCTCGCGGCGGCGGACGGGCTGGCGCGCGTGTTCAAGTACCGCGCGCTGAGCGGCCAGGAAGCGGAGTCGATATTCGCTCACATGCTGCAGCACGTCGTGAACCACGCGAGCTACCATCGGGGCCAGGTGACCACGATGCTGCGGCAGCTGGGCGCGCCGGCGCCGAAGTCGCAGGACATGATCGCCTTCTACCGCGAACGGCCACGAAGACATAACCACGAAGACACAAACCACGAAGACACGAAGACACGAAGGCGAAACACGATACAAGTACTCTCCAAACGAGGTAGAGCAATGAGAGGCGGCCGTTTGCGACGTCTGGCGTTGGCCCTCGGCATAGGAGTGCTGCTTGCCGGCTCGATACGAACGAGTGGGCAACGTCGCGAATGGCCTTGGTCTGCGGGGCGCACGGTGCCGGTCTCCGGCGCTGACGGGATGGTTTCGTCAACGGACCGCGTCGCCAGCGAGATTGGCGCGGAGATACTACGACGCGGCGGCAATGCCGTTGATGCTGCGGTTGCAACGCATTTTGCTCTCGCAGTCGTGAACCCTGAAGCCGGGAATATTGGTGGCGGAGGGTTCCTGGTTCTGCGTTCGAGCGGTGGTGCTGTGGCCGCCCTTGATTTTCGTGAGACGGCACCGCTTGCGTCGACAGCCACGATGTTCCTTGACGACCGCGGCAACCTTACGGACAAGTCACGGGTCGGTCATCTGGCCTCGGGTGTGCCAGGTTCGGTGGCGGGCATGTGGCAGGTCCATCAGCGATTCGGCTCGCTACCGTGGGCCTCGCTCCTCCAGCCAGCCATCAACCTTGCCGAAGGCCTCGTCGTTCACGAGCGGCTTGCTGAGTCGCTCCGCGCCCACGAGCGAGACCTCGGGCGATTTCCGTCAACGGCTGCCGCTTTCCTCGTGAAGGCCGGGCGCTCCGATGTCGGCAAACCTTGATCTTCTGACCTTCTGATCTTTTGTTTCATAGTCGGGCATCTGGCGGATTCAGCGATGAACGCCTGTGCGATTTTCCGAGCAGTCACGCACCCAGGAAGCGCATGCCGGCATGACACCGACGATCATGCTGGGTCAGGATCGTGGAGTCGAGCTCGTGACTGGTTCGCCCGGAGGACCAACCATCATCACCACTGTGGCGCAGTTGATATCGAACATAGTGGATTTCGAGATGGATCTTGCCCGCGCGACGGCAGCTCCTCGATTGCATCATCAGCATTTGCCTGACGTGCTGTACTTCGAGCGTGATGGGCTGAACCCTGACGTGGTCTCGGCATTGAAGTCGATCGGTCACACGATTCAGGAGCGGTCCGGATATCAGGGCGACACTCAGTCGATCATGATCTTGCCGGATGGAAGCTTCATCGGAATGGCGGATCCGCGTCGCGGTGGTGCGGCTGTGGGCGTCCGTCGGGCCACTGACGTTGTTCAGTAGCCTAGTCTGACTCTGTGTCCTTGCGTCTCTGCGTCGAGACAGCGTAGCGTTATGAAGACGACTCTACGATTGCACGTCGAAGGGACGAGGCAGACCCGAGGGCTCGATGTTCACGCTCACGCAATCTGACAACAGCGGGCTGTCGCAGGAAGAGATCGTCGCAGTGGTATCACTCGTCAATCGGGTCTGGCCGCATCCCGAGAAGACCGTTGACGAGCTTGTTCGGGGATTCACCGGCGCCTACGAACGATACTTCGCTCCGTACGTCCTGAGTCGCCCGCCCATCCGCTTCATGGCGTGGGAGGAAGGCCGCCTGGCCGGGCATGCCTTCACCTTCGAGCGTCCGATGCATATCGGCGGTGTCGAGACGCCAGTGATGGCCCTTGCCCAGGTGTGCGTCGATCCCGCATGCAGAGGGAACGGGTTGGGAGCGCGGCTCGCGCGGTCTGCGTTTCAACGCCTGCAGAGCGAGCAGTTTCCTCTGTCGATCTTTCAGACGACCGTTCCGGGCTTTTACGAGAGGCTGGGCGCGCGAATCGTTGAAAACCAGTTCATCAATTCACGGAATCCGAACGACGCCGGTGCGAGACCGTGGAAAGACGGCGTCATCATGATCTACCCGCAGGACTATATGTGGCCCGATGGTCTCGATCGATCTCAATGGGCCCGGATACTAGACGAGCGAGCGAGGCGAGATGAAATCCGTGCCGGGTTTGTACGTCGAAGGGACGAAGTTACTCGAGCGGCCCGAAAGCCGGCGCACGGTGTTCGCGGATGGCACGTCGGAATCGGGCTTTCGCGAAGGCACCGACGTCGAGCTGAGCCACTGGATCCCGAACCGCACGCCGCCACGGTTCAAGGCAGACACCTCGACCGAGATCTGCATGAACTTCGTCGCGGCGACACACACGGACTACGATCTCGTCGTCAACAATCACGCCGACGTCGACGGCATCCTCTCGGTCTTCACGCTTCTCCATCCAGCCACGGCGCTGGCGCATCGTTCGGCCATCGTCGCGGCGGCCGGCATGGGCGATTTCTGGGGATGGGGCGACATCGAGTCGCAGGTGCTCTTTCAGAGCCTCACGAAGCAGGTTGATGCGCTGACAGACGCAGGCGCAGACCCACAGTTCATCTACGAGAGATGCCTGAGGCATGTGGACGGCGTCATCGAGCGCGGCTTTTCCGATCCGGACATCGAGAAGAGCCTCGCGCCATTGAAGCGGTCGGTCGATCTGATCGTGCAGGGCACCGTGACGCGACGCGAGTATCACGATCGTTTCGTTCATTACGGACTGCCCGCAGATCTCTGCAAGGACAACATCGAGGCCGCCCTGCGCGTGCCGAAGTTCAACGCCGCGATCTCGGACGAGGTGCTGTTCTGGCCGCAGGCGCGGGCGCGATGGGATCGGGAGAAAGTGCAGCTGACGTCGGTCGAATCCGCCGACGGCTGGTACTACGACCTGTGGTATCCGTCGTACCTGTGGGCGGAGACGCCCGATTCGTGGCGGGCGCCGGGACTGGATCTCAAGGGCGACTCGAACGGGTACAAGCTCTCATTCGCACCGCTGGCTGCGGCCGTGCGTGATCTTCAGGCTCGCGAGCTCAACGACGTTGCCTGGCGAACCGAACCGGCGCTCTCTCTGCTCTCGCCGGCGGTCATGAGGGGCTATCCGGTCGTGCTGTCCGTCATGCGCGGCGACACGCCCGCGCCGAGTTCCCTGAGCCCAGACGTTGTTGCCGGCAGACTGGCCGAGGCTTTTTCAATCTAGATCGAACGGGCAGATCGCCAGCAAGTCAGGGGCAGGGCTAAAGCCCTGCGCTACCGTTGCCATCTGCCATCTGCCATGACGGAGATCATGTCAGACGCAACCTCGACCGCTCCGAGCTCCCCGAAATCCGCACGGAAGCGATCGCCCGGCTTAATCGCCACCGGGATGACGCAGGTGCCGGTCGTCACGAACTGCCCGGCGGCGATGCCGTCGCCGAACGTGTTGAGCTCGTTGACCAGCCACGTCAGCGCGACGCGAGGATCGCCGAGGACGTTGGCGCCGCTGCCGGTTCCGGCGGGCTCGCCGTTGCGATAGGCCGTGACGGCGTGCGTCACGAGATCGCGCGCGCGCCAGTCGGCCGCGGTGGCCGGGCCGAGCACGAACCAGCACGCGCAGGCCGTGTCGGCAATCAGTTGCGGGGCGCCGACATGGGCAAAGTCGTTGTAGCGTGAGTCGGGCACCTCGATCGACGGGTGCAGCGAATCGACCGCGGCGAGCACCTCCGCCTGCGTGTAGGCGCCCGCGCGCCTTGGCAACGCCCGCGCGAACATGAACGCGAACTCCGCCTCGGCGACCAGCATGATGTTGCCGTCCAGCGGCACGGTCGCGCCGTTGCCGAGCACGCGGTTCGCAAGCAGGGGGCCGGCAAGCGGACCGTCCACGCCGATATGCTTCTGGCCCGCCGCGCTGGTGGCGGCAATCTTCCAGCCGACGATCGGCTGTCCCGAGGTCTTGACGAGCTCTTGTTGAGCCCGGTATCCGGCCGCCCGATCGATCGGGCGGCACGCCATCGGCAGCTCATCGATGCGCGTGCGCTGCTGCCAATTGTGCCAGAGAATCGACGCCGCGCTTTCTGTTCCCTGAGTAATCGTCTGTTCGCTCATTTCGACGGTCCTTTGAGCAGCTCGCCCAGCCGCTTGATTTCTTCTCCGTACAACGCCCAGTTCCCTTCGCGCTGCGCCTTCATCGCGTTCTCGTAGAGTCCCGCGCGCCTGTTCGAGCAACGCGGGATCGACGCGATTGACAGCCGGCGCCTCGGCCGGGCTCGCCGGCGCTGCGAGGTGCGCCGGATGACGTCGTCATGATCGGACGGCGGCCACCGGTCCCGCGTCGAGAAGATGCGATCGAGTGCGGTGTCGAGCGTTTCGGCCATCACGATCTGATCTTTGTAGGCCACGATCACGCGGTTGAGCTCGGGAATCCGGCCGCCCGATGCGCGCAGGTACAACGGGCGCACGTAGAGCAGCGCTTCCTCGATCGGAATGACGAGCAGCGTGCCCTGAATCACCTGCGAGCCCTGCTGGTTCCACAACGTGATCTGCGGCGAGATGATCTGGTCCTGGTTGATGCGCGCGATGATCTGCCGCGGCCCGTAGACGACCGTCTGGCGGGGAAATTCGAAGACTTCGAGCTGCCCGTAGCGATCCGGATCCGATCGCGCCACCATCCATGCCGCCAGGTTGTCCTTGCGCGAGGGAGTGAACGGCAGCATCTGAATGAACTCGGCGCGCGCTTCGCCCGGCAGCCGCATCACCGTGTAGTACGGCTGCATCAGTTGAGGATTGCCGTCGATGTCGATGGCCGGAATCTCCCACTGATCTTCCTTGTTGTAGAAGACGCCCGGGTTCGTCATGTGGTAGGTGGCGAACATCGCCGCCTGCAGCGCGAAGATCGTTTCGGGATACCGGAGGTGCTGGCGAAGCGCGGCCGGCATGGCGTCGAGCGGCTTCAGCAGCCCCGGGTACGCGTGCGCCAGTGTCTGCGCCAGCGGATCGCGCGCGTCGGCGACGAAGAATTCGGTCGTGCCGTTGTAGGCGTCGGTGATGACCTTGACGGAGTTGCGGATGTAGTTGAGGCCAATGGGCGAAGCCGCGGCGTACGGATAGCGGCTCGTCGTCGTGTAGGCGTCGCGGATCCAGAACAAGCCCCCGTTCGCGGCCACCAGATACGGGATCCTCGTCGTAGCGCAGGAACGGCGCGATCGTCGTGACGCGATCGGTGATGTTGCGGTGATACAGGACGCGGCTGTCGGCCGTGATGTCGTTGCTGAAGAGAATCTGCAGCGACTGGAAGCCCAGGCTGAAGAGCAGCCGCCGGGCCAGGCCGCCCACGCGCACGCCGTCGGCGCCCTTGTAGACGGTGGTGACGTTGGCCTCGCCCCTGCGAGTAGTGAAATTCGCTCGCCTGTGTGTTGACGACCACGTAGTTGTTGGTCAGCTCGCCGAAGTAGATGCTCGGCTCCTTCACGTCGATGTCGCCGGGCACCGACGACTGCGTCGGGATGTCCTTGACGAACAGAATCGGCAGCCCCTCCGACGTCACCTCGTTGACCGGCCCCAGCGTGATGCCGTAGCCGTGCGTAAACGTCAGGTGCTCGTTGATCCACGTGCGGTTGGGCAGCGACTCCGAGTTCAACTCGCGCGCCGAGAGCATCACCTGACGCAGCTCGCCGTTAATCACGTAGCGATCGTTGTCGACCGAGACGAAGTCGTAGTACGTGCGCAATTCCTGAATCTGGCCGAACGTGTCGAGCAGCGGCTGGTGGTCCCAGAGGCGCACGTTCTTGATCGTGTCGAGGTTGCGGACGATGTCTTCCCGCGTCAGCTCGGCGTCGCCCGAGACATTGCGCGTGCGGATGTCGGCCAGATTGAACGCCTGCCGCGTCGCGGCGATGTTGTGGGCGATGTACGGCATCTCGGCGGCCTGTTCGTTGGGCGTGACGACGAACCGCTGAATCGCCGCCGCGTACATCGAGCCGCCGACAGAGGTCACGAGGTACAGACCGATGGCGAGCGGGATCGGCCAGATGACCGACGAGAACGCGTGAAAGGCCGAGAGCGCCGCACACAGGAGGGCCACGACCATCAGCACGCGCAGCGCCGGCATCCGCGCCACGACGTCGGCGTAGGACGCGCCTGGCACGATGCCGGGTGTCTGGACGTCCGTCAGCAGATGGGGCACCTCCAGGTACGCATTGACGGCGAACAACAGGAAGATCGCGGACAGCGAGCAGCGACAGGTGCAGCCGCGCTTTGCCCGCTACTGAGACGCCGCCGCGCTTGGTGAAGTTGAGCGCGCCGGCGAGCACGTACGCCGCCGCAGAGCCGAGCATCGCCACGATGAGGACGGCGATGGCGACTTGTTGCGCGAGGTCGAACAGCGGCAGCCGGAAAATGTAAAAGCCGACGTCGTAGCCGAGAATCGGATCGGCGATGCCGAAGGGCACCGCGTGGCGGAACTGCAGCCAGCGCATCCATTCACTGCTGCCCGCCAGGCTGATCATCAGCGACACGACGAGCGAGCCGACGCCGACCATCCGGCGGATCTGCCTCGCGACGCACCATGGCCGGTTGAACCGTGCCGGCGGCACCGCTGCCGATGACGATGTAGGGGCTGGCGATAGAGGAGACGGCGACCCACAGGTTCCCGTACAGCACGGTAAAGGCAAACCCGAGGATGAACGTCCCCAGCGAGGCCTGGGCGCGGAGGCTGGTCAGGGTACACGCCCCGGTAGCCGACGGCCCCGAACCAGAGCCACTCCATCAGGAAATCGATGAGGTTGGGCAGGACGATGAACGCCAGGATCGCGCCGAGAACGAAGACACCCCGAAGATTCATGCGTGTGTAAAGCATAGCGTAGGGTTCGGCGGAGCGTGCGGGCGATGTGTAACACGTGTTACACTCCAGGGGTGGCCTACCGCTGGATGGTCTTCGTCCACCAGCTTCCCGCGCACCCGTCCAACGCGCGCGTGAAGATCTGGCGGCGACTTCAGCAGGTCGGCGCCGTCGCGCTCAAGAACGCCGTCCACGTGCTGCCCGAGTCGGCCCAGGCGCGCGAAGACTTCGAGTGGCTTCGGGGCGAAGTCATCGCGGCTGGGGGGCCAGGCGGCCATCTTCGACGTGCCGTCGATGAGCGACGTGGACGAGCGCCAGATCGTCGGCCAGTTCCAGTCGGCCAGCGCGGCAGAGTTCGGCCGGTTGAGGAAGGAGCTCAAGATGATGCGACCACGGCTCCGTCATGATGCCAGGACGTCGGGCGAACAGGGTCTCCAGGCGCTGCGCGCGTTTCAGGAGCGCTTCGAGCATGCCGTGCGGCGCGACATGTTCGCGGCCGACGGCGCGCGCGAGGTCGAGTCGGCGTTGAAAGAACTGCTCTCGGAGTACCGGCCGTCGGCGAAAAGCCGGGCACAGCCGGCCCCGGACCGCCTCGATCCCGACGACTACAAGGGGCGTGTCTGGGTGACGCGTCCGCGGCCCGGCGTCGATCGGTTTTCGTCGGCGTGGCTCATCCGCCGTTTCATCGATCGCGACGCGAAGTTCGTCTTCTCGGCCTCACCAGAGCGATATCCCGACGCCGTCGCATTCGACATGTACCACGCGGCCGGTTTCAGGCACGAAGGCGATCTGTGCACGTTCGAGGTGCTCCAGGAGCGCTTTGGAATCCGCGAGAGCGCCGTGAAACGGATTGGCGAGATCGTCCACGACATCGACTTGAAGGAAGAGCGGTACAAGTCGCCGCATGCCCCAACGGTCGCACACCTGGTCGAGGGGCTGCGCGCGTCGACCCCGGACGATGCCAGGCTGCTCGAGCTGGGCATCGGCATGTTCGAGGCGCTCTATGTGTCGTTCAGCACCGCGAAATCGGCGCGCTCGAGAAAACCGCGCGTCAGATGCTGACGAGTCACCGGTAGCAGCTCGCTTCGGATCATTGTGCTTCTCGGTGATCTCGGTGTTCCCGCTAGTCGGTCATCGAGGATCGACTTCAGCAGACATTCCACCGCGGGCGGACCGTCGACCTGAAAGGCCGCGCCGGTCGGGCGGCGGCCGACGGCCACCGTCAGCCCGTTGCTCGCCGATCTGCTCGAACGCGTCCTCGTCGGTGGCATCGTCCCCGATGTAGACCGGCCACACCACCTCGCGCGTTTCAACCTCGACGTGGCGCATGATGGCGCTGCACCGCATCCCCCTTGGCCCAGTCGACGTTCGGCAGCAGTTCGAGGATGTTGTCGCCCGGTTGCAGCCGCAGCGTGCCCTCGCTCAGAAACGGCGCGGCCAGGGCGTTGAAGCGGGTCGTCGCATGCAGGCGGTCGGCCTTCGACGCGCCGCGCGTGTGCAGGACGACCGAATAGGTCTTGTCTTCGACGAACACGCCCGGCGAGCGGCCTGACGGCCCTGCGGAGATCCTTCGCGAGCAGGTTCACCGCCGGGGCCGCGATCGAAGCCGCGTTGTGCGCGAATCGCAGACCCGGCCCTTCGATCTCGAGGCCGTGGAGACCCGGCGAAGAAAAAGGACGGATCCGCCGGCACGCGAAGGCGCAGGTCGTTGATCCGGCGGCCGCTGACGATGCCCGCGGACAGATCGGCGCGCTGGCTCAGCGTGCTGCAGCAGAATCTGACGCGCCGGCGTCAGCAGGACCGCATCGGGGTCGATCTGGAACTCCGCCAGCGTGCCGTCGAAGTCCATCAAAATGATTGGGCGCGCATCGTGGGGCCTCGATTGCCAGGCCGCGATGGCGCGCTCAACTCCACGCACGGAACCTCATCTCTCTCGCCTCGATCAGCTCGCTGATGGTCACCGCCGTGTTGATCAGCCCCACGTGCGTGTAGGCCTGCGGAAAATTGCCGAGCAGCATGCCGGTTCTCGGCTCGATGTCTTCCGAAAACAGCCCGACGCAATTGGCATGGGTCAGCAGCCGCTCGAACAGTGCGCACGCGTCTTCGAGACGGCCGACCATGGCGAGTGCTTCCGCCCACCAGAACGAGCAGATGGAAAAGGCGCTGGTCGTGTCGCCGAAGTCATCCTTGTGGCGATAGCGGAGCATGAGGCCGTCTTCGACGAGCAGCCGCTCGTAGGCTTCGAGCGTCGAGACAAACCGCGGATCGCGCGGATCGATGATGCCGAGCGTCGGCAGAAGCAGGTTCGACGCGTCGGGCAACCGCCCGTCGAGCACCTGGGTAAAGAACCCGACTTCGGGGTTGTACGCGCGATCGAGGATTTCCTGCGCGGTACCTGTCGGCCCACGCCTCCCACTCCGTGGCGAGGGTGTGCCGGCCCAGGCGCCGGACGAGCCTGGCGCCCCGGCTGGCCGCCACCCAGCACAGCACGTGCGAGAACGTGTAGCTGTTCGGGAACGTGCGGTACTCCCACAAGCCGGTGTCGTCGGATTCGACGGCCGTCATCGCCTCGCCGACGAACCGCTCGACCAGCCGCAGAATCGGCTCGGTCTCGTCGATGACCACCCGCGGATCCGAGCTGATCGTGTCGAGGCAGAGAATCATCTCGCCCATCAGATCGTGCTGACGCTGCGTGTACGCCGCGTTGCCGATGCGAACCGGCTTGGCGCCGCAGAATCCCTCGAGATGATCGAGGTGCTGCTCGACGAGCTCGCGCTCGCCACCGATGCCGTAGAGCGGCTGCAGCGGTCCGGCCTCGGCGACGTCCCGGAGAAACGACACGAACGCTTCGCCTTCGGCAAGATGCCCGACCCGCCGGAGCGCCTCGACGACAAACGCCGCGTCGCGAAGCCAGCAGTAGCGATAATCCCACGTCCGTTCGGAGCCGAGCGATTCGGGAATGCTCGTGGTCGCCGCGGCGATGATGGCGCCCGTGCCCGTGTAGGCGTGCAGCTTCAGGCACAGCGCCGATCGCAGCACCGGCAGGCTCGCGAACGACGGAAGCGCGCACGACTTCGCCCATGCGCGCCATCCCGCGATCGTCAGATCGCGGATGCGCTGCGCGGACGCCACCGAGTCGGTGTCCGACGGTTTGCCGTAGCTGACCGCGAAATAGAACGGCTCGTCGATGCGAATCGGCTGGCCGCTCTCGAGATAGGGAAGCGGCGCGTTCGTGCGCAGGTAGATGGCCGACGCCCCGTCGCCGATCTGCAGGCCTTCGGAAATGGCGACGATCTTCGGGTTCTGGTCGGCGGCGTAATTGGGCTTCGGATCGAAGAGCACGCGCGTGCGCGCGGCGCCTTCGCGCGGCACGACCAGCCGATGGATTTCGATCGGGGCTTCGACATCGAGACCGGCCGGAATCCTCGGCGCGTAGTCGTAGACATCGAATCGTCCGTCGGCGCACGTCACCGACGTGCGCAACACGTTGGTGTTGACGATGTATTCCATGTGCGTCTGGATGTCGGGGCAATCGGGGAGCAGGGCGAACGTGCCGCCCTTTTCGATGTCGAGGATCCTGCCGAACACCGAGGCGCTGTCGAACCGCGGCATGCACAGCCAGTCGATGTGCGTGCTCGGGGCGACCAGCGCCAGAACGCGGCCGTTGCCGATGACGCCATGATCCAGCCTGATGGCACACGGCTCGCTCACGAAATCCTTCGCAAATCAGTCATGCCTCGTGTCTTCGCGTCTCCGTGGCTCCTGACACCTTCGTGGTGCTCCGCCAGGCGGAAGGTCTCGGTCAGCAGCAGGCCCGCCCATCGGAAGATGTTGTGTTCGGCCACCTGCGTGCGCAAGCGCTGCATCCGTCTCTGTTGTTCCTCGGCCGACATCGTCAGCGCGGTGTTCAGGGCATCGGCAAATGCGTCGGTGGCATACGGATTCACCAGCAGGGCCTCGGGCATCTCGCGCGCGGCGCCCGTGAATGGCGAGAGTATCAGAACTCCCTGCCGGTCGTCTCGCGCGGCGACGAACTCCTTCGCCACCAGGTTCATGCCGTCGTGCAGCGACGACACGACGCAGACGTTGGCCGCGCGGTAGCCGGCGAAGACGTCTTCGACGCCATGATGCGCGCGCGCGAGGCAGATGGGCTTCCAGTCGTCGGTGCCATGCTTCGCGTTGATGTGCGCCACCAGCTCCTCGATCTGCGTCGTTCAGCTCGCGATACTCGTCGATCTCCGTGCGGCTGGGCGCGCCCATCTGCAGGAACACGAACCGCTCGGCGCCAGACCGGATACCGCTCGAGGAACCGGTCGACCGCGCGGAAGCGTTCGGGAATGCCCTTGGTGTAGTCCAGGCGATCGACGCCGAGGGCCATCGCCCAGTCATCGCGCAGGCCGAGGCTCTGACGAAACGCCTGCACGTCGCTGCGCCGCAGCCCGTTCTGCGAAATGCCTTCCATGTCGATGCTGATGGGAAAGGGGCGCACGTTGGTGTCGTGCGACGCCGCGCGTCACGGAGAACTGCTCGTAGTCGACGCGCGACTCGATCAGGCGATCGACCGTCTCGAGAAAGTTGTTGCAGTGGAGCTGCACGTGGAAGCCCAGCAGGTCGCTGCCGAGCAGGCCGTCGAGAATCTCTTCCTGCCAGGGGCAGATGCGGAACGCTTCGCGATGCGGCCACGGGATGTGCCAGAAGTGGCTGATGATCGCATCCGGCCGCCGCGTCTTGACGATGCGCGGAAGCAGGGCAAAGTGATAGTCCTGCACCAGCACGATGGCCGGCGGCGCCGTCGATTTCCTCGAGCACCGCTTCGGCGAACCTGGCGTTGACCCGCGCGTACTGCTCCCAGTCGGCCGCGTCGAACACCGGCCGCGTGTAGGCGATGTGACAGAGCGGCCACAGCGCGCGGTTCGAGAAACCATAGTAGTAGCCGCGCTCCTCCTCTTTGTTCAGCCAGATGCGCCGCAGCGTGTACGACGGCTTGTTGGGAGGGACGGCGAGGCGCCCGCGATCGTCGGCCGTTTCGCGATCGCCGCTGCCGCTGCCGTGCGCCACCCACACGCCACCCGTCGCGCGCATGATCGGATCGAGCGCCGTGACGAGACCGCTCGCCGGCCGAATCCACGTGAGCTCGTCGCCGACGCGATTGTGGATGTACGGCTCGCGATTGGCGACGACGACGACGCGGACTCCGCTCAGGCGCTCTTTGAGGAGCGAGACCAGACGATCGCGAGACCACTCCCTCTCCCGGCCTGACTCAGAGGGTAACCATTTGGCAATCGCGTGTCTGAATGATCGGGCAAGCCAGTCCCGTGTAGACACAGGCTGCTGGCGTCTGCAAAAGCTGATCCGGCACAGGGCTTCAACCCCGCCTATGCGCCGGCCCAACTGCGACAGATTTCGACAATCACCTCGACCGCCTTGTCCATATCCTGGACAGACGTCCATTCCAGCCGCGAATGGATGTTGTGTTCCCCGGCAAACAGATTGGGCGTCGGGAGACCCATGAACGACAGCCGCGCGCCGTCGGTGCCGCCGCGAATCTGGCGGAATCGCGGCGTCAGCCCGGCCCGTTTCATCGCGATCTTCGCGTGCTCGACGACTTCTGGATACCGATCGAGCACTTCCTTCATGTTGCGATACGATTCGTGCCGCTCGACGTCGACCGAGGCGGCAGGAAAGGGACGTACGATTTCCTCGGCCAGGTCCTTGAGCATCTTCGCTTTTTCGTCGAGTCCCTTCGTCGTGAAATCGCGCAGCAGCAGCTTGACGACCGATCGCTCGACACCTCCCTCGATCGTGTGCGGATGCACGTACCCTTCATACCCGTCTGTGGTTTCGGGCGAAAGCCCGTGGCGCGGCAGGCGGTGCACGAACTCCGAGGCCAGCTTGATCGAGCTCACCATGCGGCCCTTCGCGTATCCGGGATGCGCGTTGAATCCCTTGAAGGTGATCGCCATCGCGTCGGCGGAAAAATTCTCAATCTCGAGATCGCCCCGCAGGGGACCGTCGAGCGTATAGGCGAACCGCGCGCCGAAACGATTCACGTCGAAATACTGCGTGCCGCGGCCGATTTCCTCGTCAGGCGTGAAGCCGATCTTCACCGGCCCATGCGGGACCTCGGGATGCGTCGTCAGATATTCGGCCGCCGCCATGATTTCGGCGACGCCCGACTTGTCGTCCGACCCGAGCAGCGTGAGGCCGGAGGCGGTGATGATGTCGTGGCCGTGCTGATCCTTCAATTCCGGATTGTCGGCCTCGCGCAGCACCATCGCCGGGTCGTCGGGCAGGACGAGGTCGCGCCCGTCGTAGTTCCGGTGGACGATCGGCCGCACGTTGGCGCCGCTCACTTCGGGCGACGTGTCGACGTGCGCGACGAACCCGATCGCGGGGACCGCGTCCTTGCCGGCGCGTCGCGGGAATGGTCGCCATCACGTAGCCGTATTGATCGATGGACGCGTCGGCGATGCCCGAGCTCCTTCAGCTCGTCGACCAGGCGGTTCGAGCAGCGTCAGCTGCTTCGGCGGTGCTGGGGTAGGTCTCGGAGTGCTCATCCGACTGCGTGTCGAACGTGACATATCTGAGAAACCGGGCCGCGGCGCTCGATCGAAAAATGCTGGGTCATGCTTCAGAGGGTACTGCATTACAATGCGATTTTCCGCAAGGAGATCGCCCATGCGCGCCATTCTCTCGGTGCTCGTCGTGCTCTACGGCGTCGGAGCCGGCGGCACATGCTGGCTATACGCGCAAGCACGACCAGGCGCCCGTCTTCCGATCCGGCGTCGAGGTCATGGAAGTCGACGTCACGGTGCGTCGACGGCAAGGGCATGCCCGTGCGCGATCTCCGCGCGCCGGAGTTCACCGTCACCATCGACGGCCAGCCGCGCCGCGTCGTCAGCGCGGAGTTCATCTCCGACACCGCGGCGCCGGGGGCACCGCACACCGCCACCCGAGCGCGATCCGTACGTGTCCAACAACACCGATCGGCGACCGGGCCGGCTCATCATGCTGGTCATCGATCGCAACAACATCGATACGCACACGCTGCGCGGCGCCATCTGCGGCGCTGAAGGAGTTCGTCAACGGCATTCGCGCGTGACGACCGCTTGTCGCTCGTGACGATCCCGCCGCCGGGCCCGAACGTCGATTTCACGACCAACAGCGCAGCAGATCCTCGAGGCCATCTCGCGCGTCGTCCGGCACGGACGACCGGATGATGTCGCGCTTCAACATCAGCGACTACGAGGCGATCACCTTCGAGAACCGGTCGAACCCGATCGTCACGCAGCGGCTGCTGTTCCGGACCTGCGGCGACACCGATCCGAACACGATGTCGCCCTGCGATCGCGACGTCGAGCAGGAAGCCTTGACGCTGTCGAACCACCTCCGTCAGCTGACGGCGCAGTCGGTGGCGGGATTTGCCGCGCTCCTGCGCAGCCTTCGCGATGTCGAGGGCACCAAGTCGATGATCGTCCTGTCGCAGGGGCTGATGATCGAAGGATCGCAGGCGGAGGCGACCGCGCTGGCGACGCTTGCGGCCGAGGCGCGGGTGAACGTCAACGTGCTGATGTTCGCGACCGCGATCGGCTCCGCGTCGGAATCGCGCATCTCCGAGACCGTGGTCGCAGGATCGCGACCTCCGCGAGGCCGGGCTCGAAACGTTCGCGGCGCGCTCCCGGGGATCGCTGTTCCGCGTGGTGGCGAACCCGCAGTACATCTTCGAGCGGCTGCAGGACCGAGATTTCGTCGTCATTACATGCTGGGCGTCGAGCCGACCGAGCGGGACCGCGACGGCAAGGTGCACCAGATTCGCGTGACGGTGGGGCGCCAGGGTGTCCAGATACGGGCGAGGCGTCAGGTGCAGTACGCCGTGCGCACGACCGACAACTGGTCGCGCGACGTCGTCATGGGGCGCGTGCTGCGATCGCCGTCGGCGAACACCGAGCTGCCGATGCGGTTGTCCACCTACACGTTCCGCGACCGGAACCGGCAAGGTGAAGCTGATCCTGGCGGCCGAGATCGATCCGGAGTCGATGGCCAAGGAGCTCGATCTCGCCATTGGATTTGCCGTCTTCGACAATCTCGGCAAGGCGGTCCTCGAGCGGACAGGAGCGGAAAATCTATTCCGCCAATACCACGCTGCCCATTCGCTACGAGCTGGCCGTCGCCGTGGATCCCGGGCGTGTATCGCGTCAGGCTCGCGGGCGTCGACCTGGCCGGCAACGCGGCAGCGTGGAGCGCGAGGTCACGCGTTCGGGATGACGAACCACGAGTTCGCGATCGGCGACCTGATCCTCAACTCGGTGCGGCAGGGAACGCGACAGCGACCTGCGCCCGCCGGTGGTGCTTGAAGGTGACCGACGGTCAGCTCGCGACCTACACGGAGCTCTACACCACCAAGCCGGGCACGCTCGACGACACGAAGGTGGTGTTCGAGGTCGCCGATACGGCCGATGGCCCGACGCTTCAGAGCGAGCGAGGCCGAATTCCGCGAGCGGCCCGACAAGACGATGAGACAGGCGGCTGTCGGTCGTGCCCGTCGGTGCGCTGCCGCCAGGCCGGTATATCGCGCGGGCCATCGTTCTCGAAGGGCGGGAAGAACGTCGGCAAGCTGTCGCGGCCCTTCGATGTGGTGCCGGCCGTGCGAAAGTCGGTCCCCGACGACGCGCGCCGGACGCGGCGTGCGCGCAGGTGCGCCAGCGGTGCGGGTGAACCGGCTGCAGCGGCGTAATGACCGGGATCGTGGTCGGCGCGCGGCCGTCGACCTTCAGGAGAGACGACGTCCTGACGCCCGACATGCTGCGCGCCGCCTAGAGGTCATCGACAAGAACCATCCGGCGGCCAAGACGGCCACCGCTCGTGCGCGCAGCGGAAAACTGGATGGCACGGCGATGATGGCGCTCGATGCCGGCGATCAGGCCGCCGGCTCGCTCCTGCGCGGGCTCGAGCTGCTCATGAAGGGGCAGCTCGATCAGGCCGCAAACCAGTTCGGCGTCGCCATGCGCAACGCCCCTGACTCACCGCTTGCGTCGTTCTATCTCGGGGCCTGTTATGCCGCTGCCGGCCGGGACAAGGAGGCCGTGTCGCAGTGGGAACGGGCACGGGCGGCGAAGCTGTCGCTTCCGGCCCTGCAGGCCGTGCTCGCCGACGGCTGGCTGCGGTTGGGACGGCCCGCCGATGCGGTCGAGCCGCTTCGCGAGGTGCTCGGCCGCGAGCCGCAGAACGACAACGTGCGACGAAATCTCGCGATCGCGCAGTCCTATCTCGGGCTGCACGAGCAGGCATATCCGACGATCGTCGCCGTTCCTGGAAGAAATCCGTCAGACATCGACGCGCTGCTCGTCGCGCATGTATGCGCTGTATCAGGTGCACGTCGAGGGCAAGACCATTGGAAGCGGCTGAGGAGGACAAAACGCAGGCGGCCAATACCTCGAAAGCGTATGCGGCCGCCAAGGGTCCGCATGCCGCGCTGGTCGAGAAGTGGGCGGAGTTCCTGCAGAAGTAGTTACGCGAGCGTTTTTTCGAGCCGGCGGACGATTTCATCTTTCGGTTGCACCCCAACCAGCCGATCGACGACCTGGCCGCCTTTCAACACCAGCAGGGTCGGAATGCTGCGCACGCCGAAGCGGTTCGCGGTCTGCGGGTTCTCGTCGATGTTCAGCTTCGCCACTTTCACGCGTCCCGCCATCTCGACCGACAGCTGATCGATCGTCGGCGCCAGCATGTGGCACGGTCCGCACCAGTCGGCCCACAGGTCCAGCAGCACGGGCGCCGCACTCCGTTCGACCTCCGACGCGAACGTCTCGTCCGTGACGTGCACGGGACCGGCCGGTTCCGAGAGCGGCGTTTTGCACTTGCCGCACACCGCCTTGCGTCCGGTCTGGGGAGGAGGAAGCCGGTTCGTGGTCCCGCACGACGGGCATTTGACGAGGCGCTCGGTCATCGCGTTCACCGTGGAAACCTGACGTCGACGCAGCCGCGAGCGGCGGCCGCCGGGTCTCGCCCCGATAGTACACGCGCTCGAGAAACAGTCCAGAGGCCGGCGCCGTCAGTTTCGCCGGGACTCCCGACTCGACACTGAGAAACGATGCCGCCTGTTCGATCGTGGTGCCGCCCAGGCCGACATCCACCATGACGCCCACCATGCGGCGGACCATCTTCCACAGGAAGTGGGAGCCCTCGACGCGGATGACCACGAGGTCGCCGTCTTCCGCCATCTCAATCCGCTCGATGGCCACCACCGTCGACTTCTCGTCGGCGCTGTCGTCGGTGAACGATCGGAAGTCCTTCAGGCCGGCAAACCGCTCGGCGGTCTGCCGCATCCTGTTCAGATCGAGATCGTCGCGCACCCACCAGACGAAGTTTTGGCGAACGCCGTGCGCCGGCGCGAGATCTGATAGAGATAGCTGCGCGCGACGGCGTCGTGGCGGGCGTGGAATCTCCGCTGCGACCATCTCGATCTTCAGCACGTGAATGTCGCTGGGCAGCGCGTCGTTGATGCGGCGCCTCAGCGTGTCCGGCGGTATGGCGGTGATGATGTCGAGGTGCGCCACCTGTTCCAGCGCGTGCACGCCGGCGTCGGTTCGCCCCGACCCGTACAGCTCGAACTGGCGCTGGCCGGACACGTCCTGAATCACCCTCGTCAACTCGCCTTGAACGGTGCGCGCATTCTTCTGGATCTGCCAGCCGCTGTACCGCGTGCCGGCATATTCGATGAACATCTTGAACCGAGCCATGACGGCTCAGTGTACTTTGGCGCCCGGTTCCGTGTCGTTCAGCAGGGCAGGAGGACCCTGCAGCCAGATCCGCTCCAGCGCGTCGAACAGTTCGTCGATCTGCACCGGCTTTCCGACGTGATCGTTGAAGCCCGACTTCAACGCGCGCTGCTTGTCCTCGCGGCGGGCGTAGGCGGAGATCGCCACGGCGCGAACCTGCGCGCCGTCGCAGGTCGGGAAGGCCGCGCAGGGCGCGCATCATCGAGTACCCATCCTGTCCCGGCATGGCCACATCGGCGAGGATGATGTCGGGCCGGTCTTCGGCGAAGAGGCGCAGCGCGTTGCGAGCCGAGTCTGCCTCGCTGATGCGGGCGCCGGTGGTCGCCAGCATGGCGCGGAGGAGCTCGCGCGCGTCGCCGTCATCGTCCACGATCAAGACGTGCACGCCTTCCAGATCGAGTGTTCGCGCGAGCGGCGCCGCTCGCCCGGAAGCGCCACGGCCCCCCGTGGTTCGGGTTGCTGCATCGGCAGGTATACCGTGAAGGTCGAGCCGAGCCCGGCTCCGGCGCTTTCGGCTTTCATGCGGCCGCCGTGCAACTCGATCAAAGTGCGGACGATCGAGAGGCCGAGGCCGAGCCCGCCATGCTCGCGCGTGGCGCTGCCGTCGGCCTGGCGGAAACGGTCGAAGACGTGCGGAAGGAACGCCGGGGCGATACCGGCGCCGTTGTCCGCGACGCTGATTCGCACGTCGGGTTCCTCGGCGGCGATTGTCAGCTCAATGCGGCCGCCGCTCGGCGTGAACTTCACGGCATTGGCGAGGAGATTCCAGAACACCTGCTGCAGGCGATCGGGGTCGGCCCAGACGTACAGCGGCGCCGATCCGGCCGACGAGGTGATGCTGACGCCCTTGGCTTCGGCCGCCGGCGTCATCGACTCGACCGCCAGCGTGGCCAGCGGGCCGAGCGGCATGAGCTTCGGCGACAGTTGCAGCGTGCCGCGCACGATGCGGGACACGTCGAGCAGGTCGTTGACGATCTGCATCTGTGCCGTGGCATTGCGGTGAATCGTGTCCAGCGCGCGCGTGACCTGTCGCGGCCGCACGTGCCCGTCGCGCAGCATCGTCGTCCAGCCGAGGATGGCGTTCAGCGGCGTTCGCAGCTCGTGCGAGAGCGTCGCCAGGAACTCGTCCTTGAGACGATTGGCCATCTCGGCATCTTCGCGCGCATCGGCCAGCGCGTCGAAGCAGATCGCGAAGCTCGTACTGCCGCTGGCGGCCGCGCATCGCGCTGCGGATGAGGCTGAGCGCCGCACCGAGCCGGATCGGCCGCTCGAGCAGCACGACGTTGCGCAATCCTTCGAGCAGGCGGAGCGTCCGCAGATACACTTCCGATCGCTCGGTATCGGCGAAGACGAGGATCGGAATATCCGACCACGCAGGCTGCGCGCGAAGACACTCCATGAGCTCGCCGATTCCCGGGTCCTCGAGCGCTTCCTCGGTGAGCATGATGACGGCGGCGCCGCGGAGGAACTCGAGGCACAGCGTGTGCGACGTCGCGCAGACGCAGCCACGCAGTTCGGTGCGCTGCAGCACGTCGAGCGCCAGGAGCGCATCCTTGCCCACGGGAGCGAAGATGAGGATTCGCTCGTCGAGCGATGGGTCGAGCCGCTCGACGGTCATGCCCGCTTCCGGCCGCGGACTTTCTCGTCGAGCGGCGCGCCGCGATATTCCGGAACTCCGGTAAGAACGCCCCTGAACTCCACGAGCGGGTCGCCGACTGCCAGCGTGTTGCGCTTGACGCCAATCTCGCGAATCGTCGTCTCGTGAAGGCCCGTGCGTTTCTTGAGAACCGACAGAGCCTTTCGTACCCGGCCCCTGGCTTCGAAGAAACGCATCATGAACATCGTGTCGGCGATATAGCTGACATCAATCGGCGATGTCATGTTCTGGCCCAGCATGCCCTGCTGCGCCACGGTGAGGAATGTGGCCACGCCGCAGCTGGCCAGATAGGACGTCAGCTCGTGGAGCCGCACGACGGCGGCCGACGCTTCCGGGATGGCCGTCAGATAACCGGTGAGGCTGTCGATCAGCACGACTCGCACCTTGTCGTCCTCGACCGCCTTGCGAACGGAGTGGCTGAATTCGCCCGGAGACTGCGACCCCGGCTCGACCTTGGCGATTTTCAGGAGGTTGTTCTTGACGAACTTCGACGTGTGCATACCCAGGGCATCGCCGCGGTTGACGAACGTCACGCGCTGCTCGTCGAAGAGAAACGCCGCCGTGTGCATGCCCTTTTTGGCCGCCGAACACAGGTATTGCGCGCCGAGCGTGGACTTGCCAACGCCGGAGGGCCCGAGGATCAGCGTGCACGTGCCCATCGGCACGCCGTCGTCCAGGAGCGCATCGATCTGCGGGAGCCCGCTCTTCAGCGTCTCCTTCGGCAGCGCGCGGACGCGCCGGCGGTTCTCGAGCCGCGGAAACACACGAATACCGCCGGTCTCAATCTTGAAGTCGTGGAATCCGCCGACGTACGACACACCGCGCAGCTTGGAGATCTCGAGACGCCTGCGAACGAGCCCGAAGTCGAGGATCGTCTGCTCGAGGCGGATGACGCCATGCGAAAGGCTCTGGATGTGCGGATCGGTGTCGTTGCCGCCGTTCTCGTTGAGCAGCAGCACCGTGCAGCCCCGGCCGGAGAAGAACTGCTTGAGCGCCAGAATCTGCCGGCGATACCGCAGGGAGTCTCGCGCGAGGAGACGCATATCGGACACCGAGTCGATGACGGCTCGAGCCGGCTTGATGGCCTCGACCGTTTCGAACACGCTGCGCGACAGGTCGCCGAGCTCGATTTCGGATGGATGAAAGAGGGTGTACCGCTCCTCAGGCCGCAGGTTCTCGGCGGGCTGGACCTCGTGAATGTGAATGCCCGACAGGTCCCAGCCGTGGGAAGCAGGCGTTGGCGCGCAGCTCGTCGGCTGTTTCCGAGAGCGTGATGTACATGCACGACTCGCCGCGTTTGAGTCCAGCCAGGAGAAACTGCAGGCCGAACGTCGTCTTTCCCGAGCCGGGGTGACCCTCCACGAGATGAATCCGGTCTGCGGGAAGTCCGCCGCGAAGCAGGTAGTCGAAGCCGGCGATACCTGTCTTGGTGGTTCCCGCCGATGGATGCGCAGTGTTGTCGGCCGTCATCTGCCCTCCGTGCAGACGTTTACTTGCATAGCTCTCGGACATCGAGCCTCAGGTGTCCCGATTCGCTGCAAGTGAAATGCCGGAATTTGTGCTGGCGGAAACGACCGAAGTGTATTTCCCGGAGACAGCGCCACTCGCGCGGGAGGGTCAGCTGCCCGCTGTTTTGACAGGATGTAGTCGACGCATCCAATTCCGCAAGCTCTGCGGCCGTGACCTCGGCGTCACGGGCGCTGATGACCCGCAACCGATCCGATTCCTGTACCTCGAATCCCCATTCAACCCGCTCGAACGCGCGGGTGCGCAGGACAACCCCGGCGCGGTGATGCTCGAGCCCGTGCTCGAGTGCCGCGGACAATTGCGGGCCCGTCACGACCTCGTAGTCGAGTGCCACCGACACGCGACGCTTGATCAGCTCGACCCCGAGCGGGCCGGCGACCGGCAGCCGATCTTCCGGCACGTACACCAGGAACAGATCGCGCGATTCGACGACCGGGCGGCGCGCAGCCACGCGCGCCAGGATTGCGGAAGCGCTCGCCTGTGCGGCGGCGCGATCGAATGTATGCGGCAACTGCTCGACGATGCGCGCCGTACTCGACGAGCAGCCACTCGGCCGATTCGGGCGCGGCACGCATGTCGTCGGCGAGCGCGACGAGATCGTGCGCAAGCGCCGCGAGCGCAGACGCCACCGAATCGGGCGATGCTCCCGGGGGAATGGCGCGGCAGCCCTGGGTCAGAAGCAGCGCCGTCGCATGCCTGAAGCCCTGTGGTGGGATGAACATCGACGGCTCTACGGATTGGCCAGGACCTCGAACACGGCGGCCGTGTCGCGCGTGGCGCCACCGCGCGCCTGAAGCGCGGCAATCACGCGTGCGGCGGCGGCGCTCCCGGGCAGGTCGAGGCCAAGCGCCCGCGCCATGTCGAGCACGATCTGAATATCCTTGTGGTGAAGGCGGGACTCGACCTTGGCTTCGAAGTTACGGGCGATCATCTTGGGCGCCTGCACGTCGAGCATCCGGCTCGCCCCGAAACCGGTCATGAGCACGTCTTTCACCTTTGCCGGATCCACACCGGCGCGCTCGGCCAGCAGCATTGCCTCGGCCGCGCCAAGCGTGTTGACGATGGTGCAGATCTGGTTGCAGGCCTTCGCTACCTGGCCCGCGCCGCTCGGTCCGATGTGCACGATGGTCTTCCCGTAACACACGAGGATCGGCCGAACGCGTTCGAGGGCGGCCTCGTCGCCACCCACCATGATGGACAGAGTGCCCGCTTCGGCCACGGCCGCACCCCCCGACACGGGCGCGTCGAGCATCTCGATGCCGCGCGAATGCAGAGCCGCCGCGACTCTGCGCGCACCATCAGGTTCGATCGTGCTGTGATCGACGACGATCGAGCCGGCCCGCGCGCCTTCGATGATGCCACCGGGCCCGAGCACCACGCTTTCGACGGCTCGCGTGTCGAGCACCATCGTGATGGTGACGTCGCTCACCGCCGCCGCTTCGGCCGGCGACGCTGACGTGCGCGCGCCCGCGGCCGCAAGCGGCGCCATCGCTTCGGCGCGCCTGGCAAAGACCGTCACATCATGTCCGCCCTTCAGGAGGTTGCGCGCCATCGGCGTACCCATGACGCCCAGACCAATCACTCCGACTCGTGCCATTCAGCTCCTCTCTAATCCTAATCCCTAATCCCTAGTTCGGGCCGCTATTTCTGCCGCGGCCCTCAGCCCAGTCTCCACCGCGCCGTTCATGTACCCCTGCCACCTGAAGCTGGTGTGCTCGCCGGCGAAAAACACACGTCCGAACGGGCGCGCGAGCCAGTGGCGAATCGATGGCGGAAACTGAGGATCGAAGAATGCGTATCCACCCCGCGCCCACGGTTCGAGCTCCCAGCTGAGCGTCGACCACGCCGTCATGCGTGACGACTCGAGATCGATCCACGAAAGTTCGCGCACCAGCCGCGACGGACCTTCCCGCGCCAGCATTTCCTGCGTCGCGGCGCTCGCGCCGCCTCCGGCGAGCAGCGTGAGTATCCCGGAAGCCAGACGCTTTCGGCGACCGTCACCAGCGGCTTGTTCCTCATTCCCGTCCCAGACGGCCCCGATGCCGAACGGTGTGCCGAACGCTCGCGGCTTGCCGCGCATCCTCCATGGCGCCCGATCGAACTGAAGGGCGGTCTTCGTTGCGGCGCCGTACTTCACCATGGCGACTGCCTGATGCTGCGGCTCGGGCATCGCCGGTTCGAAGATGACGTCGCGTAGCGTCGTCGCCGGCACCGCACACACGAGGTAGTCGAATCGTCCCTCGCGGATTCGCCCGTGCGATTCGATCGATGCCGTGACGCCGTCGTGCGCTTGCGTAACCCGCCGAAGGACGGCCTGCAGCTCCACCCTGGATCCAAGGGCCTTCGCGATCACAGCGGGAAGCCGATCGTTGCCTCCCACAATGCGGAACATCTTCTCGGCGCCGGGAACACCTTCCTCTGCGAACTGATCGGTGAGCGCCAGGAGCGACAGGTCCGCGGGGTCCGCGAGGAAGAAACCGCGCATGCCGATCGCCATATCACGAAGCGGTTTCGGTGCACGGATGCGATCGAGCCACTGTGCCACGCTCTCGCGCGCCAGGCTGTCGGCGATACCGCCTTCCCATCGGCGCTCCCCGAGGCTGAAGGCGCGAATCTCGGGCCGCAGCCGCCTGGCCAGGTCGAGCCATCCATGCTGGCCGACGATGCGGCGGCGTGCGCCGAACTGTCTGACGCCCGTAAAACTGTTACGAAGGATTCGTGCGCGGGCGAAGACCGACGTCCTTGATGAGCCGGCAGATTTCGATCTGGCTCTCATCGATGAGGTCCGCGCCCATTTCGGCGTGCTGACCGTGAAGGAACGGCTGGCGGGCGCTCAGGACGCGTCCTCCCACGCGATTGCGAGCCTCGAGGACGGTCACGCGGGCACCTTGTCGCGTGAGATCGCGGGCGGCCGTGAGGCCGGCCAGGCCGGCGCCGGCCACGAGTACGGTGATGCCGCGCATCGTGCAGATCGTCTAGTCGCCGGTGTACAGCCCGATCGTGGAACGATCGCTCATCGCCTCGCCCTCGAGCTTCCACGTCTTCTTGTAGTGGATGCGCGCGATGAGACGCGACCCGGGTTCGATCTGGACGGCGGGCTTCACCGTGATGGGCGCGGCCGCCTGGCGTGGAACCCACGTGCCGAGCACGCGCGAGCTGCCGTCTGGAGATCGCAGCGATATCGCGGCGCTGCGAACGATCCGTCGGAGTGCCGGGAAGAAGGTCGAGCCTGGTCACGCTCAACGGCGTGGTGACGGGGACCGGCAGCACGAACTCCTGCGTCGCTTCGAACGTGCCGGCCGGCATGCGATACGGTTCGGCCATCGCGACAGCGAGAGAAGGCGGACCCGCCGCCCAGTCATTCTTGAAAGGCGGCGGCACGGGCGTCGTTGCCTTGTCGCCTTCAGGCGTGCCTCCGGTCGCCCAGTTCAGCACGATATCGAGCTCGCGCGCGGAAATCTGACGATGGGCGGCTTTGATGAAGTCGTGGGGGTCCACCTTGGTGCCGCGTGCCTCGGCTGAGGCGTCCGCGTAGGCGGTCGTCAACTCGGTGCGCAGCGACTCGGCCCAGGGAAACGCATCCTCGTACTTCAGGAGCGACATCGGTCCGACGCCGCCATCGATGTGGCAGCGGCCGCATCGGTTCAGAAAGACCGGATACACGTCGGCGTTGTAGGTGAATTTCGAGGTGATGCCCACGTGCGCGCTTCCTCGCGGCGCGAACCAGGCCACGATGATGACCAGCGCGCACGCGGCCGCCGCCTTTCGTCATCACCGGCGTCCGGAAAGGAGGGAATCGAGCTGCAGAATCGCGGCGCTGAAGTTCCGGTAGGCGTCCTGGACTTTCTCGCCGTCGCCCAGATCGCCGAAGCTGTCGAGCTGATATGCCGCGAGCACGATCTGCTTGACGCTCGCCTCGACCGCCTCGGCGTCGGCGCCTTGCTGTTGCGACTGAATCTCCAACGCCAGATCCTTGGCCTGGAGAGCCGGGACATAGATCGCGCCAAGGGAGCCCTGTTTCGTGAGCGATTCCACCTCCGACCGTCGCGCCTTCAGGTCTTCCAACAACTTGCTGGGCTTGTCCGCCGTAGCGATCGGCGAAGTCTGCGCGGAGCACGGTGCGACGGGTGCGACTAGGTGCGATAGGCGCGTTAGGTGCGGGTGCGGTCGATTTCGAAGTGTTTGGTGCGACCGACGCCGGCAGATCGCGAGAGTAGTCCGGGAAGGAAAAATCGAACCGGCTTTCCTTGTCGCCCGAGCGGAACGCGATCTTCGCCGTCATCTTCGCCGGCAGCGCAATCGGCTCGATACGGGCTTCGAAGAAGGACCCGTTCCGCGCCAGTACCAACGGGGCAGAGGCGAGCTCGCGGGTCGTGCCCGTCTTCGAGTCGAAGACCTCCTTGGTGACGACGCGGCCCCGAACCTGTTTGGCATCGCTCGCACCGAGCGGCCTGGAGAAATCATCGTAGACATACACCCGGAATCGCCCGGCCGCCGGATACGTGCCTTCGATGTGATGCCAGTTGTCCGGCGCCATGAAGAAGGTGCCGCCGTGCTTCGCGTTGTGATCGCCGTGCGCGCGCGCGTTGTATCGCGGAATCATCGGCGCCCCGTCGGCGCAGGTTCCAGGCTCGAGCTGGGAAATCTCGCGGTTGCCCGCGCACGTAAAGGTGAGCGCCGCCGTTTTCTGCACGAGATCGCGCGAGCAGATGCGGCATTTGCCCGGCGTACCTTGTTCGATGACGGCATGAACCGGGCAGGTGTACATCGTCACCAGACGCACGGCTTCCAGATCCATGCCGCAGATACCGCACGTGCCCTTCTTGTCTTCGAGCACGTCAGGATGCATCGGGCAGGTCCACGAGATCGCGGGCAGTTGCGCCGCCACGGCCGTGGCGAGAACCACGGCAGCCACGATCGTCGAAAAAGCCTTTACTTTCATGGGATCAACGCAAGTGTAGCAAAGGCGACGGCGCGACGCATGTCGCGCGGGCCTCGGGCGGTGGAGTGGTGATGAGCGCCCCGCCGTCGGGTCGTGCGGGGTCGAACAGGTAAATCGCGCCAGGCACGCCAGGCGCACGATACTCGGCGATCGGCGCAAGCGTCAGCCGGCCGAGGGTGTTTGCGGCTCCAAATCGCTTTTCCCAATCCAGCACTTCGTATTCTTCAAGCAGGAAGTACGGCCGCCGGCCCGCGGCGGTCAGCCACTGCACGGCGCGATCGAGCCACGCGGGGTCGACAAGCTCGTAGCGGACGATCGTGCGTCCCGCGTAGTAACGGGTGGGGCCGCTGTGCTGCCCCGTGAAGATGACCGCGGACGGCTCGGTCGCTTGTTCGACGATTTTCGCGATGCTCACGTAACGGTGATCGCCTTCGCCCGACGGGAAGGCGCCGTTGTTCACCGCGAACCGGATGGTGTAGGCGCCGACCGCCAACGCAAGGCCGAAGGCGGCCAGGCGAAGCGCCACGGACTGCGTTCGCCCCAGCCGCACAATCACCACCGCCATCCCGAGGCAGATCGCAGGCCACGACGGCAGCATGAATCGCAGGAACCACCACGCCTCGTACCGGCATGTACGCAAGATAGAGCGCCCACACCACCACGAGCGTTGCGCCGAGAAGCAGCGCCGCCTGCCGCTGCCGGCGGCCGGGCCAGACGAAGGTAAAGGGCAGCAGCGCGGCGACGCCGAGGACGGCGAGCGGGGTCTGGCTTTCGACGAGCCATGTGCCGTACCTCGCGAGGTTCGTCCCGACATTCGTCAGGGAAAACAACGACGAGAGCGATCCGTACCCTGACGCCAGCGGCGAACCGTAGAGCGCGTTGTTCGTCCACGCGACAATCAGGCAGCCAGGAACGGTGCCAATCGCGATGAGCGCCGCGTCTTTTCTGTGCTCTGGATTGTCGGCCGTCCACCATCGCCAGGCCGCCAGCAACGCCGCCAGCGGCGCGAGGTTCGGTCGAATCAGAATCGCGCAGGACGCGGCGAGCCCCGCGCCAAGCGCCGAGCCCCTGGTCTGGCCGATCGTGAAGAAGATGGCCAGTGCCCACAACGCGGCGGCAGGGACGTCGCTCATGGGCGACACCAGCATCGCCAGAACCGCGGGACTCGTGGCCGTGAACCATGCGGCCGCAAGCCCGAGCACGTCGGATTCCATCCGCCGGCCGATCGCGAACATGATCCACACGAGCAGCGCGCCGGAAAGCGGCGTCACCAGGAACATCGCGCAGTGGCCCGCGATCGCTTTCGCGCCCGCCATCATCAGCGGCAGACCTGGAGCGGTGACCGGCACGATCGCGGCGCCGGTCGTCGCGGGACGGAATCCGTGCGGCGCAAAGCTCCAGACCGCGTCCGGCCACGGCGCCGTTGCGGCGAGCGGCACCGGCACCGTGAGATCGCGTTCGAGCCAGAGGTCGGCCTGCGAGACGTACGCGTACTGGTCGGCGCCGCTCGCGGTCCACGAATTCCTGGCGATGCCCACGATGGCAGGGCACAGCGCGATCACAAGCGCGACGGGCGTGACGAGCCGGCGCAGATTGAGCGGGCCGCGCGTGGCGAGATAGATCCCGACGGCCACGGCGGTAAACGCCAGCGGCCGAAACGGATCGTTCGCCCGGATCGTGATTCCCCAGAGCCCGATCGTGAAGCCGCCGACGAGCCATGTGACCAGCGTCCAAAGCGCTCCAAAAGCGGCGAATACGGCTACAATGACGTGAACCATACGTTGACAGTCTGGCGGGCGAATTGTACGTGCGCCCGCACGAGCGAGACAATTTGGAGGCGGGTCTATGGGAGTGTTTGAAGACCGATGGCGGTTCAGCCGGGGCCGGCGCAAAGCGCTGGCAAGCTTTGCCGCGATCTTCGGGGCATCTCCGCTCTTGCGCGCGCAGGTCGATCCGCATGGCCTTGTCGGGTCACGCGCGGGTACTGCGGCTCGACGAGCTGGTCGATGCCTTCGACTTCGAAGCGTTGTGCTATCGCAACATGACGCTCGAGCCGTACGACTACATGGCCCATGGCGACGGCAGCGAGTTCAATCTTCGACGTAACCGCCAGGCCTTCGATTGGGTCGACATCGTTCAGGGCAAAGCGGTCGATCCCAAGACCGTGGATCTCTCGTCGACGATTCTCGGCGTCCCGATGAAGTTTCCGATTTTCACCGCGCCGAGCTCCGGCCAGGGCGCGCTGCACCCGGACGGTGAGGTCGGCATGTATCGCGGCGCCACTGCCGCAAACGCGCTCGCGGCGTTTGCCAGCGGCACAACGGTTCCACATCAGAAGATTGCGCCGGCGGCGACAGGGCCGCGCTGGAATCAGTTCTATCCCATCCCGGACCTGGGTGCATCGGCCAAACAGCTGCAGCTCTTCCAGGATCTGGGCACCAAGGCCATCATCATTACGGTCGATCAGCAGGCGTCGGTGTACGAGCGCGACCTGCACGATCGCCATCTGGGCGGCATCGTGCAAACGGCCGGTGGTCGCGGAGGACGCGGCGGCCGGGGTGGCGGCGGAGGCGGCGGCAACGCCGCGGCAGAGGCGGCCGCGGACGCGCTCCGATCGGGAGGGCCCATTCCGACGGGCGGTACCGGCGAGCCGGGCATCGGCAAATTCCCGCAGTTCTCGAACTATCGCGTGTCGAATCGCCGTCTCTGGTACAGCTGGGACTACATCGACGAGGTGCGCAAGTTCATCAAGGTGCCGGTCATCCTCAAGGGCATCGTGACGGCCGAAGACGCCGAGCTCTGCGTCAAGGAAGGCGTGGACGGCATCATCGTCTCGAACCACGGCGGCCGGTCGATGGATTACGGCCCGTCGACGCTCGAAGTGCTGCCGGAGATCGTCGCGGTCGTCAACAGGAAGTTCCCCGTGATGATCGACAGCGGCTTCCGGCGCGGGAGCGACGTGTTCAAGGCGCTGGCGCTCGGCGCCGACGCCGTCGCGCTCGGCCGCGCGGCGCGCTGGGGGCTTGGCGCGTACGGCGCGCAGGGCGTGCAGCGGCTGCTCGAAGTCATTCAGGCCGAGCTGGTGCACGCGGCGGCGTATGCCGGGCGGCGCCACGCTGAAGTCGATCGACAAGACGGCGGTGAAGGCAAATTTCGTTTAGGACCGAATGTCGCACTGAAGCAGATCGTTGTCGCAACCACGGTCGAGCGACCGAAGGTCGCGAGATACAGGTCGTGGGGGTGGGGCCCCACGACAGCTAAGTAACGAGGACACCATGAGCGAAAACAAACTCAGCAGACGCCAGGCTCTCGGAAGCGTTGGCGCCATTGTCGCGGGAACCGTTGCCGGCTCGACGATTGGCGGCGAGGCACCCGCCGCGCAGCAGCGCGAGCGGATGCCGTGGGATGCCGCCCCTGGCGGCACGGCAGGCGCCGCGAGAGGAGCTGGTCAATCTCCTCGAGTTCGAGGAAGAGGCGAAGAAGAAGCTGCCGCCGGCGACCTTCGCGCTGATTGCGGGCGGCGACCGCGCGCTGTTCGATCGCATCACGCTGCGGCCGCGGATGAACGTCCCGACGACCGACATGGATCTCACCGTGAAGCTGTTCGGCGAAGACCACTTCACGCCGATCATCGTCGCGCCGATCGCCGACCAGAAGCGCTTCCATCCCGATGGCGAGATCGCCACCGCGAAAGGCGCCGCCGCGGCGAAGGCGCTGATGATCGTCAGCAGCCGATCGAGCGTGCCGCTGGCCGAGATTGCTGCCGTGGCGAAGCCGTCGTTCTGGTATCAGGTGTACGCCTCTGACTCGGGCGCGAAGGCGCAGGTGCAGGACGCGATCAAGGCGGGCGCGAAGGCGATCGTCATCACGGTCGGCGCCTCGCACTCGGCCAACGGCTCGCGCCCGGCGACGCCCACCTCGATCAACTGGTCGGCGGTGGACGGGATCAAGCAGGGCGTCAGCGTGCCGGTGATCGTCAAGGGCATTGCGACGCCGGCAGAGGCGACCGCGGCGCTGCAGCACAACGTGCAGGGCATCGTCGCGTCGAATTTCGGAGGACTGCTGGCGAACAAGGACGCGATGATTCTCGCGCTCCCGAACATCGTCGACGCGGTGGCCGGCAAGGTGCCGGTGCTGACGGATGGATCGTTCCGCCGCGGCACCGACACGCTCAAGGCGCTCGCGTTCGGCGCCCAGGGTGTCCTGATTGGCCGGCCGGTCATGTGGGGGCTCGCGGCGTACGGCGAAGCCGGCGTGCAGAGCGTCGTCGAGATGGCGCAAACCGAGCTGGCGCGCTACATGGGCATGTGCGGCAAGGTGAACCTGAAGGCGCTCGATCGCACGGCGGTGAAAGTGCACGGTCCGATGCCCACAAAAGCCACCACGAACAACTGATATGGGAAATATCGAAAAGCGCTGGCAGACGTCTCTTTCACGCCGCAAGGCGCTGGCGGGCATGGCGGGCCTGATCGCCGGCTCGCCGCTCCTTCACGCCCAGCTCGATCCGCGTCCGTTTCCTCAGCACAGACGGACGCCGGGGCTGAACGAGATGCTCACGGCGTTCGACTTCGAGCCGGTCATGTTCGCGAACATCGCCCAGTCGGTGTACGACTACACCGCGCATGGCGATGGCGGTGAGTGGAACCTGCGCCGCAACCGTCAGGCCTTCGACTGGGTCGATCTCATCCCCGGCACCGCGGTCGATCCGGCGACGGTCGATCTTATCGTCGAAGTTGATCAATCTCGATCTGAAGTATCCGGTCGTCATCGCGCCCACGGCGACGCAGGTCGCGCTGCATCCCGAAGGGGAAGCGGGGATGTATCGCGCCGGCACGCTGTCGTCGAACACGCCGATGTGCCTCAGCAACAACTCGAGCCAGTCGGTCGAGGAGGTCGCGAAAGGCGCGAAGGGCCAGCTCTGGTGGCAGTTCTATCCGCGCCAGGACATGGGCGCGAGCCAGGAACTGCTCGAGCGCGCGCAGGCCGCCGGCTACACGGCCATCGTCATCACGGTCGATCAGCAGGCGTCGTTCTACGAGCGGAGCCAGCACGATCGCAATCTCGGCGGACGTGCCGGCGGTGCGGCACGGGCCGGTGGAGCGGGCGGGCGGGGACGTGCGCGGTGGAGCGGGGCGCGGCAACGATCCGGAAGCGGTCGGGAGCGCGGTCATCGGCCGTGGCGCGGCGGGTTCCGCGGCATCGGTCCGCGGTGCGGCCGCCTATCGGCTGGGCGCGGGCCGGCTCTGGTACACGTGGAAGTACCTGGACGACGTCCGGAAGTTCATCAAGGTGCCGATCATCATCAAGGGCATCGTGACGCACGAGGATGCGCGGCTTTGCGTCGAGCACGGCTTCGACGGCATCGTCGTGTCGAACCATGGCGGCCGCTCCATGGACTACGGCCCGTCGACGCTCGAGGTGCTTCCGGAGATCGTCGCCGCCGTGAACGGCAAGATTCCGGTGATGATCGACAGCGGGTTCCGCCGCGGCAGCGACGTGCTGAAGGCGATTGCGCTCGGCGCCGACGCCGTCTGGCTCGGCCGCGCGGCCCGATGGGCGCTCGGTGCGTTCGGCCCGCTCGGCGTGCAGAGGCTGCTGAACGACATCATCTATCAAGGAGCTGGTGGATGCCGCGGCCGCGACCGGCCGCAACGACGCTGGCGTCGATCGATGCCAGCATCGTGAAGCAGAACTGGCCGTAGACCGGAACCGTTTGCCGGGTTGAATGGAAGGCCGGGGCTGAACCCGGCCTTTTTTGTTGGGCCGGCGAGCCAGCGCCGGAACCTTGTGACAGGAGGAGCACATGCTATCGAGACGAGAGCTCTTGCGGGCGGGGGCGCCGTGCAGATGGCGGCTGGGAAACGCGGCGGCCGCGCAGCGCGACGTCGACAACGGGCGCCGAGCTCTGACCGGCATCCGCAACGTGCTGGACGGCATTCGCCGGCAGCACGCGGTGCGCGACCGACGATCAGTCAACGATCTCAGGATTCGGCAGCGGAATTTCTTCCGTCTCAATCAGCGGTTTCCCGAGTGCATCGACATCGGCATCCGGGTCTGGGAGCGGATGCAGGACTGGCACATCGCGCACTTTCGGCCGCTCACCATTCAGCGCTCCGGCGACGGTCACTGGCAGATGGACTTCATCATGTCGGTGCTCGTGCTGAAGCACGAGTTGCCGGAAAACGAAATCGGCAACGGTTATGACCGCTGACGCAGCCTCCGGCTCGACAGCTCGTCCGCGCGATCGGCACGCGCGAGCTGACGGCGAGCATCGTCAACGTCACCATCGCGTCGTCTATTTTCCTGATGCCGGCGACGGTGGCGGCGGGGCTCGGCGCCGCGGCGCCGGTGGCGTATCTGGTGTGCGCCACGCTGATGGGGTTCATCGCGCTGTGCTTTGCGGCGGCGGGCAGCCGCGTCTCGCTCACGGGCGGGCTGTATGCCTACATCGAAGTGGCGTTCGGCGGGTATGCCGGTTATCTCGGCGGATTTCTGTACTGGTCGACCGCCTGCCTGTCGGTCGCGTCGGTCGCCACGGCGTTTGCCGGTTCGGTCGGCGTGTTCTGGCCGGCGCTGATGCACGCCGATGCCGCGCGCGATGCTCCTCGTCCTGCTGTTCGCGGCTCTCGCCGTCGTCAATATCCGGGGCATCAAGCCGGGCATCCGGCTCGTGGAGACGATCACGGCGGCCAAGCTGCATTCCGCTGCTCGTGCTGGTGCTCGTGGGCGTCTGGTCGCTGAATCCGGATTTCCTTCGCGCGCCGATGCCGACGGTGTCGCAGGTCGGCCAGGTGTCGATCGTGCTGATGTTTGCGTTCGTGGGCGTCGAAGTGGCGCTGACGCCGTCGGGCGAGATTCGCGACCCGTCACGTACGGTGCCGCGCGCCGATTCTGAGCGCGCTCACGATCGCGACGCTCGTCTATCTCGCGGTTCAGATCGTCGCGCAAGGCGTGCTCGGCCCCGAGCTGCCGAACTACACCGACGCGCCGCTCGCCGAGACCGGCGCGCGGCTGCTCGGCGATGGCGGGCGGCTGTTCCTGCTCGCCGGCGGAACGATTTCGATTTTCGGGTACATCGCCGGCGACATGCTGGGCACGCCGCGCGCGCTGCTGGCGCTCGCGACGCAACGGCGTGCTGCCGCGGGCGCTCGCCGCGCGTGCATCCGCGTTACCGCACGCCCGCCGTGGCGATCGTGATCTACGCCATCATCGTGGCGGCGCTCGCGATTTCGAGCACGTTCGAAACGCTCGTCATCATGGCGAACGTGTCGGCGCTGCTGCTGTATCTGCTGTGTGTCGCCGCGTCGTACGAGCTGCAGCGGCGCGACGTGAGGATGGCGGGCGAGCCTTTCACGCTGCCCGGAGGACCCACCATTCAGCTCCTGGCGGCCTCCGGTATCGTCTGGCTGTTGTCGCAGGCGACGGCTCGCGAGTGGGGAATTCTGGCGGCCGTCGTCGCGGCCGCGAGCGTGTACTACGCTGTCAAGGCCCCGTCCCTTCGGAAGTCTTCCTCTTCCTCGGCTTCGCCGGCACCCGACCGATAACGGGCTCGGACCCTGTTTGAGCTGACGCTCCGCTTCGAGCCAGTCGTCGAGATCGGAGCCGTGGCTGCCGCCGCGGCTCAGGTAAATTTCGTACGCGCGCCTGGCCACCGCATCCGGATCCCGTTGTAGTGCCCCGTCGATCCGTTGCCCTTTTTCGTTGAACGTGTCGGCTTGGGGGAGTCCGGACTTCCGTTGGCGGGTTTAGTTCGTTCGTGCCATCAGAGCCTCCGTCAAAATGAATATAACTCCAGCAGGCCATCCCTGATCAAGATCGCATTTCGCTGCTGGTGCCGCCGGCGGCGGGGATGTAGGCCTTTAGAACATAGTCGGTCACCATGCGATCGGCGCTGAACCGCCAGCCGAGCGTACGGATGGCGCGCTTCATGCGCGCGATCCACTGCCGCGGCAGGCCGTCGCGGTCGCGGTCGTAGTACAGCGGGATGACCTCGTCGCGCAGCACCTTGATGAGCGCTTCGGCGTCGCGCGCGTCGTGCGCGATCGATCGAGGTGTGCGTCTCGCCGCGCCCGATGGCAAAGCCGTTGTGGCCGTCGTAGGCTTCGGCCCACCATCCGTCGAGGATCGACAGGTTCGAGGCCGCCGTTCAGCACGACTTTCTGCCCGCTCGTGCCCGACGCCTCGAGCGGACGCCGCGGCGTGTTGAGCCAGACGTCGACGCCCTGCACGAGATGCCGGCCGACGTTGATGTCGTAGTCCTCGATGAACAGCAGCTTGCCCGCGAATCGCGGGTCGCGCAGCAGCGCGAACGACTTCCTGCAGCATTTCCTTGCCCGGGCAGATCGCGCGGGTGCGCCTTGCCCGCAAACACGAACTGAATCGGCACCTTGCGCGTCGTTGACGAAGCGAGACCAGCCTCTCCAGGTCGCGCAGCACCAGGTTCGCGCGCTTGTAGGTGGCAAACCGCCGCGCGAAGCCGATCGTGAGCGCATCGAGGCTGAGCGCGTGCCGCACCTGATCGATGAATTCGGCGATCTCGCCGCGCTCCTGCGGCGCAACGTGCGGCGCGCAGCCGCGCCACCTCGATCAGCTGCGTCTTCAGCGTCTGGTGCGTCTCCCAGAGCTCGCCGTCCTCGATGCCGTCGATGGTGTCCCAGGTCGCAGGCTTCCGAGCACCGGTCGGTCCAGCCCGGGCCGAGATGGCGGTCGTAGAGCCGATGCATCTGCGGCGCGAGCCACGTGCGCACGTGGATGCCGTTGGTGATGTGTCCGATCGGCACTTGCTCCTCGGATCGGCCCGGGATAGAGCGACGTCCACATCGCGCGCGACACCTGGCCGTGCAGCGACGACACGGCGTTGGCCCGCCGCGACAGCTTGAGCGCCAGGATCGTCATGCAGAAGTCTTCGTACGGATCGCCGGGATCGACGCGCCCGAGCGCCAGCAGCTCCTCGCGGCCGATGCCCAGCGCTTCGCGCAACGGCCCGAGGTGCTCTTCGACGAGCGCAGGCGAGAACCGGTCGTGGCCCGCCGGCACCGGCGTATGCGTGGTGAAGACGACCTGCGCAGAGATTCGCCGGAGCGCTTCGGCTGCGTCGACTCCCTCCGTCACCATCCGCTGGCGGCCCAGCTCGAGCGCGGCGAAGGCGCTGTGTCCCTCGTTCAGGTGCAGCACGCCCGGTGACGATGCCGAGCGCGGTCAGCGCATGCACGCCGCCCACGCCGAGCAGCAGCTCCTGGCGAATGCGAACGCGGTCGTCGCCGCCGTACAGGCGCGAGGTCAGCTCGCGATCCTCCGGCCGGTTGCCTTCCACATCGGAATCGAGCAGGAGCAGCGTGTTCCGGCCGACCGCGAGCTTCCAGACACGCGCGACGATCGCGCCCGTCCGGGTCTCGATTCTGACGGTGATCTGGTCGCCCGTCGAGTCTTTCGCGCGTTCCAGCGGGAGCAGCGAGCTGTCGACGTCGCGATAGTCCTCCTGCTGATAGCCGCTCAAGTCGAAGCGCTGCGTGAAGTAACCCTGGCTGTAGTAGAGGCCCGACGCCGACCAGCGGGATGCCGAGGTCCGAAGCCGCTTTGATGTGATCGCCCGCGAGAATGCCGAGGCCGCCGGAATAGATCGGCACCGACTCGTGCAGGCCGAACTCGGCCGAGAAATACGCGACCGGCCGTGCCCAGAGCACGCCCGCGTGTCTGCGCGCCCCACGTCCGCGTCGACGTCAGGTGCTCCTGCATGCGCCGGTAGGCGTAGTTGATGCGGCTGTGCAGCAGGAGCGCCGAGGCGCGCTCTTCGAGCCGAGCGATCGGGAATGTGCTGGAGCAGCGCGATCGGGTTGTGGTCGAGCTCGCGCCACAGCACCGGATCGAGCGCGCGGAACAGGCTGACCGCGTCGTCGTCCCAGCTCCACCACATGTTGCTGGGCCAGCGCCTCGAGCCGGTGATGCGCGGGCGCCACGAACTGTCCGATGCGTGCGGGCCTGCGCTGACGATCGACGCGAGCTGGGTGCCGGCGGTCGTGAGCATCCGGACGGCGTCCGGGCTGAACGACGCGCGCCTCCTGGGTCTGGACGACCAGCACGCCCTGAAGCAGGCCCCGATCGATGAGCGGCACGCCGAGGAACGAGTGGTACGGGTCTTCTCCCGCCTCGCTGAAATACTTGAACCGCGGATGCGTCGTCGCATCTTCCACGACCTGCGGCCGCAACTGTTCGCCGACGAGCCCGGCCAGCCCTTCCGACAATCGCATCCGGACGCGTCCGACGCTGTCGTGGCGCAGCCCGACGGTCGCGGCCAGCACGAGCGTGGCGCGGTCCGGCTCGAGCAGGTAGACCGAGCAGACGTCCGTCTCGAACGTGCGCTGGATGAGCTGGACGATGTTGTCGAGCGTTTCGGCTGGATGGCCGCTGTGGGAAACGAGATGGCTGATTTCCTCGAGCGTCCAGAGCAGCGTTTCGTGTTGTGTGGTCACGCGTTGGCGCGAAGCAAGAAACGTGCTTCGCGAAAAGCCCGGCATTTTTCGATCGCGGGTCCGCGATCGACACAACATTGTGGGCTTTGGGTGGGCGGTCCGACATTAATGTTCATTACGTCTCCACGGGTGGTCTCTTGCCGTACCATGCGCATTGATGGGTCTGAACGGCGGCCTCGGAGTCCATGCCGGCCTGTTCTCGCAGTACGAGCTCGACGACTGCTACGACGAGATGTTCGATGGCTCGGGCGTGGCCCGCGAGCCGTACGAGGCGCTCTATCGCCGCGCTGCTCGAGCTCTCGTCGGCCGACCTGCGCAAGCGGCAGCAGGACGCCGACAGCGCCTTCCTGCAGCAGGGCATCACCTTCACGGTCTACGGCGACGACCAGGGCACCGAGCGCATCTTTCCCTACGACCTGCTGCCGCGCATCATCACCGCGCGCGAGTGGGCGACGATCGAGCGCGGGCTGATGCAGCGGCTGACCGCGCTCAACCTGTTTCTCAAGGACATCTACCAGGACGGCCGGATCCTGAAGGAAGGCATCGTCCCGCGCGAGCTGGTGTTCAGCGCCCAGCACTACCGCCGCGAGATGGTGGGCATCCGTCCGCGCCGCGACATCTACGTGTCGGTCGCCGGCACGCGATCTCGTGCGGCTGCCCGACGGTCAGTTCGCCGTGCTCGAAGACAACCTGCGCGTGCCGAGCGGCGTGTCGCTACATGCTGACGAACCGCCAGATCATCAAGCGCGTGTTCCCGGAGCTGTTCACCGAACTACGCGGTCCGCCCGATCGATCACTACGGCCAGGCGCTGCTCGCGACGCTGCGCTCGCTGGCGCCCGACGATCGGCCGAATCCGACGATCGTGCTGCTGACGCCGGGCGTCTTCAACTCGGCCTACTTCGAGCACACGTTCCTGGCGCGCCAGATGGGCATCGAGCTGGTCGAGGGCCGCGACCTGATCGTCCACGACAACGTCGTCTACATGCGCACGACCGCGGGGCTGCGGCGCGTGGACGTCATCTACCGGCGCGTGGACGACGACTTCCTCGATCCGCTGGCGTTCAGGCCCGATTCGCGGCTGGGCGTGCCGGGCCTGTTCAACGCGTATCGCGCCGGCAACGTGTCGATCATCAACGCCATCGGCACCGGCGTCGCCGACGACAAGGCGATCTACGCCTACGTGCCCGGCGATGATCCGGTTCTATCTGAGCGAGGAGCCGATCCTGCCGAACGTGCAGACCTACATGCTCGCGGACGCCGGACGATCGCGCCTACGTGCTCGAGCATCTCGACGAGCTGGTCGTGAAGGCGGTCGGCGAGTCGGGCGGCTACGGCATGCTGATCGGCCCGCACAGCACCGCCGAGCAGCGCGAGGAGTTCCGGCGGCGAATCCTGGCCGAACCCGCGCAACTACATCGCGCAGCCGACGCTGGCGCTCTCGCGCGCGCCGAACTTCATCGACGATCGGATCGAGGCGCGCCACGTCGACCTGCGGCCGTACGTGCTGTGCGGCGAAACGTTCACGGTCGTGCCGGGCGGCCTGACGCGCGTGGCGCTGCGCCGCGGCTCGCTCGTCGTGAATTCGTCGCAGGGCGGCGGCAGCAAGGACACCTGGGTGCTGACGGAGTAGACGCATGCTGTCCCGAGTCGCCGACTGCGCTACTGGATGAGCCGCTACCTGGAGCGGGCCGAGCACACGGCGCGGCTGGGCGACGTCTGTCTGGGCCTGACGCTCGACCGATCGTCGGACACGGTCCGCCGGCTGATGGCGCCGTCGGCACGGCCTCCGGCGGGATACGGCGTCGCGCATCACGCCGATGGAAGACGTCACACCGGACGTCAGGCTGCAGCAGCACCATCGAGGCGTGCGTCGCCGCGGCGCGCGAGAACGCGCGCCAGGTGCGCGAGCAGATCAGCACGGAGATGTGGGAGCAGCTGAACCGGCTGTACCTCCACGTCCGGCGCAATCGATCGCGCGTCGCGCGGCTCGGCGCTTCTACGTGCACGTCAAGGAGGCGGCGCATCTGTTCCAGGGCGTCACCGACTCGACGATGATCCAACGCGAGGGCTGGCACTACATCCAGATCGGGCGCTCCATCGAGCGCGCGGCGGCGACGGCGACGATGCTGGAAGTGCACTTCGACGATACGGCCAGCGCCGTCCGCGACGGCGGCATCGGCGCCTATGTGTCGTGGGCGGCGCTGCTGCGGTCGTGCTCGGCGTTCGAGGCGTACTGCCAGCGCTACACCGCCGACGTTCGGCCCGAACGCGTGGCCGAGTTCCTGCTGCTGAACGCCGACTTCCCGCGGTCCGTCCGGTTTGCGGTCGACACGCGTCGAGGCGTCGCTGCGGGCCGTCGCGCGGGCGCTCGGGCGCAGTTCGCGCCGGGCGCGTCGATCGCCTCGCCGGCCGGCTGCGGGCGTCGCTCGACTACAGCCAGATCGACGAGATCATGGCCGACAGCCTGCAGAGCTACGTGCAGGGCATTCGCCGGCAGTGCGAGCAGGTGCACACGGCGCTTTACCAGACCTACATCAGCTATCCGACGGAATCGGCGATCAGCGCCAATGAGCGGCGACATTCAGTACGTCGATCCGGCACACGAATCGATTCACCTACAGCGCGCCCATCAGCGAGAGCATGATGGAGGTGCGCATGCAGCCGCGCAGCGACGGCCGGCAGCGCTGCCTGCGCTTCGAGCTGACGACGCAGCCGCGGGCGCGCGTGTTCGCGTATCAGGATTCGCTCGGGAACGTCGTGCATCACTTCGACATTCCCGAGCCGGCACGCGCGGCTCTGCGATCACGGCGGACGCCGTCGTCGACATGGCGCCGGCGCCGGCGATTCCCGGACAGCCTGCCCGGACTCGGCGTGGGACGAGCTCGACGCGATCGCCGCCGCCGGCGAGCGGTGGGAGAGCCTGCAGTTCAGCCACTTCGCGCGCGAGACGGCGCTGCTCGGTGAGTTCGCGGACGAGCTCGGGTGGCAGCCGCGACGCCGATCCGCTGACGCTGATGCGGCGGCTCAACTACGCGCTGTTTCACGCGTTCACCTACGCGCCGAGTCGCACGACAAGTCGATTCGCCGATCGACGAGGCGCTGAAGGCGCGCGCGGGCGTGTGCCAGGACTTCGCGCACATCATGATTGCGCTCGCGCGGCGGCATCGGCATTCCGTGCCGCTACGTCAGCGGCTACCTGTCGCCGGGCGAGCGACGAGCAAGCGATGGTCGGCGGAGGGTGCGACGCACGCGTGGGTCGAAGCGTACTGCCGACGCTGGGCTGGGTGGGCTTCGATCCCGACCAACGACATGCTGGCGGCCGAGCGGCACATCGCGCGTGGCCATCGGCCGCGACTACGCGGATGTGCCGCCGACGCGCGGCGTGTTTCGAGGGCGAGGCGCGGCAGCGAGCTGGCGGTGCTGGTCACGGTGTCGCTGTCCGACGCGCCGATTCGCCTGACCGCGTGTTGCCGATGACGACCTGGGTTGCGCCCGAAGTCGCCGAGCCGCCGAGCCGTTCGATTACGCGCAGCAACAGCAGCAGCAACAACAATAGACGGGTTCGTTAGTCGGTTCGCGGTCGTCGTTGCGCTGGGTACGCCCTGCCT
Organism: Vicinamibacterales bacterium; assembly: GCA_963850725.1. Classification (GTDB taxonomy): domain Bacteria; phylum Acidobacteriota; class Vicinamibacteria; order Vicinamibacterales; family JAMQPK01; genus JAMQPK01. The sequence continues at coordinate 251,324 of CAWKMQ010000024.1, forward strand.
CGGGTTCGTCAGGTTCGTCGCTTCGTCAGGTCGTCGGGTTCGTGGTTCGTGACATTGGTACACAGGGCTTTAGCCCTGCCTTGTGGCGGGGGTTTTAGCCCTGCCTGGACATCGGTGGCACAGGGCTTTAGCCCTGTCTGACGTTTCGAACCGGGGCAGTGGGAAACGCCGCGCGCGCTTCCCGTGGGCTCACGTCGCGCCATTTGCCCGACGCGAGCCGGCCGAGCTCGAGGCCGCCGAAGGCGACGCGTGTGAGCCGCGTAACGTCGTGTCCCGAGTGCCGCATCATCCGGCGAATTTCTCTGTTCTTGCCCTCCGTCAGCTCCACCATCACGTGCGTCTCGCGCTTTGAGCGCTTCAGAAGACTGATGGTTGCCGCCTTGAGCGTTTCGCCGCGATCGACGACCCCCGCCTCCAGCATCCGGATCGCCTCGTCGGACAGTTCGCCGCGCACGGTCACGACGTAGCGGCGCACGATCCCTGTTCCGGGATCGGTCAGCCAGTCGGCCAGCCTGGTGTCGTTGGTGAAGAGCAGCAGGCCGTTCGAGGCGTAATCGAGCCGTCCGATCGGCACGACGCGCGTGTCGAGATCCTCGAGCAGGTCGTACACGGTGGTTCGACCTCGAGGATCGGACCTCGTCGTGACGACCTGACGCGGCTTGTTGAGCGCGATCATGCGCCACGGCGCACGTCGTGTGCGAGCCCGTCGATCTGAATCCGCGCGCGGTCGGGATTGACGAAGCGGCCAGGATCGGTCGCGACGCGTCCGTCGATCTGCACCCGGCCCTGCTTGATGAGCTCCGCCGCCTGTGCGCGCGACGCCATGCCGAGCTTCGACAGGGCACGCGCCAGCGACACGCGATTGACGCGCGTGTGCGGCACTTACGGTTTCAGAATCTTGAGCTCCGTGGGCGCCGGCGGGGCGGCGAGCGGAGCCGTGATGCGAACGATTGATCCCAGATGGTTGACGATGTAGAGCTCGCCGTCGGCATCGACGCCGAAGGAGCTGATGTTGCCGATGACGGCGCGTGCCGCCGAGCTCCGCCGTGTGCTCGCGGCGATCCGAGGCCGTCGCCTCGCCCGAGGCGTCGATGCGTCAGTGCGACCGACCAGACGCGTCCCGAGATGTAGTCGGCGAAGAAGTAGCGCCCGCGATTGGCCGGCGCCCAGCCGCGTGCCGCGATAGACGAAGCCGCCCGTGATCGATGCGCCGTCGCGTGCGGCCGTATTCGAAGATCGGATCGGTCAGCGGTCGATACGCGGGCGGCCGGCTGGTGACGTTGTCGTGCGCGCCTTCGCGATTGCGCCAGCCGTAGTTGCGGCCACCGGCGCCGCGCGGCTCGTAGTCGATCTCCTCGACCCGGCCCTGGCCCGACATCGCCGATGACCAGCGCGCCGGTGCCGCCGCGCGCCGGATCGTCGAAGCTGTAGCGCCACGGATTGCGCAGGCCGAACGCCCAGATCTCATCGCGCGCGCTGGGTTCGCGTCCGACGAACGGATTGTCGGGCGGGATCCGGTAGCCAGCGTTGTCGGCGTCGGGCACGTTGACGTCGATGCGCAGCATCTTGCCGAGCAGCTCGTTCGGGTTCTGCGCGCGGTGATCCGGATCGTTGCCCGGATCCGCCGTCGCCGAGGCCGATGTAGAGGTAGCCGTCCGGACCGAACGCGAGATGGCCGCCGTTGTGATTCGCGAACGGCTGCTCGATGAAGCGCCGCGTGCGCTCGAGCAGCAGATCGAACCGCGACGCCGGCGTCGGCGACGAGCGGGTTCGCCGATCGCGTGAACCGCGCGACGACCGTGTCGCCGCTCGGTGTTCGTGAAGTTGACGAAGAACCGGCCGCTCGACGCATAGTCGGGCGCGAACGCCAGGCCCAGCAGTCCGCGCTCGCCGCCGGCGGACACGCTGCCGGTGAGGTTGAGGAAGTCGGTCGCGAGCACCGTCCCGCTTTGCACGACGCGGATCCGGCCGGCCTGCTGCACGACGAACTGAACGGTTCGATCGGTCGGGTCCTGTACGAACGCAAGAGGTGCCTGAAGCCCCGAGGCATAGACCTGGCCTTGCAGCTGCGCGTGCACAGGCGTCGCCACGAGCAGCAGGAACGCCATCGCGCGCGCGACTCTCATGCTCGTATCGTAACCGAGCGGCGTTTGGCCGTGCGCTATGATGCGGACGTGTGCGGTCGTACTGCGCTGGCGCTCGTTGCATGCTTTTGCATTGCCGGGTGTGACCAGAAGGATCCGGAAGTGCCCGACCCGGGGCCGGGAGAAATCCAGGTGTCTCCAGGCGATCGTCTCGGGTGGACGCAGCCGGCGCCCGACTCGTCCGACATCGCGTCGCTTCAGTTCGCGTTGTACGTCGACGGTACGCGCTCGACGCTGGCCGGTGCGGCCTGCACGAGCGCGGGCGCGTCGTACAACTGCAGCGCCGTGCTGCCCGCGCTGACCGCCGGCTCGCACACGCTCGAACTGGCCGCGTTTGTCGGCGATGGCGGATCGACGGCCGAAAGCGCGCGATCCGCGGCGCTGCAGGTCGTGGCCGTCACCGTCGCACGCACGGGAGCGGTCTTCTCATCGGCACCCATCCCGGTCGTCACCGTCGATCAGGCGCGATTGACGCTTTCGCCGTTTGTCGAGGGACTGAGCCTTCCATCGGATGTCGCGTTTGCCCCTGATGGATCGATCTTCGTGGCCGAGCGCGGCGGACGCGTCCGCCTGATAAGGAACGGGCTGCTCTATCCGGAGCCGGTGCTCGACCTGTCTCCTGAAGTGATCGCGCCGCAAGGCGGTCTCGTCGCGATCGCGCTCGATCCCGAATTCGAGAAGAGCGGCTTCATGTACGTGTTGTATGCGGCCGCGGCGCCCCGGCAGGGGCAGGAGTTCATGCTCGCCCGTTTTCGCGGCGTGAAAGACGCGTACGGCGAGCGGGCGGTGCTGCTCGATCGAATGCCCGCGTCTGAGTACGGCGCGAGCGGTGCGCTTCGCATCGGTCCCGACGGCAAGCTCTATCTGGCACTCGACAGCTCCTCGGACACCGGCATCGCGTCGAGCTTCGCGTCCTATAACGGCAAGGTGCTGCGCCTCAACATGGATGCGACCACGCCCGACGATCGGGCGGCGCAGACGCCGATCTTCTCCTTCGATCATCCGCAGCCCCTGGCCATGGACTGGCAGCCAGGGAGCGGGAACCTGTGGGTGGTCGATCGGTTGGGCGCCGATGCGGGCCGGCTGAGCGCCGTTGGCGACAACTTCAGACAGAGTCGCGCGCTGTTTCGTACGTCGTACGCGCTGCCGGCGGGCCTCGGCGCATCATCGGCGGTGTTCTATCGCGGCGATCTGATGCCGATGTTCCAGGGCAACCTCTTCGTGGCGGCGGAGACAGGGCAGGAGATCATGCGCCTGCGCTTCGATCCCGAGAACGCCTCCAGGATTGTCTCGGTGGAACACCTGCTCAAGGATCAGATTGGACCGATACGCGTCGTCTCGGAAGGGAAGGACGGAGCGCTGTACATCGCGACCGAGCGCGCACTCTACAGACTAGCCCCCTAGAATTGGGTGCGATAGGTGCGAGGTGCAATAGGTGCGGCAGGTGCGGGGGTGCGGCAGGTGCGCAAGGTGCGATGAGTGCGATAGCGCAGGGCGACGATGGTCAGCCCTGGTTGGAGGATTTCGGTGGCACAGGGCTTTAGCCCTGTCGCGATATTTCCATATTCAATGTTCACCCTGGAAAGAGTCGTCCCTTGGGGGCGTTCCTACGACGAGGTACTGCCGAATGTTCGCGCTGACGGCTGCAGATCTTGGTGGCCGCCTTCTGGGCTGTGGTGATGGGCCCGCCAGTTTCAATGCAGCGGCCACCAGAGGAGGCACGAGCATCGTGTCGTGCGATCCGATCTACGAGTTCGACTCGGAGCAGATTCGCCGGCGTATTGACGAGACGGTCGAAGAGATACTGGAACAGACGCGGCGCAACTACACTGAGTTTGTTTGGACTGAGATCGCATCGGTCGAGGAACTTCGGCGCGTGCGGCTGGATGCGATGCAGCAGTTTCTCGCCGATTACGAGGTTGGGAAGTCCGAAGGCCGTTATATCGAGGCTTCGTTACCAGCGTTGCCGTTCGCCGATCAGTCGTTCGATCTTGCGCTCTGCTCGCATTTTCTTTTTCTGTACTCGGATCAACTCGGCGAGCCGTTTCACGATACCGCCGTTCTCGAGCTGGCGCGCGTGGCCCGTGAAGTTCGAATCTTCCCGCTTCTGGCGCTTGGCGGTGCCCAGTCGCCGTTTGTGCCGACACTGACAGCGTCGTTGAGAAAGTCAGGATATGCAGTAACGCTCGAACGCGTTCCGTATGAATTCCAGCGCGGTGGAAATGAAATGATGAGGATCAGGCAGGGCTGAAGCCCTGCGCCACCGATATGGCCGACAGCGGACCGAATCGCACCGTCGCACCTAGCGCACCCAACGCACCTAATTAGGTGGGTTGGCCGATCTTCAGCTCGGAGAGCGCCTCGCGAATCTGCCTTTGTCCCTCAGGCGCGAGCGCGCCCAGCGGCGGGCGAACCGGGCCGCCCACATAGCCAATCTGATCCAGCGCGTACTTCAAGGCGGGAACGCCGTGCATCGCGCCCAGCAGCCGTCCCATCCGCACGATTCGGCGCTGCAGGTCCAGCGCCTCGGCGTGACGCTGTTTCTGGACGAGATCGAAGATGTCCACGCAGATGTCGGGCAGCACCGCAGAGACGGCCAGCACCGCGCCGTTCGCTCCCGCGCAAAACGCGTGATACAGCGTGGCGGCGGCTCCGCTCAGCACGATGAAGCCGTCCGGTGTGCGCGCGATCGTTTCCGACAGCTGCACAAGGTCGGCGTTCGACTCCTTCATGCCGATGATGTTCTTGTGCGCCGAGAGACGTTCCACGGCGTCGGGCAGCAGGTTGACGCCGGTGAACATCGTCACGTTGTACATGAGCACCGGCCGCGGCGATGCGTCGGCCACCGCGGTGAAATGACGCACGAACGCGTCGTTCGTCATCACGTTCTTGAAATAGGAAGGCGTGCGCACCAGCACGACATCGGCGCCGAAGTCTGCCGCGCGTTTGGCCGCCTGAATCGTCGCGGCTGTCGACTCCCGTCCGACGCCGGCGATCAGCGTGCGGTCGCGCGGCACGTGGGCGCGCACTGTCTCGATGGCGGCGTCCGCTTCGGCATCCTCGAGCAGCGGTGCTTCGCCGTTCGAGCCGAGCACGACGAGCCCGGCCAGGCGCGTTTTCATCCATTTCGCGACGTTACTGGCGAGAGCGCGATGATCGATCGCTTCGTCCGCGAACGGCGTGGGGATCGGCGGAAAGACACCTTTGAGATTCACGAGGGCAATCTACCATAATTGCCAGCCAAGCCCGATCGCCACGTTACCGCCAATGCGTAAGTGCTCTCCAGCCCGCGAGATTTCAAATTCCGGCCGCACGAACAACCGGTTTCCCGCGGGGATGCGCAGGCCGGCGAAGCCGCTCACCGAACCTGCATTCACCGTTCGGCTGAAGACGCCGCCAAAGCCGGCAGGCTCGGTGCGCGTCGACGCGATCCGCGAGATTCCCAGCCCGGCGCCGGTATAGAACTGCGTGCGGCCGGCGCCGAAGTACTTCAGGAAGCGTCCGCGCGCGGAGGTAAGGGTCGAGTCGAACCGCACGCCGCTCGTGAAATTGCGCTCGGCCTTCTGTCCTTCCACAAGGCCTTCCACGCCCCAGCCTACGGACGTTCTCAATCCGATGCCGCCGCCGAATGGGACGCCAAACCCGATGTTGCCCTCATCGTCCCAGACCTGGGCACCACCGGTGATGCCAAATACCTCGATGGTTTGAGCCGACGCAAAGCCGGGCGTCAGGATGATGGCCGCCAGAAGAAGAGGAAAAAGAAGAGCGCGCATGACCTGATCCTTTCGCGCCTGGCCCGCCATGCCGTGACTGGCGAAGGCGGGCCTGGACGCTCACATCAGGCAATGCGCGAATGGATGGGAAAAAGGCTCCCGGAGCCTTTTTCCCTAGACGTTGGGAAACTTGCGAAGGATTTCAGACCCCTGGACGGTGCCAAAGCAATAGGTGCCGCTGTAGTCCACTTTCATCGAGTCGTCCGTCTGACGGGTGCCGGTGCCGGTGATGTTGAACTGGCAGGGGACGCCCGCGGCCGTCAGCGTCCCGTTTGTGGTCAGGTTCATCGTGTTGTCGTTGACCATCGTGCCCGTGAGGTTCGCTGCGACAGTTACGCCGCTGGAGCAGCTCGCCGTGACGTTGCCTGCGACCGTCGTGGCGGTCTGCGTCGTGATGACCCACTTCACATCAGAACAAGTCCCTAAGGGCAGGCCGGCGATCGTGGATGAGCCCCAGACACCGCTGAAGGCTGCGGCCGTGGCTTGACCGTTGTTCCCCGAATTGCCGGAGCCGCCGCCAGTCGGTCGTGTTGCCGGACGAACCGTTGCCGCCGCCCGGCGCTGTGGGCACGTACGTCGTCTTCACGCACGCCATGGCGGTCAGCGATGCGAGGAAGATTGCGATCAGCGGGATTCTTCTCATAATTTCCTTACACTTTTGTATCGGCACACACAGTTCTTGCGCGTGGCCCAAGGACCGTTCACCTGAAAAAACAGGAAATGCAGGAGAGCTCTGGGGAGAATTGCAGGATAAGGGCCAGCACCGTGTTTTGGCAAGCGCGATTCTCGGCCGCCAGCCGCGTCCCAACGTCAAAACAGGTAGAATTCGAGCGATGAGGCGCACAGGGACGAGCAGCAGAATTCTGCTGCTTTTGCTGTTGATCGGGGCAATTTCGGCGACAGGTGGCTGCCGCCGCCGGGCGGCTGAGGTCGCTGAATACAACGATCCGCATCCCCTTCCGGAGGAGCCCAAAGTTCTGTCCCTCGAAAACGCCCGGACGCTATGGCGGGCGCTTCATCCTCGGACAGGTATCCAACCCGAAGCAGTTCAACGCGATGATGGTGAACGAAAATTCATCGCGCGACATCACGGACCTCATCTTCTCGTCGCTGGTCACGTTCAACAACGAAACCCAGCAGGAGGAACCGGCGCTGGCCAAGTCGTGGGAAGTCGCGCCCGATGGCGTGACGTGGACGTTCCATCTGCGCAAGGGCGCAAAATTTTCCGACGGTCACCCGATGACGGCGCAGGACGTGTTGTTCAGTTTTCAGTTGGCGCTCGACCCCACCCTTCACCCGTCCGTGCAGGACCTGCTGAAGATGGGGGACAAGTTCTACGAGGTTTCCGCGCCAGACGACTACACGCTTCATCGTGAAGACGCCGCAGCCCAGCGCCATGCTCGTCTCGACGGTCGGCGCCGTCCGGATCATGCCGAAGCACGTGCTCGAAGGCCCGTTCAAGGCCGGTAACTTTGCGTCGGCCTACAACGTCAGCACGCCGCCCGACCAGCTGGTCTCGAGCGGGGCCGTGGCGGCTCGCTCAGTACGTGCCCGGCGAAAAAACGGTGCTTCAGCGCAATCCCTACTGGTACACCGTCGACCAGCAGAACCGGCGTCTTCCGTATTTGAACGAGATGGTTTACGTCGTGGTGCCCGACCGCGACGCGGCGGATTTGAAATTTCGATCGGGCGAGCTCGACGGCCTCGACAACGTGAAGCCCGAGAACTATCGCTGGTATACAGGACAATCAGGAGAAGGGAAATTTCACGCTCTACGACCTCGGTCCCGACCTGAACACGAATTTCCTCTGGTTCAACCTGAACACGGTCAAGAAGCCGGCACCGGGCAAGAAGATCGGCGATCCGCAGGTCGACAAGACCAAGTACGAATGGTTCAGCAGCGTCGTGTTCCGCCGGGCCGTCTCGATGGCGATCGATCGGCAGGCGATGATTCCGAGCGTGTTCTTCGGCGAAGGTCACAAGAACTGGGCCATCGCGACGCCGGCCAACAAGATCTTTCATTCGCCCGACCTCGTTCGCGACGACTACAACGTCGAAGAATCGAAAAAGCTGCTGGCGAGCCTCGGCTTCAAGGACGGAAACGGCGACGGCGTGCTCGAGGACACGCGTGGCAATCCGATCACCTTCACGCTGAAGACCAACAGCGACAACACGCTCCGCATCGCTCTGGCGAATTTCGTGAAGGACGACCTCGCGAAGGTCGGCATCAACGTCGTGCTGGCGCCCGCCGACTTCAATACGATCATCACGAACATCCGGGCCGACTTCCAGTACGACGCGCTGCTGCTGGGGTTGCAAAGCGGCGTTCCGCCGGATCCGGCCATGATGCAGAACCTCTATCGCTCGTCAGGGCTGACGCACTTCTGGAATCATGGCTCAGACCGAAGCCGGCGACGCCTGAAGAAGCTCGTATCGACCAGCTGATGGACGAGATCGTGACCGTTCAGGACCTGAACGCGCGCAAGAAGGCGTACAAGGAAGTGGAGACCATCGTCAACCAGCAGGCATGGTTCATCTGGCTGCCGATTGCGAATCAGAAAGTGCCGGTCAGCAACCGTTTCGGCAACATTCAGCCCACGATCCTTCCTCATCGCATCATCTGGAACTCGGAAAACATCTACGCCAAATGAAAAACCTGCTGATTGTCGTTCTTGCGCTCGTGACCGTGTGCACGGGCTGCCGCCGGCGCGCCGCGGAAACCGCCGAATACAGCGATCCCCATCCGCTGCCGGAAGACCCGATGGTGGTCGAGGCGCCGACGATCGGGAAGCACGGCGGCCGGTTCGTGTTCGCGGAAACGGGCAATCCGCGCACGTTCAACGGCATGATGGCGAACGAAACGTCATCGACCGACATCACGACGCGGAATCTCTTCACGACGCTGGTGGACTACGACAACGGCACGCAGCAGTTCGTGCCGATGCTGGCGAAGTCGTGGGAGACGGCCGCCGACGGGGTCACGTGGACGTTCCATCTTCGCCGTGGGGCGAAGATTCTCTGACGGTCATCCGATGACGTCCGAAGACGTGCTGTTCAGCGCCCAGCTTGCGCTCGATCCGGTTCTGCATCCCGCCATTCAAGATCTGTTGAAGCTCGAGGGGAAGCCGCTCGAGTTTTCCGCGCCCGATGCGCACACGGTTATCGTGAAAACGCCCAAGCCCATGGGCACGCTGCTGATCTCGGTTGGCTCGCTGGAGATCTATCCCAAGCATGTCGTCGAGGCGGCGTACAAGAGCGGCAATTTCGCCTCGACGTACAACGTCAGCACCCCGCCCGATCAGATCGTGACGAGCGGGCCGTGGCGAGTGGTGCAGTACGTTCCGGGCGAGAGGACGATCATCGGCCGAAACCCCTACTGGTTCGGCGTCGACAAGGCGGGCAAGCGGCTGCCGTATCTGAACGAAGTGGTGTTTCTCGTCGTGCCCGATCAGGACGCCGCGGACTTGAAATTCCGCGCCGGCGAGCTCGACGGCATCGACAACATCAAGCCCGAGAACTACCGGTGGTACGAAGACAACCAGCAGAAGGGCAACTACACGCTCTACAGCCTTGGTCCCGAGAACAACAGCCGCTTCTTCTGGTTCAACCTGAACAAGGTGCAGCCGCCGGTAGGAGGCGGAGAAGCTGCCGCCTGGCAAACGGATCGGCGACAGCGTCGTCGATGCGGCGAAGTATGCCTGGTTCAGCAACCCCGTGTTCCGGCGCGCGGTGTCGATGGCCATCGACCGGGAGGCGATGATCCGCAGCGTCTTCTACGGCGAAGGCTCGAAGAGCTGGTCGATTTCCGGTCCGAGCAACAAGGAATGGTACACGCCCGGCCTCGTCCACTTCGATTACAACGTCGCGGAGTCGAAGAAGCTGCTCGCGGGTCTGGGCTACAAGGACGGCAATGGCGACGGGATTCTCGAGGATGCGAAGGGCAATCCCATCAGCTTCCAGCTCAAGACGAACTCCGACAACGTCATGCGTGTGGCCACGGCCAACTTCATCAAGGACGATCTCGCGAAGGTCGGCATCCGGGTCACGCTGACGCCCGTCGATTTCAATTCGCTCATCACGAACCTGCGTAACGACCTGCAGTACGAGGCGGCATCCTGATGGGGACGCAGAGCGGCGTGCCGCCCGATCCCGCCAACGCGCAGAACCTCCTGCGCTCATCGGGGATTTCGCACTACTGGTTCGTCCGCCAGCAGAAGCCGGCGTACGCCCGAGGAGGCGCAGGTCGATCGGCTGACGGACGATGCTGGTGACGACGCTCGACATGGCACAGCGCAAGGAGATCTGGAAGCAGATTCAGAACATCTGGAACGAGCAGGCCTGGACTGTCTGGCTGCCGACTCTGAACGTGAAGATCCCCATGAGCAACCGGTTCGGCAACGCGCAGCCCAGCATCATGGCGCACCGGCTGATCTGGAATATCGACAGGGTCTACGTCAAATGATGTTCTCGCGCATCTGCGTCGTCGGCCTCATCTGCGCCATGGTGACGCTGCCGGCGTGCCGCCGGGCGGCGACCGAGGAGGTTGCCTACAAAGATGACATCCCCAGGCCGGAAGAGCCCCTGATTCGGCAGATCGCCTGCAGCCGGACGCCACGGCGGACGTTTTGTCCTCGGCACGACGGTGAACCCCAAGACCTTCAACGCGCTGATGGCCAACGAGACCTCGTCGTTGGACATCGTCAAGAGGCTCAATACAGCGCTCGTGAAGTACGACAATGCGACGCAGCAGTTCGTTCCAGAGCTTGCCACCTCATGGGACGTCGCTGCCGATGGCGTGACCTGGACATTCCACCTCAGAAAGGGCGCCGCATTCTCAGACGGACATCCGATTACGTCCGAGGACGTCCTCTTCAGTTTCCAGATTGCCTACGACAGGGTTCTGCATCCCGCCGTTCAGGACATGTTGCAGGGCGGCGGCGAGGATTTCAAGGTCTCGGCGCCAGACGCCTACACCGTTGTCATCAACACGATCAAACCGAATTCGATGCTGCTCGACGTGCTGTGTCACGACGGTCTCTTCATCGTGCCGAAGCACGTGCTCGAACCGGCGTACAAGAGCGGCAATTTTGCCTCGGCGTACAACGTCGGGACACCGGTCAATCAGATCGTCACCGGCGGGCCGTTTCGACTGCTCGAGTACGTGGCGGGCGAGAAGACCGTCCTGGGCAGAAACCCCTACTACTACGGTTTCGATCAGAACAACCAGCGGTTGCCATACCTCAACGAGGTGGTGTTTCTCATCGTGCCCGATCAGGATGCGGCCGACCTGAAGTTTCGATCGGGCGAGCTGGATGGTCTCGACAACATCAAGCCCGAGAACTACAAGTGGTACGAGGACAACCAGGCGAAGGGCAACTTCACCCTCCACGATCTCGGTCCCGAGCTCAGCACGCGTTTCCTCTGGTTCAACCTCAACAAGGTCCAGCCGCCGGTGAAAGGCGAGCCATTGCCGGCGGGCAGGAAGGTCGGCGAGACGTTCGTCGATCCGGTGAAGTACGCCTGGTTCAACAACGTCCAGTTCCGGCGGGCTGTTTCGATGGCCATCGATCGCGACGCGATCATCCGCAGCATCTATTTCGGTGAGGGAGAGAAAAACTGGTCAGACGCGACGCGCAACAACAAGGAGTGGCACATCCCCGACATCGTTCACTACGACTACAATCCGGCGGCGTCGAGCAGGCTGCTCGCGAGCCTCGGCTTCAAGGACGGCAACGGTGACGGCGTGCTCGAAGACGCAGCGCGGCCACCCGATTTCGTTTACGTTGAAGACCAACGCCGACAACATCATGCGCGTGGCGGCGGCCAACTTCGTGAAGGACGATCTGGCCAAAGTCGGCATCCGGGTCGTGCTGACGCCCGTGGACTTCAACACCCTCGTGACGAACTTCCAGATCGGACTTTCAGTACGACGCGATACTGCTCGGGTTGCAGAGCGGCGTCCCGCCCTCGCCGGCCAACGGCCAGAACATGTTCCGGTCGGCGGGCGAAACACACCTCTGGTTTGCCAGGCAGCAGAAGCCGGCCACACCCGAAGAGGCCAGGATCGACCAGCTGATGGATGAGATCCTCGACCACGCTGGATCGCGCCGAACAGAAGCGTGCATGGCGGGAATTGCAGACCATCATGAGCGAGCAGTGCTGGTTCATCCATCTGCCGATCATCAAGATCAAAGTGCCCATCAGCAACCGCTTCGGCAACATGCAGCCCAGCATCATGGCGCATCGGATTCTCTGGAATGCCGAGATGCTGTTCGTGAAGCGGCGCGACAGCTGACAGACCATGCGCACCTATGTCCTGCGGCGGCTGCTGCAGACGATTCCCCTGCTTCTCGGTATCTCCCTCATCACGTTCCTGCTGTTGCAGCTGGCGCCGGGAGACTTCCTGAATCAGATGGCCGAGAACCCGGGCATCTCGGCCGAGACGATCGAGGCCATGCGCGTGCGTTTCGGCCTCGACAAGCCGTGGTACATCCAGTACGCGATCTATCTGAGAAACGTCCTGTTCCATTTCGACTTCGGCCAGTCGTTCGCGCGCCATCAGCCCGTGTTCGAGGTCATCCGCGAGGGGTTCACGAACACGTTGATCCTGGCTGGCGCCGCGGCGTTCATCACCTGGGTGCTGGCCATTCCGCTCGGGGTGTTGGCGGCCGTCAAGCAGCATTCGTGGATCGACCGTGCGCTGTCGTTCCTCGCGTTCATCTGGCTGTCGGTGCCCGAAATCCTGGCGGCGCTGCTGCTCTTGATGTTGGCGGCGCGCACCGGGTGGTTTCCGGTCGGCGGCATGCGCTCGCTCGACTACGACGAGCTCGACGGCATCAGCCAGTTCTTCGACATCCTGCACCACCTCGCGCTGCCGGCGCTCGTCGTCGGCCTCATCCCGCTGGCGAGCCGCATGCGGCAGATGCGGGGCAGCCTGCTCGACGTCCTGCGGCTCGACTACGTGACGACGGCGCGCGCGAAGGGCTTGAGCGAGCGGACCGTCATCGTCAAGCACGCCCTGCGAAATGCGCTGAACCCGATGATTACGCTCTTCGGCTACACGCTCGGCGCGCTGGTCTCGGGATCGTTCATCGTGGAGATCATTTTTTCGTGGCCGGGCCTGGGACGGATCACGCTCGACGCCATCCTCACGCAGGACCAGTACCTGGTGATGGGCGCCGTCGTGATGGCCTCGCTCGTGCTGATCATCGGCAACCTGATCGCCGATCTTCTGCTCGCGGTGGCCGACCCGCGCATCAGCTATGACTGAGACGATCGCTCCTCAGTCGCCGTGGAACGTCTTCTGGACGCAGATGCGCAAGAGCCCGCTGGCCATCGCCGGCGGGATCGTGCTGGCGATCTTCTACGCGCTGGCGCTCTTCGCGCCGTTCGTCGCGCCGTACACGCAGGAGGAGATGGATCGCGCGAAGTACTTCCATCCGCCGCAATCGCTTCACTGGGTGCGCGCCGACGGCAGCTTCAGCCTTCGGCCCTACGTGCGGGACATGCGCGTGGTCGACATGGGAAGCTTCGAGTACGAAGAGGACCCGTCCAAAGAGCTGCCGGTGCGGTTTTTCGTGCGAGGGGCGCCCTACGAGCTGGTCGGACTGATTCCGTCGAACATCCATCTGTTCGGCGTCGAGCCGCCGGGCCGCGTGCTGCTGTTCGGCAGCGATTCGTTCGGGCGCGATGTGCTGTCGCGCCTGTTGTACGGCGCGCGCATCTCGCTGACGGTGGGCCTGGTCGGCATCGCCATTTCGTTCACGCTCGGGCTTCTGCTGGGAGGCATCGCGGGCTATTTCGGCGGTTTCGCCGACACGGTGATCATGCGCACCACCGAGCTCTTGTTGAGCATCCCGTCGCTCTACCTGATCATCGCGCTTCGCGCCGTCTTCCCGATGGACCTGCCCAGCCACCAGGTGTATCTCGGCATCGTGGCGATTCTGGCGTTCATCGGCTGGGCGGGACTGGCGCGCGTCATTCGCGGGCTCGTGCTCTCGATGCGGAGGAGCGACTACGTGACCGCCGCCGAGGCGCTCGGCTTCAGCCGATTGCGGGTGATCGCGCGGCACGTCCTGCCGAACACGATGTCGTATGTCATCGTGGCCGCGACGCTGTCGATCCCCGGCTACATCCTCGGCGAGGTCATCCTGTCGTTTCTCGGCGTGGGGGTGCAGGAGCCCAGCGCGTCGTGGGGGAACATGCTGAACCAGGCGCGAAGCATCCGCGCCCTCACGTCGTTTCCCTGGCTGCTGTTCGTCCCGGGCGCGGCGATCTTCGTCACGGTGATGGCCTTCAACTTCCTCGGCGACGGGCTGCGCGATGCGCTCGACCCGCGCCGCGTCAGCGGGGGCAGGGCATGAAGAATTGGAAGATTGGCAGATTGGCAGATTGTCAGAATGTTGAAGAGGGAAGAGTGACGATTGGGAGATTCCAGCCCGCCGACAATCAGCATGATGAGCCCACCCTTGCTTCGCCTCGAGAATCTGAAGACCTACTTCTATACCGACACGGCCGTGGTGCGCGCGGTCGACGGCGTGACCTACGACGTGAACGCCGGCGAAACGCTGGCGGTCGTGGGCGAGTCGGGCAGCGGCAAGAGCGTGAGCGCCCTGTCGATTCTGAAGCTCGTTCCGCAGCCGCCCGGCCGCATCGTCGAAGGGCGAATCCTGTTCAAGGGACGCGATCTCGTCCCGCTGACCAACGACGAGATGCGGGCGATTCGCGGCAAGGAAATCTCGATGATCTTCCAGGAGCCGATGACCGCGCTGAATCCGGTCTACACGTGCGGCGAGCAGATCATCGAAGCCCTCGTCCTCCACGAGAAGCTGACGCGCGCCCAGGCGCGCACGCGTGCCATCGGGATGCTCGAACGCGTCGGCATTCCGGCGGCCGCCCAGCGCGTCGACGAATATCCCCACCAGTTGTCCGGAGGCATGCGGCAGCGGGTGATGATCGCGATGGCACTGGCGTGCCGGCCCGCCGTGCTGATTGCCGACGAGCCGACGACCGCGCTCGATGTGACGATTCAGGCGCAGATTCTGGAGCTGCTCGACGAGCTGCAGCGCGAAATGGGGATGGCGGTCATCCTCATCACGCACGATCTGGGCGTGGTGGCGGAAACCGCGGATCGGGTGGCCGTGATGTATGGCGGACAGGTGGTGGAGTATGCCGACGTGCGCGCCGCGTTCCGGAGGCCTTTTCATCCGTACACTGCCGGGCTCCAGGCCTCGCTTCCGCAGCTGGGCGAAGTCGTCGATCGCCTGCGCGTGATTCCCGGTACCGTTCCCAATCCGGCCGCGTTTCCGGTTGGCTGCCGCTTTCATCCGCGCTGTCCGGTGATGATCGACAAGTGCCTGGAGGACCCGCCGTTGGAGGAAATCGAACCCGGGCACTTCGCTCGCTGCTGGCGCTCTCGAGAGATCGCCGCAGGGGCACTGGATCCGGTGTCCGACCGCCCTCGACCTGGAAGTAGGCCGGGTCCTGATGGACCCGGCAATCCGGCGGGCGCCGATGACGCCGATCCTCGAGGTCACCGATCTCAAGAAATACTTCCCGATCAAGAAGGGACTGTTTTCGCGCACCGTCGGCCACGTCCGCGCGGTCGACGGCGTCTCGTTCTCGGTCGAACAGGGCGAAGTGCTCGGGCTGGTGGGCGAGAGCGGCTGCGGAAAAACGACGACGGGGCGCTGCATTCTGCGATTGATCGAGCCGACCTCAGGGAGCGTCAAGTTCGAGGGCCGCGAGATTACCGGGTTGCCGTTTCGCGAGATGCGCCAGCTGCGGCGGCAGATGCAGATCATCTTTCAGGATCCCTATTCGAGCCTGAACCCGCGGCTGAGCGTGCGCACGATGCTCACCGAGGTGCTGTCGGTGCACGGCATCGCGAAGGGGCGCGCGGCCCGGGAACGCGCCGCGGAGCTGCTTGACCATGGTCGGCTTGTCGCCGAGCCAGGCTGCGCGCTATCCACACGAATTTTCCGGCGGCCAGCGGCAGCGCATCGGCATCGCACGCGCGCTCGCGCTGAAGCCCCGGCTGATCGTCGCCGACGAGCCGGTGTCGGCGCTCGACGTCTCCATTCAGGCGCAGATCGTCAACCTGCTGCGCGATCTGCAGAAGGAGATGTCGCTCACCTATCTGTTCATCGCGCACGACCTCTCGGTCGTCGAGCACATCAGCAATCGCGTCGCGGTGATGTACCTCGGCAGGATCGTCGAGCTGGCCTCGAGCCTCGACCTGTATCGCGATCCCAGGCATCCCTACACGGTGTCGCTGTTGTCCGCCATCCCGTCGCACGATCCCGACAGCAAGAAGACGAGGATCGTGTTGAAGGGAGACGTGCCGAATCCCGCGCAGCCGCCATCGGGTTGCCGCTTTCATCCCCGCTGCTTCATGGCCCAGCCGATCTGCTCGACAGAGGATCCGCCGCTGCGCGAAGTGCTGCCCGGGACACTGGTCCGCCTGTCATTTTGCGGAGACAGGTTCGGCGGCGTCGCCGCTGGTCGACAGGCGATAGTCGATAGGCAATCGGCTATAGTCATGGTCACTTCGACCATCGACAGACCATGGACCATGGCCCCATGACCATCGCCCATGGACACGCGCGTAGCGCGAAGGGAGCGACGCCATGTATAGCCGTCGAGCATTTTTCGGGTTTGCCGCCGGCGCGTCGGCCGCGAGCGTCGCGGTGCCGCGCGACGCTGGCGCATCGATGTGCAATCCACCTTCGACTGCCAACATTCCCGTGCGCAAGACCGGCAAGGTCGAGATTGCGTTCAAGTCGCCGGGGCCGCAGCCGAACGGCCTGCAGGCCACGAAAGACGGTCTGTGGATCATCGATCAGAGCGCCGGCAGCAAAGCCTATCTGGTCGACTACGCCGACGGCCGCGTGCTGCGATCGTTCGAGACCGACACGGTCCGCCCCAGCGGGATTACGTTCGATGGCGAGGCGCTGTGGATTGGCTCGACCTTCAGTTACGAAAACGTGCGATGCAGCGCCACGACCGGAGCGGTCATCGAGCGGCGTCCGACGCCTGGCTCAATCATGTACACGATGGCGGGCGATCCGCCCCAGCGTCGCAGTCCGCTCGCAGGTGGTCCGCTTGCGCAGGCGCGTCCGGCGCTGGCAGAGGCGCGGCGAGACGCCGCTGGCGCGGCTGACGCAGGTACCGAGCAATCGACTGCAGGGTGCACACGGCCAGGAATGGAAAGACGGCCGCTTGTGGACGACCTCAACCTCGGCGCGATCGATTTACGAGATCGAGCGCGAAGTCGTGGGTGGTGCAGAAGATCTTCCGCACGCCCGGCAACCGGCCGCACGGTCTCGCCTTCGAAGGCGAGTACCTCTGGCACGGCGATTCGAATCTTGCCGCGTTCTTCAAGTACGACACGAAGAGCGGCGCCATCGTCGAAAAGATTCAGCTCGGCGATGCCGATCCGGTTGCGCACGGGTTGACGATCTGGAACGGAACGCTGTGGTACTGCGACGATGTCGGGGTCGTCTGCAGGATGAAGATCTAGTCTGACCAAAAACAATTCCATTTGTATTTCATCGATACAACCGGCCAGCACATTTGTTGATCTTCCTCGTGTTTTTCATGGAATCCAAAGGACTGATTCCTGCTAGCATGAATATGTGGGGCCGAGCCCGGGATTCATGAAAGTGAAGATCACACGACGCCCCTACGGCGTCGTGAACGGAATGTCATTGAACTACTACCGGCCGGGAGAGGTGTACGACCTGCCGCCGACGCTTGCGGAGTATCTCGTGATGGAAGAGTACGCGATTCTCGAAATGCGGGATCGCGACAAGCCGCAGATGCCCGTGCCGGTCGAACGGCGGCGCCGCGCATAGCGCGCTAGGCGGGCGAGCCCGTCATCTCCTCGTAGGTTCCCTTGAAATCGACAATCCTGCCGTTCTCGCCCCTCGACTCCGCCGGGGCGACCTGAGCGAAGCCGAACTGCCACACGCGCGTCCCGACTTCTTCGAGCAAATCCTGATCGTGCGTCACCAGGAGGATCGTGCCCTCGAACTTCTGCAGCGCGATGTTCAGCGCGTTGATCGATTCCAGATCGAGGTGGTTGGTCGGCTCGTCGAGGACGAGCACGTTCGGCTTCTGCAGCATGATGCGGCAGAAGAGCAGGCGCGCGGTCTCGCCGCCCGAGAGCGCGTCGGTCGGCTTCAGGCCCTCTTCGCCGCTGAAGAGCATCTGGCCGAGCAGCCCGTGAATGTCCTGGCGCGACGCGTCGGGATCGAACTGATGGAGCCACTCGACCGCGGTCATGCCTTTCTGGATCAGCCCCGTCTGGTCCTGCGGGAAGTATCCGATCGAGACTTCGTGGCCCCACGTCATCTTGCCCGCGTCGACATCCTGCGGGGCGGGCGGTCTGTCCGGGCGCATCGCTCAACAGCGCCTTCAGCAGCGTCGTCTTGCCGGCGCCGTTGCGGCCGACGAGCACGATCTTCTCGCCCCGGTTGACCACGGCGTCGAACCCGCGGAACGACCTTCAGATCGCCGAACGACTTCTTCAGCCCCTTGAATTCGAGCGCGACCTTTCCTGACGGCCGCTTCATCGTGAACTTGATGTACGGCCGCTGGATGTTCGATCGCGCGAGCTCGGTCGTCTGCAGCCGCTCGACTTCCTTGCGGCGCGCCGTCGCCTGGCTCGCCCGCGTGCCGGCGCCGAAGCGCTGGATGAAGTCGTTCAGCTGCGCGATCTTCTTCTCGCGTTGCGCGTTGTCGGCCTCGACGCGGGTGCGAATCTGCGTCTTGGCGAGCACCATGTCGTCGTAGCCGCCGGTGTAGGTGATGATGGTCTGGTAGTCGATGTCGGCGATGTGCGAGCAGACCGCGTTCAGGAAATGCCGATCGTGCGAGATGACGATGAGCGTGCCCTCGTAGCGGTTCAGGAATTCCTCGAGCCAGTGGATCGAGTCGAGGTCGAGATGGTTCGTCGGCTCGTCGAGGAGCAGCGCCTCCGGATGGCCGAAGAGCGCCTGCGCCAGCAGCACGCGCACCTTCTGGCCGCCCTGCAGCTCTGACATCTTCCGTCCGTGGAGATCGTCCGCGATGTCGAGCCCCTGCAGCAGGATTGCGGCGTCGCTTTCCGCCGAGTAGCCGTCTTCTTCGCCGACGATGCCCTCGAGCTCGCCGAGGCGCATGCCGGCCTCGTGGGTCATCTCGGGCTGCGCGTACAGCTTGTCGCGTTCGAGGAGGGCGTCCCACAGACGATGGTTGCCCATGATGACCGTATCGATGACGCGATGCTGGTCGAACGCGAACTGATCCTGCTGCAGGACGCCGAGCTTTCGCGGGCCGCACGACGGTGCCCTGCTGGGCATCGAGCTCGCCGGTGAGCAGCTTCATGAAGGTGGACTTGCCGGACCCGTTCGGGCCCGTCAGGCCGTACCGCCGGCCCGCCGAAAAGGTCGTGGTGACGTCCTCGAAGAGCGTCTTCGAGCCGTAACGCATAGTGACGCCGCTTACAGAAATCATGATCTCCCTATTCTAACAGAACAGGACTTTTTCACGGAGTCACGGGATCGGGAGGCCGAGATACTTCACTGAACGCGCTCGCAGCAGATTTCTTACGGAGATCAGGAGTTCAGGAGATAAAAGGTCTCTTGATCTCCTAATCTCCTGTTTGGATTCCGAGGAGTATCATCGCCCGAAGATCTCCCGATCCCTTTCCCGATCCTTCGAGAAGATCCCGCCGATGACCTCGACCGCGTTCGGACCGCGGTGAATATCGCACTTGCCTTCGGGGACGTCGTCGCCGTGCTTGAAGTACTCGGTATAGCTCGGGCAGGAGTCGTGCGGAAGGAGATGGCTGACGCGGCACAGGCGGACGTCTTCGACCGTCGTCGGCACGCGAAATTCCCCGGCTTGCGGAGGCGTGCCGTGCGCGACATGAAGTCGGCCCAGATAGGCAGCGCGTAGCGCGCGCCGTAGCCATCCGGTCCAATGGTCTTCGGTTGATCGAATCCCACCCAGACGCCCACGACCATCGTGGAGGAGAAGCCCACGAACCACGCGTCCTTGAAATCGTCGGTCGTGCCTGTCTTGCCGCCGGCGGGGAATCGCACGCCGAGCGATCGCGCCGCGGCCCCGGTACCGATGTCGACGACGTCGGCGAGCATCGACACCATCTGATACGCCACCGCTTCGGAGAGAACCGGCTTGCGCTCGACTTGACGATTCGAGCACCGCATAGCCGTCGTTGTCGAGCACCTGGACGATGGGCCTCGGCATGACGGCGAATCCTCCATTCGGAAAGACCGAATACGCCGTCGTGAGCGCGAGCGGCGTCGCCTCGCCGACCCCCAGCGCCAGCGACGGCACGTCGGGCATGCGGGAAAGGCCGAGCGAATCGGCCAGCGTGAGCACGGGTCTCGAGCCGACCTGCGTTTGCAGCCTCACGGCCGCCTGGTTGTTCGACTCGTACAGCGCTTCGCGCAGGCTCAAGCTGTCGCGTGGCTCGGCGCTGGCGTTCCTCACTTCCCATTCGTCGTAGCCGGGCACGCGCAGATTGTTGAGATCCGAGATCGACGAGATCGGCGACATGCCGCCGGCCAGCGCGGCCGCGAACACGAAAGGCTTGAAGGCCGACCCTGGCTGACGCTTGGCGTTGGTGGCGCGATTGAACGGAGTGCGGCCGAAGTCGCGTCCGCCGACCAGCGCGAGCACGTCGCCGGTCTCGGGGTCGATGGCGACGAGCGCGGCCTGCAGTCCCGCCTGCCGGAATTTCGCCAGGCCCTCCGATACGGCGCGCTCCGCTTCCTTCTGCATGGCCGGCACGAACGTCGTCCGGACCTTCCAGTCGGGTGGATTGTCGTCGTCAAACGCGGTGCGGAACTCCTGGCGGAGATAGTCCTGAGCGTAGCCTGCCGTGCCGCGGGTCAAACCCGGGTAGGGAAGAATGCGCGGTGGCGTCCGGCGCGCCTGCTCTTCGGCCTCTGGGGTGATGAACCGCTCCTGCCGCATGCGCGCAAGCACGAGATGGCTGCGACGGAGCGCGCGGTCGTAATGCGACCAGGGCCACAACGCCGACGGCCTCTGGATGAGCCCGGCGATGAACGCCGACTCGGAGAGCTTGAGCTCGGCGGCCGGCTTGCCGAACACGTTCTGGGACATCGCCTCGACACCATAGACGGCGCCGCCGAGGTAGATGCGATTGAGGTAGAGCTCCAGAATCTGCGTCTTCGACAACCGCCGCTCGATCATCAGCGCGAGGATGGCTTCCTTGCCCTTCCGCGTGAAGTCGCGCGACCCCGACAGAAACAGCGTCCGCGCCAGCTGCTGCGTCAGCGTGCTGCCGCCTTCTTCGAGGCGCCGGGCTCTGATGTCGCGGAAGATGGCGCGTCCGATCCCGATGGGGTCGAGGCCTGGATGCGTTTGAAACCGGTGATCCTCAATCGCCACGACGGCATCGCGCAGGTAGCCGGACATGCGGCTCATCGGCACGTCGCGCCGGTGCTCTTCGAGCGGGAACCACGCGGTTCCGTCGGCGCCGTAGAACATCGTCTGGCCGATGCCGCGAGACAACCGGTTGACGGCCAGCCCGTAGCTGAGGACCACGCCGAGCGTGAAGAGCACGAGGATGCTCGTCACGGCGACGAGCGAGAGCACCGCGTAGCCCTTCAGCGTCCGCGGAAGTCGGAGGGACAGTGCCACAATCTCATTGTGCACCGATCTCAGCTCGGCGAACGGGCAGGGCCAAAGCATTTTCCGATTGTCGCAGGTCCGCCTGCGACCGCGGAAGTCCGGCTAAGCCGGACACTACGGTGCACAGGGCTTCAGCCCTGTCTCGGGGCGGATTCAGGATTTCAGAGCTGGAGTCGCGACGTTGTCGGGCAGGTCATCCACGCCGATTGATCCCGGCTTGCGTCAGGATCACCGCGCGTTCGACGACGTGCTGCAGCTCGCGGACGTTGCCCGGCCAGGGGAAACCCGCCAGCGCGCGGAGCGCATCGGCGTCATAGGCGGCGATGTTCTTGCCGTGCTGGGCGGCGTATTTTCGAAGGAAGAACTCCGCGAGCAGCGGAATGTCGGCCGGCCGCTCGCGCAGGGCCGGCACGGGCAGCATCAGCGTGTTGATGCGGAAGTACAGGTCTTCGCGCAGGCGCCCGTCCTTCAACGCGGCTTCGACGTTGACATTGGTCGCCGAGATCAGCCGGAAATTCGGCTTCAGCACTTTCGTGCTGCCCACCGGCCGGAATTCGCGATCCTGGAGCACGCGCAACAGCTTCACCTGCAGGTTCGGCGACAGGTCGCCGATCTCGTCGAGCAGCAGCGTGCCGTTGTTGGCGAGCTCCATCAGCCCCTGCTTGTCGTTCACGGCGCCGGTAAACGCGCCGCGCTTGTGCCCGAACAGCTCCGATTCGATGAGCTCGGTTGGAATAGCCGCGCAGTTGACCTTGATGAACGGACCTTTCGCGCGTTTGCTCGATTCGTGAATGGCGGTGGCGACGATCTCCTTGCCGCTGCCGTTCTCTCCGGTAATCAGCACGTTGGCATCGGTCGGCGCGACCGACTTGATCAGCTGATACAGCTGCCGCATGGGCTTGCTGCGGCCGATGATGCCGGCATACGTCGCGCTCTCGTCGAGCTCCGCGCGCAGCCGGCGGTTTTCGGCGGTCAACGCGAGCTTCTCGGCGGCCTTGTGCAGCTGCGCCATCAGCACGTTTGCGTTGATCGGTTTCTCGATGAAGCTCAACGCGCCGTTCTCCATGGCTTCGACCGCGACGGAAATGCTGCCGTGCCCGCTGACGACGATCACCTGCGACTCCGGGCTCAGCGTCCGGAATTCACGCAGCAGGTCGAGCCCTTCGACATCGGGAAGCATCAGGTCCATGAGGATGATGTCGGGGTTCGACGCCGCGACTTCGGCCCTGGCCTGTTGCGCGGTCGAGGCGATCTTCACCGCGCATCCCTCCGGCTCGAGCAGCAGGCGCAGGAACTCGGCGCTGTCGGCCTGGTCTTCGACGATGAGAACGCGGGTTGAGATCGACATAGAACGCCAAGCATATCATCGCGCTGCCCCGATTCCGGCGGCGCGGCCGGTCGCCCACGCCCACAAAAAGTTGTAGCCGCCGATCGGTCCGAACGCATCGAGCATCTCGCCGCAGAGAAACAATCCCTTGTGCCGGCGGCTCTCCATGGTCCTGGGATCGATCTCGCCGAGGCCGACCCCGCCGCCCGTCACCTCGGCCTTCTTGTACCCTTCATGCCCCGTCCA
>CAWKMQ010000025.1:0-42701 GCA_963850725.1 Vicinamibacterales bacterium
GGAGCGCAGCGTGCTGCGATTTGAGGACAGCGGCGGCATCGATCAAGTACTCGAATCCTTTTTTTCTGACGAGGCGGCCCACCGCCAGAACCAGCGGTACATTGTCGCTGATGCCAAGCTTCTGCCGGACGCGCGCGCGCGCGTGCTCGTCCGGCTTGAAGCGCTCGCTGTCGACGCCATAAGGAATCACACTCGAACGCGCGGCATCGGCGCCGATGCCTCCCGCGCGTGAGCGCAGGTCCTCGCTGCAGGCCGTGACCCACGCGGCGCGCGCGAACGCCGCGCGTGCCGCAAGGCGCGCTGCGACATGGCGCTCGGCGACGAACACGTCAGACCCGTGCAGGCTGATGACCAGTGGCACGGAGCCGGACGCCGCAGCGCCGATGACGCCTCCGGGCACCACCCAGTGCGCATGGAGAATCGTCGCGCGCTTTTTCTGCGCGACGCGAAGGGCCTTGAACCATCCGGCCAGCATCGCGAAGGGTGCCGCGGCGATCGCCGACGCGCGCAGGCTGACGTCGGCGCGCATCCCTTCGGCGTAACCGAACGTGTTGAGACCGGCTGTCGGCGCATAGTGAAAGAGATGGAAGTGCACGCCGCGTTCGAACTTCGGTCGATCCCATTTCGGATGCCAGGGCGCGACGACGTGCACGTCGTGGCCGCGTGCGGCGATGCCCTCGGCGATCGGCTGCATGAAGCTGCCGACCGAATCGCCTTGGTACCGTGGGTACGACGAGGCCACCATCACGACCGAGTGTCGCGAAGACGAAGGCACGCTGCATCGTACAGGACTGCCTCCCGCGATACAATGAGGCCGCCCTCGATCGACGATGACCATCCAGCGCGTCATTGTCTGCGAAGTGCAGGTGCCGTTCGTCCACGGCGGGGCCGAGTACCTCGTTCGCGCGCTGCATCCGCAGCTGCGCCGTCGCGGGTATCAGACGCCGAGCTCGTCAGCATCCCGTTCAAATGGACTCCCAAACAGGAAATTCTCGCGCACGCGGCCGCATGGCGTCTGATCGACTTGAGCGAGAGCAACGGCGCGTCGATCGATCTCGTGATCGGAACGAAGTTTCCGTCGTACTTCGTCCGCCACCCAAACAAGGTGGTCTGGCTGATGCATCAATACCGCGCCGCCTACGAGCTGTGCGGCACGCCGTACAGCGACTTCACGCACAGATGATGAAGACGTCGGGCTGCGGCAGTCGCTGATCGATCTGGATACGAAGATGCTCGGCGAATGCCGGCGGCTGTTCAGCCAACGCGCAGAACACGTCGAACCGGCTGGCGAAATACAACGGCCTCGCCGCGAAAGCGCTGTATCCTCCGCCTCCGTTTGCCGATCGCCTGTCGCCGGGCCCCTACGGCGACTACATCCTGTTCGTCGGACGGATCGAATCGATCAAGCGGCCCGATCTTGCCGTCCGCGCGATGCGTGCACGTCGATCGTCCCGTACGCGCCTGGTCGTCGTCGGCGACGGGACGCAGCGAGCAGCGGACCGAGGAGCTGGCCGAGCCTCGCTCGGCGTGGCCGACCGCATCACTTCGCCGGCTCGGTGGGCGAGCAGGGCCTCATCGATCTGTACAAAGACGCGCTCGCTGTCGTGTACACGCCGTTCGACGAGGACTACGGGTACGTGACGCTGGAATCGTTTCTCGCCCGCAAACCGGTGATTACGGCGACCGATTCCGGTGGACCGCTCGAGTTCGTGACCGACGGCGTCAACGGGATGCGTCGTCGAGCCGTCGCCAGAGGCGATTGCGTCGGCCGATGAATCGCGCTCGCGGCGGATCGCGTCGAAGGCCGCCCGCCTCGGTGATGCCGGCGACGATCGGGCACGCCTGGTGACGTGGGACGGCGTCATCGAGCAGCTGGTTGGAGAAACCGTTGAAGAAACTCATCATCCAGATTCCCTGCCTGAACGAGGCCGACAACGCTGCCGGCCACGCTGCGCGATCTGCCGCGGCGCATCCCTGGCATCGACGCCATCGAGGTCCTCGTCATCGACGATGGGTCGACGGACGGGACGGTTGAGGTGGCGCGCGCCAGCGGCGTGCAACACGTCATCTCGCTGAGGCACCGGCGGGGCCTGGCCGCCGCGTTCACCACCGGCATCGACGCGGCGTTGAAGCTGGGCGCCGACTTCATCGTCAACACCGACGGTGACAACCAGTACGCCGGGGAAGATATCTGTGCGCTCGTCGCGCCGCTGGTGACGGGCGAGGCGGATATCGTGATCGGCGATCGCAACGTCGCCGGCGCTGGCAGCACCTTTCGTGGACCCGGAAACGCCTGCAGCATCTCGGCAGCTGGGTCGTGAGGCAGGTCTCGAATACGAAGGTTCCCGATACGACGAGCGGGTTTCGCGCGTACACGCGCGAGGCGGCGCTGCGCATGAACATCGTGTCGGACTTCACCTACACGCTCGAGTCGATTATTCAGGCGGGCAAGAAGCGCATGGCCATCGCGCATGTGCCGATCCGATCGAACCCGAAGACACGTCCCTCGCGCCTGTTCGACAGCGTGTGGACCTACATCAAGCGCTCCGCCTCGACCATCGTGCGCATCTACGCGATGTACGAGCCGTTCAAGGTGTTCACGAGCATCGGGTTCATGACGTTCGCGGCCGGGCTCGCCATCTCGTTCAGGTTTCTCTACTTCTATTTCAACAACGACGGACAGGGCCACCTGCAGTCGTTGCTGCTGGCGGCGGTGCTGATGATTGTCGGATTCCAGGTGATGCTCATCGGCCTGGTCGCCGATGTCATCTCCGCGAACAGAAAGCTGCTCGAGGACCTGCTGTATCGCGTCCGTTCGATGGAGTTGGGGCCGAAAGACTAGGACGTAGGTTCGTAGGTTCGTTGGGTTCGTGAGGTTCGTAGGGTTCGTAGGTTCGTGGGGTTCGTGTCAAAGGTTCGTGGCGGGTCCAGCAGGACCCGCCCCCAAGTGCCAGCTGTAGTGCCAGATGTAGGCCTGGGTCTTGTTCTTCAGACCCGGCCCTTGCCTCGAGCGATGAACGAGATCGATGTTGCGGTAATCGGCGGAGGCGTTGTCGGCCTCGCCGTGTCGTTGGCGCTCGCCGAGCGGGGTGCAGGCGTCTGTCTGATCGAGCGCGAATCGAAACCCGGGCGCGGGATGAGCACTCACAACAGCGGGGTCATCCACGCCGGCATCTACTATCCGCCGGGCACGCTGAAGGCCAGGTTGTGTCTCGAGGGACGCGATCGCCTCTATGCATTTTGCCAGCAGCACAATGTGGCTCACCAGCGGTGCGGCAAGTTGATCGTTGCAACCGCCGAGAGCGAACTCGAAGAGCTCGGGGCGCTATGCGCTCGCGGACAATCAAACGGCGCGACGTCGCTGGAGATCGTCGGCGCCGACTTCATTCGAGGAAGGGAGCCTCATGTTCGAGCTGTGGCAGCGATATGGTCACCGGATACCGGCATCATCGAGGCGGAAGCCCTGATAAACGCGCTGAGCCGGTTGTGCCGCGCCAACGACGTTGCGATGCTCGTCGGGACACCAGTTGTCGATGCAGCCGCATCGAACGAGGGAGTCGAGCTCGTCACTCCTCACGAACGTTTCGTCGCGCGAACCGTCGTGAACGCCGCTGGTCTCCACGCAGACAGCGTGTCGGCGATGCTGGGCGGAAGGCGTTTTCACATCAACCCGTGTAGAGGCGAATATGCCGAGCTTGCCACGTCGAAACGGCACCTCGTCAACGGCCTCGTGTATCCGCTGCCGCACGCCGACGGATCGGGTCTGGGTGTGCACCTCACCCGCACGACATGGGGCAGCGTGCTCATCGGGCCGACTGCGGCGTATCAGGATTCGAAGGACGACTACGAGGGTGCTCGCCTGCCACTCGAGGCCTTTCTCCAGCCGACACAAGTGCTGTTACCAGAGATCACGTTGGCCGACCTGCAGCCGGGCGGCACGGGCATCCGCGCAAAACTGCACGGACCGCGTGAAAAATTCGCAGACTTTCTCATCGAGCGCGATGCCCATAACGCACACCTGATTCAAGCGGCCGGCATCGAATCGCCAGGCCTCACGTCGTGCCTCGCAATTGGCGAGATGGTGGCCGATCTCTGGGCCGAAGGGTGAACTCACGTCGGGTTCGTCAGGTTCGTGGGTTCGTCAGGTCGTCGTTCCGGACCCGCGAACCCCCGAACCCCACGAACTCCACGAACCTACGATACGATATCGTGCTCATGCCGTCTCAGAAAGTGCCGCTGCTGGATCTCAAGGCGCAGTTCGCGCCGATTCGCGCCGACGTGCTCGACGCGATGACGCGGGTCTGCGACGCGCAGCAGTTCATCCTGGGTCCGGAGGTCGAGGCGCTCGAGCGCGAGCTCGCGGCATTTCTCGACGTTCCTCACGCGATTGGCGTCTCGTCGGGGACCGACGCGTTGCTCGTGGCGCTCATGGCGCTCGACGTGGGTCCGGGCGACGAGGTCGTGACGACCCCGTTTTCGTTCTTCGCGACGGCCGGAAGCGTGGCCAGGCTGGGCGCACGGCCGGTGTTCGTCGACATCGATGCAGCGACCTTCAACATCGACACCAGTCGTATCGAAGCGGCCATCACACCGAAGACCAAAGCCATTGTACCGGTGCACCTGTTCGGGCAGAGTGCCGGCATGGACGCCATCACCGAAATTGCGACGCGCACGTCGGTACCCGTCGTCGAGGATGCGGCCCAGGCCATCGGCACGAAATATCGCGATCAGATCGTCGGTGGGCTCGGGGCGATCGGATGCTTCTCGTTCTTCCCTACGAAGAACCTCGGGACGTTCGGTGACGGTGGCCTGGTCACCACGCGTGACGCGGCGCTCGCGCGCAAGATGCGCGCGATTCGGCAGCATGGCGGAGAGGTGAAGTATCACCACGACTCGGTCGGCGGCAATTTCCGGCTCGATGCGCTCCAGGCCGCAATTCTGCGCGTGAAGCTCCCGCATCTGGATGCCTGGACGCAGGCGAGGCAGCGCAACGCGGAACGATACGATGCGATGTTTGCGGAGGCCCGTTTGACCGACATTATCAGGCTTCCGGTCGCGTGCCTCGGACAGCACGCATATCTTTCACCAGTACGTGATTCGGACACCCGAGCGCGATCGGCTGCGCGCGTTTCTCCAGGATCGGGGCGTGGGCACCGAGGTCTACTATCCGGTTCCGCTTCATCTGCAGCCGTGCTTCAGGGGACTCGGGCAGTCGGCTGGCGCGTTCCCGAGAGCCGAGGCGGCCGCCAGAGAAGTGCTGGCGCTGCCGATCTACGGCGAATTGACCGAGATACAACAGGGATGGGTCGTCGAGGCGATCCGCGAATTCTTTCAAAAGAGAGCGTGACCATGGATTTGCTGGCGCGAATCAAGAGTGGTGAAGCACGGGTCGGTATTATCGGCCTCGGATATGTCGGGTTGCCGCTGGCCGTGGAGTTTGCGAGAGCCGGCTTGCACGTGATCGGCTACGACGTCGACCAGTCGAAGGTCGACGCGCTGATGGCCGGCAAAAGCTACATTCCAGATGTGCCCAGCGAAGAGCTGGCGGCTGTCGTCAAAGCCGGTACCTTCCGCGGCACCACCGACCAGCGCGAGCTGGCCGATGTCGACGTGATCGACATCTGCGTGCCGACGCCGCTCCGCAAGACCCGCGACCCGGATCTGTCTTACGTGGTCAAGGCGATCGAGGCGACGGCGGCTGTCCTGCGCAAAGGGCAGCTCGTCATTCTCGAGTCGACGACGTATCCGGGCACGACAGAAGAAGTGGCGCAGCTGGATCTCAAGGCGCAATTGCGCCGATGCGCGCCGAGGTGCTCGAAGCGATGACGCGTGTATGCGATGCGCAGCAGTTTATCTGGGGCCGGAGGTCGAGGCGCTCGAGCGCGAGCTGGCCGCGTCTGGACGTCCGCACGCGATCGGCGTCTCGGCGGGAACGGATGCACTGCTGGTGGCGTTGATGGCGCTCGATATCGGCCCGGGCGACGAAGTGGTGACGACGCCGTTTTCGTTCTTCGCGACGGCGGGCAGCGTCGCGAGGCTGGGCGCGCGCCCGGTGTTTGTCGACATCGATGCGGCACGTTCAACATCGACGCCAGCGTATCGAATCGGCCATCACGCCGAGGACCAAAGCCATCATGCCCGGTGCACCTGTTCGGACAGAGCGCCGACATGGACGCGATCGCGGAAATTGCCGACGCGCAAGTCGGTGCCCGTCGTCGAGGATGCGGCCCAGGCCATCGGGACGAGTATCGAGACAGAATCGTCGGCGGGCTTGGGAGCGATCGGATGCTTCTCGTTCTTTCCCACGAAGAACCTCGGACGTTCGGCGACGCTGGGCTGGTCACGACGCGCGACGCCGGGCTCGCGCGAAGATGCGCGCGATTCGGCAGCATGGCGGAGAAGTGAAATATCACCACGACTCGGTCGGCGGGAACTTCCGGCTCGACGCGCTGCAGGCGGCGATTCTGCGCGTGAAGCTCCCGCATCTGGATGCGTGGACGCAGGCGAGGCAGCGCAATGCGGAACGATACGATGCGATGTTCGCGGAGGCCGGCTTGACCGACGTTGTCGAGGCTTCCGGTGCGTGCCGTCGGACAGCACGCACATCTTTCACCAGTACGTGATCCGGACACCCGAGCGCGATCGGCTGCGCGCGTTTCTGCAGGATCGGGGCGTGGGCACCGAGGTCTACTATCCGGTTCCGCTTCATCTGCAGCCGTGCTTCAGGGGACTCGGGCAGTCGGCTGGCGCGTTCCCGAGAGCCGAGGCGGCCGCCAGGGAAGTGCTGGCGCTGCCGATCTACGGCGAATTGACCGAGATACAACAGGGATGGGTCGTCGAGGCGATCCGCGAATTCTTTCAAAAGAGAGCGTGACCATGGATTTGCTGGCGCGAATCAAGAGTGGTGAGGCACGGGTCGGCATCATCGGCCTCGGATACGTCGGGTTGCCGCTGGCCGTGGAGTTTGCGAGAGCCGGCTTGCACGTGATCGGCTACGACGTCGACCAGTCGAAGGTCGACATGCTGATGGCCGGCAACAGCTACATCCCGGATGTGCCCAGCGAAGAGCTGGCGGCGGTCGTGAAAGACGGCACCTTCCGCGGCACCACCGACCAGCGCGAGCTGGCCGATGTCGACGTGATCGACATCTGCGTGCCGACGCCGCTCCGCAAGACCCGCGACCCGGATCTGTCGTACGTGGTCAAGGCGATCGAGGCGACGGCGGCTGTCCTGCGCAAAGGGCAGCTCGTCATTCTCGAGTCGACGACCTATCCGGGCACGACAGAAGAAGTGGCGCAGCCGGAGCTCGAGAAGAAGGCGGTCTGAAAGTGGGCCGCGACTTCTTCCTGGCGTTCTCGCCCGAGCGTGTCGACCCCGGCAACAAGACCTACACGACCAAGAACATTCCGAAGGTCGTGGGCGGCATCGACGAAATGAGCACCGAGCTCGCCGCTGCGCTCTACGGCAAGATCGTCGGCAAGGTCATCAAGGTCGGCAACACCCGCGTGGCGGAAATGGTGAAGCTGCTCGAAAACACGTTCCGCGCCGTCAACATCGGCCTCGTGAACGAGATTGCGCTGATGTGCCACCGGCTCGACATCGACGTCTGGGAAGTCATCGATGCCGCCGGGACCAAGCCCTTCGGGTTCATGCCGTTTTACCCGGGCCCCGGGCTTGGTGGCCACTGCATCCCCATCGACCCGTTCTATCTGTCGTGGAAGGCGCGACAGAGCGGCTTCGAGTGCCGGTTTATCGAGCTGGCCGGGAACGTCAACGGATGCGATGCCCGAGTTCGTCATCACCCGCGTGACCGACGCACTGAACTCGGTGAAGAAGAGCATCAACGGCTCGAAAATCCACATTCTCGGCGTGGCGTACAAGAAAGACGTGGGAGATGTTCGCGAGTCGCCGGCGCTCGACATCCTCGAGCTTCTGCACCGGCGTGGTGCGGCGATCAGCTACACCGATCCGTTCGCGCCGTCGCTGAAGCTCGCGGAGATGACGCTGGAATCGACCGATCCGGGCAAAGGCAGCGTCGACTGCGCGGTGATCTGCACGAACCACTCGTCGTTCGACTACGACGCGCTCCTGAAGAAGTATCCGCTCATCGTCGACACACGGAATGCGTTGCGAGGCATGAAGGGCCCGGGAGTGTTTCGGTTATAGCGTGATCAGGCGCCGGCTGGCGCGGTTGCTCGAAAACTGAGGAGCGTGATCACGCGCCTTTCTATCGCGCGCTGGCTCCACGAGCGCTCCCGCAGCGTGATCGTGGCAGCAGCCGTCGTCGGTCTGGCCGCACGACTGGCATTCGGCTTTCTTTACTGGGTCGACAAACCGCTGACGCACGACGAAGGGGAGTACCTCGAGCTGGCGAGGAACCTCGCCGCGGGCCACGGCCTGACGTACGACCCGCTTCCGCCTCAACCGCCCGACGAGATTCCACCGCAGCGCTTCGGCCGTGCGCCAGGATATCCGGCGTTTCTGGCGGCCCTCGTGTCGCTGGGAAGCGTTGATGCGCAACCGCGCTCCACGCCGGCCGCCGTCAAGCTGGCTCAGGCCGTTGTGGGATCGATAGGCGTGATTGTCATAGGGCTTCTGGCGGCGCGCGCGGGCAATCCCGCTGCCGGCGCACTTGCCGCGATCGGTGCGGCCGTGCACCCACCGCTTGTCTGGATCTGCGCGTACGCGTTGAGCGAAGCGTTGTACTCCGTGCTCGCGCTGGCGTGCGCTCTTGTTCTTTTGGACGCGACCGCATCACATCGGTCGGGTCAACGCTCGCCCTTCATTGCGATCGCACTCGGTGGCGCTCTGGCTGGCATCGCCGCGTTGGTGCGTCCCGTAATGGTGCTGTTCGTCGCGCTTTACGCGGCCTGGCTGCTCCTCAGGCGGGTCCCGGCGCATGCCGCGGTCTTTGTCCTGGGCGCGGCGATCGTCATCGCTCCGTGGACACAGCAGAGCAGCGAAAGGGCGCGCCGGTTCGTGCTGATTGCGACCGAAGGGGGAGTCACCTTCTGGACCGGCAATCATCCTCTCGCGCGCGGCGAGGGCGATCTCGCCGCCAATCCCCAACTGAAAAGTGCCGACATGGAGTTGCGCGCACGGCACCGCCAACTCGATGCCGATGCGCTCGAGCCGATCTACTACCGCGAGGCGTTCGATCACATCCGCGCCGATCCGGCGCGATGGCTTGGCCTGATGGGACGAAAGGTGTTCTATCAGTGGATTCCTGTGGGGCCGTCGTACCGGCAGCACTCGCCGCTGTATGCCGCAACGTCAATCGGCTCGTATCTGGCCGTGCTGCCGTTCGGCATCGCCGGTCTCGTCTGGCTGGTACGGAACCGCCGGGTGCCGGTCGTGCTCCTGCTGCTGGCGGCGTCGCAGGTGCTGGCCGGGCTGATCTTCCTGCCGCAGGAACGTTTCCGGATTCCGGTCATCGATCCGGTGCTGCTGATTTTCGCTGCCGTGTGGCTGACATCACGCGCCAGAGCGTTGGCCGGACCTTGTCTGACAGAAGGCCAGAAGATCAGAAGAAACCGTGCTTTTGACCATCTGATCTTTACTTCACGACGCCCGCCAGCGGGCTGCTCGCGCTCGCGTACATGCGGCGTCCCATTCTGCCGGCGCGGTAGGCGAGACGGCCGGACTGGACGGCGAGCTTCATGGCGGTGGCCATGGCCATGGGATCCTGCGCTTCGGCGATGGCGGTGTTCATCAGCACGCCGTCCGCGCCCAGCTCCATGGCGATGGTGGCGTCGGACGCGGTTCCCACACCCGCGTCGAGGATGATCGGGCACGCGCGAAAACTCGCGGATGATGCGGATGTTGTTGGCGTTTTGAATGCCCAGGCCCGAGCCGATGGGCGCGCCGAGCGGCATGACGGCCGCGGCACCCGCGTCTTCCAGCTTCCTGCAGACAATCGGGTCGTCGGTCGTGTAGGGCAGCACGACAAACCCTTCCTTCACGAGAATCTTCGTGGCGACGATCAGTTCCTCGTTGTCGGGGAACAGCGTGCGCTCGTCGCCGATGACCTCCAGCTTCACCCAGTTCGAGAGCCCCGCCTCCCGCCCCAGCCGCGCGGTCCGCACCGCGTCATCGGCGGAGTAGCAACCGGCTGTATTCGGCAGCAGCGCGATCTTGTCCGTGTCGATGTAGTCGAGCAGCGATTCCTTCGTGCGATCGCTGATGTTGATCCGGCGCACCGCCACGGTCACCATGTCTGCGCCCGACGCTTCGTGCGCCCGCTGCATGACCGCAAAGGACGAATACTTGCCGGTGCCGACGATGAGGCGCGACGTGAACTCGCGCCCGGCGATGACAAGAGGATCGCAAGGGATCGGCAAGGGATTAGGGATTAGGGATTGGGGATTAGTCATGGCCACCACCCACAAAATTCACAATTTCGACCTGGTCGCCGTCCTGAATCTGCGTGCTGTCATAGTGGGCGCGCTTGACGACGTTCAGGTTGTGCTCCACGGCCACGCGGCGTGGATCGATGTTCAACTGCGCGAGCAAAGCGGTCAGCGTCAGCGGACCGGCGAGCTCGTGCGGCTCGCCGTTCAACGAGATCGTCATTTTAGCTCACGAAACCGGTTCGTAATCGGATAGCGGCGATCGCGGCCGAAGTTCCGCCGGCTGACCTTGACGCCGGGCGGAGCCTGCCGGCGCTTGTACTCGGCGACATACAACATCTGCTGGACCTTCATGACCGTCTCCCGCGGCGCGACGGTGGCGGCCAGCTCGTCGACCGACTTCTCTTCCTCGATCAGGCCGGTGAGGATCGCGTCGAGCTCGTCGTAGGGCGGAAGCGAATCCTGATCGGTCTGGTTCGGTCGAAGCTCGGCCGTCGGGGCGCGCGTCAGCGTGCGCTCGGGAATGACGTCAATCGCCCCAGCTCTTCGCGAGGCGCGGCCGATTGGCGTTGCGCCAGCGGGACAACCGGTAGACTTCCGTCTTGTAGAGATCCTTCAACACCGAGAACCCGCCGCACATGTCGCCGTACAAGGTCGCGTAGCCAACCGACATCTCCGACTTGTTGCCTGTCGTCAGCAGCATGTAGCCCGAACTTGTTGGACAGACCCATCAGGAGCAGGCCGCGGATCCTCGCTTGAAGGTTCTCTTCGGCGACATCGCGGGCGCGGCCTTCGAACACGGGCGCCAGGGCCTCTTCGGCGCTGGCCATGACGCCCGCAATCGGCAGCGACAGCAGCCGGATGCCCAGACGGTCGGCGACAAACTGCGCTTCTTCCATGCTGACCTGGCCCGTGAACGGCGACGGAAGCCGCACGCCGAGCACCCGCTCCGCGCCCAGCGCATCAACCGCGACGACGGCGCTCAGCGCGGAGTCGATGCCACCCGAGAGCCCGAGGACGATTCCGGGAAATCCGTTCTTCGCGACGTAATCCCGCAGCCCGACGATGAGCGCGTTGTACGTGTCCTCGAGTTGATCGCCGGGCGGCTCGACGTGGCCCGCCTCACAGGACCAGCCATCGGCTGTCTTTCGCCAGTGCGTCATCTCGACCGATTCTTCCCAGCCGGCCAGCGAGCGCACCAGGTTGCCACCGCTGTCGACCGCGAAGGATCGTCCGTCGAAGACGAGCTCGTCCTGGCCGCCCACCTGGTTCACGTACGCGAGCGCGCGGTTGGTCTCGCGCGCACGCGCGCGGGCCAGCTCGAGCCGCGTCGGGAACTTGCCGGCCTCGAACGGAGACCCGTTCGGCACGAGAAAGAGCTCCGCGCCCAGGCGCGCCAGATGCGCGGTGATCGCGGGCGTCCAGATGTCTTCGCACACCGGCACGCCGATCGTGATGCCTCGGAAACTGACCGGGTCGGGCATCGGCCCCGGCGCGAACACCCGCTTCTCGTCGAAGACGCCGTAGTTCGGCAGATCCGACTTGAAGCGCGGAGCGATCGTTCCTCGATCGATGACGATGGCCGCGTTGTACACCCGGCCGCCGTCCCGCCAGGGGGTGGTTGCGACCAGAGCCGGACCGCTGCGGCTCTCGCGCACGAGGCAGTCGATGGCGGCGTGACACGCATCGACTACCGATGGACGAAGGACCAGATCCTCTGGCGGGTATCCGATGACGGCGAGCTCTGACAGCACCACGAGGTCGGCGCCGCCAGCCGCGGCACGCTCGCGCGCGGCGCGAATGCGCGCGAGGTTGCCGTCGATGTCGCCGACCGTGGGATTGAGCTGAGCGAGGGCGATGGTGAGTTGCAAGGTGAACCTTGAAACCGTTCTATCCCGAAGTCTAGCATGCACTAAAATCACCGCATGCAAATCGGAGTGCCCGCAGAACGGTTTCCCGGAGAGCGCCGCGTCGCGCTCGTGCCCGCGTCGATCGCCGCGTTGAAGAAAGCGGGATTCGACGTGTTGATTGAGAGCGGTGCTGGTGCCGAAGCCGGGTTTCCGGACTGCGGCGTACCAGGAGAAGGGCGCCGCCATCGCCGCCAGTCGCGCCGACGTGTTCGCGGCGGAGGTGGTGCTGCAGGTGCGCGCCGGCGACTTCTCGAGCATGCGCGCGGGACAGGTGATCGTCGGCATGGCCGATCCCCTCGGCTCGCCCGACACCGTGCGCGCGATCGCGGCGCGCGGCGTCACCGCGTTCGCGCTCGAGCTGATTCCGCGCATCACGCGGGCGCAGAGCATGGACGTCCTGTCGTCGATGGCGACCATCGGCGGCTACAAGGCCGTGCTCCTGGCCGCCGGCACGCTCCCGCGCATGTTTCCGCTGCTGACGACCGCGGCCGGAACCATCACGCCGGCACACGTCTTCATCGTTGGCGTCGGTGTGGCCGGATTGCAGGCCATTGCCACCGCCCGCAAGCTCGGCGCCGTCGTCGAGGCGTACGACGTGCGTCCGGCGGTGAAGGAGCAGGTCCAGAGCGTCGGCGCGAAATTCGTCGAGCTGCCCCTCGAAACCGCGCAGGCGGAAGACAAGGGCGGATATGCGAAAGCGCAGGACGAGTCCTTCTATCAACGCCAGCGCGAAATGATGGCGCGCGTCGTCGCCTCGAACGACGTCGTCATCACGACAGCCGTCGTTCCCGGAAAGAAAGCGCCGGTCCTCGTGACCGCCGAGATGGTTCGAGGCATGGCGCCAGGCTCGGTCATCGTCGATCTGGCCGCGGAGCGAGGCGGCAATTGCGAGCTCACGCGTCCCGATGAGGTCGTCGTCGAGCGCGGTGTCACGATTCTCGGCCCGACGAACCTGCCTTCCACCGTTCCATATCACGCCAGCCAGATGTATGCGAAGAACATCACGACGTTTCTGCTGCACCTGGTGAAGGATGGCGCCGTGAAGCTCGATCCGAGCGACGAGATCACACGGGACACGCTGATCGCGCAGGGCGGGGAAGTGGTGAACCCGAGGGTGAGAATGGCGCTGGGGTTGCCGGAGTTGGTTGCGCGCGAAACTTAGAAGTGCAAGGAGATGAACTGCGCACCTTCAAAGCTCCCGAACAGCAGCACGAGATAGAAGACTCCGGCATAGAGCGCATACCGAACCGGAGGCACCAGCTGAAGCGGGGCTGATTCAGAATCCCTCCTGGCCTGGTAGGCGTGCACAACCATCAGCGGGCCGACGATGGGCACGATCGCTGCGAGCACGGCGGGCAGTGTCAAGAGCGTCGGTAGCAGGTCGACGGCGACACGACGGGTCAGATCGGACACCTGGCTCACCGACTCGGCACGGAAGATCAGCCAGCCGTAACAGGTGACGTGGAACATGATGATGGTGAGCACCACCCGCCGCCAGTTCAACCCTGGAGCGACAGCAATGCTGCGCGCGGCGCTCCATCGTTCGATGCCACGTGCCACGACCAGGGCAAGGCCCTGATATGCACCCCACAGTACGAACCGCCAGTCCGCGCCGTGCCAGAGCCCGCCAAGCACCATCGTGATCATGAGGTTGCGCTGCGTCGCGATTTCGGAGCCACGGCTCCCACCGAGAGGAAGTAGAGGCAATCCCGCAGCCAGGTTGAAAAACTGATTTGCCAGTGTCCCAGAATTCGTGCGGCGCCGGACGAAGTACGGAAACCGGAAGTTGATGTTCAGTTCGATGCCGAGCAGTTTCGAGATGCCGCGGGCCATGTTCGAGTATCCGGCGAAATCGCCGTAGATCTGGAAGGCGAAGGCGTAGGTCGCGACGAGCACCTCGGTTCCGCTTGCGAGACGAACCGGCGCGATAGGCCGACGAGACGATCTCCGCAAGGTTGTCGGCCACGAACATCTTCTGGAAGAGACCCCACCCGAACAACCACATGCCTTCGATGTTCTGCTCGGGTGTGAGCGTGCGCGGCCGGGCAATCTGTGGCAACAGCCGCGACGCACGCAGAATGGGCCCGGCCACCAGGTGCGGGAAGTACGCGACGAACAACGCGAAGTCGATCAGATTGGACTCGGGGGGGATCTCCTTGCGATACACGTCGATCACGTACGCAGAGCGTCATGAACGTGTAGAACGAAATACCCATGGGGAGGACAACGTGCAACGTCACCGGGTCGAGGTGCCACCCTGCGAGCGCAAACATCCCTGCGAGGCCATCGGCAAAGAAATTGAAGTACTTGAAAAAGCCCAGAACGCCGAGGTTGTAAACCAGGCTGACGATGAGCGCGAGGCGGCGTTTGTGCGGTGAAGGACTCGCTGCTGATGTAGCGCGCCATCTGAAAGTCGATGATCGTCGATCCGAGAAGCAGCGCCAGGAACCGCCAGTCCCATGCGCCGTAGAACACGTAGCTGGCGGCGAGCAGCATCAGGTTCTGCGCCCGATGCGGCAGCACGCGGTACAGTCCGTACACCACGGCGAAGAACACCGCGAACTGCAACGAGTTGAAGACCATCAGCCGCGGCGGCCGGGGATGAGCCCGCTGGTGATGAGGAAGCGCGCGAACGCGTCGGCTGCGACCTGATGGCCCCTGGCCGTGAGGTGCGAGTTACGCACGAAGTGCAGCGTGGAGACGTCGCGCGTGGAAGCGAACACCGGAAGCAAGTTGAGTAAGGGGTAGCCGAGTGGCGTCAACGCGCTGGAAAACCGCTCGGTCGCGGCGTGCCGCTTCACGACTCGTCCCATACCGGTCGCGGCTGCCGACACGCGCTCGAACTCGGCATCGTTGGTTTCGAACCGTGCCGGCATCAAGACGAATGCGACGGCCGCGCCATGCTGCTGCGCCTCTTCGGCGATGCGGCCAAATGCGTGCGTGGCGATCGTGAGGCCTTCACCCACCATGTCGGGCGGGTCCTCGAGATAGATCGCAAGCGGCCGTTCGGCGACGGCATTGGAGACGCGCGCCCGGAGCTGATCGGCGCGCTGGCGAACGATTTGGAGCACGACGCTCGAACGGACGATGTCGCGCAGCGGCGAACGAGGGCGTGCGGTCTCATTTCCCTGCGTGATGCCGCCCGCCGCGAGCGTCGCACGGGCGTCGAACGCCTCGGTGGCGTCGTTTCCGACCGAGACCAGAACCAGCACGATATCGGGGTCGAATTGCGCGGCTATGTGACGGTAGAACAGCCACTGTTCGACTGGACAAAGCCCTGAACGCCACCGTTGATGACGCGCCATCGAGAACCGGTTCCGGACTCGTTCAGGCGGGCTTCGAGACGCTCGCCCATGGTGTCGCGGAATGGGACCTGCACCGCGAAGACGTACGAGTCTCCCAGGATCAGCACACGGCGCTCATCCTCTGCCTTTGGCCCGATGGCGTCGTCGTCTCGCACGCCTTGCGCGTTGATCGCGAGCTCGGTGTCGAACTCGGACGTCCAGTACCGAATCGTTGCTCCAGGACGCAGGCGATACCCCACCTGACTCTCCGTGATGAAGAGCGACTGGAATGCGGCTCCGGCCTCGGATTGGCCGAACACACGCAGGCCGGCTTCGAGGATCGCGAATTCGGCCACCACGATGATCGCGATGAGGCCGCATTGCTTCATGAAAATCGGGATCTCGGTCGCATGCTAAGCAAAGCGGCTCAATTATAGCGATCGACTCAGCAGCAGACTTATTGCGGGATTTTGGCTTCGCGCAACGTGAGGTGGAACGAGCCGACCGCCAGCTCTGACTGAACCTGCACGGGCACACGGTTGGGCGTGTCGCTGATCCAGAGGTGAATCGGCCGGCCGTTCGGCTGACCATCATCGCTATAGAGCATCGTGCGCAGCCGGAAGCTCTGAAAGGGGCCCGCCGGCGTCTTTACGGCTTCCATCCCCGCCACGGTCACCTGCGCGCGATAGCTGCGTCCACCGGTGGCCACCGGAATCGTTTCCTTCGCGCCGACTTTGAGGGGCAGCGCGCGCATGACGTAGACCGCCGAGAGCGCATCCTGCGTGAATGCCGGAATGGCGAACTCGCGCTTGGTGTTCTTCGCGGTGGTGTTTTCGAACGTGGCCTTCCGGGTGGCATTGTTGAAGATGGTCACCTTCATCTGATGCCGTTGGCCTTCTTCGCTGTAGACGCCCGCACGTTGCGGCAGCAGCGTGTAGACATCCATCAGCACGTCGGCCTTGTAGTACAGCGTGTAGACCTTCGACATGAGCGGCGTTGGCCTCGCCTCGGCGACGACGTAGTAGGCGATCGAGTTGTACGAAGGGCGCTTGGCCTGCACGTGCATCGTCACGGTGCCGGCGCTCACGTAGTTCGAGTACGACACGTCGTAGGTGAGCAGTTCGCCCGTCCGGAACGGAACGCGCACTTCGCTGCGCGGTTTCGCAGGCGCCGTCGGTGTGGCGGGAGCGGCCGGCGCGGCGGGAGCGGGACGGGCCGGACGTTTTGCCGTCTGTCCGCTCAGAACCTGGACGCCCGCGAGGCATACAAGCACGAGCACGCCTATCTGTTTCATCCTACCTTCCAGCCGTCGTCCTGAAGCTGACGCATCTGCGCGGTGCAGCGCTCGATGAGCTCGGTCGCGTCTTCGATGCGATCGACACGCTTGTGCCCTGCGCTCGACGACATCACGAGCAGAAATCCCGGGCCTTCCTCGTCGCGGCAGATTTCGTACCGAATTTTTTCGCCGTCCCGATCGAAAAGCCAGACCACCTGCCTAAGGTACCACAGGCCTCTAGTGGCTGAGAGCGAAGGTTGCCGCGCCGAGAAGCCCGGCGCCCGGGTTCAGGATCACTTTCACCGGGATACGCGTGATGAGCGCATCCATCGGTGACTTATTTTGGAACG
Source organism: Vicinamibacterales bacterium (assembly GCA_963850725.1). Taxonomy (GTDB): domain Bacteria; phylum Acidobacteriota; class Vicinamibacteria; order Vicinamibacterales; family JAMQPK01; genus JAMQPK01. Next base: position 17,170 of record CAWKMQ010000025.1, read on the forward strand.
CCTGCATGAAAATGGGCCATCGCAGGGCCGGAAGGATGCGTGGCGCGATGCCGCCGCCGAGATACATGCCACCGGTGGACAAGACCGTCAATGCGAGATTGCCTGCCGCGGCACCGTACGCCGACACGAACACTTCGAGCGTGCGCGTGCAGTGCGGGCAGCCGCCTTCGAGCGCGCCTCGCGTGATCGCGGCGGACAGATGATCGGTGGCCTCGGTGGTGGCGCAGGTGTGCGGGAACAGCAGCCTGTGGATGTGAGTGAGTCCCCGGCCCGATACCACCCGCTCCACGTCGACACGCCCGAATTCTGCTGCCAGCGCGGCGGCGAGCTTCTGTTCGTCGGCGTTGCGGGCGGCAAAATCCACATGACCGCCTTCAGACGCGCGCGGGACGAGTCGTCCGTCGATGTTCGGGAGCACCGCGACGCCCAGGCCCGTGCCGGCGGCTATCAGCCCGACGGTGCCGCGAGGGTCGGTCACGCCTTCATGGAGTACGGCAATCTCGTCGGAGTTGAGGACCGGGATCGACCACGCCAGCGCTTCGAGATCGTTCAGCAGATGCCCGCGCGCGATCGATACGTCCCGTCGAAACTCCTCGATATCGACGAGCCAGGGCACGTTGGTGAGCCGCGCCCGCGTTCCGTCGACCGGCCCGGCGACGCCGAAGCTCGCCGCTTCGATCTCGGACGCCCGGGTTCCGGTATCACGGAGAAACTGCGCCGTGAGCGAGCCAAGATTGTCGTAGTCGAGCGTGCGATACGTGCGCGAGTCGATGAGCGCCGGACGCGCCGCACTCGGCTTGAAAAGCCCGATGATGGTTTTCGTCCCGCCGAGATCGCCCGCGAGCAGCATGGTCCACGATTGTAGTGCGAGCCGAGGGGATGCAGCGGCTCGGCGCGCCGAAGCCTCCGGCGAAGGCGGCCCGAAGCGCTTGACTTCTACTCTGGCCTCATTCATTCTCGCCGAAACGTTGCCTTCGCAATCTTCAAGACTCCCGCTCGCCGATGAGGTCGTCGTGTTCACCGGAAAGCTGTCGTCGCTCGGCCGCAAGGAAGCCCAGGCGCTCGTGATCAGACTCGGCGGCTCGTCGGCGGACGAAGTCTCCGCCCGGACCACGCTCGTGGTGGTGGGCGCCGAAGGATTCGCGGGCTCGGAGAAGAGCGAGAAGTTGAGGAAGGCCGAAGAGTCGGGCGTGCGCGTGATGAGCGAGAACGATTTCTGCCGCATGGCGGGGATCCACCCGCCCGAGGATCTCAAGCAGCAGTATTACGGCCAGCGGGATCTGCTGAGCATGTATCCCGGGCCTCCGCCAGGACCATTTACGGTATCTGGAAAAATGGGGCCTCATCCGGCCGGTCATGCGCACGCACACGGAAACGTATTTTCCGTTTTCCGATCTGCTGCTGATTCGGCAGGTGAGCGCCGATCTCGCGTCGCTGCCGTTCCGCGCGATCCTCCGATCGCTGCAGGCCGAGCGGAGCGGGCAGCTCACATTCGACTTTCGCATCGACGCCGAGCCGGCCCGCATCATCAAGCTCACACGCCCCAAGCCGAAAGAGCCGGGCAAGGACGCGGCTCTGCCGGTGCCGGCACCTCAGACGCTCGCCGAAGAGTACTTCGTCAAAGGCTCGGCGCTCGACATGGACGAATCGCGTCACGGCGCGGCCGCCACGTGGTACCGCAAGGCGCTCGAGATCGATCCCTATCTGGTGCCGGCGATCATCAATCTTGCGAACATTCACTACGGCAAGGACGAGCTGGCGGAAGCGCAGGCGTTATACGAGCGGGCGATCGGACTCGACCCCGAGTTTTTCGAGGCGCACTTCAACCTCGGCAACATCTACCACGACCTCGGCCGCTTTCAGGAAGCGGCGGCGTGCTACCGCACGGCGCTCCGTCTGAACGGCAATTACGCCGACGCGCACTTCTATCTGGCCATTACCCTCGAGAAGACGGGCCACTCGGCCGAAGCCAAGCCGCACTGGCGCTCCTACCAGCTGCTGTCGCCGAACGGCGAATGGGTGGAGTTGGCGAGGGAATTCTCTGAATAGAGTATTGGCAGATTGGGATTGCGGATTGGAAGATTAGAAGGTGACACGTTCTGAGACTAATCCCCAATCTCCCAATCTCCCAATCTCTAATGGTGCGTCAGTACCCGTAGTCTTCCGGGGACCGTTTCTTCGGTATCCGTCGCACCTTGTAGAACTGGCAATCGGGGCACCAGGCTTCGGCGTCGAAGCCGGTCGTGCCGGCCATGGGCTGCACGTCGCGGTGCGAGCAGAAATCCTGCGGGTTGCCGTCTTCCGGCGCTTTGCGCCAGCGACAGCTGTGGTAGCGCTGAACAGCCGCGGACTGCGCCGGCGTCTCTTCAGGCGTGGCAATCGCGGTCGGTTTCGACTGTGGGGAGCTGGAATCGTCGAACATGTATTTTGATGGCTAACGGGCTCGGAATGTAATGATGCCGCGGACCGGATCGTACGGAGAAACCCCGACAGTCACGCGATCGCCAGGAACGACCTTGATCCGAAAACGGCGCATGCGGCCGCTCAACTGAGCGAGCACTTCATGCCCCGCATCGCATTGCACGCGATATAAACCTCCGCTGTGTACCGCCACGACCGTTCCCTGCATATCGATCAAATCGTCTTTGCTCAAACTGGCGCGAAATCCTTTCAGGCGCGTCTGCCCGGAGACAAACGTTCGAGCGTTCGAAAGCTCCGCAATACGGCCATCGCATGCGTGTCTTCGAGCTCACTGCTCGCAATGATTGTGCCACAGATGGAGACTATGCTCCAAGATTTCGTACGGCCTTCTCGACCTGCGACGCTAAGTGTGCGTAATCATCGCCACTTAGCTGCATCGGCGCCCCGAACACCACGCGCACCGGACCCGGCTTCGCCATCTTCCATTTCTGGTGCAGCACGCGGTCGATGCCTTCCAGGCGAACAGGCACGACCGGCACCGCCAGCCGGGCCGCCATCATGCCGATTCCCGGACGGAACGGCGCGATTTCTCCATGGTCGGTGCGTTTGCCTTCGGGAAATATCAGGACCGAGAAGCCCTCGTTGATGAGCTCGCCGGCATACCGCAGCGTCTGCCGCGCGCCGGCCTCGCGCTGGGGCAGCGGGAACGTATTGAAGAACGCGGCAGACAGGTAGTACTCGAGGCTCTTGGCGACTCGCTGTCCGGGCGAGTACTGGTCGGGGAAGAAGTGCGCCTTGAAGAACTCCTTGGCCATGGCCGTGGCGACCCGCCGGCGCCATCGGCCGGGAAGCGCCGCCAGAATGACGGGCACGTCCATATGGCTCTGATGGTTGGCGGCGAAAATCACCGGCCCTTTAATCCCCTGCAGATGCGGCAGTCCGTCGACGTGGATCCAGGCGAACACCCGGGTCAGCGGAAGCAGGAATCCCGGGAGCGTGACCCGGCGAAGCGCCCGGAACGGGAGCGTGCGATTCCATGTCGGGAAATCCACCGGCTCGGGCGCCTCCGCTCGGGGCGGGGCGGCCGCCAGGCGCTCCAGATCGGCCACCGTCGATGCGTTCGAGAAGGCGGCTTCGTCGAGCGTCGTGTTGAGCGTCTCTTCGAGCGCCACCATCATCTCGATGCGCTCGAGCGAGCTGAGCCCGAGCTCTTCGAGCGTGGCCGCGGGATTGACGGTGCGCCCGCCGGCATACCGGGCAATGACCGACTCGACGCTCGTGCCGGGCGATCTCGCCGAGGCGGGCGCCGCGCCGGTCTGCAGCCACGCGCGAATTTCGTGACGTTTCAGTTTCTTCGTCCCTTCCGTTCGCGGCAGCTCGTCTCGCGGCCACACGCGCGCGGCTCGAATGCGCTGATGATCGGCCAGCTGCGCGTTGGCGATTCTGACCACGTCGTCGGGATTGGTACCTGGTTCGACGATGAGCGCGACGTGGACGCGCTCTTCACCGTTCTCGGTGACGCCGACGACCGCCGAGTCTTTTACTCCAGCGATGGCATTGACGACGCGCTCGACATCTTCCGGAAAGACGTTGAGCCCTTCGGGCGTCACGATCATTTCTTTCTTGCGCCCGCGGATGAACAAGCGCCCCGCGGCGTCGAGCTCGCCGATGTCTCCGGTGTGGAACCAGCCGTCTTCGAATGCCGCGCTCGTGGCTTCGGCCGCGCCGTAGTAGCCGGTTGTGACGTTGTCGCCGCGCACCAGAATTTCTCCGTCTGGCGCGATTCTGATGTCGACGCCCGCGATCGCTTTGCCGACCGATCCCTTGCTCGTCGAGAACGGATGGTTGAGCGTCACAATCGGCGCCGTCTCGGTGAGGCCGTACCCCTGGACGACGACAAATCCGAGGCGTCTCCAGAACGACTCGAGGGAACCTTCGAGCGGCGCGGCGCCGACGACGAACGACCAGAACTTCAAACCGAACAGACGATGGATGGCGCGATAGCGCCACCATCGCTTCGCGACGCCTTCGTTTGCCGCGGGCACTTCGCGAATCTCGGGATGGAGCCGCGCGACATGATCGGCGAGCACGTCGAGAATCTTCGGCACCGAGACGAGCACCGAAATGCGGCGTCTCTTGATCTGCCGGACGATCTCGTGCGGGTTGTACCCGCGGATGAACACGACCGTGCCGTGGAGCATCGGCGGCACGAACGTGGCCATCGCCTGTCCGAATAAATGACTGAGCGGTAAGAGGTTAAGGAATCGGATGGGTGAAAAGGGGCGGGCGTACGTCCTGTATTTCCTGACTTCTCGTTCGACCGGCACGATGTTGGCGAGCACGTTGCGGTGGGTCAGCACGACGCCTTTCGGCTCGGCCGTCGCGCCCGACGTGAAGATGATCTCGACGATGTCGTCGCGTGTCACTTGAACGGGCACGAACGCCGACGGATCGAGCGCGCGGAAATCGATGTCGGAAAGTTTCCAGGCGATTGGGTCGTCTGCCTTAGCGCCAATTTTTAGGTCAGCTAACTCAACATCATCGCCGAGCAAAAGTATTCTGGCGCCGACGATGCGTGCGACGCTGGCCAGAAAATCATGAGATGCGCGGAAATCAATCGGTACCGCGATCGATCCGTTCAGCAGGCATCCCCACAACGCGATGATCCACTCGGGCCGGTTCTCGCTCCAGAAGACAACTTTGTCGCCTTTCCCGAGGCCCGCGGCTTGCAAGCGCGCGGCAAACCCGCGCGCGGCGCGCGCCGTTTCTGCGTACGTGTATGATCGCGTCCGAAATCCATCGTCATAGACGAAAAAATTTCCACGTCCCGTGGAGACATCGTCGAAAAAATCGAGTAAGGTATCCCGACGCATCGACTGAATTATGATGTAGGAACCTTCATGCGAATCTTCCTCACAGGTGCGACAGGATACATCGGCTCCGCAGTGCTCGATGCGCTGTTGCGCGCCAATCAGCAGGTCACCGCGCTCGTGCGTACTCCGGCCGCAGCCGATGCGCTCGCATCGCGCGGCGTCGCGCCCGTGCTTGGCGATTTGCGGACGGTGAAGTCGTACCGCGGCGCGGCCGATGCTCATGATGCGTACATCCATGCGGCGGCGGATGCGAGTCCCAGCCGCGAAGAGGTCGATCTCAAAGCGCTCGAGACGCTGCTGAGCGCCGCATCCGAGCGCGCGAAGTTCTGGCCGGTGTCGTTCGTGTACACGTCAGGTCTCTGGGCTCTAGGATCAAATGCGCAGCCGATGGACGAGTCGGCTCAGGTGAATCCAGAAGGTCTCCGGGGATGGCGGCCGGCGCACGAAGAGATGGTCCTGCAGGCGGCCGGGCCGAACCTGCGGACGGCGGTCATCCGCCCGGGCATCGTGTATGGCGGAAATCGCGGAATTGTCTCGGATTTATTGAAAAACGCGCTGAACGGCCTGATTCGCGTGATTGGCTCCGGCGACAACTACTGGCCGCTCGTCTACGACCGCGATCTGGCCGATCTGTACGTCCGGGTCGCCACCCTCCCCGAAGCATCCGGTGTGTATCACGCGAACGATGAAGGGGACGAAACCGTCAATGCGATCGTCGAGGGCATCGCGAGCCAGATGTCGATGCCAACCGACGTGCGGCATGTACCGCTCGAAGAAGCCCGCAAGAAGCTCGGCGCTTATGCCGATGCGCTGGCGTTGAATCAGCGCGTCCGCGGTCCGCGCGCACGCGCGCTGGGCTGGTCGCCGACGCTCCACTCGGTCGGCACGAACGTCCCGCGCCTGCTGGAAGAGTTCCGTCGCGCCCAGGAACGCGCGGCCTGATCTCGGTGTCCTGACGCAGAGCCGCAGAGCCGCAGAGAATTCGTTTCAAGAGCTCTGCGCCTCGGCGCCTTTGCGTCGAGACACGTCATGAGGTAGCGCAGGGCTTTAGCCCTGCCCAGGCCTCACATCTGCGCAGCGAGTGCGATGCCTTCCTCTGTGGTCTTGATTTCCCCGTCGAGCTGCCTCTCGTAGATCTGTTTCAACAGCGCGCCCATGTCGGGGCCTGGCTTCATGCCGAGATCGAGAAGATGGCGGCCGAGGAGCAGCGGCCTGGGCGGGCTGCGATCGACGCCCAGCGCGCGCGCGCGTTCGAGGAACCAGTCCATCGCCGTGCAATCGAAATCGCCGGTGCGCCCGAGACAATCTGATTTCGCGAGCCGCGCGAGCAGCTCGAGATTGGCCTTCTGCGCGAGACGGCGGAACGCGCCGTCGGTGAGCGTTTCGCGCACCTTGTAGAGCATGCCCGGCTTCAGGTGGTGCGCGACGAGCCCGAGCACCTGCGTGCGCACGTCCTTGCCATCGAAGGTGTGGATGTTGAGGCGATCGAGAAACGCGGTGGCCGGCGCCACCCCTTCTTCTTCGTGATTCAGCGATCGGATGCGGCCGTCAATCCATGCGGTCGTCGCGGGCTTGCCGAAATCGTGCGTCACGGCGCCGAGCATGACGATCAGCTGATCGGCGTGGTCGAGATCGTCGATGCGCCGCCGCGCCTGGTCGATGACCATCAGCGTGTGCACCCACACGTCGCCTTCGGGATGCCACTCGGGCTCCTGCTGGCAGCCGACGAGCGCTTTCAGCTCGGGAAACAGCTGATCGACGACGCCAAGCTCGAGCGCGAGCGCAAATCCGATCGACGGCCGCGCGGCCCGCAGCAACAGCTTTTCGAGCTCTCCCCAGATTCGTTCCGGCGGCAGATCGTCGAGCCGAATCGCGCGGCACAGCGCCCTGGTGTTCTCGTCCAGCGTCAGCTCGAAGCGCGCCGCAAACTGCAGCGCACGCAGCACGCGAAGACTGTCGTCGGCAAACGTCGTCTCGTCGACGACGCGCAGGACCTTGCGCTCGAGATCGCGCCGGCCCTCGAACGGATCCTCGTAGGTGTCCGTGAGCGGATCCCACGAGATGGCGTTGATGGTGAAATCCCGCCGGCGGGCGGCGTCCTCGAGCGACATGTCGGGGTCGCCTTCGACGACGAAGGCCTTGTGGCCGCGTCCCGACTTCGACTCGCGCCGCGGAAGGCCGATGTCGATCGTGCCGATCTTGTAGACGGGAAAGCTTTGTCCGATGGGTTCGACCCGGCCGAACGGCGCGAGCAGCGCGGGAGGTCGGCCGCGGCGATGCCGAAGACTTCCATGTCGAGGTCTTTGGAGTCGCTGCGCCGAGCAGCCGATCGCGCACCCATCCACCGACGATGAGCGCGCGGCCGCCGCGCGCGTGCACGGCCCGCGCGATTTCCGACTGCCAGAAAGGCCCGGGAGCCTTTTCGCTCCATTTCGAGATGATAATGGCGAATCATGCGCAATCGAACTCCCGCACTCGCCGCCGTTCTGGTGTTTGCCGGCATCGCGACCTACGGCCAGGCGCCGCAGACCGAGCGTCATCTGTCGAATGTGACCCAGTTGACCTCGGGCGGCGAGAACGCCGAGGCGTACTTCGCGCCGGACGGCAAGCAGCTCATCTATCAGACCAACCCGGGCACGCCGGATACCTGCGACCAGATATTCACGATGAACGTCGATGGCTCGAACAAGAAACAGTTGAGCAAGGGCGGGCGCACGACGTGCGGGTACTTCTTTCCGGACGGCAAGTCGATCATCTACGCGTCGACCCACCTCGGATCGGCCGCGTGTCCGCCACGGCCGAGTTTTTCGCGCGGGTACGTGTGGCCGGTCTATCCCGACTACGACATCTTCCGATCGTCGCCCGACGGGTCGAACGCCAGGCGCCTGACGAGCACACCCGGGTACGACGCGGAAGCGACGATTGGACCTGACGGCCGCATCGTGTTCACCAGCGTTCGCGACGGCGACATGGAGATCTACTCGATGAACGGCGACGGCTCGGATGTGCGCCGGCTGACGAATCGTGCCGGACCGGATGGTGGACCCTGGTTCTCACCCGATGGCAAGCAGATCGTGTTCAGGGGACGCCCGATCAGCGAGGCGAAAGAGCTGGCCGACTACCAGGGATTGCTGAAGGAAGGGCTGTGGCGTCCCACGACGCTCGAGATTTTCGTGATGAACCGCGACGGCAGCAACCTGCGTCAGGTGACGAAGCTCGGCGGCGCCAACTTCGCCCCCGCCTGGCACCCCGACGGCAAGCGCATCATCTTTGCCTCGAACATCAAGGATCCGAAAGGCCGCGATTTCGACATCTTCATGATCAACCTCGACGGCACCGGCCTCGAGCAGATCACGTTCAACAACACCTTCGACGGATTCCCCATGTTCTCGCCCGACGGGAAGAAGCTCGTCTTCGGCTCGAACCGGAACGCGAAGACCGAGGGCGAGACGAACGTGTTCGTCGCCGACTGGATCAACTGATACGGTTCGAAACAGGAGACTAAGAGATTAGGACGTTCTACTTAATCTCCTGTTCTTATGAGTTCACCGCAGGCCGAGCAGTTCCACTTCGAATATCAGCTCCGCGTTCGGCGGGATCACCCCTCCCGCGCCGCGCGCGCCGTAACCCAGGGCGGCGGGGATCGTGAGGCGCCGTTTTCCGCCGATTTTCATCCCGGCCACGCCCTCGTCCCATCCTTTAATAACCTCGCCGGCGCCGAGCGTGAACTCGAACGGGTCGTTTCGATCGACCGACGAGTCGAACTTCTCGCCGGTCGTCAGCCAGCCGGTGTAGTGAACCTTCGCTTTTTGTCCGCTGCATGCAACAGCGCCCGAACCGGCCTGGAGATCCTCGAATTTCAGGCCCGAAGGGGTCGTCACGACGTCTGCCATGGTTGCGTCTCCTAAAGTCTTGATGTTATATTCGTCAGGTTGTATTGGAGTCAGGAAACCCTATCTGACTCCGAACCGCACGGAAGAGGCTTCTAAGGCCACTTTCCTTAGCACGGCTCGCGGAAGGACCGCGGCGCAACACAACATTATCAATAGCGTATTGCATCGGGCGCCAAGCCATTGCGGCTTCTAGGCCCGACGCGCTTTGAGCTGATGAGGTTCTGCCTCATTCGCTGGTGGAGTTTTTTCTCGTGCCGACTATCAGTCAGCTTGTCCGCCATGGTCGGATGAAGATCGTCAGCAAGACCAAGAGCCCCGCGCTGCAGAACAGCCCGCAGAAGCGCGGCGTGTGCGTGCGGGTGTTCACGCAGACGCCGAAGAAGCCGAACTCGGCGCTTCGCAAGGTCGCGCGCGTGCGCCTGACCAACGGCATCGAGGTGACGACCTACATTCCGGGCGTCGGCCACAACCTTCAGGAGCACTCGCTCGTGCTCATCCGCGGCGGCCGCGTGAAGGATCTGCCCGGCGTGCGCTACCACGTGGTGCGCGGCACGCTCGACGCGGTCGGCGTGCAGGGGCGCAAGCAGGGACGTTCGAAGTACGGCGCGAAGAGACCGAAGGCCTAGACTGAGGGCGCTCGGGATTAGGCGATTGGGGATTAGGGATTAGATATGCCGCGAAGAAGAGTGATCGCGAAACGCGAACTGGCTGCGGACCCGCTCTACCAGAGCCAGCTCGTCACCCGCTTCATCAACACGGTGATGCACGGCGGAAAGAAGAACACGGCCGAGGGCATCCTCTACCGCTCCTTCGACATCATCAAAGAGAAGACCGGCGACGACCCGCTCAAGGTGTTCAAGAAGGCGGTCGACAACGTCAAGCCGAGCCTCGAGGTGAAGTCGCGGCGCGTCGGCGGCTCCAACTATCAGGTGCCGGTCGAAGTGAACCCGAATCGCCGCCTGTCGCTCAGCATCCGCTGGCTCGTCGGCTTCGCGCGGGCGCGCGGCGACGGCAAGACCATGCAGGAAAAGCTCGCGAACGAGTTGATGGACGCGGCCAACCTGCGGGGCGGCGCGGTGAAGAAGCGCGAAGACACGCACCGGATGGCAGAGGCGAACAAGGCGTTTGCGCACTACCGCTGGTAGAGTGAAACGTGAGATGTAAGATTAGTTAGAAGTTTAGTTATGCCCAGGTCACATTCGTTAGAAAAAACGCGGAACATCGGCATCATGGCGCACATCGATGCCGGCAAGACGACGACGACAGAGCGGATCCTGTTCTACACCGGTATTACGTACAAGATCGGCGAAGTGCACGAAGGCACCGCCGTCATGGACTGGATGGAGCAGGAACAGGAGCGCGGCATCACGATCACGTCGGCCGCCACCACCTGCTTCTGGCGCGATCACCGCGTCAACATCATCGACACGCCCGGTCACGTCGACTTCACCGCCGAGGTCGAGCGCTCGCTGCGCGTGCTCGACGGCGCGGTCGCCGTGTTCGATTCGGTGGCCGGCGTCGAGCCCCAGTCGGAAACGGTGTGGCGCCAGGCGGACAAGTACCGCGTGCCGCGCATCTGCTTCGTCAACAAGATGGACCGCATCGGTGCGGACTTCAAGCGCACCTTCGACCAGATCATCTCCAAGCTCGAAGCGAATCCCGTCGCCATTCAGCTGCCGATCGGCTCGGAAGAACATTTCGCCGGCGTCATCGACCTCGTGAAAATGAAGTCGATTACCTACAAGGACGAGACGATGGGCGCCGACTACATCGTCGGCGAGATCCCGGCCGACATGATGGACGAGGCGAAGCACTATCGCGAGCAGCTGATCGAAAAGGTCAGCGAGGCCGACGACAAGATTCTCGAGAAGTACCTCCACGGAGAAGAGCCGACCGAAGCGGAAATCAAGGCGGCGATTCGCAAGCGCGTCAACAGCTCGGTCCGCGAGAAGGGACAGGGCGCGTTCGTGCCGGTCATCTGCGGATCCGCCTTCAAGAACAAGGGCGTCCAGCCGCTGCTCGACGCGGTCGTCGATTTTCTGCCGTCGCCGCTCGACGTGCCCGCGATTGCCGGCATCGACCCCGACAAGAAGGTCGACCCCGACCATCCGGAGGCCGCGCTCATCGAGCGCCCGGCCAAAGACGATGCGCCGTTTGCCGCGCTCGGATTCAAGATCATGACCGACCCGTTCGTGGGTCAGCTCACGTTCTTCCGCGTCTATTCGGGCGTCCTGACCGCCGGCTCGACCGTCTACAACGCGACGAAGCAGAAATCCGAGCGCATCGGCCGCCTGCTGAAAATGCACGCGAACAAGCGCGAAGAGATCAAGGAAGTCTACTCGGGCGATATCGCGGCGGCGGTCGGGCTCAAGAGCGTCTCGACCGGGCGACACGCTGTGCGACGAGAAACATCCGATCGTGCTCGAGTCGATGGATTTCCCGAAGCCGGTCATCTCGCTGGCGATCGAGCCCAGGACGAAGTCCGACCAGGAGAAGCTTGGAATCGGCCTCCAGAAACTGATGGCCGAGGATCCGACCTTCCAGGTGCAGACCGACCAGCAGACCGGCCAGGTCATCATCGCCGGCATGGGCGAGCTGCATCTGGAGATCATCGTCGACCGCCTCAAGCGCGAGTTCAGCGTGGAGGCCACGGTCGGCAAGCCACAGGTCGCTTACAAGGAAACGCTGACGCGCCCGGCCGATGGCGAAATGAAGTACTCCAAGCAGACCGGCGGCCGGGGCCAGTACGGCCACGTGAAGATCCATCTGTATCCGGGCGAGCCCGGCAGCGGCTATATCTTCGAGAACGAAACCACCGGCGGTTCCATCCCGAAGGAATTCATCAAGCCGATCGACCAGGGGATCAAGGAAGCGCTGACGCGGGGCGTGCTCGCGGGCTATCCGGTCGATGACGTGCGCATCGAGCTGTACGACGGTTCGTTCCACGAGGTCGACTCGTCGGAAATGGCGTTCAAGATTGCCGGCTCCATGGCGTTTCAGGATGCCGCCAAGAAGGCCAAGCCTGTGTTGCTCGAGCCGGTGATGCGCGTCGAAGTCGTCGTCCCGAAGGAACACATGGGCGACGTGATGGGCAACCTCTCGAGCCGGCGCGGCCACATTCATTCCCAGGAAGACAGGGGCGGCACGCAGATCATCCAGGCGCGGGTGCCATTGTCGGAGATGTTCGGCTACGCCACCGACCTGCGGTCGCGCACGCAGGGCCGCGCGACCTACTCGATGCACTTCGATCGCTACGAGCAGGCGCCGTCGAATGTCAGTGAAGAAGTTGTGGCAAAGGCGCAGGGGAAATAGCCCGAACCCTGAGCGATTGGGGATTAGGGATTAGGGATTAGGAAAAACAATGAGTGCGATGTTCAGCGACAAGATTCGGATCAGATTAAAGGCGTATGACTCGCGCGTGCTCGACCAGTCGACGACCGAGATCGTCGACACCGCCAAGCGCACGGGCGCCCGTCTCGCCGGCCCGATTCCGCTGCCGACGGCCATCAACAAGTGGACCGTGCTGCGCTCGCCGCACGTCGACAAGAAGTCGCGCGAGCAGTTCGAGATCAGGACGCACAAGCGTCTGATCGACATCTTCGAGCCGACGCCGCAAACCGTCGACGCGCTGATGAAGCTCGATCTGCCGGCCGGCGTCGACGTCGAGATCAAGGCGTTCGGAAAAGAGCACGTGAAATAGGGCAGCTGATCAGCTGGTCAGCTGTCAGCTCTCAGTAGCTGTCAGCTGAACCGACTGATGGCTGAAAGCTGAGAGCTGATAGCTATGGTTACAGGAATCATTGGACGCAAAGTCGGCATGACGCAGCTGTTCACCGAGGACGGCTCGGTCGTGCCCGCGACGGTCATCAAAGCGGGCCCGTGCGTGGTCGTGCAGCGGAAGACCGCCTCGACCGACGGCTACGAATCGGTGCAGCTCGGGCTCGTCGACAGCAAGCCGGCGAGGGTGACGAAGCCGCTCGCCGGTCATTACAAGAAGGCGAACGTGCCGCCGACGCGGGTGTTGCGGGAAGTGACGCTCGCGAAAGACGGCGATCCGAAAGTCGGCGATCAGGTTCTCGTCACGATGTTCGAGAACGGCGAACGCGTCGACATCATCGGCACGAGCCGCGGCAAGGGCTTTCAGGGCGTCGTGAAGCGCCACCACTTCGCCGGCGGCGCGGCGACACACGGCTCGATGTTCCATCGTGCGCCCGGGCTCGATCGGCGCCTCGTCCTTTCCCTCGCGCGTCGTCAAGGGGATGCGCGCGGCACGGACGCATGGGCGGCGACCGCGTGACGGTTCGAAACCTGAAGGTGGCCAAGGTCGATCCGGAGAACAACCTGCTGATCGTGCGGGGCGCGATACCCGGTGCGCCCACCGGCTACGTCATCATCCGCAAGGCCGTGACGGCGAAACGGATCAAGGTCGCGCAGGTTGAAAAGCCGAAGGGCAAGAAGCAAAGCTGAGGGCTCAGGGCTGAGGGCTAGGGCTGTATGAAGATCGACATCGTCAACACAGAGCAACAAGAAGGTCGGCTCGCTCGAGCTGAGCGACGAGGCGTTCGGCGGCCGCGTGAACGACGCGCTCATCTGGGAGTCGGTCGTGCACACGAACGCGTCGGTGCGCCGTGGCACGCACAAGACCAAGAATCGCGCGAACGTGGCGGGGAGCGGCCGCAAGCCGTGGAAGCAGAAGGGCACCGGTCGCGCGCGGGTCGGCAGCGTGCGCAATCCGTTGTGGCGTCACGGCGGCACCGTGTTCGGCCCGCAGCCGCGCAGCTACGATTTCCAGCTGCCGAGCAAGGTGAAGCGCGGCGCGATTGTTGCCGCTCTCGCGCAGCGGGTTCAGGATGGTGCGCTGGTTGTGGTCGACGCATTGAGCGCCGCCGAGAGCAAGACGAAAGGCGCGACCGAGTTGTTGAAGCGTCTTGGCGCCGATGGCAAGGCCCTGCTGATCGACGTGAAGCCGGACGAGAAGCTGGGGCTCGCCGTTCGCAACATCCCTGGCGTGCAGTTCCTCTCGAGCGCGCGCGTGGCGGCACGCGACGTGATGGACGCGTCGAAGGTCATTGCGACCAAAGCGGCGGTGGAGAAACTGCAGGAACTGTAAAGAGTCCAGGAGTCCGAGAGTCCCGGAGACTGAAGAGTCCTGGAGTCGAAAACTGAGTGCTGAGAGCTGAGAGCTTATGAAACTGACAGACGTCATCCGTCAGGCCGCTCATCACCGAGAAGACGTCCATCCTGCGCGAGCGGGATGGCCGGACGATCGTGTTCGAGGTGGCGACCCACGCGAACAAGACGGAAATCAAGCGCGCGATCGAGACGCTGCTCGGCTCGAAGGTCGAACACGTCCGCACGGCTATTGCGCACGGCAAGGTGAAGCGTCAGGGACGCTTCGCCGGGCAGCGCTCGGATTGGAAGAAAGCTTACGTGAAGCTGCGCGAAGGGGAAAAGCTCCCGGAGTTCTTTGAAGGAGCCTGAGGCAGACAATGGGCATTAGAACCTACAAACCGACGTCACCCGGACGGCGCTTTCAGACGGTCCAGACATTCGACGACCTGACGACGAGCAAGCCGCACAAGCCGCTGGTCGAGAACCTGCACCGGTCGGGCGGCCGTAACAATCATGGCGAGCTGACGTCGTGGTGGCGCGGCGGTGGTCACAAGCGGCTGTACCGCATCATCGACTTCAAGCGCGACAAGAAAGACATTCCGGGAAAAATCTCCACGATCGAGTACGACCCCAACCGGTCGGCGCGCATCGCGCTCGTCACCTACAGCGACGGCGAGAAGCGGTACATCCTGCAGCCGCTCGGCCTGAAGGTCGGCGACAGCGTGGTCGCCGGCGACAACGTGGACATTCTTCCGGGCAATGCGCTGCCGCTGAAGAACATTCCGCTCGGCACGATGCTCCACAACGTGGAGCTGAAGCCGGGGAAGGGCGGACAGATTGCCCGGAGCGCGGGATCGTCGGTGCAGCTGGTTGCCAAAGAGGGCGACTATGCATCGGTGAAGATGCCCTCGGGTGAGATTCGCCACATCGCGATCGTGTGCTACGCGACCGTCGGTCAGGTCGGCAACCTCGATCACGAGAACGTGTCGATCGGCAAGGCCGGCCGCAGCCGCTGGCTGGGCCGCCGTCCGCACAACCGCGGGGTCGTCATGAACCCGGTCGATCACCCGCATGGCGGCGGCGAAGGCAAGACGTCGGGCGGACGGCATCCCGTGTCGCCGTGGGGCCTGCCGACCAAGGGATACAAGACGCGCAATCACAAAGCGACAGACAAGTTCATCGTCCAGCGCCGGCCGAAAGGCGCCAGGTAGCCGCTATGAGTCGATCACTGAAAAAAGGTCCCTTCGTCGATACACCGCTGCTCGAGAAGATCGAAGCGATGAATCGCACGAACGAGAAGAAGGTCGTCAAGACCTGGTCGCGCCGCTCGACCGTGGTGCCCGAAATGGTGGGGCACACGCTCGCGGTGCACAACGGCAAGAAGTTCATTCCGGTCTACGTCACCGAGAACATGGTCGGACAGAAGCTCGGCGAGTTCTCGCCGACCAAGACGTTCAAGGGGCACACGACGAAGACCGAGAAAGCCGCGCAGATGGCCGCGGCCGCGCCGGCTCCGGCTGGCGCAGGCGGCGCCGGTGCGGGCGGCGGCGCGAAGGCGGGTGCCTAGTCATGGCGATTGAAGCGCAGGCGACAGCTCGATACGTCCGCACCTCTGCCCAGAAGGCGGGCCTGGTGATGAATCTGATCCGCGGCCGTGATGTGAACCGCGCGCTGGCCACACTGCAGTTCACGCGTAAAGGCGTGGGGCACGACATCTCCAAGCTGCTCCGTTCGGCGATCGCCAACGCGCAGCAGAAGGATGGATTCGGCGGCGACGTCGATCGCCTCTTTGTGTCGGCGTGCTACGCCAACCAGGGGCCGTCGATGAAGCGGATTCGTCCCGCCCCGATGGGCCGGGCGTTCCGCGTGGTGAAGCGCACGGCGCACCTGACGGTGCACGTGGCGGAGCGGCCGCTGGACATCGCGGAGGTCGTGCCGGAACCGGCATCGAAGCGCGGTGAAAAAGCGCCTGCGGTGAAGGCCAAGGCGGCGCCAAAGGGCGCGGCGAAGAAAGCCAAGGCGCCAGCGAGGAAGAAGGCGGCGCCCGCGAAGAAGAGCGCAGCGCCCAAGAAGAAATAGGTGCGGCCAGCACGGAAACGGTAGCGCAGGGCTTCAGCCCTGCCAGGAGCAAACGTGGGTCAGAAAGTTCATCCGTACGGATTCCGGCTCGGATTCAACAAGACGTGGAAGTCGCGCTGGTTCGCCGATCGCGACTACGCGAAGCTGCTCCACGAGGATCTCGCGCTGCGCGCGGATCTCAAGAAGCGGTTTTCGCACGCCGGCGTCGCGAAGATCGAGACCGAGCGCGCCGCCAACAAGCTGAAGATCGACATCCACACATCCCGGCCGGGCATCATCATCGGCCGCAAGGGCACGGAAGTCGAGAAGCTGAAGGCCGAGATCCAGAAGCGGACCAACCGCGAGGTCTTCATCAACATTCAGGAGATCCAGAAGCCCGAGCTCGACGCGCAGTTGATTGCCGAGT
This sequence comes from Vicinamibacterales bacterium, assembly GCA_963850725.1. Classification (GTDB taxonomy): domain Bacteria; phylum Acidobacteriota; class Vicinamibacteria; order Vicinamibacterales; family JAMQPK01; genus JAMQPK01. The sequence goes on from CAWKMQ010000025.1 coordinate 33,954, forward strand.
CGGTGGCGATGCAGCTCGAGAAGCGCGTCGCGTTCCGCCGCGCGATGCGCAAAGCGGTCGAATCGGCGTTGCGGTTTGGCGCGCGCGGGATCAAGGTGCGCGTGTCCGGCCGCCTGAACGGCGCCGAAATCGCGCGCTCGGAGTGGTACCTGCACGGCCAGCTTCCGCTGCAGACGCTGCGCGCCGACATCGATTACGGCTTCGCCGAGGCGAGCACGACGTACGGCCAGATCGGCGTCAAGACGTGGCTCTACAAGGGCGAGCGTCTGACTCCGAAGAGCCCGCGCGAAGAGCAGGAGTTCCGCGAGCGCGCTCCGCGCCGGCCGTCTGGCCCGCGCGACGCGCGGCAATAAGCACAGGGATTGGGGATTAGGGACTAGTCGCGAGCGCGACTAGCAGTCTGGCGGTGTAACCAAGCCGAGCGACCGAAGGTCGCGAGGACAGGTCGGGGGTGGGGCCCCACGACAATAAAGAAGACAACGTTATGTTGATGCCGAAGAAAGTCAAGTATCGGAAACAGCAGCGCGGCCGCATGAAGGGCAAGGCGTGGCGCGGCTCCGACGTGTCGTTCGGCGACTTCGGTCTCCGGGCGCTCGAGCCGTGCTGGCTGACCGACCGGCAGATCGAAGCGGCCCGCGTGGCCATGACGCGGTTCATCAAGCGCGGCGGCAAGATCTGGGTGCGCGTGTTTCCCGACAAGCCGATCACCAAGAAGCCGCAGGAAACGCGAATGGGCAAGGGCAAGGGCGCGCCCGATCAGTGGGTGTGCGTCGTCCGGCCCGGCAAGATTCTGTTCGAGATGGAAGGCGTGACGGCGACCGAGGCGCGTGAGGCGCTGAAGCTCGCGGCGTCGAAGCTGCCCATCCTGACGAAGTTCGCGACCCGCTTCGCCGAGGAGAAAGCGTCATGATGGATGTGGCCGAACTGCGAGATCTCTCGGTCGACGACCTGCAGGCGCGCGCCAAGGAGCTCGAGGATCAGCTCTTCCGGATGCGGCTGCAGCAGTCGCTCGGCCAGCTCGACGCGCCGCTCAAGCTGCGGTTCACGCGCCGCGATCTGGCGCGCATCAAGACGGTGATTACGGAAAAGCAGGGGAAGGCGTAATGGCGGAAAAGTCTGAAAAGGAAGGCGTCGTCGTCAGCAACAAGATGCAGAAGACCTGCGTGGTCGCGGTCGAATGGCAGGTGCGTCACGGGCTGTACGGCAAGACCGAGCGGCGCACGTCGAAGTTCGTCGCGCACGACGAGAACAACACGGCGAAGATCGGCGACCGCGTCGCCATCGTCGAGAGCCGTCCGCTGAGCAAGCGCAAGCGGTGGGTCGTGACGAAAATCGTCCGGCCCGCGACGGTGTAGTTGTCAGTCATCAGTTGTCAGTCGTCAGTCGTCAGTTTCCGGTCTGAAAACTGAGAACTGAAAACTGAGAGACTCTGGAGATCAGTCATGATTCAGATGCGATCGATTCTCGACGTGGCCGACAATTCGGGCGCGCGCAAGATCGCCATCATCAACCCGATTGGCGGATCGACGGGGCGCTACGCGCGGCTCGGCGACATCGTGACCGCCTCGGTCAAGGAAGCGATTCCCGACGGCACGGTCAAGAAGGGCCAGGTCGTGAAGGCCGTCATCGTCCGCACCGTGAAGGAGCAGCGCCGGAAGGACGGCAGCTACATCCGTTTCGATCGCAACGCGGCGGTGCTCATCAACGACCAGCGCGAACCGATCGGCACGCGCGTGTTCGGGCCGGTCGCGCGCGAGCTGCGCGAGCGCCGGTTCATGAAGATTATTTCGCTGGCGCCAGAGGTGCTGTAGCGCAACGTCAAGTCGCGCCTTACCAGGGACCGTCGGTAGGGCTACCAGGGACCACTGGTAGGGCGGAACTCAGTTCGCCGTGAGAAACAGATATGTCGCAACTGCAGAGTCCGATTCGGAAGAACGACAACGTCCTCGTGATCGCGGGCAAGGACCGCGGCAAGAAGGGGCGGGTGTTGAAGGTCGAACCGCTGCGAAACCGGCTCGTCGTCGAAGGCGTCAACATGATCAAGCGCCACACGAAGCCGAACCCGCAGCGCAACATCAAGGGCGGCATCGTCGAACGCGAGGCGTCGCTGCACGCGTCGAACGTGCAGCTCCTGTGCCCCGAGTGCGGCGCGCAGACGCGTATCGGCCACAAGCTGCTCGGCGATGGCCGCAAGGTGCGGATCTGCCGCAAGTGCGAGGGAGTGGTGGATAAATGAGCCGCATGAGAGAACGCTACGAGAAAGAAGTCGTGCCGGCGCTCACCAAGGAGTTCGGCTACAAGAACGTCATGGCCGTTCCGAAGATCAAGAAGGTCGTCGTGAACATGGGCCTGGGCGAGGCGACGTCGAACGCGAAGCTCATCGAGGTCGGATCGGCCGAGCTCGCGAGCATTACCGGCCAGAAGCCGGTGGTGCGCCGCGCGAAGAAGTCGATCGCGGCCTTCAAGGTGCGCAAGGGCCAGCCGGTCGGCACCAGCGTGACGCTGCGCGGCGAGCGGATGTACGAGTTCCTGGACCGCCTGCTGGCGATCGCGCTGCCGCGCGTGCGCGACTTCCGCGGCGTGTCGCCGAAGGGGTTCGACGGGCGCGGCAACTTCACGCTCGGGCTCAAAGACCAGTTGTTGTTTCCGGAAATCGATTACCTCAAGGTCGACAAGTCGCGCGGCATGAACGTGTCGGTCGTGACGACGGCCCGGACCGATCAGGAAGCGCGCAAGCTGCTTCAGTTGATCGGCATGCCGTTCAGGCAGAACTGAGTCACTCGGTTAGAACTGAAAACTGAAAACTGGAACTGAAGACAGCGATAAGGAAGCATGGCTACAACGGCAAAGATCGCGAAGGAACAGAAGACACCGAAGTTCAAGGTCCGGCTGCGGAACCGCTGCCACCTGTGCGGCCGGCCGCGCGCCTACCTGCGCAAGTTCGCGCTGTGCAGGCTGTGCTTCCGCAAGCTGGCGCTCCAGGGCGACGTCGCGGGCGTCACCAAGAGCAGCTGGTAGCAGGTAGTCGTCAGTTTTCAGTTGTCGGTTCTCAGCCGTGATGAGAACCACTGAAAACTGAGAACTGAAAACTGAGAACGACAGAGAACAGACACTATGACAGATCCAATCGCCGATATGCTCACGCGCCTTCGCAATGCCGTCATTGCGAAACATCCCCGTGTCGATGTGCCCGCGTCGAAGCTGAAAGTCGAGATCGCGCGCATTCTCGAAGACGAGGGCTACATCCAGGGCTACAAGCTCGTGGACGAGAAATCGCCCGAGGCCGCCAAGGCCGTCGCGCCCCGGCAGCTCATTCGCATTCTTCTGAAGTACGGGCCGCACGGCGAGAAGGTCATCACCGGCGTCGAGCGCATCAGCCGGCCCGGCCGCCGCGTCTATTTCCGCAGTACCGAAGTTCCGCCGGTGCTCGGCGGGCTCGGCACGAGCATCCTGACGACGTCGCGCGGCGTCATGACGGGCCGCGCCGCACAGCGTGCCGGCGTGGGCGGCGAAGTGCTTTGCAACGTGTGGTAGCACTCGGAAACTGAGGGATTAGGGATTAGACAATGTCGCGAATTGGAAAGAAACCGATTTCGTTGCCAAAGGGCGTCACCGTCAAGGTCGCGCCCGGCGCGCTTGATATTCAGGGACCGAAAGGGAAGCTGACGCAGCGGATTCCGCCCGGCATCGCCTTCGAGGTCGTGGACGGGCAGCTCAAGGCGGCCCTCGAGCGTGAGGATCCCGAGCTCGGCAAGTTTCACGGGCTTGCGCGCAGCCTCGCGGCCAACGGCGTGCTCGGCGTGACCGAAGGCTTCAAGCGCGAGCTCGACATCGTCGGCGTCGGATACCGCGCGCGAGGTCAGGGGCAAGCAGGTCGTGTTTGCGCTCGGGATACTCGCACCCGGTGGTCTTCGACGTGCCCACCGGCATCGACATCGCGATCGACAAGCAGACGCACGTGACGGTGACCGGCGTCGACCGCCAGTTGGTGGGGCAGGTCGCCGCGAACATCCGCCGGCTGCGCAAGCCCGATCCGTACAAGCAGAAGGGCGTGCGGTACACGGGCGAGCAGTTGAAGAAGAAGGCCGGCAAGACGGGCACGAAGTAATGGCAAATGGCAGATGGCAAATGGCAGAAACGCCTGAAGCCGGACGCCTGAAGCCAGACAGCGAAGAGAACATATGCGTATCAAGACTCGAGAAGATCGGCGTCAGCGAATCAAGCTGCGGCTGCGCAAGCGCATCGCGGGCAACGAGCAGCGTCCGCGCCTGACGGTGTTCCGCAGCCTGGCGCACATCTACGTGCAGGTGATCGACGACATGACCGGCAAGACCGTGGCGTCGGCGGCGACGACCGAGCCCGCGCTGAAGTCGGGATTGAGCGGCAAGACGCGCGGCGGCAACAAGGCGGGTGCGGAGTTCATCGGCCAGACCATCGCGCAGCGTCTGAAGGACAAGGGCATCACCAAGGTCGTGTTCGACCGCAACGGCTACCTGTATCACGGCCGGATTCAGGCGGTGGCCGACGCCGCGCGCAAAGCAGGCCTGGAGTTCTGACGCACTATTGGAAGATTGGCAGATTCGCAGATTGGTAGATTAATTTTATGCAGCGTATTCGCGAGAAAATCGATCCATCGCAGCTCGACATCAAGGACACCGTGGTGTCGATTAACCGCGTCACGAAGGTCGTGAAGGGCGGCAAGAATCTGAGCTTCAGCGCGCTCGTCGTCGTCGGCGACGGCCATGGCGTGGTGGGGTTTGGCGTGGGTAAAGCGAAGGAAGTGCCGTCGGCCATCAAGAAGGGGATCGAGTCGGCGAAAAAAGGCCTGATTCGCGTGCCCCTGCAGGGCACGACGATTCCGCACCCGGTGGTCGGCAAGTTCGGATCGGGCGCCGTCTTGCTGAAGCCGGCGCCGGACGGCACGGGCATCATCGCGGGCGGCGCGGTGCGCGCGGTCGTCGAGTCGGCGGGGTTGCAGAACGTGCTGACCAAGTCGCTGGGATCGGCCAATCCGCACAACGTCGTGCGCGCCACGTTCAACGGGCTGATGTCGCTGAAAGATCCGGTGATGGTTGCGCGGCTGCGCGGCAAGGACCTGGAAGACCTTGCCATTTCAAAGGGTTAAACCGCCATGCCAAAAAGAACAGCCAAGCCGGCCGGCGACAAGCGTGTCAAGGTGACGCTCGTCAAGAGCACGATTGGATTTGGTCGGAAACAGGCAGCCGTGGTCGAAGGGCTCGGGCTCCGCCGTATGCGTCACACGATCGAGATGCCGATACGCCCGCGACGCGCGGCATGATTCACAAGATTCGTCACCTGGTCACGGTTGACTGGAATAGTGAGGACTGGGGATTAAGGACCAGGGATGTAGGGACGCATGGATTTATCAAATCTGAAGCCTCCCAAGGGGGCCAAGCATTCGAAGAAGCGCGTCGGCCGCGGTCATGGCTCGGGCCAGGGCACGCAGGCAGGGCGTGGACACAAGGGCGCGAAATCGCGCTCGGGCTTCAAGCGCAAGGTCGGCTTCGAAGGCGGCCAGATGCCGCTCAAGCGGCGCGTGCCGAAGCGCGGGTTTCACAACCCGTTCCGCATCGAGTACGCCGTGGTGAATCTCGATACGCTGGGCGAGCGGTTCGACGCGGGCACGGTCGTGACGCTCGATCTGCTGCGCGAGCGCCGGCTGGTGCCGGCATCGGCGGAGCGGGTGAAGGTGCTCGGCCGCGGTGAAATTTCGAAAGGGTTGACGGTGCGCGCGCACAAGTTCAGCGCCGAGGCGGCGAAGAAGCTCGCGGCGGCTGGCGGCGCGGCAGAAACTCTGTAAGCACATGGCCATCGACAGCGTCAAAAATCTGTTCGCGATCGCCGAGCTGCGCAAGCGGCTGCTCTTCACGCTGGGGCTGCTGGTGGCGTACCGCATCGGGAGCCACATCACGATTCCGGGCGTGAATCTGGCGGCGCTTCAGCAGCTCGCCGAGCAGGCGCGCGGGACGATGTTCGGGTTGTACGACATGTTCTCGGGACGGAACCTGTCGCAGATGACGATCTTCGCGCTCGGCATCATGCCGTACATCAGCGCGTCGATCATTCTCCAGCTGCTGACGGTGGTCTGGCCGTACCTCGAGCGCATTTCGAAGGAAGGCGAGCTCGGCCGGCGCAAGATCACGCAGTACACGCGCTACGGGACGATCCTGCTCAGCGTGGTGCAGTCGCTCGGCATCGCCATCTGGCTCGAGCGGTCGACGCAGGTTGCCGGCGGGCTGCCGCTGGTCTACAGCCCGGGCTGGGGCTTCCGCCTGATGACGGTGCTGACGCTGACGACGGGCACGACGCTCATCATGTGGCTCGGCGAGCAGATCACCGAGCGGGGCATCGGCAACGGCATGTCGCTCATCATCTACGCGGGCATCGTCGTCAACGGGCCGCAGGCCATCCTGACGACGTTCGATCAGCTGCGAACCGGTCAGCTGGGCCTGATCCGGCTGATCCTGCTCCTGTGCGTCATGATCGCGGTGATTGCCGCGATCATCTTCGTGGAGCGCGGCAGCCGCCGCATCACCGTGCAGTACGCGAAGCGTGTGGTCGGCCGGCGCATGTACGGCGGCGCGAGCACGCACATTCCGCTGAAGGTCAACACCGGCGGCGTCATCCCGGTCATCTTCGCCTCGTCCATTCTCGCGTTTCCGGCGACGCTGGCGCAGATGTTCGCCAACGACCCGACGCACTGGATGACGCGGGTCACCGATCAGCTGCAGATGGGGATGCCGCTGTACAACCTTCTGTACATCAGCCTGATCATCTTTTTCGCGTATTTCTACACCGCCATCATCTTCAATCCCGATGACGTGGCGGAGAACATGCGGAAGTACGGCGGGTTCGTTCCGGGCATCCGTCCCGGCAAGCGCACGGCGGAGTACATCGACACGATTCTGACCCGCATCACGCTGGCCGGCGCGATTTACCTGGCGCTCATCGCGATTCTGCCGGAGTTTCTGATTACCGGGTTCAGAGTGGCGCCGATTCCGTTCGTCGGCGAATGGCTCGATGCCAACCTGCCGCGCTTCATCACGCAGGGCATGGGCGTGCAGTTCTATTTCGGCGGCACGACGCTGCTGATCATCGTCGGCGTGGCGATGGATACGATTCAGCAGGTCGAGTCGCAGCTCATCATGAGGCACTACGACGGCTTCATGAAGAAGACGCGTATACGAGGCCGCCGCGGCTAGATGGGCCTTCGCGTCGTGATGCTCGGCCCCCCGGCGTCGGGCAAGGGGACGCAGGCCGTGCGGCTGGCGCAGGCGCGCGGGATCCCGAAGATCTCCACGGGAGACATGCTGCGCGAAGCGGCGCAGAACGGGTCGGAACTGGGGATGCGCGCGAAGGAGTTGATCGATCGGGGCGAGTTTCTCGGCGACGACGAGATGGTCGCGCATCGTCAAGGAGCGGCTGGCGCGATCCGACGCCGCGGGTGGGTACATCCTCGACGGGTTTCCGCGAACCGTGCCGCAAGCTCGGGCGCTCGATACCGTGGTGCAGGGAACGCCGCTCGTGGTCATCGATCTGGCGGTGCCGGATGCGGAGTTGTTGAAGCGGATGCAGAGCCGTCGCGTGTGCAGCAGATGCGCCGCGATTGCGGAGCCCGGCACGAATCCCGACGCGTGCGATGTTTGCGGCGGCCGGCTGATGACGCGAGCTGATGATGAGGACGAACAGGTGAGGCACCATCGCCTCGCGGTTTATGCCCGCGAGGGCAATCCGCTCGTCGAGTACTACCGCGGGCGGCCGACGTTCCGATCGATCAACGGGGCGCAGACGCCCGATCGGGTTGCCACAGACCTGGCCGCAGAGATCGACGCCATGGCGTCCGCGGTGCAGCCATGATCGTGTGTCGCTCTGCGGCAGAGCTGCAGCGGCTGCGCGATGTGAATCAGCTCGTCGGCCACGTGCTGGAGCAGCTGCGAGAAGCGGTGGCGGTCGGCGTGACGACCGAAGAGCTCGACGCGCTGGCCGAGCGGGAGATTCGCGCGGGCGGCGCCGTACCGGCGTTCAAGGGCTACAAAGGATACCCGGCGACGATCTGCGCGTCGGTGAACGAGCAGGTGGTTCACGGGATTCCGTCGACGAAGACCGTGCTTGGCGATGGCGATATCATCTCGATCGATCTCGGCGCCAAGATGGGCGGTTTCTTCGGCGACTCGGCGGTGACGGTCGGTGTCGGCCAGATTTCGACGCAGGCAGGCGATCTGCTGCGTGTGACGGAAGAGTCGCTGTGGAAGGCCATCGAAGCGGTTCGCGCCGGCGCGCGCGTGTCGGATATCGGGCACGCCGTGCAGAGTCACGTCGAGAAGTTCGGCTTTTCGGTGGTGCGCGAGTTTGTCGGCCACGGCATCGGTTCGGAGCTGCACGAAGAGCCGCAGATTCCGAACTACGGGGAGCCCGGCCGCGGTCCGAGGCTCGCCGAGGGTATGGTGCTGGCAATCGAGCCGATGGTGAACGTCGGCGATGCGGGCGTCAAGGTACTGAAAGACGGCTGGACGGCGGTGACGTCGGATCGCAGCCTGTCGGCGCATTTCGAGCACACGGTTGCGGTCACGTCCGATGGTTGCGAAGTGCTCTCGCGGGTGAGAGCAAAGGAACAAACGAATGAAGGTACGAGCGTCAGTCAAGCGCATTTGCGATAAGTGCAAGATCGTCCGCCGCCGCGGCGTGGTGCGGGTGATCTGCTCGAATCAGAAACACAAGCAGCGGCAA
>CAWKMQ010000026.1:0-139993 GCA_963850725.1 Vicinamibacterales bacterium
GGTTTAGAATATTTACGTCTGTTGGTGAAGCCGTAAATAACACATCTCAAACAACAACATTCTAAATTCATTGGTCCTCAGTTTGATTAATTTTAGATTGTAGCTTAAACACGACAACAGCAATCCAACAATACAACAATCTTCCCGTAATAGCTTAAATTATTCAACAATGAATCTTCAGTTTTCTTTTATGAAACACCGAAATGACAACTCTGCAATTAAAGGTCAGCACTTGAGCGTGTGATTAGGTACTATTGGTATTTACAGGTTATCCGTAGGCCTCTATGTGTTCGATGGGCCACCAGTGGTTGCGTGAGAGGCCCGTACACATACAATATTTCTCTTCAGGTCATTTATGGATATGATTATATACCGGCATCGCATAATAATCCTGAGCCTTGTACGTCGCACTGTCGAATAGTCAGAGGCGAGTGTCGTTAAGTCTCGCTTGGTGGCGTTGAGGTGGCGTCTGTGACTTCAGCGAAGGAATAACTGCATGCACCGTTGCCGATCAATGCCATGCATCGTTCGGTCGATCAGCTGATTTCACGGCCCTCACTGCATGCATGACGACAGGGATCTGCCATCGATTATGCTCGAGTGATGCAGCCTTAATTCAGTCTCTGCTGCTGCTGCTGCTGTTGCTGCTGCTGCTGCTGCTGCTGCTGACCTAGCAATGCGTCCGTGTGTCTGATAACGGACGCAGCCGCGCGTGACGAAATGGCACTGCGTTCTGCGAGTTGCAACACGTCAGTTTATAAACTTATTATTATCTTGACTCCTGACGTTACCAGTGCGCTGGTTATCTGGCTTCGAATGGTTAACACCGATTGTGACGGACAGTGAGTTGCAGCGGATGACTACTTCTGCGAAACAGTCAGCATTTTGGTGCAATAGGTAGGTTAATTAGAATTCAGTTTTTCAATTAATACTACATGTATAGGCCTACACACGCCTCTATAGAAGAGCTTACTCAGCCTACATGCATGAGAGTGCGTGCGTGCGTGCGTGCGTGCGTGTGTGTGTGTGTGTGTGTGTGTGTGCGAGCGTGCGTGTGTGTGTGTGTGTGTGTGTGTGTGTGTGTGTGTGTGTGTGTGTGTGTGTGTGTGTGTGTGTTGCGAGCGTGCGTGCTGTGTGTCATTATCAGTTAGAATAAAATATGAATATATCGATGAATACAAACAGAGTTTTACGTAATAATGTTACGATAGTTTGTGGGTCGAACAAACTAAGTCAAGCGTTGCGAACTACGTCTGGAGGAGCGAACTTGTTATCAAAATATTTTAATGTGATTGCAATGTAATTGTAAACCTAACTTGTATTGTTATACTGTCAGCGAATGTCCATTTCTTGTCTGTTAGATGTGGTGCAGTGAGTGCCAGCAAAGTTCTTTTGAGATTTCGTCTTCCAAGTAATTTAAAAGAGAAATATATCGATTCCTCTTATTAACAGACACATTGGAAAGGTCCACTTGGTTTGCCTTTTATAAGACGGTGCGTACCTGCAGCAGGAGAGCCTAAACTGAAGTAAGCCATTCGTTCGGTGAGTAGGCTATGGCGTCGATTTTAGCCGAAGAAATCCGTCCGGAGATATTCACCTGTAGGATCTGTCACTTTCCGTTCAAGAATCCAAAGACGCTGCCATGTCGACATTCCTTCTGCAAGGGTTGCATCGAATGGTACGCGAGGAACAATGCCATGAAGGCACCAAACGACGGAGTCTGGTGCATCTTCTGCCCATGGTGCCACCAGGTAAAAAAGGCTTCATCGTTGACATTTGTTCTGTCATAGGTAGGCTACCAATAACACACGCACACAAGCACACGCACTCGCGCACGCACAATATGTACACATAGAGACGCATAATGTCTAACACGTTCTGTGTCTACATGTACGTCTCAAAAGCTAGTCCTATTATATCTGTCTAAATCTTCTGGATAAATAGCTCAACTGGCAAATCGTGGCATTGACTTCTCTTTCTCTGACTTTTTACAGCGTATCGGATTCTGTCTGGCTTCATGCAATAATAATTTAAGAGAGGAAGGAAAGAAATAAGGAAAGAAAGAAAGAAAAGTAAAGAGAAAAACACCGGAAGAAAGCAAGAAAGGAGGGAAAAAGAACGAAGAGAGGAAAGACAAACGCGATCACTATTGGCAGCAATTAAACTATGGATTTCGTTTTGACATGTGTTCCTTCACACCATCGAATTGTCCTTTGCATTTACAAATTGCTGCAGGTTTACGAACTGAACACGAAAGGTGGTGTGGATAGCCTTCCAGATGCTCACCTTCTTCGCAGCCTCTTAGACGCGATCGATTCACGCTTGCCCCGCCATTGTGACCCTTGCGGTCATAGGTCACCACCGCAGTCGACGATGGCCAAACGCTGCTGCGTCAAGTGCGAGGAGTTTCTCTGCGACGAGTGCGACAGAGGACACCGCCGATCGAGGTTTACCCAGGACCACGTGACCGTCAGTATGGCACTCCTTAGAGAGGCCTGTCACGTCATCGCCGCTAAGCAACTACAGAAGCCGACCATTGGCGCCAAACTCCTGGCGAAGATCGGTAGATCCAGAATGATGGACACGATTCTCAAAGACCCAGTGGCTTTGAAGGTTTCGAGGGTGGGCGATCTCGTCGTTTCCAACAGAGACAACAATCTCTGCATCTTCACCAGCAACGGAACCTGTAAGAAACTGATCGACCGGAGATCCTTCTACCCCGTCGAAGACAAGCTGTCCATCTCCGGAAACCGCTGCGCTACTTTCACGGCGGAGGGATACCTGGCCGTGGCGACGAGAAGCAGTGCTTCGGTCGGTGCTGGTGTCGTCTGCGTTGCCGTCGTCCGGTCTCTGACAGGTCGAGAGATCGGGGTCTGCGAGGTCAAGGTCAGGCGACCGGAAGAGAGTCGACCGCACGGCATCGCCGTAACGCATGACAATCACGTGATCGTGTCTGATGCCGGAAGACACTGCGTCTACGTATTCGACTCAGACTTCCGCTTCCGGTGTCAGTTCGGAAGATACGGTGATGGGAAGCGACAGCTGAAGTCGCCGTTCTACGTGGCGGTCAATCCGACGAACAGTGACGTCATCGTCTCCGACTATGGAAACCACTGCATCAAGGTGTTCACCATCAGAGGGCGTTTCCGTTTCCGCTTCGGAGGAGTGGGGAAAGACGCCGGGCGATTCGTGCACCCGATGGGCGTCTGCGTCGATCAGTTCGAGAACATCTTCGTAGCCGACCGAGACAACCATCGCGTCCAGATGTTCGACGGAAGAGGGCAGCACGTCTCGGTCGTACTCGAGCAGACGACGATCGACGGTTGGGATATTCGGCCACAGGATTCAGCCCTGCCCTTGTTCCTGGACGCCGATGAAGGGAGATGCCTGAACTGTCCCGCGTGATCGAGGCCGTAGCCGACGACGAATTTGTCCTCGATCTCGAATCCGATATATTCCACCTTCACGTCGACCTTCCGGCGGCTCGGCTTGCTCAACAGGCACGCCGTTCGCAGCGACTGCGGATCGCGCGCGCGAAGGACATCCTGCAGGTAGCTCAGCGTCAGGCCCGTGTCGACGATGTCTTCGACGATAATGACGTCGCGGCCCTGGAGCGGAGCGTCGAGGTCCTTGAGCAGGCGGACCTCGCCCGAGCTCTTGGTGGCCGCCCCGTAACTCGACACCGCGATGAAGTCGAGCGTGACGGGGCGCGGGGCAATGGCGCGCGCGAGATCCGACAAGAAGATGAACGCGCCCTTGAGGACCGCGACGAAGTGCAGCGGGGCGCCTCCGGGTAGGAGGCGTTGATCTCGGCAGCCAGGGTCTGGATGCGCGCGTGAATCTGTTCTGCGGTAAATAGGGTCGTCACAGTGGCGCGAAAGATAACATGAAACAGTTCGACATCATCACCGAAGCGGATGCCCGCGTGCTCGAAATGGGCGAGACAGTAGCCCTGCGAAAGGGCGGACATGTCACTCCGCTGGCCGCCGACACGCTGAAGGCGCGCCGGGTGACGGTTGTCGCTGACGACAGGCTGGATCGCGCCGACGAAGGGCTGGCCCCGGTGTCCGATATCAGGCGGCTTGCCATCGGCAGCGATCACGGCGGCCTGTCGCTGAAGGCGGCGATCGTGGCGGCCCTGCGGTCCAGGGGCATCGCGGTCGACGACCTGGGCACGCTGACGGCCGACCCCGTGGATTATCCCGACACGGCCAGCCGCGTGGCCAAAGCTGTCGCGCGCGGCGAAGCGGATGCGGGCATCGTGATCGATGGGGCGGGGATCGGATCAGCGATTGCGGCCAACAAGATTGCCGGCGTGAGAGCGGCCGTGTGCCATGATGCGACGATGGCCCGTTACGCACGGCAGCACAACGGCGCGAACGTGCTGAGCCTGGGCGCGACGTTGATCGATACGAAGGCCGCGCTGGACGTGGTCGGCGTCTGGCTGGACGCCGATGACCGAGCCGCGCTATATCCGACGGCTTGCGAAGATTCGCGCGTTGGAGAAGATCAGTGCGAGGCATGGCAAATGGCAACGTGATAGGCTGAGTGAAATGCAGTGGACTGACCTCCAACGGATCATCGCCGAAGAGGTGGCCGCGGCCCTCTCGCGCGGGCGCACGCGTACCTGCGAGTGTCACTCGGTTCTCTACGATTGCTGCCCCGATCGCGTTCGCGGCGTCATCGATGCCGGCGCGTCGCGCCTGGGGCTATATGCGGGCGAGAAAGTGCCCTCCGGGGTCGCGGGCTTATCGATCACACGCTGCTCAAGGCCGACGCCTCGCAGAAGGAAATCGAGAAGCTGTGCCCGAGGCGCGCAGTTCGGCTTTGCCACCGTCTGCATCAACCCCACCTGGGTGTCGCTGGCCGCGCGAATGCTGCGCGGATCGTCGACCGGGTGTGCACCGTCGTGGGCTTTCCGCTCGGTGCCACGACCACCGATGTGAAGCAGTACGAGACGCGCCGCGTCATCTACGACGGCGCCAACGAGGTCGACATGGTGATCAATGTCGGCGCGTTGAAATCCGGCGATCTCGCGGTGGTCGAGCGCGACATCGCGGCCGTCGTGGGCGCGTGCCGGGAATGCGGCGTGCTGAGCAAGGTCATCATCGAAGCGGCGCTGCTGACCGACGAGGAAAAGATCAGCGCATGCACGCTGTCGAAGGCCGCCGGTGCTGATTACGTGAAGACCTCGACAGGCTTCGGGCCGGGCGGTGCGACCGTGGCGGACGTCGCGCTGATGCGTCGCGTCGTGGGTCCCGACATCGGCGTCAAGGCCGCCGGTGGCGTGCGCGACTACGAAGCGCTGAAGAATCTCGTCGGCGCCGGCGCGAGCCGCGTGGGTGCGAGTGCCGGCGTGAAGATCGTGCAGGAATCGAAAGGCGGGGCGCAGACCTCATCAAGCACGGTTCCACCCAAACCGCCCGCCAGTCATGCTAGATCTGAAAACTGACAACTGAACAACTGAAGACTACGATGGAGCGGGTACGGGAATCGAACCCGCCTAGCTGGCTTGGGAAGCCAGAGCATTACCACTATGCTAACCCCGCAAATCGTGTCGGTCTAAGAGCTTCGGCGTTATCGGTCATCCCCAGAACGTCTGAAAACGACCGAAAACGCCACTGTCCGACGCAAGTTTACCCGGAATCTTTACTCCGAAACCTCTGTTTCATTCGGAATTCTGCCCACTTCCTCTGCCTCTGTTCCGGCGTAAATCCGGCGTAAAAAGTTTCTACTCGTATACGCGAATTTCCTAACAATTTCACAACGTCTTTCGCCGTAAAACGGGCCAGCATACTACGGCGGGAAATTGAGCCAGTCAGGGGGTAGCCTCTCTGAAAACACGAAGAGCCGCCCCTCCGTAGAGATGCGGCTCCCTTTCGCTCACTTGCCGATTTTCGCCATGACTAACCCAGTAGACGATTAGATGAAACGCCTCGATGAGTCGCAGCGGACGGCTAACTCACCACGCCTCTCAGCGCCTCTCACGACTTCATCGTGCTTCCAGTCCCGATGATGATGTTTCTCCATCCACAATCACGCCAGCTCGCACATCATTCGCAAACCCGAAAAAGTCGAACGGGCAGCGCGCTGCATCGCCTAAGCCAGAGCTGAGTCGGTAACCTTTTCCAGGGTCCACGGATACGGTGACGTATGGAACAAGATGTTCGCCATCCATGTTGACCATGGAGACGAGCACGAGTAATTCGGTAGCTCCCACATTTGCGATGTGGCACGAAAAGGAATCATTGTTTGGCGCTACGTGAGTGAAATCCCGTGTGGAGTCTGACCTTCTTGTGGGCGAGGGTGGTTCCGGCTCCTCCGGTGCAAGGGCTACGAGGATCTGTTGGAGTGTCTGGTTACCCTGGACCGAAAGGAATCGAGATTCCCGAGGGTTGAACGGTCCTTGAGCCATCGCGCTGTGTCCTACCAACAGAGTTACGACGACAAATAGAAGGATAGCCGCCGAACGCGAGAATCTGCTCCTCATGAAAGGCTCCTTGTTTGGCCGAGCCACTCTTAGGCTCGCCGCCCATCGGTAAACGAACGAGACTCGCCGGATTCGCAATGCGGAAAGGCTCCAAAGAAGGAAACGGAAATCAGGGAAAAAGCGGACATATCCCTCCAGCGGCATTCAGTAGCCCTTCTTTCACAAAATGGATCAGTGAGGTGAGAACTGGACCGGGGATGGAGTGGGATTGCTAGGACGCTCACAAGCCCGGCAAGGTTGAACACAAGCCTGGACGCGATTGCCGCATAGAGCGATACGGATATCGTGTCCGCCTGTCGGGCCGAGTGGTGATCCGGAACGGTGGAACACGATGAGCAAGAGCTCGAGCTGACTGACGACTAAAACCGTGATTGTCGTGGCAAATTTAGCGGTGGGTGTGACCCTGTGGAGATCTAGTCGGTCTCGACAGTACCAGGCAAGAGAGATAACCGAAGCAGCCGCTTGAAAAGAGAGACAGGGATTCGTCAGAGCCGTGCTTGACCATAGCTCTAACGCCAGGACGAACAACCCTACACAAAACAGCGTATCGCTGAGGAGCCGAAGCGTCACGAGGGCGCGAAGCCGAGCGCGAGAAATGTCACGGCTCGATCGAACAGCCTTTTGCATCGCTGTGTGTTATCGGCATTGCCGCATTTGGCAATAGCCCTACGGCGAGATATTCGGAGAAGCACGACGGTCGCGGTCGATCGAACCGCCCGCAAAGCGTCCAGCAGTGGGAAGTCGAATCCCACCAGCGGGCAGGTCCTGCAGAAAGTCCTGAAAAAACCCACGAACGCATCCGGCATGAAGGTTGATTCTGGCAGTCCAGGCTCGAATGAAGTTGGAGGACGATCGATGGATGGTTTCAGCCAGGATCTTCGCCATGCGCTTCGCGCGCTGATCAAATATCCCGGGTTCAGCATCGTCGCCGTGTTTACGCTCGGTGTCGCCATCGGCGCGAACACAGCGATTTTCAGCCTCGTCTACGGCATCCTGCTCAAGCCGCTTCCGTTCGACGATCCCGGGCGGCTGGTTGGTCTCTACCACCGGGCTCCCGCGGTCGGCCTCGGTGCGATGAATCAGGGGCCGTCCACCTACTTCACCTACTACGACCACAATCGGGTGTTCGAGGCGATGGGCGCGTGGGAGTCCGACGAAGTGTCCGTCACGGGACTCGGCGAACCGGAGCAAGTGGAGTCGCTGTCGGTGACCAGCGACCTGCTGCCGATGCTCAGAGTCCAGCCGATGCTCGGTCGCGTCTTCAATAAAGAAGACGATACGCCGGGCGCACCGCTGCGGACGATGCTGACGTATGCGTACTGGCAGCGAAGGTTCGGCGCCTCGAACACGGTAGTCGGTCAAACCGTCAGGATCGATGGACGGCCTTCGGAGATTGTCGGGGTTCTGCCCGCCTCGTTCAGGTTTCTTCGCACCGATGCCGCCGTGTTAGTGCCGATGCAACTCCAGCGTCCAAACGACGGCGGGGTGACGTTCGACTTCCAGGCGATCGGCCGGCTCAGACCAGGCCTCGGGCTTGGCGAAGCCAATGCGGACGTGGCGCGCATGATATCGCTGCTCCCTCGGACATACAGCGTTCTCAAGCTGGAGCCGTACGTCCGTCCACTGGCCGATGACGTATCGGGCGGCATCCGCGACGTGTTGTGGATTCTCCTGGCCGCCGTCGGCATCGTGCTGCTGATTGCGTGTGCGAACGTGGCGAATTTGTTTCTCGTGCGTGCGGACGCGCGCCAGCAGGAATTCGCCATGCGCGCGGCGCTTGGCGCCGGTCGAGGCCGCATCGCCGTGGCCTGCTTTCGGAAAGCGTGCTGACTGCGCTCGCCGGCGGTGGCTTCGGTGTGCTGGTCGCTCAGGCCGGGCTTGCCGTGCTGCGACGGATCGCACCCGCGGACCTGCCGCGCCTGAACGACATCGCCCTCGATCCGGCCGTGATGGGCTTTGCGTTGGCCCTCTCGATGGCAAGCGGCATCCTGTTCGGCGTGATTCCCGTGCTGATTCGGGTCTCCAAACGCGTCGGCGCTCAAAGAGGGCGGCCGGGGGGCGAGCGATGGCCCGGGCCGCCAACGGACGCGCAACGCGCTGGTCGTCGCCGAGGTCGGTCTGGCCGTGACACTGCTCGTGGTCTCGGGCTTGATGATTCGAACCTTCAACGCCATGCGCCAGGTGCATCCCGGGTTCACGCAGCCAGAGGACGTGCAGACATTCCGCATCGCGATTCCGCCCAACCTTGTTGCCGACGACCAGCAGTTCGCCCGGATGCACGAGGAGATCGCGCGGCGCCTGCAACAGTTGCCGGGCGTGGTCTCGGTCGGCGTCTCGTCCTCGATCACGATGGACGGCGAGGACAACGGAAATCCGCTGCGGGCTGAAGGCTTCGAGGGGCCGGCCGGCGAGTTGCCGCCGCTGCGCCGGTTCAAGAGCGTCGGACCCGGCTACTTCGAGACGATGGGAAATCGCGTCGTGGCGGGTCGCCCGGTTACGTGGACCGACGTCTATAAGCTCCGCCCTGTGGTCGTCATCTCCGAGAATCTGGCGCGCGAGTACTGGAAGGAACCTTCGCAGGCGCTCGGCAAACGCGTTCGCAATAGTCCTGCAGACACGTGGCACGAAATCATCGGCGTCGTCGGAAACGAGCGTGATGACGGCCTCAACCATCCGGCGACGGCGATCGTGTATTGGCCCCTTTGAACGACACGTATCCGAACCGCACGATGGCGTATGCCGTCAGGTCGGGGCGCGTGAAAGCGCCGGGATTCCTGCGCGAGATTCAGCAGGCGGTATGGTCGGTCAACGCCAGCCTGCCGCTGGCTGCCGTGGAGACCCTCGACGAAATCCGGTCGCGCTCGATGGCACAGACTTCGTTCGTCATGGTCATGCTGGCGATTGCCGGAAGCGTGGCGCTCGTCCTCGGTGTCGTGGGCCTCTACGGGGTCATCGCGTATGTCGTCACGCAGCGGACCCGCGAGATCGCCACACGCATCGCACTGGGCGCGCAGTCGGGCGACGTTCGCCGGCTCTTCCTGCGCCATGGCCTTGACGCTGGCGGCAACCGGCATCGCGCTCGGCATCGGCGCGAGCCTCATGATGACGCGCGTCATGTCGGCGTTGCTGTTCGGCGTGGGCCCGCTCGATCCCGCTACTTACCTCTCGGCTGCCGGAATCCTGATGGCGGTGGCGCTGATAGCGACCTATCTGCCCGCGCGGCGGGCGTCGAAGCTCGATCCCATGACGGCGCTGCGATCGGGTGGGTGACTACGCGCGAATAATCGCCAGCACTTCGTCGCGCTTGGCCTCCATCTGGGCGGGCGTTGTACCTTCGAGGTTCAGCCGCAACAGGGGCTCGGTATTCGACGGCCGCACGTTGAAGTGCCAGTCGGGATACTCGACCGACACACCGTCGAGCTTCGAGATCTTCGCGTCCTTGTAGCGCGACTCGATGGCCGCCAGCTTGGCGCCCACCGCATCCATCGTCGGCACCTTGGTGTTGATTTCACCAGAGATGAAGTACTTCGCGCGCAGCGGCTCGAGGAGCTGCTTGAGCGACTGATTCTTCTTCGACATCAGCTCGAGGATGAGGAGCGCCGGAATGAAGCCGTTGTCGCAGTAGAAGTTCTCGCGGAAGTAGTAGTGGCCGGTCACCTCGCCGCCGAACACGGCGTTCAGCTCGCGCATGCGGCCCTTGAAGAACGCGTGGCCGACCCGGTTCATCACGGCTTTGCCGCCGTACTTCGCCGCCATGTCCTTCACCGCATAGCTGGCGCGCAGGTCGTAGACGACTGTGGCCCCGGGCTCCTTCAGCATGAAGGCCTGGGCGAGGAGCGCCGTCACGAAATCGCCAGAGACGAACTCGCCATCTTCGTCGATGAAAAAGCACCGATCGGCGTCGCCGTCCCAGGCGATGCCGATTTCCGCGCCGGTGGACTTGACCCGCTCGACGATGTCGCGTCGATTTTCCTCGATCAACGGGTTGGCTTCGTGCGTGGGGAAGGTGCCGTCGACGGTGAAGCAGAGCGCGTCAACCTTGCACGGCAGCGCCTTGAAGAGCGCCGGCGCCACCAGGCCGCCCATGCCGCAACCGGCGTCGAGCACGGTCCTGAACGGCTTGATGATGGCCGGATCGATGAAGCTGAGCACGTGCCGCACGTACCCGTCGAGCACCGATCGCTGGGTCAGGTTGCCGGGTTTGGCTGCGGCCGGCGGGATGCGCTTGCCCGCGATCATGTCGCGAATGTCCGAGATGCCGGCGTCGCCGCTGAGCGGCACGTTGCCGCGGCCCACCATCTTGCAGCCGTTGTACTGCTTCGGATTGTGCGACGCCGTGATCTGCGCGCCGCCGTCGAGATCGTCGGTGCCGACGGCGTAGTAGATCATGTCGGTCGCGATCATGCCGTAGTCAACGACGTCGGCGCCCTGCTCCCGGGCGCCGGCGATGAAGGCGGCCGCCAGACTGGGCGACGAGACGCGCATGTCGCGCCCGACGCCGATGCGGCGCGCCTTGAGGTAGGTGACAAAGGCGCGGCCGATCTCGTGAAAAATGGCTTCGTCGAGCTCGGTGGGGTAGACGCCGCGAACATCGTAGGCTTTGAAAATGTTTGGGTTCATAAACGGCTGTATTCCGCGATGTGGGTCTGGTCGCCGAGCACGCCGCGCTCGACCTGGGCGTTGCGGCCGATTTCTCCGGACCGACCGATGATTGTATCCACGAGCCTGGCCTCTCGTCCGATCTGAGACTCGGCCCAGACAATGGCTCCCGCGATGTTCGCGTCCTCGCCAACCTGGCAATTCCTGCCGAGCACCGTGTAGGGAGCGAGACGGGCTCCTGCCTTCACGATACACCCGTCATCGACGAAGAGCGGGCCTTCGAGGCGCACGCTCGGGTCGACGCGCGCTCCCGGCGATACCCACGCCTTGCCTTGCTCGCCATTGAAGGGCGGCATCGAATAGCGTCCGTCCATGATGTCGCGGTGCACTTGCATGTACTTTTCAGGCGTGCCGATGTCGATCCAGTAGTCGCGATAGATCCACGCCAGAAAGGTCTCGCCGCGATCGATGAACGACGGGAAGAAGCTGCGCTCGATCGACCAGGCCACGTTCTCGGGGATCCGGTCGAAGGTGTCGGGCTCGAGGACATAAATGCCGGCATTGATCGTATTGCACGTGATTTCCTCGGGCTTGGGCTTCTCGAGAAATCGCAGGATGTTGCCGTGCTCGTCGGTCTCGACGAGGCCGTACGCTGTTGGATTTTCGACCGGTGTGAGCACGATGGTCGCGCGTGCATCGCGCCGGCGGTGAAAATCGATGAGGCTGCCGAGATCGACCTGGGTCAGGACGTCGCCGTTGAACACCACGATCGTGTCGCGCACGCCCTTGGCGGCATAGCGTACGGCGCCGGCGGTACCGAGCGGTGTCGGTTCGACCACGTACCGGAGCTTGATGCCGGCGTCGCGGCCATCGCCGAAGACCTCTTCGATACGGCGCGGCTGGTAGTTGAGGCTGAGGATCACCTCGTCGATCTCGGGGACCTGTTTGATGAGGTCCAGTTGATAGTGGAGAAACGGCCGATTGAATATCGGAACGATTGATTTGGGGGCATGGATCGTAAGGGGACGAAGCCGCGTGCCCTGTCCTCCCACGAGCAAAAGTGCCTTCATATCGAAGCGAGATGATACTTCAACAGGTACCGCGCGACCTATCGCGTGGCAGCGCGCTCTGTAACAATTGATATACTTCCGTAGGCCTCCAGCAGCCCATAGATGGAGAGCAAGATGCGTCGATCAATTCACGTGCTGTCATTGATCGTGATCGTCGCAGGCGGCTCACTCGTTGCGCAGAGCCGCACGGTGCCGAAGGAGTTCGCTCATGTGCGTACTCTGGGACGCGCGCTGTCCGAGTTTCGGGACGGCCGGATCCACGTGGTCGCGGCCTACTACTACTCGCAGCTCAATCACGAGTCTCCCTGGTTGCTGATCCAGCTTGGCGCGCTCGGCAAGGACGTCCTGGAGATCGCTCGAAACCGGATCGAGCTCGTCACGCCGAATGGCCGCGTCGTGCCGCTCGCGTCCCAGGCGCGCTGGGCGTCAGATGCACGCCGCAACACGCTCCTGCTTCAGCAGGCCACTGTGTTGCGCCACCCGGTCTCTTCCTATTTCACGCCCGCGAACGGTCGGACAGGGCTCCGCTTCTTCGCGCGTCCTCCTGGCATGGGCACCGTGCAGGAGATCGTCTATCTCCGGCGGAGCGAGCTCGCGCTCGGCGATCTGCTGTTCGAGTCGCCGACGCAGCTCTGGGACGAGGGGACCTATGCGCTGGTCATCCGCTACGACAGCGCGGAAGCCGTCCTGCCAATCGAGCTGCGCTAGTTGATCCACACTTCGGCTCGTGGTTTCGCTGGAGAATCGCTGCCAACTGCAAGTCAGCTCGCTTAGTCCATGCTCCAGGCCGGGATACTGCATTACAATTGGGGCCAGACGTGCGGCACACCATCAACCTGCCGAACGCCCTGACGGCAACGCGCATTTTCCTCGTGCCGCTGCTGGTGGTCGTGCTCCTGACGAACTTCGAAGGGCGCCTCATCTTCGGCGTCCGCAAAGAGCTCATCGGCGCTGCCATCTTCGGGCTCGCCTCGATTACGGACTGGCTGGACGGCTACCTGGCGCGGCGGCGCAAGCAGGTGACGGCCTTCGGCCAGATGATCGATCCGATTGCGGACAAGCTGCTCACCTCGGCCGCCTTCATTTCGCTCATTCAGATGGGTCTGGCGCCCGCGTGGATGGTGGCCGTCATCATCGGGCGCGAGCTGGCCGTGACGACGCTGCGCAGCATCGCGTACGCACGCGGCGTCGTGATTCCGGCCTCGCCGCTGGGCAAGATAAAAATGGTGGCGCAGGTGATTGCGATTCTTGCGCTGATTCTCGGAGAAGAGGAACGCCTGCAGTTCCTCGGGCTCGTTGGATATGCCGCGCTCTGGGTGGTGGTGGCGGCGGCGTTGATCTCGGCCGTGGATTACTACCGCCGCTTCAGCAGGATTCCCGCGAGAGTCGAACCCTTCCCGTCAGTCGAGCAGCGGCGGACAAAAGCTTCTTAAAGCCGGGGTTCCGGTTCCCGTTCCGAGTTCTGGTTCGCGGTGGCGCCTGGAAGTCGCGAGCGCGTCTAATCAGAAAGATGGCGTACTGAAGTCCCTCGCCCACCACGAACCCGGAACCGGAATTGGAACCCGGAACCCTCGTGGCCTACCGTATCGGGGCCACGAGATCGCCTGTCATGATCGCGGTTTTTGCCACCGTAATCTGAACGGTCGCATCGTTCGGCCGGGCCGAGACGACGAGCGCCTGGCCGATCTCCACGAGCGGCGGTTCCTTCGATGCCGCCACAAACGCGGCCGACTTGCCGGTCAGCTCGATCACATCGTCGCGCTTTTGTCTGAAGATGAGGAAGCGCTGGCCGACGGCGATGTTGTCCGTGGTGCCTCGATCGATCGCCATCAGGTTGCCGGCGCCGCCCGTGTGCAGCCCTTCGACGCCGGTCACGATGTGCCCCATGTTCTCGAACTGCGGCACGGCTCCCGACAAGGGTTTGGCCGCAATTCTGGGCTCGACAAACGGATCGAGGTAGTCGTCGAGCAGAATGCCGTCGCAGGCGTGCACGATGTTGGCGGTGGCGACAGAGGTGTCGACGCCCATGATCTGAATCCATCCCGCGGTGTGAATGGTCGCGGGCAGATCCTCGTCGGCGCGCGACCGTGTGAGACGGCGCACGAAATAGCGCTGGCCGGTCTGCAGCCCGGCATTGGAGCCGCCGCTGACCACGAGGACATCGGGCGGGCCGAGCAGGTCCTTGATGGACGGAATCCTGCGAGCCGATGACGCGCAGGGGGTTCTCGCCAGCCGGCGCTCCCTTCCCGGTCTGGATCGACGGGGCGCAGGCCAGGTCGTTATAGGCCCACGAGGGAGGTGGGACGAGCTCGTCGGCAGGCTGTGCGGCCGGCGTCTGTGCCGAAACGGGCACGGCCATGAACAAGGCGTACAACAGCGCACACGTCGCGTAGCAATACCGCATATTGCAAGTCCTTCGGGGAGCGTAGGTTAACGCTCTGCCGGGGCGACGGCCAGCTCTTGCTTG
This sequence comes from Vicinamibacterales bacterium, assembly GCA_963850725.1. Taxonomy (GTDB): domain Bacteria; phylum Acidobacteriota; class Vicinamibacteria; order Vicinamibacterales; family JAMQPK01; genus JAMQPK01. The sequence continues at coordinate 14,627 of CAWKMQ010000026.1, forward strand.
AGCCGCTCGATTCGCTTCTTCGCCTCTTCGAGAAACTCGCTTTGCTCGTACTCTTTCAGGAGGCGCTCGTAATAGGGCAGAGCTTCGGGCTTCTTATCGGACTTTTCGAGGGCTTCCGCTAGGTGGAAATAGAGGGAGTCTTTTCGCGTGTATTCCGGGTCGCTTTCGAGGATGCCCCGGTACCGGCTTACTGCGCCCGCCACGTTGCGGATGCTGAGGTAGAAATTGCCGACCTGGAGATCCCAGTCGGAGAGGCGGTCGCGGGCTTCGCGCAAGCGCTTGCGCACCTCGCCGATGAGCTTGCTGTTCGGATACCGCTCGACGAACGTCTGGAACTCTTTGATGGCTTCCTTCGTTTCCGTCTGGTCGCGCTGGGGGTTCAGCATCTGGTTGAAGTGCACCATCCCCAGCTGCATCTGCGCATAGTCGGCGCGCGGGTTGGTCGGGTAGAACGCCAGGAACTCGCGGTACTCGTTCTGGGCGTACACGTACGAGCCGGAGTTGTTCTCGCCGAGATACGAATCGCCGACGCCGAGCTTTGCGTCGGCGCGCAGGGCGCTCTGAGGGTACGACTCGAGCAGTTCGGCATAGTACGTCCGCGCGCGCGTCCACTGACGCTCTTTGAGCGCCGCGTCACCCCGCTCGAGCAGCAGTTTGTCGGCTTCACCCGGCGCCGCCGTGACGGGCGGGTTACCCCCGCAGCCGGCGAGGAAGAGTGCGGGCACGAAGAGCAGCGCGAAAATGGCTGCGAGTCTGACGCGGGATCTGTTCATTTCGTGAGCCAACGATACTGCTGGTCCAGACCGTTCTCGAGGCTGACCTTGGGATTGAAGGCGAGATCGCGGCGAGCGGCCGCAGTATCCGCGTAGGTGTGGCGCATGTCGCCTTTCTGATCCGGTTCGCGTTGAATGGTGACCTTCTTGCCCGTCACCTTTCCAATCAACTCGAGCACGTGGTTCAGCGTGACCCGGGAGCCACCACCAATATTGTACACGCCCCCGGGATGGCCCCGTTCGGCGGCCGCGAGGTTCGCGGCGACGATGTCGCCGACAAACGTGAAGTCGCGCGTCTGTTCTCCGTCACCGTACACGGTGATGGGCTTGCCGTCCCTGACCGCCGTCAGAAAGCGCGTGAAGCCCATATCGGGCCGCTGGCGCGGGCCGTACACCGTGAAATACCGCAGCGAGACGGCCGGGACCCCGTGGTTGGCCCAGTAGAGCTGTCCCAGGTGTTCGGCCGCCAGCTTCGACACGCCGTAGGGTGACAAGGGCTGCAAATATGTGTCTTCGCGCATCGGAAGGGGCACATTGTCGCCATAAACCGACGAACTCGAGGCGTAAACGTATTTTTGGATCGGCAACCCCACCATCGCTTCCAGGAGGCGCTGAGTCGCCTCGATATTGTTCCTAGTGTAGACGTCGAAATCGCGTCCCCAGCTTTTCCGGACCCCGGCCTGCGCGGCCTGGTGGAAAACGTGCGTCACCCCCGCGAGCACAGGCTTGAGGTCGATATCCTGCAGCGTCGCTTCGATAAAGGTGAAGCCCGGGCGATCCTTGACCGTCGCGAGGTTGGCCTCTTTGAGCGGGCGTCGGGTAGTAATCGGTAAAGCAGTCGATGCCGATTACGCTTGCACCCGAGTCGAGCAGGGCCGCCGAGAGATGCGATCCGATGAACCCCGCGACACCGGTAACCAGAGCCTTCATTCCAGGAGCTCCCGAATGTAGTCGGGCAGCCGGCAGGGCCGCCCGTTCGTGTCGATGGCCGCATGAACCGTGCGGCCGGTCGCGTTGATGGTGCCATCGCAGGGACGGCAGATTTCGTATTCGAACTCGACGCGCGCCGGCGACAGCAGCCTGCCCGTGGTCCGGACCTGCAGCTCATCGTCGTATCGCGCCGGGGACCTGTACTCGCAGTGGGCTTCGATGACGGGAAGTCCGATGCCTTCTGCCTCCATCTGTCGGTAGCTGCGTCCAATCGCACGCAGCAGCTCGCAACGGCCGATTTCGAACCAGATGAAATAGTTCGAGTAGTAGACGACACCCATCTTGTCGGTTTCGGCGTACCGCACCCGGATGTCGATGGTTTGTGGCGGCTTGGCGCTCATCAGGAAGCGATGGCCGCCGCGGCGTCTTTCAGGGCCTTGGTCGCTGCGGTGGGATCGGCCGTGTTGAAGATGGCCGAGCCGGCGACGACGATCTCGACGCCGGCATCGACGACCCGGGCGATGTTCGACAGGTCCACGCCGCCGTCGATTTCGATCGGCGCGCGGGTGTTGCCCGCACGGTCGAGGATGGCGCGAATCGCGGCCACCTTCTGAAGGCTCTTCGGAATGAATTTCTGCCCGCCGAAGCCGGGGTTCACCGACATCACCAGCACGAAATCGACGTCGCCGGCGACTTCCTCGATGGCCACCGGCGGGGTCGACGGGTTCAGCACGACGCCGGCTTTCGCGCCGAGGCTCTTGATGAAGCTGATTGTCCGATGCAGGTGCGGCAGCACTTCGACGTGTACCGAGAGCATGTCGGCGCCCGCCTGCACGAAGGCTTCGACGTACGCGTCGGGATTGGTGATCATCAGGTGCACGTCGAGCGGTACGCTCGCGATGCGCTTCACCGATTTCACGACCGGCGGACCGATCGTGATGTTCGGCACGAAGTGGCCGTCCATGACGTCGACGTGAATGAGATCGGCGCCACCTTTCTCGGCGGCGACCACGGCGGCGCCAAGCGCGGCGAAATCGGCGGAGAGTATCGACGGCGCGATGCGCACGGGCCTGCCCGTCACTGGCTGACCTCCAGCGAGATCGGATCGCCTGCGGCGATCTGGAACCCGGCCGACGGAAACTGCCGCAGCACGGTGCCGGCCGGCACGCCTGGATACGGAAGCTGGCCGACGATGGTCACGCGGAAGCCGCGCGTGCGCATCAAATCGACGGCCCGGCTGCCGGCGACGCCGATCAGATCCGGCATGACGTAGTGGCGGCTCTGCTCGCCACGATTGACGAGGAGGGCGACCTCGGTGCCGCGCGCCCGCTCCTGCGGTTCCTGGGCGATGACGGTGCCGCTTGGAAAGTCCGCCGAGCGGACTTCTGCCAGCGAGGCGAGCGACAGGCCGTCCTGCTGCAACCGCAGTTGGGCGGCGCGTTCCGATTCGCCGGTCAGCGCCGGAATGATGGTGACGCGCGGACCCTGGCTCATCCACACGTGGATGGTGCGTTGACGGCGCGTCACGGCGCCGGGCGCGGGATCCTGCAGCGCAATGCGTCCGGCGGGGATCTTCGGGTCGAGGCGGCCGCTCTCGTCAACAGACAATGCGAGGCCCTGTTCCTGCAGCAGGGCCGTCGCCTCGGCCACCGTGCGACTGCGCAAATCGGGCGCGGGCATTTCGCTGACCCTGAGCGCCACGCGCATGGCGGTGACCGCAAAAATCAGATAGGTGGCGACCAGACACGCGGCGATCGTGAACCACCGGCCGGCATTCCGTATACGGTTGTGTAGCGGCATGAAAAAAAGGGGTCGGGAGGGGTTTTCCGGGCTGCGGCGAAAATTCCTCCCGACCCCTATTTTACACGGCGTAGAACGGCGCCGTAGAAGGCCTCGAGGCCGTGAACGTCGGGCAAGGTACGCAGCACGCCCGACTGGTCGAGCACCGGGCGGAGGGCGTCAAACTGTGCAGGGCGCTCGGCGTTGAGATCGATCAGGCTGAACCGGCTGTCCGATTGCAGAAAGGCGCCGACCACGGCGTCGTTCTCGTCCGGCTCGCTCGAACAGGTCGAATAGATCAACCGTCCGCCGGGTCTGACGGCTTCCGCAGCGTTGCGGATCATCGTCAATTGGGCCTTGGCGAACGAGACGCAGATCGCTTTCCCGCCTGCGCCAGCGGATATCGGGATCGCGGCGCACCGTCCCGAGGCCGGAACACGGCGCATCGACAAACACGATGTCGAATTCCGGCGCGAACGGCAGGCCCGCCTCGAGATCGGCCTGCTGCACGCGGATATTGCTGGCGCCGCTGGCGGCGACCGTTTCGCGAAGCAGCTCGAGCCGCGCGCTCCGCACGTCGGTCGCGACAATCTCGGCCCGATCGCCAGACATCGACGCCATCGCGGTGGTCTTGCCGCCCGGCGACGCGCAGGTGTCGAGCACGCGCATGCCGGGCTCGGGAGCCCCGAGCAGGGCCACAAGCTGCGAGGCTTCGTCCTGCAGCACAAACAAGCCCGTGCCTGCGAGAGGGGTTCGAAGCGGGTTTCCCGATGTGACGATGAACCCATCTGGCGCGAAGCGCGCGGGTTGCACCGCAACGCCATGCTCGGAAAGCGACGTGGCGAGCGCGGCGGCGTCGGTTTTCAGCCGGTTGACCCGCAGCGTCAGCGGTGCGGCGCCGTTGTTGAACTGCTCCCAGGACTCAGCCCGTTCGAACCCATACCTGTCGAGCCATCTTTTCGCGAGCCAGGCAGGATGCGACAGCGCCACCTCGAGATAGGGGAGCGCGTCGCCCTCCGGAGGCCGGGCCGGAAGCGGAAGCCGGTGTGAGTTTCTCGAGATCGCGCGAAGCACGGCGTTGACCAGGCCGGCCGCGCTTGTTTTCCGGGCGCGGCGGGTCATCGCGACGGCATCGTTCACGGCGGCGGCGGCCGGGACGCGGTCGAGGTGGAGCAGTTGATACGCGCCGAGCCGCAGAATCTGCAACACCTCGAAGTCGAGCCTGGCGACGGGTCGCTTCGCGAAGTGCTCGATGAGATGGTCGAGCTGCCGCTGCCATCGCAACGTACCCGTCACCAGATCTGTCGCGAGCGCTCGATCGCGCTCATCCTGCAGAGTGGGGCGTACGTGCGCCAACGCGGCGGGGAGATCCAGCCGCCCTGTATTGACATCACAGAGCGCGCTGAACGCTGCCGTGCGGGCCGCCCCGATCATGGCTGGCTGGAGCGGACGAAGCGCGTACCCGGGCTGACAGGCCGGCCGGATAGAAATTCGCGCGCCGAGACAGGACGCCGGCCCTCTCGCTGAAGCGTCATCAGGCGCAATACGCCCAGGCCTGTTGCCACGGTCAACCGGTCGCCCCGCGCTTCGAAAACGGTTCCGGGATCCGTTTCGCGGGCGGTGCTCATCCTCGACCGCCGACTTCAAGAGGATCGTGCGTTCGCCGTCGAGGTCCGAAAAGGCATGGGGCCACGGATGGAGGCCACGAATCTGATTGTGAATCTCGCGGGCGGACCGCGACCAGTCGACGATGCCGTCGGCCTTCTCGATTTTCGACGCGTAGGTGGCCCGTGACTCGTCCTGGGGCGTCTCCTGCGCACACCCCTGCGGCCAGCGCATCGACCGTTTCGACGAGCGCCCGCGCTCCTGTCTGCGCGAGATCGCGCTCGACGTCCGCACTGGTTTCGTCCGCGTCGATCGGCCGCGTCACTTTCGCCATCATCGGCCCTGCGTCCAGCGCCTTGACGACGCGCATGATCGTGACGCCGGTCTCGTGCTCGCCGGCGATGACGGCACGGTGAATCGGCGCGGCGCCTCGGTACTTCGGCAGGAGCGACGCATGTACGTTGATGAGCCCCAGCCGCGGGATGTGCAGAACGTCGTCTGTCAGAATCTTCCCGTACGCCGCGACGACGCCCAGATCCGCCGCATGACGCCTCAACGTGTCGAGAAAGGCTTCGTCGCGAAGGCGGGCGGGCTGCAGCAGTGGCAGGGAGTGCTGCGTCGGCAAACTGCTTGACCGGACCCGGTTGCGGTTTCTGCCCACGGCCGCGCGCGCGATCGGGTTGCGTGACGACCGCAACGACCCGGTGCCGCGACTGGTGAAGCGCCTGAAGTGTGGGAACCGCGAACTCGGGAGTGCCGAAGAAGACGACGCGAATCGGGCCCGCGGTGTCTACCATTTGCCGGTGCGCGAGAGCTTGCGGATCTTCTTCACGATGAGGTCGCGCTTGATGCCGCGGACCCGATCGAGGAACAGCCGGCCGTCGAGGTGATCCATCTCGTGCTGGAAGGCGCGGGCCAGCAGATCCTTGCCCTCGACGGTGTGCGGCTCGCCGTTGCGATCGAGACCGCGAACGACCGCGCGCATCGGACGAGCGACCGTCGCGTTGAAACCGGGAACGCTCAGGCAGCCTTCTTCCTCGAGCTGCATGCCCTTCGAGCTCGATGAACTCGGGATTCACGAACACCATCAGGTCTTCGGCTCGCCGGCCGACCGACACGTCGATCGACGAAGATTCTGAGCGACACGCCCGACCTGGGGCGCCGCCAGGCCGATGCCAGGCGCGGCATACATCGTGTCGATCATGTCGTCGATGAGCTTCTGAATATCGCGCGGTCAGCTCGCCGACGTCCGCCGCGGCTCGTGCAGCGGGGCTTCACCATACTTCAGAATCGGAAGAATCACCCGCCTACGCGCTCCCGACGTCGCGCTTCGGCGCCGCGAATCTCGCCTGCAGCCGGCTGGTGGCCGCCGCGTAGTTGCGCTCGATTTCGCCGAGCGAGTCGCCGCTGAATTTCTCGAGAAAGGCGTCGGCCAGCACGAGGCTGACAACCGCTTCGCCGACGACCGCCGCGGCGGAAATCGCGCACACGTCGCTGCGCTCGATGACGGCGGGCGCTTCGCTCATGGCCGAGAGGTCGACCGACCGCAGCGGCTTCATCAGCGTCGCGATCGGCTTCATGAAGCCGGAGACTCTGAGGTCTTCGCCATTGGTCACGCCGCCTTCGAGGCCGCCCGCGTTGTTGGTAGGCCGGGCCACGCCGATCGGAGGCTGCGTGCGGCCGGGCGCCGGGACGATTTCGTCGTGCATCTGCGACCCTGGCACCGACGCTGCCTTCGGGCCGATGCCGATGCCAACACCCTTGATCGCAGGAATCGACATGATGGCCTGGGCCAGCCGGCCGTCCAGCTTGCGATCCCATTGCACGTAGCTTCCGAGGCCCACAGGCAGGCCGCGCACGATGACCTCGAAAGCGCCGCCCCGCCGTGTCGCCGGCGTCGCGGCAGCGATCGATTTCCGCGATCATCTGGCTTCCGCGCCGGCGTCCGCGCAGTGGAGCGCCGACTCCTCGCCAATATCGCGCGCCGATTCGTAGGTGACCCGGAGCGGCGAGTCGAGGCCGATGCCGTTCACCTGGTACACGTGGCTCACGATGTCGACGTTGAACTTCTTCAGCAGCTGCCGTGCGATCGCCGCGACGGCGACGCGCGCGGCGGTCTCGCGCGCGCTGGCGCGTTCGAGCACATCGCGAATATCGGTCCGGTCGTACTTGATGACACCCGCCAGGTCGGCATGACCGGGACGCGGCCGCGTGACGACCGGCCGAATCGCACCGGTGGCGTCGGGCGGCGGCGTGTCTTCGGCATGCATCGTCTGCTGCCAGTTCTCCCAGTCCTTGTTGCGGATGAGCAGCGAGATCGGCGAGCCGAGCGTTTCGCCGGCCCGCACGCCCGACAGCACTTCCGCCTTGTCCGATTCGATGGCCATCCGGCGGCCGCGGCCGTAACCGCCCTGGCGCCGCTTCAACTGCTCCGTAATCGCATCGAAGTCGAGGTGGAGACCGGCGGGCATGCCTTCGAGAATGGCGACGAGGCCCTTGCCGTGCGATTCGCCGGCAGTGAGAAAACGCAGCATTTCCCGCTAATTCTATACGAAGTTTCTGCGAGGTCCCGGCGCCGCCGCGCGCGATCGCGCCTGTTTTGCAGCGGGCCACGCGCTTGCAGATGGAGATCGGTCGCATGGCTACACTGATTGCCGATCGGTTCCTTTTCTGCGGCGTCCCGGCGGCCGCCGAAGACCTTACCGTCGCTGCCATCGATCTCGCCTCGGGCGATCGCGTAAACGTTCAGATCGCACCGGCAGGTGGACGAGACGGGCAGCAGGCCTGGGCCGAGGCGTGCGCCCGCGCGTATGGCCGAGGGGCGACTCGTCGATTTCGGATTTCTCGACGCGTCCCACCGATTCGAGGCGGCACTGTCGAACAACGGGATGCGGAAGTGCGCCAGGCCGTCTCCGCACGGCCTTCTGGAATGGCTCGAGCATTCGAGTCCCGCGTCCCGGCGGGTTCTGTACGTGGACGAGCTCCCCGATATGCGCGAGACTTCGCTTACGTGGATTCGTGCTGTGCGAGCTCGCGCTCCTCGAAGACCCCGGACTGTCCGTTGCGATATGGCCGCTGCTGGCAAAGCGCTCGGTGCTGCTCTTGAACGCGCGGAGCGACCCGGGGCGCATCGCAATGGCGATTTTGCGGCTGCGGCGGCTGCACGCGCGCGAGGTGTGCGTGCTCGCGCTGCGAAGCCACGCGACGCGCGCTCGGGTTGATGCGGCAGCCGAGAGCCGAGCGTCGTACGGCCGGTCGCCCTCCACGCCGGATGCCCGCGTCGCACAGATGACGGTCGAGGCCGATCGCCTGCTCCTCCGCGGACGCCATGCAGCGGCCCGGCGCGTTCTCCGTGGCGCGATCGGCGCATTCGAGCGGCGCGGCGACTGGCTTCGTGCGGGCGATGCGGCGCTGACGCTCGGCAAACTGCTTCTCGCGCGCGGCAGGGCAGTCGACGCAAAGGCTGCGTTCGAAGAGGCTCACACGTACTTTCAGCGGGGCCAATCCGCGGCGCGGGCCATCGCTGCAACCATCTATGTCGGCCTCGCCCAGACCGATCTGAGAGAGCTGAGCGAAGCGGAGCAGACGTGTCGCGCGGCCCGCTCGGCAGCCACGGCCCTGCGCTGTACCGAGTCGATGTTGTTTGCCGGCGTGGGCCTCGCGCGGAACCTGCTCTGGCAGGAACGCTATGCGGATGCGCGATCGGTTCTGGAGTCGACCACACCTGCAGGCGACGCGGGGCTCTGCGTGCGCTATTGGTGCCTGGTGGCCCGTCTGAGGAACATGGCGAATGCGCTGCCCGACGCGTGGCATGCGGTCGAGCGCGCGCGACCGATGTCGTGCGGTATCTCGCCAGAGCTCGAATCCGTCGTGCGGTTGCAGGAAGCCTCGGTCCAGGCGCGTATCGGCGATCTCGAAGCCGTCCGCGTTCACGTCACGGCTGGCCTGGCCGCGGCCCGCGCCGCCCACCTGCCGCTGCAGACGATCAAATTGAAGCTGGTGCACATCGAGGGCCTCATCAGAGCCTCTCGATCGGGCCTTGCCCGAATGGCGGCCAGGCATCTTCACAACATCCGCGAAGGTGCCGTTCCACCGCTCCTGCGCATGCGAATTCAGTCGGTGCTGAAAGAGTTGGACAAGCCGCCCGCTGCTCGAGAATCGGGGCCGTGCCTGCAAATGGCGGGCACGGCAAGCGGCGTCACCGAGCTCGACGAATTGCGGAATCTTCTGGCGCTATCGCACCAGGCCGAAGACGAGGCCAGCGTCCTTGCGCGCGCGGCGACCGCCATTCGTCAGCACACGCATGCCGCCGGCGTCGGCATCTTCGGGGCGGAGCGGGGCGTTGTCCGGCTGGTCGGAGGCTCGGGTTCGTCGAGCGAGCCGCTGGCACAACGTGCCGTCAACATGGGGCAGCCGATTGCGCCCGAGCGCCATGAGAGCTGGGTGGAAAGCGCGATTCCAGTCGAGTACCTCGGACGATCGATCGGCGCCATGGTGTTCCGGTGGGCCATCGACGGGCCCGCCCAGGCGGAGCGGATGCGCGCGTTCGGAGCCGCGGCGGCGGCGGTGTGCGCGCCGCTGGTATATGTGGCGATGGAGCGCTGCAACGTGCCGGCAGCCGACGACGTCGCCTTCGACATCATCGGGGTAAGTCAGGCGATGAGCGTTCTGCGGAACGCGATTGCCCGCGCAGCCAATGCGCCATTCACCGGTACTGATTGAGGGCGAAAGCGGAACGGGCAAAGAGCTTGTCGCTCGCGCCCTGCATCGCGCGGGATGCCGTCGCGACCGGCGGTTTCTGCGCGCTCAACTGCGCCGCCATGCCGGAGGATCTCGTGGATGCGGAGCTGTTCGGCCATGCGAAGGGCGCGTTCACCGGCGCGACCGGCGAGCGGCTGGGACTCTTCGAGAGCGCCGACGGCGGCACGGTGTTCCTCGACGAGATTGGCGAGTTGTCGGCTCGTGCCCAGGCAAAGGTCCTGCGCGTCTTACAGGAAGGCGAGGTTCGGCGCGTGGGCGAGCATTTCACGCGGTCCATCGACGCCCGCCTTGTTGCCGCAACCAACCGGCCGTTGCGCGGCGAAGTCGAGGCGCGCCGATTTCGTCAGGACCTTTTGTATCGCCTCGACGTGATCCGCATTCACGTGCCGCCACTGCGCGATCGCGCGGAAGACATTCCGCTCCTGGCCGGCCGGTTCTGGAAGCAGGCGGCCGATCGGATCGCGAGCAGAGCCGTGCTCGGCCAGAGCGCGCTTTCAGCGCTGGCGCGCTATGATTGGCCGGGCAACGTTCGAGAACTGCAGAACGTGCTGACGGCGCTCGTCGTTGCGGCGCCAGCCCGCGGGGTCGTCGGTGCCGCCCTGCTGCCCTCGGCGATTGCGCAAGCCGCCCAGGATGCGCCGGAAGAGTCGCTCGAACGCGCGCGCCTGCAGTTCGAACAGCGGTTCGTTCGCGCGGCGCTGGCGCGTGCGGCCGGACATCGGGGCCGGGCGGCGGTCGCGCTTGGCCTCAGCCGCCAGGGTCTCGCCAAACTGATGCAGCGTCTTCATCTCGATGCATAGGTATCTCATCCGCCGGCTCGTGCTCACGATTCCGGTCCTCCTCGGGGTGGCCACGCTGGTCTTCGCGCTCATCCACCTCATTCCAGGCGATCCCGCGCAAGCCATGCTCGGCGAAGGCGCCACCCCCGAAGAAGTCAATCAGTTGCGCGAGCGCCTGGGCCTGAACCGTCCGCTCATCGTGCAGTACGGATCGTTTCTCAAGGGCCTCACGCACGGCGACCTCGGCGTGTCGCTGCGCAACGATCAGCCGGTGACGGCGCAGATTCTCGAACGGATGCCGGCGACCGCGGAGCTGGCATTTGCCTCGATGACGGTTGCCATCCTGCTCGCCGTACCGCTGGGGATCGTGGCGGCGGTCTGGCGGGGCACCGCCATCGATTTCGGCGCGATGACGCTGTCGCTCGTCGGCATCTCCGTGCCGAATTTCTGGCTGGGCCCGCTTCTGGCCATCATCTTTTCCGTCGAGCTCGGCTGGTTGCCCGTCGGCGGTCGTGGCACGCTCGCACACCTCGTGCTGCCTGCGGTCACTCTGGGTGCCGCGCTGGCCGCGATTCTGGCGCGCATGACGCGGGCCAGCCTGCTCGAGGAACTGCGCGAGCCGTACGTGCTGGCCGCGCGCGCCAAAGGCGTCTCGCGCAGCCGGGCCATCCTGTATCACGCATTTCGAAACAGCCTCATCCCCATCGTGACGATCCTTGGCTTGCAGTTCGGCGTCGTGCTCACCGGCGCGGTCATCACCGAAACGATTTTTGCGTGGCCCGGCATCGGGCGGCTGCTGATTCAGTCGATCAGCTTCCGCGATTACCCGCTCGTGCAGGGTTGCGTGCTGCTGATTGCGGTCACTTACGTCGGGGTGAATCTCCTGACGGACCTCACCTACAGCTTCCTCGACCCGCGCATCCGAGTGGACCGGTAAAAGCATGATTCGCGTCGGCGCGGCGATCGTGCTGATCAGCGTCCTTGCCGCCCTGTTGGCGCCCTGGGTCGTGCCGTACGATCCGGCAAGCCAGAATCTCGCGCTGCGCCTCGAGCGTCCCAGCGTGGAACATCCGTTCGGCCTCGACGAGCTGGGACGCGACATCCTTTCGCGCGTGCTCGCCGGCGCACGGATATCGTTGTTTGTCGGCCTCACGGTCGTCGGCATTTCGACGCTCGTGGGTGTGCTCCTGGGCTCGATTGCGGGCTACTTCGGCGGGTGGCTCGACGATCTCGTGAGCCGTACCGGTGGATGTGCTGCTGGCGTTTCCGGGCATTCTGCTCGCGATCGCCCTCGTCGCGGTGCTCGGTCCGAGCCTCAGGAACGTGGTGATGGCGCTGTCGGTGATTGGCTGGGTGGGATACGCGCGGCTGGTCCGCGGCCAGGTGCTGAAGGCGCGCGAGCTCGAGTTCGTTCAGGCCGCGCGTGCGCTCGGTGCAGGCACGCCGCGAATCCTCTTCAGGCACGTCGTGCCGACGACGCTGCCGGCCGTCATGGTGCAAGCGACGCTGGGGATGGCGGGCGCCATTCTGGCGGAAGCGTCGCTGAGCTTTCTCGGCCTTGGGGTGCAGCCGCCGACGCCGAGCTGGGGCACGATGCTGAACGGCGGTCGGCTGCACCTGCTCGACGCCCCACACCTGACGATCTTTCCCGGCGCGGCGATTGCGGCGCTCGTGCTCGGCTTCAATTTTCTGGGAGATGGGTTGCGCGACCTGCTCGACCCGAAGCGCTATCGCGCTGGTGAGGCCTGAACACTACAGGATGACAGCGCTATCGCGGCTGAAGGCGGACGGAGAGGCCACGCGCGGCGGCGTTCTGCGGGTCCTGTTCCAGCGCGCGATCCACGGTGGCCCGCGCCTGGTCCAGATGTCCCGCCTTGGCCTGGGCCTCGGCAAGCCTGACGAGGGAAGGCGCGTCACCAGTCCCAAGCGACTCTGATTTCTGGTACCAGGCGACGGCCGACACCGCGTCGTTGAGTTGCATCGACAGATCCCCGATATGCCGCGCGTGGGAAGCCTCGTCGCGATCCTCATCCACGAGAATTGAATACCTGACGAGCGCCTGACGTGCGTCGTCAAGATGTCCAAGCCGCTCGGCGACCGCCGCGAAATGGGGCAGCACCTCAGGATCGGTCGGGAATCGCTGCGCCGCCTGGCGCAACACGCCTCGGCTCGAGCGTGCTCGCCTGCGAGCACGAGCGCGCGTCCGTACTGGCCCAGCGTCTCGCTGCTGGCATTGGTCTGTGTGATGACCCGTTCGAACGCCTCGAGGGCCTTGCGCAAATCGGTCGGGTCTCCCCAGTCTTCGGCCGCCTCGAGCCACACCTGTCCCAGTGCGGCGTACACGTTCGGCATGTCGGGGAAGAGCTCCGCGGCCCGGCCCAGCGTGACGACCGCGAGGTCGCGATTGCCGGCTCGCAGATGCGCCAGGCCAACCGCAATCAGGCGCTCGGCTTTGGCAGGATCGAGCGCAAACAGCGCCTCGAGCTGCTCGATTTCTTCACGGTCGCTGTCCTCCAGCCGGTACAGATCTGCGAGCTCTTCGCGTGCCGGGATGAACGCGGGCGAGATGGTGATGGCGCGATCGAACGCCGCGCGGGCCTCCGAAAGCTGGCCGCGATCTCTCAGGCAGAGTCCGAGGACGTAGTGCGCTTCGTGAAAGTTGGGGTTGAGCTTGACCGCCTGCTGCAGGGCAGTGGTCGCGCGAGCCAGGCGTCCATCGCCGCGCGCGGCGAGCGCGAGCTTGTAGAAAATCTCGGGGGAATGGTCGTCGAGGCGGATGTACCCTTCGTAGCTCTCGGCGGCGTTCGCGTAGCGACGAAGCTGGAAGTTAACGTCTCCGAGCCGCTCGAGCGTTCTGGTGGAGCCGGGGTCGAGCGCCGCCGCGGTTCGCAGGTCGCGCAGGGCCGACGAGAGCATCTCGGGCGTGTCGCCACGGCGCTGGTGGGCCTCGCCGCGCTTCAGATAGGCCAGCATCGACCCCCGCTTGAGGGCAATGGCGCCGCTGTAGTGCTCGATCGCCACGAACGTCTGGTCCCGGCTCAGGGCGTCGTCACCCAGGTCGATGAGGCGGTCGTAATCGTGGTCCCGTTCGATCGCCTGGTCGGCCAGGAATCCGGCCGCCGCCAGGCCGGCGATGACGATAGCGGTCGCGACGAGCTTTTTCACCCAGCCAGATGGTACCAAAAACGTCAGGAAAGACTAGGGATTAGGGATTGGGGATTCGGGAGGCATGGCATCGGTTAGATAGGGAACATTCCGCCGGGCGGAGTGTCCAATCCTGTAGAACCTGCTATATTCGGAGGGGACCCCGTGGCAGGAGACTTTTCAGCCAAGCCGGCCGGTGCGATAGGTTGGACGTCCGAGGTCGCCAGCGGCGAAGCCGCGCTCATCGAGCGCTGTCTCGCCGGTGACGACACGGCCCATGCCGCCCTGGTCTTCGAACACCACCGTCTGGTACTGGGCCTGGCGACCCACCTCATGGGCGATCGCGAAGAAGCGCTCGATCTGTCCCAGGAAGTCTTTTTACGCGTCTTCCGCACGCTGCACCGCTTCCGAGGGCAATCGTCGCTTCGAACCTGGATCTTCCGGATCGTCGTGAACCAGGTGCGCAACCGTCAGCGTTGGTGGAGGCGGCGGCAGCGTTCGAATCAGGTATCACTCGACGAACACATCCGCGATCACGGCGAGATGGTGCTCGGAGCCGAGGCCAACACGCCAGATCGGGAACTGACGCGCAAGGAGCTCGGCGCGCGGCTGAAGACAGCGATCCAGCACCTGCCGTTCGAGCAGCGCACGGCGCTGGTGCTGCGCGAGGTTCAAGGGTTGAGATACGAAGAGATCGCGTTCTCCCTCGGGCTCCCGGTCGGCACCGTCAAGTCGAGGCTGACGCGCGCCCGTCAGGCGCTGCGCGAAGAGCTGGGAGACCTGCGATGCTGACTGGACATGTCAGCGCGTACGCACGGAGCTCTCGGCCTTCTACGACGAGGAGCTGCCGGTAGCCGATCGCATCGCGATCGCCGATCACCTCGATGCCTGCCCCTCGTGCCGCCTCGAAGCGGACGACGTGGAATCCATGAGCTCGGCGCTTCAAACGACCGCGCGTATCGAGGACGTGGCCGTCATGCCGGGGCTGGGTCGGCTCCAGACCGACATCATCGAGCGCTGGAACGCGGAAGAGAGGGCTTCGCTTGCGCAGACCATCCTGGATCTGTTCGATGACGGGCGCCGCACGTCCGCGTGCATCGGCGTGTCGGTCATCATGTCGATGTGCCTGGCCCTGGGTGCGTTTCTGGTGGCCCAGAGTCCCATCCGGCATCCGGAGTCGTTGAAGGCCGCGATGACGCTGAGCGCGCGCGCCCGAACCGGCGATATCTACCTTCCGGCCGTCGAAATGCTCCCGCGCGCCAACGCCGAAGCCATCATGCCCGCGACCGTCGTGAATGGTGATGACGAAGAAGTGGCGTTCTCCGCACTCGTGACGACCGACGGTTATCTCGAGGGGCTCGAGCTCATCGGCGAGCGCAGCCGCGGGCGGCGCGAACTTCCCTCGCACGAGCAGTTGTCAGAGCTGCTGAATGCCGCGGCCACCGCGCGCTTCGAGCCCGCCCGTGCTGCCGGCACACCGGTCGCGCAGAACGTGGTCTGGTTGGTGTCTCACACAACCGTCCGGGCGCCCCTCCGCGCCTACGTGCACGTGCGCGTGGACGGTTGGAAGATGCTCTAAAGGAAACTTCCTTTTTCCTTACTTGGTTGCGGCCACGTCTCCCTTGCTGTGGCCGAATTATTCTTTGCATCGTACGCGCGGATGATGAGCCCCCTGGCGGCGTCGGCGTTGTCGAGCGTCAGCTCGAATTGCTCGTTGCGCGAATCGAAGATCCCGTCCCGCGGATAGATCACCTGCCAGCGCTGCGCATCGAGCGAGTATTCCACCTTGGAGATCGAAGACCAGTCGTCGCGCACCTCGAACTGAATCGTCGTGCGGCCGTTGACCGGCCGCGATGAGGTGACGACCACCGTGGGCGGCCCGTTATCGATGTCGAACGCCGAGCTCTCGAGGTCGCCTTCAAGCGCCGCTCCGGGCGTGTTCGAAGGCTGATCGGACGCGACCACTTTGACGAGATACGTGCCGTTGGGAACCGACGTCGTATCCCAGACGAAGATTTCGTCTTCGAGATCGCTCTTCAGTGACTTCCACGTCGTCTCGCCCTCGCGCCGGTAGAGAATCTCGTACCGCAGCTCATCGTCGTTGGCATCTTCCGCCCGCCAGACGAAGGTCTGGAGCCCGCGCTGATAAACCCGGCGCCCGAGCGGCGAGGAGCTTACCGGGTTGTTGCCCGTGGTGCTCAGAATGCGTCGATCGGGCGCCTGGTCGTCGTAGCCGGCAATGTCCGGATCGCCCGTCGGATAGGGCTTCTGGAACACCGTTCCCGCTGGATGAACGGTCAGGCTCGTAACCTTGGGCCGCAGATTGCGCTGAACGTAGGCTGCGGATACGGATGTCAGGACAGGGCTGTTCTGCTTGCCTGTCAGTACCGCCTTCCATTGCAGATAGCGCGCATTGGGGCTCTTGATCTCTTCGCCGCCTGCCACCGAATACGGGCCGCTCCAGGCGCTCCACGTGTCATCAGGCGTGGCGGTGTTGCCCGAGCGCGTAAACACGTCCACGCGCGCACCCGCGGGCAGCGACGTTCGCCAGCTCAACGTGCCCCAGTCGGCAACGGTCTGCGCGTCGCGCACGAGCGACGTGTAGGTGCCTTCCGCCGCACGCTGCGACGAAAGCTTGAAGACCTTTCCCGGATTCGAGGTCGCGTAATACACGGTGCCTTTGGCGTCGCGCGCGAAGCCGGTCACCTGCTGCGCCGAGGCCTGCATCAACAGCGTGGCCGTCGCGGGATCGCCGCTCAAGCCGTAAAGCTTGCCGTTGCGTCCTGTTCCGACAATCAGCGAGCCGCTCGGATCGAACATCAGGTCGTACGGCGAGTCTTCACCCGATTCCCAGAGAATGTCCCACAACCCGTCGGGCCGAATCCGATAGATGGCGCCGCGGCCGCTGCGGCGATCCTCGCGGGCCGGCGTTTCGGAAGTGGCAACCGAGGCGGCTCCGGTGTCGACGACGGCGATCGCGGTCACTTCGGTTGTGACAGTAGGAACGGGCTCGCGAGCGGATGAGGCCGACGTATCGGCAGCAGGGGACGCGGCGGGCTGGGCCGTGGGCGACGTCCGTCCGCTGAGTGCCGCGAGATAGATGTTTCCCTGCTGATCAAGCCGAATGGCGTGGATCTCCTGAAACGTCGAATCGAGCAACAGAAAGGCCTTGCCGGCCGGATCGATGCGGAAGAGGCGCCCGCTGCCCTCGGTGCCTGCCAGAAGCTGTCCGGTACGATCGAACGCAAGCGTGATGACGTGCGTCGCCTTCGTCGCGTAGAAGACGCTGCCTTTACCATCGGGCGTGATCTTGTAGATCAGACCTTTTTCACCCGTGCCCGCGTAGAGGTTTCCCTTCGGATCGAGCGCCAGGCTCCAGATGTACTTGTCCTCGGGATCGAAGAACGGCGCACTCTTGCCGGCGCGATCGATCTTGTAAATGCGCCCGTCAGGCGACGTCGCCGCGTACAGCGTGCCGTCGGGTGCCAGAGCGAGCGCGTGCACTTCGAGCTCGGTTGAATCGAAGAACGTCGACGTCTTCCCGGCGTCAATCTTCAGGACCTTGCCTTCGTTGCCGGTGCCGACGTAGATGGAGCCATCCGGCGCGAGCGCCATCGCCCACAGGAACGGCGCTGTCGTTTCGGCAACCAGTTCGGTGGCCGGCCCGAGCACCAGACGGCCGTGACTGTCGACCGACAGGTTCTCGACCTCGCCGCGCAGAAAGTCGTTGAGCGTCGCGGTTTGCCAGAAGACGGGCTTCGAGGCCGACACCGCCCCGGCGGCAGCCGCAACTAGAGCGAGTGCGAGAAGATTTCGCTGAAATGGACGCATTCGGTCCTACTCGAGGTTGATGGTCAGCATACGCGACCCGACCACCGCGTAGTCGGTGGGGAGGTTCCATTCGCCGAGCGTCGCGTTGCGAAGGGGCACGAAATCGCCCGTGCTGCGATCGGCCTCGAGGACGCCGAGCACCGAGGGCGGCAGCGACGCAGCGGCTCTCCCCGGACGACGGCACCGGCGTCGGCCGCGAGCAGGCGGACGTAGAGACGGTTGTTCTTGCGCGGTGGTGTTCAGCGCGCGCATCAATTGCGGCACACTGCGCGGTTCGGCCGGCTGCCGGACTTCCCGGCGCTCCCACTGCGCCAGCCGGTTTCCGTCAGACACCATGACCGAGAGCGATCCCGTCGCGTTTGCGGGGATCTCGAGCGGCACGGTTTGAATGACTTCTTCGCCGCGATACGTCCGCATGAGGACCTTCAACGGCACGGAACGGCCGGCCCGCGCGCGGATGCCGTCGAGCCAGACGCGCTCGATGGTCGCCGTCCGCGGCTGCTCGGTTGACTGGATGGTCAGATCGACCGACTCGATCTGAATCGGCTCGAAGTCGTTGTCGAGCAGGAACGTGAGCGGCGCCATGACCGAGCCCGCCGCGTTGAGCGACGCGCCGTTGCCCGAGAAGAGATCCTCGAACTTGATCTCGCCATGGGATTTCACGTTCATCGTGCCTTTCATGTTGAACGTGGCGGCGCCGGTCTCCCGCTCGTACGAGGTGAGCGTGCTCACGATCGAGACGTACGTAAAGAGCGGCGTCAGCATCTGGTCGTTCACGATGCGGAACTCGAACTGCTTGTTGTACCCGCGATCGGACTCGAGCGAGAGCTTGACCGGAATCGTCGATGGGGCGTCGCCCGTCAGCCCGGCGATGGTCGTGGCGCGATCCTGCTGAACGGTGCCGACGACGTCGCCGAGCGTGGAGATCTTCATCGACGAGGTCAGGCTCGGCAGCAGGGTGTGGACGTACGCCTTGGTCATCGGAAATGCGATGGGGCCAAGGCTGAGGAACGGATGGCCGAATGCGTAGACCCGATTGCCGATGACTTCGGTCACCGTCCCGGTCGCGCCCATGTTGAAGTCGCCGCTCACGATGTTCACGCCGACGGCCGAGCCCGGGCGCAGAGGGGCGTTGCTCGCGCCGGCTGCCTGTCCTGCGGCCGCGCCGGCGATCGGCAGGAAGCCGAAGTCGCGAAACGCCGAACCGACCATATCGGCCAGCTCTGGCGACAATCCGCCCAGATTCAGGGGCGTGGCGATGGGCCGGAGCATCGTCGCGACCTGCCGGTCGATGCCGCCGCCGAATGCCTGGACGTCGCCGGGGCGATCGGCAAACGGCCGCGTCCACGACAGCGAGGCGCGCAAGGCCGCGGCGACACTCTCGCGGGTGACCGGCATTTCGAGCCGGGCGCGGGTGCCGACTGGCCTTGGCGTGTCGAGCATGGCCGCATCGATCATTTCAGCAATCGGCGTGATGCCCGCGATGGGTTCCTTGGCAAACTGTCCGAGCGAGTACCAGACGGCGCCCACCAGCTGACCGTCGATATAGACGGGGCTCCCGCTCATGCCGGCGATGACGCCCGTTTCGGCGAGCGGTCCTCCCTCGAGCTTCGCAATGATCAGGTCGCGCTTGGGTCCGATGACGTTCCGCAGCACGCCGATGATGTGGACCTTGAACGGTTCGATCTTGTCGCCCTGCCAGACCGTGAACCCCGTGGCTTCGACGCCCGTCTTGACCTGGTCGAGCGGGTAGTACGGCGGAGCCGCCGGCAGCGACACCGCTACGAGCGCCAGGCTCACGGAGAGGGCGAATAGAAGTCTCTTCATGTTGTTGAATCTATTGGGAAATCCTTTTCTGTATAGTGGCACATGTCTTGACATTTTCAAAGGCTTCCTGCTATCGTCACGGCTTCATGGCCTCGACCAAACGCAAGCCCAAGCCGATCGTGATCGCGCACGAATCGCAGGGGAATTTCTCGTTTGGTTTTGGATGGTGGTATTACGCCCAGACTGAAGGGGCAACTGCCTTGGCCTGAGACCGACGTAACCCGGAGCCAACCAAGCCTCTTCAGCCGACAGGTTGAAGAGGCTTTTTTTATGTCCAAACCGCTGTTTGTCATCACCGTTGCCGCACCCACGACGGCAGAGTTGCGCCGCCGGCGCGATGCGGCGTCCCAGGCGGGCGCCGACCTCGTCGAGCTGCGCCTCGACTCGGTGAGCGATCCCGACGTGACCGGCGCGTTGGCGGGACGGATGAGCCCCTGCATCGTGACGTGCCGGCCCGAGTGGGAAGGCGGGGCGTTCAAGGACGCGGAATCGGAGCGCAAAAAGCTGCTCGACTGCGCGCTCCAGCGGGGCGCGGAATACATCGATCTGGAGTTCAAGGCGGCGTTCGCGTCCGAGCTGATCGGCTCGACCGGCGGGAAGCGCATCGTGCTGTCGTCGCACGACTTCGAGGGGATTCCCAGGGATTTGCCCGAACGGGTGCGGACGATGCGAGCGGCGGGTGCCGAAATCGTCAAGGTCGCCATCACGGCTCGCTCGCTTTCCGACAACCTGCACCTCCTGCAACTCGAGCGTGCCCGAAACACCGTGCTGATTGGTATGGGTCCGATTGGCGCCCCGACGCGGGTGCTGGCCGCCCATTTCCATTCGCACTGGACGTATGCCGGCGACGCGCATGCCCCCGGGATGATTTCCGCCGCGCGGATGCTCGACGAATTCAGGTTCCGCGACGTGACGGATGCCACGGCGATCTACGGGGTGGTCGGCTCGCCCCTGACGCATTCGGCCTCGCCGGCCATGCACAACGCAGCCTTCCGCGCCGCGGGCGTCGATGCGGTCTATCTGCCGCTCGTCGCGTCGAGCGCCGACGACTTCACGATCTTCGCCACCGCCCTGGGTGTACAGGGTGTGAGCATCACGATTCCATACAAGGTCGATCTGTTTCAGCGCGCCGACGACGTCGACGAGCTCGGCACAAAGGTTGGTGCGGTGAATACATATCGCCGCGATGGCCTTCGGTGGGAGGCGCGGAACACGGACGTGAGCGGCTTTCTCGCGCCGCTGGCCGGGCGGCTGAATCTCCGAGGCGCCCGCGCGGCCATTCTGGGAACCGGCGGGGCAGCCCGTGCGGTCGCGGTTGCGCTGGCCTCGGCCGGCAGCGCGATCACCGTCTACGGCAGAAACCGCGGACGCGCGAAGAGCGTCGCGGCACTGTGTGGAGGAGACGCGGCAGCGTTTCCGGTGGCGCCGGCGAGCTGGGATCTGCTGGTGAACACCACGCCCGTCGGGATGTTTCCGAACGTCGACGAGACGCCGTTCGAAGGCGCATTCGACGGTCGCGTGGTCTACGACCTCGTCTACAACCCGATGGACACGCGTCTGCTGAAGGAAGCGGCGGCCGCCGGTTGTGACGTCATTGGTGGCCTCGACATGCTCGTGGCGCAGGCGGAGGACCAGTCGGAGTGGTGGCTGGGCAGGCGGCCACCCGCGGGTCTGATGCGGGACGCCGCCCTTCGCGCGGTGAGCAGTACGTAGTGTCCGGCTTTAGCCGGACCAACACCTTATGAAACAGACATCGTTCGAAACGTTCGTCGAGCTCGCGAGGCGCAGCACCTTCGTTCCAGTGGTGAAGGAGCTCGTTGCCGATTTGCTGACGCCGGTCTCGGCGTTCCTGCGCATCGCCGAACATTCAGACTACGCCTTCCTGCTCGAAAGCGTGGAGGGTGGCGAGCACGTCGGCCGCTATTCGTTCCTGGGCAAGGATCCGTTCGTCATGCTCCGCGCGCGCGACGGCAAGACGATCGTCGAGAAGGCGGGCGTCACGAGCGAGAGCGCCGAAGAGTTCGTCACGGTGCTGCGGCGGATGATGGCGGACTTCAGCTCGCCGTTCGTCCCCGAATTGCCGCGGTTCACCGGCGGCGCGGTCGGCTATCTCGGATACGACACGGCGGCGTGGTTCGAGCCGGTGACGTTGCAAAGCGACGGGCAGCCGGATCCCGCACTGAAGGACGAAGCCGGGTTCATGATTTTCGATACGGTGCTGGCCTTCGACCACGTCCAGCATCGCATTCTGATCATCGCGAACGCGCGCATTACGCCCGACGACGATCTCGAGGCGCTCTATCAGTTCGCGTGCACGAAGATCGACTTCCTGGAACGCGAGCTGCGGCGCGACCTGTCGCACCCGCATCCGAAGCCGGGCCATGCCGTCGAGGTGCGCTCGAACATTCCGCGCGAACGCTTCCTCGAGATAGTGAAGACGGCGAAGGAATACATCGCCGCCGGAGATATCTACCAGGTGGTGCTGTCGCAGCGGTTCGAGGCGGACATCACCGCGGACCCCTTCACGGTGTATCGCGCCCTCCGGCACGTCAACCCTTCGCCCTACATGTATTTCCTTCGGATGGGCCCCGTGTCGATTGTGGGCTCGTCGCCCGAGATGCTCGTGCGCGTCGAGGGCGGGATGGCGCAGACCCATCCGATTGCGGGCACGCGGCCGCGCGGGAAGACGGACGAGGAAGACACACGCCTCGCCGAGGAGCTGAAGCGGAACGAAAAAGAGCGGTCGGAGCACGTGATGCTCGTCGATCTCGGCCGCAACGATCTGGGGCGCGTGTCGCAGTTCGGCACGGTGCGCGTGCCGCAGTTCATGGGACTCGAGAAGTACTCGCACGTCATGCATCTCGTGTCGATCGTCGAGGGCAAGCTCGCGGACGACCAGGACCGGCTGGATGCGCTTGTCGCGTGCTTTCCCGCGGGCACCGTGTCGGGCGCGCCGAAGGTGCGCGCGATGGAGATCATCGCGGAGCTCGAACCCGATCGCCGCGGCATCTACGCGGGGGCGGTCGGCTATCTCGATTTCGCGGGGAATCTGGATTTCTGCATCACGATCCGCACGCTGGTGATTACGGGACACCGGGCCATGGTGCAGGCGGGAGCCGGGATCGTGGCCGATTCGAATCCGCAGGCGGAGTACCAGGAGACGCAGGACAAGGCGAGGGCGCTCATCAGAGCCCTCGAGCTGGCACAGGAAGGGCTTTAGTGAGACCCGCATTGGTAGATTCGCAGATTGGTAGATTGGCAGATTAGAACATTGAAATGATCCTCGTCATCGACAACTACGATTCGTTCACCTACAACCTCGTCCAGTATCTGGGCGAGCTCGGTACGCAGCCGTTCGTGCGGCGGAACAACGAGATCACGCTCGACGAAATCGCCGCGCTCAAACCCGAGCGCATCGTCATTTCGCCGGGACCGGGACGCCCCGAACAGGCGGGCATCACGATCGACGTGATCAAGACGTTCGGCCCGACGACGCCGCTTCTGGGCGTGTGTCTGGGACACCAGGCCATCGGGATGGCGTTCGGCGGGGATGTCGTTCGCGCAAACACGCCCATGCACGGCAAGACGTCGAGCATCAGCCACGACGGCCAGGGGGTGTTTGCGGGCATTGCCAGCCCGCTCAACGTGGCCCGTTATCACTCGCTGATCGTGGACCGGAAAGGCTGGCCGGCCGATCTCGAGGTGGCCGCCCAGGTCGACAACGACGGTACGGTGATGGCGCTGCGGCACCGGACGCTTCCGATCCACGGCGTGCAGTTCCACCCGGAATCAATCATGACGCGCGAAGGCCAGCATCTTCTGCGCAACTTCCTGAACCTATGAAGATTGCCGGAGTGCTCGAGAAGCTGATGCGGCGGGAGAACCTCTCGGTCGAGGAATCGGCCGAGGCGATGGCCGCGATTATGAGCGGCGACGCCACGCCGGCGCAGATTGCCGCGCTGCTCATCGGTCTGACGATGAAGGGTGAGCGTCCCGCCGAGATCGTCGGCCTGGCGAAAACCATGCGGGCCAACGCGGTGCAGTTGTCCAGAACCTTCGACAACGTGTTCGACACGTGCGGCACCGGCGGCGATCGGGCGGGCACGTTCAATATCTCCTCTGCGGCGGCGCTCGTGGCCGCCGCGTCGGGCCTGCGCATCGCCAAGCACGGCAACCGATCGGTGTCGAGCCAGTGCGGGAGTGCCGACGTGTACGAGGCGCTCGGCGTGAACATCGGTGCGGATCCCGCTGTCGTCGAGGAGTCGCTCGACAAGGTGGGGATCGCGTTCTTCTTCGCGCCGACGTTCCACCCATCGATGCGTCACGCGGCTCCCGTGCGGCGTGAGCTCGCCGTGCGGACGGCCTTCAATCTGCTCGGACCGCTCACCAATCCCGCGGGCACGAGACGCCAGCTCGTGGGCGTTCCACACTCCGAGTTGACGGAGCTCATCGCGCGGTCGCTGATGCTTCTCGGATCGACGCGCGCGTGGGTCGTTCACGGCGCCGATGGCATCGACGAACTGTCAACGACCGGGCATACGAAGATTTCGGAGTGCCGCGACGGCTCGGTCTCGACGTTCTACGTGCATCCATCGGATTTCGGTATTCCCAAGGCCGAGCGGAACGACCTGCGGGGAGGAGATGCGGCGACCAACGCGGGGATCGTTCGCGAGATTCTCGCCGGCGAGAAAGGACCGCGCCGGAACGTCGTGCTGTTGAATGCGGGTGCCTCGCTCTTTGTCGGAGGCGTGGCGTCGTCGGTTCGCGAGGGCATCGAGCGGGCGGCGGCGGCAATCGACTCTGGTGCCGTCCGCGCCAAGCTCGACGCCATGATCGCCGCGTCGAAGGGCCAGGTGGCGGCATGACGTCGACCGTGCAGACGCCGGACATCCTTGCCGCGATCGTCGCCTCGACGAGGCGTGGGGTCAGCGTCCGGTCGAGCGACGTGCCGCTCGCTGAGATGGAGCGTAGAGCTGCCGCCGTCGAACCTCGCCGACGGCGCGTTCCGGGCCGCGCTCGTGAAAGCCGGACGCATCAATATCATTGCCGAGTGCAAGCGCCGATCGCCATCGCGGGGTGTGCTGAGACGTGACTACGCGCCGGCGGCGATCGCCTCGTCCTACGAACGCGCCGGAGCCGCGGCAATTTCGGTCCTGACCGAGCCGGCGTTTTTCGATGGGTGCCTCGATGATTTGGTGGCGGTGCGCCAGGCCACTCAGCTCCCGCTGCTCCGCAAGGACTTCATCGTCGACCGGTATCAGATTCTCGAAGCGCGCGCGGCAGGCGCCGATGCCATTCTGCTGATCGTGGCCGGATTGACGAGCGACGCGCTCGCAGAACTGCACCACGCGGCCTCCGATGCGGGCCTCGATGTGCTGGTGGAAATTCACGACCTGGCCGAGCTGCCGATCGCGATCGACGCCGGCGCCTCGATCGTCGGCGTCAACAATCGCGATCTGCGAACGCTGGCCGTCGATACCGACGTCAGCCAGAGGGCGGTGGAGCAGATTCCCGACGACGTAATCGCGGTGGCCGAGAGCGGCCTGAAAGCGGCCGATGACCTGCGGCGGCTGAGCGCAGCCGGCTACGACGCGTTTCTCGTGGGCGAGCGGTTCATGACCGCGGACGATCCTGGCCGCGCGCTTGGCGATTTGCTGAAAGGCGCGGGCGCGTGACGAACCTGCTGGTCAAGATTTGCGGCATCACTCGCCCGCAGGATGCGGAACTGGCGATCGGTCTCGGGGCCCATGCCGTGGGATTCGTGTTCTGGCCGGACAGCCCGCGCCGGATCGACCCGCAGTCAGCGAAGACGATTGCGGCGGGGGTGCCGGCCGGCGTCGCGAAAGTGGGCGTGTTCGTTGACGAGACGGCGGAAGAGATCGCACGGGTCATGGACGAGGCCGGGCTGGACGTCGCGCAGCTCCATGGGCACGAGAGTCCGGAATTCTGCCGCGAGTTGAAAGCGCGGCTGTAAGCCGGCGCGCCCGATGTCCCGCGAAGGGTGATCAAGGCCATCGGCCTGAAGAACGGCGGCGCCGTCGACGTCAGCGAGTTTGATTCCGATATCGTGCTCCTTCTGGACGCGCACGATCCGGAGAGGCGCGGGGGACGGGCAAGACGGTGAACTGGGACGTGGCGCGCGACATCGCGGCGATGCGTCCCGCGATTCTCGCTGGCGGCTTGAACGCCGCCAACATCAAGCTGGCGATTCGTTCCGTGCGGCCGTATGGCATCGACGTGTCGTCCGGCGTGGAATCGTCGCCGGGCATCAAGGATCCGAATCGAATGAGAAGCTTCTTCGAGGCCCTGCATGACTGATACACGATTCGGCCACCGCGACCCGAACGCGCGCGGCTACTACGGGGACTACGGCGGCAAATTCGTGCCCGAGACGCTCGTCGCTCCGGTCGAGGAGCTGGAGCGTGCGTATCTCGAGGCGCGCCGCGACCCCGCATTCCTGGCCGAGTTCGACCGCCTGCTCGCGTGAGTACGTCGGTCGCCCGACGCCGGTGTACGAGGCGGAGCGCTTGAGAGCGTCGTTGCCGGGGCCGGCGGCGCGCATCTTCCTGAAGCGCGAGGACCTGGCGCATACCGGCGCCCACAAGATCAACAACGCGCTGGGGCAGGCGCTGCTCGCCCGCCGCATGGGCAAGAAACGCGTCATTGCCGAGACGGGCGCCGGACAGCACGGCGTGGCGACGGCGACCGTCTGCGCGCTCCTCGGGCTCGAATGCGACGTCTACATGGGCACCGACGACATGGCTCGCCAGGCCCTCAACGTCGTGCGCATGCGGCTGCTTGGCGCGACCGTGCGCGGTGTGTCTGCGGGCAGCCGCACGCTGAAGGACGCGATCAACGAAGCGATGCGCGACTGGGTGACCAACGTGACCGACAGCTACTACCTGCTCGGTTCGGTGCTCGGGCCGCACCCGTATCCGCTGATGGTCCGGGAATTTCAATCGGTCATCGGCCGCGAAGCGCGCGCGCAATTTCAGGAGATGAACGGCCGCCTGCCCGACGCCGTGGTCGCCTGCGTGGGCGGCGGCAGCAATGCCCTCGGCATCTTCGATGCGTTCATCAACGATCAAGTCGGTGCGCTTGATTGGCGTGGAGGCGGGCGGAGAAGCGCTGTCGGCCGGCCGGCATGCCGCGCGGTTCGCGACCGGGCTTGCCGGCGTGCTTCAGGGGACGCGCACCTTCGTTCTGCAGGACGCGAACGGCAACATCGAGCTGACGCATTCGATTTCGGCAGGTCTCGACTACGCGGCCGTCGGCCCCGAGCACGCGTGGCTGCGCGATATGGGACGCGCGGAATACTCGTGGATTGGCGACAACGACGCGCTCGACGCGTTCCAGCAGCTGGCGCGGACCGAAGGCATCATCCCGGCGCTCGAATCGGCACATGGCGTCGTCCTACGCCTGCCGGCTCGCGCAGGATCTCGGGCCGTCGGCGCTCGTGCTGGTCAACCTGTCGGGCCGCGGCGACAAGGACGTCGACAGCGTTCCCGGCTCCTGGGCCAGGAAGGCGGTCCGGCCCGTGTCTAGGATTTCGCAGGCGTTCGATCGCATCCGCGCGGACAGGCGAACGGGGCTCGTGACCTACGTCACCGCGGGCGATCCGGATCTGGCGCGCTCGGCTGACATTCTCTGCGCGCTCGATCGCGCGGGCGCCGACCTGCTCGAGGTGGGGATCCCGTTTTCCGAGCCGCTCGCAGATGGCCCGGTCATTCAGCGCGCGACGGAGCGAGCCCTGGCAGCAGGCACGACGGCGGCGGCCGTCCTCGACCTCGTCGGGCGCGTTCGCGCCACGATCAAGGCGCCGATTGTGCTGTTCACCTACGCCAACCCGGTGCTGAGGATGGGCGTTGACACGTTCGGCGACCGCGCACGCGATGCGGGGGTGGACGGCGTGCTCGTCCTCGATCTGCCGATCGAAGAAGCCGGAAGCTTTCGCGACGCGATGGCTGCGCGCGGCATCGACATGATCTTTCTGTTGAGCCCGACGACCACCGATGCGCGGATGACGCAGGCCGCCGCGCTTGGCAGGGGGTTTCTTTACGGCATCTCGCGGCTGGGCGTCACCGGCGCGCGCGACACGGTTGCGGACGGCGCCGAAACGCTGGCGGGCCGCATGCGCCGGGTGACGTCTTTGCCGATCGCGCTCGGGTTCGGCATCTCGTCGCCCGATCACGTGCGGCAGATCGGCCGGTTCGCCGACGCGGCGGTCGTGGGAAGCGGACTCGTGAAGGTCATCGCCGAGGCTGGAAAGGGGCCCGATCTGACGGAGAAGGTAGAATCGTATGTTCGCTGGCTGAAGAATGGCGGCGAGGGGATTGATGACAATCGACGAACTCAGGCAGCGGATCGATGAGCTCGATGAACGGCTGGTCGAGCTGCTCAGCGAGCGCGCGCACTGCGCGCTCGAGATAGGCAAGTTGAAGCAGGCGCTCGGCCTCGAGGTGTACCAGCCCGATCGCGAGGCGCAGGTGCTGCACCACGTGCGCTCGCACGGCAAGCACACGGGGAGCCCGCTCGAGGGTGACGCGATCGTTCGGGTGTTCGAACGGATTATCGACGAGGCGCGACGCATCGAGCGCGCCACGGCACATAGCTCAGCCCGCCTTCGCGATGACGCGTCGGCAGGGCAAACCGGAAAAGTGGAGGATCGATAGCCATGGTAGTGGTGATGGAAGAGCGGGCAACCGAGGCGCAGATCGAAAAAGTCGTCGCGACTCTGGTTGACGCAGGCATGGATGTACATCGATCGACGGGCGTGAACCGCACCGTCCTTGGTGTTGTAGGAGCACACAAAGTGGATTCGGCATTGATCTCCGTGATGGATGGCGTGCACGAGGTACTGCGCATCACCGAGCCGTACAAGCTCGCGAGCCGCACCTTCAGACCCGAAGGGACGGTAGTCGTCATCGACGATGTGCGGATCGGCGGTGACGAGGTCATCGTGATGGCCGGGCCATGCTCGGCCGAGAGCGAAGAGCAGGTCTTCACGACCGCCGCGGCGGTCAAGAAAGCCGGCGCGAAGATCCTCCGAGGCGGGGCGTTCAAGCCGCGCAGCTCGCCGTACAGCTTCCAGGGGCTGGGCGAGGAAGGCCTGCGGATGCTGCGTGCGGCAGCCGATCAGCACAACATGAAGCTCGTGTCCGAGGTCATGGACGTCAGCCAGATTGACGTCGTGGGGCGTTACTCGGACATCTACCAGGTCGGCGCCCGGAACATGCAGAACTTCACGCTGCTGCGGGAACTGGGGCGGACCCGGAAGCCCGTGCTGTTGAAGCGCGGCATCGCCGCGACCATCGAGGAGTGGCTCCTCTCTGCGGAATACGTCCTCGCGGGCGGCAACAACGACGTCATCCTGTGCGAGCGCGGCATCCGCACGTTCGAAAGCTACACGCGAAACACGCTCGACATCTCGGCGATTCCGGTCATCAAGAAGCTGAGCCACCTGCCGATCATCACCGACCCGAGCCATGCGACAGGCATGCGCAACAAGGTGGCGCCCATGGCACGCGCATCGGTGGCCGCCGGCGCGGACGGGATCATCGTGGAAGTGCACTGCAATCCGGACAAGGCGTTGAGCGACGGCGCTCAGTCGATGTTCCCGGCGCAGTTCGATCGCGTGATGGCCGAGCTTCGCATCATCGCCCCGGCGATTGGACGCAGCATTTGCGTGGAGCCCGTGGTGAAGCGCGGCTGGGGGCGTTAGACACCCGAGGGATTAGGGATTGGGGATTGGGGATTAGGAAGGGACTGGAGCGTAGTGTCTGAGGGAAAGCAGCTGCCGGTGCTGCAGCCGGGGCGCAATCCCGGGCAGCCGCCGATCTTTCAACGTGTCGGC
Source organism: Vicinamibacterales bacterium (assembly GCA_963850725.1). GTDB lineage: Bacteria > Acidobacteriota > Vicinamibacteria > Vicinamibacterales > JAMQPK01 > JAMQPK01. Next base: position 43,909 of record CAWKMQ010000026.1, read on the forward strand.
ATCGTCGGTCTCGGTCTCATCGGTGGATCGATCGCACTGGCCGCCCGTCAGACGTGGCCGGCGGGCCTCGTCATCGGCGTCGATCGCAAAGACGTGCTCGAGCGCGCGATGATCCTCCACGCCATCGATGTCGCCGCCGACGATCCGATCGTGCTCGCCGAAGCCGACCTCGTCATTCTTGCGGCACCCATTCAGCAGAACCTCGAGCTGTTGCGCGAGCTGGAAGACAACGTGGCTGGCGCCGCGGTCGTAACCGATACGGGCAGCACGAAGCGGGAGATGGTGGACGCCGCAAAGGCGCTTCCCGATCGCTTGACGTTTCTCGGCGGGCACCCCCTTGGCGGCGCGGCCCGCGGCGGCATCGAACACGCCCGGCCGGATCTGTTTACGGGACGCCCGTGGCTCTTTACGCCGACCCCGGGGCACGACGTTCAGGCTCTCGACAAGCTGATGTCGTTTGCCTCCGGCCTTGGCGCCATCCCGCGTTCGGTTTCGCCCGAAGAGCACGATCGCCTGCTCGCCTTCATCAGCCATCTTCCCCAACTCACCGTCAGCGCCCTCATGCACGTCGTCGGACAGGCGGCGGGAAGCGAAGGCCTGAGTCTGAGCGGGCGCGGGTTGCAGGACACCACCCGCCTGGCGTCGAGCCCCGCGGACATCTGGAAGGAAGTGTCGGCCACCAACGCCGACGAGCTCGGGGCGGCGCTCGATGCGCTGATTGCCGTGCTGGGCGAGCTTCGCGCGGATCTCGAAACAGGGCAGTCGATCGAAGCCGTCTTCGCGTCGGCGAATTCCTGGCGCGAGGTGCTCGCCGCTAAAAAGAATCAGTGAGTGTTATGGCAGATGGCGGATGGCAGATGGCAAACAGGCACATGCAGATTGCGGCGTCGGCGCTTTCCGACATCCTGCACCATGCGCGCGAAACGGCGCCGCGCGAATGCTGCGGGCTGCTCGTCGGCTCCGGCGATTCAGTGGTCCGTACCGTCCGCGCGGCGAATCTCGACGCGGCTCCGACGCGCTATTCGATCGATCCAATCGATCACTTCAGGGCGATTCGTGGCGCGCGTGCCGACGGCCTGGAGGTGGTTGGCGCCTATCACTCGCATCCCGCAAGCGCGGCCATCCCTTCGGCCACCGACATCGCGGAGGCCACCAGCGGCGCGGACTTTCGTGTATCTGATTGTGTCGCTCGTGGACGAAGATGTGCGCGCCTATCGGATCGACGAGGGCACGGCCGTCAGAATCCCCCTCCAAGCAGCCTGACGAGCGTGGTCTGCGAGGTCAGCACCCGGTCGCGGTGCTTCAGCCGGAAGACGATGCGAAACGCGCCGGGGCGCTTGTAGGTGTGGGACTGTGTATACCGGCGCTTGATCTGCGACACACGGGCTTCATATGGTTCGCAGTCGCTCGAGGCTTCCGAGACCGTTCCGTCACCCCAGTTCCACTCGATCGACGGGCAGTAGTAGTCCTGAAAGTCGTCGTCTCCACCCTTGAATTCCGCGGTCGCGGAAATACGCGCGGGCACCATTCCGGTTACAGGTGTCGCCTTGAGCGAGAGGGAAGGCCGCTTCGGTTCTTTCTTCTGCTCTTCTTTGTCGGACTTCTGCTCGTCTTTGTCGGATTGGGCGACAGGCACACTCGAATTGACGATGAGCAAAACCGAGAAGAACGCCATCGCCAAAAGTGGGCGCAGCATGTAATGCCATCCTACCGCCCCGGATTGCCGAGGGCAAGAGTGCACTAGAATCCAAACCCATGGATGTGTTCGCGGGCCCGCCACAGAGCGTGGATACCGATCTTGTAATCGTGCCGGCGTTCGAGGGCGAGGCGTCCGCGCTCGGCGAATGGGGGGCCGCCACGGGCGGCGAGATCGATCGCGCGGTCGAGTCGCGCGAGTTCAGTGCAAAATTGTTCGAAACGTTTTTCACGCCGATTGTCGCCAGCGCGTCGCGCGCACGCCGCCTCGCCGCGGTTGGGCTTGGCCCGCGAGCCGGTTTCACGGTCGATCGCGCCCGCCGGGCCGCGACGGCGATCGGGCTTGTCGCGCGCCAGCGGAAGATCGGGCGCATTGCGTTCAGCGCTCACGGCGCCCTCGAGTCCGCGGAGATGATTCAGGCCATCGCCGAGGGACTGACGCTCGCCAATTCGATGCGGGCCAATACAAAACGTCTGGCGATGCACCGTTTGCGCTTCTCGGATCCGCGATCATCGTCAGCGAGGCGACTCGACAGATGGCAGCCGACGCGGCTCGCAGGGGTCGCGTTATCGGCGAGCACTGCAACATGGCGCGGCAACTCGATAACGAGCCCGGCAACGCGTTGACGCCGGCCGTGTTTGCCGGACGCCTCGCCGAACTCGCGCGCAGTGGCGGCCTGGCCGTCGAAGTGCTCGAGCACGACGCGCTCGAGCGTCTCGGCATGGGGATGCTGCTCGGCGTCGGCCGCGGGAGCGTCGAGCCGCCACGGCTGGTCGCGATTCGTCATGAGCCGCCTGGAGCGCCGGCGTCGCCCGTGCTCGGGCTGGTCGGCAAAGGCATTACGTTCGACACGGGCGGCATTTCCATCAAGCCCGCGCTCGACATGGATCGCATGAAAGATGACATGGCCGGCGGCGCGGCCGTCGCCTGCGCCATGCGCGCCATCGCGACGCTCGGCGTGCCGCTACGAGTGATTGGCGTCATTCCGATCGCGGAAAACATGCCCGGCGGGCGCGCCATCAAGCCAGGCGACGTCCTGAAGAGCGCGTCCGGCAAGACCGTCGAAGTGGTGAACACCGATGCGGAAGGACGGCTCATTCTCGGCGACGGACTCTGGTACGCGCAGAAACTGGGCGCGACGCATCTGGTCGATATCGCCACGCTGACGGGAGCCATCAGCGTCGCCCTCGGTCGACTCACCAGCGGCCTGTTCGGTACGCCGGAGACGTTTGTCGAGCAGGTGCGGACACTCGCCGAACGCGCAGGCGATCGCGCGTGGCCGCTGCCGCTCTTCGAGGAGTACAAGGACGATCTGCGCAGTGAGATCGCCGACATGATCAATACCGCGGGGCGGTTCGGCGGCGCGATTACCGCGGCGATGTTCCTTCAGGAATTCACCGGCGGCCTGCCGTGGATTCACCTCGACATCGCCGGCACCGCGTGGGCCGTCGAGAACAAGCCGTTCATGCCAAAAGGTCCCACCGGCGTGGGCGTCCGCACGCTGATCGCGCTGGCCGCGGCGATGGCGGCTGAGGCGCCGGTGAATCTAGAAACTAGAATCTAGAAACTAGAATCTAGAAACTAGAAGCTAGAAACCAGAACTGAGAACTGTCGACCGAGAATACTGAATCTACTTGCCCGTGGCGCGAAATGTGGAGCTTCGCATCGGCTTCCTGCTGCGGGTGAGTTCCGCGTTCCAGTTGGTCCGAGCTCGTAGAGAAGACGTCGCGTCAGAACATGGCGCACAACTCGGTGAGCTTCCTGACAGTAGCACTTCGTCTCTGGCAGCATAAATGCCCGTTCTGCATGAATCCGAGCGCACCCGACCGCCTCGTCGATCTCCTCAACGCACCGTTGCGAGCTTCGAGATGTAGTGAGGCCGCGACTGCGCCCTTTTCGACGCTCGATAGTTTGCCCAGGCGGAAGTGGCAGCCTTGTAAAACTGCACTCCAGGTAGTTGGGCTTCAGCGGATTTCGGTAACTTCCTGTAGAAGGCGAGCGACGCAAGACGCGAACCGCTCTGCCCGGGCGAGGAGGGCTGCAGCATCCATGCACAGTCGCTGAGGCAGAAAATGTGCCAAAGATGTCGCTGGCGAATCATGGCGTCGTCTGCACTGTGTTGCAGATTCTGCGCTCTTTATCGAGCGAATCCGGTCTCAGATTCTCAGTTTCTGGATTTTAGTTAGTCGTGTTCTAGATTCTAGATTTTAGATTCTAGTTTCTTAGATTCTAGTTTCAGGTCACTCCCGTCCGTAGGCGTCAGGCCCAGCGGCTGCGTCTGTGCGTCCTCGTCCGGGTCCAGGCGCGCGCGCAGCTTGCGATAGCTGATAATGAGGACGGCCAGCACCAGACCGAAGAGCGCGGCGCCCACGGCTATGACGCCCGTGAGGCCGATCGCTTCGAGCATGACGTCGCCGAGGCCCGAGATCTCGTTCTTCTCGACGATCTTGACGATAATCGGCGTGCTGGGCGCTTGCATCGATCGATTGTACAGCAGCGTAAAGAAGGAGCTCGGTATGCACAGCCGCGCCGCTCTCGTCGCCGTTCTCGTCGTGCTGTCCGCCACGGTGTGGGCGCAGCAGCGCGATCGCGCGAGCGTTCCCGACAAATACAAGTGGGACCTCACGCAGATCTACGCGTCCGACTCGGCCTGGCGCACCGCGAAGGAGCAACTCGAGAAGGACATCCTGTCGGTGCGCGCGTTCAAGGGCACGCTCGGCACGTCGCCGGCGGCGCTGGCCACGGCGCTCGAGCGCGTGACGGCACTCGAAAAGACGCTCGCCAGACTGTCCGCCTACGCGAACCTGCAGGCGGACGAGGATACGCGGATAGCCGACCATCAGGGCATGCGGCAGGAGATGACGCTCGTCTACACGACGTTTGGTTCGGAGACCGCGTACATCGAGCCGGAGATCCTTCGCATCGGCAGCGACACGCTGCAGCGCTTCCTCTCGTCCGAGCCGCGCCTCGCGTCGCACCGCTTCTACGTGAACGAGCTGCTCCGGCGCGAACGCCACACGTTGAGCGAGCCGGAAGAAAAGCTCCTCGCCTCGGCGGCGCCGGTCACAGGCGCCCCGTCGACGACATCGGGTCTCTTGCTGAACGCCGAGTTTCCGTTTCCGACGGTCACGCTCAGCGACGGGAAATCGGTGCGGCTCGACCAGCAGACGTTCGCCGACGCGCGCGGGTCGGCCAATCGCGCCGATCGCGAGACGGTGATGTCGGCCTATTTCAAGGCCCTCGGTGGCTTCAGCCAGACGCTGGGTTCGACGCTGAGCGGCTCGATTCGAGCCAGCCAGTTCTACGCGAAGGCGCGCAACTACGAATCCGATCTTGCGGCGCGGCTGGACTATTCGAACATTCCCGTACCCGGTGTACTCGCGCCTGATTGACGGCGTCAACCGGCATCTTCCGTCGTTTCATCGATACCTGAAGCTCCGGAAGCGGATGCTGGGCGTCGACACGCTCCACTACTACGACCTGTACGCACCGCTCGTGGGATCGGTCGATCTGTCGTACACGCCGGAAGAGGCGCAGACGCATGTCGCCGCGGCCGTGGCGCCGCTCGGCGCCGATTACGTCCGGACGATCAATCGCGCGTTCACCGAGCGCTGGGTCGATCTGCTGCCGAACGTGGGCAAGCGCGCGGGCGCGTATGCCACGGGTGCCGCGTACGATGTGCACCCGTACTCGCTCATCAACTACAACGGCAAGTACTACGACATGTCGACCATCGCGCACGAGCTGGGGCACGCGATGCACAGCTACTATTCGAACAGCACGCAGCCATTCGAGCTGGCGGGGTATCACACGTTCGTGGCGGAAGTGGCATCGCAATTCAACGAAGATCTCCTGCTCGACTACATCATCAAACGAGTGAATGACAAGTCCACGCGCATCGCGATCCTCGGCAACTATCTGGAAACGCTGAAGGCGACCGTCTTCCGGCAGACGCAGTTCGCCGACTTCGAGTGGCGCGCGCACCAGATGGCGGAGCAGGGGAAGCCGCTGACGGGCGATTCGCTCGCCAGGCTCTATCTCGAGATCACCAGGAAGTACTACGGCCACGATCAGGGGGTCTGCGTGGTTGACGACTACATCGCGCACGAGTGGAGCGCGATTCCGCACTTCTACAACAGCTATTACGTGTTTCAGTACGCGACGTCGTTCACGGCCGCCACCGCGCTGTCGGAAGGCGTCCTGGCTCCTGGCGCGGCGGGTGCGGACGCGACGAAGCGATACCTCCGGTTTCTGTCCTCCGGCGGCTCGAAGTACCCCATCGACCTGCTGAAAGACGCCGGCGTCGACATGACCGGCGACGCGCCGCTCGAGCTGACGATTCGCAAGATGAATCGGGTGATGGACGAGATAGAGAAGCTGCTTGAAGAACTGACTAGAGTCTAGAATCTAGAATCTAAAACTGGAACTAGAAACTAGAATCGGAATCTGTCGAGGGTTCAAGTGCGGGTTGCTGCGCTGTATGACATTCACGGCAACCTCCCCGCGTTAAGGGCTGTCCTCGATGCGCTCCGTCGCGAGGACGTCGACGCAAATCGTGATCGGCGGGGACGTCCTGCCCGGTCCGATGCCGGCTGAGACGCTTGCGTGTCTGGCTGACATCAGCATTCCGGTTCAATTCATCCACGGCAACGGCGATCGCGTAGGTACTCGCGCATCTGGCAGCTGAGCCTATTGACGAAGTGCCTGAACAGTTCCGAGAGTCCATTCATTGGACGGCAGGACGCCTTACGCCTGAACACAGGACGTGGCTGGGCGGTTGGCCACCCACATGCCGAATCGAGGTCGACGGACTGGGCGAAGTCCTGTTTTGCCACGCGACTCCGCGAAATGACACCGAGTGCTTCACCCGGCTGACACCGATGGACCGCCTGGCGCCTGTATTTGCAGGTGTTACGGCATCAACAGTGGTCTGCGGTCACACTCACATGCAGTTTGACCGGATGATTGGCAGCCGACGAGTCGTGCGCGGGAGGTGGGTTGGCGTGGCTGCGGCGCGAAGCCGTGCGCAGGCGGCCGACGGGTGACGCCTGACCGCGCGAGAAGCCTGCGGGCCTCGAGCGAGGATGAAGTGCGAAGGCAGTGTCCTCGCGTCGAGCGGTCGCGGGCGGCCTCGCAGCGCGTGTCCGGCCCCGGAGCTTCGGATTCGCGCGGCAGCGACGCCAACCCAGCTCCGTGCGGTCCAAACTGACCCGGTCCGGCTGAAGCCGGACACTGACGTACACATTGCAAAGTGACGGGCTCTGGTGCCGCAGCCTTCTAGATTCTCCAGATTTCTAGATTCTAGATTCTAATTTCCTAGATTCCCGCATCCGCTACTGCAGCGCCGCAGTCTCCACTTTCTCGAGTGAGGCCTGGTAGCGGAGGACACCCTTGAGGAGCGATTCCGCAATCTTCTGGCGGTAGGCCGGTGTCTTCAAGAGGCGCCCTTCCTGGCGATTGGTCACGAACGAGATTTCCGCCAGCACGCTCGGCATCGACGCGCCGATGAGCACGACGAACGGCGCCTGCTTCACGCCGAGGTCGCGAAGCGTCTTGTTGCCGGGCCGCAGCCCGCTCACCATCGCGCGCTGGATGCTGCCCGCGAAGTCGCGCGATTCGTTCAGCTTGTTGTTGAGCGTGATGGCCTTGACGATGCTCGGCAGGCTGTTCATCGTCTTGCCGGACGCCGCATTCTCGCGAGCCGCCACGGCTTCGGCCTGCGGATCGAGCGCGAAATTCAGGAAGTAGGTCTCGATGCCGCGCGCGGCGGGATTCGCGCTCGCGTTGGCGTGAATCGACAGGAACAGATCGGCCGATTCGCGGTTCGCAATCTCCGTGCGCTCGTCGAGCGCGATGTACTCGTTCGTTCTCCGGGTCAGGACGACTTCCATCTCCGCCTGCTGCGAGAGCAGCGTCTCGAGCCGCAGCGCGATGTCGAGCACGAGCTCTGCTTCGGAAATGTCGTTCGCCGACGCCCCGGGATCGTGGCCGCCATGGCCGGGATCGATCACGATGCGCGACACACCGAGGCCGAGCTGCCGGGCGACCGAAAACTTGCCGCTCGAATTCCTGCGGGGCGCTGCGGGCGCTGGAGGCGCGGCAGGTGGCAACGGCGGAATCGGAGCGTAAGCCAGAACCGGCGGCGGCGCGGCGGCGACCGTGCCATACGGTGTGCTTTGCGTGACAAGCAGCGCGGTGGCGACGGGCCGCGCAGGCCCGGTGCGGACCACCACAGAACGGGCCGGCACGGGTATGACGCGCGCGGGAGTCGTCGAGGCAATGGACGGAAGCGGACGCATCCAGGCCGTGCGTGTCACGGGCGCGCTTCGCAGCGTCGGGAGAACAGGTGGTGGTACAGACCGTGCGGTCCGCGTTCGGGTGGCGGCCACGAGCGGTTCTTCTCTTTTCGCTCCGCGTCAATCACGATGCGATAGGGGTTGTACAGCGTGAACACGCTGTAGTCGCTGACGTTTTCGAAGTCGAGCACGATACGCGTGGTGCCGTTCGGCTGACGGCCGAATCGAATGTGCCGGACGATGTCGGAATCGTAGCGGAAGGTGGCATCCACCAGCTTCGGTACGGTCCGCGTGCCCTTGAGATCGAAGAACAGCCGCGAGGGACCGTCGATACGTTCCTGGTAGAAGGGGACCTCGCGATCGAGCTCGAGCGTCACCCGCACGACCTCGGCCAGGACCTCGCGCTGAATCGATCGAATCACCGTCATGCCGGCGCCCGCCGCGGCGGATGTGTCGACGGGTGCAGTGGCCGGCTCGGCCGCCGCTTCCGGATCCGGCGTTGCCGTCGCCACAGCGGTAACGGCTGGAAGTCGCATCGAGCTCGGTCAGCCGGCTCAGCGCGAAGGCGCGAAGACTGCTGTGCGGATACTGATCCCTGAGCCACTGCAGGAGCAGCACGGTCCGCGTCCGGTCCCGGTCTTCGTTGAACCGGCGGTACAACTCTGCGGACAGGTTCGCCGCCTGCCACAGCGCGTTGTCCGAATATCCGCTCGTCGCATTGCGGCGTACGAAGCTCCAGTAGCGTTCGATGACGAGGCGAAAATCGGAAGCCGTCGACGCGGGGGAATTGATGACGATCAAGTCCTGCTCGTGGATCGCCTGATAGCGCAGGGCCACCGGCGAGGCGGAAGCCGGTTGCGACTCCGGCACCGCATCGGCCGCCGGTTCGGCGGTCTGCGCACACACGGATCCTGCCAGCGTGAGCAACATGCACGCGGCCGTCAGACCGTTACCGAAGCTGCGCATCCACTTCGTCAAAGTACCCCTTGTCCACAAGCACTTCCCGTGGCTTCCCGCCGACGCCCGGCGATACGAGTCCATCCACTTCCATCATGTCGACGAGCCGCGCGGCGCGGCTGAACCCGATGCGAAGGCGCCGCTGCAGATACGAAATCGACGCCTGACCGCTCGTCACGACGATCCGCGACGCTTCGTCGTAGAGGTCGTCCTTTTCCATGTCGATCGCGTCGAGCTTCTTTTCCTCCGCGGTAATCGCCGTGTTGTAAACCGGCTTGCCCTGCTTGCGGAGAAAGCTCGCCAGGCGCGCGCTTTCCTGTTCGGAAATGTACGGCCCGTGCAGCCGTATGGCCCGCGACGAGCCCGGAGGCATGAAGAGCATGTCGCCGCGTCCGAGCAGTTGCTCGGCGCCATTGCCGTCGAGAATCGTGCGCGAGTCGATCTTCGACTGCACGCGGAACGAGATCCGCGATGGCAGGTTGGCCTTGATGAGCCCGGTGATGACATCCACCGACGGCCGCTGGGTCGCAAGCAGCAGGTGGACGCCGACCGCGCGCGCCATCTGGGCCAGCCGCGCGATGGATTCCTCGACGTCACCCCTGGCCACCATCATCAGGTCGGCCAGCTCGTCGATCACGACCACGATGTAGGGAAGGGGCAGCAGCGGCTCCTCGGACTCCGAGGGCGGTTCCTTCGCCATGTGCGCGGCGTTGCGGTTGAACTGCTCGATGTTGCGGACGCCGGCCGCGGCCAGTTTCTTGTACCGCTCTTCCATTTCCTTCACGGCCCAGCGCAGCGCGTTGACGGCCTGCTTCGGATCGACGACGACCGGCGTCATGAGGTGGGGGATGTCCTCGTACATCCCCAGCTCGACGCGCTTGGGGTCGATCATGATGAGGCGGACTTCGTCGGGCGTCGCGCGGAACAGAATGCTCGACAGCATCGAGTTGATCGCCACCGATTTACCGGTCCCGGTCGAGCCCGCGATGAGCAGATGCGGCATGATCGACAGGTCGGTCATGTACGGCTCGCCGTGAATCGTCTTGCCGAGGGCGAGCGTCAGCTTTGAATGCGATCGCTGGTAAATCTCGGACTGCAGAAGCTCGCGCAGCGAGATCTGCTCCCGCGTGTGGTTCGGAATCTGGATGCCGACCGTCGACTTGCCGGGGATGCGATCGATCAGGACCGACTCGGCCTGCATGGCGAGGCAGAGGTCATCGGCCAGGCCGGTGATTTTTCCGTACTTCACGCCCGCATCCGGCTTGAACTCGAAGGTCGTCACAACGGGCCCGGGATGAATCTGCGCGACCGCGCCCTCGACGGCAAACTCGCGGCACTTCTCCTCGAGCAGGCGCGCGCCTTCCATCAGCTCTCGCTCGTCGATCTTGCGCTCGGTCTTCGGCGCGTCCAGAAGCGACAGCGGTGGAACCGTAAAGGCGCCAACCCGCCGTGCCGGCCGGGGCTCGGGATCGGGGAGCGGCAACGGCGGAGACTCGAGAAGCTTCTGCCGTTTGGCCATGACCGGTGGCCGCCGATCTTCGACCGGAGGCACATCGTCCTGGATGGCGATGGCAACCGGCGCGGGGCGAATCGGCACACTCTCCGCGGGCTTTTTCGCAATCGCCATCGGTGGCGCCGGCGCGGGCATTGGAGGAGGCGGCGAGGGCTTGTCCTTCCTGGCTTGTTTTTCAATGAGCGCACGGCGCTGACGCGCGCGCCGGCGCTCGTCGAGCCAGCTTCTGAGCGCACCGAACATCCTGGAACTGCCCGCCCGGCTCACCTTGGTCGCCGACGAGAACACACGTCCGAGCGAGAGCTGCGTCGAGAGCACGATCGCGAGGAACAACAGCGTCAGGATGACGACGATCGAGCCGATGCGGTTCAGGTACTCCGACATCCACAACGCGAGCCATTCGCCCATGTACCCGCCGGCGCGAAACGGTTTGCCGGCAACGTCCACGCTGCCGAACGACAGCGCCAGAAGCGAGCTGACGCAGGCGAAGAGCAGGCCCGCCCCCACCAGCTTGGTGTACTGCGCATCGACAGACCGGCACCAGAAGTAGTGCCAGCCCAGAATCACCATCGCCGCGGGGAGCAGGTACGAACCGTAGCCGAGCAGTTGGAACGACAGCTCGGCGAGAAAGGCGCCCACGCGGCCGGCGAAGTTCACGGGATGCGCGCCGGAACCCGCGCTGAAAAACCAGACGGGATCGGTCGGCTCGTAGGTCGCCAGCGCGATCAGCCAGATGAGCGCCGCGGCGAAGAGCGCGACTCCGGCGAACTCCCTGACCCGGCGCGAGAGGGTCGATCCTGCCACGCTAGACCTCCATGATGATCGGTACGATGAGCGGCCGCCGTCCCGACCGTTTCCTGAAAAAGCGCCGTAGCTCGACGCGGATCTTTTCCTTGATGAGCCCCTGGTCGGTCCGTTCCTCAATACTCGCTCCCTGAATGACGTCGCCGACGAGCTTCGCGCCTTCGCGCAGCAGGTCGGCGCTGTCCGCGTCCTGCGCGAGACCGCGGCTCACGACGTCCGGATCGCCTTCGATCTCGCCCGTCTGTTTGTTGATCGCCACGACGGGCACTATGAGACCGTCTTCCGACAGGTGGCGGCGATCGCGCAAAACTTCGTCGGCGACTTCGCCCGACGCATCGATGAGCACCCGTCCGGCAGGCACCTTGCCCGTTACCGACGCCCCGTTCTCGTCGAAGCGAAGCAGGTCGCCGTTCTCGATGAGCATCACCTTGACCGCCGGCGTCACACCCGCGGTGACCCGCTCGGCGACGCGGGCGTGCTGCGACAGTTGACGGTACTCCCCGTGAATGGGGATGAAGTGCCGCGGTCGCACGAGCGACAGCATCAGCTTCAGCTCCTCTTCGCTGCCGTGTCCCGACACGTGCACGTGTTTGATGCCCTCATAGATCACGTCGGCGCCTCGCCGGGCCAGGTGATTCATCACGTGCCCGATGCGCCTCTCGTTGCCTGGAATCGCCCGCGCCGAAAAGACGACCGTGTCGCTCTTTCCCACCTTCACGAACCGGTGATCGTCGATCGCAATACGCGACATCGCGGCGAATGGTTCGCCCTGCGAGCCCGTCGTGAGGCACAACACCTTCGACGGCGGCAGCGCGTCGACGTCGCTGTCGCGAATCGTCAGCCCGGCCGGCAGCCGCAGGTATCCCAGGCGCTGTGCCGCCTCCGACATCTGCAGCATGCCTCGCCCGACGAACGCCACCTGGCGGCCGAACTGCGCGGCCAGATCAGCGAGGATCTGCATCCGGTACACGCTCGAGGCAAACGCAGTGACGATCAGCTTGCCGGTGGTCGTCGTGAAAATCTCCTCGAACGCGTCCTTGACCTCGAGCTCGGAGCCCGTGAATCCCTTGCGATCGATGTTCGTGCTGTCGCCAAACAGCGCCAGCACGCCCGCGGTCCCCAGCTCCGCAAAGCGGTGCACGTCGAAGTGCTGGCCATCGATGGGGGTCTGATCGATCTTGAAATCCCCCGTGTGCACGATGGTGCCCGCGGGCGTGTGCACAGCCAGCGCGATGCAATCGGGCATGCTGTGCGTGACCCGCAGGAACTCGACCTCGCAATCGCCGACCTGCACCCGCTGACGCGGCTGAACCGCCACGAGCCGATCGCCCGGGTCGATGCCGTGCTCCTCGAGCTTCGGCCGTACAAGCGCCAATGTCAGCGGAGTGCCGTATACCGGTCCATCGATGAGGGGCCAGATGTACGGAACGCCGCCGATGTGATCCTCGTGGCCATGCGTCAGAACCAATGCGGACGGGCGCGGCTGGCACTGATGCAGATAGGCCAGATCCGGAATCATGAGATCGACTCCCGGCAACTCCGGTCCCGCGAACATCACACCCGCATCGATGACGAGCGTGGCGACATCGGTCGACACAGCCATCGAGTTCATTCCAAATTCGCCGAGCCCGCCGAGCGGGACGACCTGTAGCACTGGCGCCATAAGGAAACAGGAAACAGATCGCACGTCGCCCTGGAGGGCGGTACAGACAAGAAGGGATCCCGGATCCCCTTTGTTTTGTTGGTGGTGCGCCATTACGCGCGACCACACCGGCCAGGCCGCTGGGAGCTGCCTGAGAAGAGGGGAGCAGGATAGCACAGCTCACCTTTTTGCCGTAGCAAAAAGGTCGGCAAGTCTCGCTATTTCAACGATCTCCAGCGTCTCCGGACGCCGGCGCGGGTCGATGGCGGCTTCGCCGAGGATTGTCGTCGGCACGACGCCCAGTTGGCTGGAAAAGGGCGCCAGCGCGTTCGCCAGGGTCTTGCGCCGCTGGGTGAACATCGCGCGCACCATCCGATCGAAGATGGCCTGGTCTTTCAAGCAAAACGGCGGTGGGCGGAACGAGAGCCGAATCAGCGCCGATCGCACCTCGGGCGGGGGCCTGAATGCGCCTGGCGGAATGGCGAGCAGCATGGTGACATCGGCCCGCCACTGCGTCAGCACGCTCAACACGCCGTATTCCCGGCTGCCCGGGCGCGCCGCAATCCGGTCCGCCACCTCGCGCTGGAGCATCAGCGTGGCGTCGATGACCGGACGCCGTGACTGGAGATCGATCAGGCGGACGAGAATCGGCGAAGAGATGTTATAGGGAAGGTTGCCGGCGATCCGAAGCGGCCCCGCAATGCCGGCGGCCAACAGGACGCGCTCGATATCGATCTCGCGGACGTCACCGGTCGCGATCGACGCATGGGCCGGCAATTTCGGCTCAAGGGCCTGCGCGAGATCGCGATCGATCTCGATTCCTACCAGCTTCGACACTTTCGGTGCGAGCTTCAGCGTCAGGATGCCCGGCCCCGGCCCGATTTCCAGAAACTCATCGTCGGGACGCGGGGCGATCGCATCGATGACCTTGTCGGCCCAGACCCTCTCGAGGAAATGTTGTCCGAAGCGCTTGCGGGTGCGCATCATCGCGACCGGGTCGTGCGTCGTGCCTGCCTGGAGACGATGTTGCGATAGTAATCGCACTCGTCCTGCACGGCGCACTGGTCGCAGAGCGGTTTCGGTTTGCAGATGCGGCGGCCGTGGAGGATGAGCGTGTCTGACGCTTTCGTCCACTCCGAGGCGGGGAGCGCGGCGCCGAGCTGCTGCTCCACGTCAACAGGATCGTCGGAGTGCGCGATGCCGATGCGGTTCGAGACGCGCAGCACATGCCGATCGACCGGCAGGCCCGGAATCCCCAGCGCGTGTCCGAGCACCACGTTCGCCGTCTTTCGCCCAACCCCGGGCAGCTCGACGAGCGCATCCATCGAAGACGGCACGTCGCCACCGTGTCGCTCCACAAGCGCGCGCGCCATGCCCATGAGCGATTTGGCTTTCGAACGGAAGAAGCCGGTCGAGTGAATCTGCGGCTCGAGCTCTTCGGTTCGGGCCGCGGCGAGCGCAGCGGCATCGGGGTAGCGCTTGAACAGGGCAGGCGTGACGCGATTGACGCCGGCATCGGTCGACTGGGCCGACAGAATCGTCGCGACCAGCAGCTGATACGCGTTCTCGTAGTCGAGCTCGGTGTCGGCGTCGGGGTGCTGCGTGTAGAGCGTACGCAGCACCGAAAGAGCGCGAGCGGTGCCGCGCTTTTTCGGAGGGGTCTTAGTGGACCGGGCCACGGCCAGCGTTCCCGGCAGACTCCGTGTAGATGCGCAATTGCTCCTGCAGTGCCGCAATCAGCGTCGGCACCACCTGCACGGGCACGACCACGCGCGACTTTATCTGCGCGCGTACGACGTGCTCCGACTCGGCCGCACGGATATCCTTTTCCGAGAGCGGCGCCATTTCACAGAAGGTGAGCGTGAAATCGAACGGCGTGTGGTTGACGGCGCAGAAATTGGCGTACGTGCGCGAGGTGTCGGTGGTTTCGTCCGGGATGATCGTGAAGTTGATCTGCTTCGAATCGCTCATTTCAATATTTTCGCATGACACCTACCACGACGCCCTGCACCTGCACCTGATCGGGCTCGACAAAGATGGGCTGCATGGTCGGATTCGCCGGCTGAAGCCGGATGCGGCCGTTTTCCCGATAGAGCTTCTTCAGGGTGACATCCGACCCGCTCAACAGCGCCACCACCGTTTCCCCGTTCTGGGCGCTCTTGCGGTCTTCGACGATGACGAAGTCGCCATCGCAGATTTGCTCGTCGATCATCGAGTTCCCGCGCACGCGCAGGACGTAGGTGTCGCGCCGGCCCACGAGATCTTCCGGCACGGCGATCGTTTCGCTGGTGGCCACCGCTTCGATCGGGGCGCCCGCGGCGACGTATCCCAGGAGGGGCAGGTCAACGGCCCGGCCCGCGGAGTTGGTGGGAATCATTTCCACCGAGCGGCTGCGGTTCCAGGCGCGCTTGATGAAGCCTTTTTCCTGAAGGTTGGTCAGGTGCTTGTGCACGGTTGCCAGCGAAGAGAGGCCGAAGCGACGGCCGATTTCCTCGAGACTGGGCGCGTAGCCGTGCTGCTGGATGAAGTCCTGCAGATAGTCGAGGATTTCCCGTTGGCGTTTTGTGAGCGGCAGCACTGGTGCCTCCATTCAACAGGGATGACCGGATGAACGGGCTTACTATACGCAAAAGAAAGGCGAAGGTCAACGCCGTTGGTCGGGTTAACCTTCGCGTGACTACATACCTCATGGTCGGGCTGGGCGGAGCATTGGGAGCAATGGCCCGCCATGCCGTCAATTCGGTGGTCCATCAACGGATACTCAGTGCCCGTTTCCCGTGGGGCATCTTCGCCATCAATGTCGCCGGGTCGTTCGTGATCGGGTTGCTCGGCGGCCTGCTGGCGAGCGAGCGCCTGACGTGGGGTTATCCGGCCCGGTCTTTCGTCATCGTAGGAATACTGGGCGGCTTTACGACCTTCTCGTCCTTCAGCTTCGATACCCTGGCGCTCGCGAGGGAGGGGTTTCCACTCCAGGCGCTCTGGAATGTCGTGGGGCAGGTCGGCCTCAGCTTGCTCGCGGTGTGGATAGGGTTCTACTGGGGTTTGTCGAAGACATGATTGCCACGGCTGAGCATCGCCGGGAGTTGCTGTACACTGCAACTAGCGCCTTTCCTGTGAGATAGCTGATCAGCCCCATGAAACGGACGATCTCAACGGTCCTGCTTGCCGCTGTCTTCGTGTGTGGCCTTTCGGGCGCCGAGCCGGTGTCGCGACGCGACGCAGCCCGCCTGCAGGCCAAGCTCGATCGGATTACGAAGAACGGTGAAAGCCGCGCGAAAGCGGCGACGACATCGATCACGGAAGCGGAAGTCAATTCATACCTCCGATACGAACTGGCCGACCGGATTCCCGCCTGGCGTGACCGAGCCGTGGGTCTCGCTGCTGGACAACGGACGTCTGGCGGGCACGGCGACGGTCGATCTGGCGCGTGTCGGACAAAGCCGCAAATCGACCGGCATGCTCGATCCGTTTACGTTCTCTGACAGGCTCGTTGCCGCTCGCGGTCAACGGCGTGCTGAAAACCAAGAACGGCGTCGGGACGTTCGCCCTGGAATCGGCGCAGATCTCGGGCGTGCCGGTGCCCGCGTGGATGCTGCAGGAAATCGTCAGCTACTATTCCAAATCGTCGTCGGCGCCCAATGGCGTCTCGATCGAAAAGCCGTTCGCGCTCCCATCAGGCATCCGCGAGATTCAGCTCGCCAAGGGACAGGCTCTGGTCGTCCAGTAAGCCGCGACCCTCAGAGGTTCCACGTGCACTTATGGCGAGCGTGTCGACTGACTTCCTTCAAACCCCACTGCAATATCTGAAAGGTGTCGGGCCGAAGCGGGCCGCCGATCTCCAGCGCGTCGGCCTCTCCACGGTCGAGGACCTTCTGTACCGTTTTCCTCTCCGCTATGAGGACCGCGGGCATCTGCGGCCCATCTCGTCGCTGAAGGCCGGTCAGGAAGTGGCGATCGCGGGGCGGATTCAAAGCAGCCGGCTGCGGACGACGCGGCGCCCCGGCTTCAGGATTTTCGAAGCGCTGGTGGGCGACGCGAGCGGCTCGATTGTCGCGGTCTGGATGAATCAGCCGTACCTGCAGGACATTCTGCGACGCGACGCGCACGTCGTGCTCTTCGGTGCGGTCGAAGCCCGTCCGCGGCTGCAGCTCATCAATCCCGAGTACGAGGTCATCGACACGGCCGACACCGATGGCGAGGAATCGGAAGATGCGCTGACCGTCCACACGGGCCGCATCGTGCCGGTCTACGAAAAGGCCGGGGCGATGACGCCGAAGATGCAGCGTCGGCTCGTCTTCGACCTCATCGGACGGATGCCGGCGGATCTCGCCGATCCGTTTCCCGAAGAGGTGCGCCGGCGGCTCAATCTGCCCGATCGCCGCACGGCGCTCGTGGAGACGCATTTCCCGCCGGCGGGAACTCCGAGCGATCTTCTGAACACGTTCCGCACGCCGGCACAGGTGCGCGTCATCTTCGAAGAGTTCTTTCTGTTTCAGCTGGGCCTGCTCATGCGCAAGCGGGCGGCGGTGCGCGAATCGAAGCCACGGACTATCACGGTCGACGACCGCATTCGAGAATCCGCGCGTTCGATTCTCCCTTTCAAACTGACGGAAGGGCAGCGGACGGCGCTGAAAGAAATCGTCGAAGACATGCAGCGCCCGGCGCCGATGAACCGCCTGCTTCAGGGCGACGTCGGCGCCGGCAAAACGATCGTCGCGCTGCTGGCGGCCGTGGTGGCGATGGAAAACGGCCTGCAGGTCGCGTTCATGGCGCCGACGGAGATTCTCGCCGAGCAGCACTTCCTGAGCCTGCGGAAGCTGCTCGAGCGATCGCGCTTCCGCATCGAGCTCATCACCGGCGGCACGAGCGGGTTGCGGCGGCGCGATCTGCTCGCGCGTCTCTCGTCGGGCGATATCGATTTGATTGTCGGCACGCACGCGCTGGTGCAGGGAACGGTCAACTTTCACTCGCTGGGGCTGGCGATCATCGACGAACAGCATCGCTTCGGCGTCGTCCAGCGCGCGACGCTGCGGGCGAAAGGCCTGCTGCCCGACGTGCTCGTGATGACGGCCACGCCGATTCCGAGAACGCTGGCGCTGACGGTGTACGGCGATCTCGACGTCTCGGTCGTCCGGGACATGCCGCCAGGCCGCCGGCCGATTTTCACGACCGTCCGTCCGGAATCGAAGCGCGACGAGGTGTACAGGCTCGTTCGACAACAGCTCGAGGAGAACCGCCAGGCCTACGTCGTGTATCCGCTCATCGAGGAGTCCGAGAAAGTCGATCTCAAGGCGGCGACCGAAATGGCGGACACGCTGCAGGACGCCTTCCCGGAGTTCCGCGTCGCGCTGCTTCACGGGAAAATGAAACAAGACGCCAAGGATCGCGTCATGCGGGCGTTCGCGTCGGGGGAGGTCCACATCCTCGTCTCGACCACGGTCATCGAGGTGGGCATCGACGTGCCCAACGCGAGCGTGATGGTGATCGAGCACGCCGAACGCTTCGGCCTCTCGCAGTTGCATCAGCTGCGGGGCCGCGTGGGGCGCGCGGCGCATCAGTCGCACTGCGTTCTGCTCTACCAATATCCCATCTCGAAGCAGGGCAAGGCGCGGCTTCAGGCGCTCGCCGGCACGACCAACGGCTTCGAGATCGCCGAACGCGACCTCGAGCTGCGCGGGCCGGGCGATTTCTTCGGCACGCGGCAATCGGGTCTGCCGACGCTTCGCACGGGCGACCTTCTGCGCGATCACGCGCTGATGGAGCGGGCGCGCGACGAAGCCACGCGCTTCCTCGAGGAACAGACGCTCGCGGCGCCGCTCGTGGAACGCATGAAGGCGGCCTGGCCCCACAGGTTCGGGCTCATGGACATCGGGTAAGACTGTAAACAGGAGATCAGGAGATCAGGAGAATTCTTTACAAAAGTAAAAACTCCTAATCTCCTAGTCTCCTGTGCAAAACAGACGAACGATGCGGATTATCGCCGGTGACCTGAAGGGGCGACGCCTCAAAACCCCGAAGTGGGACGGGCTCCGTCCGACGTCGGACAAGCTGCGGGAGACGTTGTTCAACGTCGTGGCCGTCCGCGTCCCCGGCGCACGCGTGCTCGATTTCTACGCGGGCACGGGCGCCATCGGCATCGAAGCGTTGAGCCGGGGCGCGTCCCATGTGACGTTTGTCGACACCGACACGCGCGCACGACATCTCATCGAAGAGAACCTGCGTCACTGCGGCGTCCAGGACCGCTATGCTATTATCCGGACGCTGCAAGCGCTGCCGGCCAGGACGTTCGACCTGGCCGTGCTGGATCCGCCTTACGACGCACCCGATTTGACGGCCTCGATTGCCGTGGCCGAGCCCCTGATGGCGCCTGGCGGATTGCTCGTGCTCGAGCACGCACGCCGCCGGCCGGCTCCGGACCAGGTGGGACGGCTGCGGAAGACGCGGGACCTGGCGTCGGGCGACAGTGCGCTGGCGTTTTACACGCCGGGCGAGAGCGGGGCCGCAGGGCACCCGGATCAATCATGAAATTAGCCGTGTATCCGGGCTCGTTCGATCCGTTGACCAACGGACACGTCGATATCATCGAGCGGGGCATGCACCTGTTCGACAAGATCATCGTGGCCGTGCTGGTCAACGTCGAGAAGTCGCCGCTGTTCACCATGCAGGAGCGCATCGAGATCCTGCGCGACGTGTTCAAGGGACAGCCGAACGTCGAGGTCGACACCTTCGAAGGGCTGCTGGTCGACTACGTGGCCACGCGCCAGGCCGACGTCATCGTCCGGGGGCTGCGCGCGTTGTCGGACTTCGAGACGGAATTCCAGATGGCCCTGATGAACCGGCGGTTGAGCCCGCACGTCGAAACCGTGTTCATGATGCCCGCCGAGAAGTACACCTACATCAGCTCGCGCCTGATCAAGGAAGTCTTTTCGCTGGGTGGGCAGGTGCACGGTCTCGTGCCGGAGGTCGTCGAGACCCGGTTGAAGCAGAAGCAGTTGAGGAGCACACATGTTAGCTGAACGAATGAGCAGAGTGTCCACGTCGCCGACGATGAAGGTCGCGGGAGAGGCGGCGAAATTGAAGCGTCAAGGCGTCGACGTCGTCGACTTCGGCGCCGGCGAGCCCGATTTCCCGACGCCGGAACCGGCGAAGGACGCGGCCAAGGTCGCCATCGATCAGAACTTCACCAAATACACCCCGCCGGCCGGTATGCCCGACCTGAAGCTGGCGATCTGCGCGCGCTACAAAGCCGACTACGGCGTGAGCTTCGCCGAGAACGAAGTGATCGCGACGGCCGGAGGCAAGCAGGCGCTCTACAACGCCGCGATGGTGTTGTACGGACCTGGCGACGAGGTGATTACGCATGCGCCGTACTGGCCCACGATTCCCGAGCAGATCAAGCTGGCCGATGCCAGGCCGGTCATCGTGCAGACCAGCCCGCAGGATGGCTTCTCGATTCATCCCGAGGCGATCATCGCGGCCATGACGCCGCGCACGAAGGCGGTCATCATCAACTCGCCGGGCAATCCGACCGGAGCGGTCATCAGCGAAGAGGCGATGGCGGCGATTGCCGACGCCGCGGCGAAACGGGGCATCTGGGTCGTGGTGGATCTCTGCTACGAGAAGCTCATCTACGACAATGTCCCGCACAACCTCGTCAAGGTGCTGACCGATCGCATGCGCGATCGCGCCGTCTTCTGCGGGTCGGCCTCGAAGGCGTACTCGATGACCGGCTGGCGCTGCGGATGGATTCTCGCGCCGAAGGAAGTCGTCGCGGCGGCCGACACGCTGCAGGGACATTCGACGTCGAACGTCGCGTCGATTACGCAGAAGGCGGCGCTGCAGGCGCTGACCGGCTCGCAGGATCCGGTTGGCGCGATGCTCAGCGAGTACAAGACCCGACGCGACAAACTGATGGGCTGGTTCGCGGAGGATTCACGCTTCGAATGCGTGACGCCACGGGGAGCGTTTTACCTGTTCCCGCGCATCACCCAGGTGCTCGAAGCGACAGGCATCGCGACAACCGCGGACTTCTCGCAGATGCTTCTCGACGAAGCGCGCGTCGCGCTGGCCGCAGGCGAGGGCTTCGATGCGCCGGGCTTCCTGCGCATCTCGTACGCGACCTCGCTCGACCGCCTGCGCGAAGGCGCGACGCGCATCCTCGAGTTCGTGAAGAAGCACGAACGCCAGGGCGCCGCCGCGCGCTAGCGTGACCGTACTTCCCTCGGGCTTCATCTCACGGGTCGCCGGCATCACCGGCGGCCCGTTCGTTCTTCAGGACGCGTCCTCCCGCGAAACCTACGGCACCGACGGCACTAGACAGGGTGCGCCGGCCGATCTCGTCGTGCTGCCGGGCTCGACGCAGGAGATCGCCCGGCTCGCCGCGCTCTGTAATGACGCCCGCGTGCCGATGGTCGTCCGAGGAGCGGGCACGGGCTACACAGGCGGTGCGGTTCCGATCCACGGCGGGCTGCTCATCTCGCTCGAGCGCATGAACCGCATTCTCGAGATCGACGAGGTGAACCTCCTCGCGCGCGTGCAGCCCAACGTCATCACGGGCGATCTGCAGGACGCCGTGGAACGCGTCGGCCTGTTCTATCCACCGGATCCGGCCAGCCTGCGGCAGTCGGCCATCGGCGGCAACGTCGCCGAGTGCGCGGGCGGACCGCGCGCGTTCAAGTACGGCACGACCAAGCGCTACGTGCTGGCCCTCGAGGCGGTGCTGCCGACGGGTGAAGTCGTCCACACCGGCTCGAAGGCGGTCAAGAACGTGGTGGGCTACGACCTGACGCAGTTGCTCGTCGGCTCGGAAGGCACGCTGGCGATCATCACGGAGATCACGCTCCGGCTGATTCCAAGGCCGGCGGCGCAGGCGACATTGCTGGCGGAATTCGAGAGCATCGACGGGGCCGTCGACGCGGTGACGCAGTTGATTCAGCGCCGCGTGGTGCCGGCCGCCGTCGAGCTCGTCGACGCCGATTCGCTGCGTGCGATCGCACAGCACGCCGGGCGTCCGATGGCCGGCCCCGAGACCGCCGCCGTGCTGATCATCGAAGTCGATGGCTCGAAGGCCGCGGTGGACGAGGAGATGCTCCTTGTGGAGCACGCGTGCCGGGCCGTGCACGCAAGTGCCGTCAGGCGCGCGGCGTCCGACGCGGAGCGCGATGAGATCTGGGCCCTGCGCCGCGAGTTGTCGCCCGCGTTGAAGAAGATTTCGACGATCAAGCTGAACAACGACGTCGTGGTGCCTCGCGGACGCGTTCCACAGTTATTCGCGCTGGTTCACGCCATCAAGCAGGAATTCGGCTTTCCGATTGCCTGCTTCGGCCACGCCGGTGACGGAAACATCCACGTCAACATCATGGTGCCCGACGCGGGCAGCGACGACGAAATCGTCGAGCGCAGGCGGCGCGGCGACCAGGCCGTCCGGCGTCTTTTCGAAGGGGTCGTGGGGCTCGAAGGATCGATCAGCGGCGAGCACGGTATCGGATTCACGAAGCGGCCCTATCTCGGGCTGGAACTGTCCCGCGACGAAATCGCGCTGATGCGGCGCGTGAAGGCGGCCTTCGACCCCAACGGCATTCTCAATCCGGGTAAGATCTTTCCAGATGGGTAAAACGGTTGCGGTCATTGGCGCGTCCACCGATCCGCGGAAGTTCGGCAATCGCGCGGTGCGGGCGTTCCAGCGTCAGGGCTACACGGTGGTCCCGATCAACCCGAGAAAGCCGCTGATCGAGGGTTTGAAGACGTACGCCTCGGTGCTCGATTTTCCCGATCCGATCGACATGGCCACGTTCTATGTCCCGCCGGAGACCGGCGAACGGGTGATGCCCGAGGTGGCGAAAAAACAGATTCCGGAGGTCTGGCTGAATCCGGGGGCGGAGAGCGAACCGCTGATCCGCCTGGCGCGATCGCTCGGCATCGAACCAATCGTGGCCTGCAGCATCATCGCGGTCGGCGAAAATCCATATGCATGAATTGGCATTTCGTCACGAGGTCCCTTGACATCGGTTTGAGGGGGTCCTATACTCGCAACCAGTACTGAATTTCCTGTCAAAGGGACGCGGGCTTTTTCTCTCGGACCCGCGGTGTTGATAAGCACGGATTTCCCCGCAATTTGATCACACTTTCAATTTCGTTTCCGAAGAGCAGCGCGTAAGCACGCGCACGACACCTCCCAAAAATCACAAGCACGAGTCTATGCCCACAAATCACAAGCGCCAAAATCCGGCGCCGCGCGCTTCCGCCAGTGAAGTCGCGGTGACCCCCGAACCAACCACCACGACGACCACCACCGAGGCACCCGCCACCACGGCGAGCGCGCCAGCCGACCCCCCGACACCACAGCAGCCAGCGGCGCCCGCATCGCAGCAGGCGCCACCGGCGCAGCCACAACGGCCTCAGCAGCAGGGCCAGGGCCAGCGGCGCGGGGAAGGGCTCAACATCGGCGAACTGAAGGACATGAGCATCCAGAAGCTCACCCAGATCGCCAAGGAATTGAACGTGGCCGGCGCCACGGGCATGCGGAAGCAGGAGCTGATCTTCCAGATCCTGAAGGCCCAGACCGAGCAGAGCGGCTTCATCTTCTCGGAAGGCGTCCTGGAAGTGCTGCCCGACGGGTTCGGGTTCCTGCGCGCGCCCGACTACAACTACCTGCCCGGTCCCGACGACATCTACGTGTCGCCGTCGCAGATTCGGAAGTTCGACCTGCAGACGGGTGACACCGTCTCCGGCCAGATCCGCCCGCCCAAGGAGGGTGAGCGGTATTTCGCGCTGATCAAGGTCGAAGCCGTCAACTTCGAGCAGCCCGAGCAGGCGCGCGACAAGCTGTTCTTCGAAAACCTGACGCCGCTCTATCCGCAGGAGCGGCTCAAGCTCGAGACCGCGACCGAAAACCTCTCGGCGCGGGTGATGGACCTGTGGACGCCCATCGGCAAGGGGCAGCGCGGCCTGATCGTCGCGCCGCCGCGAACCGGCAAGACGATGCTGCTGCAGAACATCGCGCAGTCGGTCGTCCAGAACCACCCTGAGGTGTTCCTCATCGTCCTGCTCATCGACGAGCGGCCGGAAGAAGTCACCGACATGCAGCGGTCGGTCGACGGCGAGGTTATCTCGTCGACGTTCGACGAGCCGGCCCAGCGCCACGTGCAGGTCGCCGAGATGGTCATCGAGAAGGCGAAGCGCCTGGTCGAGCACAAGAAGGACGTGCTCATCCTGCTCGACTCGATCACGCGCCTCGCGCGCGCCTACAACACCGTCATTCCGCCGTCGGGCAAGGTGCTGTCGGGCGGTCTCGATTCGAACGCGCTGCAGAAGCCGAAGCGGTTCTTCGGTGCCGCGCGCAACATCGAGGAAGGCGGGTCGCTCACGATCATCGCCACGGCGCTCATCGACACCGGCTCGCGCATGGACGACGTCATCTTTGAAGAGTTCAAAGGGACGGGCAACATGGAAATCCATCTCGACCGGAAGCTTGCCGACAAGCGCGTCTTCCCCGCGATCGACCTGCAGAAGAGCGGCACGCGCAAGGAAGAGCTGCTCATCCCGAAGGACGACCTCAACCGCATCTGGGTGCTCCGCAAGGTGCTGGCTCCGCTGTCGCCCGTCGAAGCGATGGAACTGCTGCTCGACAAGATGGGCAAGACCAAGGGGAACACCGAGTTCCTGTCGGCGATGCAGAAAATGGGGTAGGCAGTGGGAACGGTTATACGCGTTCGGCAGAACGGGCCGTACCGGATCGAGGACGAAGATGTGACCGTCGTCGATTGGAACGGCAATCCCTACACGATTACCCGGCGACCGATCGCGTTGTGTCGCTGCGGGGGCTCGACGACCAAGCCCTTCTGCGACGGCACCCATTCGAAGATCGGATTCCAGGCCGCCGAGGCGGCCGTACCCGGATCCGAAGACAAGCCAGCAAGCTAGAAGACAGGGCTCGGCCCTGTGCCATCGGCGCATCGATTTCAGCCTCAGAATGTTGGCTAACCGAATCGATCGCCCGATCCTTCTATTTCCGCCTCGCGCGATATCCGTCGAGGCGAACCGAAATCTGTCCGGCGAGAGCGGCATCGCCGGCGGCCTGCGCGATACTGATCGCTTCCTCCGCCGCCCGAATCGCCTCATCGACACGATCGGCCGTGGCATAGGCCGCGGCCAGCGTGTCGAGCGCCGTCGCGTCTTGCCGGTTCGTGATCGCGACGGCACGTTCGGCGAGCCGTACACCCTCGGCCGGAACACGCAGTTCAAGATTCGGAGCGGTTGCGATGATCCACGCCAGATCCAGCAGAGCGCCGAGGCGGGTCGGATCGATCTCCAGCGTCCGCCGATACTGATACATGGCCTCGGACAGCTGATTCACCATCACCAGCGCGCGCGCCAGGCCCTGACGCGCGTCGGCATCCTCCGGATCCAGCTCGATCGCCCTTTGATAGCTTTGAATCGCGCGGTCGTTCTGACCCCGCGCGGCGAACGCGCGCCCGAGGTTGTAATGCGCCGCGACGTTGACCGGGTCGCGGCTCAGCACCTGCTGGTACAACTCGATCGCGTCTTCAATCCTGTTCTGGCCGTGGAGCGCCACGGCAAGGCCATAAATGGCTTCGACGAATTCAGGGCGCCCGGCCAGCGCCAGGCGGAACGACCGCTCGGCCTCGTCGTATTTCTGCTGCAGGAGGAGCACGCCCGCGACGTCGTAGTGGCGTCCCGGCGCCGGATCCAGCCGCACCGCCTCCTCGAGCTGAACCAGCGCGTCATCGATGCGGTTCGCTTCCAGGTAGCACGCGGCAAGCTCCGCGCGCAGCTCGGCGTTGCGCGGCTCCACCTCGAGCCACTTCTCGTTGCCCGCGATATCGTCCCGGAGAATCTTCGGCCCGAAGTCGCGCTCGAGCACCACCAGATCGCCGGGGTTGCGGGGAACGACCTGCAGCCAGAGCGATCCCATCTCGGACGTGCTGGTCTGGCCGAACGTGACGCGTTTGGATGGCCGATTCGGATTTCGCCGATTGTCCTGTGAATTGTCGTAGCGGTATTCCATCTGGATGCGCGTCCCCTTCGGCAGCCGGATCGGCTGCGCGTAGGTGTACACGTCCTGCCAGTGAAAATCCCAGTCGTTGATGGTGATGAGCGGCTGCGTCGTTCCGCCGGGCAGCGTGGCCCAGGCGCGGATCTCCCGCGCGAGGAAATGCGCGTGCGGCTGGACGGCCAGCGCGTCGACATCAACGGGCAGGGTGTACTCGTCGGTGTTGACGTAATCGCGGCGGTCGGGCGCGATATCGATGTCCTGACGGCCCAGCCTCAGCATGTAGCCGGTTCGCGCGGGCGGACTGTTCGTAAAGAAGAGACCGACGCTCACCTGCACGGGCTCAGGCTTCGCACCAGGCATCAGATGGAGCTCGACGACGAGATCGCTCTGCGGCTCGAGGTGCCAGCTCATGCCGTCGGCAGAGACGCGCGGCGATTGGCCCGGCGTCCATCCGAGGAAGGTCCCGTCAGGAAATTTCGCTTCGCGGCTGCCGCCGCCTTCGTACCCGGCTCCGGCTTCGTCCTCATCGCGGCGGCGCGACAGGCGCGTGCGATCGATCTTGATGTTGGCGTGATGCACGACGGCGGCGTTGCCCGGACGAAACTCGACGGCCCTCACATAGGAGGCCGCCTTGACCGGAATGGGCATGACAAACGTGCGAAAGACATCGCGTCCCTTCGACGGCAGCACATAGGGCTGCGGCATGGAGACGACGAGGTCGGGCATGCCGAGTTGCCAGCCGTCGGTCCATTCCGGCATGCGGCGGGAGGTCGGCCGGATCGCCCCGCATCATGCCTTGCGCCACCCATTGCTGAAGCAGCGCGATCTGCGACTCGCTCAGCCGGCGCTCGCCCTGAAACTGGCCGTAGCCTGGTTCGGGCTTCCACGGCGGCATCTGGCGTGCCCGGGTGACGTCCGCGATCTGCCTGGCGCGGGGCCGTGCATCTTCGTAGGTGAGCAGGCTGAACGGAGCGGCCTGGCCGGGCCGATGGCAGGGAGCGCACTGGGAATAGAGAATCGGCGCCACTTGTTTGGCAAACGTGACCCGTTCGGCCTGCGCGAGCAGGCTTACGGAATTGAGGCACAGGCCGACGAGGATCGCCAAAATCTGGATCGTGCGATTCATGGAAATGGATCTGACTCGGTCCGTCTACGATAGTACCTCTGCAACTCAAATTATTCATGGTATAACCGCTGAAAACCCAGGGTCACGAGATTAGTCCACGGCGTTCGTGCCGGGCACGCCGCCGTATCGGCCATGCGATCGATGGAGGTGGTTCCATGCAGCGGAATCCTGGTCGTATCCTGCTGTTGTTGCTCGCCTGTCTGGTTCTCCTGCCCGCTATTGCCGCAGCACAGAGTCAAATCAACGGAATCGTGCGCGACGAGTCGGGCGGCGTGCTGCCTGGCGTCACGGTCGAGGTGTCGAGCCCGGTCCTGATCGAAAAGGTCCGGAGCGCGATAACCGACGATCAGGGACGCTTCGCCATCGTCGATCTGCGTCCCGGCATGTACAGGATCACCTTTACGCTGACCGGCTTCAACACCGTCGTTCGCGAGGGCCTCGAAGTGCCGGGCGGCGTGGCGGTCACTTCGAACGCCGACCTCAAAGTCGGCGCGCTCGAAGAAACGATCACGGTGTCGGGACAGACACCGCTCGTCGACGTGACGCAGGCGACACGCACGCAGGTGCTGACGCGCGACCTCATCGACGCGCTGCCGTCGACGCGCAACATCATGTCGGTCGGCATGATGGTGCCGGGCATCCGGCTCGGCACGCCCGACGTCGGCGGCTCGCGCCAGATGGAGCAGACCAACCCGCGCGGCCACGGGATTGCGGCGAAGCACACCGTGCAGCACATCGACGGCATGAGCGTGAACAGCCAGGAGACCTCGAACCAGCAGAGCTACGTCAACGACGCGCTCAGCGCCGAAGTGACGGTCAGCACCAGCGCGCATCCGGCGGAGATTCAGTCGGGCGGCCTGCGCACGAACATGATTCCGAAGGACGGCGGCAACATCGTGAGCGGCAGCATTTTCTTCGGCGGCTCCGATGGCGGGTGGCAGAGCAATAACGTCAGCGACGAGATGAAGGCGCAGAACTTCACGAGCGCCAACGGCATCGCCCACATCCAGAACTTCAACGCGTCGATGGGCGGTCCGATCATGCGCGACAAGCTGTGGTTCTTCATCTCGGCGCGTCACATCTCGACCGACGAAGTCGTCGCGAACGTGGACGAGTACGTGACCGCTCCTGACGGCGAGCTCATTCGCAGCACGCTCGACCAGTACATCCGCGACGTGCTCGGGCGTGTCACGTGGCAGATGAGCTCCAAGAACAAGTTCGCCGTGTTCTTCGAGCGCACCTGGAAGCGCAAGGGCAAGGACTTCGGCTTCGGGCAGGATCCGCGCTCGGGCACGCAGCGCGATCCGCACAAAGCTCACTACGGCGTCGGCCAGGGCAAGTTCACGAGCACGCTGACGCAGCAAGATCCTCTTCGAGGCCGGGCTACTCGAGCTCATATCAGCACTGGACCGGATTCAACCTTCCGGAGGTCAGTGGAAGAGCGCTATCTCGCCCAATGGCAATATCAACCCGGCCTGGCTGAACAACGCACGGCGCGAAGCGAACGCTCAGTTCGTCACGCCGCGGTGCGCGTATTCGTTCGGGTGCACCGCCTGGGTCTCGAACGGCCAGGATCAGCGGACGGCCGATGCGGGCTTCCGCGTCGCCAGCTCGATGTCGTACGTCACCGGCAGCCACAACCTCAAGGTCGGATTCTCCGACTCGTTCGGGCCGGTCCACGTGTTCACCGATCGCCAGGCCGATCTGGTGCAGACCTACAACAACGGACGTCCGCAGTCGGTCACGGTGTACACGACCCCGTACAACCGGTTCAGCTACGTCAACTACGACATGGGGATCTTCGCGCAGGATTCCTGGACGATCAAACGTCTGACGCTCAACCTGGGCGTCCGGCTCGACAACTTCGACTCGATGATCGAGGCGACGTCAATGCCCGCCGGCCGGTTCGCCGGCGAGCGCTACTTCCCGGAACGCGAGCACGTCCCGCAGTGGCTCTGGGACGTGTCTCCGCGTCTCAGCGGCGCGTACGACCTGTTTGGTGACGGCCGCACGGCGCTCAAGGCGAGCTTCAGCCGGTACCTCGATCCGCTGACGGGCGGCTTCGCCGATCGGTACTCGCCCGGGCGCGGCGAACGAGACGCGTAACTGGTTCGATTGCCAGATCAACGCGGCAGGCAATGCCTGCGCCGGCGGTGCGGCGCTGCCGACCGACGGCGACGACATCGCGCAGGCCAACGAGATCGGGCCTGGCGGCGCGACCTTCGGCATCCGGGAAGATCGCGATTTCGCTCCGGACATCCAGCGCGAGCGCAACACGGAATACACCTTCGGCGTCCAGCACCAGCTGTTCTCGCGCGTCTCGGTCATCGCGCAGTACTACCGGCGGACGTTCCAGGACATGGAGATGCTCGACCGCGAGCTCATCAACAGCGCTACCGACTACACGTCATTCCAGACGCCGCTGCCCGCCGATGTGGCGCGCGATCCCGAGGTCGCGGAGATTCTCTCGCCGGGGCAGATGGTCACCGTGTACAACCTCCGCCCGGCGAAGCTGCCGGTCTACACGTCGCAACAGCGCGACAAGACGGTGCCCGACCTCACGTCGGTCTACAACGGCTTCGACTTCGCCGTGAACGCCAGAATAGCGGGAGGCGGGACGGTGTTCGGCAGCTGGACGGTCGAGCGGAACATCTCGAACTACTGCGCGAACGACGACAACCCCAACGGAATCAGCACGGCCGACCGCTACACCGGCACGGCCGTCTACTGCCGGCGGCGCGTTCTGCGATCAGGGCAACTTCGATGTGCCTCTCCGGCACGAGTTCAAGGCGGCCGGCAGCGTGCCGGTCCGCTATGGCATCGACCTGGGCGTCGTGCTGCAGAGCTATGCCGGCAGCGAGCGCATCATCACCTGGGTACCGGCGGCCGGAGTGTTCCCGGGCGGCCGGACGCGATCGGAAACGCTCATGTTGAACGAGCCCGGCTCGCTGTACTATCCGCGGTACAACCAGGTTGACTTCAACATCAAGAAGACGTTCCGGGCGGGCCGGAAGACCTACTCGGGGCAGATCGACTGGTTCAACCTCCTCAACGGTAACGCCGTGTTCACCCGCAACAGCGCGGTGGGCAGCTCGCTCGGGCAGATCCAGACGATTCTGCAGGGCCGGCTGATGCGGCTGGCGTTCCAGATGAAGTGGTAATGGTGAGTTAAGACATTGTCGATTGGTGATTGGCGATTGCCGGATTGATCGGCAATCGTCAATCGTCAATTGGGAATCGGCAATTCGGAACGGGCGATCAGCTCCCTCAGTTCGTCTCCCTCGATCACTTCCTTCTCCAGCAATCGCCGCGTGACCGCTTCGAGCAGTTGGCGCTGATCCGTAAGGACACGGCGCGCGCTGTCGTGCGCTTCGTCGAGGAGCCGCTTGACCTCGGCGTCGATGCGTTGGGCTGTTTCCTCGCCGTACGGGCCGCGCTCGGGGCCCATGGGAATGTCGAGGAACGCGTTCCGGCGTGAGCCCTCGTAGTTGACGGTTCCAAGCTCTTCGCTCATGCCGAACTGCGTGACCATCGCGCGCGCGATGTCGGTCGCGCGCTGGAGATCGTTCTGCGCTCCCGTGGAGATCTCGCCAATCGCAATCTCTTCGGCGGTGCGGCCACCGAGGAGGACCGCCATCTGGTTTTCGAGGTCCCTGCGCGTCAGCAGGTAGCGATCCTCGAGAGGGATCTGCATGGTGTAACCGAGCGCGCCAAAGCCGCGCTGAACGATCGAGATCTTGTGCACGGGGTCGAGTCCCGGCAGGGCAGTGGCGACGATGGCATGCCCCGATTCGTGGTACGCGACCATCTCGCGCTCGCGCACGCTCATGACGCGCTTCTTCTCGAGTCCGGCGATGAGACGGTCGATCGCATCGTTGAGATCGCTCATCTCGACGGCGCTCTTGCCGCGGCGCGCAGCCAGAAGCGCCGCTTCGTTGACGAGGTTGGCGAGATCGGCGCCGGCAAATCCCGCGGTCCGCTGCGCGACGACCTTCAGGTCGGCACTCGCCGCCATCTTCACCGAACGCGCGTGGATGCGAAGAATCTCCTCGCGCCCGCGGACGTCGGGCTTGTCGACGAGGACCTGGCGGTCGAACCGTCCGGGCCGCAGCAGCGCAGGATCGAGCACTTCGGGCCGGTTGGTGGCGCCCATGATGATGACGCCCTTGCGCGAATCGAAGCCGTCCATTTCCGCCAGCAGCTGGTTGAGCGTCTGCTCGCGCTCTTCGTGGCTGCCCATCGGGCTTTGCACGCGCACCTTGCCGAGCGCGTCGAGCTCGTCGATGAAGACGATGCACGGCGCCTTGGCTTCGGCCTGACCGAAGAGATCGCGCACGCGCGCCGCGCCGACGCCGACGAACATCTCCACGAACTCCGAGCCGCTGAGGCTGAAAAACGGAACCTTGGCTTCGCCCGCGACCGCCTTGGCCAGCAGGGTCTTGCCGGTGCCAGGCGGGCCGACGAGCAGGACGCCCTTGGGGATGCGGCCGCCGATGCTCGTGTACTTCTTCGGGTTCTGCAGGAACTCGACGATCTCTTTCAGCTCGTCCTTGGCCTCGTCGACCCCCGCCACATCGCCGAAGCGCACCTTGACGTCGTCTTCCGCGTAGATCTTCGCCCGGCTGCGGGCGAACGACATGACCCCGCCCTCGGCGCCGCCCATTCGCCGGAACAGGAAGCTCCAGACGGCCACGAGCAGGAGCAGCGGGAAGATCCAGCCGAGCAGCTCGGCGAACCATCGGTTGGTCATTTCCCCCGAATACTTCACGCGGGCCTTGTCGAGATCGGCGACGAGTTGAGGGTCTTCGATTCGTGTGGTGAGAATCGCTTCGGGTTTCGCGCCCGAGCTCGCCGGTGTCAGCGTGCCCCGGATGATCTGTTCGCCGACGACGGCCTCGGCAACCTTTCCCTGCTGGACGAGCGACTTGAATTCGCTGTAAGGGATCTGCCGGCCGCCGGGCACGAGAAAGTAGGTCTGAACCAGCACCAGCAGGAGCAGGAAGGCAAGGCCATACCACACGGTGCCGATGGACCGGCGCGGCGGTGCCCTCCGCTCGCCTCGAGGATTCGGTGGTCGAGGAATGGATGGCATGATCAGCCCGCGACCGCGCTTGGCTGTTGCTTGACGAACTCGAGTCCGGATGGTCCTGCGTCGACGCGGATCGTGTCGCCCTCGCGGAATTCGCCCTCGAGCACGCGCATCGCGAGCCGATCGAGGATGTGGCGCTGAATCGCCCGCTTCAGCGGCCGCGCGCCGTAGGTCGGGGTCGTAGCCCTCGCGAACGAGCCAGTCTTTGGCGGCGTCGGTCAGCGTCACGAAAATCTTCCGTTCTTCGAGGCGTTTCAACAGGCCCTTCACCTGAATGTCGATCACCTGCTTCATCTGCTCCCGGTTGAGCGGATGGAAGATGATGACTTCGTCGATGCGATTGATGAACTCGGGCCTGAAGTGCGCCCGCAACGCCTCCTGCACCTGACGGCGCACGCCTTCGTCGATACCGCGATCGCCGAGATCGGCGAGGGACGCGCTGCCGAGGTTCGACGTCATGATCACCACGGTGTTCTTGAAGTCGATGGTCCGGCCCTTGCCGTCGGTCAGCCGGCCGTCGTCCAGCAGCTGCAGCAGGACGTTCAGCACTTCCGGATGGGCCTTCTCGATTTCGTCGAACAGCACGACCGAGTAGGGCCGCCGGCGCACCGCCTCGGTGAGCTGTCCCGCCTCTTCGTAGCCGACATATCCGGGCGGCGCGCCGATCAGACGCGACACGGTGTGCTTCTCCTGATACTCGGACATGTCGATCCGGATCATGGCGTGCTCGTCGTCGAAGAGGAACTCGGCCAGCGCGCGCGCCAGCTCGGTCTTGCCCACGCCGGTTGGACCGAGAAACACGAAGCTGCCGAGCGGCCGGTTCGGGTCCTGCAGCCCCGCCCGCGCGCGGCGGATGGCGTTGGCGACGGCCTGAATGGCCTCGTCCTGTCCCACGACGCGCAGGTGCAGCCGTTCCTCCATGTGGATGAGCTTCTGAATCTCTCCCTCCACGAGACGGCTGACCGGAATATGCGTCCACTTGCTGACGACTTCGGCAATGTCTTCTTCGTCGACCTCTTCCTTCAGCATGCCCAGGCCTTGTTTGGCTGCGGCGGCGAGCCGTTCTTCATCCGCGCGCATCTGCTGCTCCAGGCCCGGCAGACGGCCGTACTGCAGTTCTGATGCCTTGCCGTAATCGCCGGCCCTCTGGGCGCGTTCGATCTCCAGACGCAGCTGTTCCAGCTCTTCCTTCAGCTTGCGCTGGCGCTGGATGGCTTCCTTTTCCTGCTGCCAGCGGGCCATCAGCCGCGTGTGTTCTTCCTTGAGATCGGCGAGCTCCTTTTCGAGCTTGCCGAGCCGCTCCTTCGACGCCTTGTCCTTTTCCTTCCGCAGCGCCTCGCGTTCGATCTCGAGCTGCATGACGCGGCGGTTGATCTCGTCGAGCTCGGCCGGCATCGAGTCGATTTCCATGCGCAGCTTCGACGCGGCCTCGTCGACCAGATCGATGGCCTTGTCGGGCAGGAATCGATCCGTGATGTAGCGGTGGGAAAGGACGGCGGCCGCCACCAGCGCGGCATCCTTGATCCTGACGCCGTGGTGAATCTCGTAACGCTCGCGAAGCCCGCGAAGGATGCTGATCGTGTCTTCGACGGTCGGCTCGGCCACCATGACCGGCTGAAATCGCCGTTCGAGCGCCGCGTCCTTCTCGATGTACCTTCTGGTACTCGTCGAGCGTCGTGGCGCCAATGGTATGAAGCTCTCCGCGCGCGAGCATCGGCTTCAGCATGTTCGAGGCGTCCATCGAGCCCTCCGACGCGCCCGCGCCGACGACCGTATGCAGTTCGTCGATGAAGAGGATGATTTCGCCTTCCGACTGCGACGACCTCGTTCAGCACGGCCTTCAGACGATCCTCGAACTCGCCGCGATACTTCGCGCCGGCGATGAGCGCGCCCATGTCGAGCGAGACGACCTTCTTGTTTTTCAGGCCTTCCGGCACGTCCTCTTTGACGATCCGGCCGGCCAGTCCTTCGACGATGGCGGTCTTGCCGACGCCGGGCTCGCCGATGAGCACGGGGTTGTTCTTCGTGCGCCTCGACAGCACCTGAATGACGCGGCGGATCTCCTCGTCCCGGCCGATGACCGGATCGAGCTTGCCGCGGCGGGCGAGCTCGGTGAGATCGCGGCCGTATTTTTCGAGCGCCTGGTACTTGGCCTCGGGATTCTGATCGGTGACACGCTGCGCGCCGCGCACCTGCGTCAGCACCTCGAAAATCCGATCCTTGGTGATGTGATGCTGCTGGAGGATGCGGGCGGCACCCGTGCGGCCGCCTTCCGAGGCGATGCCGAGCAGGAGATGCTCCGTGCTGACGAAATCGTCCTTGAGGCGTCCGGCTTCGGCTTCCGCGGCGTCGGTCACTTTCCTGATGCGAGGCGACAGGCCGGGCTGAGAGCCGCCATACGCCGCGGGCTGCCGCGAGAGCTCCTCGCGAAGCTCGTCGGCGATGGGCTTTGGTTCGATGCCCAGCTTGCGCAACAGGGCCGGCACGATGCCGTCGGCCTGTTCCGTGAGGGCCAGGAACAGGTGTTCGGGCTCGATCTGCGCGTGGTTCAGGTCGCCGGCGAGCTTCTGCGCCGCGAGCACGGCTTCCTGGGCCTTTTCCGTGTACTTGTTGAGGTTCATCGCTACATCTCAAAAGTCCGGCTGAAGCCGGAGACTACGAACTTCACGCCGCCGAGCTCTTACCACCCGCCAGTTTGGCCAGCGCTTCGTAGTGCGCGCGCTCCTCGGGCGTCAGCTCGCGGGGCAATTCCGCCTCGATCGTTGCATACAGGTCGCCAAACTCGTCGGGCTTGCCGACCAGCGGCATCCCTTTGCCCTTTAGACGGAAAACCTGCCCGTTCTGGGTGCCGGGCGGAATCTTGAGCCGAATCGGTTTGCCGCCGAGGTTGGGCACCTCGGCTTCGCCGCCCAGCACGGCCGTCGTCACCGGAACGCGAATCTTTGCATGGAGATCCTGGCCCTTGCGCTCGAACCGGGAGTCGGGCGTGACGTGTACCCGCAGATAGAGATCCCCTGAACGCGCCCCGCCGTCGCCCTGCTCGCCCTCGCCCGAGACGCGCACCCGCGAACCATCTCCCACACCTGCGGGAATTCTCACGTCCACCGTGCGCGATCGTCCCTCGTGCTCCGAGCGAGAGGCGCCGCATGGCACCGCGATAGGCCTCTTCGAGCGAGAGATCGATCGGATGCTCGACGTCACGGCCCTGGCGGGCCCGCGTGCTCCGAGAGCCCGCGCGGCCGCCGCGTCCCCGCATCTGGGGCTCGCCGCTGCCCGAGAAGAACGCATGGAAAAAGTCGGAGAAGGGATCTTCATTGCCGAACAGATCCCGCATTTCTTCGGCCGTCATGGTGCGGTAGGTGCCCTGTCCGCCGCCGGGCGCTCCGCCGCCACCGAACATGTCTCCCCACTGACGGGGATCGAATCCAGGCGCACCGGCACCGCCCCCGGCGCGCTGCGCCTGCTCGTACATCTTCCAGTTCGATCCCAGCTCGTCGTATTTCCGGCGCTTGTCGGGGTCGCCGATCACCTCGTAGGCTTCGTTGATTTCCTTGAATTTCGACTCGGCGGCCTTGTCGCCGGGATTCACGTCGGGATGGTGTTTGCGCGCGAGCTTCCTGAAGGCCTGCTTGACCTCTTTTTCGGAGGCGGTCTTGGGGACGCCCAGCGTCGCATAGTAGTCCTTGAAATCCATCAACCCTCGTTGCAACTGTAGGATCTGCAAAAAATCTAGTCAATGCCGGGTATGATTTCGGGATGTTCGAGTGGGGAGATCTGGCCACCGTCGGCGTGCTCATCGTTCTCGAGGGACTTCTGAGCGCAGACAATGCCATGGTGATGGCGGTGATGGTGCTCGGGCTTCCGGCGCGCGAGCATCACAAGGCGCTTCAGTACGGGTTGATCGGCGCGTTCGTCTTTCGCGTCATCACGACGCTCACCGCGTTCTGGCTCATCCGCATCGCGTTTGCGAAAGTCATCGGCGGGTTGTATCTGCTGTATCTGCCGTATCAGCATTTCTGGGGATCGGGAGAGTCGACCGAGCAACGGCGCGAGCCGCCGAAAGCCAAGCCGTGGCTCGGCCTCTCCGCGTTCTGGGCGACGGTCGTGAGGGTCGAGCTGATGAACCTCGTCTTTTCGATCGATTCAATCCTGGCGGCGGTCGCGATGTCTCCCAAAATCATGGGTAGTTCTGGCGGGCGGAATACTGGGGATTGTCGCGATGCGAATCGTGGTGGGCCGTCTGCTCGCGCTGATTCAGAAATATCCGGCCATCGTCGACGGCGCGTTCATCATTATCGCGTGGGTTGGGAGTAAGCTTCTTGTTGAGTACCTTCATGCGGAAGGTTTCATTCCGCTGGAAATTCCGCAGTGGTTCTCGTTGACCGTGATCGTGGGCATCTTCGTCGTGTCGTTGTTCTACGCGCGGCGGGAAGCGGCACGGCATCACGTGCGACATCTCGAGGGCCTTACGGCGGAAGACGCTGCGAACGTGTTCGTCGATACCGATGGTTGAGTGGTCCGATGTCCTCACAATTGGTCTTCTCGTTCTGCTCGAGGGCTTGCTCAGTGCCGACAACGCACTCGTTCTTGCCGTTCTCGTCTTAGGGCCTTCCCAAAGATCAACAGAAGAAAGCGCTGCGCTACGGCATCCTCGGTGCGTTCTTTTTCCGCGCCGTGGCGACGCTGCTCGCCGTGTATCTCATCGAGCTGAGCTGGGTGAAGCTGCTCGGCGCGGCGTACCTGCTGTATCTGCCCTACGCGCACTTTGCCGGGGGAGGCGAGGGGCACGATCGCCGCGCGCCGAAGCAGGCAAAGCCGATGTTCGGGCTGACGGCGTTCTGGGCGACCGTCGTCAAGGTCGAGTTGACCGACATCGTGTTCGCGATCGATTCCATCCTCGTCGCGGTCGCGATGTCGAACAAGACGTGGGTCATCCTGACCGGCGGCGTCCTGGGCATCATCGCCATGAGGCTCGTGATCGGCAAGCTGCTGGCGCTGATCCAGACAGTATCCGGCGCTCGTGGACGGGGCGTTCATCATCATTGCCTGGGTGGGCATCAAGCTGCTGCTGGAATTCGCCCATCAGGAAGGGTACGTGCACTTCCTGATTCCGAAGTGGCTGTCTCTCGGTCTCATCGTCGTGATCTTCGTGGTCGCCTTCATGTATGCGCGAAAGCATCCCCGCGTCGAGCCGAAGAGGAGCGAGCCGCCAAGGATGTGGACGAACTGGAGGACGTGCTCTAGCGTCCTTTGAGCTTTCTGATGGCGCGCCGCTCGCGTTTGTCGGGCGCGTGCGTCCGCTGCATGCCGGCGCGGTAGATCCTCTCCAGGCGCCGCAGCTCCTTTTCCTCGTCCGAGATCGGCGGCGTGGTGTCCTGGTAGAGCAGCCGGGCCTCGGCCCTGGGTATGTGCTTGTCGGCGAGGCCGACGACCGTCAGGGTCTGTTTGCGCCCGTAGGGCCGGCTCAGACGCAATTCGTCGCCGATTTTGAGCTGGCGGTGCGGCTTGCTGCTCTGGCCGTTCACCTCCACCTTGCCCCCCTGGCACGCTCGCTGGGCCTCTGAGCGCGTACGATAGAGGCACGCCACATCCAACCAGACATCCAGACGGATGGTTGTCGTAGTCTGACTCATGACCTACAGCGAGCTGCTCGCGCTCATCGGCTGCCTCTTCATCGTGTGGCTGGTGATCGTCACGCTGTTCGCTCCGCACATCCCCTACACGCTCCATCAGCGCCTCGACTGCCGTTCCGACGCACTTCATCCACAGCCTCAGCAGCGTGATGCTCACCGCGGTGCATCGCGACAGCCGCTTCGAGGTCCTGACCAACGCCGAGCAGTTCTATCCCGCAATGCTCGAGGCCATCTCGAACGCCCGGCATTCGATCAACATGGAATGCTACATCTTCCGCCCCGACGAAACAGGCCGGAGGTTCATGCAGGCGATGATGGAGCGCGCCAGGGCCGGCGTCGTGGTGACGCTCGTGGTGGACGCCGTCGGGAGCTTTCGGTTTCGGCGTGTCGGCCGCCCGCGAGATGCGCAAGGCCGGCTGCCGGGTCGAGCTCTATCAACGCCTGAAGTGGTACAGGTTGTCGCGGCTGAACAACCGCACGCACCGCGAGCTGCTGATTGTCGACGGACGCGTGGCGTTTCTCGGTGGAGCCGGGGTCGGCGATCAGTGGTCGAAAGGGGAGCGCGGCAAGCGGCCGTGGCGCGACACGATGGCGCGGGCCACCGGACCGGTCGTCGCGTCGATCCAGGGCGTCTTTGCCGAGAACTGGACGGAATGCTGCGGCGAGATTCTCTGCGGCCCCGCGTACTTCCCCGATCTGGAGAAGTGCGGCGAGACCTCGTCCCTCGTCGTCAAGAGCTCGCCGTCCGACCGCGCGACGGCCTGCCGTGTGGTGTTTCAGATGCTCGTCGAGAGCGCGAGCAGCCGGCTGCGCATCATCACGCCGTACTTCCTGCCGGACCAGTCGCTTCGGCGGGCGCTCGTCGCGAGCGCCGCGCGCGGCGTGAAGATCGAGATTATCGTTCCCGGGTCGCACACCGACCAGCGCTGGGTTCGCCTCGTCAGCCGGCGGACGTACAACGAGCTGCTCCGTGCCGGGATCCGCATCTACGAATATCGCGCCGGCATGACGCACGCGAAGGCGCTGTGCGCCGACGACCTGTGGGTCGTCCTCGGCACCACCAACTTCGACAACCGGTCTTTCGAGCACAACGACGAAGTGAACCTGGCTATCCGGGACGAAGAGATGGCAGCGCGCCTGACTGCAGACTTCCGTGAACGACCTGAAGGGCTGTGAAGAGGTGACCCTGGAGACGTGGAAGCAGCGGCCTCTCATCGAGAAGATCATCGAGCCCTTCGCCTGGATCCTCGAGCGGCAACAGTAACTGTCGTATTTCGCGTCACCTTTCGCCGCACGTCGTTCAGATCAGGACAAACGCGACTGGATTTTGAACGATCGCGAGCGGTCCATGCTGGCACCGGGCGTGCAACGCTAGCGTCTCTTAGTCGGTAGTGACCACGGCCACACAGAATCCACAAGGTACCCCTGCGCCTCCGGAGTTCGACGACGACTATCCAGGCACGCGTGCGCCGCTGCCCCTGGAGCAGCTCGAAATCCACGCGCGCCAGCTTGCCGCCGGGCACGCCGAAACCGGCAGCGGCGGTCCGCGCCGCGAACTGCTCGCGCGCCTCGACCGGAATGCGGCCCGTCTCGAGAATGTTTACAAGGCGCTGTCGGAGGAGGGGTTCGGCGACACGCGCCGAAACGCCGTCGGAGGAATGGCTGCGCGACAACCATTACGTCGTCAGAGCGCAGCTGCTCGAGATCCGACGCAACCTGCCCCGGAAGTACTACCAGGAACTGCCGACGCTGACGAGCGGGCGATGGCGGCGCTATCCGCGCGTCTACGTGTTCGCGCGGGATTTCGTGGCTCACACCGCGGGCCGTTTCAACCAGGAGTCGCTCCGCCGGTTCGCCGACGCGTACCAGGACGTCACGCCGCTGAAGATCGGCGAGCTCTGGGCGATTCCGATCATGCTTCGCCTGGCGCTGGTTGAAAACCTGTGCGGCCTGGCCGGGCAGACTCTCAAGGCGAGACAGGAACGGGAATCCGCGCGCGCGTTCGCGGCCGAGCCTCCTCGAGGAACGGGCGAAGGGCAGGACGCCTCTGCAGGCGGCGGCAAAGGCCTCGTCCACCTTCCTCGTCGAGATTCTCCACAACCTGCGCGATCAGTCGGTGGCGTCGACTGCTGCCTGGCGATGGCTGCAGACGCGGCTGACCGCGCGCGGACAGTCGGCCGACGAGCTGCTGCGAACCGAGCAGCACCGGGAAGCGATCGACCAGCTGTCGATTGCCAACATCATCAACACGATGCGGGTGCTCTCGGCGCTCGACTGGCCGACCTTCGTCGAAGCGGTCAGCCGGGTCGAGAGAATCCTCAGACGCGATCCCGCCGAAGCCTATGCCGACATGGATCGCCCGACACGCGATCGGTACCGCAAGTCGGTCGAGCAGCTGGCACGGCGTTCCGACGCGGACGAGCTGACGGTCGCCGAACGCGCGATCGCGTGCGCCGAGCGGGCCCGCCGGGAACGCCCCGAATACGAACGATCGCATCACGTCGGGTACTACCTGATCGCGCGCGGCCGGTTCGAGCTGGAGAAGGCCGTGGGATACCCGCCGACCCTCGGCGAGCTGATCTCGAGGCTGGCATTCCGGCATCCCGCGCTCGGCTATCTGGGCAGCCTCGCCCTGACGACCGCGTTGTTCGAGACCAGCATCCTCATGTACGCGCGGAACAACGGCGCGACCGTCTGGATGATGCTGCTCGTCGCCTTCGTCACGATCGTGCCCATCAGCGAGCTGGCGGTGAGCTTTCTCAACACGATTCTCACCACCATCATTCCGCCGCGGTCTCTGCCGAAGCTGGCGTTGCGCGACGGCGTGCCCGAGTCGATGACGACGGTCGTCGCGGTTCCAACCATCCTCTCGTCACCGGAGCGAGTGCAGGAACTCGTGGACGCGCTGGAGGTGCGATCGCTCGCCAACAACGACGAGAACCTGAGATTCGCGCTCCTCGGCGATTTTCCCGATGCCGCTGCCGAGACGCTGGAATCGGATCTCGCGATCATCGAGGCGGCCCGCGAACGCGTGGCGGCGTTGAATGCCGGGTACGACACCGAGCGCTTCTATCTTCTCCATCGCAGGCGTCAGTGGAACGCGTCCGAAGGGCGGTGGATGGGATGGGAGCGCAAGCGCGGAAAGCTCCACGAGTTCAATCGCGTGCTGCAAGGGGCCGATGACACGAGCTTCGACACACTCGTGGGCGACGTCGAGCGCCTTCGGAACGTCCGCTATGTCATCACGCTCGATTCCGACACGGACCTGCCTCTGGACGCGGCGCGCAAGCTGGTCGGCACCCTCGCACACCCCTTGAACCGTGCGCGGTTTGATTCGAAAACCGGGCGGGTGAACGAGGGCTACGGCGTCCTGCAACCGCGCGTGGCGATCGGCGCGGTGAGTGCGGCATCGACGTCGTTCGCGGAGGTGTTCTCGGGCCATGTGGGACTCGACCCGTACACGACGGCGGTTTCCGATGTCTATCAGGATCTGTTCTGCGAAGGCAGCTATGTCGGCAAGGGCATTTACGACGTGGAAGCGTTCGAGCGCGCCCTCGAGAATCGCGTCCCCGAAAACGCGCTTCTGAGCCACGACCTGTTCGAGGGCCTGTTCGCGCGGGTGGCGCTGTGCACCGATCTCGAGGTCATCGACGATTATCCGAACCACTACCTGACGTGGATCGGACGCCTGCAGCGCTGGGTGCGCGGCGATTGGCAGTTGCTGCCCTGGTTGGGCCGGACAGTGCCGGCACTCGACGGCCGGCGAAGGAACACGCTTCCGGCCATCGCCCGATGGAAGATCGCCGACAACCTGCGGCGCAGTCTGCTTCCGCCGTCCCTGCTGGCGCTTCTGGCCGCCGGGTGGATGGCGCTGCCGGGCGGACCGTCCTTGTGGACCGGCGTCGCGTTCCTGGTCCTCTTTTTTCCCGCGTACGTGCAGTGGGGGCAGACGTTCACCAATCGCGCGCGGGGTGTGCGGCTGGGCGATCATCTCCGGATCGAGCGGGACAATCTCGCGTCGAGCCTGCATCAGGTGCTGCTGCACACCGCATTTCTCGCGCATCAGTCGATCGTGATGCTCGACGCGATCGGGCGGACGCTCGTCCGCCTGCGCTCGCGAACGCACCTTCTCGAGTGGGAAACGGCGGCCGATGCCGCGGCCCGTCTGCAGGTCGATCGGGCGCAGGTGTTCCATCGCATGTGGACGGCACCGGTCGTCGCGCTCATCGTGACCGTCGCGGTGTTGGTGTTCCAGCCCGGCAGCC
Organism: Vicinamibacterales bacterium; assembly: GCA_963850725.1. Taxonomy (GTDB): domain Bacteria; phylum Acidobacteriota; class Vicinamibacteria; order Vicinamibacterales; family JAMQPK01; genus JAMQPK01. Next base: position 85,945 of record CAWKMQ010000026.1, read on the forward strand.
TCGTCTGGGCCGTTCCGATCGTGGCGCTCTGGGCCATGTCGCCATACCTCGCCTACCAGACCGGGCTGCCGCGTGGCGATGCGCGCCACGATCTCGAGCCTCGGGAGCGGCGTCAGTTCCGCCGTACCGCGCGCCTGACATGGCGTTTCTTCGAGCAGGTCGTCACGGCTGGCGACAACTGGCTGGTACCGGACAACTATCAGGAGAACCGGCCGGACCCCATCGCGCACCGCACGTCGCCTACCAACATCGGGCTCCAGATGATGGCGGCCGTCTCGGCATGGGACCTCGGCTATATCTCGTCGGCTGCGTGCCTCGAACAACTCGAGCGGACGATCGACACCCTCCACAAGCTGCCGAGATACCGTGGCCATTTTTTCAATTGGTACGACACGCAGTCGCTCGTCCCGCTCGCGCCCTTGTACGTCTCCACGGTCGACAGCGGCAATCTTCTCGGCTATCTGATGACGCTCAGCTCGACGCTGCCCGAGATTGTTCAGAGCAGCCCGCTCGACGCGGAACGATTTCGGGACGGCCTGTCCGATGCCCTCGATCTCTTCGAGCAGGATGGGACCCCCGCCATGGCCGGCCTCGGCCGCGAGCGCGCCCGGGATTTTCGCGCCGATTTCCGGCGGCTGCGCGCGCGTCTGGAACGGACTCCCTCGGCACTGGGCGACGAGAAGGCCTGGCTCCAGGGGATTTCCGGGGACCTTACGGTCCTGGCGACGCGCTTTCACGACGTACAGGAGCGGTTGCCCGCGCGCGACAGCAAGGTGCGCGCCGCGGCGGGCTGGCTCGATGCGGCCGCGGCGCTTGTGGCCGATCGGCAGAAGGAAGTCCTGGCGTTTGAAAAGGCTCCCGATGACGTGCGCGCCGCACGCGAGGTGAGGGCCGAGCGCATCCAGTCAGCGCTCGAGCAGTTCGTTGACGGTACCGAGATGGAGTTTCTCTTCGACAAGGAGCGGCATCTTTTTGCGATTGGCTACAACGTCACCGAAGGACGCCGCGATTCCACGTTCTACGACGCGCTGGCATCCGAGGCGCGACTGGCGAGCTTTCTGGCCATCGCGATGCGCCACGTGTCGCAGGAGCACTGGTTCAAGCTCGGCCGGTTGATGACACCGGTGGGCCGTCATCGCGCGCTGGTGTCGTGGAGCGCGTCGATGTTCGAGTACCTGATGCCGCTGCTCGTCATGCGCACGTATGCCCGCACGCTGCTCGACGAGACATATGAGGCGGTCGTGAGCCGCCACATCGAGTACGCCCGATCGCTGGGGGTGCCGTGGGGCATCTCCGAATCCGCGTACAACCTGCAGGACACGGGCGCCAACTACCAGTACCGCGCGTTCGGTGTGCCGGGAATCGGACTGAAGCGGGGGCTGGCCGACGATCTCGTCATCGCTCCTTACGCAAGCATCCTCGCCGCGGCCATCAGACCCAAAGACGTGCTCGAGAATCTCTCGTATCTCGAATCCGAAGGCGCGCTGGGCCCGATGGGATTTTACGAGGCCATCGACTACACGAAGGACCGCCTGGAGCCCGGCGAGCGGAAGGCGATCGTGAAGACCTACATGGCGCACCATCACGGCATGAGCCTGGTCGCGCTCAACAATTGCGTGAACGCGAACGTGATGCAGTCGCGCTTCCACGCCGATCCCCGCGTGCAGGCGGCGGAGCTGCTGCTGCAGGAACGGAGCCCGCAGCTGGTGCCGCTCGATCGCCCGCCCGACGAGCACAAGGTCGAGGAGGCGCCGGGGCGGGTGGTGCAGTCGCGCGTCCGCCGGTACGTGACCCCGCACACGGTCACGCCGCGCGCGCACCTCCTCTCGAACGGGTCGATGGTGGTGATGTTGACCAATTCGGGCGGGGGATACACGCGCTGGCGCGACATCGCCGTCACCCGGTGGCGCGAAGACTCGACGTCGGACGGCTGGGGATCGTTCTGCTATGTCCGCGACCTCGAGAGCGGCCTGTTCTGGTCGTCGGGATTTCATCCGAGCGGCCGCGACACCGACAACTACGAGGTGACCTTCGCCCCCGATCGCGGGGTCATCCGGCGGCGCGACGAAGGCATCGAGACGTTCACCGAAGTCACCGTGTCGCCCGAGGACGATGCGGAAATCCGCCGCGTGTCGGTGACGAATCACTCGCGCGACATCCGCGAGCTCGAGCTGACCAGCTACGCCGAGGTCGTCCTGGCGCCGCATGCGGCCGACCTGGCACATCCGGTGTTCAGCAACCTGTTCGTCGAATCGACCGCCGTGCCCGAGCACGAGGGCATCATTTGCGCGCGCCGGCCGAGGGGACACGAGCCGCGCCTCTACCTGGGTCATGTGCTGGCCGGGCGCGGACGCATCGGCGAAGGCGTCGAGTTCGAGACCGATCGCGAGCACTTCATCGGCCGTGGCGGGACGCCGCGCCTGCCGGCAGCGCTCGTTGGTTCAGAGCCGCTGTCGGGCGCAACCGGTGCGGTGCTCGATCCGATTGTCAGCCTTCGCGTTCGGCTTCGCATTCCGCCGGGCGTGACCGCCCGCGTCTCGTTCACGACGGTCGTCGCGGAAAACGAAGACGGCGTCCGCGCGCTCATCGAGAAGTATCACGACCCTCAGGTCTGCGCGCGCGCCTTCGCGCTCGCCAGCACGCACAGCGAGATCGAACTGCGGCATCTGGGCGTGAGCCGCGACGACGAGGCCCGCTACCAGCGGCTGGCGGCACGACTGATGTACGCGGACCCGCGGCTCCGGTCACCAGAGGCCATGCTGCGCAGTACCGGTGCGCCCTCCGACCTCTGGAAGTTCGGGATTTCCGGTGATCTGCCCGATCCTGCTCGTCACGATTGCCGATGCCGGAGAGGTTGGCCTGGCACAGGAGCTCGTGCGGGCGCAGGAGTATCTCCGCGGGCGGGGATTCAAGTTCGATCTCGTCGTGCTGAACGAGATTCCGACGAGCTACCGGCAGGATGTGCAGGACGACCTCCAGCGCATTGCCGAAGGCGGGCCCTCTCATGCGTGGCTCGATCGTCCCGGCGGGCTCTTCCTTCGCCGGGCGGACGTGATGACCGAAGACGATCGCGTGCTGCTGCGCGCGGTCGCGCGCGCGGTGTTCGAAGGTCCTCGCGGAGGCCTGGAAGTGCAGTTGCGGCGGCTCCTGCTGCCGCTGGCGATCCCGGCGCGGATCAAGGCACGCCCCGGCGTTCCCAAGCGGAGCGATGCCGCGCCTGTTCCGGACCAGCCGCTGGTGTTCGACAACGGCTTCGGTGGCTTCACCAGGGACGGGCGCGAGTTCTACGTCACGAAGCGGCCCCCCGCACCCTGGTCGAACGTCATCGCGAACGAACGCTTTGGCTTCGTCGCCACCGAGTCGAGCCTGGGAAATACGTGGTCTGAAAACAGCCATCACAACCGGCTGACTCCCTGGAGCAACGACCCGGTCGTCGATCCGCCGGGCGAAGTCATCTATCTGCGAGACGAGGGCCAGCGGCGAGTTCTGGACCGCAACCGCATCGCCCGCGCCCGGCGCGGTCTCGCATCTCGCGCGGTTCGGTCAGGGATACGCGATCTACGAGCACCGGCACCGCGGGCTGCACGTCGAGTTGACGGCGTTCGTCGCGGCCACCGAGCCCATCAAGCTCATGCGGCTGCGCGTGCGCAACATGACAGGGTCCGCCCGCGAGTTGAGCGCGTTTTACTACGTGGATTGGTGTCTCGCCGATAACCGTGCGCGCTCGGCCGCCCATATCGTCACGTCCATCGACACGGTGTGCGGAGCGCTCGTCGCCCGCAACGCCTTCCGGACGGAATTCGGCTCGCGCATCGCCTTCATCGACGCGACGGCCCGCATGCGCACGTTCACGGGCGATCGCTCCAGCTTCATCGGCCGGAACGGAACACTGGCCGACCCGCTGGCGATGGAACTGACGCAGCTTCCCGGTCGCGTGGGTCCCGCACTGGATCCATGCGGCGCCGTTCAAACCAGGCTCATCGTGCCATCTTCGGGCACCGTCGAGGTCACGTTCATGCTCGGCGAGGGCATCGACGAATCGGCCGTGCGCGCGCTGGTCGATCGATTTCGACAACCGGGTGCGGTGGATGCGGAGCTCTCGCAGGTCCAGGAGAGGTGGAACGCGCTCCTGTCGTCGGTCGAGGTGGAGACACCGGACACGGCGCTCAACCTTCTGACCAACAGGTGGCTGCTGTATCAGACGCTCAGTTGCCGGTTCCACGCCCGGTCGGCCTTCTATCAGTCTGGCGGTGCGTTCGGGTTTCGCGATCAGCTGCAGGACGTGCTCGCGTGTCTGCATTGCGATCCGGATCTCGCGCGACGCCACATTATCCGGGCGGCGGGGCGGCAGTTTCCCGAGGGGGATGTTCAGCATTGGTGGCACGAGCCTGGCGGCGAAGGCGTACGCACGCGCATTCAGGACGACCGGCTGTGGCTCGTGTACGCCGCGCTCGAATACGCGCGCGTGACGGGCAGGCAGGACATCTTCGACCAGACGGCGCCATTCATCACGCAGCGATCGCCGGGACCTGATGAGAACAGCGTGTATGAGATGCCCAGGCCCGTGCCGCTCGAGCTGCCCATCTACGACCACTGCTCGCGTGCGATCGCCAGGACCATGGACACGGGCGCGCACGGTCTGCCGCTCATGGGCACCGGCGACTGGAACGACGGGATGGACGAAGTGGGCGAGCAGGGACGCGGCGAAAGCGTCTGGTTGGGGTGGTTTCTCGGATCGCTGCTGGGTCCGTTCGCGGCGATCGCCGAGGCTCGTGGCGACATTCAGGAAGCCGCCACGTATCGAGCCCATGCCGCAAGACTGAAGGACGCGCTCCAGGCCGCATGGGACGGCGCGTGGTACCGGCGCGCGTACTTCGACGACGGCACGCCGCTGGGCTCGGCCGGGAACGCCGAGTGTCGCATCGACGCCATTGCGCAGAGCTGGTCCGTCATCTCGGGTCTCGGCGAGACCGGGCGCGCGCGCCAGGCCATGGAATCGATGGAGAAGCTCTTGATCGATCGCGACGCGCGGCTCATCCTCCTGCTGGCGCCGCCGTTCGACAAAGCGCAGCCGAACCCCGGGTACATCAAAGGCTATGTCCCTGGCGTTCGCGAAAACGGCGGACAGTACACCCATGCGGCGTTGTGGGCGGTGATGGCGCAGGCGATGCTCGGCCGCGGAGACGCCGCGCACGAACTGCTGAGCTGGATCAATCCGATCAACCGATCGCTCGATGTGAACGACGTGAAGCGATACCGCGTCGAGCCCTACGTGATTGCCGCCGACATCTATTCGGCGCCCGGTCACGTCGGACGTGGTGGCTGGACGTGGTACACCGGCGCGGCGGGGTGGATGTACCGCCTGACACTCGAAAGCGTGCTCGGCCTCAAGCGCGAAGGCGACTTTCTCCGGATCGAGCCCGCGGTACCTGCCCGATGGCCAGGCTATCGGATCACATTGCGGATCGACGGTGCTGAATATGTCATACAGGTCGAACATGGCAGCAACACGGATGGTGCGACGCGCGTGTTGACGCTCGATGGAAGCGTGGCGCACAGCGGGAGGATTCCTCTCATACCGGGCAGCGGCCGGCACACGGTCAGGCTGGTCATGGCACAGCGTCGCTCCAGCCGGCTACGCCCCGGTGACGCGACGAAGGTATCCGTGGCAGCCGATTCGTCCGATATCCGGGACGGAGGTGGCATGCGAGTGTTGGTGACTGGCGGCGCGGGCTATATCGGCAGCGTGATCACCGATCAGCTCGTCGCCGGAGGCCATCGAGTCGTCGTGCTCGACAACCTGTCCAAGGGCCACAGGGATGCCGTCAACGAACACGCGACGTTCGTCCATGGCGATCTGCTCGACGCCGCCGTCGTGAAACACACGCTGGCGTCCAACTCGATCGAGTCCGTGGTGCACATGGCCGCATCCTCGCTCGTCGGCGAATCGATGGCCAGCCCCGGCCGCTATTACACGAACAACGTCGCCGCCGGCATCACGCTGTTGAACGCGCTCGTCGAGGCCAACGTCGGCACGTTCGTGTTTTCGTCGACGGCCGCCGTGTACGGCGAGCCCACGAGCGTACCGATTGGCGAAGACGCGACGACCAATCCGACCAACACCTACGGTGAGACGAAGCTGGCGATCGAGCGAGCGCTGCACTGGTATCACGCCGCGCACGGTCTCCGGTATGCGTCACTGCGCTACTTCAACGCTGCCGGCGCCACCAGCCGGCGCGGCGAGCGCCACGATCCCGAAACACATCTCATCCCGCTCGTGCTGCGCGCCGCGAGAGACAAGGCGCACCCCATCACGGTGTTCGGCCGCGACTACCCGACACGCGACGGCACGTGCGTGCGCGACTACATTCATGTTTCGGATCTCGCGGACGCCCACGTGCGTGCGCTGCAGGCGCTCGAGGCGGGGAAGCTGCGTGCGGACATCTTCAACCTGGGCTGCGGCGACGGATGGACCGTTCAGGAGGTCATCGACGCCGCGCGTGCGGCAACCGGTCAGGACATTCCGGTGCGCGAAGGTGCCCGCCGTGCGGGCGATCCGGCGGCGCTGGTCGCGAGCTCTGCGCGCATCGCGAAGGCCCTCGGGTGGCAGCCTCAACACAGCTCGCTCGAGGAAATTATCGGCTCGGCGTGGAAATGGGAGCAGACGCGAGTCGGCGGCTTCAGGTCTTGCGCGGGACGCTTCGACGGGTTCGCGAATCATGAACCCGCGTCGGAGCGCCGATGTCACTGGCTGACGACGGCGCCGGCGCTCGCCAACCGCCGGATTTCCGCTGCGAGCGCATCGGGCAGACAGGGCTTCAGGAGAAAGCGATCGCACCCGCTGGCTTCGGCAAGCTCGCGCTCGGCGCCGAAGGCGGCGCCGGTGAGCATGATGATGCGAGTGGGCCTCGTACGGGCATCCTCGCGCAGCCGCCGTGCGAGCTCGAATCCATCCATTTGTCCCCTCAGGCGCAGGTCGGTGACGAGCACCGCTGGAGCCACCTGAGCGGCTAGACGCAACGCTTCTTCCGCTGACGGGGACGTCATCACGTCGAACCCCATCGCCCGAAGCGATTCGCCGTACATCTCGCGTGTGTCGCGATCGTCGTCCACGATCAACACACATCGCCCTGCGTTGTGGGAGCGCTTCATTTGAAAAGGCGAAGAGGAAACCGCTAGCTGGCGTGCGGGCGGCGGACGACCGACATCGTCGACATGACGCTGGGTTCGAGGCTCGCTTTCGCGGGCCGCGCGCGCGTGATGTCGGGATTCTTGAACCGTCCGTATGCGCCGTCCGGACGCATCGACAGAAACCCGGTTTCGACGAGCGAGGCGAGCGCGGTTTCGCAGACCGTGCGCTCGACACCGCAGAGACGCTGAACTTGATCGGGCTTCAGTGTGAGACCGGGCATTTCGAGATATTCGGCGCGGATGCGCTGCACGACAATGCGGCGACGCAGCTTTGTTCATGGCTCTCCACGCTCAAGGGTACATCGTCTGCAAACTCGTTGACTCAGTCCGTTTTCGAACAAGTTGAGCGAGAAAATCGCCGCGCCATCGTGTGCCGTTTTGCATCATCGTGACAGCTGGCGCGGGGAAGTCGAGTCCTTATGGGACGCGGGCGATCCAGCGCGAGCCCTGGTCGGCGACCTGGCGGAGAATCAGGTTGAGTTGCGCGACGTGATGCTGGACGTGGCGCCAGATGTACCGCACAGCGCTTTCAGCATCGGACCGTCAGAGTCGAATTCGAGCGACGGCGAGGCGGCGAGAAGCTGTCCTCCGAGAGTCATCCGGCGCGTGTAGGCTTCCGAATCGGCTGGCGCCGCGGTCGTCCAGCGGTCGGGCCTCGCGGATCGGCGCTCGAGCATGTCCAGCGATGCGCGAACTGTCCCCGCAAAATGCCCCGCGAGGTCGCATCCATTTGTGATGATTTGATATAGTTATGGGCTCAACGCACGCCGTTGAGCGCGTCCGGGCGCGGCCAGGTAGCTCAGTTGGTAGAGCATACGACTGAAAATCGTAGTGTCGGCAGTTCAATTCTGCCCCTGGCCACCATCCTCCCCCCAGTGTCCTGATTGAGACTCGCCTGCCCAGGGCTTCTCAGCTCTGCCCGTAATTGCACACCTGATTCGTGGTTATCGGGGTCGTGCCACTTCCGTCGTATTCTTGGATCCAGGTACAAGGTTGACCAGAGAGACCCGAAGAGTTCGTTCGACGAGGTATGTGCACCAGCTCTGTGCCATCGTCATCCTCGTCCTGACGGTTCTGCCGTTCACGGAGCCGTTCCGAACCTTCGACCCGAACTCGCTGGCCGACTCGACGGTTGCGCCCTTGAGAAGCGGCGAACGCGGTCGCGGGTGTCGGGGATACGGATTCGTCGGAATGGACCAGGCCTCGTGTTTCCGTCGGGCCGTTGCCTTCTCCGCTGGCATCCGTCGCGATCCTGCCTCCGCACAAGCCACGCGATTCTCGCGGAGCCCCTGTCGCTCGCCGACCCTGCTGCCACGCGCTGCCCGGTCCTTCGCGTCTAAACACACCCCTGCACACCAGTTTCTGAGCGCGCGATGCTCGCCGTTTCTGAACGGCGATGCGTGCCGCGTCAGCGTGGCATTTTCATCACACATCTTCGATGGGGTGGGCTATGGCTTTTCGTTACGACGAGAACTCGAACTGGTCGGAGTTTCGCAAGCTTCCAAACCACAGAGAGGTCGATTTCCACTGGGCGGTGGCCGACAGCACAAGCTTCGAACATTGGAGAGCGATGGCAGAGGTCGGCCGCGTCACCTTGCGCGCGCTCCAGGAGGCGCAACGGTCGGGCGCGTCGTACCTGCTGCTGCTTCACGGCTGTTCGATGGACCGATGGCGAAACGCAGACAACCGCGCGCTCGGTGATCCGGGGCCTGATGCGCAGCAAGGCGGCGACGCCCTACATCGTCCGCAACCAGTGCATTCAACACCACAGCTGCTTCGTGGCGGCCATTCGCCCGCTGAAGTCGGCTACAGCCCCGCCGCCGATCGATCTGCGAAACGCCAGGTTGTACCGCCGACGACAAACTTCGCCACAGCCGCTCCGAGAAGCGCCCCGGCGATGAGGTCGGCGGGGTAGTGGACCCCGAGGTAGACGCGCGACCACGCGACCATCAGGCACAGGAACCAGAAGATGTTCCGTGCATCGGGCGCCAGTCGTGACAGCGCGTACGCGGCCGCAACCGCCTGAGCCGCATGCCCCGATGGCAGCGAGCGGGTCGTCGGTCTGTAGCCGTAGACCTGGGTCTCGGCGTAGCTTTCGAAAGGGCGCGCACGGTTGAAGAGCGGTTTGGCGACGTGATCGGAGAGAAGTCCCGTGAGCACGACAGCCAGGACGACCTGCGTGGCCGCCGGCCACCTGGAGGGGTGCAGCACCGCAATCAGCAGGGCGAGCCCGATCCAGATCGCCCCGCCGCGCGCGATGTCGCTGAGGCCGGCCATGACGGGATCGAGAAACGGCCAGTGGTGAGCACGAAGCCATTGGAAGGCGGCAAAGTCGATCCTTCCAATGGCTTCGAAGACGGCTGGCATGAGCGACCAGTGTCGCCTAAAGGCGGACACTACGCGGGTTGCGACCTCGACGTCGCGGGTCAGCCCGAGATCTTTGCGCACGCGCTCTTCGATCTTCTTGAACGTCTCCGGATTCTCGCGGAGGAACGTCTTCGCGTTTTCGCGCCCCTGGCCCAGCCGCTCGCCACCGTAGGCGAACCAGGTGCCGCTCTTTTCGACAATCCGCTTGTCGACGGCGAGGTCGAGCAGATCGCCCTCGCGCGAAATGCCTTCGCCGTACATCACATCGAATTCGGCCTCGCGGAACGGTGGGGCGACTTTGTTTTTCACCACTTTCACCCGGGTGCGTCCGCCGACGACGACATCGCCGTCCTTGATGCTCGCGATGCGGCGGATATCGATACGCACCGAGGCGTAGAACTTGAGGGCGCGGCCGCCGGTCGTGGTTTCCGGGTTGCCGAACATGACGCCGATCTTCTCGCGCAGCTGATTGATGAAGATGAGGCACGTCTTCGACTTCGACACCACGCCGGTGAGCTTTCGCAATGCCTGTGACATGAGACGCGCCTGAAGGCCCATCTGCGCATCGCCCATCTCACCTTCGATTTCGGCCCGCGGCACCAGCGCGGCGACCGAGTCGACGACCACCACGTCGACGCCGCCCGAGCGAATGAGCACTTCGACGATCTCGAGCGCCTGCTCGCCGTTGTCGGGCTGAGAGACCAGCAGGTTGTCGAGGTCGACGCCCAGTTTCTTCGCATACGCGGCGTCGAGCGCGTGCTCGGCGTCGACGAATGCCGCCATGCCGCCGAGTTTCTGCGACTGCGCGATGACCTGCAGCGCCAGGGTGGTTTTGCCAGACGACTCCGGTCCGAAGATTTCGATGACACGACCGCGCGGCACGCCACCGACGCCGAGCGCGTAGTCGATGCTGATGGAGCCGGTGGGAATCGAATCGATGGGCTGCACCGCGCCGCGCTGGCCCAGCCGCATGATCGAGCCCTTGCCGAATTGCTTCTCGATTTGTCCGACCGCCAGCTCCACGGCTTTGCCGCGTTCGGTGCGTTCGTCTCGCTCCTGCTTATCTGTTGATGGGGGCATTCGTCATCTCCTTAGCGTGAGCGCATTCTAGGGACGTGCCGGGCGAATGTCAAGCGAAAACGACTCCGTTCAGGACCGCATAAGCCTTATTTTCAGTCATTTACGCAGACAGGCACTTTCGCCCCTCTTCGGGCATTTGCCCCGCGTTGCAGTTTCTTCCATCGTTTCTGTTGAAGAATATGGCGAAGAATGCCGACCCCGGCCGGACACGCCATCGCGGGCGTTGCAGCCGCGTTTCTCGACCAATGCCACCGCTCGTCGGCCACGATTGACGAAGCCGATACTGGTGTCGGCCGCGGTGCTGGCCGTGCTCCCGGACCTCGATATCGTCGCCGGACTGCACCGCACCCAGTCGCACAGCATTGCCGCCATCGCGGTGGTCGGACTCGCGGCGTGGATCGTCCTGCGCCGGCGCGTGCCCGACGCGCTGCCGCTTGCGCTCGCGCTTGCGGCCGCGTTCGGATCGCATGCGGTGCTCGATCTGCTCGGGAAGGATACGCGTTTTCCGCGAGGCTTGACGGTCCTGTGGCCACTCTCGTCGAAGTACTACATCACCGGCTGGGATGTGTTTGGGGAAGTCTCTCGAAGGTACTGGCTGCCTTCGGAGTTCATCTTCGGAAATCTCCGAGCGCTCGCGTGGGAAATGGTGCTGCTGGTACCGCTGCTGCTATTCGCCTGGGTGGTCTGGAGTCGGCGGACACTGAAAGACTGACATGGCAGATGGCAAACGGCAGATGCCAAGATACGTCTCTCATCTATTGCCATGTGCCATTGCCATTTGCCATTTGCTTACTCATCCATCCTCTCCACCGCCATCGCCACCCCATTGCCTCCGCCGAGGCACAGCGACGCGATGCCGCGCCTGGCGCCGCGCTGTTTCATGGCGTACAGCAATGTGGTCAGGACGCGCGCACCGCTCGCGCCGATGGGATGGCCCAGCGCGATAGCGCCGCCGTTCACGTTGACACGCCCGGGGTCGAGGCCCAGTTCCTTGATGACGGCGACCATCTGCGCGGCAAACGCTTCGTTGATCTCGAAGAGATCCACGTCCTCGATTCGTCCAGCCGAATCTTCTTCAGCAGCTTTCGAATGGCTTCCACCGGTGTCATCAGCAGCAGTTTTGGCGCCAGACCGCTCGTCGCATACCCCACAATTTCGCGCCAGCGGCTGAGCGCCCAGCGCCCGCGCGCGCTCTTCGGACATGACCACCAGCGCGGCCGCGCCATCATTGACGCCCGGGGGCGTTTCCGGCCGTCACCGATCCGTCTTTCTTGAACGCCGGCTTCAGTCCTTTGAGAATCGCGGCCGTCGAGTCCGGGCGAATCGTTTCGTCCGAGTCCATCATCGTGCTGGCGCCTTTGGCCTGAGGGATCTGCACCGGCACGATCTCTGATGTGAAATGTCCCGCCGACTGGGCACGGGCGGCTTTCTGATGGCTTTCGGCCGCGTATTCGTCCTGCGCGTCGCGCGACACGCCATACACGTCCGACGACGTGCTCGGCCGAGACGCCCATGTGGCAGTGCTCGAAGGCACACCACAGGCCGTCGTGAATCATCGAGTCCACCAGGTTTGCGTCGCCCATGCGCAGCCCTTCCCGTGCGCGGGGGAGAAGGTAGGGCGCGTTGCTCATCGACTCCATGCCGCCGGCGACCGCGATGTCGATGTCGCCGAGCGCGATGCCTTGCGCCGCCAGCATGACCGCCTTCAAGCCCGAGCCACAGACCTTGTTGATCGTGAGCGCGGCGACGTCGTTGCTGAGTCCACCGTTCAGCGCCGCCTGCCGGGCCGGCGCCTGTCCCACGCCGGCCGACAGCACGTTGCCCATGATGCATTCCTCGACCGCTGCCGGATCGACGCGCGCGCGGGCGACAGCCTCGCGCACCGCGATGGCTCCGAGCTGCGGCGCCTGAAGTCCCTTCAGGCTGCCGAGGAACTTGCCGGACGGCGTTCGAACCGCGGAAACGATGACGGATTTGCGCATGTCATTTCACGACGAGACGCGTGACGGCCTGCGTCCCGAGAAGCGTGTTCAGCCGGTGAAGAATCGTCGACGACGAACGTTTCAGCTCCTTTTGCCAGCGCTGATCCGACGGCCTCACTTCCACCACGCCATCCGGCTGGAGGTGAGCGGTGCTGACGCGGCTCAGCGCGTCGCCAACCGCGACGCGCCAGGCCAGGTCGAGCTTGCCCTGCGAGAGCGGCCCGCTGCGGAGCAACTCGGTGACCGCGCGCGGCACGAGAGAGTTGAGCGAGTCCATGTCGACTACCGATCCGCAGTGTAACATTCGCATGCCCATGCGACTGACACTGGCGTCGGCATCTCCGCGCCGAGCAGAGCTCCTGCGCGCGGCAGGCATCCTCTTCGATGTGCTGCCTGTCGACGTGGACGAGCGATTCCATCCGGATGAAACGCCGGAGCAGGCAGTGGCGCGTCTGGCCGAAGCCAAGGCCGCTGCCGGGGCAGCCATCCGACCGGACACGATCGTGCTCGGCGCCGACACCACGGTTGTCATCGACGGCCAGGCCCTGGCGAAGCCGGCGGACTCGGCCGACGCGGCGCGCATGCTGCGGCTGTTGTCGGGACGCGCACACGACGTGCTGACGGGAATCTGCCTGTGCCACGGCCGACAGCGCCTGGTGCACGTCGAAACGACACGGGTGCGCATGGCTCCGATGGGGGAGCCGGAAATTCAATGGTATGTCTCGACCGGGGAGCCATACGACAAGGCGGGGGCCTACGCCGTCCAGGGGCTTGCCTCGCGGTTCGTCGAGGGACTCGAGGGCTCGTACTCGAATGTGGTCGGGCTGCCTATCTCCCGTGTCTACGAGCTTTTAAAGGAGCTTGGCTGTGATATTCTGGGTTTGACGACAGCACCCTGAAATCGCGACATTTCAAGACACCCCGGTAGGCTTTGATCTGGGAAGATGCGGCTTATGACGAACAAGGTTGCCAAGATTACGCTCACGGCCGTCGTGCTGGTCTCCGCGCTGGGCGGATTGCTCTGGTATTCGCTGCAGGGTGATGCGGCCTACTACAAGCACGTCGACGAGGTGATGGCCAGCCCGGCGCAGTGGCATGGCAAGTCGCTGCAGCTCCACGGGTACGTCGTGAAGGGCACCTGGGAGCAGAAACCCAACACGCTCGAATACCAGTTCAAGGTCGAGAGCAAGGGCGCCGTCGTCCATGCGTCGTACACCGGCGTGCTGCCGGACACGTTCAAGGACGAAGCCGAGGTCGTGCTGAAGGGGCGCCTCATCGACGACGCCAACTTTCAGGTCGCACCCAACGGCGTCATGGCGAAATGTCCGTCGAAGTACGAAGAAGCGCCGAAGTACGACGCCAAGACAGGCACCAGTAACTAGATACTGGAATCTAGAACTAGAATCTAAAACTAGAATCTCGGACAGATCCAGGTTTCAGATTCTAGATCTTCAGATTCCAGATTCAAGTTTCTAGATTTTAGTTTCTAGATTTCAGTTCAGGTTCACCCTATGGCCATTCTCGGCTACGTCATTCTCCTGACAACGTTCGTCGTCTGCAGCTATGCCGTGGGCGTGTCGGTGGCAGGCGCGCGGCGCGGGTCGCAGCGGCTGATCGACAGCGGCATCGGCGCGTTCCACATGGTGACGGCACTCATGGTGCTGGCCTCGGTGCTCATCGTCCGGGCGTTCGTCACCGACGACTTCACCATCAGATACGTCTCCCGCTACTCGGATTCGGTCCAGCCGCTGTTCTTCAAGCTCACGTCCTACTGGGGCGGGCTCGACGGCTCGATCATGTTCTGGGTCTTTCTGCTCGCGTGTTTCGGCAGCCTCGCCGTGCACGTCAACCGCGATCGGTATCGCGAGCTGATTCCGTATGTCGTGGCCGTGATCTGCGACGGTGCAGATGTTCTTTCTGTTCCTCATGATCATCCACAACAATCCGTTCGATACCTTCCTCACCGAAATGCCGCCCGACGGCAACGGCCTGAACCCGCTGCTGCAGAACATCTACATGGTCATCCACCCGCCGTCGCTGTACATCGGCCTGGTCGGGATGACGATTCCGTACGCGTTCGGCATGGCGGCGCTCATCACCGGCCACCTCGACGATGCGTGGCTGCGCGCCGTTCGGCGCTGGACGATGTTCGCCTGGATCTTTCTCACCTTCGGCCTGACGCTCGGGATGATCTGGGCGTACGAAGAGCTGGGGTGGGGCGGATTCTGGGGATGGGACCCGGTTGAAAACGCCGGGGCGCTGCCGTGGTTCACGGCGACGGCGTTCTTCCACTCCGTCATGGTGCAGGAGCGGCGCAGCATGCTGCGCGTGTGGAACGTCACGCTGGTGATCCTGACGTTCTTCCTGACCATCTTCGGCACGTTCATGACGCGGTCGGGCGTCGTGCAGTCGGTGCATTCGTTCGGCGAGAACCCCGAGCTGGCCATGATGTTCTGCGATCTTCATGGCGGTCGATTCTGATCTTCAGCTTCGGGATGGTCATCTACCGGCTGCCGCTGCTCCGCGCGAGCAACGAGCTCGATTCGTGGGCGTCGCGCGAAGCGGCGTTCATGCTGAACAACTGGATCCTGCTGTTCTCGCGCGTTTTTCATCCTGTTCGTGACGATGTTCCCGACGCTCAGCGAGGCGATTACCGGCGAGCGCATCACGATCGGGCCGCCGTTCTTCAACCGCTGGATGGTGCCGATCGGCCTGGTCGCTGCTGCTGTTGACGGGCATCGGACCGCTGCTCGCGTGGCGGAAGACGACGGTGTCGAACCTGAAGTATCAGTTCATGTGGCCCGCTCGTGCGGCGCGCTCGTCAGCGCGGCGCTGGTGTGGCGCTTGGCATCCGCGTGTGGTCGTCGGCAATTGCTTCGTGCTGTCGGGATTTGTGGTCGGCACGATCTGGCAGGAATTCTGGCGCGGCGCGGTCATCCGCCGCAAGAGCACCGGCACGGATCTCTTTACCGCGACGATCGGCCTGGTCGGACGCTCGCGGCGCCGATACGGCGGCTACATCGTTCACGTCGGCATCGTGCTGATGTTCCTCGGCTTTGCCGGTCAGGGATACAAGCAGAGCGAGCTCAGGTCCTGTTGAATCCCGGGCAGCAGACAACGCTCGGCGAATACACCGTGCGCATGGACGACCTGCGCGTCACCGAGGACAACCAGAAGCAGATGATGACCGGGCTACTTCACCGCTGTTCCGAGGACGGCAAGGAGATGGCGAAGATGTATCCGGCGCGCTGGTTCTTCAATAAACACGAAGAGCCGACGACCGAAGTCGCGATCCGGCGCATGTTCGGCGAAGACTTCTACCTGAACATGCCGAGCTTTCAGGTCGAAGCGAAAAGTCGGCCAGCCTCGAGATCACCGATCAATCCGCTCGTCAACTGGATCTGGCTTGGCTTCGCCGTCATGGCCATCGGCACAGGGATCGTGCTTGCTGCCGGAACGCACGTTCGCATTCGCGATGGCCAGGTTCCCGGCGCCGGAAGTGGCGACGACGGCGATGGCGCTCATGTTGATGCTCAGCCTCGCGGCGCCCGGTGTTCGCTCAGTCCACCCGAGAACGTGCCGATCGTGCCGAAGGATCCGCTCGAGCAGCGGCTGCACTCGGAGATCGTCTGCACGTGCGGCTGCCGCCGGGCGCTCGATAACTGCGGCATGCCCAACTGCGGCGGTCACGCCGCGCAGTCGGAGAAAATCCAGGCGTTGATGGCCGAGGGGAAAGGCCACGACGAGCATCATCGCGACGTTCATCCGCGACTTCGGCGGTCAGGACATTCTCATCGAGCCGAACGATAAGGGCCTCAATCGCTTGGCCTGGGCGTTTCCCTACGCGATTGCGGGATTCGGCGCCGTCGCCGGCGTTTTTGCCGTCAGGAAGTGGTCGCATCGGT
The DNA here is from genome assembly GCA_963850725.1 of Vicinamibacterales bacterium. Lineage (GTDB taxonomy): Bacteria > Acidobacteriota > Vicinamibacteria > Vicinamibacterales > JAMQPK01 > JAMQPK01. The sequence continues at coordinate 102,470 of CAWKMQ010000026.1, forward strand.
CCAGCGAAGAGCCTGAGCCGGCAGCGGCCGAGCCCGTCGCACCCGGCCGGAGGACGCGGCGCTGCAGGCGCGGCTCGATCGCGAGCTCGAAGACCTCGACTAGTCCCTTGTCTCCCACGCGAACCGACGTCCGATTCACTGCGGCCGTGGCAGTTCTTCACGCTCGGTGCGCTCGTGTGCGCGACGGCGGCGGTATTCATCATTCGTGGCACCAGCGCCGAGAACCTGATCTTCGTCTGCCTCGGCATTTTTGCGGCGGCGCTGGTCGGTCTCGCGGCGCTCAACGCGCTGCGGCCGCTTGTCGACGGGCGAGACGCGCCAGCCCGAGATGGTGGGAGCCAGCACGCGCGTGGCGCTCGAGCGCGAGAAGAACCTCGCTGCTCGCGCTCGATCAAGGAACTGGAGTTCGATCATGCGATGGGTAAGGTCGGCGAGGCCGATTATCAGGACATGGTCGGCTGCGCCTCCGATCGCGCGCGGTCCGGCTGATCGAGCAGCTCGACAACACGAGCAGCGGATACGCCGAGCTGATCGAGCGCGAGCTGGCGAGGCGGCTGGTCAAGGCGGGCGGGGGTAGAGCTGAGAGCGAAGAGCAGCAGACGCGGACGAGCGAAGAACAAAGAGCCGAGGGCGAACGAGCTCAGAGCCGAGAGCATAGAGCGACCGCAGGACGTCAGCCTCTGCAGCCGGCGTCTGCCCATCGTGCGCCACGGTGAACGACGACGATGCGCGGTTCTGCAAATCGTGCGGCACGAAGCTCGCTGGCGCTGTCTCATCTGCCTTTCTACTTTCCACTTCTTACTTTCTACTTTCTCCATCACCCGCTTCTGCCCAGTTCCAGATGCCCGATCCGAAGGAGATGTCGGGCATTCCGCGGCCGGTGACGGATCTTCCGGCCGGCCATGTGTCGGTGACGGCTGATCCGCGGCCAGCTGTCGAACAACATCCAGGGGCATCCGGTCGAGATGCATGCCGGCGGCAAGGTGATCGAACCGTCAAGACCGACGAAAACGGGCGCGCCGAGTTCAGCGGCATCGCCGGCGGGTACATCGGTCACGGGCGGTCGCGACGGTTGACGGCGAACGGCTCGAGTCGCAGGAATTTCCGTGGCCGGGCGGCACCGAAGGCATTCGCGTGATGCTCGTCGCAACGCGCGAAGGGCGGGGATGCGACCTGCGCCGGTGTTTCAGCCGCAGCCGGGCAATGTCGTGCTGGGCGATCAGACGCGTGTCATCGTCGATCGCACCGATGACGCGCTGCAGATTTACTACATCCTCGACATTCAGAACACCGCGCGCGCACCGGTTCAGCCCGCCGCAGGAGTCGTGATCGACATGCCGACGGGCGCGTTGAGCACGACCGGTGCTCGAAGGGGCGCCGCAGGCGGTCGCGCGCGGCGATCGGGTCACCGTCAGCGGGCCGTTTCCGCCCGGCCAGACGCCGGTGCAGATCGCCTATCGCGATGCCGTTCGACTCAGGCGAGGTGACCATCGAGCAGCGGATGCCGCTGGCGGTGCCGAATCTGGCGGTCCTGATGAAGAAGATCGGCGAACGTCGCGCTCGCGTCTCCGCAGCTGCCGAACGTGCAGGAGCGGGAATTCGAAGGCGAGCGCTACATCCTGGCGCAGGGTCCGGCGATCGCGGCCGGCGGCGACGCTGTCGCTGACGTTTTCCGGGCTGCCGCATCACAGCCCCATTCCGCGCCGGGTCGCGCTGGTGCTGGCCCTGCTGATCGTCTCCGGCTTTGCGTCTGGGCAGGCCACGCGCACGTCCGTCGCGTGCGGGGAACGCCGCGCGCGTGAAGCAGTTGACCGGCAAAGCGCGAGAAGCTCTTCAGCGAGCTCGTTCGGCTCGAACAGCAGCGGCGGGCGGGCAGCGTCGAGCCGCAAATACGCCGAACGCAGCGTCCGCGCTCATCGCGCAGCTCGAACGCGTCTATCGCGATCTGGACGCCGAGGGCGGCCAGGACCGAGCGGCGTGAGCGTCGACTTCCTCGAACTGTCCATCCGCGAGCTCAGCCGTAACTTTGGTCGCCGACGCGCGCTGTCGCGCGTCTCGCTGGACTGCCGCGCCGGCGAGACTGTCGGGCTGCTCGGGCCAAACGGCGCCGGCAAGTCGACGCTCCTCGCCATCGTCTCCACGCTGGCGCTCCCATCGTCCGGACGAGGTGCGGTACGGCGGGCAGAACGGCGAGACGAAATCGGGCCGATGCTTCGCTCGCAGAATCGGCGTCCTGTCGCACGATCTTCATCTCTACTCGGAGCTGACGGCGCGCGAGAACCTGGTGTTCTTCGGCACGCTGTACGGCGTCGGCAACGCGCGAGGCAGCTCGCGGGCGACGCGCTCGAGCGCGCGCGTCTCGGCGATCGCGGCGGCGACCTGGTCTCGGGCTTCTCGCGCGGCATGCGCCAGCGTCTGGCGCTCGAGCGTGCGCTGCTGCACAGCCCGCGCCTGCTGCTGCTCGACGAGCCGTTCACCGGGCTGGACGATGCGTCGACGGCAGCGCTGGTCGAGACGATTACGCGAGCTGCGATCGGCGGGCTGCATCACGCTCGTCGCCACGCACGACCTCGACGTGGCCGAGGCGGTGCTCGACCGGGCCGTCATCCTGCAGGACGGGCGGCTGGTGGCGACGCGAGCCGGACGTGCGCGGCCTGCGCGAGCCGGTATCAGGCAACGCCTCGACATCGCCGGGCGGGCGTCATGAATGCGTTCTGGCGCGTCGTGTGGATCGTGGCGCGGAAGGATCTCGCGATCGAAGCGCGAAGCCGTGAGCTGATCAATACGACCGTGTTCTTCGCCGTCTCGTGCGTGGTGGTGTTTTCCGTGTCGTTCGTGGGCGAGGGCGGCGATGGACGCGCGATAGGGGATGCGGCCGCCGGCATTCTCTGGATCGCGATCGCGTTTTCCGGCACGCTCGCGCTCGGCCGGACGTTCGAGCGCGAACGTTACGGCGATACGCTCCGGGCGTTGCTGCTGGCGCCGGGCGCGCGGCCGGCCGTCTACGTCGGCAAGCTCGCTGGGCATCATCGCGCTGCTGCTGGCGACCGAGGTCGTCATCGTGCCGCTGGTCGCGCTGTCTGTTCCAGGCGACGCTGTTCGAGCACTCCTGCTGCTGGTGGCGGCGCTGCTGGTCGTCGGCACGGTAGGCTTTGCGAGCGTCGGCACGCTGTTCGCCGCCATGCTGGCGCGCGCGCGCAGCCGCGACGTGCTGCTGCCGATCCTGTTGTATCCGGTCACGATCCCGGTCATGATCGCCGGCGTGCGCGGCACGGCGCGCTCCTCGCCGCCGAGCCGCAGCTCGACATGGCGCGCGCTCTGGATCATGCTGCTGTTGAGCTTTGACGTAGTATTTGTCACGCTTTCGCTCTGGACGTTCGAATCGCTGATGACCGAATAACCCATGCGCAAAGCCTTCGTTCCCCTTCTTGCCGTCGCAGCGGTCTGATTTTCATGACCGCGCCCATCCTCATCGCGCGCGCGCCGTACGAATCGACGATGGGGCTCGTGCAGAAGATTTTCTACTTCCACATGCCGCCCGGCCATGCTGATGCTCGCTGTCGGCTATCTTCTGCGGCATCATCAGCGTGCTGTTCCTCGATCAAGAAGCGCCCGGTGTTCGACTGGATCGCCTTCGCGGCGGCGGAGCTCACCGTCCTGTACGGCGCGATGGCGATGGTCACCGGACCGCTGTGGGCGCGAAAGGCATGGGGCGTCTGGTGGCAGTGGGACGCCCGGCTGACGATGTCGCTGCTCCTGTGGATGGTGTTCGTCTCGTATCTGCTGCTTCGGCGGTATGGCGGGCCTGGCTCCGAAACGCTGGCCGCCGGCCTGGCGCTGTTCGGCATGGCCACCGTCGCCGTTCGTGTATCTCTCCGTCAACATCTGGCGAACCATGCACCCGCTGACGTCGGTCGTGCCGACACTTGCCGGTCGACTTCGCGCTTGCCGCTCTGGTACGCGTTTCTCGGTTTTCTGCTGCTGTACATCGCGCTGATGACGCATGCGCGTGCGGATCGAAGAGCAGCGCGCGCTGCTCGATCAGCTTTATCTCGAGAGCGAGGAATGAGGACAAGAATGCTTCCTGACTCTGATGCTGCTGAGTGACCGCGGCGCTCATGCTGCGCAGGAGCCGCAGGGCGGAGTTCATGCCCGTGACGGAAGTGCCGGCGAGCGAGCAGCTGCCGTCGTTGCCGCTCGTGCATTGCCGCCTACGCGTTTGTCTGGGTCGCGTTCCTTGCTTTACGCCTGGACGATGTGGCGGAAGCTCGGGAAGGTCGAGCAGGAGATGCACGACGTTGTCGGCGCAGGTCTCGAAGCCGCAGAGCGAAGCGGACCATGAACTTCGCGAACATGACGTCGGCGCACTTCATCTTCATCCCGGTCGTCCTGTTCGTCGGGATCGTGATCGGCTGGATTCTCGGCTCGCGCGCCGCGCAGGATGCGTTTGCGATGGAAATGCAAAAGCGGAACAGGAGATCAGGAGTTCAGGAGGCTTGTTCTGGAAAGCCTAAGATCTCCTAATCTCCTAATCTCCTGTTAGATCGATTCTACCGTCCCATCCCCAGTCTGTAGGCCAGCATCGGCGGCAGGCCCGCTTCCAGAATCTTCTTCTGCGCCGCTTCTATCGGATACGCCACGCGGTACAGCGTCACGAGCTTCCGATCCGTGTCCGCGATGGCATAGGCCGCACGGGCGTCGCCGTCCCGCGGCTGACCGACCGAGCCCGGGTTGATCAGATATTTGCAGTCCGGCTCGATGCGCGTCTCGAATTCGGGATGCCCCTGAGGCGCTTCGATTTCGAGCCGGCGCTGGCCGTCCATTCTGGCGCTGAGCGCCACGTGGGTGTGACCGAAGAGGCAGACGGGGACCCGCGAGACGGCAATCGATCGCGCCGCGTCGAGGTCGGCAACCACATACAGGTCCTCGTCGAGCGGCGAGCCGTGGCAAATCTCCAGGGTCCCGTCGACGACGTGCGGACCCTCCGGCAGCGCGCGCAGATAGTCCAGCGTGGAAGGCGATCAAGCGCGTCGCGCGTCCACTGCGCCGCCGACCTGGCCATCGGATTGAAATCCTCCGCGGTATCCAGGCCCGCCGCGACCTTGTCGTGATTGCCGCGCACGATGGCCGCGGGCGCAAGCGCCCGCACGCGCTCGACCACGGCATTGGGATCGGCGCCGTAGCCCACCAGATCGCCCAGCACGAGCACGGCGTCGTACTTCTGCGCCGAGCGCGGAGCACCGCCTCGAGCGCTTCGAGATTGCTGTGGATGTCGCTGATGACCAGGTACCGCATGGCTATTCGAGCTGCTCGATGAGTTGCTCGACCAGCTCTTCGGAGCGCGCCCGCGACGCGTCGAGGCGGACCTGAGCTTGTTGGTAGGCGAGCCGGCGGCTCTCGAAGAGCATGGCCATCTGCACGCGATCGTTGGCGAGCGGCCGGCGCCCGTCGGCGGGGATCCGGCTGAGCAACACGTCGAAGGGCGCGTCGATCCACACCGACACGCCATCGGCATTGATGGCCGCGCGCGTTTCGGGATCGATGAACGTCCCGCCGCCCGTGGCGACGACCGTGTGGCGGAGCGGGAGCAGCGCGTAGATCACCTGACGCTCGATGGAGCGGAAGTACGGCCTCGCCGTCGCGGGCGAAGATATCGGCCACCGTGCGCCGCTCGCGCGCCTCGATGAGCTGGTCGACGTCTTCGGCGCGCCAGCCGAGCCGCCGCGCAAGGCTCTGGGCCAGTGTCGTTTTACCCGCCGCCATGAATCCGACCAAGTAGATTTTGTCCGTCTTCAAGAGGGGATCGTCAGCCGCAGAGCGATTCCAGCGTCGCGAAGAACTCTGGATAGGAGATCGCCACCGAATCGGCCCCGCTGATGACCGATGGAGATTCGGCCCCGAGGGCCGCGATTGCAAAGGCCATGGCGAGCCGGTGATCGCCGGCGGCGTCTGCCTCGCCGCCCCGCAGGGGCCGCGACCCGCGCAGATGAAATCCGTCGCTGAACTCCTCGACATCGGCCCCCAGCGCCTGAAACCCACGGACGAGCGCGCTGATCCGGTCGCTTTCCTTCACGCGCAGCTCGGCGGCGCCTGTCACGTGCAGCTCTCCGCCATGGCTCGCCCAGGCGGCAAGGGCAGGAATCTCGTCGATGAGATATGGGACGTGATCCGGTCCAAGCGTCAACGGACGAGGCCGCCCGTAGCGAACACGCACACGACCCGACGGCTCGCCACCGGCTTCCCGTTCGACGTGCTCGTCCACCAGGGCGCCGCCACGGCGCAGGACGTCGAGCAGAGCCGTCCGCGTCGGGTTGAGGCCGACGTTCTGAATCTCGATGTCCGAGTCGGGAATGGCGGCCGCGGCCGCCACCCAGAACGCGGCCGAGGAGATGTCGCCGGGCACCACGAACTCGCCGCCGCGCAGCGTCTGGCCGCCCGCGACCTCGACGGTCGTGCCCGCGGTGTGCACGCGTGCGCCGAACGCACGCAGCGCGAGCTCGGTGTGGTTGCGGGTTGCCGCCGATTCCTCGACGACCGTCTTGCCCTCCGACTGGAGGCCCGCCAGCAGGACCGCGCTCTTCACTTGCGCGCTCGGCACTTCAGTCCGGTAACGGATGCCTTTGAGCGCACCGCCGTGGATGGTCAGCGGCGGCTTCCTGTCGGACGACTCGATGCGGGCGCCCATCAACTCGAGGGGGACGATGACCCTGCCCATGGGGCGCCGGCTCAGCGAGTCGTCTCCCTTGAGGATGGAGGTAAACGGATGCGCGGCGAGGATGCCCGAGAGCAGCCGCATGGTCGTGCCAGAGTTCTGGGCGTCCAGTGGGGCAGCCGGCTGCACCAGTCCTCGCAATCCCCGCCCGGTGATCTCCACGGTCAGGCCACGGTCCGCCGATCGGCTGCGGCGGATCTCGACGCCGGCGTCCTCGAGACACTGAAGCGTGGCAGCGCAGTCGGCCCCCAGCGAGTACTGGTGAATCGTCGAACGGCCCGACGCCAGGGCGCCAAGCAGCGCGTAACGATGGGAAATGGATTTGTCGCCGGCGAGCCCGACCGTGCCCCTGATGCGCCGGGCAGGCCTCACCGTCGCAGCGGCGATTGAAGCCATCGGGAGACTATACTACGTCCGACACGATGCCCCGCGGTTTCCAGGACGTGCATCTCGAGATTCGGAGCACCATCGAAGCGCTGGACCTCGTCCAGGCCATCAGCGAGCACATCGCGCGGCGGCTTGGGTTCGAGGACGATTCGCTGCACTGGACCACAATGGCGGTCCGGGAATCGGTCGTCAACGCGATTTCCCACGGCAACCGGAGCGACCCCACCAAGCGCGTCTTCATCGATTTCAGCGCGAGGCCCGAACCCGAGCCGGTGGACTTCATCGTCTGCGTGCGCGACCAGGGGAACGGCTTCGACCCGACGGCCATCAAAGACCCCTTGAGCCCCGAAAACATGCTCAGGGCCAGCGGGCGGGGAATCTTCCTGATTCGACAGTTCATGGACGAAGTGTCGATTACACCCGCGCGTCAGGGCGGCATGGAAATGCGGATGATCAAGCACATCCCTGCACGTGAATGAGGAACCCTCTTTTCCTCTCGACGGCCATCGAGGCCGTCATCAAGGCCGGCGAGATTCAGATGAGCTTCATCGACAGCGGCTTTCAGGTGTCACACAAGGGCACGATCGACCTTGTGACGGAAGCCGACGTCGCCGTCGAGACCATGTTCCGGAAGATGGTTGGCGAGCGCTTCCCGGACCATACGATCCTGGCCGAGGAATTCGGCGAAGATGCCGCGACCAGGGGCGCCCAGCACTGCTGGGTCTTCGATCCCATTGACGGCACCAACAACTACGCGCACGGTCTGCCGATTTTCTGCTCGTCGCTGGCCCTCGAGATAGACGGCCGCGGAGAGATTGGCGCCATTTACGACCCGACGCGCAAAGAGCTCTTCGTGGCCGAGCGTGGTGGCGGAGCGTTTCTGAACGGCCGGCCCATTCATGTGTCGAAGGCGCCGACCCTCGTCGAGTCGATGCTCGTCACAGGATTCCCGTACGACATTCACTCACGCATTCCCGAAATCGTTGGTTTGTTCGGCGAGTTCGTGGGCCGCGCCCGCGCGGTGCGGCGGCTCGGCTCTGCCGCACTCGACCTGTGTTACGTCGCGGCCGGCCGGATGGACGGCTTCTGGGAGCAGGATCTGAAGCCGTGGGACATCGCCGCCGGCACCATCATCGTCGAGGAAGCTGGCGGGAGAGTGACCGATTTCGCCGGCCAGCCGCACTCGTCACGGCAGCACCAGCTGCTCGCCACCAACGGGCTGATCCACGACGAGGCGCTGAAGGTGACGGGGGAGTTTCTGAGATCTAGAATCTAGAAACTAAAATCTAGAATCTAGAATCCGATCGTCGAAGTCCGTTTTAGATTTTAGTTTCTAGATTCTAGATCTCACCGCTCTGTATAGCGCCACGCCTCCGTCCGCGCACACGCGGGTAAAGCCCGTAGTAAATGCCGACGATTCGCGCACGCGTGTGGCGAGCATGTCGCCGCCTTCGGCCCGTTCCTCGACGAGAATCCACTTCACGCGGCCTGACGGCGCTTCAATGGCCTCCTGCCAGTACCGGAAGATTCCCTTCGTGAATGAAGTCGCGGATGTTGATGCCTTCCTGCGACAGCTCCTGCATGTAGTGGGCGAGCGAACCCATGCTGGCGAGGATAGGCTCGCCGTGGTACTCGCGCATCAGGCACGCCGTCACGTGCTTTCGGCCGACACTGAAAGGCACGTCCCATTGCGCCTCCTGCACCATCGGCGCCTGCGCGTCGAGTGGTCTCGCATGAACGGCGAGCCACAGGGCGAGCGCAACCGTTGCGGCGTGGCGCATCCAGCCTTTCAGCAGGCCGATGGCAATACCGACGAACACGGCCGCGCCGACCGTCGGCGCCACCATATACCGCATCCGGAACGGGTGTCCCTCGAAGAACGCATAGGTCGGCAGCGTCATCAGCCCGGCCAGCGCCAGCACGACGAGCGATGCGGCGTGCTCGCCGCGCGCGAGTCCTCGCACGAGCACCCACACGACGCCCCCGAGCGCGATGAACACGAGCGGCCGGCCGATGAGCACGCGCATGCCGTAGACGACCGCCATGAAGGCCTTGTAGAGATTTCCGGTGGCCACGTTGTCGGGAACATAGAAACCGCCCGTGACAAACCAGGCCCCGGTCGTGAACCAGCTGTGAAAGAAGAACGCCACGATCGCGAGGAGCGGAAAAATCCCGAGATCGGCAGCGTCGCGCAAGGCGGCCGCCGGCGCGAGGCCCCGGCGCCAGAGCGCGACGGCGAAAAGCGCGAGCAATGCCGCGGTCACGGGCCAGGCTTCGTAGCGCGTCAGGCAGGACGCCACGAGCGTCCAGCCCGCCAGCATCCGCGCCCGCCGATAGAAACGGCTCCGGGAGCCTTTTTCGACTGCTGCCTGCGAAAACGGCTCCCGGAGCCGTTTCTCCACCAGGTCATGCACGAGCACGACGCTGAAGAGGACCAGTCCGAAGAGCAGCGGCTCGGTCATCGGCGTGGATTGCAGATACAGGACGTTCGGATCGAGCGCGAACATCGCAAGGGCAATGCCCGCGGCGACGCGCGAGCTCGTGACAGCGAGCACCAGATACGCGATCGAATAGCAGGCGAGCGCGAAGGAAAGAATCGAGATCGCCACGGCCGAGGCGCCTGTCCGATAGAACGCATCGATTTGCACGGGAAGCAGGTTGAGGAGATGCGGCAGCGGCAGCCAGACGGCCCCGATCTGCGAGTACTCGGGCGTCAGGCTGTCGAGCACGCGCCGGGCGACGACCAGATGCGCCTTTGCGTCGTAATGGCTGAGGGTCAGTCCCTGATGGCTGTAGAAAATGGCTGCCGCCGTGCCGATCGTCAGGCCGACTGCGGCAGCAAGCTTGGGAAGGCGGTCGGTCACTTCGCGGCTAGAATAGTAACCCACACGGTCCGTTCAGGCGGAGATCCGGCGCGCATTGATGGCTCGATTCACAGCAGCGATTGAAGCATTCGCACTCAGCATCGGCGGTCCGGGACTCTTCATCATCGCGTTCCTCGACTCGTCCTTCTTGTCGTTTCCCGAAGTCAACGATCTGCTGATCGTGCTGCTCGTGATCAACCATCCCGAGCGAATGGTGTTCTACGCCACCATGTCGACGCTGGGCTCGATTGCGGGCTGCCTCGCGCTGTACTTCGTGGGCCGCAAAGGCGGAGACGCGCTGCGTGCGGAAACGGTTCAAGGGAGGCACGGTCGAGCGGGCGGCCGATCTCATGCGCAAGTACGGCGCGATGGCGCTCATCGTGCCCGCCCTGCTGCCGCCGCCGGCGCCCTTCAAGATTTTCGTGCTCATGGGGGGCGTCGCCAACATTCCGCTGAAGACGTTCATCTGGGCGATCGGGCTCGGTCGCGGCGTCCGCTATTTTGGCGAAGGGATTCTGGCGGTGTTGTACGGCCAGCGCGCCCTCGACTACATTCACGAGAACGGCCGGCTGGTGGGCCTGGTGCTCGGACTGCTGGTGCTCGCCGGCGGGGCGGGCTACTACCTCTGGAAGCGCCGCTCGCAGCCGACATCGGCTAACTGACTGTATAATAGCGACTTCAATCCAGGGGCCAGCGGCCTCTGAGAGATGAATGAACCCTGAACTCTCAGTCGTCATTCCCATCCGCAACGAATCGCCGAATATCGAGCCCCTCTACGTCGAACTGACCGAGGCGCTCGAGCGGTGGGGGCGGAGCTATGAAGTGCTGGCGATCGACGACGGCAGCACCGACGACAGCTACGAGCGCCTCGTTCGCTGCCAGCGCCGCGATCCCCGCTGGCGGATTATCCGGTTCAGACGGAACTTCGGGCAGACGGCGGCGTTTGCCGCCGGCTTTCGACATGCCCGGGGCAGGCTCATCGCGACGGCTGATGGCGACCTGCAGAACGATTTGCGCGATCTTCCCGACATGATCCGCCGCATCGAAGACGGCAACGACATCGTCTGCGGCTGGCGGAAGCATCGGAAAGACACCTGGCTGACGCGCCGTCTCCCGTCTGAGCTGGCGAACAAACTGATCTCCTGGTCGACCGGCGTTAAGCTGCACGACTACGGGTGCTCCCTGAAGGTCTTTCGCGCCGAGGTCGTCAAGCCGATCAAGCTGTATGGGGAGATGCACCGCTTCCTTCCCGCCATCGCCAGCGAGATGGGAGTCACGATCACGGAAGTCGTCGTCAACCATCGGCCGCGCAGCCATGGCTCGTCGAAATACGGCCTCTCACGAACGTTCCGCGTCGTGCTCGATTTGTTGACCGTGAAATTTCTGCTGAGCTACTCGACGCGGCCACTCCAGATGTTCGGGCTCATCGGCCTGCCGATGGGGCTACTCGGCTTTCTCATCGGCGCGTATCTCTCGTATCAGCGGCTCTTCGGGAATGAATCGATCGCCAACCGCCCCTTGCTCCTGCTCGGCGTGCTGCTGATCTTCGCCGGCATCCAATTCGTCACGATGGGCCTGCTCGCGGAAATCATGTCCCGCACCTACCACGAATCGCAGGACAAGCCGATCTACGTCATCAGGGAAGTGTGCGAGTCGGCGCAAAGCGAATCGCGCCCACAACCCCTGAGTGTTTGAGGCCTCACCTGCGTTTCATCCGGAATGAACGCGATCCACGCTCCAAGCACCCGGCGATCCGGGCTCCGCTCGATTTCTGCCGGGACAAACCCGCCCGTCGCGGTAATCGTGAGCGGAATGAACGTGTCGCCCTCTTTGGTCGGCACCACCACCCGTTCGGTCACACCCTGCACCAGATTCAGCGTCTGAGACCACGCGTTCGTCGCGAGCGTCACGGTGTTCGGTCGCGCGCCGCTGTGGATCGCCAGCGTCACACCCTGATCGCTGTCCCCCCGTTTCAAGAGCGTGACGCGCGTCGTCTCGCGGCCCTGCACCCAGAATCCATCGCTCTCCGGAAATGCACCACCGTGAAAAAATGCCGTGACCGTCGCAAACGCAGACGAGGCGAGCACTCTGGGAGCAGGAAACCGCTTTCGGATCGCGGCCACCGTTACCGGTGTGATCCGGATGCTCGCGATCGTCGGCTCGAGGGACGGGGCCGCACGAAATGCGACGAACTCCGAATCGAGCGGAACGTCAAACACATGTCGCGCGTGTTGGCCCGCCGTCATCGTCAACGGCCACGACGTCAGCGCGCCGCCTTCGCGGCCTAACTGCAGAAAAATCGCCGCGTCGGGGACACTACCGGCTGATTTCGAGCCCTCCACGTCCAGTTCGTACGAGCCCGCCGGCAAGCGAAACCGTGCGTTCAACACGACACGCAGCGGCTGACGGCCTGTGCGCTGACCTGGCACCGCCGACAACGCAAAGAGCGGCGGCAGTTCTTCGGGCCGCGCCACAGAGAACGGATCGTATCGAAGGGCCAGCGGCCGCGCGACGGGATCGAACGTTTCGAGCAGAGGGATGAGCGTCCGCGATTCCACGTTGAATCGACTGCTTGGATCGGAGAGCACCGCGGCGGTAATCGTTGGAATCGTCACGCACGCGGCAGTCGCGCCCAGCGTGACGAGAAGTGCCACGCGGCCCGCGGAGTTTGCGGGTCGACGGGAAAGGAGCCAGCCGATGAGCGTCAAGCCGGCAATCCACAGCGCGACTCGCGTGGACGCCACGAGCGCCCCGGTCGTGACGTACGTCGGCATTTCGCTCCAAAGCTGCCAGGTGGGTGACAGCCATCGCAACAGAGAGGAGGCACCAATCCCGTCCTGCTGGACCGGAACGGGCTCTTCGAAGAGCAGGAACACCAGCGTGATGCCCAGGGTCACCAGGTACGACACCTGAGCCATCGCGCGAGATACGGAGAACCGCGGCAGGCGCGAATAAAGGGAGGCGATGGGGACCGTCAAGAGCGGCAACAGGAGAACGAGTTGACGGCCCGGGGCGAACGACCGCCGCCACCAGGGATCGGCGGATGCCGCCAATCCAATCACGCACAACGAGACGATGGTGAGCGCAACCCCCACCCACCGCTGCGATCGGTCCCGCATCATGGCAGCAAGGCCAATGAAAGCCAACACGAGCACCGGAGCACTGGGTAGTACGCCGAACTCCTGGTCGAACAGGACAGCGAGACTGGCTGCCGGCACCGCCGACAGGTCGGCGGCCGGTAAATGCCTGGCGTTCTCCAGAAGATCGCCAAACGCCTGAGTCAGGGCACTCGCATTGAAAAGAAACGGGGCGCTCAGAAACACCGCCGTACACGCGAACACCACCGAAGCCTTCGTCTCATCCAGAAGCGGAGTCGGAAACCCCATCCGGCGGAGCAACTGCGGCAGGAAGATCCACAGCGTCTGCCCAATCACGACGACCCATACCAGGATTCGACCGGGGCCGGCCAGAAGACGAAGCGCCGGTACCCAGTCGGCCAGGAATGGCAGGTAGGGCAGAAGCAGGAGTCCGAGGCCAAACAGCGGCAGAAGAGTATCGGAAGCGGCTCCCCAGAATTGGGCATCAGGTGTGGCGTCGTTGCGCAGCAACAACGCCACGCCAGCCGCGACGAGCAGGAACATGATGACCAGTCCGAGAAGCTCCGCCGCCGATGGCATCATGGCAACCCGGACGGGCAACTGCGCGCTGCCGGCCACATCGAACGACGCGCGGCTTACCCACAACGCCACACCTGCCAGCGTCGCAGCAGCAATTGGATGAACGAGCACGCGACGAGGTATGGTCACGGCTGCGTTCGCGCGACGCTCATGGGTCCCTTCGCACAACGGAACCCCACGTAGAGATTGTGGCGCCCGAGCCGGGACCGCGCCGCCCGCTCAGAAATCCGCAGCCTTGGAATGACGTTGTCCCAACCACCGCCCTTGATCGTGCGAAGGTCGTATCCGGTGTGGTCCGGTGGCGAGGCATGTGTCGTCGTGAATTCGCTCGCGGTCCATTCCCACACGTTGCCGGCCATATCGTACAGACCGTAGCTGTTGGGCGGGAACGATCCCACCGGCGCGGTAAATTCGAACGGCCTCGGTGTCAGATCGTGCCGCACATGGGCTTGTCCGGTGAACTCACCGTCCCATGGAAATATTCTGTTCTCAACGCCGCCGCGCGCCGCGTACTCCCATTCCTCCTCGGTCGGCAGCCGGCCTCCCGACCAGGCGCAGTACGCTTGTGCCTCATCCCAGGTCACGTTGACAACAGGATGGGTGCCATCCGCGTACCACTCTGGCTGGCGGGGCATCGATGTCGATGTCGCGGTGGCATACGCGCGAAAGTCGTCGGCCGACACTTCACGATCGAGCATCTGGAACGGCTGAGCAAACGTGACCCGCACGCGGGGCTTTTCTGATTCGCCGCACAGGTCGTCTTGCGGCGCACATCCCAGCCACGATGTTCCGCTCGGAATGAGCTTCCACTCGAGATGCGCGGGAGTCACAGGCTTTGGATCGTCAGGCGCAAGTTCTATCGGCCGGTATACTGACGGTGCATTGTGGTACACCGCCTCGAGCTGAATGATGCGGTCCGCCTTGAACTTCAACTGTCCCGATCCAGATGAACGCCCATTGATTCGCCATTCCGTGAACCCGTCCCGGTGTTCCTCCGGAATGCCAGCGGTCAACTCCAGATCGGAAAAGTACAAGCCCACGTAGCCGTTCTTTACGCGCTCGCCCTCAATCAGCACCTCGACCCCAGACGGCGCCACAACAATGACGCGTTGAGAGGGCTGGCTGTTCAGCCACTGCTCGGTGATGAGCCTGAAGAAATTCCGGCGGCGCTGCAGGAACTGACGCAGGCGGGGCAGGTAGTCGAGACGAGGGATCTGAAGCTCCGTGGCGACATTCTGATAGTGCTGGTACCTCTCCATGAGAAAGGCCTGCGTGATTTGATGATTCAGAGCGTTCTGGACGACGCGCTTCAGGTAGTCGCGATACTCGGGATCGTCGGCAATCAATTGCGTGAGAATCACCGACCGTGGCTCGGCGGGATTTCTGCCGCGACGCGCTTCTCCCGCGCGTTCGAGCAGATACTGGTAGCTGTCGTGGTTCCAGTCGCGAAAGCCCTGGTCCATATCCCAATTCACCCAGAACCAGCCGTTGGGTTTTGTCGCATCGAGAAACTGTCCGGGCCCCTGATACGCGTCGCGGGTGGCGGAAAAAGCCACCGCCAGGAACCAGCGTGTCAGGTTCTCGATGTTCACGTGCTCCGCAACGTTCTTCATCGTCAGAGGGCGGGTGGTGCGTACCCAATCCCAGAGTTTGTTCATCTCGTCCTGATTGAGCACGATGTCGTCGTAGCCCCAGTGCGCGGCGAAGTACCGCTGGTCGAACCGTTCGGTCAGAACGAAGGGACCGTAGTACTTGCCGTTGAGGTAGAACCGCACCGGCTTCGTTTCCGGCGCGATAGCGCCGATGGCCCGCGAGACGTCGTACGCGAGCGGATTGATGAAATACCAGTTCACGCCTCCGGTGCGTCTGACGTCATCGTGGATCACGAGGCGGCGGATGGGCTGCGCGGCTGCACTGAAGAGGACATCCTGCGGAATCTCACGCGGTCCGTACTTGCGGCGGAAGTACAGACGGAATCCCGGGCGTGGAGCCGTGATGCGGCTTCCGCCTCCATGGATACGCACGCCGACGCCGCCCGCGAACATCAACCGCCCGTCTTCGAAATACGAAACGCTGCCTTCGCGCTCCCATTCCATTCCGTGCTCGTGTTTGTTGGCGAGGATTCCTCTGGCGGGATCGTTCAGGTCGGCGTCGTCGAGCGTCAGAGAAAGGATGGGCCTCCCGGTGGCGACTTCCGTGTTCGGAATCGCGCTTGTGCTCGGGAAGCGCCTCCGGACTCCAGTGCACCGCAAAGCGCCACAAGGGAAACCAGTCCGCTGCCTCGATCACCACCAACGCCAGGCCGATCGACAGCGTGGCGACGATGAGCAGCCACCAGGGCATCCGGTGGGGGGTTGGCCGCATCTAGAATGCGCCCGGCCTGTTGAAGAACACGTTGAACGTCGAGGGCCCCGCCGTCGCGTCAAGCTCGGCCTGCAGGCCCGACAGCGCCGTTTCGGCAATCCCCTGGAAGTTGTACAACACGACGGTTTCGCGCTCGTTATACGACACGCTTTCGAGCGTCGCCTTGGAGAGCCGCTTGCGAAGCACTGCCGTGATTGCCGACGGATCGACCGCTCGACCGTTCGAGGCGAGCGAGATCACGATCGTGCCGTCGCCCTCGGAGGACATGAACCGCCGCGCCAGCACCTGGCCGAAATTCGCGGCGAGCGCGACCAGCAGGATGATTCCCACGAATCCCAACTTGAAGGTTGCCACGGCGAGCGAGGTGGCGATGACGAGCATGATGAACCCGATCTCCTCGGGCTCCTTGATCGGCGTCCTGAACCGCACGATCGACAGCGCCCCCAGAAGACCAAGCGAAAGCGGAAGGGAAAACTGAATCGATATGAAGATGGCGGTGATCGAGATACCGAGCAGCGGAAAAGCCCGATGCACCTGGCTGCCCGTCGCCCGGCTCGCATAGAAGTGCACGTAGAGGTACGCGATGAAGAGCGAACAGACGAGCGAAATGGCCATCAACATCAGGAAGGCCAGCGTGACACCTGGGGGCCCGTTCGCTGCGCCAGCGATCCAAAGATGTTGTTCAACTGCTGCTGCATTACGCCTCTTCCTGCCTACACCAACTGACGCGCCGCGTGCGCGTACACCGCGAACAATTTCGAAAATGCGCCTTTCCGAATACCGAGCGAAAGGAGCGGGTGAAGCGTCAACGGGAGCGCGTCGTCCTGGCCCTTCACCTCGAGCACGGCGCTTCCGAGCGGCGTCGTGTCTGCCGCATGCGCCAGCCGCGGATGCACGGCCGCTGCGGCAATATCCGTATCGAGGCTGACGCGTGCGCGACTGCGGGGCTCGACGAACCGGTCGCGTCGATACCGGATCAGCATGATCGGTTGCCACGGTTCGAGGCCGAGCATCCCACCCGCCTGGAGCATTCGCGGCAAGCGCGAGAGCCGCGGATCCTGCAGGTCCCATTGCGCGATCTCGGTTGCCGCCACGGGCACCCGCTCGCGGACCTTCGTCCGAAGCGCGCCCACACGAAGCTTGGCTTCGACGAAGACCGGCTCCAGCAGGCGGCCGTCGAGATCGGCATACCACCGGACCCGGATCTTCCGCTTCAGATACTCGCTGTTGACCTTCTCGCCAAGCGAAATCAATGCGGGCGTGTCGTAGTACATCGTCCAGACGATTGCGGCGGGATACCTCGGGTCGCGACGGCAGAGGCGCTCGAGCCAATCCCTGGCCACATGCGCGCGTCCCGCCGAGAGTGTGAATTTGATCTCGCGCTCGGCCTCGGCGGCTGGAGGACTCGTCATCAGCAGAGTGGCTGCTGCAGTATAGCAAGGTTCAAGGGGTCCAACTCACGTCGCTGACCTGCACGCCCAGCACGCGCACATCCCCTCGCGCCTTCCATGGCGGATCCACGCGCAGCTCAACCCAGTTGCCGGCGGAGCTCACGGACGGGCCGAGCGCGTGCCGAATCACGCCCCACGACTGATCGCTCAACGTGACCTTGTCAGTCTCACGCCCTTCGACGATGAGCGTCACTGTTTGTGGCTGCGGCGCGATCGATCGGATCTTCGCCTCGAAGCGCCTGGCGCCGGATGGCGCGTGAAAGAACGCGTGCGGGCTGCTCCAGCGATAGAGGACACCGGATCTGCTGCGGTGCGGCTCGTACACCCCACGCATCCGGTTGTCTTCAGTCGCATCGGGAGGATAGAACGTCTCCTTGAAGCTCCAGCTGTTGCCATCGAGGAGTGGTCCGCGTACTTCCATGACGTCGAGCGCCTCGAAGTACAGGTTACTTCCACCCGTCGTCTTCCCAGTTGTACATGCCGAACGAGCGGACCCGCGCGGCGCTTTCCGATAGTTTCAACGCCGCTTCACCCGGAAACGTCGAGGGGATACCGAGTACATCGAGGACCGTCGCCGGCACGTCGCTGATGGCCGTCGGCGCGTGAGACACGCGAACGGGGCCGTGGCTGTTGGGTGGTTTCACAATCAGCAGTGCCATCGATTTTCCAGACAGAATCGAGATGGCGCCTGGCGGCAAATACCGGTCGTTCTGAAAACGAGGCGGAGGGAACCCGATGCCATGGTCCGACGAAATCACGATGAGCGCTTCGTCATAGAGACCGAGCCGTTTGAGCCGATCGAGGATCTCGGCGGTTCTGGTGACCGCGCAGCGTGCCTGGTCTTTGTAGTTCTGCCGCAGCGGGCGGATGGCATCGGCGACACCACAATCTGCGGTGACGATTACCGGCCGGTGGGGAATACCGACGTGGACGAATTTGTAGACAGGACCGTCGACGGCCGGCGTCATGCGCTCGGCGAACTCATGGAGAATCGCGGCGCCATTGACGGGAAAGTGACGTCGAAGCCGGGTATCGCCCGGTCCGAAGAGGGTCTGCAGCCGCCACGACTGATCGTTGTAGATCCAGGGCCGCAGAACATGAGGTGCATGGCGGAACAAGGAGAGATCGGCGAGCTGCCAGGCCGCGAACGTTCTGTATTCGTCATAACCGACATACGGGCGCGGCATTCGATAGACCGTCGACGACCTGGCGTCGTACGGGATCTCACTGATGTTGTCGATCCGGTAGCCTCGCGCTCGAAGCGTCTTGAACAGGGAGCCCTTGTCGAAGTGCTCGCGCACGTACCGTGGCAGCGGCCGTTCCTGACGGTAAACCGTGCCGCTGAACATGGCCGGAATGCTGACCATCGTCGTCGGGAAGGCCGCGGCGTGATCGGCGAAAAAGACCGCCCGGAGAAGCTCTGGTCGAGGGCCTGGCGGTCCTCGTCGAGAATTTCTCCAAAGACATCCGATTGAAATGCGTCGAGCACGATGTGGATCACGTTGTGCGTTTTCGAGAGCTCGAATCTCGACTCGGCCGGGCCCTTCCACTCGGCGCCCGATCGCGCCTCGGCTCGCGCAGCCGAAGCGGCCAGCACCGCACACTGCAGCGCAATCAGGACTGCGCTGGCAAAAGGCGCGATGCGAGACACGTGCCTGGCGGCCACCATGCACAGCAGGGGGACAATGATCCACATGGCGATTTCGGGCAGGGTGCGCCACGACTCGATTGACCAGTCGATCGCGGTCCCGTCGAGCGGCCCGTAGTCGGCGACGAGGAAATTGGCCTGAACCCACAGCAGAATGCCGAAGCCGAAGAGCACTGCCACGTACGCACGAACCAGCCTGCCTGGCAGCAACAGATCAAGCGCCAGCAGGACGAGCACAACCACAGCTCCTGCCATCAGGGGAGGGCGAACGAGGACCCAGAAGGACGCGGTAAATTCCGCCTCGTTGCCCGCGTAGATCGTATATGGACCAAACAAGCACAACTGAAGAACAACGAGCAAGGCTGGCGCAAGCGCTCCCTTGATTCGGAGCAGCCGTGAGTCTTCCATTTGGCATCTCATAGGTCCATCGACCCATCGTCGATCTGAACCGGCACGATAACTGAATACGATTCACCAAGAGATGATCAAAACGGCTCTTTGTGTCGGGTTCCTGCTGCTTGCGCTTGTCGTGGTAGCGGGACAGGCTCCTTCAACGACGAGGGGCGGTCCGGTTCGCACGCAAAGTCGGGCGGTTGCGGACGCCGGCGGACCGTTCAACGCGCTTGGCGCCACGCTTTTCTGGGGTGCATGGGGCTACAAGTTCGATCGGCCGCGGCTCGACCGCAATCTCGAGGCGTTGAACGCCGCTGGTGTCGACTACATTCGCGTGCTGGGATCGGTGGGAGGGGACGAGCTGGCAGGACAGGGAAGTTGACCCGCGGTGGCCCGACTACGAGAAGGTGATCGCCGGCCTGACCGATCTCGCGTACGACCGTTACGGAATGCGCGTGCAGTGGACGCTGTTCGGGGGCGCGCCCTTCAATTCAAGCGCGGCCAGCCGTGACGTCGGTTGTGGATCGATTCGCCGCCATGGCGCGGGGACGCGAGCACAAGATCTTCGCGTTCGAGATCGCCAATGAGGCCTGGCAGAACGGGTTCGACGGCCCGGACGGGATCGCGGAGCTGCGGCGTCTCGGCAAACGGCTCAACAATCGAACGGCGGTGCTGGTGGCGTTGAGCGCCCCGGCAACCGGCGCCATTTGTGACACCTACGCGCAGTCGGGCGTCCAGGCGATGACCATCCACTATGCCCGGCAGTTCGGCGACGAAGGGCCGACGACCCCCATGCTCCTTCCATGGATGTCTTTGCCGCTCGACAAGAGGTGCCGGAACGCGTTGCCGCAGGCCGTGCTGAACAACGAACCCATCGGGCCGGAGAGCTCGGTGAGGCAGGACGATGACCCTTCGCGCATTGCCGGCTGCGTACGTGATGACGTTTCTTGCCGGCCATGCGGCTTACGTGCTGCACATGGGTCCTGGCATTCGCGGGAGGAGGCGCCGCCGATCTGGCGCAGACCCCTCCGCGGAGCGGCGAGTTCACCGAGCTTCCGGCGTTCAAGTCGATCGCGACGGCGCTGGCGGCCGCGCGACGATATCTGCCGGCGGGGCTGGCCAATTGGACCCGTCACGAGCCCAACGCACCGGGCGCCCCTCTCCACGGGTTCGGCCGCCTTTACACCGCTTCTTCCGGTTCACGCTTCGTCGCGCTTGCTGTTGACGTGGGCAAGGGCGCAACGCTGCGGACGAGAGTGGCTGCGAACATTACGATTCGAGATGCCGCTACAGGCAAGGTCCTTCAGCGGCAAACGGTGGCGGCGGGAGACCAGATTCCTTTGGCGGGCGCCAGCGAGCTCGTGGTTATTGGGCGTGGTACATGATGCGCGTGCCCGATCCCAGAGGTTGACGGCGGGCGATCCTGAACCGGGCCGACAGCTCGCGCTCGAAGCTTTCTTCCGTATAGTCGGTGTAGTGATCGTCCTTGTTCCGCAGCAGCGTCGCAACCATCGGATCCTGGCGCGTCACGAACTCGATGACCAGCTCTCCACCCAGGTCTCGCAGCCACTGCACGAACTCGGCGAGCGGGATGTTGCCGCCAATGACGACGTGATGGATCAGCGCGAGCGCCAGCACGAGATCGGGCTGGCCCCGCTCGTTGATGCGCTTGCGTTCCAGGTTCCGCCATCCCAGATTCGGCGACGGATCGGTGACGTTGACGATGAGCGGCAGGATGTTCGGCACGCGCTCGGTCTTCAGCGCGCGGTACAGCTTGTCGATCGCGAGATGATCGGCGTCCATGGCCACGACCGAGGCCGATCGTTCGGCCGCAATCCGCGAGAACACGCCGACGTTACAGCCAATGTCCCAGGTCATGTTCCAGGGGCGCGTCGCAGCCACATCGCGGACGAACTGGCGTTTCTGCTCGGCGTCGGCGGCTTCGTAATGACCGCACTTCAGGTAGTCCGACCAGGTTGACTGCTTCGGCTTCCACTCGAGCGACGCCACGAGTTTGCGAAGTCCTTCGGCGTTGGTCTTGATGATGCGCGTGTCGAATCCGGCCTTGTTCAGTTCGGCTCGCACGTCTCGCGTCGTGCTGTTGTACGCCTTCTGCGCTTTCGCCTGCAGGTACACGTGCGCGAGCACTCCGCCACGGATGTAGTCGCGCGCGCTGAGGAGATTGAGACACACCTCGGCATCCATGCCATCGATGTTGCCGCGCATCCACGCCTGAAAGGGGACGTCGCGATACGCCTGCAGCAGGAGAGGGTAGAGGAACATCTGGCAGAACTGCCGGTATCCCACCCACGGTTCGCCTTCCGCGCGTTTGTAGAACGACGCGATGTCGACGAAGACCGGAGTGGCGCCCTTCCATTGGACGTTGTACGCCGAGGCATCCTTCAGACCGATCCCTTCGTCGAGCCCCGCCAGCACGAGATCGAGCTGGAGCAGCGCGGCGTCGCGGAGCATCTCGAACGACCACTCGTAGGGGTACGACACAAAGGGAAGACGCTCGTGTTCGAGAACGGCCGCCCAGGGTTCGTCGAGGCGGAACGGAAGGGAGCCGATCTCACGCTGACGGGTCGGGACGATCGCGCCGTTCTCCGCAAACCGTCGATAGAGGCTGGTGGCCGACAGGGCCTGCCATTCCTTCAACGCGGTGGCAGAGAGTCCCCGGAAGATGTGTCCGTCGTGGTAGAAGACGCGTGCCGTTCGATCGCGGAAAGATCCAGGCTCGGCCGCGATCTCACTCATGCGATTTCGTAGGGCCCTCGGACTTCGAACCGGACGAGCGGAAGAGATCGCGGAACCGCTGCCAGCCGAGCCGGGCGATAACCGCCACGCCCGCCACGCCCCCGAGAAGCAGCTGCACGAGCATGCTGCCGCTGCCCGGATCGAGGTAGGCATCCACTCTGGTTTCCGAGACCCAGACAAACAGGAGTACAGAAGCAGATGAAGGCGATGCTCATGAATCTCCGGCGACATTCTAGCATTCTCGAGCTACCTAGGGGCCCGCGGTCGTTTTGCCGCACGCCCGAATCCACGTATAATTAGTACCCCCATCACGTGACCATTGCTCGTCTTTTGCTAGGCGGCCTTCTCATCTTCGGCACGGCCTGCACGTCCACGCCTTCGAAGCCGACGCCACCCAACCCGGGCCCGGATCCAGGCCCCGTGGTGCAGAACACTCCACCCACGATCGGCGCGTTCCGCGCGCAGGGATCGCGAACGGGTCAGCCGGCGAACTTTGCCGATCTCGGTGAGTCGATAGCCCTCAGTGTGACCGTCACCGATCCGGAGTCGGCTGCAAGCGGCCTGACGTTCAACTGGGCGTCCACCATAGGAACGTTCAGCGGCACCGGCCCTTCCGTGACATGGCGGGCTCCGGCAAGCGCGACGACCCCGATGGACGTCACGCTCGCCCTCGAGGTGGTCGAAACGTACCAGTCTGCAAGGACGCAACGTCGAGAATCGCGTGACCGGGTCGACCACGGTAAGCCTCCACAATTCCATTCAGGAAGTCAGCGACCTCGCGAGACAATTCCTCCTCGACTTTTCGAGCTCGAGTCTCAGCGTCGACTACGTGATGCGGAACTTCGAGCCGGGATGCTACGGGACCGAAGCCGAGACCGAGCGACGTCACCGACAATCGTCTGGACTTCACGATCATCGAGTCGAACATCGGGAACGCCAACACGAGCGTCGGATTCGGCGGCGCGTGCTCGTACAGGAACCGCCCCGGAGACTCGTGTGCGCGCGTGCCGGTCTATCTGGAAGTCGAGGGCCAAGCGCGACTTGTACGACTCGCGAGGAAGGCTTGTCCTGCGTGAGGGGGAAACCACCGTCGCGACCGGGATCGACCAGGTCGCCGCCATGTCCTACCCCAGCCAGAAGCGCTGGCGCCTGTGCGACAGCGCGTTCCAGTCGGGCAGCACCTCGTTGGCCGACACACTCAAGGGGCTCGTCCCCTGAGCGTCGACATCTCGCCAGACGAGCCCTCGTCGGCCGACGGCACGTGATATCGCCGCACGATCTCTACAGCAAACGCTTCTGAAATTCGCGTCTGTCCCTCCGCCGACGGATGCAGCCCGTCGGCGCCAAGCAACTGCGGATTGGCGTCGAACAGCGCGTACAGATCGACCACGGGCCCAAGCTTGAATTCCGCTGCCATCTGCTTGATTCGCGCGTTGAGGTCCTTGACGCGCGCAATGGCCCCCGCGTGACCGTCGGCTTCCCACTGTTGCGTGGCCGGCATGACCGTTGCCAGGATGACGTCAACACCACGCTGCTGCGACGTGACGATCATCGAGCGAATGGCGTCCGCCTGCTGGTTCACCGTCAGGCGCCATGACGCGTTGATGCCTTCGAGGATCAGGACGACCTGCGGATGCTCGGCATCGAGCACGCCGGGAAGCCGCTGCGCCCCTTGTCCTGTATGCTCCGCACCCTTACCACTGTTGAGGACGACGATCTCCTGCGTCGGATAGAGCTGGCGCAGGAACTGCTCCAGTTTGTTGGGGTAGGTTTCCGACAGCGCGAGCGTGATGAACGGCACGAGGCTGACCGCTCCAGCAGTGATGCTGTCTCCAAACGCCACGAACTTCGTTTTCGCAATCGTTTGCGGGACGCGTACCCTCACCGTGAATCCGCATGACGCCTGCGCCATGTCTGCATCGGTTGCGGTGCACGAGACAGCTGTCTCACCAATCGGAAAGATGCCTGGTCCAGGGTCACACGTCACCTGATACGGCTCGCGCCCACCGGTTGGCTTCGGATAGTCGAAGAGCACGTCGGTGCCAAGCGGGCTGGTAGCATTCAGGACGAGCTGCGTCGGACTCACGAGCTGCAGCTTCGGAGCAGGTGGAGGCGGCTGAATAGGCGATTTACCGCCGCACGCGCTGGTCGCCAGCAAGCCAGGCAACCAGAATTGCAACCGTCGAGCGCCGGAACAGATGAACGTTCAGCACAGTCTCAACCGCGCGGCGCCGTCCGCTTGAAGATATACACGCGTGGGTGATCGAAGAGCCGGAAGGTGAATTCCGCCGCCTCGTCGTGAATCGTCACGCCGAAAATCTCCGGATACACCTTGAATGTCTTGACCATCTCGAACCCGAGCTTTCCATCGAATAGATCCCGATAGTGCTGCGACACAACCGCGTTGTGCGCGATCTCTTCCTGCCGGACAGAGCGCGACAAGTGGTCGTACCACTGGACGTAGGTGTCGTCGATGACGATCCAGTCCGCCTGGGCAAGCCGTGACGCAATATACCGGCGCTTCTCGGCATCGTCGTATCGATCCGCATAAAGATAGCGGTACATGTCGAGCGTGAAGAGGTGGTAGTAGTCCTTCCGCTCCCGTTCTGCCTCGTGCCGTGATCGCCCGCCCCAGAGCACGTAGTCACGCCGGAACTTGGTGTCGGTGAAATATCGACCCCATCGGCGGCGTGTTCTGTGACGGCTCGACGAGAATCCGCGATCCTTGCGGCACGTTCTCGACCAGCCACTTCGACGCTTCCACGCGGGCATCTTCCTGACGGAAAACGTTCATGTATGCCAGCGCGTAGAGGCCGGTTGTGGCGACCGTCACACCCACCACCAGCATCGCCAAGGCCGTCCTCGCGGTCGAGCAAGCCAGTCCGCGCTCAGGACACCTGCCGCGATGGCCAGCGCTGGAGTGAGCGGAAGGCTGTAGCGGATCATCGGAGCGACGGTTTGCCCCGCGACCAGGTAGTAGATCACCGGGAACGACGCGACGACCGCCGCCCGCTTGTCCCATCTGACCAGCAACCAGAAGACACCCGCTATGCCGAGCACCTCGAGCGCCGGCCCGAGACTCCACCAGAGATTGCGAAGCCAGTAGAGCCTGTGACTGGACACGTCGTCGAAGTGCGCGAAGATGATCGGCCGGGTGACGCCCGTGAGCGGCTCGGTCACCTGTTGTCTGAAGTCGAGGAGGAACTTGTCCGGATACCAGACGACGAGCGGATCGAGCAAGAGGAAGGTCAGCGATCGCGGCGAGGATCGGAACCATCCCCCATGCGACCCAGTCGCCCACGGAAGAATCGGCTTCAATTGAGACGGCCGTCCTGGTGACAGAAGGTACGCGACGCCCACCGCCCCAAGCGAGAGGGAGTCCCGTGTACTTCGAGGCCACGGCTGCACCGACCGCCGCACCTGCGCCGACCAGCGAAATCCAGTCACCACGCTCGGCGACCCGCAGAGACAACCAGACCGTGAGCATGCAGAAGAACACCATCGGCATGTCCGTCGTGGCAAAGTGCGAATCGCGCAGGTGGAGCACGGCGCAGGCCAGAAAGAAGGCCGCAAGCAGCCCCGCCACGCGGCCCGCCACGCGCGCCGCAATGGCGTAGGTCACCAGGATCGTCGCCGTGCCAAAGGCCGCGGCAATCGCGCGGCTCAGGACCATGTAGGTCACCTGGTGGCTCGGCACATCCAGATCGAGCGGCTGAATCAGCGCTTCGTAGATGCCCCTGACGACGTTGATGAGGTACATCATCATCGGCGAGTACATGAAGAACTTCGATCCCATGGCCGCCGCGCGCACATCGCGCCTCAGCGTGTCGGCGGGGCCGAGCACGAAGTGCTCGTCCATGTGGAAGTGGTAGTACGGAGCCCCCCACGCGAGGTTGTAGAAACGAAAGGCGGCCCCCACCGCAACAATCGCGGCCAGAATCAACAAAGAGCGTTGTCTCGTCACATCTGTATCAGGCAGTCGCGCCCGCGCGGTCGGCGGTCCGCCCGGGGCGTTTGTTGCGGATGCGGTGGGCGAGGTCTTGCAGCGACTTGTCGAGGCGCGATTCCTGGCGATGCTGCACCAGGTTCTGGATCAACCGCACGAGACGCCACGGACGAACCGCGTATCCCGTGCCGTAAAACACGAGGAACCCGATGATGCGGTAAGCATTCAGCTCGCTGGGGCTCAGGCCTTCGGTGAACGACACCGGCGCTGAGAAGTCCTTGTAGGCGCCCAGTCCGAGGAAATACTCATCCGAGAGCTCCGGAATCTTTCCGGACTTCCGCAGGTCGTGATACAGCTCCGAGCCCGGGGTAGGGCGAAAAGATCGAGATGCTCATGTCGTGCACGCCGGCCAGTCCCATCCTGAACAGAAAGCTGATCGTCTGGCGCAGCTCTTTGCGCGACTCGTTCGGGAAGCCCATGATGATGTTGAGCTTCACGTTCAGCTTGCTGTTGACGGCGCCCCGAACCGACTTCTCGAGCCAATCGAGCTTGACGACCTTCTTGATGCGCTTGAGCACCTCGGGCGAGCCGCTTTCCGGGGCATAGCTCATGTTGCGGCAGCCCGACTCGTAGAGCAGGCGGCTGACCTCGCCGTCGATGGCCTCCGATCGCGTGCCGCTCGGCAGCTGCCAGGTGAACTGCATCTTCTTGTCGAGGATCATCTGCGTGAACTCGATGATCCAGCTGCGTTTCACGATGGCGGTGAGGTCGTAGAAGTCGAAGTTGGTCGCGCCGTACCGCTCCTGGTACAGCGCATCTCGTCGAGCACTTTCGTCCGGGATTCCGCGCGATCCACCGGGTCGTCCACATCTCGGGGTTCGAGCAGAACGTGCACTGGTACGGACACCCGCGCGTCGCCAGCATCGGCATGCTGCGGCCGCGATCGACGCCGTAACCCAGCCCGTGATCCAGGTAGTTGTCGAGCGGAACCAGATCCCACGCGGGCATCGGAATGTCGTCGATATTCCGAATCCGGTTGCGCGGACCCGTGGATCGCGTGCCGCCGTCCGCTCCGTGATCACCAATCCGGGGATGCCGTCAAAGACTGGCGCCGCGCGCGATCGCATTGGCCAGATCGACGATGGTTTCCTCGCCCTCGCCGATCGCGCACGCATCGACTTCCGGCGTGGACTCCAGGGTGAAATCGGGCACAGCGGTGATGTGTTCGCCGCCGGCGACGATGGGGATGCTCGGAAACCGCTTCCGGGCCAGGCGAATGAGGCGCGCGACTTCGGGCCAGTCCTGCGAAAACATGC
This sequence comes from Vicinamibacterales bacterium, assembly GCA_963850725.1. Classification (GTDB taxonomy): domain Bacteria; phylum Acidobacteriota; class Vicinamibacteria; order Vicinamibacterales; family JAMQPK01; genus JAMQPK01. The sequence goes on from CAWKMQ010000026.1 coordinate 129,985, forward strand.
AGCTGACGCCAATGAGGTCGGTGTCGGGCTCGATCCGCTCGACGATCTCCTCGCTCCTCAGGCCAATCGCGGTGACCTTGTTGTCGAAGAGCGAGGTCACCTCGAACGGGTTCTCGCCGAGACCATCGATGATTCGTGGGGTATGACCGGCTTGCCTCAGACTTGCCGCCAGGTAGGCTGGACCAATGGGCGGCGTCATGGGGCCCGAATCAGACCAGGTCGGCACCAGTAACGGCGGCCGGACCAGCGTGATAACTGCCATGCGCTCAGTGATTATAGCCCATCAGGGGGCCTTTCTACGGGGCCTCCAGGGCCGAGCCGAGCGACTCGGGGCGCGGCCGGTTGCCAATCCAGACATTGCTGAAGGTCAGCCCGGCCAGGATCCCTCTTCCTCACACTTGCCGCCGTTGTTAGCACCTAGGTAGGCCACAGTGCGGCGTCGGGTTGTAGGTGCCGCCAGTCGTGGTTCCGTGCTCGAAGATTGTGTTCCCACCCCTCCGGTCTTCCTGCACAACCACGTTGATGCCCGAGCTCCAGGTCGCCTTCCAGTGATAGGTGCGCGACGGGTCGAGGAGCCGGACCGACGCAGTGCGGACGTCTTGTTCGGCTCGTTCTTGAAATCCTCGTCGCCGAACAACGCCTTGTACGAGAACGCGTTGTCAGGATTGCCCGGGATGCCGCGATATTGCACGTTGAACAGGAACTTGCTCTTACAGAGGTTGTTTCCGCCATCCATCATGGAGAACACGCGCATCTTGCCGCCAGGGCCGTTCCCGTACAGTCCCGTCACGTCGGCCGAAAACTCGCCGTTGGTGATGGTCTGGGGCAGTTGATAGCGGACATACGAATTGCCGTCGTTGACGCGGATGCCTTTGCCATCGACGAAGGTCGGTTGACCCGACCCGGACGCCGACGGTCTCGCCGTGAATCAGCGGGTCGTACAATTCGCCCGCGCGATTGAAGCCCACGAGCTTGGTTTTGAAGCTGCGCACCTCGGACCAGTCGGAGGTCGCCGTGCCCTGGGCCAGGCGCGCCCGCCAGTAGAAGCGTGTCGTGGGCTGAAGATCCTCATCCGGCGTGAAGGTGGTCTGGCCGCTGCCCTCAGCCACACCCGTCTTCGTCGCTACGGTAAGAAACGACGTTCCGTGTTTCACCGAGAGTGACGAACCGGCCGCCAGCGACGTGAAATCAGCGCGATCCGAGATCTGGAACTCGTAGGTCCGCGTCCCCTGGGGCTGGTCGGACGTGCCGTTGGTCACCGTGAGCGTGGGACGGAGCGTATTCAACTGGAACTGGTTGGCCGGAGAGTCCGGCGTTGGTGAGGTCAGGCGTGCCACTGTCACCGTCGGGCTGGGTGTGGTGGGCGCAGGCCCACCCCCGCCCGCAGACTTCGATCCACAGGCGGCGGTCAACACACACGTCACAACGATTTGGACTCTTCTGGCCAGAATGTGCATGAGTTCTCCGGGCTGTCCACCGAGGCGGGGGCTCGAGGACGCGTAATCTATCGGCGTGTCGGCTCAACGCCTCCACACCGGGCTGAAGGTATTCAGAATTTCTCCCGTCGGCGCATGTTCGTGCGTACCGGGGGACTTCAGGGATATTTACCAGCTAAATGACCGGAGTGATAATTTTCGCGGAGAAAACAACGTAACGCGCGCTAGAATCTGGGCCGCATGCGTTCCGTACCCCTGCTGGCGACACAAGGACGAGGACGGCCCAGGAAATACGGCCGGCCGGCTCGCGCGGTCACCGTCACGCTCCCTGAAGACATCCTGGCGACCTTGAACGCGGCAGACAGCGATCTCGGACGCGCGATTGTGAAGCTCGTCGAGCGTCGCGGCAAGACGCTGACGGGCGCGCGCAAACACCCGCGGAGATCGCCGCCTACGGCCATCGTTCGGTCATCATCGTCCCGGACGCGCGCGCCCTGCGCCGCTTGCCGGGCGTGCAGCTCGTACCCATTGGCAATGGTCGCTGCCTGATTGCGCTGGAGCCGCCATACTCGTTTCCGCAATTGGAGCTCGATATCCGCGATCTCCTGACACAGAAGGGACTGTCCGAGCCCGAACGGGACACGCTCGACGCCGTCGCGGGCATTCTCCGGACTGCCCGCGTGTCTCGCGACGTCACACCCGAAGAACGAACCATCATCGTGCTCGAAACCCGCCGCCGCCGAAGCGCGTGACCCGCCGATCATCTACCGTGGCCGCGGCGGCCCCGGGTAGATTCTGACGTTCCGGAACAGCCCGAAAATCGTCTCGCTGCGAGACCGCGTGCCGATCGACACCCGATGATTCGGTGGGGCATAGGCGCGTGCGAACCCGCCCTGAAACCAGATACGGTTACCTGAGAGCGACCCGTCGGCGCTCACTTCCCCGACCCAGACCTCGTAGCTCGTCTGCGTCCACGTGATCGTGAAATGGAAGACGGCGCCCGATCGCCAGTTCAAGGTCGGCTCGATCCGGCCCTCGTGATCGCCGGGGTCGCCACCGCCATCCCGACCGTTCCGCCAGATGAGCTTCATCCCGGTCCCGTCGCCGTCGCCGCGCTGTTCGAGGTGCATTTTCCAGGCGTGATTGCGGAACACGCTGAAGTTGCCCCAGGTCGACCCGTCGCCCATGGAGAGCCACTTCAAGTCCTTGCTCAGGGGCGCGCCCTCTTTCTTTCCAAAGTCCGTCACATCGAATTCCACCGTGCAGGCACTACAGGTGGGGATGTCGTAGTCGATGCCATCGCTGGTGCTGGTCGCTTTCCAGCCCTGATTGGCGACAAACGTCCCGCCAATCCGCGCGCCGACGGTCTCGCCGCCGGTGAGCGGGTCGTAGATCTCCTGGCCTCGCACATAGCCCTTGTTCAGGGTGACTAACGATCCGGTTGCCGACCACTCGCTTGTGAGGTCGCCTGACGAAGCGAGCACGCGCCAGTAGGACCTGAAACCGGGCTTCAGCGTGTCGCTGATTTGAACGACGTCGTGTCGCCGCCCTGTTCGACGTCTTCCTTGAATCCGGTACGGCTACCCCCGGGAAAACTATCAACCTCCGACCATTCGAACTGTATTTGACGCCGAACGCTGCCCGTGGTTTCCGCGTTCGTCGCTTTCAGAATCACGGCCGCTTCGGTCAGTTGCGTACCATTGACGGGCGACGAGAGCCGGGCGCCGCGACTGAACGGGTCTGCTGAGTTGTGGTCGGTGGTGGGGCGGTGGGCTGTATGGGTGTTTCTGCCTTGGAGCCGCATGCCGCGAAGGTTGTCAACGAGGCAAGCATGGCGCTTGCGAAAAGCACTCTCGCGATTTTTTTTTAAAAAAAAAAAAAAAAAAAAAAAAAAACCGATAAGCACTTTACAAAGAGATGGTGGTTATTTACAATAAAAATGACCGGGTGCAGAGTTTTTACGAGACAAATACGGCGGGCTGTCTTCAGCCATCCTTAGAAGAGATTCCTGAGGAACGACCAGACGTGGCAACCACAGCTTCCAGACGACGACCTTCGAGGTGCCCCATTTGCGCTAGTACTCGTGGCCGGGATCTCCGCGACGCGGTAGCCCTGCTTCAGGGCCTTCATGGTCATTTCCTGCTCGATAGTCGTGATATTCGACGTCAAGACCGAGGCGCGGATGACTTCGCGGCGGATCGCGCGGAAGCCGTTCTGGCTGTCGGTCAGGCTCAGGTTCCACCGAAGTTGATGCCCAGCATGATGATCTGCGACCCGACGTAGCGGATCAGCTGCTCGACGTGCCGTGCAGCTCGTCGCTGCCGCCCTTGCCGCGGGAGCCGATGACGAGATCGGCCTGCCCGGCTTGATCGGGGCGACCATCGACGGAATGTCCGTCGGGTCGTGGGATCCGTCGGCGTCGATGAAGACGACAATATCGCCGGCGGCCTCGTCGAAGCGCCAGCGGACGGCGTCTCCCTTGCCCTTGCCGTTATCGATCACGACCCGTGCGCCGTTGCGCCACGGCAATCTCGCGCGTCCGATCCTTCAGTGCCCGTCGACGACGAGCACCTCGTCGCAGCGTACGGCCGCACGGAGACGATGATGTCGGCGATCAGGCCTTCTTCGTCCCGCGTCGGAATCACAACGCTGACTCGGGCGTGGACACTTCGATGACGGATTACGCGGGGCGAGCTCCGGCACAGGAACTTGAGCAATATACCGAAGATTGCTCAAGTTCCGTGCCGACTCGCCCCGCGTAATCCGTCATCGAAGTGTCCACGCCCCAGATCAGCGTTGTCATTCCAACCCGGGACGAAGAAGGCCTGATCGGCGACATCATCGACGCGGTGCGTCCGTACGCCGATGAGGTGCTCGTGGTCGATGGGCACTCGCGCGATCGGACACGTGAGATTGCCGCGGCGCAGGGCGCACGGGTGGTGCTCGATCGCGGCAAGGGCAAGGGCGACGCGGTGCGCCTGGCGTTCGACGAGGCCGCCGGCGATATTGTCGTGTTCATCGACGCCGACGGCTCGCACGAGCCGAAAGACATCCCGGCGATGGTGGCGCCGATTCGCCGCCGGGCAGTCCGATAATGGTCGTCGGGTCACGCGGAAGGGCGGGAGCGACGAGCTGCACGGCACGCTCGAGCAACTATCCGCTACGTAGGGTCGCAGCTCATCATGCTGGGCATCAACTACCGCTGGAACGTCCGGCTGACCGACAGCCAGAACGGCTTCCGCGCGATTCGCCGCGACGTCGGCAAGCGCCTCGGGCCTGACGTCCAATCTGACGACGATCGAGCAGGAAATGCTCATGAAGGCCCTGAAGCAGGGATTTCGCGTCACGCGAAATTCCCAGCGACGAGGACGAGCGCAAATGGGGCACCTCGAAGGTCGTCGTCTGGAAGCTGTGGTTTGCCTACGTCTGGTCCTTCCTCAGGAATCTCTTCTAAGGCTGAACACGCCCGCCGTATTTGTCTCGTAAAAACTCTGCACCCGGTCATTTTTATTGTAAATAACCACCATCCTTTGTAAAGTGCGTACCCGCGAGAGTGCTTTTCGCAAGCGCCATGCTTGCCTCGTTGACAACCTTCGCGGCATGCGGCTCCAAGGCAGAAACACCCATACAGCCCACCGCCCCACCACCGACCACAACTGAGCAGACCCGTTCAGTCGCGGCGCCCGGGCTCTCGTCGCCCGTCAAGGGGACGTAACTGACCAAGCGGCCGTGATTCTGAAAGCGACGAACGCGGAAACCACGGGCAGCGTTCAGGGCGTCAAATACCGCTTCGAATGGTCGGAGGTTGATAGTTTTCCCGGGGGTAGCGGAACCGGATTTAGGGAAGACGTCGAACAGGGCGGCGACACGACGTCGTTGCAGATCAGCGACACGCTGAAGCCCGGTTTCAGGGACTACTGGCGCGTGCTCGCTTCGTCAGGCGACCTCACGAGCGAGTGGTCGGCAACCGGATCGTTCGTCACCCTGAACAAGGGCTATGTGCGAGGCGAGGAGAGTCAATGACCTGCTCACCGGCGGCGAGACCGTCGGCGCGCGGATTGGCGGGACGTTTATCGCCAATCAGGGCTGGAAGGCGACCAGCACCAGCGATGGCATCGACTACGACATCCCCACCTGCAGTGCCTGCACGGTGGAATTTGATGTGACGGACTTTGGAAAGAAAGTGGGCGCGCCCCTGAGCAAGGACTTGAAATGGCTTTCCATGGGCGACGGTTGACGTGGGGCAACTTCAGCGTGTTCCGCAACTACGGCTGGAAAATGCACCTCGAACAGCGCGGCGACGGCGACGGGACCGGGATGAAGCTCATCTGGCGGAACGGTCGGGATGGCGGTGGCGACCCCGGCGATCACGAGGGCCGGATTGAGCCGACCTTGAACTGGCGATCGGGCGCCGTCTTCCATTTCACGATCACGTGGACGCAGACGAGCTACGAGGTCTGGGTCGCAGAAGTGAGCGCCGACGGGTCGCTTTCAGGTAACCGTATCTGGTTTCAGGGCGGGTTCGCACGCGCCTATGCCCCACCCAATCATCGAGTGTCGATCGGCACGCGGTCTCGCAGCGAGACGATTTTCGGGCTCTTCCGGGAACGTCAGAACTACCCGGGGCCGCCGCGGCCACGGTAGACGATCGGCGCGTCAGGCGCTTCGACGGCGGCGGGTTTCGAGCACGATGATGGTTGGTTTTTGGGGTGTGACGTCGCGAGACACGCGGGCAGTCCGGAGAATGCCCGCGACGGCGTCGAGCGTGTGCCGTTCGGGCTCGGACAGTCCCTTCTGTGTCAGGAGATCGCGGATATCGAGCTCCAACCGCGAAATCGAGTATGGCGGCTCCAGCGCAATCAGGCAGCGACCATTGCCAACGGGTACGAGCTGCACGCCCGGCAAGCGGCGCAGGGCGCGCGCGTCCGGGACGATGATGACCGAACCATGGCCGTAGGCGGCGATTTCTCAGCCGTGCTTTTGCGCGCGACCGTCAGCGTCTTGCCGCGACGCTCGACGAGGTTCACAATCGCGCGTCCGAGGTCGGTGTCTGCGGCGTTCAAGGTCGCGAGAATGTCTTCAGGAAGCGTGACGGTGACCGCGCGAGCCGGCCGGCCGTATTTCCTGGGCCGTCCTCGTCCTTGTGTCGCCAACAGAGGTTCGGAACGCATGCGGCCCAGATTCTAGCGCGCGTCACATTGTTTTCTCCGCGAAAATCATCGATCCGGTCATTTAGCTGGTAAATATCCCTGAAGTCCGGTAGCACGAGCAGGTGCGCCGCGGCGTGGAAATTCTGAATCGCTTCAGCCCGGTGTGGAGGCGTTAGGCCGACACGCCGATAAATTGCGCGTCCTCGAGCCCCCGCCTCGGTGTGTCAGCCCGGAGAACTCATGCACATTCTGGCCAGAAGAGTCCAAATCGTTGTGACGTGTGTGTTGACCGCCGCCTGTGGATTCAAGTCTTCAGGCGGGGGTGGGCCTGCGCCCACCACACCCAGCCCGACGGTGACAGTGGCACGCCGACCTCACCAACGCCGGACTCTCCGGCCAACCAGTTCCAGTTGAATACACTCCGTCCCACGCTCACGGTGAGCAACGGGACGTCCGACCAGCCTCAGGGCACGCGGACCTACGAGTTCCAGATCCTCGGATCGCGCTGATTTCACGTCGCTGGCAGCCGGTTCGTCACTCTCGGTGAAACACGGAACGTCGTTTCTTACCGTAGCGACGAAGACGGGTGTGGCTGAGGGCAGCGGCCAGACCACCTTCACGCCGGATGAGGATCTTCAGCCTACGACGCGCTTCTACTGGCGGGCGCGCCTGGCCCAGGGCACCGCGACCTCCGACTGGTCCGAGGTGCGCAGCTTCAACACCAAGCTGGTGGGCTTCAATCGCGCGGGCGAGTTGTACGACCCGCTGATTCACGGTGAGACCGTCGGCGTGCCGGGTCGGGTCAACGACCTTCGTCGATGGCAAAGGCATCCGCGTCAACGACGGCAATTCGTATGTCCGCTATCAACTGCCCCAGACCATCACCAACGGTGAGTTTTCGGCCGACGTGACGGGACTGTACGGGAACGGCCCTGGCGGCAAGATGCGCGTGTTCTCCATGATGGATGGCGGAGACAACCTCTGTAAGAGCAAGTTCCTGTTCAACGTGCAATATCGCGGCATCCCGGGCAATCCTGACAACGCGTTCTCGTACAAGGCGTTGTTCGGCGACGAGGATTTCAAGAACGAGCCGAACAAGACGGTCCGCACTGCTTCGGTCCGGCTCCTCGACCCGTCGCGCACCTATCACTGGAAGGCGACCTGGAGCTCGGGCATCAACGTGGTTGTGCAGGAAGACCGGAGGGGTGGGAACACAGATCTTCGAGCACGGAACCACGACTGGCGGCACCTACAACCCGACGCCGCACGTGGCCTACCTAGGTGCCAACAACGGCGGCAAGTGTGAGGAAGAGGGATCCTGGCCGGGCTGACCTTCAGCAATGTCTGGATTGGCAACCGGCCGCGCCCCGAGTCGCTCGGCTCGGCCCTGGAGGCCCCGTAGAAAGGCCCCCTGATGGGCTATAATCACTGAGCGGATGGCGATTGTCACGTTGCTCCGTCCGCCGCTGCTGGTTCCGAAGTGGTCCGACTCGGCCTGTGACGCCTCCGATCGGTCCCGCTTATCTGGCCGCAAGCCTCCGCCAGCCGGCCACACGCCCGGATCGTCGACGGCCTCGGCGAGAACCCGTTCCAGGTTACGTCGCTGTTCAACAACAGGGTGCTCGCCATCGGCCTGCCAGCGAGAGATCGTCGACCGCATCCAGCCCGACACCATGTCGTCGGCTTCAGCTGCATGTTCTCGCAGGACTGGCCCGAATTCGCCGGCTGATCCAGATGGTGCGCCAGCGCTTTCCGAACGTCCCGATCGTCGCCGGCGGCGAGCACATCACCGCGACGCCCGCGTTCACGCTCGACTCGACGCCCGAGGTCGACGTCTGCGTGCTCGGCGAAGGCGAAGAAACATCGTCGATCTGGCGACGGCGGTCGAGCACGGCACCGCTCGACGAGGATCCCCGGGCTGGTGCTGCGCGGGACAGACGGCGGCACGCGATCAACCGGGCCGCGCCGCGGATCCGAAACCTCGACGACATCCCGCTGGCCGGCGTGGGACCTCGTGCCGATCGAGAAGTATCTCGACAACGGCTCGGCTACGGCGTCGACCGCGGCCGCAACATGCCGATGCTCGCGACGCGCGGCTGCCCGTACCAGTGCACGTTCTGTTCGAACCCCGAGATGTGGACGACGCGCTGGTACGCGCGCGATCCCGGACAGGTGCTCGACGAGATCCAGGCGTACAGGCGCGCTACGGCGCGACCAACTTCGACTTCTACGACCTCACGGCGATCGTCAAGCGGAGCTGGATCATCGAGTTCACGAAGCTGATCCTCGACCGGAAGATGAAGTTCACCTGGCAGCTGCCGAGCGGCACGCGCTCGGAGGCGATCGACGACGAAGTCTGCCGGCTGCTCTACGGTCGGGCTGCCGGAACATGAGCTACGCGCCGGAGAGCGGCTCGCCGGAAGTGCTCAAGCGCATCAAGAAAGTCGTCAAGCTCGATCGGCTCGGGAGTCGGTGCGCGGCGCGGTCCGCAACGGGCTCAACGTGAAGCTCAACATCATCATGGGCTTCCCGAACGAGACGCGCGAGGAGCTCGGCCAGACGGTGCGTTCCTGCGCGCATGGGCTTGGCCGGCGTGCACGACATGAGCATCTCGCTGTTCTCGCCGTACCCGGGCTCGGAGCTGTACCACGAGCTCCGCGCAAGTCCGGCCGGATTCCCGAGCTGTCGGACGAGTACTTCCTCTGGCTGGGCGCCTACAAGGACTTTTCGCAGTCGATCTCGTACACGGAAGGGCTAAGCCCGCGGGTCCTCAATATCATCGGATCTCGGGTTTCCTCGCGTTCTACGCACGCAGTACGTCGTGCGGCCGTGGCGTTCGTCCGGCATGCTCCACAACCTCCTGCGCCACCACCAGGAGTCGCGCCTCGACAAGTCGCTGCAGGATCTGGCGCACCGGATCCGCAACAAACGCCCCGGGCGGACCGCCGACCGCGCGGGCGCGACTGCCTGATACAGATGTGACGAGACAGCGCTCTTTGTTGATTCTGGCTGCGATTGTTGCGGTCGGGGGCCGCCTTTCGTTTCTACAACCTTGCGTGGGGGGCTCCGTACTACCACTTCCACATGGACGAGCACTTCGTGCTCGGCCCCGCCGACATCGCTGCGGCGCGACGTGCGCGCGGCGGCGATGGGATCGAAGTTCTTCATGTACTCGCCGATGATGATGTACCTCATCAACTTCGTCAGGGGCGTCGTACGAAGCGCTGATCCAGCCGCTCGATCTGACTGTGCCGCGCGACCAGGTGACCTACATGGTCCTCGAGCCGCGCGATTGCCGCGCCCGTTTGGCACGGCGACGATCCTGGTGACCTACGCGATTGCGGCGCGCGATGTGCAGGGCCGCGTGGCCGGGCTGCTCGCGGCGTTCTTTCTGGCGTGCGCCGTGCTGCACCTGCGGGATTC
>CAWKMQ010000027.1:0-59072 GCA_963850725.1 Vicinamibacterales bacterium
GAGCGAGTTGATCAGGCTCGACTTGCCGACGTTGGAGCGGCCCACAAGGGCGATCTCCGGGAGGCCGGTGCGTGGAAAATCGGCGGCCGATGCGGCGGATATGACCAGACGGGTCAAGGGTTCGAGGGCTCCAGGGGACGAGGGTCGCGATCCCGAAGCAGGCGTGGCGCCGACATGGCGACAGAGAGCCACGCCCGGACCATCAGCCAGCCGCGTCGCGGGTTCCGAAGGATTGTTCGCGACAGATCGATCACACCGTAGCGCAGGACGAAGGCCGGCAGCACGCGCGCCGGCGCGTGAAGGACGTAGGTCGCGAACAGATTCCGGATCCGGAAGTACTCGACCATGTCGGACGCGGGACCGGGCGGAGGGTCGACATGATCCACGCCGGCCGCGGGCACCGTCACGACGCGATGTCCCGACTTGAGCACGCGGATGCACAATTCGAGATCTTCCTGATAGAGAAAGAAGTCGTCCCGGAACCCTCGCAGTTCTTTCAAGAGCTGCGCACGAGCCAGAATCGAAGCGCCAGGCACGTACATGACGTCGAAGGGCAGCGGGCCCTGTCCCGGGGCGCGCTCGGTGATGATCTTCAGCGCGAAGACCGGATCGAGCGCGAATCTCCCGCCGGCAGAACGGACCGATCCCGAAGACTGGTCGTACATGACCGGTGCGACGAGGCCCGCGTCCAGGTGCCGCTCGAGGTACGCCATCATCGAGCTCAAGCATCCCGGCCGCAGCGCGACGTCGTCTTCGCTGAGGTAAATGTACTCGCCCGCCGCGGCTGCGATGCCCGCGTTCATCCCGCCGGCGAATCCGAGGTTCTGGTCGTTCTGAACGAAGCGGACCCTCGGGAACCTCGACACCACGCCGTGCAATCGCTTCGCTTTTCGGGCTCTTGTTGTCGACGACGACGATGTCGAGCGAGGGATAGGCCTGATTGATGACAGACTCGATGGCTTGCCGTAAAGGATCGGGCCTCGCGTAGCTCAGGATGACGACGGTAACCAGTGGCGCCATGGCGGCGTTCATGCCCTCATCGCGGTTCAGCCTTGCGCTGAAGCACGTACAGGACGCCTGGATTGCTTCCGATCACCCGAGGGAACTCGTGAGACGAGACCCTGGCGTATCCGGGTTCGTCGCCGAGCGAAATCAACAGCCGAGGGTATTCGGCGCCAATGATGGTGATTCCGCAGCGCTCCCGTTACCTCGAATCCGCCCTGGAAATCCTCGGCGGGCACTCCCGCTCGAAGAACGGCGTTGGTGGCCTGCCACCGTGGCGCGGTTGAACGAAAACAGATCTCTCGTGGCGGCCATGTCGAACGCGGCCAGCACGCCGACGAGCGCGAGGCTGACGCCGGCGGATGCGCGCGACAGGCGAGGCGAAACGATCCGAGCGAGGCGAGAAATGCGAGCACCAGGACGACGCACGGGACCGAGATACCGATCGAACATGAAACCGGCCACGAAGAGCGGCGCAAGGTACGCCGCGCACGACACGCCGGCGAGGACCGCAGGCGCACGCTGAGGGCCGGCCCATACGCTGGCGCCGCGGGAAACGACGTGGTGCACGATGGCGGCCGCCGCCAGAGCCGGCGGCAATCGTGACGGCCATCCAGACCCGTGCCGGCGCATGGGGCCAGAGATCGGCGCGCGCGACGAGGATCGGGCTCAGGCCGATGTCGTGGAGGACGTTGCCGAAGAGCGGCATCCGCACGCCGTATTTCACGACGTACGCCGCGGAGCCGCAAGGCGCGGCGAAGGCCGCGACTGCGGCCAGTCTGTCGCAGCGCGGCGCGTGCGAGGAGCGGCACCGCAGGCAGCACGAACAGTCCGACGTAGAAGTACGAACCTGCTGCGGAGTGAAGGACCAGGCTGGCGAGCAGGCGCGGATTCGAGAGCCACGTGGAGAATCTGCGCCTCGCGGAGGCTGTAGACCGAGGGGGTGCCGGTGAAGCGCAGAAACTGGCCGTAGGCGAAGAGCGCGGCCGCAGGCACGACGAGACACGCCACCGCGGCCAGGTCGTTCGCGTCGCGGGCGCCGGCACGGACGAGCAGAGCGGCCATCGCGCCGATCGCGAACGCGATGCCCGTCTGCCTGACGAGCGTGGTTGCGACGAGCAGCACGCATGGCACCGGCCAGATACGCCGGCCGGCCGCGTCGTTCGCGTAGTGCAGCACGCACACGAGCGCCCAGACGCCGAACGCGAGCGCTGGAACGTCGGTCATGAAGGTGAAACGCGAGCGGGAAAACGACCGGGCACAGCGCCACGATGGCAGCGCCTGCGCACGCCATGGTTGGAACGGCCCCCGAGAGCCTCAACAGCGAGTAGCTGCCGAGCGTCGCCGCCCAGGCCAGCACGAGCGTCGACACGCGCAGGGTGGTGAACGAGAAGCCCATCGGCTGGCTGAACAGCCATCCCCAGAGCACCTGCGTCGCCAGGGGCATCGACGTCCACGGGTTGAGGCGCCATTCACCGTGCTCGACCAGGCGTCGCACGGTCTCGGCGTAGGACCAGTCGTCGTTAATCGGAAATTCGCCGGAGGGATGCACGAGGACGATCGCGAGCACCCATGCCGCGGTTAAAACGACACGGGCGCCGCGATCGGAAAGGGTCAATCGTCAGTGCGTGATGGTGTCGTCCGCGTCGACGTCCACCTCGGGCGCCGCCAACTTCGGTGGGCAGCGCCGCGGGCATCGGACCCGACACCGCGATCTTGAGGACCTCGTCCATCGTGCTCACGAGATACATGTTGAGCGAGTCGAGGACGTTCTTGGGAATGTCCGCAAGATCCTTCTCGTTGTCCTTCGGCACGATGATGTTCTTGATGCCGGCACGATGGGCCGCCAGCACTTTTTCCTTCACGCCGCCGATCGGCAGCACTTTGCCGCGGAGCGTGATTTCTCCCGTCATCGCCACGTCGGTGCGCGTCGGCACCCTGGCAAGCGCCGAGACCAGCGCGGTCGCGAGCGTGATGCCGGCCGACGGTCCGTCCTTCGGGATCGCCCCCTCGGGCACGTGGATGTGCACGTCGGTCTTCTTGTTGAAATCGCGCGCGATGCCGAACTCGTCGGCCCGCGAGCGCACCCAGCTCATCGCTGCCTGCGCCGACTCCTGCATGACGTCGCCGAGCTTGCCGGTGAGCGTCAGGTGCCCGCGTCCCGGCATGAGCGTCGCTTCGGTCACGAGAATCTCTCCGCCGACCTCGGTCCACGCCAGCCCGGTGGCCACGCCGATCTCTTCCTTCTCTTCTGCCAGCGTCGGACGGAACCGCGGCACGCCGAGGTACTCGGTCACCTTCTCGGCCGTGATGTTTTCCTGGAACGTCCTGCCTTCGGCGACCACCTTGCGCGCCACCTTGCGGGCGATCGAGCTCAGCTCGCGCTCGAGGTTGCGGACGCCCGCCTCGCGCGTGTAGCGCTGAATGACGGTCTGAATCGCTTCGTCGGTGTACGCGATGTTCTTCGAGTCGAGGCCGCTGCCTTCAATCGCTTTGGGCGCGAGGAAGCGCTTGGCGATTTCCAGCTTTTCCTGCTCGGTATACCCGGCGAGCTGGAGCACTTCCATGCGGTCGCGCAGCGCCTGCGGGATGGTGTGCAGCACGTTCGCCGTGCAGATGAACATGACCGACGACAGGTCGTACTCGACGTCGAGGTAGTGATCGAGGAACGTGTGGTTCTGCTCGGGATCGAGCACTTCGAGCAGCGCCGCCGACGGGTCGCCGCGGAAGTCCATCGACATCTTGTCGACTTCGTCGAGCAGGAAGACCGGGTTCATCGTGCCGGCCTTCTTCATCATCTGGATGACCTGACCCGGAAACGCGCCGATGTAGGTGCGCCGGTGGCCGCGGATTTCGGCTTCGTCGCGCACGCCGCCGAGCGACAGGCGCACGAACTTGCGGTTCATCGCGCGCGCGATCGACTTGGCGAGCGAGGTCTTGCCGACTCCGGGAGGTCCGGACAGCGTGAGGATCGTCGCCTTCGGCTTCTTGACGAGCGCGCGAACGGCGAGGAACTCGAGGATGCGGTCCTTGATCTTCTCGAGGCCGTAGTGATCGTCGTGCAGAATCTCTTCCGCGCGCTTCAAGTCGCGGCTCTCGCGCGACTTCTTGTGCCAGGGCACCGCGATCAGCCAGTCGAGGTAGTTGCGCGAGACGGTGGCTTCGGCCGACATCGGGGGCATGGCTTCCAGGCGCTTCAGCTCCTGGATGGCCTTCTCCTCGACGTCCTTCGGCATCTTGGACTGTTCGATCTTCTTCTTCAGGTCGTCGATCTCGTTGCCCTTGTCGTCCTTGCGGCCCAGTTCCTTCTGGATCGCCTTCATCTTCTCGTTGAGGTAGTACTCCTTCTGCGCCTTCTCCATCTGCTTCTTGACGCGAGACTGGATGCGGCGATCGACCTGGAGCTTGTCGACCTCGATTTCGAGAATGCCGGCGATGCGGTTGAGGCGCTCGATGGGCGAGACGATCTCGAGCAGGTTCTGCTTCTCGTCGACGCCCACCAGCAGGTGGGCGGCGATGGTGTCGGCCAGGCGGCCCGGGTCGTCGACCCGGACGGCGGCAATCATGGCGTCGTAGTGCAGGTTGTTCGAGAGCTTCACGTACTGCTCGAACAGCGACACGACGCGCGTCATCGTTTCTTCGATGTCGGCCGGCATTTCCTTCTGGCGCGGCAGTACCTTGACGACGACGCGGAAAAAGCCCTTGTCTTCCTTCCACTCGACGGCTCGCGCGCGCTCGACGCCCTCGACCAGGACCTTGATGTTGCCGTCCGGCAACTTCAGGCTCTGCACCACGTTGGCCACGCAGCCCATGGTGTAGATGTCGTCGGGCTTCGGGTCGTCGGTCGATGCGTCGTGCTGCGCCGCCAGGAAGATGCGCTTGTCCTTGCCGAGCGCGTGTTCGAGCGCCCGGGTCGAGGACGGCCGCCCGATGACAAACGGCATCATCATGTGCGGGAAGACAACGACGTCGCGCAGCGGAACGATCGGTAATGTCTCGTAGACTTCCAATGGGCCTCCTGTGAGGATTAGGGTTCGGGATTCAGGAGTCACGCGTATCGGGCGATCTGAATCCCGAATCTCCAGATCCCTAATCCCGACGAGTTATCCAGCTTTTTCTACCAGCGTAATCGGCTTGTCCCTGGCCTCGACGACTTCACGCGTGATGACGCACTCGCGCACCTTCTTCTGGTTGGGCAGCGAATACATCAGGTCGAGCATGAGGTCTTCGATGATCATGCGCAATCCGCGGGCGCCAATCTTGCGCTCGAGCGCCGATTCCGCGATCGCTTCGAGCGCGTCGTCCGCGAAGCGCAGCTTCACGTTCTCGTACTCGAACAACTTCTGATATTGACGCGTAATCGCGTTGCGGGGTTGCGTCAGAATCTGGACGAGCGCCGCCTTGTCGAGCTCGTGCAGCGTACCGACGACCGGCAGCCGGCCGACGAACTCGGGGATGAGGCCGTACTTGATGAGGTCCTGGGGTTCGACCTTCTCGAGGGTGGTGCCGAGGTCGCGGTTCCGGTGCGACTTGACGTCGGCCTTGAAACCCAGCGTCTTCTTGCCCGCCCGACGCTCGATGATCTTCTCGAGGCCGACGAACGCGCCGCCGCAGATGAACAGGATGTTGGTCGTGTCGATCTGGAAGAACTCCTGGTGCGGGTGCTTGCGGCCGCCCTGCGGCGGGACGTTGGCCACCGTGCCTTCCAGGATCTTCAGGAGCGCCTGCTGCACCCCTTCGCCCGAGACGTCGCGGGTGATCGACGGGTTTTCGTCCTTGCGGCAGATCTTGTCGACTTCGTCGATATAGATGATGCCCTGCTGGCACTTCTCGATATCGCCGCCGGCCGCCTGCAGCAGCTTCAGGATGATGTTCTCGACGTCCTCGCCGACGTAGCCCGCTTCGGTCAGGGTCGTCGCGTCGACAATCGTGAACGGCACCGACAGCAGCTTGGCCAGCGTCTGCGCGAGCAGCGTCTTGCCGGTGCCCGTCGGGCCGATCAGCATGATGTTCGACTTGGTCAGCTCGACATCGTTCCTGCTGCGCGGCTGCTTCTGTATCTCTATGCGCTTGTAGTGGTTGTAGACGGCAACGGCCAGCTTCTTCTTGGTCGTTTCCTGGCCGACGACGTACTCGTCCAGGAACTTCTTGATTTCCTGGGGCACCGGCAGGGACGACCGGACGCTCCGGTTGTCGAACCGGTTGTCGTCCGCGATGATGTCGTTGCAGACCTCAACGCACTCGTCGCAGATGAAGACCGTGGGGCCCGCGATGAGCTTGCGGACGTCGTTCTGGTCTTTGTTGCAGAACGAGCAGCGCAAGACCTCGTTTTCGCCTTTTGCTTTGACCATATTGGGGGATTACGCCCTTTTCCGGATTACATCATCAATAATACCGTATTCCTTGCCCTGGTCGGCACTCATGATGTAGTCCCGCTCGGTGTCTTCCTGAATCCGCTTAACTAACTGACCCGTATGGTGCACGAGGATCTCGTTGAGCCGCTCGCGCATGCGCAGGATCTCCCGCGCCGCGATGTCGATGTCGGTGGCCTGGCCGCCCAGACCCGACATAAGGGGCTGGTGGATCACAATTCGGGAATTGGGCAGCGACAAGCGCTTCCCCTTGGCCCCGGCCGAAAGCAAGACCGCGGCCATCGAGGCCGCCTGGCCGATGCAGAGGGTCTGCACGTCCGGCTTGACGAACTGCATCGTGTCGTAAATCGCCAGCCCCGCGGTGATCGATCCGCCGGGGCTGTTGATGTACAGCGTGATGTCCTTGTCGGGATCTTCCGCTTCGAGAAACAGCATCTGCGCGATCACCAGGTTCGCCACCGTATCGTCGATCGGCGTGCCGATGAAGATGATGCTGTCTTTGAGGAGACGCGAGAAGATGTCGTACGCCCGCTCCCCGCGGTTGGTTTGTTCCACGACCATGGGAACGAGCTGCATGCGCGAGTCTGACATAAAGGGAGCACTCCGCCTTGAGTAGGATATCGGCACTAGTCTCGAGTGACTTGAGCCTGAGAGAGCACGTAATCAATCGTTTTTTCCCGTCGTAACCCTGCCGCGATGCGCGACAACGCGCCTTCCTTTTCCAGTCGCGCGCGAACCGCCGCCGGCGTCAGCCCGCTGCGCTCGGCGTACTGCGCCACGTCCTTGTCGATCTCCTCCTCGGACACGGTGACGTTCTCGCGCCGCGAGATTTCGTCGAGCACGAGCGCGCTCTTCACCGACTCGCGGCTGGCGTCGCGCTGGCTGTCGCGGAACTGATCCCAGTCGATGTTCGCGCGGCGCGGATCGATTTTCTGATCCATCAATCGCCGTGCGAACTCTTCGGTGCGCCGGTCGAGCTCCCTTTCCACGAGCGAGTCCGGAATGTCGACGCTGACGCGCGCGGCAAGCTCTTTCAACAGACTGCCGCGCAGATTTCTGTCGGCTTCCTGCTCCGCCTCGCGCTCGAGGTCCTGCTGGATGCGCGCGCGCAGCGCGTCGAGCGTGTCGAACTCGCCGAGGTCTTTCGCGAACTCGTCGTCGAGCGCCGGCAACACGCGCTTGCGGATGTCCTTGACCTTGACGCTGTAGTCCATGCTCGTGCCGGCGAGCTCCTTGACGGCATAGTCGTCGGGGTAATGGATCGTGAAGCTCTTGTCAGCCCCGGGCTCGAGCCCCTTCAGGTTGTCGTCGAATCCCGGGGGATTCGCCTTCGCGCCAATCTCGACGACCACGTCGTGATGATGGTCGTCCTTCTCGCCTTCGGCGGTGGCCTTGCGATCGACGTCGAGGGTCACGGTATCGCCCTCGTCGACGGCTCGTCCTTCGACCGGCTCGAAGCGCGCGGCGCGGTTCTGCAGCTGCGTCAGCGTGGTCTCGACGGCGTTGTCTTCGAGCGTCACCGCGGGACGCCGCAGCGAGATCGTGTTCAGAGGGCCCGGATCGATGGGGGGCAGCGTTTCGAACGTCGCGGTGAACGTCAGCGCCTGGCCTTCGTCGAGCGAGACGTCCTTGACGTCGGGCGTGTCCACCGGTTCGAGACCCCGCTCGCGAAGCACCTCGTCAATCGCGCGCGGAATCAGATCGTGCGCAACGTCGTGCAGGATCTGCTCGCGGAACCGCTTCTTGATGAGGGTGGGCGGCACCTTGCCCTGTCGAAATCCAGGAATGCGCGCCTGCCGGCTGTAGCTGCGGGCAACTCTATCGATTTGGGCATCGACGATGTCGCTGGGAATTTCGACGGCAACGCTCTTTCTGGTCTCGCTCAAATCGGCGAACTCGGTTTTCATCACTCTTGATTGTATCAACGTTTCCCGGCGAAAACCGCGATGCGGTAGCCCGGCCCTTGATCGATCACGGCAAGTGGCGTTCTCCCGCGTATGACGTCGGAGACGTCCGGGAGATAAGGGTCCGGAATGGTCGTCACGATGAAGTCCGATTGCGCGGCGAGCCGTCCGTGTGCGCGCGGATCGGCAAGCGGCACTGGCGTCGCGACGCGCATCGGGTTGCGCCCGACCAGCGCGAAGTACGGCGTGACGTCGGCAAAGCCAATGAAGACGCTGGCGCCTGGCGGAATCACGGCACGCACCGCGTCGCCGAGCGCCGCGTAATTGCGATGGTCGTAGCGATGGATGTTGTACCCGAGGATGGCCGCTTCGCTCGCAAGCGCGCCCGCCAGTGCGAGATGCGCAAACCTGTGACGGCCAACCGCCAGCGCCAACGCGACGCACCCGAAAGGAAAGAAATACAGGAAATACCCCGTCTCGTGCGCGTAGGTGGCCGCAGCGAACGCGACAACGGTCGCAACGACGAGCAGTTCGCTGCCAGCCGGCCTTCGCCGCGTGAATGCGAGCCACGCGGCTGCGCCGGCGACCACGCCGATGGCGATGGCATGGTTGCGGGCCATCCAGAATTGATACCAGTAGGGAGGCGATTGCTGTTTCCGCGCCAGCTGAAGCGCCATCTGCAGCTGGAACGCGTCCCAGTCCTGCAGTGCGTAGATCAGCCACACCGCGCCGCCGAGCACAAAACCGGTGCATGCGTTACGTATGTCGGGCAGGGGCCGACGCTTCAGTGCCTGGTCGGCGACGATGGTGGCAATCGGGACAACGCCGAGCGGATGCGTGAGGAACGCCAGCCCCGCGAGAATCCCGGCGAGCCACACCATCCGCCGAACGTACGCGAGCACGGCTGCGAGACTGAGAGCGACGCAAAGCGTGTCCATCCTCGCGAACACGGCGCGAGTCGTGAGCCAGTCACGACACCGCGCACAGCGTGCTGACCGCGAACGCCGGCCACGGTCCGGTCCACCGGCGCGCGAGCAGATAGACCAGGGCCACGATGCTCAGGCCGCAGGCGAGCGAAAACAGCCGGGCCTGTTCCAGCCCGGGTCCGAATATCCAGAACCACCCGGCGAGCGCGACGAAGTAAAACGGCGGTTGCCAGTAGATGTGCCGATCCATCGTTGGCACGAGCCCTTCATAGAGCGTTGTGCCGAGATAGCCGTCGTTGAGAAGCGTGATAGCGGGGTCGACGAAGCCCGGTTCGTCACTTCCCGGTGCGGGGTACTTGGTAAGCAGTGGAACGCACGCCAACAGGCACACCAGAACAGCCGCGAGAGGAAGGAGAGGCTCGATGCGTCGCATCAGAGAGGCGGATTGCGAAAGGGGGGAGTTGAACCCCCATGACCTTGCGGCCACCGGATCCTAAGTCCGGCGCGTCTGCCAGTTCCGCCACTTTCGCACAAGGTCCTTATATTACTACTGAGTTACCACCTGCACATCGCCCGCACGGAATTGCGCCCGGGCTCTGCGCTTTCCGGCCCAGCGGTCGATAAGAAGGCTGTCGCGTGTCCGTTCGCGTATCGCGACTGACACGACTGTCGGCCGAATTGTCCCATTAAGTCATACCTAGCCGTCACGGGCGTATCCCTTTCGATGGCGAGCATCGACAGGGCCCTCTCTGTGACTGACGGGGCGGAGCTGCATCTGATTGCGTTTCCCACGATTGTAGAGCTTGTCGGCGGATCGGTGCCCGCCGAGCGGGCTCGTTCCATGTTCCGCCGCGCAACGGGTGGCGCCGACACCGTGATCGTCGTGGCCGAAGCCGGGATTGGACGTCCAGTCGGTGGCGCGCGCCATCCACGACAACAGCGTGAGGCGCGACGGCCCGTACGTGTCGATTGACTGCGGGATTCCCGACATCGCAAGGCTGGAGCAGCAGATTTTCAGCAAGGCCGCCCTTGGAGGGACGCTCGCGCTCTTCCATCTCCAGGAACTGCCCATCCCCCTGCAGGTCAGGCTCGCGCGCCTCCTGCGTGACGGCCAGTTCGAGACGGATGCCTCGGGCGCCGGGGTGGGTTTCGACGTTCGCGTCATCGCCACCGTGAACGGAGAACCGGATGCGGTGATGCAGGAGGGCACGCTTCGCCGCGATCTGTTCGCGCGTTTCAACCTCCTCTTCGAGCTGCCGCCTCTACGGCTGCGCGCGGCCGACATTCCGATGCTCATCGGCTGTCTCATCGGCGATGCGGCGGCCGAGGCCCGGGTTCCCGTTCCGACCTTCTCGCGCGAAGCGCTGACGCTGCTCGCCGCGCTTCCATGGCGCCGCAACTTTCACGAGCTCCGCGAGGTGCTCGAAGTGCTCGTGCGTGCCGTCGTCGGCGGCGCGGTGCGCCTCGAGGACGTCCTCGATCACGTGGCGCTCGAACCGGTCGTGTGGAGCCAGGGCGGTGCGACCAACCTGCGCGATGCGCGCCTCAGCTTCGAGCGTCATTTCATCGCGAAAATCCTGACCCGCCACCGCGGGCGCATGGACGATGCCGCGCGCTCGCTCGGCATGCAGAGAACCAATCTCTATCGGAAGGTACGCCAGCTCGGCATCGGCCTCCCAAGGACCAGGTAAATTCACCATGAAGATCGTCAGACCTCGCATCGTTGGATTCGCAATTGTTTGCCTGGCATTCTGGCAGGTGCCGAGCGCCCAGGCGCAGCTCACCGCGCCGCGCGAGGCCGCGCAGCTGCAGTTCGGCCCGCTGTCGATTTATCCGAGCTTGCGCGTCGTCGATGTCGGCATCGACGACAACGTCTTCAATGACACGGTTGCCGAACAGGATGACTACACGTTCACGATTGCCTCGCGGGTGATGGGCGTGCTCAAGATGGGCGCCAACGAGTTGATGGTCGTCGGGCGGCGGCGACTACGTCTGGTTCAAGGACTACGTGTCGCAGCGGTCGACCAACGCCAACTACGGCGCTCCGGTTCAACATGTCGGCGAGCCGCTTCAAGCCCTTCGTCGGCGCCGAGCGCATCCACACGCGAACGCGCCCCAACGTGGAAATCGACACGCGGGCCCGGCGGGTGGAGAACCTGATTCCTGGCGGGCACCAATTTCGACATGTCCGACCGCATGGCGCTGACGGCGACCGCGCAATATTCGGATGCAACCTATGAGGACGGCGAGCAGTTTCGCGGCGTGCAGCTCGACGAGGCGCTGAACCAGACCGCGCGGACCTATACGGCCGGCGTCCGTTATGCCGTGACGCCCCTGACGACCTTCTCGGTGCTGGGCAACTACGGCGAGGACATCTTCACGAACTCGCCCCTCCGGAACTCGAAGTCCTACAGCGTGACGCCGATGGTCGAGTTCGCGCCGGAGGCCGACGATTCGCGGCAGCTTCGCGGCCGGCTACGAGCTGTTCGTTCCCGACGATCCTGAGCTTGCCGAAAACAGGGGATTGGTTTTCGAAGGCAACCTGAACTGGTCGATCGCGGCGCGCACGACGTTTGACGTTACCGCGAGGCGGCATGTAAATTACTCGTACCAAGACACCGAGCCGATGTATCTGCAAACAGGCGTGCGTCTGCTGGTGACGCAGCGCCTGTTCGGACCTGCTCGGCGTGCAGGGCTCCGTCGAGCGGCAGTACCTGTCTTACCGGTGGCTTCATGGCGTTCCCCCAACGCCTGGTATCGAACCGCGACGAGGATATTGCCGACATTATCGGCGGTGGCGTGCTGGTCGATCTCGGACGCGGCTTTTCGGTGCTCTTCGGTGCCGAACGAATGAACCGGCGCTCCGAGGAGGACCTGAGGCAGAACTTCAATCGAACCCGTATCATCACCAACATCACGATAGGCCAGTGAGGATTTCTATGGTGGTTCTCTTGCTCGCGTTCCTTCTGGTTCCCGCGACCGCCGCGCGTGCGCAGACCGCGCCGGCGCCTGCGCAAGTGCCCGCTCCGCCAGCCGCCGCCGGTTGGCGCCGCGCAGCCGATGGTGACCAAGGATTACGTCGTCGGGCCGCAGGACGAGCTGAACATCATCGTCTATGGCGAGCCGGCTCCGCTGACCGGACGCTTCCGCGTCGACAGCGACGGCACCTTTCCGTATCAATATCTGAATCGGGTCAAAGCGGAAGGGCTGACGGTGGCCGCGATCGAAGAGACGCTCGAGAAGGCGCTCGGCGACGGGTACCTGCGAAACCCGCAGGTGTCGGTGGAAGTGGCGGTGTATCGCAGTCAGAACGTCTACGTGCAGGGGCAGGTCCGTTCGCCGGGCAAGTATTCGCTGCAGTCGAGCGCGAGCCTGATGGACGCGATCTTTCTCGCCGGGTCGACATTGCCCGAAGCGGGGAACTGGGTCGAGATCTACCACCAGGGAGGGCAGAGCGGGCCGGCCACGTCCTATGTCGGCACGAGAGCGCCCGACATTCGCGTGCGCCTGGGCGACGTGCAGAGCGGCAAGGCGCAGACCATGCAAATCAGGGACGGCGATACCATATTCGTGCCCAAGGCCGAGCGCATCTACGTGACCGGCGAGGTGCGCTCGCCGGGCGCGTATCCTTACGATGACGACATGACGATTTTCACGGCGATTTCGCTCGCCGGTGGCGTGACCGCCAAAGGATCGAGCACGCGCATCTCGATCACGCGGCTCGTCAACGGCCGGCGTCAGGAAATCGACGCGAAGCAGGAAGACACGCTCAAGCCCGGAGATCAGGTAACCGTCAAGCCGCGCCGCCTGTGAGAATTGTCTTCCTCAATCCGGGCGGCGAGCTCGGGGGAGCGGAGACCGCACTCATCGAGCTTTTCGCGGCCGTGCAAGCCGCCCGCCCGTCATGGACGCTCCACCTCATCGCTGCCCGGGGCGGACCGTTCGTCGATCGCGCCGCCCGCCACGGGATTTCCGTTCAGGTCCTGGAGTTTCCACCGTCGCTCGCCCGGCTTGGCGAATGGGGCCGGCGTGGTTCGTTCGCCAAACAAGTGCGGCTTGGTATCGCCGCCGCCCGTGCCGCGGGACCAGTGATGGCCTATGCCTCGCGGCTTCGCCGTGAACTGGCCAGTCTCGATCCGGACATCGTGCACACCAATGGACTGAAGATGCACCTGCTTGGCGCCCGATGCCGTCCGTCGCGCGCGAGGGTGGTGTGGCACCTGCACGATTACCCCGATTCGCGGCCGGTCAGTGCCATGCTGTTGAAGATGCACGCCGGGCGATGCGCGACGGTGGTGGCGAATTCGGCCAGCGTGGCCGATCGCGCCCGTCAGATGTTTCCCGCCGCGCTTCGCTGTGCACGCCGTTCACAACGCCGTGGATCTCGATCGCTTTCATCCGGCCGGGCCGTCACTCGATCTGGACGCGCTGGCCGGACTGGCTCCGCTGGCGAGCGGCGGCATCCGCATCGGGCTGGTCGGCACGTTCGCGAAATGGAAGGGGCACGATGTCTTCCTGCGGGCGCTCTCGCAGGTGCGTGCGGATGTTCCCGTGCGTGGGTACGTGATCGGAGACTCGATCTATCAGACCGACGCGAGCCAGCATTCGGTCGTGGCACTCCGCGAGATGGCGACGGGCATCGGCCTCAACGGCAGCGTAGGGTTCACCGGCCATGTCCCCGACGTGGCCGCCGCGATGCGATCGCTCGACATCGTCGTCCATGCGAGCGTCGAGCCCGAGCCGTTCGGGCTCGTGATTGCCGAGGCGATGGCATGCGGACGTCCGGTCATCGTCAGTCGGGCCGGAGGCGCCGCGGAGATCGCGCAAGCCGGTGCGGTGTTCCACACGCCTGGCAATGCGAGCGAGCTGGCCGAGCGCATGAGCCAGCTCGTTGGCGAGCCCACGCTTCGTGGCGCCTTGTCGAAAGCCGGGCGCGCCGCGGCCGAGCAGCTGTTCAGTCGCAAGCGCCTGGCCGAGGCGCTTGATACCGGTGTACGAGTCTCTCGTGAACCACCAGCCACTGACCACCAACCGCCTAACCAGCATGAACGTCCTCCACGTCCACAGCGGCAACCTTTACGGTGGCGTGGAAACATTCCTGCTGACCCTCGCGCGATCGCGCGAGCTCGCACCCGGCATGGAGATGTCGGTGGCGTTGTGCTTCGAGGGACGAATCGCGCGCGATCTGCGTGCCGCGCGCATGATGCCCGTGATGCTCGGCGAGGTTCGGCTGCGGCGGCCCGACAAGGTCCGTCGTGCGCGCCAGGAGTTGCGGTCGCTCCTGGCCACACACTCGTTCGACATTGCGGTGTGCCACCAGGCATGGCCGCATGCCATCTTCGGATCGGTCCTCAAGGGCGCGGGCATCCCGCTCGTGTCCTGGGTGCACATGGCGCAAACCGGCGGCCACTGGCTCGATCGCCTCGCCGGCCGCATCGAGCCGGACTGCTACGTCTGCAACAGCAAGTACACGGCGTCGCTGCTTCCACCGACGAACGCCCGGGTCGAGGTCATCTATGCGCCCGTCGCACCCGCACCTGACGCACCCGCCTCCGCGCTGGATCGCACCCGATCGCTACGGCGCACGCGCAAGCCCAACGCACCAAGTTCTCCTATCGTGATCGTTCAGGTCAGTCGCATGGAAGCCTGGAAAGGTCAGCGCGTGCTTCTCGAGGCGCTCGCGCGGCTTCGCGACGTGCCCGAATGGGAGTGCTGGTTCGTGGGCGGTGCACAGCGGCCGGCTGAAGCCCGTTACCTCGAAACGCTGCAGACCACCGCCGACGGCGCTCGAGCATCGCCGATCGCGTGCGCTTTCTTGGCCAGCGATCCGACGTGCCCGCGCTGCTGGCCTCGGCAGACATCTTCTGTCAGGCCAACATCGAGCCCGAGGCCTTCGGCATCAGCTTCGTCGAGGCGATGTATGCGCGGACTTCCGGTCGTGACCTCGTCGATGGGCGGTGCGCTTGAAATCGTCGACGACACGTGCGGCGTGCTGGTGCCACCCGACGATGCGCCGGCGCTCGCCTCCGCGCTGGCGGGCCTTCTGAACAATCGAGCCGAGCGCGAACGGCTCGGTCGAAGCGGCGCCGCGCGCGCAAAGGCGCTGTGCGATCCCGCAACGCAGATGCGCCGAAATCGCCGCCGTGCTCGAATCGGTGGCGGCCATGCGCGTGACGGCCCATTGAGCATGATTCCCGTCATTGCGCGCAAGCCGCTGTCTGCCGAAGAGCCCGAGTATCGGGAGCTCGAGAAGTACAGAGTTCGGTTCGGCGGACGAAGATGCACGAAAGATTCAGGGCACGCACGAGGAGCCCTGGCTCAACGTGCTGGAGCACTGCGAGCCGGCATCGCCGCCGGCCATCGAATTCGCGCTGGCGCATCCGGCGATCAGGCCGCTCGTCAAAGGCCACGCGATCGATCTCGGGGCCGGCACCTGCTGGCTCACCGCGCGGCTGTCGACGCTCTTCGATGTCGACGAGGTCGTGGCGCTCGACATGTCGGAGCGGTTTCTCACCGAGGTTGGCAGCCGCGTCATCGACAAGCGCGGAGGGCGTCCGGACAAGGTCCGTTTCGCCGTCGGATCGTTCAACAGGATTCCGTTTCCTGCCGAGTCGTTCGATTGCGCGTTTCTCGTCGCCGCGATCCATCATTCGCTCAGCCCGCTCAAGACGCTGATCGACGCGCGCCGCGTGCTGCGAACGGGCGGGGCGCTGATTCTCGTCGAGAGTCCAAGCGCGGTCGTCCGGATTCGCCCCAACCGCCGCCGCGCGATCGAGATCAGCCGGGCCACGGGCGCCACGGAAATCTGTTACACCGCGGGGGAGCTCGACTATCTGCTTCGTCATGTCGGGGTTCGAGCGCATCTCGTTCTATCCAGTCGACGTGCTCACGCGCGGCGTCCTGCGGCGGGGGCTGCGCCGGCTTGCTGCGGGCCGCGCGGCTCGAGAACCTCCTCAAACCGCCGGTCTACGTGATCGTGGCGCGATGATGCGTCTCGCGGTCCTCAGCTCCGGCCTGCCGGCTGTCGGCCAGAAGCGCGGCGGCATCGAGCGCGTGGCGCACATGCTGGCCCACGGCCTCGCCGAGCGCGGCCACCACGTCGTCGTGTTTTCGCACGACCGAAACCCGCGGGCGCGCGCTACGACGTGCGGGAGCTCCCGTGGAAGTCCTTCGTCGGCACCTGGCTCGGCCGGCGGCTCACGTTCGGGTATCTCGGGAACGTGCTCGCGCTGCTGCCCGATTACGGCGAGTTCGATGCCGTCATCGCCCATGGCGACAGCCTGCTCCTGCCGCTCAAGCGAAAAGCGATCCTGAGGGTCATGCACGGGAGCGCGCTGCAGGAAGCGCTGCATGCCTCGTCACCCGGCAGAGCTGTGCTTCAGGTCGGCGTGTACGTTCAGGAGCTGCTGACCGCGCTTCTCGAGCGCGGCACCGTCGCCGTCAGCGAGAACGCGCGACGCCACAATCCGTTCGTTCACCACGTGATTCCCAACGGCGTCGACACGAGAGTCTTCCGGCCCAATCCGGGCACCAAAACACCCGGGCCCTCGATTCTGTTCGTTGGCGCCCTCGACGGACGCAAGCAGGGACGGTTCCTGCTCGATGTGTTTGCCGGCATCATTCAGCCTGCCCGTCCCGACGCGGAGCTGATGTTCGTGGGAGCGTCGGGCCCGTCGATGCCTGGCGTCACCTATTACACCGGCATCGACGATCTCGCGCTGGCCCGGCTCTACAGCCGCGCGTGGGTGTATGCCTCGCCGAGCACGTACGAAGGCTTCGGCCTGCCCTATCTCGAGGCGATGGCGTGCGGCACGGCCGTCGTGGCCGTCCCGAATCCCGGCAGCAGCGAAGTCCTCGCCGGCGGACGCTACGGCAGGGTCGTCGATCGCGCCACGTTTGGCGCCGCGATTCTCGAGCTGCTCGACGACGCGCCAGCCCGTCACGCTCTGGAGATCGCCGGCGCCGAGCGGGCGAAAGAGCTTTCTCTGGACCTCATGGTGGCGCGCTACGAGGAACATGCTGCGCCGCCTGATTCATTCCGATGCGAGACGAATCGCCACAGCCTAGCCAGCTGATCTTTCCCGTCCAGCTTCAGCCCGCCGAGTGGGACGAAGAGCCGCAGATCCCGCAGGGGCACGAGTGGGGGTGGCTGGAAGCCTTCGTGCTGATTCAGGTGATGTGGGGCCTGCTGCTGTTCCTTCCCGGCTCGCAGGCCTATCGCACCTACATCCGCGCGTTTCCGTACGTGTCGAGTCTTCTTGCGCTCGGGATTTGCGCGCGCTCGATCGGCGCAGACACCGCGAGCCCCGGCGCGCGCTGGGTGCTGACGTCATTCCTGCTGATGGTCCTCATGCTGATGCACCCCGGCACATGGATGATGGCCGGCGTCGCGCAAATCGTGTTTCAGCTGGCGCTGGCGGCGCCCATATTCTGGGCCGTTCGCGTGTGGCTGACGGCCGAGCGCCTCGAGCGGCTCATCTTCCTGGTCTTCGCCGCGCACTTCTTCAGCGCCGGCCTCGGGCTGCTGCAGGTGTACTATCCGGACACGTTCCTGCCGCCCGAGTTCAGCTCGCTCGGCATGAAGCTGAATCCGGAGTTCGTCCACGAGTTGAGCTATCTCGGCACCGACGATCGTCTGATCGTGCGGCCGCCCGGTCTGAGCGACATGCCGGGCGGCGCGGCGATCTCCGGCGTCATTGCGGCGCTTCTCGCGTTCGGGTTCGCGACACGGTCGAACATCACGGTCGTGAACCGCGCGTACTATCTCGGCGCGGTGCTCGTGGCCATCACCGTCGTGTATCTCACGCAGGTGCGCTCGGTGCTGCTGATGCTCGTCATCTGCATGCTGGCGGTGGCGTTTGTCAGCCTGCGGCAGGGGCGTGCGATGCAGGGAGGATGGCGCGCGGCGCTCGCCACAGGTCTCGTGGTCGGGATCGTTTGTCTGGGCGGTTACGCTCGGAGGCGATGTCGTGTCCGATCGGTTCGAGGACATGGTCGACTCGGGCGTCGTCGAGACCTATCAGACCAACCGCGGGTTCTTCCTGGAGTACACGATTCGAGAGCTCACCTACGAATTTCCGTTTGGCGCCGGGCTTGGACGATGGGGCATGATGTCGGTCTACTTCGGCGAGCCCAACTGGCAATACGAGTCGCTGCATGCCGAGATTCAGCCGACCGGGTGGTTGTATGACGGCGGCGTCTTCATGTGGTTCCTGTACGGCGGCGCCATCCTGGCCGCGATTGCGGAACACCTATCGCGTCGCCATCAATCCCGACCATCCGCTGCACGAACTGGCGAGCATGGCGCTGTCGGTCCAGGTGCTCATCGCCGGGCTGTGCTTCACCGGGCCGGCGTTCAACACGCAGCTCGGCATTCTGTTCTGGCTGATGACGGCGATCGTCTATGCGGCGCAGCGCACGGCCTACGTCCAGGAGGCGCTCGCGGCCGAAGCCGAAGCGAAGCGAAGCGGCAGCCCAGTCCGAGGCCGACGGCGAGGCGCAGCACCACACGCACACGCCCGGTGAGACATGAGCGGTCGAAACGGCATTCTGAACCTCGGGTGCGGCCGCCAGCGGATTGACGGCGCCGTGAACGTCGATATCAGCGACCGCGTCGGGGCCGATCTCGTGCACGATCTCTCCGTCCTGCCGTGGCCGCTTCCCTCGAACGCGTTCCATGAGGTGCACGCCCAGGATGTCATCGAGCATCTCGACGACACGCTGCGCGTCATGGAAGAGATTCACCGCGTGTGTGCCGGCGGCGCGCGCGTGCACATCGTCGTGCCGCACTTTTCGTCGGGCAACGCCTACACCGATCCGACGCACCGCCGGTACTTCAGCGCGTTCAGCTTCGACTACTTCGATCCCGCGCACGCGCTTGGGTTCTACAGCGGCGCGCACTTCAAGCGTGTGCGGTCGCAGATCGTGTTCTATCCCACGCTGGCCAACAAGATCGTTCATCGCTTCGCGAACCGGCGCCCGCAGGCCTACGAACGGCGGTGGGCATGGATGTTTCCGGCGTGGTTTCTGTCGATCGAACTGGAAGCGGTGAAATGACGCACGCCGGCCCTCCGCGCGTGCTGCATCTGGTGCCGGCCTTGTTCGGCGCCAATGGCGTGATCGGCGGCGCCGAGCGCTACGCGCTCGAGCTGGCTCGCCATATGGCCGACGAAGTGCCCACTCGTCTCGTGACCTTCGGCGCCGATGCCGGCGAGCGATCGGTCGATCGGCTCAGCGTACGTGTGATCGCGGGCGGATGGGCGGTACGCGGCCAGTGGGCCAATCGCTGGTCGCCCGTCGTGGTGCGCGAGATTCTCGGTGCCGATGTCGTGCACTGCCATCAGCAGCACGTCCTGATGAGCAGCACGGCCGCGGCATTCTGCCGCATGACCGGCCGCCGCGTGTTCGTCACCGATCTTGGCGGCGGCGGCTGGGATATCTCGGCATACGTCTCCACCGACAGGTGGTTTCACGGCCACCTGCATATCAGCGAGTACAGCCGCACCGTGTTCGGCCATCGCGACTCGCCTGGTGCGAGCGTCATCCTCGGCGGCGTCGACACGGCGAAATTTTCGCCGGCGCGGCACATCGCGCGCGATGGCGGTGTCCTGTTCGTCGGGCGGCTCCTGCCGCACAAGGGCATCGCGAATCTGATTGAGGCGCTGCCGGCGGGGCTGTCGCTCGATATCGTCGGGCCGCCGAACGACACGCCGTATGTGGCACGGCTGCACGAGCTCGCCAGGGGCAAGGCCGTCCGGTTCAGACACGACATGACCGACGAGATGCTCGTCGATGCGTATCGCCGCGCGTTGTGCGTGGTGCTGCCGAGCCTGTACCGAACGCCGGAGGGAGAAACGAACGTGCCCGAACTCCTCGGGCAGACCCTGCTCGAGGCGATGGCCTGCGGCGCGCCGGTTGTCGCCACGAAGGTGGCGAGCCTGCCCGAGATCGTCGAGGACGGAAAGACCGGATTCGTCGTCGAGGCCGGCGATCGTGACGCGCTCGGCGAGCGGCTGCGGTGGCTGGCCGAACACCCGGCCGAGGCGGCGGCCTTCGGCGTGCACGGGCGCGAGGTCGTGCTCGAGCGGTTCCGGTGGCCGCAGGTCGTCGCACGATGTCTGTCCGCGTACGGCTCGCTCAACTAGACCGATCGCAGATGGCCATCATTCACCTCCTGACGCCCGAGTACCCGCCGGCGATTGGTGGCGTCGGTGATTACGCCCGACAGGTCGCGCAAGGTCTGGCGGAGGCCGGCGATGACGTGCACGTGTGGTGTCCTGGCGAGAACGGGCGGGAGTCGTCTGGCGGGCCAGGTCCGCGTTCATCGCACGTTGGGGAACTTCAGCGCCGAGGATCTGCGCCGAACCGACGCCGGACTGAACGCGTTTCCGTCGCCGCGCCGGATCCTCGTTCAGTGGGTTCCGCACGGGTACGGCCGGCGCGCGATGAACCTGCCGTTCTGCCTCTGGCTGCGACGCCGCGCCGCCACCGGCGATCGCATCGAGTTGATGGTCCACGAGCCGTATCTCGAATTCGCCGGGACGTGGCGGCAGAAGGCCGCCGCGGCCGTGCATCGTGTGATGACCGTCGTGTTGCTGCGGGCTGCCGATCGTGTGTGGATGTCGATACCCGCATGGCAGCCGCGGCTGCAGCCGTATGCGCTCGGCCGCATGGTGCCCTTCGCGTGGCTGCCGATTCCGAGCGCACTGGATGCAGCCCTCTTCGGACGCGGTGACACGTCTTCGCGCGGCGCTTGGCGCCGATCGCGCACGGTTGATAGGCCACGTCGGCACGTACGGATCGCTTGTCTCGACGCTCCTCGATGCGTTGCTGCCGGACTTGCTTCGTGACATTCCGGATGCGCGGCTCGTGTTGATCGGCGAGAAGAGCGGATCGTATGCGGCCGGGTTTCTCGATCGACATCCCGAACTGCGCGACAGAATCATCGCAACCGGCTTTGTGGAGCCCGCTCACATCGGCACCCACGTCGCCGCGTGCGACGTCCTCATCCAGCCCTACCCGGACGGCGTCAGCGCGCGCCGCACGACGACGATGGCGGGCTTGTTTCTGGGCGTTCCGGTTGTGACCACGAGCGGACACCTGACCGAGCCGTTCTGGGAGCGATCGCAAACCGTGCGGTTGGCCGAGGTGGGCGACTGGCGCGCGTTCAACGCGCACGTGTCGCGCCTGATTGCCGCTCCGGACGAGCGGCGTCGTTTGTCGAGCGACGCGCGCCGTTACTACGACGAGCACTTCGACGTGCGGCACACGATTTCCGTCCTGAGGTCCGCGGCGTGATGCGCGACCGCAGGGAGATCGCCGGCTGGCTGCTCGTGGGGGCATCGCTGGTCTATCTCTGGATGTTCATGCCGCGAGGATGGGTGCCGCACGACGAAGGGACGCTCGGCCAGTCGGCCGAGCACATCCTGCTCGGCCACCTGCCGCACGTGGACTACCAGGAGCCTTATACCGGCGGGTTGTCGCTGCTGCACGCGGCCGCGTTCAAGGTGTTCGGCGTGGACCTCGTGCACCTGCGCTGGGTTCTCTTTGCGGCCTTCGCGGCCGTTCAGTTGCTGATCTACGTCATCCTCAGAAGATTTCTCGAGCCCATCGGTGCCGCGCTCGTCGCGATGCTGTCGTTGACGTGGAGCTTTCCCAACTACTTCGCGTCGCTGCCATCGTGGTGGGTATTGTTGTGCGCCATCGTCTGTGTCTGGGCCTTCATCCGCTACACGGAAACCGGGTCGCTTCGCTTCGCGGCGGCGGCCGGGCTTGCCGCCGGCCTGTCGATCGCGTTCAAGCAGACGGGCCTGTACATTCTCGTGGCGCTCGTCATGGCGTTTCTGTACGGGCGGGGGCACCGTGTGGTTCGCATCGCGACCGCGCTGGGAAGCATCTGCCTGGCGATCGCGATTCTGAAGATCAGGATGACGTCGACCGAGTCGATCTACCTCCTGTTGCCGATCGTCGCGTGCGGAATCCTTCTGGGCGCGTCGAGGGAATCCGATTCCGATCATGGGGAGGACGCCCATCGTGCGGGTGCGCTGGCCGTGCTGTGCGCATCTCTCCCTCTGGTCGCCGGCCTCATTCCGTATCTGACAGGCGGGCGCCTCGAGCCGCTGCTGAACGGGTTGTTCATCCTGCCGCAAAAGCGGTTGCAGTTTGCCAGCCTTCCCATGACGCAGGTGGGCTACATTCTGCTGGGAGTCCCGTGCGTGGCGCTGGTGCTGCCGATCGCGCGACGGATTCACCTCACCACGATGCAGTTCGTTCTCGCGCTGGCGGGGCTGTCAGTGGTGGCGGCGATCGCGATTGTGGTGAGCTTCGATCGTTACGCCGCATACCAGCTATTCTGGCAGTCGGGCCGCGCGTTTGCCGCGCTGCTGCCCGTGGCGGTCAGCTGGCTGCTGGCGGTGCGGTCCGATTTCGACAAGAAGCAGCGCCGCATTCTCTTTTGCGCCACGGCGATGCTGGCGTGGGCGTCGCTCGTCCAGTTTCCGTTCAGCGGGGCCATCTATTTCTGTTATGCCGCGCCGCTGGCGGTCATCGCGGGTGCCGCCTGCGCCCGGTATTTTTCGAATCTCAGGAATCCCGCGCTGCTTGTCTGGTGCGCATCGCTCGCCGTGTTTGCGGTGCTCACGATGAACAGGGGATACCTCGACAGTCTGGGCGCCTGGCACCAGCCCATTGCCTTCGAGACCAGGCTCGACATGCCGCGCGGGCATCTGAACGTCCGTGCCGAGGAGGCGCAAACCTACCGGCGCGTCGCCGAGCTGGTCGCCGAGCACATCGGGCGCGGGCGGCTGATTGCGGGACCTGACTCGCCCGAGGTGTATTTTCTTGTGGACCGCCTGAGCCGGACTGGCACATTCTTCGATTTCTTTGCGGACGGGGAGGATGAGGAGGCGCTCTGGCTTCGCGGCAGGGTTGTCGTGCTGAATCAGCGGCCGCAGTTCTCGACAGTCCCGTCGGGGCAGCTCGCCGCGCGGATTCGAGAGCGGTTTCCCTTTAGCGAAGCGGTGGGGCGTTTCGAGGTGCGATGGCGTTAGCAGGCGCACGGGATCGGTTGATGGAGCATCCGGCGATCTACGCCCTCTGGCAGGCGCCGTTTGCCGCGCAGAAGTTCGCGCCCGTAGAACGCCGGTTGCGCGACCTGCCGGTCCGGCGGGTGCTCGACGTCGGCTGTGGCACCGGGACGAATGCCCGCAGGTTCGAACACGCGGAGTACGTCGGCCTCGACATCAACGAACGGTACCTGCAGATGGCGCGCGCGCGGTACGCGGGAAAATTCGTCCAGGCCGATCTCACGGAGGCGGATCTGTCGTCGCTCGGGACGTTCGATACGATTCTCGTGAACAGTTTTCTGCATCACGTGTCCGACGATCACGTGTCGCCGGATTCTGAGCCGGCTGACCGCGCTCGTCGCGCCAGACGGGCGCGTGCACGTGCTCGAGCTCGTGCTGCCGCCGCGCCTGTCGCGGGCGCGCGTGATGGCAAAGCTCGATCGCGGGCGCTTCGCCCGATCGATCGAGAGCTGGACCGGGCTCTTCAGCGCGGTCTTCGAGCCCGTCGTGACCGAGCCCTACACCTTCGGTGGAGGACTGTGGGCCATGATCTATCTCCAGGGCCGGGTGCGCCGGTGAGATTGTCCGTCGGCATTCCGATCTTCAACGAGCAGGAAAACATCCCGGAACTGCTGTCGCGCCTCGGCGCCGTGCTCGACGGCATCCCGGGCGGGCCCCACGAGATGGTGTTCGTCGACGACGGCAGCACCGATCGGACGCGGAAGATGCTCGAGGACGCCGCGGCCGGCGACCGGCGCATCAAGCTCGTCGTGCTCTCGCGCAATTTCGGCCACCAGGCGGCCATGGGCGCGGCGCTCGATCACGCCGAGGGCGATGCCGTGGTGCTGATGGACGGCGATCTCCAGGATCAGCCCGAGGTGATTCCGGAGTTCGTGAAGCATCACGAAGCCGGCGCCGATGTCGTGTTCGCGCGGCGGAAAACGCGTCAGGAAAGCTGGCTCAAGCGGGCCGCCTATCGAACGTTCTATCGTCTCATCTCGGCCCTGTCGGATACGGATCTGCCGCTCGACAGCGGCGACTTCGCGCTGCTCGGCGCCCCCGTCGTGACGACGCTGAGAGGCTTGCCCGAACATGAGCGGTATCTGCGCGGGCTTCGCGCGTGGGTGGGGTTCAGGCAGGTCGGCATCGACGTCGATCGCGCGGCCCGGTTTGCCGGCAAGCCGAAATACAGCACCTGGAAGCTCATCAAGCTGGCGCTCGACGGTGTGTGCTCGTTTTCGATTGTGCCGCTGCGGGCCGCCGCGGTGACGGGTGCGCTGGCGATTGCCGCCTCGGCGGCCTTTGCGCTGTACGCCATCTACGTGCGCCTGGCGGTCGGCGAGGTTCCGGCAGGGTTCACGGCGTCGTTGTTGATCATGACGTTCCTGTCAGGGGTGCAGCTGCTGTTCCTCGGCATCATCGGCGAGTATCTGGGCCGCGTGTACGGCGAAGCCAAAGGCCGTCCACCCTATATCGTGGCGCGCGTGCTCGGTGCGAAGTAATGCAGTCCGAGTACACCACCGCCTACAGCGATCTGTATCGCCGGCATTGGTGGTGGCGCGTCCGCGAGGAGATTCTGCTGAAGGAAGTGCGGCAGATTCTCGGACACCGGACGGGCGCGAGGATCCTCGACATCGGCTGTGGCGCCGGGCTGTTCTTCGATGCGCTCGAAGTGTTCGGACATGTCGAGGGCGTCGAGTCCGATCGAATTGCCGTGGAGCAGAGCGGACGCTGGCGCAACCGTATCCATCTGGGCGATCTCGACACGTTCACGTCGAGCGGCGGGTTCGATCTCATCCTGATGCTCGATGTGCTCGAACACGTTGAGCGCCCCGAGGCGATGTTGCGGCGCGCCGCGAGCCTCCTTGTCGCCGACGGTCAGATGCTCATCACCGTGCCGGCATTCGACGCGCTGTGGACCTCGCACGACCAGCTCAACGGCCACGTCAAGCGGTACGCGGCGGGCGAGGTGCGGCGCTTGCTGCGCGCCGCCAATCTCGACGTGACGGGAGCCCGGTATCTGTTCCAGTCCCTGACGCTTCCCGAAGCTCGCGGTCCGGGCGAAGGAAGCGTTGATCCGATCGGATGCCGCCGTGCCGCGCGTGCCGCCACCATTCCTGAATTCGGCGCTTCAAACATGGTTTCGCTGCGAGCATGCGATTGCCGGCTGGCTTCCGTTCGGAAGCTCGGTGATGGCGGTCGCGCGCCGGGCCGCATGAACCTCACTGCAGTCTGGAAGCCGTGGTTCGTCTATCGCCCTCATCAACTGGCGAGGCGTCTCGCGTCGAGCATTTCCGCGCCGCCACCCGGCCATCGGCTCATGCCGGTGTCGTGGGGTGTCGAGTTGTGGGCCGATCCGACCGAGCACGTAGGACGAAGCCTCTGGACCACCGGCGTGTTCGACCTTGCCGTTTCTGAAGTGCTGTTCCGGCTGACACGTCCCGCCGACTTCGTGATCGACGTCGGGGCGAACCTGGGATACATGACGCTGCTCGGTGCCGTCGCGTCGGGGCCGGACGGGTGCGTGCTGGCGTTCGAGCCGAATCCGCACGTCGCCGCATGGCTGAGACGCAACGTCGAGCATGCGCGCCGGCAATACGAGATGGCCGCTGTCGAGCTGCACGATGGAGCGCTGGGTGCCGAGGCGGGCTCCGCCACCCTCGTGCTTCCCGATCCGGCGTCGGCGAACGACGGCCTGGCGCACATCGCGGCGGAAGACGACGCGTCGAATGTTGAACGCATGGTTCAGGTGGCGGTCGCAAAACTGGACGACGTGATCGGCGGACAACGAGCGGGCATGATGAAGATCGACGTCGAGGGCCATGAGGAGCAGGTGCTCGAGGGCGCCGCGCGGTCGCTTCACGCTCATCGCATCCGTCACGTCGTGTTCGAGGACCACGAAGGCACCGGCAGCCGGGCCATGGCGTTGCTTCGCGCCGCGGGCTACGAGATCTTTTCGATCGGGTGGTCGATGCGAGGGCCGGTGCTGGCGCCGGCGGCCGACGGATCGCTGGCGTCGCACTTCGAGGCGCCAAGCTACCTCGCCACCACGGAAATTCGAGCCGCGCTCGAGGCATGCGCGCGCACTGGCTGGATGGTGCTGCAGCATCAAGCCCGTGTGGCGGCTCGAGGCGGTCGAGGCATGAGCACGTCGTCCGTGCGAACGCTCCGCCCGACAACCGGCTGGGTCTCGATCGAGCTGCATGAGCTGGCGGAGTTTCGCGACCTGCTGGTCGAGCTCGCGCGCCGCGACATCAAGCTGCGCTATCGGCAGACCGCGCTGGGCATCATGTGGGTGGTGCTCCAGCCGCTCATCGCCGCCGGCGTGCTGAACTTCGCGTTCGGCATCGTCGCCGGCGCCAGGCCGCCGGGAGGCTCCTACTTCCTGTTCACGTTCGTTGGCTTGCTCGCCTGGAACCTCTTCAGTTTCACACTCAGCAAGACGAGCTTTTCGCTCGTGGGCAACTCCTACCTTGTCAGCAAGGTGTACTTTCCGCGCCTGATACTGCCGCTGTCGGGGACGCTCTCGACGCTGCTGGACTTTGCGCGTGGCGCTTGCCGTGTATGTCGTGCTGCTCGCGTTTCAGGGATCGTCGCCGCCGGCGCTCGCCCTGCTGCTCCCGGTCTGGATCGGCCTCATCCTGTGTCTCGCGCTGGGGGCAGGGTTCATCGCGGCCGCCCTGACGGTGAAGTACCGCGACATTCAGCACATCCTGCCGATCGTGGTTCCGTTTCTGCTGTATGCGAGCCCGGTCGCCTACGACGTCTCGCAGATTCCGGCTCGCTATCAGACGGCCTTCTATCTCGTGAATCCCCTGGCGGCCTTGATCGCCGGGATGCGCGCGTCGCTGGTGCCCGGCGGCGCGCTGCCGCCGCTCGCGTTCGTCTCGTGGTCGGCGGCCGTCGCCCTCGGGCTGTTCGTCTTCGGCGCGGCCGTTTTCAAGCGCACGGAGCGGAGCTTCGCCGATGTCGTCTAGCGCGCTCGCCATCTCGGTTCGCGGCGTCGGGAAGCAGTACACGATCCGTCACGACTACACCGCGCCGACGACCCTCGCCGAGGCGATCGTGCGGCGCGTGCGCCATCCCTTCGCGCGTGCCGAGCGGGAGCAGTTCTGGGCGCTGAAGGACGTGACGTTCGACGTCGCGCGCGGCGAAGTGCTCGGGCTGATCGGCAGCAACGGCGCGGGCAAGAGCACGCTGCTGAAGATTCTGTCGCGCATCACCGAGATGTCCGAAGGCGAAGCCGATCTCCACGGGCGGGTCGGCAGCCTGCTCGAGGTGGGCACGGGATTCAACCAGGAGCTGACCGGCCGCGAAAACGTGTTCCTCAACGGCGCGATTCTCGGGATGACGCGCGCCGAGATTCGCAGCCAGTTCGACGCCATCGTGGCGTTCGCCGGCGTCGAGCGCTTTCTGGACACGCCGGTCAAGCACTACAGCAGCGGCATGTACGTGCGGCTGGCGTTTGCCGTGGCGGCGCACCTGCGAAGCGAGATCCTGATCGTCGACGAAGTGCTCGCGGTGGGCGACGCCGACTTTCAGCGGAAGTGCCTCGGCAAGATGCGCGACGTCGCGACGGACGGACGCACGGTGCTGCTCGTGAGCCACAACATGGCGGCCATCGGGAGCCTGTGTTCGCGGGCCGTGCTGCTTCGAAACGGGCGCGTGGCGCTGGCCGGCGACGTGGGTGAGGCCATCGAGGCGTACTCCGCGCACGAAGACTCCACGCTGGTCGGAGACTTGCGCGATCGGCACGATCGGACCGGCTCGGGAGGCGTTCGGGCGACGACGATTTCGATGACCGCGGCCGATGGCGAGCTGACGCGCTCGATTCGCTACGGCCAGCCGTTCGACATCCTCATCGACTACGAGGCGAAGGTGCCGCTCGACCACGTGCTGGCCAGCGTCTCGATCAACATGCTCGACGGGACGCGTGTCGCGACGCTGTCCAGCGGATTCCGCAACGAAAGCTTCTCGGTCGCGAAGGGCGCCGGGACGCTGGCGTGCCGCGTGCCGGGGCTTCCGCTCCGGCCCGATACGTACGCGCTCGACGTGTTCATGCACGGCCATCATGCCTTCCACGATTACGTCGAGCGGGCGATGACGTTCGACATCGCGCCGCGCGACGTCTACGGCACCGGCCGCATGCCGCAGCGCAACGAAGGCGCGCTGATTACCGACTACCACTGGCGCACCGTCGAGCGCGAGGTGCTCTCGGGGCGCTGATGCGAGTAGCCGTGCTGGCGTGGACCGCTCAGCGGCTCGGCGGCATCGAGGCGTATCTTTCGCTCGTGCTGCCGGCGATGGCCCGCGCCGGGCTGGATCTGGCGTTCTGGTACGAGCACCACGAAACCGGCGAACGCCAGCGCGATCGATCTGCCCAGCGAGACGCCGCTGTTTTCAGCCGCCGAGCTCGGCGCCGCCGGGGCGATTCAACGGTTGCGCGACTGGAAGCCCGATGTCCTGTACGTGCACGGGCTGCACGACACCAGCGCCGAACGCGATCTTCTCCGCATCGCGCCGGCGGTACAGTTCGTTCACACCTATGTCGGTACCTGCGTGAGCGGCACCAAGACCCACACCCGTCCCGGCATGATCGCGTGCGACCGGCAGTTCGGCGCACCCTGCCTGGCGTACTACTTCCCACGAGGATGCGGCGGCAACAGCCCATCGACGATGTGGAACCTGTATCGTGAGCAATCCCGCAGGCTCGCGCTGCTGCGTGAGTATCGCGCCGTGCTGACCCACAGCGCCCACATGCAGAGTGAGCTCGACCGTCACGGCGTTCGCTCCACGGTCGTCCCGTTCCCGGTGACGTCCACGCCGGGGCCGAACGACTACCGTGGGGGCGCGGCGCTGAACCTCCTGTTCGCGGGCCGCATGGATGCGCTGAAGGGTGGAGCGTTCCTGCTCGATGCGCTGCCCGACACTCAACGGCAGCTCGGGCGGCCGCTTCGGCTCACGATGGCCGGCGATGGACGCGACCGGCGCGAGTGGGGAGAGCGCGCGCGAACCATCCAGGCAGCGAACAGCGACATCGAGGTGACGTTTCCGGGCTGGCGGACGGCCGACCAGCTCGACGTGCTGATGGCGAGGACCGAT
Organism: Vicinamibacterales bacterium; assembly: GCA_963850725.1. GTDB lineage: Bacteria > Acidobacteriota > Vicinamibacteria > Vicinamibacterales > JAMQPK01 > JAMQPK01. Next base: position 29,370 of record CAWKMQ010000027.1, read on the forward strand.
CTTCTCGTGGTTCCGAGCGTCTGGCCGGAGCCCTTCGGTTCGGTGGGACCGACGGCCGCGCAACACGGAGTGCCGGCCGCGGCGTTCGCGGTCGGGGGCATCCCGCAGTGGCTTCGTGAAGGCGTGAACGGGCACCTGGCGCCGGGGCATCCCCCGTCGGCCTCGGCGCTCGCGAAGGCGATCGTCTCGTGCGTCCAGGATCCGCATCACTACGCCGCGTTGTGCAGCGGCGCTCGGAAGGTCGGCGCGTCGTTCACGATGGACCGGCATCTTCCCGAGTTGATGAGAGTCTTTCAGCAGGTGGCGTGAGCGATGGTTGGACCAGATCTGGAATTTGTCGAGCGGCTGGTTCGGTCGAACGTGATTCGCGGACCCGTGCTCGAGCTGGGGACCGGCTACGGCGGTGCGATACTGATCGTACGTCGTTCACAAGTGCTTCAACAGATTTGGCCGTTCGATGTTTCAGCCGAGCCACGCGGCCGTAGGCGCCGTGCGCGTGCAGATGGGTAGTGAGTGACGGGGAAGCCGCTCGTGACGGTGATCCTCACCGTCTACAAACGCCTCGACTATCTTCGCGCCGCGCTTGACGGTGTGGCCGCGCAGACCTTCGGCGACTACGAGATCATCGTCGCCGACGATTCCGGATCGTCCGACGCGAGGGAGATTGCGACGTCGGCGTTCGCGGACGGCCGGCTTCGCTATGAAGCGAATCCCGCGACGCTCGGCGTCCCACGAAGCCTGCAGTCGGCGCTCCGAAAGGCGCGTGGCCGCTACATTTCGATTCTGAACGACGATGATGTGTGGGAGCCGGAGTTTCTCGCGCGCCTCGTGCCTGCGCTCGAGGCCAGCCACCGCAGGGTCCTGGCGTTCTGCGATCACTGGATCATGAGAGAGAGCGGTGAGATCGACGAGCCCGCGACGATCGAGAACACCACCGCGTACGGGCGGCTGAACCTGCGGGCGGGAGACATCGACGACTCGCATGCGCTCGTCCTTCAGAAGAACGCCGTGCCGGTGGCGATGGCATCGGTCTTCAGAGCGGGCGCGTTCGAGTACTCGAAGCTGGTGCCCGAGGTGGCCGGTGCGTACGACTTCTGGATCGCGAGCCTGCTCGCGGCATCCGGCGGTGTGTTCTATTACGTCCCCGAGAGATTGACGCGGTACCGGATTCACTCCGGGATGGAGACCGTCAGGCGCAGCCCTGAGAAGAGCGAATGCTTCGTGTTCATCTGGCGCTCGCTGCTCGAAAGCGGGCGTTTTCCTGAATTGACGCCGTACCTGCGCGCCCGGCTGGCGGAATCGACCGTCAGGGCCGGCCGCGATCGGCTGTACTTCAACCAGCTCAGCGAAGCGCGTCTGCTGTTTCGCGACGCCTTCCGCACGTCGCCGGGCTGGGAGCCGTGCGCGTCGTATCTGATGTCCGTCCTTCCCCGCGCGGTGCGGAGGGCGGCGGGTCTGTCGCAGTCGTGAAAGTCCTCTACTTCTGCGAAGGGTTCACGGACATCCGATTCGTCGTCGGGTTGTCGGAGATTTGCGATCTCACGCTGGCCACACCGGCACGGGAGTTTCGCGAGAGCGGTCTGTCCGAGCGCATCGCCGAGAGCGGGGCGCGGCTGAGCGTCGATACGATCGACGGCGGCCGGCTGGCGTTCCAGGCGCGCTCGCTCCTGTATCTTCTCGGGCACATTCGCGGTTTCGACGTGGTGCTGTCCCAGGAGATGGGCCGCGGCTCGCTGAATGCGACGATTGTCGGCAAGCTGACGGGCGTTCCGGTTGTGACCTACCTCGGCACTTCGCCTGTGGAGTACTTCCGGTGCCGGCGGCAGCGCGGGCAGATCGGCCAGATCGAGGCCATGGCCGGAGAGATGTTCCTTCGCGTGGCGATGAGCATGAGCGGCCGGCTGGGTACCGCGGTGCTCACCACGGGACCGTATCTGCGCGATCTCGCGGCGGCCATTCCAGCCCGCGCCTTCGAGGGCTACTATTGCGGCATCGATACCAAGCTGTTCAAGCCGGTCACCGCCGGGGAGCGCGCAGCGCTCAGAAGGCGGCACCAGCTTCCGGAGAACAAGTTCCTCATCCTGTTTTCGAGCCGGATCAGCCACGAGAAGGATCCCGAAACCGTGCTGCGCGCGGTGACGCTGGCGCGTGCGCGGGGACTCGATGCGGTCGTGATCAATCTTGGCGGAGGTTTTCAGGAGTTCGTGAACATTGCCCGCTCGCTCGACCTGCCGGACGCGGCCGAGTGGGTCATCGCTCGCCCTGCCGTCCACCCCATGAAGGATCTCTGCGAGTACGTGCAGGCGGTCGACCTCGTCGTGCAGGCGTCGCTCGCGGAGGGTGGTGGCATGTCGCCGCTCGAGGCGGTGGCGTGCGGCACACCGGCGGTGGCGACGGCCGTCGGAGGCCTGGCGCTGACGTTGAAAGGCATCGCGCAGTTGACGCCGCGTCAGGATGCGAACGCGATGCGCGACGCCATCCTGTGGGTGGCGGGTCACCGCGAGGAAGCGGGCGAGCAGGCACTGCGCGGCCGCGCCTTCGTCGAACAGACGTGGTCGCGCGACCGGGCGTTCTCCACGATTCGCGCTGTGTTGAGCGAGGCCTGTGTCAGACCTTCGTAGTGCGATCAGCACCGGCCATTACGCGCGCAAGCAGCTGTTCTCGAACGATAAGCTGGTCGCCTGGAGCCATTCGCGCCGATTCAGCACCGGCATCGCTCTGGCGCGCGAGTTTCGCGGCAAGCGCGTGCTCGACTTCGGCAGCGGCGATGGGACCTTCCTCGCTCTCACCATGATGAGCGACGCTGCGCCGGCCGCGGCGACGGGCGCCGAGATCACGCGCGAGGTCGTGGAAGATTGCCGGCGCCGGTATCGCGGCGAGCCCAGGCTGACGTTCCTGCAGGTCAGCGAGCTCGACACACGCGACCAGGCGGCCGCCTACGACGCCGTTTTCTGCATGGAAGTGCTCGAGCATGTCGTCGACTGGGAACCGGAACTGGCGCGGATGGCGCGGCTGCTCGCGCCCGGCGGGAAGCTGATCGTCAGCGTGCCCGTCGAGACGGGCATGCCGGTTCTCGTGAAGCAGACCGTACGGCGGATTGCCGGATGGCGAGGCGTGGGCCACTATCCCGGGACGAGCGCCTACTCCTGGCCGGAACTGCTGTCTTCGGTGTTTGCCGGCGATCGCCAGCATCTCGTGCGGCCGGTGTTCGATACCGGCTCCGGGCCTTCTCACGATCACAAGGGTTTCAATTGGATGGTGCTGCGCGAGCGTCTGCGCCGGCAGTTCGTGCTCGAGCGCGTCGTGGCCAGCCCGTTTTCGTGGCTCGGACCCCGACTGGCCACGCAGGTCTGGTTCGTGTGCCGTGTGAGCTCGTGACAACCCTTCGCGTTGGCATCGTCTGTGACTATCTCGAAGAGCGGTGGCCCAGCATGGATCTCATCGGCGACATGCTGATGCAGACGCTGCCGCGCGCGTCGGGAGGGCGGATCGAGGCGGTGCAGCTGCGTCCACGGATGAACCAGCGGTGGAGCAGGCTGCCGCTGATTGGACGGAGCGCGCGCATGCAGCTCGCCGATCGCCTGACCGGACGGCTCTGGGATTACCCGCGATGGCTCGCGCCGCGCGTGCGCGATTTCGACGTGTTCCATGTGGTCGACCACAGCTACTCACACGTCATGCGGGTACTGCCCGCCGAGCGGACGGTGGTGACGTGCAACGACGTCGACGCCATCACGGCGGCGCTTCCATCGACCTCGGCGATCGGCCCGGAAGGGCTGCTGGCGCGGTCGGTTCTCGACGGCGTCTCGCGGGCGGCGCACGTCGCGTGCATCAGCGAGGCCACCAGGACGGCGCTGCTGGCCAGCGGACGCGTCACACCGGCACGTACCAGCGTCACCTATCTCGGTGTCCACCCGAGCTGCACGCCGGCATCGAACGGACGCGCTCGGACGACAGACCTGCTGCACGTTGGCAGCACGATTCCACGCAAGCGCATCGACGTGCTCCTCGAGGCCTTCGCCGGAGCGCGGCGAGTCATTCCCGGGCTTCGACTCGTGCGTGTGGGAGGGCCGCTGACCTCTGAGCAGGCCGACCTCGCAACCCGCCTGGGCGTTGCCGACCACATCGTGCAGATGCCGACGCTCGATCGAGAGCAGTTGGCCGAACAGTACCGTCACGCCTCGCTCGTGCTGCTGCCGTCCGATCGCGAGGGCTTCGGGCTGCCGCTGGTCGAGGCCATGGCGTGCGGCACGCCGGTCGTGGCGAGCCGGATACCGGCCCTGTCTGAAATCGGCGGCGATGCCGCGGTGTTCTGTGCTCCCGGCGACATCCCATCGTGGGTCGACGTGGTCACGCGCCTGCTCGAGGAGAAAGCTCGAGATGAACGCGCGTGGCAGGCTCGCCGCGACGCGTGTGTCCGTCAGGCCGCTCGATTCGACTGGAAGACGTACGCCGACCAGATGACGAACCTCTACTTCCAGGTGGCGCAATCGTGAAGGTTCTCCACCTTGGTAAGTTCTATCCGCCGGCGAAGGGCGGCATGGAAGCGATCGTGCGTCTCATTTGCCGCGAGACGACCAATCACGTGCAGAACCGGGTGCTGGCCGCCAACGATCGGTTCGCGCGCGTGGAGGAGCTCGATGGCGCGGTGGAAGTGGTCCGGCTCGCCGTCGATCGTGAAGATCGGCGCCGTGGCCGTCTGTCCAGGTTTTCCTGCGCAGCTCGCGCGTGAGGACGCCGATCTGATCGTCCTGCACGAGCCCAACCCAATCGCGCTGGTCGCCTATTTCCTCGTGCGGCCCAGCGCGAGACTGATCGTCTGGTTCCACAGCGACGTCATCCGGCCGAGCTGGCGCGTACAGGCTGTTTTACCGGCCGTTTCTCCGGTTCGCGCTCAAGAGCGCCGCGCGTATCGTCGTGTCGTCGGCGCCGCTGTCGGAAACGGCGCCGGCGCTGCAGGAATGGCGTTCGAAATGCGTGGTGATTCCTTTCGGCGTCGAACGGCCCGTCGAATCCGCGAGCGTGGCGGCGCGCGCCGAAGAGATTCGACGCGAGATGAAGCAGCCCTTCGTGCTGTTCGTCGGACGGCTCGTGGGTTACAAGGGTGTGGACGTTCTGATCGACGCCCTGCGCCACTCGTCGGCGTCGGCGGTCATTGTGGGCGATGGACCGATCAAAGGCGCGCTCGAAGCACAGGCGCACGCGGCTGGTATTTCCGATCGTGTGAGGTTTGCCGGACAGGTCAGCAACGACGAGTTGGCCGCGCTCTATCGCGCGTGCGACCTCTTCGTGCTGCCGTCGGTGACGCGCCAGGAAGCGTTCGGCGTGGTGCAGATCGAAGCGATGTCGCGCGCGAAGCCGGTTGTGAGCACGGAGCTCGGTACCGGCGTGTCATGGGTCAACGTGCACGGAGAAACGGGTCTCGTCGTTCCACCCCGTGACCCGGTTGCCCTGCGCGCTGCCATCGAACGCCTGTTGGGCAATCCCATGGAACGGCAGAAGATGGGCACGGCCGCGGCCGAGCGTGCCCGATCGGTGTTTGCCGTCGACCGCATGGTCAACGCGATTCTCGCGACCTACCACGAAATCGGAGGCACAGGTGTCCGGCGCCAAACGGTTGCTTGACATCCTGCTGGCGGGCTGCGGGTTGATGCTCTCCGCACCCGTGGCGCTCATCATCGCCGGGGCTGATCAAACTCGAAGACGGTGGGCCCATCTTCTTCACCCAGGAACGCGTCGGAAGACGCGGACGCCACTTCCTCGCGCTGAAATTCCGATCGATGGTCCCCGATGCCGAGGCACGTGTGGGGCCGCTTCAGGCCGTCGAGAACGATGCTCGCGTGACGAGGGTCGGCCGGCTGATGCGGGCGACCGCGATGGACGAGCTGCCGCAGCTCTGGAACATCTTCCGGGGCGACATGAGCTTCGTCGGGCCGAGGGCGCTGCGTCCGGGCGAGATCGAGGTGAACGGCCGTGGCAGCATGGAGCGTCTCGAGGAGGTCCCGGGATTCCGGGCGCGCTGTGCGGTCGTGCCAGGCTTGACCGGCGTCGCACAGATTTACGCACCACGCGACATCACCCGGCGTCACAAATTCCGCTACGACCGGCTCTACATCCGCCGTCAGTCGTTCTGGCTCGACGTGCGGCTCATTCTCCTGTCGTTCTGGATCACGTTCCGCGGTACGTGGGAAGCCCGTGAGCGCAAGTTTTAGCGATAGAATGCCCGCGATGCTGGATGTGGCGATTATCGGCGGAGGCCCCGCCGGGCTCTACGCCGGAGCGCGACTGGCTGCCGCCGGCTTCCACACCGTACCTGCTCGAAGAACATCCCGCTGTTGGCGAGCCCGTTCATTGCACGGGCGTCCTCGCCGCCGAAGCATTCCAGGAATTCAATCTCTCGCGCCGCTCGCTCTTGAACGAGCTGACGACCGCACGCTTCTGGTCTCCGGCCGGCGCTCAAGTGAGCTATTCGAGCGGCCGCGTTGAAGCGGTAGTCGTGGATCGACGCGCCTTCGACCAGGAGCTCTCGGCGACCGCCCGTCAGGCCGGGCTCGTCGTCCAGGAAGGCGCGAGAGCGTCGGCGCTGCAGATCGATCGCAAAGGTGTCACGGTGAAGACGGCCAATGGCGACATCCAGCGCGAGGGTCGCGATTCTTGCCTGCGGCGCGAACTACGCGCTCCATCGCCAGGTCGGCCTCGGCATGCCGCGGATGTTCCTCAATACGGCGCAGATCGAACTGCCCGCCCGTCATCTCGGCGACGTCGAGCTGCATTTCGGCAGCGAGATTGCGCCGAAGGGCTTCGGCTGGGTCGTGCCGGTGGTTCGGAACGCGCAGCAGTGCGCGCGCATCGGCGTCATGTGCGAGAGCGAGGCGCCGCGCTATTTCGAGCGGCTGGCCGCCCGCGTGAGCGGCCGCTGGGGCATCGACGAGTCGGCCATGCGGCGCCCGAGGCAGAAGGTCCTGCCGCTGGCGCCGCTCCCGCGCACGTATGGCGATCGACTGCTGGCGATCGGCGATGCCGCCGGTCTCGTGAAGCCGACGACCGGCGGTGGCATCTACTACAGCCTTCTCAGCGCCGCGCTGGCCGCGGACGTGCTGGGAGCGGCGCTCCCGAAAAACGAGCTGACTGCCGACAAGCTGGCGCCGTACGAGCGTCGATGGCGCGAGCGGCTCTCGGCGGAGTTTCAGGCGCAGATCAAGCTGCGCCTGGTCGCGCACCGCATGAGCGATGCCGACATCGAAGCCCTCTTCGAGCTTGCGCGCACCGACGGCGTCATGCCGATCGTGCGCCGCACGGCGACCTTCAACCGACACCGCCAGCTGATCCTCGAGCTCTTGAAGCACCCGCCCGTCCGGCAGTTGGTCCTTCGCCGGCTCGCGTTCTAGATCCCGGTTCTCCTAGTCTCCTGATCTCCTGTTTATCTTTTCAGACTTGAGACTTAATCGGAGTGAGGCGGTATCGGTCTGGCCGTGCGGGGATTCATCGGCAGGATGTGGCTCTCAGGCTCCTTGCGCGAGAACCAGTCCGCAAGGCGCATGACCACGCCGCGCTTCTGGGGAAGGAAATCCTGAAGCTGGATCAGCACCTCGAGAACTTCCTCGAGGCGATGCACGACGCCGATGCCGCGCTCGGTCGCCTGCTGTTCGAGCGTGTCGTCGCCCATCTGCAGGATGAGGATCGCTTTGGACTGGGACGCGCCGACCACTTCGAGGCAGTTCAGGAACTGATCGTCGATGACGAGATCGAGCCGGAGCGCGTTGGCGATCTCGCCCCGCGAGCCCGGAACGGTGACGACGGCCGGCATGTAGAAGCCGTACGCTTCGAGCCAGGCCTGGCTTTGAAACTGAACGGAGTCGCCCGCGGTGGGAATGCGCGAGGTCAGAAACGACACTTCCCATCGGTAGCGGCGCGCGAGCTGATAGAGCCGCGCGATCTGTGCCGGTTCGTAAGGCGCGAGCCCGACCCACCAGTTCGGCGTCTCGGTAATCACCTTCCACACGCGCTTGGCGTCGGCCGCCGACACGGCGTCGAAGTCGGGCATCGGCGACGACGGCCGCTGAATGGCTTCGCGGCCGAGTACCTTGGCCGCCGCGTCGAGAAACGCCGTACGGAAATCAGCGACGACGCCGTCGAGATCGAAGCCCAGTCTCAGCATTGTTCGTCGCGTGGGCTCGCGGCCACGCTTCCGCCGTCGTCCGTTGCGATCCCGCGACCTCTGACGGAACCGCTCGCCCGAACACCCGCGACACGTCGTCCCGATCGCGCCTCGGCTGAACAGGTCGCGATCGCGGCCAGCACGGCGAGCAGCATGGCGTTGGCGGGCATTCTCAGCCCTGTCTCCCAGAAGCTCTGCACGAGCACGGCCGCGATGCCGGCCACGGCTCCAGCGCGCACGAGGTAATCAGCGCTCGCGTCCTCTTTCAGCCTGCGGGCTCCGAGCGCGAAGAATGCGCAGAGGCCGCAGAGCGGCTGGTGCCCCAATCAGCAGGCCTCCTTCGGCCGCCAATTGCAGATAGTGATTGTGCGCGTCGCCGATAGAGTATCCCGGTTCCGCGGTCTGGTAAACGGCGACCGCGCTGCCGAAGGTCCCCGCGCCCGTGCCGGTCGAGCGCGAAATTGTGAATCACGCGTCCCGCGTCGGGCCAGATCGCCGATCGTCCGCGCCCGGCATCGGACTTGCCGCAGCGTCTGGTCGAAGCGTTGGATGAGCGCGTCGAAGTTCGCAAACGACAGGGCGACGACCACGAGCAGCGACGCCTGAACGATCGTCCAGCGGCGGATGGCCGGGCCCGTCTTGCCGCCGCCGCAACAGCAGGCTGACGCTCATCGCCGACATCAGCCCGATCAGCCCCGGAACGCGAAGCCGAGATGAGCACCGCAAGGGCCATCACGCAGACCGATGCGACGAGCCAGATGCGCATCGAGCCCAGCTGCTTCAACGCCGCGGCCAGCCGCTGCGTCATCAGATGCGCCGGCGGGTGGTTGGGCGCGCGCGCGAGCAGGTAGCCAAAGACGAGCGGGCACGCCATGACGACCCACGTGGCAAAGTGATTGCGATTGACGAACGGGCCGTACGGGCGCGCGCCGGGATCGATCGGCCGCCAGATGCCGTAGAGCAGGTCGTGGCTCTGCGAGCGCTGCACGATCGCGGCAATCGATGCGACCAGGCCGATGACGGCGATCGCGCGAATCATCCGGCCGGCGCCGCCGGCTTCGCAGATCTGACGGCACGTCCAGAAAAAGAGGACCGCGCAGGCGACAATGCCGAGCGCCGCGACCGTATCTGCCGGAACGATGCTGATGGGGAGCACGCGTGCGTCGGCATCCGCGGGCGGAACCATCAGCCACAACGACGCGCGCACGCCAAGCGCGTTCGGATCGATCGCGCGCAGAACGGACTGAGGCAGCGGGAACGAGTTGAAGAAGGATGGCGGCGACCGAGAGGCCGAGCGCGATATCGACGGTTCGAGCCGCCAGGTCGCCGGTGATTCGCGGCCTGACCACGAGGGCCAGCAGCACGACGCCGCAGGCCGCGGGGATCCACACCCATCGGATACACGCCGCCTGCCGGGAACGTCACCCACGCCAGAATCAACGCGGCGGCCCAGGCGCCCGGCGGCGCGGACGTCCTATGCCGCGGTGGATTTGACGTAGTAGTTCTTGTATTTGTAGCCGTAGTACCGCGAGTAATAGTACTTGTTGCGAATGATGTCAACGCGATTGAGCACCGCGCCGAGCACGTGCGGACGGCTGGTCATCAGCGTCTCGACGGCGCGTTCGGCCAGGCGGCGCTGAGTCATCTCCGATCCGATCACGAACACCACGCCCGAGACCCACGGCGCGATAATCACCGCATCGGTCACCGCCAGCACCGGCGGCGTGTCGATGAGGACCCAGTCGAACGGGCCCGACTGCACGTTCGAGATGAGCGTCTTCATCCGGTCCGACGCGAGCAGCTCGGACGGATTCGGCGGCGTGAGCCCCGCGGTCATCACCCAGAGATTCTGAACGCTCGTGCTGCGGATCGCCTGTCGCGCGGTCGCCTGTCCCGTCAGCAGGTGCGACAATCCGATGTTGTTCTCGATGCCCAGGGTGCGCGAGACGCTCGGGCGCCGCATGTCGGCGTCGATCAGCAGCACGCGCGAACCGCCATAGGCGAGCGCGATCGCCATGTTGCAGGCGGTCGTCGTTTTGCCCTCGAGCGGCTGGGCGCTCGTGAGGCCGATGACGCGCGTGCCCTCGGTGCCGCTGCTGAACACCAGCGACGTGCGCAGCGCGCGGAACGCTTCGCCGAACTCGTGGGGCACTTCCTGCGACAGCATCGGGTGATTGTTGCCCTTGACCGCCGGCACCAGCCCGAGGAACGGCAGCTTGAGGCGGCGCGTGATGTCTTCGGGCGTCTTCACGGTGTCGTCGAGGTAGTCGATCGCGAGCACCAGTCCGAGTGAGAGCAGCAGCCCGGCCAGCGTGCCCAGCAGGTAGTTGCGGCGCACGTCGGGCGTGAACGGCGTGTCCGGCACGACCGCACGATCCATCAGGCGCGCGTTGTTGCCGCCGCTGTTGCTCACGATCTGCAGCTCGTTCTGCCGCTGCAGCAGCGCTTCGTACATCCGCGCGATTGCTCTGAGCCTCGCGCTCGAGCACCGTGTAGCCGACGCTCTTGCGGTTCAGATCCATCGAGGCGCTCTGCGACTGTTTGAGCTCGCCGGCCAGGCGCGCTTCGGTCGCGCGCGCCGTCTCGTATTCGCTGCGGATCGCCTGCACCGCCGCATTGAGCGCGGCTTGCAGCTGCTTGGTCGTGTCGATGATGGCGTTTTCGTTCTCGATGACCTGCGGGTTCTTGGGGCCGTAGCGTTCGTTGAGCTGCACCTTCTGGCGCAGCAGCTCGGCGAGCCGGCGTGCGCAGGCTCTGCACCACCGGGTTCGACGGACACGGCCGGCGCGTCGCCCACCGACGCCGGCGGCAGCGACTTGATCTGGTTGTAGAGCGCTTCCTTCTGAATCCGCTCGGTCCGGATGCGCGTGTACTGGTCGTTCACCTGATTCAGGCTCGCGACGACGGTGTTCTGGCGATCCTCGAGCGACAGCGCGTTGTTCGTCTCGCGGTATTCCGCCATCGCGCGCTCGCTGTCCTCGACCTTCTTCTGCTGCTTGGCGATTTCGCCGGCGAGGAAGTCGAGGCTCTTGCGCGTGGCGTCGGTGCGGTACTCCAGATTGAACTGCACGTACTCCGACGCGAGCGTGTCGGCCGCCCGGGCGGCGAACTGGGGATCGGACGACGTAACAGAGACGTTGAACAGCCGGCTGCCTCGAATCTGCTCCACCTGGACCGCGCCGAGGAACCCGTTGGCGAGATCGGCCGAGGTCGGCTTTGCGGCCGGCGTGCTTGACGGGGCCGCTCCGGTGGCTTGACGCACGAGGCCCTTCACCTGCTGCTTCATCGTGTCGAGCACCGAGGCGAGTCCTGTGCGCGCCGGCCCCTGACCGTTGAACTCCGGGACGCTGGCGAGCTTGCAGCTTGTCCGCGACGCGGGTGGCAAGCTCGCGCCCGGTCAGGATGCGAAGCTGGGTCTGGTAGTAGGGCTCGGAGTCCTGCGTGTAGTCGCTGGGTGTCTGCGTGTTGAAGCCGGCGACGGAAGACGTGCGGTCTTCCTCGATGAGCACGCTGGTCGTCGAGCGGTACATCGGCGTGGTGGTGTAGGTCCGGATGGTGACCGCCAGCAACACGAGCAGGAAGATCGTGACGACGACGTACCGGTACTTGTAGATCGCGTTCAGCCGGTCGAGCAGATGCGTATCCGAGTCCGTCGGAAACAGCCCATGTTTCGAGGCAGCAGATGATGCGGACTGGCGCGCGGCGGTAGGGGCGGTGGGCCGTTGACTCGGGTCCATTTCGCTTAGCAATTTATCGGCTTAGGGTTGAGTTTTCGACAGGCACAATAACGAACTATATATGACAGTATAGAATTATAACGACAATCTGTCAATGCCGTGAAGCATGGTCTTCGCTTTTCGTTCGTTATTTTGCGAACGGCTGGAAACCTATTTTTCGGGGCTGAGCGGCGGGTCGTCTGGATCGACGACCGCCATGCCCGCCAACGGATGCCGCCGAGAGCACGGAGTTGGCCGTTTCGCCGAACAAGCCGGCTAAGGCGGGCAGGCGCGAGGGGAGCGATCACCGCGGCCGCTGCGACCTCGCCGGCCTGGACGATGATGACGTCGCCGACAGCGAGCAGGTGGCCCAGGCGATCGGATACTTCGACGACGTATGGAATCTCGGGCCGCGCGATGAAACTGAACTTCCCGAGCTGATCCGAGATCGCCGACCTGTTCGATCCGGTTGTCGACGAGATTGCGCAGGCGCACGGTCGCATTCGGGAGCGGCACCGAGTTGGTATCGGCGGCGGTGCCGTTGATCAGAGCCTCGCCTTTTTTCACGGACGTACCCACCGTGGTGGGGGCGCCCGGCGAGCCCACAGGTTGGACCACCTGTGAAGACGCGCTCGCGGTCATCACCGCGAGAAGGCCGACTGTGATCGACAACTGCCTCATCATGCCCGGAACCTCAGTGTGCCATTCCGTGTCACGCCGTTTCGATTTTGTAATCGAAATGCCGTGATACTCTCTCGAAACTTCGAATGAATCGGCGAATTCGCGTCTTCGCACCCGCAACCGTAGCGAATCTCGGGCCAGGATTCGATGTGCTCGGACTGGCGCTCAGCCGGCCCGGCGACGAGCTCGAGGCCGAGCTGACCGATCGCCCCGGCATTGAAATCGTGGAAATCACGGGCGATCGTGGCCTCTTGAGCCGCGATGCCGGCAAGAACGTCGTGGGACGTGCCGCGGCCGATGTCCTGCGACGCGCCGGCGCGAATCGAGGCGTGCGGCTCTGGTTGCACAAGCAGATGCCGCTGGCGAGCGGGCTTGGCAGCTCTGGCGCGAGCAGCGCGGCCGGCGCCGTCGCCGTCAACGAGTTGCTGGGCAGGCCGCTCGCCGAGACCGACGTCGTCGCGAGTGCGATGGAAGGGGAGCGCGCCGCATCGGGAACGCCCCATGCCGACAACGTGGCGCCGAGCGTCATGGGGGGCATCGTGCTCGTCCGCAGCTATCAACCATTCGAGGTCATTGCGCTGCCGTTCCCCGACACGCTGCACATCAGCGTGGTGCACCCGCATTGCGAAGTGTCCACGGCCGAGGCGCGGCGTCTGGTGAAGGGGCGTACGTACTCGCTCGACGACATCGTGCCGAATCTGGGCAACGTGGCGGCGCTTGTCGCGGGTCTTGGCCGTGGCGATCTGGGGCTCGTCGGACGCAGCGTCGAAGACCGTCTGGTCGAGCCGCTCCGCTCGCGGCTGATTCCGGGATTTGATGCGGTCAAAAACGCCGCGCTCGAGGCTGGAGGACTGGGGTGTTCGATCGCCGGGTCCGGGCCTTCGGTGTTTGCGTTTGCCGAGAGCGTGATCGCCGCTGAACGGATCGGCGCCGCCATGCAGGCCGCATTTCGATCGGCGGCCGGCCTCGAAAGCGATCTGTTCGCAGGAAAGGTGAGCAGTCAGGGTGCGCGCGTGATATGAAACCGGCGGCCATCCTGTTCTGTGCCGCCGCTCTTCCGCGTCTCGCCTACCTGCTGCTGATTCATCCTCCAATCGAAAGCCAATACTGGGCGTTGTCGGGCAGTCTGGTTCGAACGGGAACGTTCACGATCGACGGCCTTCCCGTGACCGACTTCGAACCGCTCTATCCGCTGTTTCTCGCCGGCGCACGGCTCATCGCGCGCGACTCCGTGCTGGCCGTCCAACTGATGCAGATTGCGGTCGCCTCACTCGGCGCGGTGCTGCTGTACCGGCTTGTCCTCGGCCGGACGGGATCGCGCGCGCGCCGGCGTGTTCGCCGGACTGCTGTTTGCGGGTTATCCGATGCTCGTCCGGCATGCGGCGACGGTCGGCGATTCGTCTCTCACAACCGTGCTGCTCGTCGGGTTTGCCGGCGCCGCCGTGTCGATTGCGGGCGTCGCCTCCGCGGCGATCGCCGGCGTCTGGCTCGGGCTCAGCGTGCTCAGCCGGGCCATGGTGTTGCCGCTCATTGCGCTCGTCGGGGCTGTCCTGGTGCGGCGCGGCCAGGCACGCGACGCCGCGGTGGTCGCCGGTGTGGCGATGCTCCTCGTGTTGCCATGGTGGATTCGGAATCACCGGGCGAACGGATCCTGGTGGCCGACCCGGAGCGGGATCAACCTCTTCATCGGAAACTCGCCATACACGGCGGCGCTGCTGCCCGACTACGATCTCGACCTGCTCGAGCCGGTGGCCTACGAGCTGGCGACGACGGCCCGGCCCGACATCGTGCCGGGCAGCGCGGACTACATCCCGCGCATCGATGCGTACCTGACGAGCGCCGCGATCGAGCACATGAAAGCCTCGCCGGTTCGGACAATCACGGAAAAGCTCGCAAACGCCGGGTATTTCCTTTCGCCCCGGCTGATCCCGCTGTACGTCTCTGGTCCGGAGACGCGCGTGACGCTCGCACCGCCCGATAAGGTCGTTGTCGAGGCGCCAGTGACACGTCCGCGAATTGAAGTGATCGGCCACACGCTGGCGGCGTCGTTCGTGATGCTCGCGGCTGTGGTTGGCATCTACATGCGCCGCCACGTGCTCGTCGCAGGACTTTGCGCTGTGGCGATCGCCTGCGTTTTCGTCGCTGGTGTATGCCGTGTATGTTCCCGCAACGCGATATCGCGCGCCGATGGAGTTCGTCTTTTTCTTCTATGCCGGTGTCGCACTGGCGCATCTCGTGGAGAGACGGGATGGCGTTTGACCAGGTCATGTCGCACCACGGTCTGACGCTGAGCCTCTTCGGCGTGCCAGGATCACCTCGCACACTTCATCAAGACGCGAGAGCTTCCTCGGATAGGTGAGGCGCGTCACGGGGACGACAGTCGCGAGAGTCGCCGCCATCCTGAACTGATTTTCGAGTCGCGCCTTGTCGACCTGGATCAGGTTGAACGCCGATCGAATCACCTCGAGAAACGCGCGCTGGCCGGTCAGGGGGTCAGCGTGACTCGCGAGGCGCGGCGGCTGCGTGCCGGCCCGCACAAGACGTACAGCGCCTCCAGCGGCACCGCTTCGGACGTGGCACTCCGGCCGGAGAGTGGCAGCACCAGCTTGCGCGTTCCTGGATTCAGCCGATGTGTCCCGGATCGTCTCAGCAGCGTCCGTGCGACCGACGGAAACAACTTGAGCCGCGCCGGTCCGGCATAGGCCAGGAAGCGGCTGCCGTCGAGCTTCAGCGCCAGCACATCGTCTGTCAGCAGCGGAAACCCGCGCGCGAGAAATGCGGCCCCGAGCGTCGACTTGCCGTGCCGCAGTCGCCGAGAAACGCAATCGCCGAGCCATCGACGACAACGGCCGTGGCGTGCAGCGGTTCGTATCCGAACGACAGCAGGGAAAACGACAGCACCTGCCCCAGCAGATACGTCGTCAGCACGTGGCGCGTGGCCTGTTCGAGCGGGCGGAATCGATCGTGCGCCCGTCAGGCGCCACGAGGAACTCGAAGAGCCTCGCCCAGCGCAGGTAGGTGGAGCCGTCGCTGCAGCCTCACGCATTCGAACCAGTCGCGCGGCGTGGCGGAATCTCGCGCCAGTGACGCGCGCCTGCGCGAACCGGGCCGTGGCGGCCGCATGTCAATCGAACATCAGGCGTGCGATGCGTCGGAACGCGGGGACAGGCAAGCGGGAAATCGCACTCGAGGGTGAGCCCGTACAGGCGATAGCGCACGGGCATCGACTACTGTTGCGGGTTGGTTGTTTCTCGTCCGGGGTTTACCGCCGCCGTCGTTGTTGATGCCGCCCTTGCTGGCGGTCACCTTGCGGAAATCCCCATGAATTTTCAGCGATGGCTTCCGGTACGCCCGCTTGGGCGAGGCCGGCTGCGCTGCCTT
Organism: Vicinamibacterales bacterium; assembly: GCA_963850725.1. Lineage (GTDB taxonomy): Bacteria > Acidobacteriota > Vicinamibacteria > Vicinamibacterales > JAMQPK01 > JAMQPK01. Next base: position 45,306 of record CAWKMQ010000027.1, read on the forward strand.
GTGCTTCATGCGTGCTCCTCGTTCAGGACCTGACCGCCCAAGAATACCCGAAGCCACATCTCGAGGCCATACATGTCGGCCATATCCCAGCTATCCGAACAATCATCGGCAGTCAGAATCCGGCCAGGCGGGTGAGCTCGGGCAGCGAGTCTTTCCGGATCGAGGAAGCCGAAGCGCACAGCGAGACAGTTGCGGTCAACGTGTCGCAGGATCTCTCCGGCGTCGTCGCTGACACCCTGGCTGACAAACGCGCTGAAGTCGGACTTCCACGTGCGCGTGCGGATCGAATCGGGCAGGATGCCGCGCATCGACTCGCGCAGCAACGCGCGCGGCACGCCGTGGCGCGCGTGCATCTCTCCCGGAATCGCCATGAGAAACGCGATGAGATCGCGATCGAGGAACGGAAACGCCGCATCCAGCCCGTACAGTGCGCCGACCTTGCTGTTCCACTCCATGCACTGCACCTGGTAATTCGAGCGCGCTTCGATGTAGACGGCGCGGGCATGGGCCGAGTGGAACGGGCCGTCGAGCGTCGCCAGCTCTGTAGCGATGCTTCAGGGCCGTCTGCGAGGAACGCGGCGCAAACCAAGACTTCGGCCTGGGTGGCGCGAACAGCCGCAAGTCGAAGCCATTTGAGCGGCGCGCGAGCGAGCGCGGCACGTGATACCGCGCGGCGTCGACGAGCAGGAGGCGCCGGCGCCGCGCCGTCTCCTCGTTGCCGAAATAGCGGCCGGTACTCGCGTGTGTGGTGCCAGATCGACGGCCATGCGCCGCGGCGGAACAGATCGATCAGATACGCGCTCGAGAAGAGCATCTGATCGCCCCAGTGGCCCGACAGCAGCGAGCGCGCCCCGGTGCCGCGGCCCGCACGTGCAGCTCGCGCGTGACACCCCACATGTAGTCCACAAACGGCGCTTCGATGGCCGAGACCTGTTCCTGTGCGCCCGCGACGAGCCCCGTGCGCGTCTCGATGGTGAACCGGTCGAATCGCAGATCGAACTTGGCTTCGATCTCACGGAGAAACTGCTGCTCATCGGTGTTCACGCGATCGGAGACGTAGGAAAGCCCGGTGATTGACGGGGCCGGCAGCTCGCCGTTCGCCGCAGCGTCTCCGACTGGCAGATGATGGACGACGAATCGAGGCCGCCGCTTACCGAGAACGCAACCGGGAACGCCGAACGCGTTCGTCGCTTTACGGCGGTGGCAAACCGCTCATGGAACGCCTCGACATACTCCTCGGACGTCTTCAGACGCAAACGAGCCTGCGGTGTCGAAGTTCCAGTAGCGACGGCTGGATCGTTCCCTGCCGCGTCGCGACGACGACGTGCGCGGGGATGACGGCGGAGATGCCGCGAAAGCAGGTGAGGTCCTGCCGATCGAGCGGCCGCGCGCCGACGAGCATGAAGTCGGCGACCCCCTCATCGTCGGGCTCGGCCGGGATATCAGGGTGAGCCAGAAGCGCCTTGATCTCCGATCCGAAGGCGAACAGCCCGGCACTGTGAAAGTAATAGAGCGGTCGAACGCCCAGCGCGTCCCGCGCCAGAATCAGGCGTCCTGCGCCGGCGTCGAGAATCGCGAGCGCGAAATCGCCATTGAGGCGTTCGGCGAACCCCTCGCCCCAGGCTTCGTACGCCGCCAGCACGCAGCGGGCGTCGCTGGCCGTCGCGTCGAGCTCCAATCGCGTAACGAGATCGTGTCGATTGTCGATGCGGCCGTCCATCACCAGGACCGCGCCGGAGGCGCCGACGAGCGGGAGGTGTTCTCCCTGCTCTTCGGGCGTGACCCAGGAGTGCTGGCAGGCGAGACCCGCGGGGCCGGACAGATACAGGCGCTCGCCGTCGCGCCCCCGATGGGCGAGACGGGCGCTCATGGTGGCGAGCACGCTGCGCTCGATTGGGCGCGCGTCGAGATTCCACACGCCTGCGATGCCGTTCATGATTCGATTCGGACTTTATAATACTTTGCGATCATCGATGGCTCGCTCCAACATACCTTCATCCTCGACCGTGGCGATGGCTCACGACGTGCTGGCGAGCGAGCTGGGCGCCGAAGTCGTGATGTTGAACCTGAACGACGGCACCTACTACGGGCTCGATGGCGCCGGCGCCGAGATCTGGAAGCTGCTGCAGCGCACGGCAACAGTTGACGAGATCGTGAGCGCGATCGTCGAGCTCTATGACGTTGACGCGGTACACTGTCGAGAAGACGTCTGCACGCTGCTGAGCCATCTCGTCGAGCGCGGGCTGGTGGAGATTCGCGAGCCGTCATGACCGCGGCGCGCATCGCTCCGGCGGCACTGGCCGTGACGGCGTGCCTGATTTTCGCGAGCTTCGCCATCACGCGCGGGCGGTCGCTTGTGGCGATCGTCGTTTCTGATCATGGCGTCAGATCATCGGCTTGCCGCCGACGGGGACTATCGGATCGGCATGAACGAGGTCGCGATCGGCATCACCCCGCCGCGCTGGGCGATCGAAATCGCGCGCCAGCGGCTGCTGCCGGCCTATCTCAGCCGCACCGTTGTGACCGGCGAGATGTTCGGCCCCGCCGAGGCGTAACCGCCGGCTTCTTCGACCGGCTTGTACCCGCAGCCGATCTCGAACACGCCGCGCACGAGACCGCGCTGGCAATCAGCAAGATCAACCTCGCCAATCACGCCCTCGCCAAGCAGCGATTGCGCGGCGAGGCCATCGCGAAAATCCGCCAGATGATCGACGAGGACATACGCTGCAATACGGCGAGAACCGCGTCGCCAACCGCGCGTGCAGCAAGTCTGACGGCTGTGTGGCGCCGACCGCTCGGCATGGGCTATGAAACCCTATGCCGACAAAGCCACGCCGCAAAACCTATCGCCACGGCAACGTGAAAGCCGAGGCGATCGGCGCCGCCACGCGGCTGATCGCGCGCGCTGGACACGAAGCCTTGAGCGTGCGGCAAGTGGCGGACGCTGTTGGCGTCGCCCACCGCTCGCTCTACAATCACTTCAAGGATCGCGAGGCGCTGCTCGACGCGGTGGCGACGGAGGCCTTCGCCCGGCTCGGCGGAGCCTGAAGTCAGCCGCGACACGCGAGGATTACACGGCGATTTACGTCCGCTATGCGCTCGCCAACCGGCAAATCTACCGGCTGATGACCAGCCGGCCGCATGCGACGATGAAATTCAATCCACCGCTGCAGGCGGCGGTGCATTCGGTGATCACCGAAGGCATGCGCCTGTTCACGAATTCCGGCCAGACCTCCGCGCAGCGGCGGCGCGCGATGATGAAGGTGTTCATCGTCCACTTCGGCGGCATCACCCAATACGTCAACGGCATCCTCGATCTGCCGAACGAGGACGCGCTGGTGGCGGAGCTATCGGCGATGACGGCAGGATGATCGGCGGGCCTGATTAATCTCGCCGCCTCATGCGCCCCAGAAGCGCGCCAACGAGCGCGGGACAGGTCGCCACAAGATAGGAAATGGCGAACATTCCAAATGCCTCGCCATCGATCATCTGACCTGCAGCCAGCTTGCGGTACGTCTCGACGATGATCATGGACCCGAGAAACCCCGCCACCGCCACGAGGATCACGAAGGGCGCAATCAAAACGACAAGCATCGAACGCTGCGCTTTCGCTCTATCCGTCCGATGACGAAGCCGAAGATCAACGAAATGACGACGATGATTGCGATGAACCAGAGCAGCAGGTATTCCATCGCATTCGCTCCTTAACGCGCCTTTTCCCGCTCGACCTCGCGCCAGCCGATGTCGCGTGCGGCAGAAGCCTTCCGGCCAGTCGATCTTGCCGATCGCCGCATAGGCCCGGTCGCGCGCCTCGCTCACGCGTCTTGCCGAGCGCGCAGACGTTCAGCACGCGGCCGCCATAGGCGGTGACGTGACCGTCGATGCAGCTTGGTGCCGGCGTGGAAGATCTCGACGCCTTCGGCCTTCGCGGCTTCGTCGAGCCCTTCGATGCGCGAGCCCTTGCCATAGTCGCCGGGATAGCCCTTGGTCGCCATGATGACGGTGATCGCCGTCTCGTCGTACCAGCGCAGCGACATATTCTTCAGCTGCCCGTCGGCGCAGGCGAGCAGCGCCGGCATGATGTCGGACATCATCCGCAGCATCAGCACCTGGCATTCCGGATCGCCGAAGCGCGCGTTGTATTCGACGAGCTTCGGCCCCTTGTCGGTCAGCATGATGCCGGCATACAGCACGCCCTTGTACGGCGCGCCCATCGCCTTCATCGCGCGCAGCGTCGGATAGATCGATCTCGTCCATCACGCGCTTGCAGAGCGCGTCGGTCAGCACCGGCGCCGGCGAATAGGCGCCCATGCCGCCGGTGTTCGGGCCCTTGTCGCCGTCGAAGGCGCGCTTGTGGTCCTGCGCGGTGGCCAGCGGCAGCGCGTGCTCGCCATCGCAAAGCGACGAAGAACGACGCTTCCTCGCCCTGCCATGAACTCCTCGACCACGACCTCGGCGCCGGAGTCGCCGAAACCGCCGCCGAACATCATGTCGACCGCGGCCAGCGCCTCGTCGATGCGTCATCGCCACCACCACGCCCTTGCCGGCGGCAAGGCCGTCGGCCTTCACCACGATCGGCGCGCCCTGCTTGCGGATGTAGGCCTTCGCCGCCATCGGCATCCTTGAAGTGTCCGTAGGCCGCGGTCGGAATGTTGTTGTCGCGGCAGAGCTCCTTGGTGAAATTCTTCGAGCTTTCGAGCTGCGCCGCGGCCCTGGTCGGCCCGAACGCCTTGAAGCCCGCCGCGTTCAGGTCGTCGACCACGCCGGCGGCAACCGCCGCGTCCGGACCGACGACCACGAAATCGACCTTGTTCGCCTTGCAGAAGGCGATCACCGCCGGATGGTCGGCGATGTCGCTCGGCACGCACTCGGCATCAGCGGCGATCCCGGCATTGCCGGGCATGCACCAGAGCTTCGTCACCAGCGGCGATGCGGCGATCTTCCAGCACAGCGCGTGTTCGCGCCCGCCGGAACCGAGGACCAGAATCTTCATGCAAAAGGCTTGGAATCGCTGGGGTTATCAGGGAACGAAGCATGTACCATATGCGCCGAACAGGCTAAAGATTCGAGAGCGATGACCGCCGTCGCCCCGGAACTCCGGCCGAACACGGCCGAATTCACCGTGTCCGAGCTCTCCGCCGCCCTGCAGCGGACGGTGGAGGACGCCTACGGCCATGTGCGCGTGCGCGGCGAAATCTCCGGCTTTCGCGGGCCGCATTCCTCCGGCCACTGCTATTTCGCGCTGAAGGACCAGACCGCCAAGATCGAGGCGGTGATCTGGAAGGGCACGCACGGCCGCATGCGCTTCAAGCCCCAGGAAGGGCTGGAGGTGATCGCCACCGGCCGGCTCACCACCTATCCGGGCTCGTCGAAATACCAGATCGTGATCGAGGCGCTGGAGCCCGCCGGCGTCGGCGCGCTGATGGCGCTGATGGAAGAGCGCAAGCGCAAGCTTGCCGCCGAAGGCCTGTTCGACGAGGCGCGCAAGCAGCGCGCTGCCGTGGCTGCCGGAGACGATCGGCATCGTCACCTCGCCGACGGGCGCGGTGATCCGCGACATCCTGCACCGCCTCGCCGACCGCTTCCCGCGCCGCGTGCTGGTGTGGCCGGTGAAGGTGCAGGGCGACGGCTCGGCGGAACAGGTCGCAGCCGCTATCCGCGGCTTCAACGCGCTGACACGAGGGCGGCAAGATTCCGCGGCCCGATCTTCTGATCGTCGCGCGCGGCGGCGGCTCGCTGGAGGACCTCTGGTCGTTCAACGAAGAGATCGTCGTGCGCGCCGCGGCCGAGAGCATGATCCCGCTGATCTCGGCGGTCGGGCACGAGACCGACGTGACGCTGATCGATTTCGCCGCCGACAAGCGCGCGCCGACGCCGACCGCCGCCGCCGAAATGGCCGTGCCGGTGCGCAGCGAGCTGATCGTCGAAGTGGCGAGCCTCGCGCGGCGCGCGTTCGCCTGCTGGCAGCGCGGCCAGGAGGCGCGACGCACCGAACTGCGCTCCGCGTTGCGCGCGCTGCCGTCGCGCGAGGAACTGCTGGCGATCCCGCGCCAGCGGCTCGATCATGCGAGCGCCGCGCTGCCGCGCGCGCTGCGAGCGTCCGCGCACATGCATCACCGGCGGTTCGCGTCGGCCGCAGCCGCGCTGACGCCGCGCGCGCTGAAGGTGCAGATCGAACGGGCGAACGAAAACGTGCGCAGCCTGAGCGGACGCGCGACGCAATGCGTGAAGGTGCAATCGCGCGCGGCGGCGCGAGCGCTTCGCGAGCCTGACGAGCCGGCTCGGCGCTTCGCTGCGCGCGAACGCCGAGGCGCACCGGCATCGCCTCGCGCGCGACCTGGAGCGCACGCACCGCTTCACCGAGCGCACCGACGCGCGCGGTGCAAGGTCCTGATCGCGGCGCGCGCGGCGCGGGTCGAGCGCGCGGCGCAGTTGCTCGGCGCGCTGTCCTACAAGAGCGTGCTGGCACGCGGCTATGCGCTGGTGCGGGACGCCGAAGGCGAACACGCTGCGCAGCGCCGCATGCGGTCAAGCCCGGTACGCACATCGCGCTGGAATTCTCCGACGGAACGGTCGGCGCGACGGCGGAGGGCGAGGCGGCGGTCATCGCGCCGGCGAAGCCGAAGCAGCCGCAGACACGCAGCCGCGCCAGGCCGAGACGACGCAGGGGAAGTTGTTTTAGCGCAGCGTCGTCGCTGCCGCTACGACGAAGCGTCTGCGCTTGCACCGACTCCGAACTCGCTGGCAGCGAGCGTGCGCGGATAACTTCGACGCGCTGAATCAATTCTTCTCCGCACCCGCAATATGCGCCGGCGGCGTCGGGCGTTGGGTTCCGTTGAGCAGCGCATCCACGGGATTGTCGCCCGTGAAACCTGCCTGCGACAGGATGGCGTCGAGGATCGGCTTCTGCGCGCCGTAGCTGAGCAGCTGGCTCGAGAGGTCGCCGATCGGGCCACCGCCGCCATTGGCGCCGTCGCCACCGCGCCGTTGCCCATCGCGCCGAGCAAGCCGCCGGCGCTGAAGATCTTGATGTCGGAGATCTTCTCGATCGGCTTCATCGCCTGCTCGAGCGCATCGGGGATGATGGCGATGCGCTGCTTGGTCAGCTCGAAATCGACGATCTGCGGCGAGAGCGCATTGCGCGCTTCGTTGAGCGCGCGCTCGCGCTTCGCCTCGGCCTCGCCGAGCTCGATGATGCCGCCGGCGCGGACCTTGTTGGCATTCGCTTCGGCCTCGGCCTGGGTGAGCATCGCCGCGGCAAGGTTCTGCGCCGCCTCGCGTTCGGCTTCCGCCTTGACGGTGATGCCGGTCGCGGCCTGCTCGGCCTCCTTGCGGGCGTCGATCACGGCGATCCGCTTGGCGCGCTCGGCGATCTCGACGGCGCGCGCGGTCGCGACCTGCTCTTCCGCCGTCACGGCGTCGGCCTTGGCTTCTTCCGCCTTCGCCCTGGCCTGCGACTCGGCTTCGCTCTTCTGCGCGACGGCGATCGCCGCCTCGATCCGCGCGGTCTCGGTGATGCGCTTGGCTTCGGCCTCGCTCTCGGCGATGCCGCGCTCGGAGGTGATGCGCGCGGTTTCCTTGGACTGGCGCGCTTCCGCCTCGGTCTTGGCGACGCCGCGTTCGGTCTCGAGCCGCGCGGTCTCCTCGGCGAGGCGCGCGGCCTGCTCGGCGCGCGCCTGTTCGGCGCGGGTTTCCGCGGTCTTGTTGGCGATGTCGCGCTGCTGGTTGAGCTCGGCGTCGCGCTGCTCGCGCTGGATCGTCAGGCGCTTGCAAGGCGCGCCTCGCGGTCCTTGGTGGCGATCGCGACTTCGTTCTCGCGCACGATCTCGTTGCGCTCGCGCCGCCGCTCCTCGGTGACGCGGGTCAGCGCGGTGAGGCCCTCGGCGTCGAAGGTGTTGTTGGGATTGAAATGCTTGATGTCGGTCTGGTCCAGCCGCGTCAGCGAAACGGACTCGAGCTCAAGGCCGTTCGACTGCAGGTCGGCCGCGACCGCATCCTGCACCGCCTTGACGAATTCGGAGCGCTTCTCCTGCAGGTCCTTCAGCGTCATCGTCGCTGCGACCGAGCGCAGGCCGTCGACGAACTTGGCTTCGACCAGCGCCTTCAGCAGCTCGGCGTCGGTGGTCCGGTCGCCGAGCGTCTGCGCGGCAAGCGCGATGTTCTCTTCGTCCGGCTTCACCCGCACATAGAACTCCGCGGTGATGTCGGCGCGCATGCGGTCGGCGGTGATCAGCGATTCGCTTTCGCTGCGCTGGACTTCGAGACGCAGCGTCGAGAGCTGCACCCAGGAATAGGAGTGGAAGATCGGAAGGATGACGGCGCCGCCGTCGAGCACGACCTTCTTGCCGCCGAGGCCGGTGCGGACATAGGCCTTGTCGCGGGTCGAACGCGTGTAGAGCGTGGCCATGACCACGCTGATGCCGATGATGAGGGCGATCGCCGTGCCGGCGATGGTGAGAACGGAAGCGGTATCCATGAGCGTTTACCTCCCTGAATCGCGTATCGGTGTTCGCGCCGAGTTCTTTCGGCGCGGGAATTGCTTGAAACAGCCCGTCGGCGCCGTCGACCAGCAGGACGCTCGCGCCCTGCGGAATGGTGTGGCCGGCGGCGGCGTTGGCCCGCAGCACATGGATGTTGCCGTGCCGGTCCTTGACGCGCACGCGGCCCGGCTTGCCCTGATCGAGCGGGCCGAGCGCGACCGTGCCGGTGAGCCCGATCAGTTCGGCCTGGCTGATCGCCGGCGGTTTCGTCGCCGGGCAGGATCCGCGCGGTCCAGCGCGAAAGCGTACGCGTGATCGGCAGCGCAGCTGCGACCGCGCGCGAGGCTCGCGACAAGCGTCGGCAACGGCGCGACGATGGACTTGGCGACGCCCTGGATCACAAAGCCGGCGATGGCGAACGACGCCAGCGCGATCATGATCAGGATCAGCAGCGGCACGCCGCCCCTGTTGAGCCAGGACATCCAGGCGTCCAGCGGGCCGTGGTCGACCGTGACCGTCGTGCGCTGCCATGGCCGAGATGCGCCGTGGCCGAGCAGCGACGAGAACGACAGTCCCGACGACCATGGCGACGATCTCGAAGACGACGAGGCCGACGAGGATCAGCGCCGCGATCGTGAAGGGATAGAAGCCCGGCGCGGTGAGCGCGCTCATGAATTGCGATTCCCCTTGTACTGGGCCAGCCGCTCCTGGATTTCCTTCTCGCGCTGCATGCGCGCCAGTTCCTCGACCTCGGACGTCGCCGGTGGTCGGCCGGCCCGGACACGCCGGTGACGCGCTCGATGGTGCCGAGCGAGCGCGCGAGGCGGTTGTCATTGCGGACCGAGGCGCTGGCGCCTGCCGGCGCCTTCCTCCGCGCCCTTGCTCTTCTTCAGCGCGGCGAGACGCGCGACGGCATCCTGGCGCGCGCGGAATTGACGGCCTGAAGCGCCTTGCCGGCTTCCTCGATCTTCTCGACGGCTTCGGCCAGCGCCGTCTCCAGCGCGGCGCGCTGCGCCTCGAGATCGATCTGCAGGCCGATGACCGGCTTGACCAGATCCTCGCGGCCGCTGGCGAGGCCGTTTCGATCTTGCCGGCGAGATCCTCGATCTCGTCGTTGATCTCGGCGATCTTCGCCTTCAGCCGATGCTCCTCGGCGCGGGCCTTGCCGGCCCCTGCCCGCGCATCTTCGGCGACCGCGTCGATCTCGCGGATCGACTGCTCGACCGTGGCGATGGCGTTCGCGCCTTCGAGCGCGTCAACGGTGCCGTGCGCGACGCCGGCGATGACGCGGCCGATACGGGACAGAATTCCTTCAGTGGCCATGACGGTCTCCTTCGGTTTGACGGCGGAGGCGATGCCGACGAGGACGAGGGTCTCGTCATCGTTCAGCATCAGCCGGGCTTCGGCGTGATCGGACCAGCCGGCGGTGTAGCCGGCGACCGAATAGGGAATGAGCCTGCGGCCTTCGACGGTCGCGAGGCTGAGATGCGTCGGGCTCTTGATGGCGTAGAGGCGCCCGTCCAGCGGCAGGTCGACGATCGGCTGCGCCGGCTTGCCGGCCGGCGTGATCGCGCAGGCCGAGCGTCACCAGGCGCGCCGGCAAGCGCGTCCGTTCGCGGATCGTGGCGTAGGCCTGCTCGTGCAGGGCGACGAGGTTGGCGCTGGCGCCGCGCGTGCGGCCGAGCTCGTCGAGAATGCCGCATCATCACCGCGTAGTCGGCGAGCGTCGCCCGGATCGCCGCCATGTCGTCGGCGGACGGCGCGAGCAGGTAGCTCATGGTGGAATGGAAGCGTGGCGCATGCGAAAACTATAAAGCACATCCTTTGTACTTTACAAGCCTTTTGGCTGCGACATTAGGCGCGGACTGAGGAGCTCGGGTTCCGATCGGCTCAGCGGACGGCCGGGCTCGGCGACGCACCGCTGAACCCGGCGGCTCGCCGCTTCATCAAGGCAGTTCCGCGATCATTGGTCGGTCGTCGCCGTCGCGAAGGGTTCGACGCCGGCGAGTCCGGTTCAACTTGTCCGGGCTGACGCGACGATCGCGAGCCGTTGCCGGCCGCATCGCGCGCGACGTTCGCGGCTGTCGCGAGCCGGACGATCGCAAGGCTTTCGCTCGAAGCTGCGCGAAGCCGTCACGCGCGCAGCATGGCGCGCGCGGTTGTCAGCGGCGCGGCCATGCGGTTAATTGGCTGCGGGGTCATCCGACGCCGACGCGCGCAATTCGGCGGCGATGCGGTCGGACTGGAGATTTTCGTGCTCAACAAGTTCGGATCGTCCGGCCAGGGCGAGGCGAAGGTGCAATACCTCGACGGCGACTTCCGCGTGATCTCGCCGGGCGCCTATGTGCGTTGCGCCGTCACCGGCGCGCGGATTCCGCTGGAAGATCTGAAGTACTGGAGCGTCGACCGGCAGGAAGCCTACGCCACGCCGGAAGCGGTGCTGGAGCGGCACCAGCTGAGCGCGCGGCGCAGCGCGCGCTAGCTCGCGAGCACGATCTATCTTCGCAAGCGCGATATGCTCGCGCGCTTGCGCAGCGCGCATAACCAATCGCGCAGACGTGCTTCGTCATCGAAGCCGAGCGTGATCGGCAACGGCACGATCGACGCGGCGTCGATCCGCGCCGAGGCCGCGCAACCGGACGAAATCCTTCTCCGTCGTCACCAGCGTCAGCGAGCCTTGCGCGCTTCGCTCGATCAGCGCGCGATCTCGTCGGCCGTGAAAGGATGATGGTCGGCGAACGCGCGCGTCTGCGGCGACGTCGATGCCGCTTGCACGCAGTGTCGCAAAGAAACGCTGCGGGTCGCCGATGCCCGCAAACGCCAGCACGCGCTGGCCGCGCAGCGCGGCGACGGCAGTCCGGCGTCGGCGACGATGCGCGCCCTCAGGACAAGCCCGCCCTTGCCCTGCACCTGCGCTGCGACAGCGTCGGCGGCAGCGTTCCCTCGCCGGACACGAGAAGAACATCGGTGCGGCCGAGCTGCGCCGCCAGCGGCGCGCGCATCGGGCCCGCCGGAAACACCTGGCCGTTGCCGAGGCCGCGGCCGGCGTCGATCACGATCAGCGAGAAGTCCTTGCGCAGCGACGGATTCTGAAAGCCGTCGTCCATGACGATGACGCTCGCGCCCGCCTCGCGCGCCGCGTCCGCTCCCGCGACGCGATCGGCGCGACACGATGACCGGCGCAGCGCGCGCCAGCAGCAGCGGCTCATCGCCGACGTCGGCCGCCGTGTGCTGCGCCGCGTCCACGCGCACAGGACCCGCGAGCCTGCCGCCATAGCCGCGGCTGAGCACCACCGGCGTTTCGCCGGCAGCGCGCAGCAGCTTCACCAGCGCAATGACTGTCGGCGTCTTGCCGGCGCCGCCGAGCGAGTAGTTGCCGACGCAGATGACCGGGCACGGCGGCGCGATGGCCCGCGCTGCCGCATGCGGCGGCCGGAGATCGTTCCGTAGAGCAGAACCGACTGGCGCGAGCACGCCGCGACATCCATGACGGCGACCGCCACCAGAATGCCGGTTCACGCATGCGAGCGTCCCGCTTTCGAGCCGCAGCTGCAGCAGATAGGGCTCCAGCGCGGCCATCGTCCGGTCCAGCGCGCCGCCGAGGCGATCGACGACCGCGCGGCCCGCCGCGCTCGCGCGCTGGCGCGCGGCGTCGATCGTCGAGCCAGCCGCCGATCTGCTTCACCAGCGCCTCGCCGTTGTCGGCGAGCCGCGCGCCGCCAGCCTCGTCCAGCGCACGGTAGATTTCGGCGAAGTTGCCGACATGCGGCCCGTGCAGCACGGCCGCGCCGAGCTTGATCGGCTCGATCGGATTCTGCCCGCCATGATTGACCAGCGAGCCGCCGACGAACACGATCGGCGCACAGGCGATAGAACAGCCCGAGTTCGCCCAGCGTGTCGGCGACATAGATCTCGGTCTGCGGCCGACGGCAGCTCGGCCCTGCGAGCGCAAGGCGGCGCGCAGACGACGAGGCTTCCGGTGAGCTGCGCGACCTGTCGGCCGCGCTCGGGATGACGCGGCACGATGATCGTCAGCAGCGCCGGGAAATACGCCGCCAGACGGCGATGCGCGTCGAGCACGACCTCTTCCTCGCCCGGATGCGTCGAGGACGCGAGCACCACCGGACGTCCCTGCACCGCCTGCTGTCAGCTGCTCGAGCTTCTGCGGATCGGCCGGCGGCGCCGGCACGTCGAACTTCAGGTTGCCGGTGTTGAAGACATGCGGACTGCCGAGCGCCGAAAAGCGGTCGGCATCGCCCTGCGACTGCGCGAGGCACATCTCGAACTGGCCGAGCAGCGCTGCCCATCGTCGCCGGCGCCGTGCGCCAGCGCTGGAACGAGCGCTGCGACATCCGCCCGTTGACGACGATCATCGGAATGCGGCGCTCGGCGCCGGCACAGGATCAGGTTGGGCCAGAGATCGGATTCGACGAACAGCGCGAAGCTCGGCTGCCAGTGATCGAGGAAGCGCGCGACGAAGCGCGGCGAGTCGTAGCGGAATGAACTGATGGATGACGTCGGGTGGAAAGCGCCTGGCGACGATCGCCGCCGACGTCACCGTGCCCGACGTGAGCAGGATGCGGATGTTCATCGCGCGCATGCGCTCGACCAGCGCCGGCGACCGCGAGCATCTCGCCGACGCTGGCGCCGTGGATCCAGACCAGCGGCCCGCGCGGGCGCGCGGCGTGCGGTCAGTCCCTTGCGTTCGCCGACGCGCGCCTCGTCTTCCTTGCCGCGCTTCAGCCGGTGCCTGACCAGCGCGCCGGCGAGCGGCGCCGCGACCGTGCGAGAGCGAGCGATAGACGCGCAGCGTCAGCGGCAGGTCGCTAGCCATGGGAGTCCTCGCGGCCGACTGGCGGCATAAGCGCGGCGCGTCACGTCCTTCAGCTCGGCTTCCAGCCGCTGGCGATAGATGCTCCATCGTCGCGTCGTCGGCATCGCGCGGCACGTAGATCGGATCGTTCGTCACCATCGCGCCGCGGCCGAACGGAAGGCTGATCACCGAACGGTCCCAGTTGTTGAGACGCTTGAAGCGGCTGGTGGCCATGGCGAACGGAAAGATCGGCCGGCCGGACTCGCGCGCCAGCATGATGACGCCGCGGCCGGCCACGCGCGCCACCTTCGGCACGTCGGCGGTCGTCGCCATGTTCGATCCTTCGGCGAGCGTCTGCAGCATGTTCTTGAACGCGATCACTCCGCCCTTGCGCTGAAACTCCACGCCATGGTCGCCGGAGCCGCGAACGGTCCGACGCCGAGCCGCTCGGCGGCGATCGCATTGATCACCCCG